>JAKFWC010000014.1 GCA_021732975.1 Planctomycetaceae bacterium | reverse complement strand
CCCATGCCGCGGTCCGTCAATCCTCACGAAGGTAAACCATCAACTGGAGAGCCGGATGCAGGAGATCTGCCAGTCCGGTTCGGAGGGAGGAGGGACCGAACCCAATCGGTCCTTCCTACCCCTATCCATCAGGATCACTGTCCGAATTACTGAGCGGTAACGCCCTTGAACCCGCTGTAACAGAACCTCTTTGCGGCTTTGCCGCCCCAGATGGCGAAGCCATCTGAGCCACCCGGTGCGGAATCGTTGCTGCATCACGCCCCATCGGGGATTTCGGGTTGGACGATGGCGGCGAGTTGGTTGAGGGAGTCCTGCCAACCGAGGTAGCAGCCTTCGGCGGGGATGGCGGCGGGGATGCCTTCCTGGACGATCTGGATGTCGGTGCCGCACGAGACCTTTTTCAGCGTCACGGTCACCGTCATTTCGCCCGGCAGATTGGGATCGTCGAACTTGTCGACGTACCGCAGCAGTTCGCCCGGCTTCAGTTCGAGATACTTTCCGCCGAACGTGTGGACACGCCCGGTGCCGAAGTTTGTGAACGACATCTTGTAGGTGCCGCCAACTTTCGCATCCATCTGATGCACCTTGGCCGTGAAGCCGTTGGGCGGCAACCACTTGACCATCGCTTCCGGATCCAGGAATGCACGGTAAACGCGTTCCGGCGGGGCACTAAAGACGCGGTGCAGACGGACGGTTCCGGTTGTGCCAGACATGATGAAATTCTCCTGGGCTGATGGGTTCAATCTGTCGAATTGGCTCGACTCTATGGAATAGTCGAAAGGGAAAGCGGGAATTCGACAAGTCACTCATCGCTTTTTCGGGAGAGCAGAGAACCGGCGTCACCAAATGAAGATTCGATGTTTTATGTGCTCGCCGTTTCGCTCACCGCGGCTTGGCTTTGATCGGCGGCGGCGATCGCTTTGAAGTACGCCTGCTGGATTTGATCCGGAGTCAGACCAAGGGCACCGGTCCCGTCCCATTCCACGCGTTCGACAGCGATCACACAGCGGAGGGCATCGCCAATCAGGCCCTCGTGATTGAGAATGGCTTCCTTGACATCATCCGTTAAATTGAGGGCACCAACGACTTCCGCCAACGGTCTTCCCAGCAGAACCTCCAGCAGCGAAAACAGACCTGCCAAGTAGAAGGAACTGGAATCCTCGCGCTTCAATTCCACGCCGAGTAATTCGCACATCTTTGCTCGGATGAGGGCCGTGGCCATCATCGCTTTGGGAGCCTCGGTAAAACCGCTCAGACTGATGAGCGAAACGAGCATCCGCAGCCGATCGAAACCGAGCAGCATGATCGCCTGCCGGATGGATTCCACTTTGCGACGCAATCCCATCGCCGATGAATTCACACTTTGTAGCAGTTTGAAACAGAGCGTGACATCGCGGCCGATGATCGTTTCCAACTGGTCCAACCGGACCTTGGGATCCTGCAACTGGGCGAGGAGTTGCAAGGTGACCATCCGGTTGCTGGGAACCGTTTTGCCGCTGATGATTTTCGGCTTGGAGAGAAAATACCCCTGGAACAGGTCGATGCCGAGCCCTTTGCAGAACTCGAATTCATCCAGAGTTTCGACTTTCTCGGCGAGGAGCTCCTTCACGCCGAGATCGCGCAGGACTTTCACGTTTTCCTGCAACTGCTTTCGTCCTAGCATGCGGACATCGAGTTTAACTGTGTTCGCCAGTTTGACGAGAGGACGGTACTTCTCGGCAAACAC
Organism: Planctomycetaceae bacterium; assembly: GCA_021732975.1. GTDB lineage: Bacteria > Planctomycetota > Planctomycetia > Planctomycetales > Planctomycetaceae > DSVQ01. Next base: position 25,657 of record JAKFWC010000014.1, on the reverse strand, counting down.
GAAGTCATCGAGCGCGATGCGGTATCCGGCCAGCGAGACTCGCTCCAGCGCGGCGACAAACTCGTCATCGGGTTCAATGTCCTCCAGAACTTCAAGGACGATCCGCGATTTGTCGGGCGGCAGCAGATTTTCGTCCATCAGAAACCGGCGCGTGAAATTGATATATGCCAACCGGCTGCCGACAAGATTGTCGAGACCGATTTCCACCAGTGCGTTGAGCAGTACCTGTCCGGTAGCGACATCGCCGTCAATCACGTGAGCCTGATTCTCGGCATTGCTTCTGAACAAAAAGCTCATAGGCCACGACATCGCGGTCCCGATTGAAAATGGGCTGTCGTCCGACAATGACTTCTTGCATCGCTTCAACCGATCAATTCGCAGGCAGGCACAAAATGAGGAAGGTCCATCTTGCTCTGGAGCATCCATACCACAAATCGACATCGGCGAACGCAAGAATCAGGCATGCAGACGCGAAACGCCGATCGGCAGCTCGAGTTTCGGTCGACGTTCATTAGGTTCGACCAGTCAATTGCCTCCCGAAAGAAAATATTGGTGAACGCATCAATAATCGAAATAGATCGCTCTGATGCCCGAATCGTGAGCGCGAATGTTTACAGCCGGATTTCCGGATCGAACTGCGTGGTTGGTCTCCTCGGCAGGCTCCTACCTCCACTTTGAGTCGAGAAGGATGCGATCTTCAGTGTGCTCTCGTCAATGAGAAGGCCTCGGAGTATCGTGCCACTCCGGGAGTTTCCATCCAGAGAGTTCATCACCAGGATGCGATCATGCGCTATGTTGTTGGGATCGTCTACGCGGGATTGATGTCATGTTGGGTGGCATCAGCGTCGGCGCAAACAACGCCGAAGGTTCTGGCTGATTTTGAAGGTTCCGACTACGGGGACTGGAAGGCCGTGGGAACGGCGTTCGGCTCCAAACCTGCGGCGGGGACGCTGCCGGGGCAGATGCCCGTCGAAGGCTTTCTCGGCAAGGGATTGGTGAACTCGTTTCTCGACGGTGACGGGGCGGTGGGAACACTCACCTCGCCGACGTTCAGGATCGAGCGGAAGTTCATTACCTTTCTGATCGGTGGTGGTGGATGGGCCGATGAAACTTGCCTAAATCTCGTGTTCGATGGCAAGACCGTCCGCACAGCGACCGGCCCGAATACGATTGCCGGGGGAAGTGAACGGCTCGCACCGCTGGCGTGGGATGTCGCCGAGTTGATGGGTCGTGAAGTAGTCCTTCAGATCGTCGACAACCGGACGGGGGGGTGGGGGCATATCAATGTCGACCAGATCGTGCAGACCGATGACCGTGGTGAGATTGCCATCGCGGTGCCGCCTCCGGTGCTGGTCAAAAACGTCACCAGGGATGTCACCGCCGAAAAGAAATGGTTGCATTTTCCCGTAAAAACGGGGGCAAAACCGCGCATGGTGACGGTGTCGGTGGATGGAGCCGTGGTGAGGCGATTCGACATCGAACTGGCCGATGCGGAGCCCGACTGGTGGGCACCGCTCGATGTTTCCGTGTGGAAGGGCAAAGCGCTGCATGTCGTAGCGGATGTCCTGCCGGAAGGCTCGACGGCACTGGAACAGCTACCGCAGAGTGACATGCTCCGCGACAGCGAGAACCTCTATCACGAAGCCTTGCGGCCGCAGTTGCAGTTCTCGTCCCAGCGCGGCTGGGTGAACGACCCGAATGGGCTGGTCTTCTACCGCGGCGAGTATCACCTGTTCTATCAGCACAACCCCTACGGCTGGAACTGGGGGAACATGCATTGGGGACATGCCACCAGCCGCGATCTCGTCCATTGGCAGGAACACGGCGAGGCACTCTATCCCGACGACATGGGGCCGATGTTCAGCGGCAGCGCCGTCATCGATTGGAAGAATCACAGCGGCCTTGGGGAAGACGGTCAATCACCGATGCTGTTGTTCTACACGGCAGCAGGAAATCCCACGACGCAATGCCTGGCCTACAGCCTCGACGGCCGCACCTTCACCAAATACGCCGGCAATCCGATCATCAAGCAGGTCACGCCGGGCAATCGCGATCCCAAAGTGCTCTGGCATGAACCGTCACAGCAATGGGTGATGACTTTGTACGTGGAAGTTCCTCGGCCGAAGCAGGAGGGAGACGGTCCGAACGCACCGAAGACCGAACATACGATTCAGTTCTTCACGTCGAAGAATCTGAAAGACTGGACATTCCGCAGCCAGACGCCGGGATTGTTCGAGTGTCCGGACCTGTTTTCCCTTCCGGTGGATGGCGACAAAACGAACGAGAAATGGGTGCTGACGGCCGCGAGCAGCGAATACCTGGTCGGCAAGTTTGACGGCGAAAAATTCACGCCGGAAACACCAAAACTGCCGGGGCACCGCGGGCGAGGTTTCTATGCCGCGCAGACTTACAGCGATGTGCCGGATGGTCGGCGGATTCAAGTCGGCTGGGGCCAGGCTCCGTCGCCGAAGATGCCGTTCAACCAGTTGCAAACCATTCCGTGTGAACTGAGTTTACGCAGCACGGCGGAAGGGCCGCGATTGCGATGGCAGCCGATTGAGATGAAAACCCTTCGCGGCAACTACTCGGTTCGCGCCGACGGGTTAAAACTATCGGCTGGGAAAAGTCATTCCGTCGGCGATCTGAAAGGCGAGTTACTCGAAATTCGCGCGGCCTTTCGCCCGGAAAGCGAAAGCCGGGTTGTGATCCGGATCCGCGGGATCGACGTTGTCTACGATGCCGCAAAGCAGGAGCTCGCGATCGGCAATCATCGTGTTCCGGCTCCGCTGGTGAACGGTGAGCAACGGATGATTGTTATCGTTGACCGCACGCTGCTGACCATCTGGGCGAGCGATGGCCTGACGTATGTCCCGTGGCCGGTGATCCCGGCGGCAACCGAACTGGGTGTATCAATCACCGTGCAGGATGGATCGTTGGAATTGAAAGAACTCGCGGGACACCAATTGCATTCGATCTGGCATTCAAAAACCAACCCATAAAACATCAAGGAGGGACGACCATGCAAGGACTGACTTTCACCTTGCTGGCTGCAATGTGCCTTTCCAGTCCGTCGCCTGTCATGAGTGCCGACACGGTTGATGGCGGAGTGATGCAGGTCCGCCTGCCCGGCGAGGATGCCACTTTGTTGTACGTCGAGGCGCGGGGGCGATTCACGGTGAAACTCCAGACCGACAATTCGTCCGTCGCGTCGCCGAAAATGTACCTCGGCGATGGCAAGGTCGCTGTGCTGCTGGAAATTCAGCCCCTCAAAGGGCCTGTTTTTCAGGGTGAGGAAATCAATCAGGGCTACGTGTTCAAAAAAGACGCGACAATCAAAGTTCAGCCCGGTTACAAACTCGCCGCCGATCTTCCGCCGGGATGCCTCTATGTCATTCTGCCGGGGGTGACGTTTGAACTGCCGAAGAAACCTGCCCCCACGATCGATGACATCCTTCGCAAATAGAGCGTCGATCAACGACGGCCGGGAGCGCGTTCGATTGCGGTCAGTTCGCCGGAATCGATCCAGACCAAGTGACATGCTGCGCACGAGTCGATAACCTGGCAGCCGGGGCCGGCGTAGATGTGCGTCTCCATGCTCTTGTCGCAACCGGGACAGGGGACTGTCTGATGTAATTGCTCACGGTCGACCGGTCGCGGCGGCGGTTCAGCCCCTTGAAAACCCGCCCGGCGCTGTTGCACCACGGCACCAAAGACGTGGTTCGATAAAAGCACGCCATGACACTCGGTACAGGCCGCGGCCGTGTTGCCATCGACGGTCGCACGGACCAGCGGATGGTCACAACGGGGACACGCTGTTTCGAGGGATTCATCGCTCCAGACGAGCCGATCCAACCCGCGTTCGTGTCCCGCATGAATTTCAACGCCCCCGCAGTATGCGCACCGGGAACGGTCGGCAAATGGTCGCAAATCCAGCGGCGATCCACACTTCGAGCAATTCACGCCACAATTCCCCATAACGATTGGCTGTCTTGGATACAGAAATCCTAGCTCAGTCCCGATGGGGCAGCGGATCGACGGACGGGATTGTCACGCCGACCGCGTCGGAATCGCGCGATACAGACGGATCGCGCCGAGCAGAATCACCAGCGCAGCGAGGGCGCTGCCGAGGATGATGGCGATAGCGACCGGGTCACTGAAGAACATCCGGGTTTGTTCCCAGATTCTGGACCATCCGAAGAGGACGAGAATCGCGGCAGCGGCCAGACACGGGCCGTATGGGATGTAGGTTTTGCCGAGAATCACGTAGCCGGCGAGGGCGATCAGCACTCCCGTCAGCGGGGCGATGGCGAACGTCGCCAGGACGGCCTGCCAGCCGATCACGCTGCCAATCATGGCCATCAGGGTGACATCGCCGAAACCCATCGCCTCCTGGCCGAGAATGCGACTGCTGACGGATCGCACGATGGCCGTGAAGACCCCACCTGTCAGCAATCCCGCAGTGCTCCAGGCCAGTGCATGCCAGACGCGGTGCTGATCGTACCACGCGGGGATGTAGGGGCCCGTGAGTTGCGGGATCGCCATGCCCCAATCGACCCACAAATGCGCAATTTGCAGGTCGGCAATGAGGACGGCCCCCCCGACGCCCCAGATCATGCCCGGGATCGTGATCTGATCGGGCAGGAGGTAACAATCGAAATCAATTGCGGTTCCGAGAACGAGGAACAGAATCAATCCGCAGTGAAAAACGACGCGGTACAGGATGTGATGCGGTTCCGGTTGAACTTCGGGAGTCGCGAGGCACTGTCCGACGACTTCGGCGTAGGCGAGCCCGAGCATCAATGCCACGGAACCCGCGGTGACAACAAAGGGTCGGAGTCGTCGGACGGACGGCGTGGTTGTTGTGAGACCCAGCAGCGCCCGTTCGCTGTCGACGAGGCGTTCCAGCCACCAGGCCGCGATGGCGGAAACGAACGTGGCTGCGACGCCGCCGGCAATCCACTCCACGTTCATTTTCTGGCGGCGACCTGATGTTGAGGAAAGGAAGCTCGTGCGCGACAGAGAACAATGGCACACCGTGCGTCATCTTATCGCTTCGACTGAGCGCTCAACATCGAGGGCGTCCAATTCTCCGGACCTGCATTAAAATGAGCCACTCATCGTCTGATGGAGCGAATTGCAACGCTCGAACTCACCGTGACTTCCAGGAAATCACGATTTTCCGGTCAAATCGGCCGCTTCCGTAAGAAACGCTTCTGGCACGGCATTTCCTCTATGTGTGATCATCGGGCGCAGGCCGGGCCCGAAGTTGTTCCATGCGTATTGAAGGGTCGTCGTCCTCATCCCCATTTATTCACTCCCTGACGCATGGTGCCTTCCGGCTCCGCAGGTTCCCCCTGCGGGGCTTTTTTGTTAGCTGACGGATTTCCACTATCCGAGTGAGGTGTGGCATACTTCCCATCACGCACTCGCGCGAATATCGCTGGCGCTGCTGCTCGACAGCACGGGTTGATCCATCGATCCCATGTTCGGCTGACACAGCATGGGTTGGAATGCCGCTTCTTCGTCACCACGACGTTGATCGTTTCCACTACTGTCCGTCGGGCGGAACACAGCCAACTGGATCACGGCCAAGATCCGAACGAACGATGATGCGGCATACACCCAGTGGTATGACTCGGCGGAGACCGCTCCCCATTTGAGAATGATCGCCCCGATCGCCGAGCCGAAGAGGATCGCCGCGGAGTTGGCGACATTGTACAACGTCAGCACGCTCGTCCGTTCCCGCTCGGGAATGGTCTCGAAGAACAACAGCACGAGAGCCAGTTCGTACGCTCCCCACGCCGCTCCAGCGAAGAGTTGCAAGATCAGCAACCACATGAAATCCGAACTGACATTCCAACCGCTCGCCAGCGGAATCAGGCCGATGGCCCCGGCCCAGAGCAGCCGCTGCGCTCCCACTTTGTGAGCGAGTTTCCCCCAGAAGGGCAATAACAGAAACTTGGCCACGAATGACGCGCCCAAGATCGTGGCGTACTCAGCGTAGCTGAAATTCAGCACTTTCAGAATGTACGGATTGAAAAACGGCCCGGAGATATACACCGCCGACTGCATCGCGACCGCAAATAACAGCAGCCGTCCGGTCGATCCGCTGGAAGCCCGTTGCCAGGTTTCTCTCCACGACAGCCAACGCACTCCCGCGGGGATGGGAGTGGGTTCACTTTGCGATGCCAGGCACGCGGTCGACAGCAGGCGACAAATCGCCGCCGTCGCGAAGAGTCCCGCAAAGATGTAGGCTTGCGTCGACGCCGATTCCGAACGCCGGCCGTATTCCAGCGCAAACCCACCACTGACGAAGCCGATGAGTGTCGCAATCTGCTGGAGTCGCGCCCGTCGGGCGAAAAAGTGAGTGCGGATCGAACGCGGGACAACCGTTCCTTGCCAGGTGTTCCACGCCGGTCCGGTCCCCAGCCCCGATCCCCAATAAATCGCGGCGACGAACATCGCGAACCAAGGTGGAATTGTGCGGACCAGGGCCGCCGTCAACAGGGGCAGAAAACAGAGTCCCTGCAAGCCGGCACAGATCACCACCCACCGGCGATGTGAGCCCAGCTTCTGGACCGCCCACGGCGAAATCAACTGGAGAAGACTGCCGATCATCAATGGGATTGTCGTAATCAACCCCGCGAAGACTTCGCCCATGCCGACAAAAAGCATAAAGGCGGGGACGTACGTTTCGCCGATGCCGACCATCATGCCGAACGCGGTGCCATCACCGACGCTCATCGCCAGATCGCGGCGGAGTGGAGGCGAATCCGTGACCTCGGGCACAACTGAGGGGGACACTTTCGGAACCGCGGACTTACGCCGCACCACCCGTTCCCGCACACCACCCGCACTCATCGCCATCGCCGCTATAGAAATGGGGGCCGCACCGCATCCTGCTCACCGGTCGACGCGCTCGACCGCAGCCCCGCGAAACGCATGTTAGCACAACCGACCGAGACACCGATAGACGAAGGTGGGTTCGGGTTTGGTTAGTTTGGTTGGCCCACTCCCATCAGTGAACAGCCTGACCTACAAGACTCGCGAATTCTGCAGGAAATGGCGATGATGTCCGTCCCTTCAGGAAGGACCAAATCGATGTCACTGTGCCTGCTTCCGCGTGTGATGGTTGTTTTGTGCTCCCTCGTTTCCATGGCTTCGGCGGCCGATTGGAATCAGTTTCGTGGTCCGGATACCGCCGGGGTGAGCACGGAATCCGGCGTGCCGACAACCTGGACTGCGACAGACAACTTGGCCTGGAAGATTCACCTCCCCGGTCCGGGAACATCGAGCCCCGTCTTTCATGGCCAGCAGATTCTGATCACCGGCTACTCCGGCTACAACGTCCCCGGGGCAGACATGGGCGAACCGGCCGACCTGCGACGGCATCTGATTGCACTCGACCGCAAGACGGGTGAACTCCGTTGGAATACGCCGGTCCAACCCGCGCTGCCCGAACAGGACCGCATTCGCGATGGCCACGGCTATGCCTCAAGTACCCCCGTCGTCGATGACCAGCGCATCTACTGCTTCTTTGGAAAATCGGGCGTCTTTGCCTTCGATCACCAAGGAAAACAACTCTGGCAGGCCGATGTGGGGGACGGTTTGCACGGCTGGGGTTCGGCGGCGTCGCCCGTGCTGTTCGACGACCTCCTGATTGTGAATGCGTCCGTCGAGAGTGAATCAGTGATCGCTTTCGATGCGGCGTCTGGAAAAGAGCGTTGGCGAGTCCGCAAGATCCGGGAAACCTGGACTACGCCGGTGGTCGTTGCCAATCCCGCCGGGGAACCGGAACTGATTGTCGCCATGCAGGGCAAAGTCCTCGGCCTCGATCCGCAGACGGGTCAGGAACGTTGGACCTGCGCGAACGACATCACCTGGTACATTGTTCCCAGCATTGTCGAAGAAGGGGGCGTGATCTACGGTCTCGGGGGGCGAAGTGGGGTCGCTTCCTTCGCCATTCGCACCGGCGGCAGGGGCGATGTCACCGCGTCACATCGATTGTGGACGGCCAAGAAAGGCTCGAACGTCTCCTCGCCCGTGTTGCACGAAGGACGGCTCTACTTCATGAACGATTCCAGCGGCATTGCCTATTGCCTTGATGCCAAAACCGGGGACATCGTATACGAGGCCCGTGTCCCTCGCGCGGATCAAATCTATGCATCGACGCTGTTGGTCAACGATCGTTTGTACTATGTCGGTCGCTCCGGCCGAACGTTTGTCGTCGCCGCGAAGCCGAAGTTTGAGCTGCTCGCCACCAACGACCTGGACGACCGCAGCCTGTTTCACGCATCCCCGGTCGCCACCGACGGCCGCCTGTTCCTGCGATCCGACAAAGCGCTTTACTGTCTCGAACAGAAATGATCGGCACTGGATGATCAATACGGACGCAATCCGCGTCACGTCAGCGGTAGCCTGTAGATTGATTGTGTGCCACGGCCGTGTCGGCCGTGCGATTTTCAGAGCGCTTTGCCAATTCGCACGGCCGACACGGCCGTGGCACACAGAATCGAATACTTCAACGGGCTGCTCATTCCACGTCGTTCTTGGCAATGACGGTCGGGAGCTTTGCCCCTTCCGCATAGAATTTCATCGAGATCGAGTTCACGCAATGCCGGGTGTTCTTGGCGGTCATCCGTTCCCCCGTAAACACATGGCCGAGATGCCCGCCGCAGTTTTTGCAGAGGATTTCCGTCCGTTCGCCATCCAGATCGGTCTTCTTGCGAACCGCGTTCGGAAGTTCATCGTCAAAGCTCGGCCAACCGCAGTGGCTGTCGAACTTGTCTTCTGAACGATACAGCGGGGCGTTGCAACGTCGGCAGACATAGGTGCCCGACTCTTTGTTGTCCGTATATTCGCCGACGAACGGCCGCTCGGTTCCCGCGTGAACGATGACGCGTTCCTCGGCCGGAGTCAGCGGGTTGTATTTCGCACTGTCAGTGGAATCAGCAGACATGGAATTTTCCTCCTGAGATGACATCGCGGCCGCGGTCGGTACCGGTTCCGACGCCGTCCGCGCCGAGGCGGCACCATTCACGCCACTGCAACCGATGAGGCAGCCAATCGCAAAGATCATTGAACAAGCAGCACGCGATCGCGAACGAGGCATGGAGAGCTCCAGGCAGGATTACAATCGAGCCAGCAGTATATCGTATTCGGCGTGTGGACCGATCCAGAACCAGTTGATAACGTCGCCTTCCATCAGTCCCAGTGCTCGGTACCCCAATCCGACCCGAGCCAAGAAGATGAGGTGACGCTGACTAACTCGTTTGAACTGTAAACTGGGGTGAAAAGGGTTCACTTGCCACAGCGCGTAGGCCCGAGTGGCTTGATCTCGGACCTCGCCCGGGAGTTGGCGAAGCCGCGTGATGAAGTCCGCCGTCACGAGAGATCTCATGGCTGCGAAGCGTCGATCGGAAAAACATCTTCGAGAGGATGCGTTCCCCTCGAGGCAATGTCCCGGCGAACCTCATCAACAAGGCGATCCCATTGATTGTCCGTCGTCGCGGCAAAACGCTCGGTCCAAGCCTGTTCGTCCTCGATCTCAGCAAGCCAGCGAGACGCGATGGTGTCTTGATCGGATGGAGAAAGTTTTGCCGCTTCGGCGACAGCCCGTTCAAGTAGAGTCGTCATCTCACATCACTCCTTGCGCCCCTCGATCGATGTTGCACGATTGGGCCACCACAATCGCACTGCGATCATTCTACCGTCTTCCGCGGCTGGCGCGGTAGCCGTATTCGGTGGCGAACCAGATGGCGTAGCGTTCGCGGGCGTCGGAGTTCGTGTTCCGCGTATCGAGCACGTGGCCGAGTTCGTGAATCAGGACGTTGTTGAGATAGAAGTCCTTGATCGCCGCTTCGGTCCACGTGAGATGCCATTGGGCACCGTGCTGGCTCCACACGCCGCCGAACATCTTCGCTTCGATGATCTGCTGGGGCTTCGGCGACCGCGAATAGACTTCGATCAGCGATTCTTCGATCGGATACAGATAGACGTTCGGCCCCCATTGCATGCCATAGCACGGAAACAATTTCCGCTTACGGGTCATTGTGGAAAGTTGCACGACTTCCAGCGGGGCGACCATTTCCGGGGCCAGATCGGCAAGACGCTCGGTGATTTCCTGCGGCGAGACCGGATGGAGGAAACCTTCCCCGGCGGATTGCACGACGTACTTGGGATCGTCACGACCGACAGGCGGATGCCACACTTCGGGAGCGGCGAAGTCGGTGGAACGCATCGCACCTTCCCCTCGCCGACGATACGCCGCCGCGGGACGAATGCCGTGCCGGGCACGTTGATGCACGGAGGCGGTCAGTTGCCGCTGATGAAACGGGGTGCGGGAAGGCATGATGGTGGGACGGCAAAGGCGGGCAGGTGCCGGCAGGACGGTGTTTCGGCCGAGGCATCCGTGTATCCGTGCCGCAGGGTGGCCCGCGACGAACAGCATCTGGCTGTCTGCATCCATCCTAGGCAGGCCGACAGACACCGAGCAACTGTACACCGTAAGTGACGCCGCCGGGCGGGGTTGCGAGCAATGTTTTCTCGCGCGTCAAAATCAGAGTTCGACACACCGTGACACCCGGCTTGCCGCACCGGTTCTTAACATGGCGGTCGCCATTGGGTTACGCTGCAAAGAATCCCGCGGATCAAAATTTCGGCTGTCGGATGCCGCTTTGCTGCTGTTCACTGCTTTTCTTAAATGCTTGTGGAATTGTGTGTTGCGTCACGAGCAGGGTGGGGTTGTAGCGGTCGGGGAGGCCTTGCGGGGCCGCCTCACACCTTACGACAATGCTGCCGACGGTCGTGGTTCGCATACTCTTCACGGAGCGACGGCCCCGACGTAGGGCTGTTCGTCGGGGGTTTGGCCACCGACGTTTCGCTGCGGGGCATTTTCAGCGGGAGCCAGGAACCGCGCATGTTTGGGGTCTGTCGAAGCGAACTTCAACGCGGCATTGCCTTGCTGCCCGCCATCGCCGAAGACGGGGACTTCCTGCTTGGGCATCTCAGGCTTGGGTCGGGTCGAGAAATTCAGGCGGCTGAGACCAATCATGTATTTGGCGAATAGCGGCTTCTCGTCGAACCCCTTTTCAATGAAGACTTCCGGTCCCGATTCCACAAAGAGATTGCGGCGAAGGCTGAGTCCCTTCGCCGCCGAGTCCGGTTGTTCGGCAATCAACACGGGATTGGGACATTTATAGAACGTGTTGTTCACGAGCAGGAAATCGTTCCACAGGGTCTTATCGAGCAACTGGACTCCCGCCTTGGACTCCGCGAAAATCGACTGACGAATTTCCAATGCCGAGTTTTCCTTACCCGTGATGGCAATGCCCGCGGCCATTGGGCCGAGAAACTTCAGCTTGGCGAGCAGAATATTCGTCGACGGTACGGGGTCTTTCCCCTCGGAATTCCGCACTTTTACTCCGACGGCAGCGGCTCCTCCGGGCTCAAATTGTCCTTCTTCAATCTGGCAGCGGGCATCGGAGAAGCTGAGTCCCGCGCCTCCGCGAATCAGGATGCCCGTCTCGCCGAAGCCTTGAATCGTAAACTTCTGCAACCGCACCCGTGCGAGATTGCCGCCGAGTTCCACGGCCACCGGTTTGCCCTGAGCTTTGAGCAGCACGTTCGAGATCTGCACCCCTTCGATGCCGTCGATCTTGATGATCGGCTCGGCGCCACTCGGCTCGAGGGTGATCGCGCCGCCATCCCCGGTGATGACGATGTTATTCGGCCACGTTTTGCCATCGAGCACGATCCGCTCGGCGTAAGTTCCCGCAGCAACCTTGATGGTGAACCGCTCGCTACGAACTGACGGCTTAAAGTGTTTTCTGGCGGTCTCCAGCGCATCGGCCAGCGTTTTGAAGTCGCCACTGGCACCCACGGTCGCGGTCCGTTTCTGTGACCATTCCGTGGACTTCGAGGCTGCCCCGGTTGTGACAGAGGGGGTTTTCGTGGTCACGGACGAAGCGGTTTTCTTCGGATTGCCTTTTGTCGCAACCGCCTTCGTGCCACCGCCGCCGATGAATCCCAAACCGTATGCCAAGCCCGCGAGCAGCACGACGGCGACCCCACCTCCGACGCCAATCAGCACGCGGCGATCCGGAAGTGCCGGCACGGGGAGCCCGGGCTTCGCTTTCTTTTTCACTCCGGACGGCATCTCGGTTGGGCTCGCCACGGCTTCCGACTCGGTCTCCGACGCAAGTACTTCGTTTACGGGATCGGCAATCGGTTCCGTTGCTGGGGGAACGACCTCGCTCGGTGGTGGCGCAGCCCAGTCAAAGGGAGTGGTCGTTGCCGGTGCTGTCACATCGTTTGCGGGAGTGCCGAAATTGAACGTGGGCTCGATCACCGGAGCCACGACTTTTGCCACATGTTTGGTCTTCGGTGGCGATGCAACCGGTTTGTCTGGAGGATATGTCGCTTCCAGCGGTGGAACGCCGACTGGTTCGGGCGGCGCTACTGCTTGTGATGGCGGAGCCGTTGTGAAGTTCCCAAATTGAAAGAGCCCTTCGGTAACTGCTGGCGCGACGGTCTCTGTCGCGATTTCCATCGGCGGTTCGATGATCGGAGCCGCTTCGACAGCCCGGGGTTCTGACGTGCGTGCTTCGACCGCGACGGGTTCCTTCGCAGTCACGACGGGAGGCGGTACTGGCGGTGATTCCGTCACAACGGGAGCTGTTGCGGCGAGAAAATCGAATGGATTGCTCGCCACCGGCTCAGGAGTCGGCGGTGCAACGGGGGCCGGTGTCGAGAGAAATGAAAAATCTGCCTCCCCGGCTTGGCCCGCCGCGGGGGATGTTGAAACAATCGTTGACGGAGCCTTTTGCTTTTTCAAAACAGACGATGGCTTCGACGATTTCGGAGCCGGTGCCGCAGGTGTGGCCACTTTCGGTTCAGAGGGGACGACCAGCGCTGGGGGGGGCTGGGGGGCGACTTTCGGAGATGATTTCGCTTGGGGAGTCGCCTTCGCGGAGGAGCTGGACTTCGTGGCATCAAACCCCAGACCATCGAAAAATGCCACGAAATTCGGATCGGGACTACCCGTGTTTGCCGCGGGTGCCTCTGCGGCCGGTGATCCGAACGAAAAGATGTTCGATGACACCGCTTCCTCGGCAACGGGCGGCGGCACGAGTTTGAGTTTGGAAGAGGGAGGCGGAGCCACGACAGTCGGGGGGCTCGGCGAGGCGGGCTTCACCGGATTCACCACTTGCGCCATCACCGGGGCCTGGCGGGGTGCAGCGTCGACGGCGAACAACTCTCGATGCGTTTTTTTCCATTCCGGAGGGGCCGCAACGCTCAACCACTTGCGGAGGGCTTCCGCGGTTTCCTGAGCCGTGGCATAGCGGTCGTCTGGTTTCTTGGCCATCATCTTGCGCACGATGGCGGATAACGTCGGCGGAATCTCCGGACGGTCTTTTTCGACCGGCGGTGGCTCCTTCGTCTGGTGCGCCATTAACCGCTGTGTGAGTGTTCCCTCGGTGAAGGGCGGGTGTCCCGTCAGCAGGAAGTAGAGCGTGCAGCCGAGACTGTAAATGTCCGCCCGCGCATCAACTGTGTGGCTGTCGAGTGCCTGCTCCGGGGCGAGATAATCCGCCGTGCCCAACACTTTTTCGTCGTGCTGAATCGTTAGCGCCTGTTCCTGACCCTGATTATCGAAGAACCGCGCGAGACCGAGATCGAGAATCTTCACGACGCCGGAATTGTCGCGCAGCAGGTTGCCCGGCTTAATGTCGCGATGAACCAGTCCCGCCTGATGCGCGTGGGCCAAACCCACCGCCGACTGACGGACGTAATCCACGCTGTCAACCAGCGAACATGGCCCATGTTTGGTGACGAGATCCTGCAAACTCAGGCCGTCGACGTGTTCCATCACCAGAAAGTGAATAATCGCATCGCGGTCTTCCTGATGATCCACATCGTAGGCGCGGACGATGTTCGGGTGATCCAGTGACGCGACCGCCTGGGCTTCGCGATGAAATCGGGCCAGATACGACGAATCGGCCACGCGCTTATGCGGCAACACCTTGATCGCACAGCGGCGTTTCATCAACGTGTGCTCGGCCAGAAAGACCGAACTCATCCCACCCTTGCCGAGCAGTGACAACAGCTTGTACTTGCTGAGGAAGTAGCCTTTGTGCTTCCCCTGCAGCAGCTTTTCCGACTGCCATTTGGTGATCAGCGACTTCGCCGTGAGATGTTCGGCGAGCGCCATCGCGTTGCTCGCATCGCCTCCTGCGGCTTTGAATTCGTCCACTTCGCGGCGAAGACGTTCGGGGTCAACCAGCGTACTCTTCGCCACGACCGCAAGAAACGTTTCGCCGTTGAGAGGGCTGCTGGTTGCCATACGTCCGGAATTCAGAAGGGAATCAACGCCATTGTTGTATCACGAAGCGAATGCCTTGTTGAATCCGTAGGTTACCATGCGACTTGCCGCCGGGGTAGTATTCAATATTGCAAGGGATGATGGTATTGATCCCGCAGGGATCGCAGACGGTAGCGCAAGCGGGTACGGATTGTACGAGGATTTGTCGATGTTGACTGATGCCATCGCCCACCGTCTCGTTTGCCCGCTGGACTGCCCCGATACCTGCGCGATGCTGGTGGATGTGAAGGATGGTCACGCCTCGCGGTTGCGGGGGGATCTGGCACATCCGTTTACGCAGGGATTTCTGTGCCACAAGGTGTCGCACTATCTGGAACGGGTCTACAATCCCCAGCGCGTGTTGTATCCCTTGCGACGGATTGGTCCGAAAGGAAGTGGGCAGTTTGAACGAATCGACTGGGACACCGCGCTCGATCTGATCGCCGTGAAATTCCGTGAGGTCATGGCATCACGCGAGGGACCGCAAGCGATTCTGCCTTACAGCTACTGCGGCACGATGGGACGGCTGCAGAGCGAAAGCCTCGACCGGCGGTTCTTCCACCGCATTGGTGCGTCGCTCCTCGATCGGACTATCTGCGCCACCGCCGGAGTGGCGGGGTACAGCTACACCATCGGCGGGCGAATTGGGACCGACCCCGAAGCCATTGACGACAGCCGCTACATCATCAACTGGGGCTCGAACACCGCAGTCACGAATTCGCATCTGTGGGTGCGGATGGTCGCCGCCCGCAAACGCGGCGCGAAGATTGTCACGATTGATCCATACCGGTCACGCACGGCCGAACGGAGCGACTGGCATCTCATGCCGCGCGTGGGGACCGATGCCGCGCTTGCGCTCGGGATCATGCACGTTCTATTTCGCGATGGGTTGACTGATGCCGATTATCTCGTGCGATACTGTCACGGCACCGAGGCTTTACGTGAACGGGTCATTACGCAGTATTCGGTGGATGTCGTCGCCAAGATCACTGGACTCGCGGCTGCGGACATCGAACGGCTGGCTTACGAATACGCCACGACAAAACCCGCCGTGATTCGTGTCAATTACGGCCTGCAACGTCACTACGGCGGTGGCATGGCGGTGCGGACGATTGCGTGTCTGCCGGCGTTCATCGGTGCGTGGCGTGATGCCGCCGGGGGAATTCTGCTCACCACCAGCGGACTGTTTCCCATCAATACTGCGGGGCTACAACGACCGGAGTTGATCCCATCCGGAACACGCACGATCAACATGAGCCGCCTCGCCGACGCCTTGTGTGCCACTGGCTCTGCCAGTGCCTTACCGATGAATCCCAGTGCTCCCTATGCACAAGAGAAGACACTGGAAGAGCCAGTGGCACACAGTGGTGCGTCGGGGCCGCCGGTGTGCCTGTTGTTCGTCTACAACTGCAACCCCGCGACGATTGCCCCGGATTCCGTGCGTGTGCGACAGGGGCTGCTCCGTAACGATCTCTTCACGGTGGTTCACGAACAGTTTCTAACCGACACGACCGACTACGCGGACATCGTCCTCCCTGCAACGACGCAGTTGGAACACACCGACCTGCACACGACCTACGGGCATCATTACGTCCAACTCAACGAACCGGCCATCGCCCCGCTCGGGGAAGCGCGCTGCAACACGGATGTCTTCCGACAGTTGGCGTCACGCCTCGGATTGGAGCCGGAATTGTTCGCCGTGACCGATGAACAACTCGCACGGGAAGCCTTGTGGGAAACCGCTCCCGAACAACCACCGGCGTTGCGCGGCATCACGGTCGATCTCCTTCGTAAGGACGGTGCGCAACGATTGCGGTTACCGCGCCCGTTCGTTCCGTTCGCGAATGGAAACTTCCCTACGCCGACCGGCAAGTGCGAGTTCTTCTCGACGAAGCTGGCAGAGCAGGGGGAAGACCCGTTGCCGTGGTATGTGCCGCCTGCGGAGTCGAGAGATTCCCAACCAGAACTCGCGACCCGTTTCCCGCTGCAATTACTGTCGCCGCCGTCACCACATTTTTTGAATTCGACATTTGTCGAAACGGAATCGTTGCGAAAATCGGCTGGCGAACCCACGCTGGAAATGCATCCCGACGACGCGGCAGAACGGGAGATTGAGGACGGTCAGCGCGTCCGCATTTTCAACGATCGCGGCTTTTTCCAGGCGAAAGTGCTTGTCGGCGATACCGTCCGTCCCGGTGTCGTCGTCGCTCCGGGCATCTGGTGGCACAAATTCACCGATGGCGTCGGCAACGCCAACCTGACCACCAGTAGCCGCAGCACCGACTGGGGCGGCGGCGCGACTTTCTTCGATAACCTCGTGGAAGTCGAACCTGTAGGATAAAGTCTTTCCACCGAATTACGGGAGAGAAATACGATCCACAGATTTCGCAGATTAACACCGATTTGAAGAGAGGAGCGACCGAAGAACAGGACCTGGCAAGGGCGAACTCCATGCTCTGAGCATCGCAATCCCCGCTCTTTCTTTCCCGGCTTCCTCTTTCTTAGTCGGTGCGAATCTGCGAAATCTGTGGATCGTATTTCTCTTCGTATTGATTCGCTTGGTACAGAGAAAGAACTCTCAGTGGCCCATTCGGTGGATGACCAGCACGGTTCGCGCGCGGCGGGGTTCGGCGTCCTCGCGGTGATGCTCGGTGTGGTCTTGCTCGTCGGTTGTGTGATCGAAGCCAATACCGGCATTCGTGGATTGCCCCGGTTCTGGCATGCGAATCAGCCGCTGTGGCTGTTGATCGGATTGACGTGTGTCGGTGGCGGCGCGTGGCTGCTGGCTCCGTTGTCCTCGGCGACGCACACCACAAAATGGCGGCCAACTCGTACGGGATTGCGTTTTCGTCAGTTGACGCTGTACACGCGCGAAGATTGTCCGCTGTGCGATGACGCCGTCGTGTTGCTGACGGCGTATCGGCGTTGGCTGCCGCACATCACACTCGTCAACATCGACACCGACCCGCAGTTGGTCCAGCGGTACGGCACCAGCATCCCCGTAGTCGCCTGCGACGGCAAAGTCCGCTTCCGCGGTCGCATTGCCCCGGAACTGCTGCAACGCCTCATCGAAGGCACCCCCCCGGTCTAACGCCGAACCCAGGGAATGCCTTCCCAGGGATGCTTACGATTGAAACGGCCCGGTTTCGCCACCGCCGGACATGCGGTATACTTTCCCCTTGACCATGCAGGGTCGTTCGACACGTCGCGTGGTCGACTCCCGTTCACAACTCCTTCCCCTACCGGGGCTGATTGCTATGTCCGCATCTGTCTCCAAGATTTTGATCGCCGACGATAACGTCCAGAACTGCGAGCTGCTCGAGGCGTATCTCTCCGAAAGCAGTGAGCCGTATGAGATCGTGATGACCAGCGACGGCGCGTCAACCCTCGCTAAAGTGCAGGAATTTCAGCCTGATCTGATCCTGCTCGACATCATGATGCCCAAGATGAGCGGCTACGAAGTCTGCCAGAGGATTAAACAAGACCCGGCGTCGAAGACCATTCCGATCCTGATGGTCACCGCGCTCAATGAAATGGGGGACATCGAAAAAGCCGTGAAAGCCGGTGCCGATGATTTCCTCACTAAACCGGTGCATCGGCTGGAACTGACGACCCGCGTCCGGTCGTTGCTGCGAGTCCGCCACCTGACCAACGAACGGGACCGGTTGCTGGCATACCTCGAAGAAGTCGATGCCGCCGCCCGTCCCGTGACCCCATAAACTTTCGATCGTTTCACTCAACGCTCATCCCCGTTTTGCGGTTTCGCGCCCCGCGCCGATCGCTTTGCCGTGCTTTCATTCTTCGAAACACCCCCCGCGCATGCCGTCTGTGACGTTAGCCCTCCCCGAAGTCCGCATCCACGCCCGTAAGGCGCTCCCGTTTTACAGCAAGCACCCGTGGGTCTATCACAGCGCCATCGTCAGCATGACCGACGACATCGCCCCCGGCAGCGAAGTCGTCCTCCGCACCCACGACGGCAAGTTCATCGCCCGTGGCCTTTACAACCCAAACAGCAACATCCGCGTCCGGCTGTACTCGTGGGATGAGAACCTGCAGCTCGATGACCGCTTCTGGTCGCGCCGCCTGGACGACGCCATCGGTCTGCGGCGGCGGTTGTTCGGTCACTTCACGCCGGAACTCGCCTGCCGTCTTGTCTATTCGGAAGCCGACCAATTCTCCGGGCTGATCATCGACCGCTTCGGTGACTGGCTGACGGTGCAGTTCACCTCGCGCGCTTTGGCCGACCGCAAAGAACGGCTGCTTGACCTCCTCGAACAGAAACTCGCACCGAAGGGGATCGTGCTCCGGTCAGAGAAGGGGATTCGCGCCGCCGAAGGGTTGGAGATAACCGACGGTCTTGTCCGCGGCATCGAACCGCCGAACCCGTTGCTCATCCGTGAGAATGATGTCATCTATTCCGTTGATCTCACCGCGGGACAGAAGACCGGGTTCTTTCTCGATCAGCGCGAGAATCGTCGCCGCATTGCGTCGTTCGCCGCGAAATCACGTGTGCTCGATATGTTCTGCTACTCCGGTGGCTTTGGATTGAACTGCCTGGTGCATGGACCCGCGGCCGAGGTCATCGCCGTCGACAGTTCCGCCGCCGCTCTCGAACTGACATATGTCAACGCCGAACGTAACGGCGTCGCCGATCGGTTGCAGGTCATGCAGGAAGACGGTTTCACCGCGCTCGAACAGATCGTCGCCGCGGGGGACAAATTCACGACGATCATTCTTGACCCCCCGAAGCTCGCCAAGCATCGGGACGGTATCGAAGCGGCCCTGCGGGGTTACTACAGCCTGAACCGCCTCGCCGTCGATGCCATCGAACCCGGCGGCTTGCTGATGACGTGCAGTTGCTCCGGCCACGTCACCCACGAAATGTTCACCGAGATGCTGTCGCGGGTGTCGCTGCAATCGGGACGCCACGTCCAGATCCTCGAAGCCCGCGGCCCCGGTCCGGATCACCCCGCCTCGGTCCATTGCCTCGAAACTGATTACCTGAAGTGTTATTTGTGCCGCGTGGTGTGAGGGGAGTGGATAGGGAATAGTGGGTAGTGAGTAGGGAATAGCCAGAGAAAGCGAAGGCAGACAACGCAACCCAACTCGTTCCCATGCTCTGCGTGGGAACGCACGGCCGAGACGCTCCGCGTCGTCTTACACATTGAAGCAGATCGTATCCCCGCGACGCAGAGCGTCGCCCAAAGACGTTCCCACGCAGAGCATGGGAACGAGGAACCAGAATGGCCCGCCGCCCGCGTGATGATGACGACGATGACTTCGACATGCCCGCCGCGCTGCGTGTGCGGACGACGGAACAACTCCGCATCGACTATGCTGCGGAGTTACCGTCCGGCCGCATGCTCTGCAACACCGTCGGCCGCGGTCAGTTCCCGCGGGCTTACGTTGCGGCTCATCCCGAAGCCACCGCCGTCTGCTGGTTCCTTGATATCTATCAACGTGACCAAACATCGTACAATGAACAATCCGAGCACGATGACCGCATCGAATGGGTCTGCACGCCCGATCCGCCGGAAGACCCGTTCGATCTCGTCGTCTGGGGCTTCGGCACCCGTGGCGAAACGGAGCTCGTCCGCGAGATGCTGCAACTGGGTTATCAACGTCTCAAAGACAACGGCCGCTTCATCGCGGTCATCGATAACCCCGAAGATCAATGGCTGCACGCCGAACTGAAAAAACTCTTCCCAAAGGTCACCCGCAACCCTATCGACCGCGGCGTGATCTATCTCTGCACGAAGCCGGGGCCGCTTGCCAAGGTGAAGCGGTATCAAGCCGAATTCGTCTTCCGCGACGGCGACAAACTCATCAAGGCGTACTCCCGGCCGGGCGTTTTCAGTCATCGCCACATTGATGTCGGAGCCCGCACGCTCATCAACTTTATGGATGTGAAACCCGGCCAGCACGTCCTCGATCTCGGCTGCGGCTCCGGTGCAGTCGCGATTGCTGCGGCCAGCCGCGCGGAGGGGGTGCATGTTCTCGCGGTCGATTCCAATCCCCGCGCCTTGGAATGCGTCCATCTCGGCGCGACGGCAAACGGTCTCAGCGATATCGAAACGGCCCTCGACGCCGGCGGCAACCTCATTCCCAAAGGCCAGTTCGATCTGGTCCTCGCGAACCCGCCGTACTTCTCGCACTACAAGATCGCTTTGCTCTTCCTGCAAATGTCCCACCGCGCCCTCAAACCCGGCGGCCTCGTCCACGTGGTGACCAAGACCCCCAACTGGTTCGCCGAAAAGATGCCCATGTACTTCCAGGATGTCGGCGCGGAACAGGTGAAAGAGTATTGGGTGCTGAGCGGCAGACGGTGATAGAATCGCCTCGCCCCGACCGTCCCTGCTCAGGAAATAAGATGAGCGAGATAACCGTGAAATCGAATGCCTCGACGCTCGCGCTGGGATTTCTCTTGGCCTTGGTCCTGGTTGCTGTCTCGATGCGCGATTATTTGGCGGCCCAATTCAGTTCTGCGGCGCACTATCGTTTGTACTGCGATGTGGCTTCGCTTTCGGACGTGCTGCAGCACTCGCTCCGCGACGGTGACACTGCCCTGAAAATCGAGTCCCTACTCGGCCCCGGCAAACGGGATGACAGCGGACGGATTCAAACAGCCACGGCCGCGATTGTTGCAAAGAACCCACTCTCAATGCCGGCCGGCATTGAGAGTGGAGATGAATTCCTCGGCTACAAGACAGGAAAGTCGTCGTGGATATTTCTTCAATTGCGTCATGGATCCCTAATCAACTTCAACCCTAAGAATTGTACCCTGGACGCATTGAGCCCCCGGATGCTTGGCACATGAACGAACATTGTCGGGTTCGCGCAGGTACCAGAGTCAGCAGGCGACGGGTGGCTGGGTCGGAGTCTGCGACGACCCAGAAGAGGATACGATGTCCGCGGTCTGAAACGTCCTCTGGGGCGGCGAAGACTTCGCCCCAGCCACCCCGTCGTTAAGACCCAGTGGCACCAGACCAAGACCCGTTTTCAGTTACATCGTTTGCAGGTGTTGCTCATCCAGAATCGGTTGCCCGGAATGCAGGACAAACTCGCGCGGCAGGCGCACGGTGAACGATGTCCCACTCGCCTGAGAAGAGGTGACGGTGACGGTTCCGCCATGCGACTCGACGATTTCACGCGCAATATACAAGCCCAGGCCAATGCTTCCGGGGCGGTTGGCCTGCGGGTGTTCGGCACTGGAACCACGCACAAGCGGATCGAAGATATTCGACAGTTCACCGGGCGGAATGGGGAGGCCTCCGTTGAAGACGGCGAATACGACATCAGATGTCTCTCCGCGAAGTCTCAATTCCACCGGCGCACTTTCAGGACTGTGCTGGATCGCGTTTCCCAGCAGGTTGGAGATCGCCTGGCGCAGACGGTCGGCATCCCAGCGGCCATGCAAGTCGCCTTCCATGTGAAGATCAATCTGCCGCTTCGGGTGGCCACTCCGGAATTCATTGTGTAACTCCCGGCAGAGCGTGCCCAAGTCCATCGAAGTGGGCGAGACGGGCATCCCGGCACCCAGTCGCGTGCGGGTATAATCCAGCAGATCGCTAATCATCCGTGCCATGACTTCGGCGTCGGTTGAAATCTGAGAAGCCACATGGATCGCTTCGGTGGCGGGCTGGACCAGGTGCGGGAGCAGCGAGGCCGACATGGCAATGGAATTCAGCGGATTCCGCAAGTCATGGCCGAGAATCGCCAGGAAGAGTTCGCGGGACTGGTCGACGCGTTTCGTGTAACTGCTGACGGCCTTGGCAAGAGACTGGTCGATCGACTCGTTGAAGCGGGTGACATCATAGACATCACCGTCACGCGGTGGAGATCCGCTTTCGTGCCACAAGCGAAGCACACTCGCGCGCAAGGCCCTGTATTCTGATACGAGTTCCAGCAAATCAAACCCTGAACCTAACCGGCCAATGGCGTGTTGCTCGGGCGCGCCATTCAGGGATGCAATGTCGCCCTCGTGGCGGTGTCCCCGCGATCTGGCTGAACGTTCGGCTGCGCTTTGCACCGATCGCATGTCCCTCACAGTCGCGAGCAGAATTTCACCGGCATGACCGCGCAGCGCGAGCGCATCCATCTTTTCACCCGGTGTAATGCCGCGGGCAAACGCTTCCCACTCCACGAGGATCGGTTCGACATTTTCAACAATAAAATCAGCGAGCTGCATGCATTCCCTCATTGCCGGTATCGGGCCTTCGTCGCAATTCGCGGCGAGCACCGGGCAGAAGAGCGGGTCAACTGATCTTAGCAGTTTGCTTGTGAAAAATATCGACGAATCCCGAATGAGCCGGGCGGGGGGTGGCCAGCAGGCGGTCGATTTCTGTGGTGTCGAGAGGGCTTTCACCAGTCCCCCTCGTCGATGGGAGCCAGCGGTGATACCATCGACGAGACACCCAGTAGGCTGGCGAGTCATCCCATGGTAACAGCGATTCCATTCGAGATTCTTCTGTGCGCTCGGGAGAGCGAAGCGTCGTTCATTCCGCGGGAGGACATTCTCGGGCGGTTGACGTGGGCGTTTCCGGATATCGAAATGGACGCGGAGCGCGGGGAGCGGGAAGTGCTGGCGCGGATGCGGCAGAAACTCGACATGGGAATGCCGGAAGTCTTTGTCCGCTCCATGCCGAAGCAGGCCGCGGACACGTCGTATGTGGCCGTGCGCTGGCCGCAGTGGCCGCACAATCGGGTCTGGGGTCACGTCAACGGACTCCACCCGGACGATGGTTGCCCATTGCATTTCGTCTGTGAACCGCACGACTTCGCGTTGCTGAAGTTTGCGGCGGGGGAGCTGGCAACCGCGCTTGGCATGGACCTGTATCTGGAAACGACGTTCAATCACGCGGTGGAAACCGAAAGCTGGCCCGGTTCACTCGATCCTCTGGAATGGATTCGGCAACGCTACGCCGCCCTCGACGAGAACCACTTCGTTGATGACCCGGAAACCGGGGAGTGTCTGCCAGCCCCGAAGCGCTCTCCCACACTCCGGGAACTTCCGAACTGGCCCGAAACCTTACGTCGCGCGTTGTGTCGTTATCTGCGCGCCTATCGCCGGGAAAATGCCGAAGCGATGACGCGGGGATTTGCGACGTTTGAAGACTACGCCGCGGCCTATGTCCGGGAAATTGCCGAATTCGCACCGGTGCGTCATTGCTGGTCGGTGGAGTTGGAAGAATCCCATCACAACGAAGTGCTCATCGATCACGGCGAATGGCTGACGCGGATCGACCTCAAAGGCGTTCCGCGGGGCCTGTTCGATGATTGAAACTCTGGGTGGGCGTGGCGGGGTGGCCTCCATGAGGAAATCACCCGTCGCGTCTGCGAGTTGTATTGCCCACTCTAACGCCGCACGGGGCGATCTTGGCCAATACGGTCGTCGTCTTCAGTCACCGGGATAGGCACAACCTTATTGCCGGGGGCAAAATCGTCCGCGATTTTCAGCACATCGCGACAATACTGATGGCAACTGATGCATGTTGTTAATG
The DNA here is from genome assembly GCA_021732975.1 of Planctomycetaceae bacterium. Classification (GTDB taxonomy): domain Bacteria; phylum Planctomycetota; class Planctomycetia; order Planctomycetales; family Planctomycetaceae; genus DSVQ01. The sequence continues at coordinate 1,795 of JAKFWC010000014.1, read as the reverse complement.
AGTGCATGTAAGTGAACGCCGCTCCGTCGAGATTGCGATCGTCGGCGAGTTTGATCAACTTCTGCGATTGCCGTTTCAACTCGGTTCGATGGTGCGCATAGATCTGATCGGTATGTCCGGCCCATTCCGTGGCTTCACAGATCCGATTCAGTTCTTCCGCCCCGCGACGGATTTCGGCGAAGTCCTCGGACACCAGTCCGCTCACCACTTTCTGCGAGCTCGCCAGTTTCGCGAGCATCAAGGCCGACAGTTTCTCATCGTGCTTGGGCTTCGGCACCGCTCGTTGTTGGGCCGAGGCCGTCAACCATGTTCCGGCTACCAACAAGACCACCACGATTCCGATTCCTCGCCATGTTGACACCCGCATGTGAACGGCTCCGGAAATGTGGATATGTTTCTCTCATTCTCGTTATCGGCGGCTTCGGACAGGCGTCCGCAGTGATTATGTCAGCTGATTGGTTTGGAGAGTGGAGTTCGGCCGGAGCCCAAGATTGATCCGTCGGCAGAGATTGCCACCGGCAACCTCTGCCACCAGGAAATGACAAAAGCCGCGGCTGAGATGTTCCTCAGCGCGGCTCTCGTTTCGCGTTTTCTAGCCGGGCAATGCGCGGCGGATTAGCAGGTGCCGCAGCAGACCGGGGTGCCGCTGAAGCAGACGCAGCAGGTGCAACCCGCTTCCAGGCACTTCGCGATGCAGTCGCAGCAGGCCTGAATCTGGGCGCAGCACTTGGCATCGCCCGAGCAGCAGGTGATGCACACGCCGTCGGCGGTGCATTCACACGTGCAACGACACAGCGCGAAATTGCATTGACACAGGCAAATGCCATTTTGCATGCAGGCGACCGAACAAAGCCCATCGCATAGGGACTTGCAAAGATTTTGCAGCGTTGCACAGGCCAGTTCGTCGTCGCATTGGCAGAGAAGTTTGGCTCCGTCCTTGCAGCGTTCGACCTTGATAGTGCAGCGCGGCACCAGCACTGAGTTCGCCGCTGGACCGACCGACGGAGTCGCCGAGGCCGGAAAACAAGTCGCACCCACAGACCGTTCCATCATGACCATCGCCATCTCAAAGACTCCATGCCGAGAGGGGGAGCGAGGCCGTCGACTCACGCTTTGCAGAGTCATCACCACACGGCCATCGCAGGGCGGTGTCTCCGCTGAGAATGCGGTCAACAGACGCCGGAAGAGTGAGACTGCCGCCCGTGGTCGGGTCGGGACAACCGGAAGCGTAGCGTTGACGTTATCGGTCCGCAAGAGGATTTAACGATTGTCAGAAAGTTTCCGGTGGTAACGATTTTGTCGACAAAGCCAGTGAATCGGTGATAGAAGGCGGAATCTGCCGCCGAAAGCTGATCGAAAGTGGCTCACGAACTACAAAGCACACGATATGATAAATGACAACTGAATTGGTCGTGTTTTGTTGCCACCGCTGCCCATGCAACTGGATGACATCGAATGACAACCCATCGCTTCGCTCATCTGCTGGATGCCCCTGCGGCACGGTCGCGCGAATGGTCGCCGAGTGGTCACACTTCATTCGTGGCCGTTCCGTTGGCAGCAATGACCGCGTCTCCCATTGCAGTCGAGGTCTATCGAGCCGCGTTTGATGCCGCCCGGCGGCAAGTTGCTCGGCGTTCGCTGCTATCCACTTGGAACGCGCGGCAGAACTAGAGCCTGTTATTGACTTATTTCGTGGATGCTGCTGATGTTACGGGATGAGCACGACACGGAGGTCGTATCCCAGCGACGTGACGGATGGGGAATGGGAGTTTCTGCTCCCGTATTTGTGTCTGAT
>JAKFWC010000018.1 GCA_021732975.1 Planctomycetaceae bacterium | reverse complement strand
GGGCCGCTTCCGCCGCCTGGCCCGCGACTACGAACGACTGACCACCACCCTCGCCGGCTGGCACTGGCTCGCCTTCCTCGGACTGATGCTCAGAAAAATGATCTTTCAAAGTGCATAACAGGCTCTAAGCAGCCTGTTGCATGTGGTGGGATTCGGCCTGTTGTTCGCCGCCATCTTCGTGAGCCGACGCGAGCCGGTGCTGCCGCCGGAAGTCGAGTGAACCGCTTAGTCTTAGCCCCCGGTCAATGACCGGGGGGATGCCGCCGTAATCATTCAATTCCGGCACGATAGGGGTGCCGGTTTCCCCCCGTCATTGACGGGGGGCTAAGACCGTTTGTGGTTGCCGCGAAAAACTTTCGCTGCGGTTCGACCGCCGGAACATTCGATACCAACGGTAAAGTCTGCGCTCCTTTTCCGCGCTGGATGGAACGATGTTGCTGTACCGCGTGGAACTCGAACGCTTCTCCGGGCCGATGGACCTGCTGCTCTATCTCGTTCGGCGGAACGAACTTTCGGCGACGAATCTCCCCATCGCCACCATCGCACACCAGTACCTCGAGTTTCTCGAAGTGCTGGAACTGCTCGATCTTGACGCGATTGGCGATTTCATTGTGCTGGCAAGCACGCTACTGGAGATCAAAAGCCGGAACGTCTTGCCGCAGAACGAAGAAGTCGTCGAAGAGACCGCACAAACGGATGACGATCCGCGCGGCGAATTGATCACGCGGCTGTTGGAATACAAACGCTACCGTGACGCCGCGGTCGCCTTGGAAGAGCGGGCGACGGAATGGCAACAACGGTTCCCGCGACTCGCCGACGATCACCCGCATCTTGGACGCGATCATGCCGCCGATCCGATTCGAGAAGTCGAATTGTGGGACTTGGTGAGCGCGCTGTCGCGGGTACTGCATCGCAAGGGAACCGAGTCCACGTCGGCCATTCGGTACGACGAAACGCCGCAAAGCGTGTACATGGAACGGATTGCCGAGCGGGTCCGAGCCGATGGCGCGGTCGCTTTCAGCACGTTCTTTGAGGGAACCAACCGCAAGGAAAAGATCGTAGGACTCTTCCTCGCGATTCTCGAACTCCTGCGGCACCACGGATTTCGGGCAGAACAACCGGAAGCGTATGGGGACATTCTCATTCTTCAGCCCGCTGAGGAGGGCCAGGAAGAATTCACGACTTCGGGGCCAAACGAAGACGACTTATCGTAAACAATTCACTGCTTGAGAGTTGTGACTGTAAATCGCCACCGCGGACACCGTACCGACCCGTCACCGACGGCAAAATCGGTTCAAGTGATACCGTCGGTATTTCCGATAGGCCACGAATGATAATGACGATCTCGCTCTTGGTGCGCTCACTCGGCTCGGGGGATGGGTGTCGTTGTCATGCCTGGGTTGGCGACCGGTCTGGGAGACCCGTCATGCGTTTGGGGATGTACGGTTTTCTTACGTTGATGACGGTGTGCCTGGCACTGCCGACAGTCTCCGTCCGCGCGGCCGGTCCCGCCAAACCCGTCGTTACCAACAAGCAGCGCTTCCGCATTCCCTTCAAATTCGACGCCGACGCGTTGCAGAAGATGAAGGCGCGAGAACTGCAGCTCTTTGTCACGCGCAACCGCGGCGGCAATTGGGAAATGGCCCAGTCGATTCCAGCACAAGCGGGCAAGTTCGAGTTTCAAGCCCCGGCCGATGGCGAATACTGGTTCGTCGTGCGCACGATTGACGGACAAGGGCAAGCGCATCCCCCCGGACCGACATTCGAGCCCGGGCTGATGGTTGTCGTCGACACACAACAACCCCGCTTCGATCTCAAACTCGAATCGCTCCCCGCGGGCAAGGTCCAACTGAGCTGGCAGGCGAACGATCCGAATCTCGATCCCGCATCGCTGCGGCTGGAATACATGCAGCCCGGTTCGATCGACTGGCAGGCCGTCAGCGTGATCCCGCGAAATGTGGGGCAAACGTCGTGGACCTGTCCGCAGGCGGGATTGGTGTCGGTGCGGGGTTCGATCTCCGACCTCGCGAACAACGCCACCACGGCGGAAAATCGACTGCAGGTTGCCGGTGGCGGAGAGGCCATCCCGAAACCGCAGATCCCCGATCTACGGCAACCAATCGCGACCAATCCGGCACCATCACTGGCAACGAACGACATTCCGAGCGTGCCGGAAATTAAGCCGGCGATTCCGTCGCCCCGGCCGATTCAGGCGATGCCGCCCGGTCAGTTCATCACGACGACCCCGGCACAACAGCCGGAGATCACGCAAGACCGCTGGCCCGCGGCGACTTCAACACCAGCACCAAACTCCGGTGGCAGCCACCTGGCCACGTCGCGGCAGCGCGTTGTGAGTACCCGGGCGTTTCAACTGGGATACAAGGTGGACGATGTCGGCCCATCCGGTGTGGGGTCCGTGGAACTGTTCATCACGCAGGACAACGGCCGCCGCTGGTTCCGGTATGGCGAAGATACCGATCGTACCAGCCCGTTTGACGTGAAGGTCAATCAGGATGGCGAGTACGGCTTCACCATCCGCGTCCACAGCGGAGCCGGTTTGGCGAATGATCCGCCGACGCCGGGTGAGTTACCGTCGATGACGGTCATCGTCGATCAATCGCCCCCCGCGCTGGAATTGCTCTCAGTGGAACAGGGACGCGGGGCGGACCTGAACCAGATTCAAATCCGCTGGCGGACCCAGGATATCCATCCGTCGGACAAGCCGATCTCGCTGTATTACTCGGCGAATCCGAACGGTCCGTGGGAACCGATCAGCACGTGGCGGCAGGACACCGGCTCCTTCTCGTGGGGTGTTGGCCCGGGTGTGCCCGCGCAGATCTACATCCGCGTGATGTCCCGCGACAGCGCCGGCAACGTGGCCAAAGTCGATTCCACGCAACCGCTGATGGTCGACCTGACACGGCCGAGTGCGCGGATTATCGACGTGGAAGTCATGACGCCACGCTGAATCACCAGCCCGTAGCGCGAGCTGGTTGTGGAAATCACGTCCTCACGACGGTTCTGACCGCGGCGGCTCGAACTTCGGCGCGATGGTTTCCACGCGTTCGTCCGGCGGAGGCGGACGGTGGCCCGAACCGCTGTCGTTGCGATCGTAGCTGGCATTCGTCACGTCACTGCTCACGTCACTCAAGCCCTTCTTGAACTCGACGATCCCTTTGCCGAGACCGCGGGCGACTTCGGGCAGACGCTTGCCGAAGAGCAGCAGCGCAATCACCCCGAAGATGATCATTTCCATCGGGCCGGGCATGGGAAAGAAGGCAACAACGGTCATTTCGGACAAGGGCAGCATGGTGAACTCCTGAAGGTCGCGCCGGCCATTCGTGGACCGGTTGTTAGATCCGATTGTCTTGAGTGATGTCGTTGCTTACGTCGTTCAAGCCCTTCTTGAACTCAACGATCCCCTTGCCGAGCCCGCGGGCGAGATCCGGCAGACGCTTGCCGAAGAGCAACAGGGCAATGATACCGAAAATGATCATTTCCATCGGGCCAGGCATCGGAAACATGGGAAACTCCTGGAAGTAAGGTCGACCGGGTTTGGGGGAACAGGTGGTGGGTCACTGAATTACGGGGGAAACTCAGTCCTTGCGGGGACTGTCAGGCTTGAGTTCGTCCTCGGCGTCCCGAGTTCCCTTTTTGAATTCCGTAATGCTTTGACCCATCGATCGCATGATGGACGGCACCCGCGTGCCGAACAACAACAGCACAATCACCGCGAAAATAATGATTTCCAAATAACCCGGCATGATGTCGGACCTCTCCAGGAATGTTCGCACCCGCTTTTGGAGCGAGGGAAGGTCGTGCAATCTGTCTCAATTATGCCAGCAGGGCAGATCGATTGCACAGGAGGGACAGCAGGACTTCGACGCGGACCAAACAGAAACGTCGACAATCGTGCGGGTTAAACAGGCAGGCGAACAACGGCGGGCCGGTTCGTATCCACTCCAGGTTCCGCGAGCAGCGCGAAATCGTCCGGAGCGGCTATTCAGTATTCTAACGCGGCAGGGAGGGTTGTCAACTCTCGTAAAAAATCGGGCACTGGGTGACTGGCGTGGGTCAGAAATTTTTGGAGGTCTGCGCGAGTGGCACGGTTGTTAAGGTTCGCCGAACAACCACAAGTACCAGTTGAGGAAGGGGACCAGATCGTTTCGTTCGTAGAGCGAAAGGATAGGGTAATAGATCGTTGTGAAAAGGTCTTCTGAAATCCAACCGGCTTTTTCTAGTTGCCAAGCCGGTCCGAAGCTAAGCGGGTACGCCACGAGTGACATGAGCACTAACAGCCCCGCAATGATCTGCGTCCGTCGTTTCCACGTCCACGGCGCGGACCAGGCGATGCGGCGAGGGAGTAGTGGCTGGTCGGTCATAGGAGCGTGCCCTAACGATTGCGTTCTGCCTTAGCCTTCTCCAGCAGCAGCGGCGCACCGTGCATGTCGCAGTAGTGATGCGAGTCTGACATCAAGCCGCCGGATGCGGTGGTGACATGGACGGTGGCTGGCTCTCCGCAGACTTCACAGCGAGACTGCATGAAGCCGCCGACGAAGAAGAGGGCTGTCCACGCCAACAGCACGATCAAAGCAGGGATGACAAAACGTCGGTTCATCCCCGCCACGCTACGCGGAGGACGCGGGGAGAGTCAATTGGAAACCAAAACGCCCCTTCGTCCTTGTTGCGCAGGTATGATTGCAGAACTGGGGATTGAACCGCGATGTCCGACACGCCCGCTACTATCGAAACGGCACCCGCTTCGGAGGCGACTGAGGAGAAACTGCGCGCGACAATCGCCCGACTGCTGGCGGAAGGACATCTCACGGAGACGGAAGCCGCACGGATGCAGCGCGATCTGTCTGCCACATTAAAAAATTCGGCGTACATCCTGCGACATCTGGGCGTCCATTGGGCGATGGCGGCCATCTTCGCCGTGGACTTTGTGCCGCTTCTGGGAACGATCTCACGAGTGGTGTGGGTGGCCGGCAATCGGGTGGTGGAGACCTGCTGCGGTCGTTGGGACCGGGCGTCCGTCCATTCCCTACCGGTGCTGGGAATCGCAGCCATTCCGTGGGTCGGTTATTTCGCCTATCTGATTCCCCTCCGTGCCCGCAGCCCCGACGCCGCATTTCTGTATGCGAACCACTTCACCTATTCGCGCAGCAACTGCGCGCTGCCGACATATCTGGAACGCCGCCCGAAATGGATCGGGTGGATGGTGCGGAAAGTCGTCGTGGCTCCCGGCGGTCAGGCGGAAGTTGCTGGATCTTCGTCTCTGGTTCCAGAGCAGGGTTTCGTCACTCAAGACGCGATTCACTCTGATGCGAAATGAAGCCTTTGGAACCGTCCTATGGCAGCGCGATCACGTTATCGATGGGGAGTGATCCTCTTTGGAATAGTAGTGCTGCTGGGAATCGGGGTGGTGTGGCTCCCCGAATTCCTGATCAAGAGAGAAATCCCCGCGGACATGCGTTCGGCGGCGATGGAAGCGGAAGCAGATTTGCGTCGGTCGTCACTATTTCCGGGTTGGTCGATCCAGGCCGTGCGTGTCAGTCCGTTTTCGATGGACGGCGAGGAAGATCCCGTCGACTTCTTGGTTTTTCATGCCTTTCGGAATCCGCTTCGACAGATGTTGTTTTCTCATACCGTCCGCTATCGCCCCTACACTCTTGCGGTCCGTCGGAAATCGAAAGAGTGGAAGTGGGTTGGCGGAAACAATCAGGCCCGGGAATTCGCCGAGTTCCTCGTCTGGGCGAAAATTTCCCTCAGAACCACAGGTGACGCCCAAACCATCAATGAATGCTTGGAACGATTTGTGAAGACTGGCGGGTACTCGAATGATTGCACCGGTCAGATGATCGCACTGAACGAGTGGCGGCTGGCCTGCGTGGCCGATTGCCACAAGTGCGCTTATCACATCAAAACCGATGACTCAGGCCAGATCGCCGCCGCCGAGTACCACCAATGATGTGGACTGTTGATTCCGCAAAGCGGCAAGCGGTGAGAATTCTCCTTTCAATTTGCAATTGGATTTTTGCAATTCCTAATTGCCAATCTCTTTTTTGGCCTTTGCCAGTTTCGGATCATCGAGATCCAGCCGGTACAGCATCTGGTTGTAGTCGTATCGCGGGGTCGGTTGCGGGCGGTTGGCGAATTCCTGTGTGTAGGTGCCTTCAAACAGTAGGAACTTCGCGTCCGGCGGCGTTAACTCGACCTGAATCCGTGGGTTGTAGAACGAGTAATTGTCGTGCGTGAGAATCTGCACGACCGGCCCCCATTCACCGAGCGGGTCTTTCGCCTCGGCATACCAGAGTTCCCCGAACGGCGACGCTTTACCGAAGTGCTGCATGAAGACCGTGACCCACCGCTGACGATGCGCATTCCACGCGATCGATCCGGAGTGCAATTTGATCGGCTTGCCGTCCACTGCCGCGGGAAGTGTTTCCGGCGGCGATAACGGTTCCCAGTTTTTCGGATCACTCCAACCGGCGAACGAATCGGGACAACGCAGCTTCGGCAATGGATTGCCGAAGAGCAACCATTTTTTACCGTCGGCATCGGTCCAACGGGCGGGGTGACCATCGGGAACGTGTTTCGGTTCCTGCTCGCCCGATTCCTTATTCCACAGTTTTTTCGATGGCCGAAATTCCTCGTTGGTGTGATCCCACATACAGAGCCCGATTTCGTAGGTCTCCAGCGGCGGTTTGATTTTGCGGTAGGTCGCGCACAAGCGATCCTCGCCGTTCAACGTCAGCGTGAAGTATGCCGACAACCACGTTGGTCCAGGGCCGGGGACATTCGCCACGCCGCGCGGGGCGCCGTCCGGCGTGCGGAAGTAGACGAACGGCGGTTTCAGCGGCGGCTGGAAGGTTTTCAACGGCAACTGCGTTGTGGTAGCACTCGACGCATGGAAGATGCCGAGTGGATACTTCGACAACGTGGTATCGCCCCAGGCCCACATCAACCGGCCGCGATACTCCGCCAATTGAACGCTGTCGGAGCCCACAATGGGGCTGTCGATCCAATCGCGCTGGTCGCCGAGTTTCTGACTTTCCGCAAAGAGACCGCCGCCTGTGAATCGTCCCAATCGTTTGGCGATGTTCTTGCGTTCGACTTTCACCGTGAGTGTCGCTCCCGGCTGCGGCGTCAGTCGCACACCACGGTAGCCGAACGCATCGGCGGGAACTTCATAACCGTGGCCGTGAATGTGGAACCACGTTTCGCGGCCCATCAATTCCGCCGCGTCGCACGCAATCACCCCAGCGTTATCGGTGACGAACCGCATCTGGTGCGTGGTGCGCAATTCAATCAACGGCACCGGCCAGCCGTTCTCTGCATCCGAGACAACAATCCGGCACATCTTCGGCGCGGCGTCCTCTGCGGAAGAGAGTTGTCCACAGAGAACACAGAAGCCATAGAAAAGAAGGCCGGCGAGTAAATGCTGAGAGCGTTTCATGTTGTTCTTCATTTGTTGAGGGCACTGGTGCAATTCGCAGGATGACACGGATTGAATCTCTTTCCCTTCTCTCCGCTCGTCTTTTTCTGTGCCTTCTGTGTCCTCTGTGGAAAAATCTTCCGGAGTTCTTCTGTGGACCTTCACACAGGCCAAGCGATGCGGGTGCCGACGGTCATGGCTTGGTTGCCGATGTCGACAGTCGTGGTATTCAGAACGCCATCGTTGACTGGGCAAAGTGTGTGCGGGTCGTGCTGACGGACGTGATCAAGAAATGAGACGAGCGCATCGCGGGTGTCATCGCCGCTGGCGTCGATCTCGAACGGCGTGCCGCGGTGGGCCCACGGATCGTTCGATAATTTGAGTGTCTTCCCCGAGGCCACAATTGCGGCCTGTTGGTCGGCGCGGGGGGACCACGCAATTTCTTCGGGGACGGGTTCGCGGTACAGCCAGCCTTTTTTGTCGGTGAGGAGCAGCGTTCCGTGGGTGCCGAGAATGAGTTCCGAGGCCCCTTCGTAAGCATTGTTCTGCAGTGACGAATACGTCACGCGGACGGTGTATGGGTCCGCTGTCACGCCGGGTGGAAGAGTGGTCCCGCGCCGCGCGGGAGGTGGGGTCACGACATAATCGTAGATCAGCGAGACGTTATCAAAAACTTCGCGGCCGTCGTTCCAGTAGTCGATGCCGCCGACGCCGATGACATTCTTGGGTGGCGTCCCCAGCACCCAATTGGCGACATCGAGTTGATGGCTGCCGAGTTCCCCGAGCAGGCCTTGTGAAGTGGCGAGGTAGAGCTTCCAGTTGAGTTGCCGGTCGAGTTCGGGAAAGTCGGGATGGTTGCGAGCGACGGGGACAGGACGCCGCCAGTCGTGATGTCGGTTCCACTGGCACTTGATCGCCGTGATGCGGCCGAGCATGCCGGTCTGGACCATCGCAGCCGCCTGGCGATAGATGGCGTTCGCGCGACGCTGCAATCCGACCTGAAACACCGCTTGATGTTTCGTCACGGCCTCCGCGATGCGCACGGCTTCGGCACGATTCGCACCGAGCGTTTTCTCACAGAAGACCGCACACCCGCGCTCGAGTGCCGCAAGACACAATTCCGCGTGGGTGACCGGCGGGGTAGCGACCACCACCGCTTGCGGCTTCGTTTCGTCGAACAACCGCTGCGGATCGCCAACCGCCTTCGCCAACGGCCCGGCGTATTGCCAGCCCCGTTCGCGATGCAAACCGTACGTGTCGCACACCGCGACGATGCGGACGTTGTCGATGGTGCTGAGCGCCCGGATGAGTTCGCATCCACGGGCACCGGTTCCGATCACGGCAACGGTCAGCGGCGCGCCATCCGCGGCACCGGTGCTCGCCGTCACCCCCAGTGCCACGGCAGAGGCCTGCAGAAAGGAACGGCGCGTGGGAGACGAAGAGATTGGCAATTAGAAAATCTCAAATGAAAATCGCAAATTGGCAGAGAGATGAGCCGACGGCTTCCAAGGAGGGAGCATACGGTCCCGCAGGCACCACTCCGTCATTTTGCAATTTTCAATTCCTAATTTCTCATTGCCAATCTCCGCTTTCTTCAGGATGCGGGTTGTCCGTTGTGGCGCAGCTTCTCCCGCGCACGAGCCAGCAGCGGGCCGATCGAGTTTTCCGGGACGCCGATGCGGGCGCTGATTTCCGGATAGGTGCGGCCTTCGAGGTGATAGTGCCGAATGACCGCGGCTTCCTTGTCCGAGAGTCCGGACAACATCAACTGCACGATCTCACGGTTCTCGATCCGTTCATGGTCGGCGCCGGCATGATCGAGCGCCCCCTGATGCACGGGGACATGCCCCAGCGCTTCGGCCATCCGGCGACGCGTCAATTCACGCACCACCACCCGGCGGGAAATGACCGCCAGGTAAGTGGACAGTTGGGCTTGTCCGCGAAAACTGCGAAGCACCACCATCCTGTTCGCCAGCACGGCGAGAAAGACTTCGGAGCACAGATCGTCGAGATCATCCGGGGTGAGTGGCACGCTCCGACAATGGGCGGTGTGCTGAATCACATGGACAAACAGGCCGGTAAAACGGTCGACGAAATCCCGCCAGCCGCTTGGATCTTCGGCCAAGCAGCGGTCGAGCAGTCGACGATCGAGATCGGTCATCGCCACGATCAGTTCCCAATCCCATCGGTTGCGGCGCAGCGTCCCGCTGTCCGGCCCACACCTTTATCGTAGACCGTCCCCCCGGCGCGGGCAAGATGTCTCGCTGTGGAAGGCGTAGTCCGGGGGATGAGGTGATTGGCAATTGAAAATTGCGAATTGACGGAATGGAAGGGATCGGCCTCTTTTCTCAAATTGGCAATTTTCAATTCCTGATTTCTACTTGCCAATCTCTTTCTTCAGCATCACGTCGCGGTGCCGAGATTGGCCAGCGAAAATCGCAGTTCCCGATATGACGTACTCGGCAGCCAGACCGTTTCCCATTTCGGCGAACGGAGTTTCATTGCCCGGCGGTAATCGTCGGCCCAGACGCCGTAGAAGGCATAACTGCGGTTCCGAAAGCGGAGCATTTCAGGAAGGGATGTCGGTGTGATGGGAGTCGGCAGTTGATAAGCGAAGACGAGCAGAGCGCGGAAGGATTCGCCGAAAATCTGTTGCCAGTGCTGCAGGCACTCCAGATCGTCCGCGGTGGCCCAGTTTTCCCAGCGGCGGGCAGAACACCCCGGCCCGGCGTCGAGGCGGCCTTTCACATCGATCAGCAGATTGCCCAGCATCGGCGAGTACACCACGAAGTCGAGCGACTTCAGCGACATGTCGCCCCAGAGTGCTCGCCGGGCTTCGTTCACCGCGACGTACGGCGTTCGGCCGCCCCGCAGGAACGCCTCAAACGCCGCATCGTAATGGTTCGCACGAATCGCCATGTGTCCTCCCGATCAGTCCCATCCTAAAGTTTGCCCTCGGGTCGAACCAGCCCAAACCGGTCCGCGGTTTCGTCCAGACCGCCGCAGAATTCGCCACGGGAAGGGAGAAGAAGGGGAGTGCTTCGGAGAAGGCGTTCGAGAAATCGCCGTCGCTTCTTCACACTTTATGTATTTCCGCCGGTACTTCCGTGTTCTCCGTAGTTCCCTCTCCACTTCTTTACTTCTCTTCCATTCATCTCTGTGTCTTCGGTGTTCTCTGTGGATCACTTCCGTCTTTTCCGATTCTTCGCAGGGAATCCTTCCAACCCGCAGAATCGACACTTCTCCGGCGGCTTTCGCGGGAAGAGGTCTGTTCGAACGCCGTGATGCCAAAAGGCAACGTAGGGTTTCGGCAGCGCGCCGGGAGGCGCGATTTGTTCCGGACGGTGCTGAGGACTTTCCCGTGACGGCTGCTGAAACTTTTCCTGTGAAAACTGCGGCACCGGCGGAAGTCACCGTCGCCGTGTCGCAACTGTTGATCGGTCGGGCGCTGCAGTTCCCGATGCACGACGCGCAAGGATTGCTGTTGCTGGCTGAGGGATCGGTCATCACGCCGGAGTTCAAACGGCTGCTGGAAGCGCGGCAGGTCGCCACCGTGCAGGTCGGAGCCGAGGACGCCGAAGCTTTCCATCGCGGGTACGCGGAAGCCGCGCAGCCGAAAGGGCCAGTCCAACCGACGCGGGATCCGCGCGCCTCACAACAAATGCAGGATGTCATCAACCGTTGGGTCTCGGCCGGGGCGAACCGGGGCGTAGCGTTGAGGCAACGCATTGCGCGTCACGGACTGACCGATTACAGCAAAGATCTGGCCACGGAAGTGCGGCAGCAGAATCTCCGCAACACCGCCTCGCTGACCATGATGATGAACCAGGTGCAAACCGGTCGTTTAGCGCAGGTTTCTTCGTCGACGTTCGCGGCTGTGCAATCGTCAATGAAGCTTCTCATCGCGGACAGCGACGGCGTGATGGCCCAACGGATCACCGGTTGTCCCGACAGCACGCTGGCCTGCCACTGTCTGCGGATGTCGCAACTGGCGATGGCGATGGCCACCGAGATGGAACTCAACGCCGACAACGTGCAGAAGATCGGCATCACGGCGCTCCTGCACGATTGGGGGATGATCCGTGTCCCGGAAACGATTCGTCATAGTGAAACACCCCCGCAGCGTTGGGAACGCCTGGAACTGGAACGACATGTGGCTTACTCGGCAGACCTCTTCGAGAAGATCGAAGGGTTGCCCACAATGGTGCCGCTGATCTCGTATCAGGTGCACGAAAAACTCAATGGAACGGGTTATCCACGACGCAAGATGGAACCGAACATCCATCTCTTCGCGCGGATTCTGCACGTCGCGGACGATTACGTGACGTTGACGACGCCGATGGCCTGGCGACCGGCAGTGATGCCCTATGCGGCGATTACCGGGATGCTGCAGCAGGTGCATGGGCGCGCGGCGGATCCGACGGTACTGCGAGCGCTGCTGCGGGTCCTATCGCTCTTCCCGATCGGCAGCGCGGTGCAGCTCAGCGATGGGAGCGAAGCGGTGGTGATCCGCAGCAATGGCGATCGGTACACGAAGCCGATCGTTCGTCGAACCACGGACGCCGACGGCAAGACGATCCCCGAGACGAGCCCCGACGCCATTCTCAATCTCGCGGATTCCGACCTGGAAATCCGGTCCGTCCTCGAAACTCCCGGCGAGGAGGAGCTGCGGTACATTCCCGATCCATCGGTCATTTACCGCGCCGACACGCACAGTGCAGCCGTCCCGACCCCGAAGTGGCTGGCCTCGGCACGCTCTCGGCAACCGGCGAAGAAAGAAGCAGATCGTTGATCACCAGCGGCGGCGGGTGGCCGGGGCTGGACCGAAGGGAAGCCCCGGTACAGACAGCGCTGTCCTTCCGGGGCTTCGCGAAGACGCTCCAGCCCCGGCCACCCATAGCGCTGGTTTAATTCCACTGCGGATTCGGGCACGTCTGCGGTACGACGCGATGCGCTTCGTAGACCTTCTGCATCACGGCGTCATAGACTTCGTACGCATCGTCGTGAAAGACGAGTTCGCGACAGGCGGGGGCGGTGTGCCAATCCCCCCGCTCGAGTTCGCCTTCCAACTGATTCGGGGCCCAGCCAGCACATCCCGAAAAGATGCGAAACGCCAGATCGGGTTCGCCGTCGGCCGCCCGCTGCATCACGTCCTTGAACGCATTTTCGCTGTTGCCGATGTACACTCCGGGAACGATCGGACGTTCGTTTTTAGCGAGTTCCCGGATGTTGTGCAGGACCAGCAGCGCCCGCGGTTCCACCGGCCCGCCCATGTAGACCGGCTGTTTCACCGCTTGCAGATCGAAGAACTCGGAGAGGGCATGCCGCACCAGCACCGACGACGGCCGGTTAATGATCAACCCCATCGCCCCGTGGTCGCCATGCTCGACGATCAGCACGGTGGACTTGTAGAAATGGGGATCGCGGAGTTGTTTCGACGCCACCAGGCATTGCCCCGATAAGGACTTGGTCATGTTCCTCCGTCCCTTTTCTGACGCCCGGGTAGTCGCTTGCAGCCCTCGCTGTCATTCTACGCGGACCGCCCGACAACGCCACGGTTCTTTCACATTTTCCCGCCCGATGACCGCGTGTCTGGCCGTTTTGAGCCTGTGGGGAGCGTCCCTCGCGGCCGCTGAGAAGCACGTTCCGTGGTTGGCCGAGGTGGATACACCCCCGGCGAATGTTCCCGAAACGCCTCTCACGCCGTTGTGGTCCGGTGCGGAGGGATTGACCAAAGAGACCTGGTCGGCCCGGCGTAGTGCGTTGCGGCAAATGTGGCTCGACATGCTCGGCCCCATGCCGCCGCGACCGGAATCGACAGCGGTGCGCGTGCTGCGGACCGATGACCTGCCCGATGTCACCCGGCAGTTGATCGAGTATGAATCCGAACCGGACCTTAAAGTGCAGGCGTACCTGTTGCGGCCGAAAAAACCGGCGGCAGACCGATCACGGGCGGGGATTGTCGCCCTGCATCCGACCACCACAGAAACGATTGAACCCATTGCCGGCGTGACGGGCGAACCGTCGCGACATCTCGGATTGAAACTCGCCCAGCGCGGGTTCGTCGTCATTTGTCCGCGGTGCTTTCTCTGGCAGGATGCGGCGAATTACCAGGATGCTGTGAATCGGTTTCGCCAGCGGCATCCCCGGACGAAAGGAATGCACAAAATGCTTTACGACGCGCAGCGGGCGCTCGACGTTCTGCTGGCCCAGCCGGATGTCGACCCGACCCGCATCGGTGCCGTCGGACATTCTCTCGGCGCGAAGGAAGCGTTGTATCTCACGGCGCTGGATGATCGCGTGCATGCCGCGGTGGCGAGTGAAGGGGGGCTGGGGCTGACATCGACGAACTGGGACGCCCCGTGGTATCTCGGCCCCGAAGTCCGCGAACCGAGTTTCACGCGGAATCATCATGAACTGGTGGCCCTCATCGCGCCGCGGCCGTTTCTGGTGATCGCCGGAGAAGCCGGGAACGGTGCGGCCGATGGCGACCGGAGTTGGCCGTACCTGCAAGCCGCGCGGCCGATTTACCTGCTGACGACGGAACGACCGGCGCTCGGCATTCTGAACCATCGCGGCGGTCATCCCTTGCCATTGGAATTATTCCCGCGGGTCATGGAGTGGCTGGATGTGTCGTTGGTGAAGTAGGTTGAGGATTGACGCTGGCATCGTGCTAAGCGGCAAGCGATGGTCTCCATCGCTCTCACAATCGTCACCATCGTCACGATGAATTCATCCGTCGCAGTCCGGATGCATCCTGCAACCGTCCATCGGGGAATCGTCGCAATCGTAGTGCCAGCGCAGCGACGATACGATCTGAGATTCCTGATGGAGAACCGGTCGATGGCGGGCGTGAGCGGCGTGCCGAACTACGGTGCCTCGGCGTTGCATGCGCTGCAGCAGTTGAGCACCCGCACGTCCTCAATCGCGGACCGCGTCAGTAGTCCCGATGCCGCTACTGATCCGGCAGGCTTCGCGGCCGCACTGGTCGAGATGAGCGAAGTTCGCCTGCAAACCCGTGCCGCAATGGCGGTATTGCACACGGCGAACTCACTCGCACAGGAAATGTTGTCGTTGCCCCGGCGATAGGTCTCGAGTTGAAAACACTGCGATGGCTCTGCGCGAGGCGCGAAACCGCAAGCGGCGTGGGTCTGCATTCTCTAGCTCTGGTCTCTCCGCTCTCGACTCCCCTTCACCGCTTCGGGTGCTTTTCAAAAAAGTCCCAAATCACGGCGGTGGCGTGGAAGTCGCGGCAGACCGGGCCGATGATGAACTTGGGGAGGAATTGCAGACTCCCCGGCCAGGTGTGACCGCCCCCTTCGATGGTGTAAAGCGTGACATCCGTGCCGTTGCGACCGTGCGGCCAATTCTGCCAATGGACGCGGCACTGATCGAACGGCGCGAGGTCCGGCAACTCCCCGGTTTCCGCTGGTGTTTGGCAGCCGTTGCCGTCGACCCACAACTTCGCGACGCGTTCGGCACCGATGATCCGGCCCCGTTTGCCCTCATCAACGCCACCCCCTTTATACGGCACCTGCGGGTCCGCGGTTCCGTGAATGATCAGCATGGACACGGGTTGCTTCGGCGCGAATTGGCCGACCGCGGGTTCGGCAAAGCCGCCGGCCACCGCGGCCCCGGCGGCAATTTTCTCCGAGAGATGCATGGCCACGAGGTGTGTCAACATCGCGCCGTTCGAGATCCCGGTGACGTAGATCCGTTGTGCATCCACCATGTGCTCTTTGCTCACGGCGGTGATGATATCGTCGGCGAACTGCACGTCATTGATGTTGAACCGCTGGGCGGGAAACTGCTGCTGTCGGCGGCCGTCGTTCCAATTCTTTTCAATGGCTTCGGGATACACGACGAGAAACTGCTTATGGTCTGCGACCAGGCTGAAGCCCGTGAGGATTTCCGTCTGCGCGCCATTCGAGTTGCCACCGTGGAAGGCCAGCACCAGCGGTACCGGACGATCGCGCGGCAACGTCGGCGGGACATGCAACAGATATTCGCGTTCGATCCCCGACGAGACGAGCGGCGTCTTAGTCGTATTCGGCAACGGATGCTGGCCGCAAACCGAGGTTGCGCGCATAGCAATCAGGGCCAGTCCGACCAAACCGATTCGCCATGTCATCCGGAAGGCTCCATTTTTCAGGCGGGAATCACTTCAACAGGGTCAGCGCTTCTGCGCGCGTCTCGCAGATCGGCCACAGCGTGTCGAATTTGGCAAGCTGCACGATCTCTTTGCCGACGGGCGAGAGATTGCACAGCACCATGCGACCTTCGCGCTCTTCGACTTTCGTCCAGATGAGCCGCAGCCCTTCGAGCAAACTCGAACCGAAGTACGCCGTCTGTTTGAAGTCGATCAGCACTTTGCATGTTGTTCGTTGCGCCAGTGCGGCCACAATCCCATCGAGTTCCTGCATCACCGCTTCTTCGGCGAGACTGCCCACCGGGCGGACCACCTCGACCACCAGCACGGAACCATCGTCAACGCAGCGGAAGTAGAGGGGAAGACTCATTGGCAGTTCCTGTCCTCGGAATGCGGCAAGCGGCAACGTTTGACCAGGGTGACTTCGTTGCCGCGGTCGTTGAAACGAACTTCGTCCATGAAGGTTTGCATGAGGAGCAAGCCGCGACCGGAAGGTTTGTCCAGATTCTGGGGCGAGCGGGGGTCGGGCATCGAGTGGGGATCAAACCCCGGGCCTTCGTCCTTGATCACGAAGATCGCTTCCGCCGACGAAATGCTGACCGAGACGGTGATCCGCCGTTCGGAATACGGGGGCATCGCCGCCCGTTCCTTGGCGAGATCGTAGTACGCATGATGGTCGACTTCCCGGAGCGAGGAACTGACCTCGAGGTTTCCATGGAAGCAGGCGTTAATGATCGCTTCCTGCAGCGCGACCCCCAACCGCACGCGATCGGCGTCATCGCAGAGTTTCATCCCGCGGGCCGCATCCTGCAGAAATTGCACCAGCGACATGATCAGTTCGACATCGTTTTCCAATTGAAATTCGACCTGCTGGCGTTGCAACCGCCGCATTAATCGGGCGCGGCCCCGGTCGGCATGCGACACCGCCAGAACTTGTTGAATCGTATCGACCAGATCGTCGGCGAGGCGGATTTTCGGGACATAACTCGCTGCTCCGGTCCGCAGCGCTTCGACCGCGACGGCGTCGCTGCCGTGGCCGGTCATCAGGATCACCGGGACCATCGGGTATTGATCGCGAATGGCTTTGACGAGCGCGAGTCCATCCAACGACGGCATGTTCAAATCGGTAACCACGAGATCGGGCAGATGGAGTTCGATCTTGTCGAGCGCATCCTGCCCATCGACCGCGAAATGGACATCGAGTTCGCCGGCGCGGGTTACCAGTCCGCCCGCCAACCGGCGATCCGTCAGCGAATCATCCACGATCAGCACGCGCGTCATGATGAACTTCTCCGAGTCGCCCAATCCAGCCCGTTGCGAGTGTAAAGCCTCGTGATCTCACGCGATCTCGATATCCGTGTCGGCCCTTATCGTCCCCGGTTCCACCGCCGACTGCAAGGATGTTTCCATGCCGTTACCACGGGCGAATTGATCTCTTCGGGATCAAAACTTACAAAATATTACAAGTCGGCCAGTGAGGTCGTGAGTTCTCGCGCAACGCATTCCACGATTTGCCGCACTTCGTCTAATGGAGCGGGCGAGGCCGGGGGTTCGCCGGCCCGGCAGCCGCGCTCGATGTCCGCCGCTTGCGCTCGACCGGTCGCGACGCCGAACGTGGCGAAGGCATTCTTCAGGGTATGCATCGTTCGCTGCAGCGCTTTCCAGTCGCCCGCCTCGTATTCGCTGTAAGCCCGTTGCGCGAGAGCAGGGCCTTCATCGAGAAAGGCACGGGAAACATCGTTGAGCAATTCCCGATCGCCCGCGGCGGCAGCGAGGGCCCGCTTCCAATCGACTAGACCCGGCTCCGAGGTCAAGGGGAGTGCGGCTTCGAGGTCGACCGGCGGCGGCAACGGTGGGAGTTCGGCCGCGATAATCGGGGAGGACGAGGCCTGCTCACCGATCCGCTCCAAGCGCTCGAACAACTGCTCGAAGCGAATCGGCTTCGTGAGATAATCGTCCATTCCGACGGCGAGACAGCGCTCGCGATCTCCCTGCAATGCATGGGCGGTCATGGCAATGATCGGTGTGTGCTTCCCCGTGCCGGCTTCGAGTTGGCGAATTTCCCGCGTGGCATCCAGGCCGTCCAACTCGGGCATCTGGATGTCCATCAGAATGACATCAAAGGTTTGCTGCTGCGTACACGTCACGGCTTCCCGACCGTCGTTCGCAACGGTGATGCGGTGTCCCCACCTTTCGAGCAAGCCCACCGCCAGTTTCTGATTGATGACGCTGTCTTCCGCGAGCAGCACATTTAACGGACGGGTGGCTTCGCGAACATTCGCCGCCGTCGCCGTCGCCCATTGTTCGTGGTGCGCTGCGCCGAGCGCTTGCAGAATCGCGTTGAAGAGTTCGGACTGCTTGATGGGTTTGATGAGATACGTCGAGACGCCCAGATCGCGGCAGATTTCCACGTCTTCCGAGCGGTCGCCCGAAGTGAGCATCACCACAACACCTTTGACATACGCTCCCGATTCGCGCGCCCGGCGGACGAGGTCGAACCCGCTCTGCCCGGGCATGTGGACATCGGTCAGCACCAGCCCGTATTCCTGCCCGCTGCTGGGCGACTGCAATTCCGCCATCGCGGCTTCGGCATCGCTGACCAGCACGGGAACCATGCCCCAACTCGTGAGCATCTCTGCCAGAATGCGGCGGTTCGTGCTGTTGTCGTCGACAATCAACACGCGCAGACCCTGCAGCAACTCTGGCGAAGCGGGGGGCACACGCATCCCACTTTCACACGGTTGAAATGCCACGGTGAAGTGGAATGTGCTGCCGTGGCCGATCGCGCTTTCGACCCAGATGCGGCCCCCCATCAGGGCAACGAGTCGTGCACTGATCGCTAACCCCAGCCCCGTCCCGCCGAACTTGCGTGTCGTCGATCGATCGGCCTGCTCGAAGGCTTCAAAGATGCTGCCGAATTTTTCCGAAGGGATACCGATGCCGGTGTCGGCTACCCGAAAATGGAGCAAAACCTGGTCATCGCCGTTGGGTTCGGGGGTGACATTGAGCAGAATTTCCCCTACTTCGGTGAACTTGATCGCATTTCCGACGAGATTCACCAGGACTTGTCGCAGGCGGTGGGGATCGCCGACCAGCATTGGGGGAACCGCCGTCGCGATCTCCGCGATGAGTTCCAACCCCTTGCGATGCGCCCGCAATCCCATTGACTTCAGCGTGTCCCCCAGGAACTCGCGGATCTCAAACGGCGTGTGCTCGATTTCCAGTTTGCCCGCTTCGATCTTCGAGAAATCGAGGATGTCGTTGATTACCGTCAGCAAGGATTCTCCCGATTCCTGCACCAGCTTGAGATAATCCCGCTGGACCGGTGTGAGTGGCGTGTCGAGCACCAACTCGGTCATGCCCAGGACAGCGTTGAGAGGCGTGCGGATTTCGTGGCTCATGTTCGCGAGGAAATCGCTCTTCGCCCGGTTGGCCGCATCGGCGGCTTGTGCGGCGGAGGCCAGCGCTTCCTGAGCATGCTTCAAAGCGGTGATATCGCGCGACACGCCGTACGTCCCCACGATGTTTCCCTGACGATCGCGCAACGGCATCTTTGTCGTCGACATCCACCGCACGCGCCCATCGGGATAGACGTTCCGTTCTTCCTTGCCGATCAGCGGTTCGCCGGTCTGCATCACGCGCTGTTCGTCGGACATCGCTGCGCGTTGGTGATCGGGACCGAAGAAGTCCGCATCCGACTTGCCGATGGCATCCGCGGGGGATTTCAATCCCGAGCTGATCGCTTTCGCCGGGTTGATGCGCAGGTATCGCCCATCGGCTTCTTTGAAGTAGATATTGTCGGGACTTCCCTGCATGAGATTGTCGAGCAGATACCGTTCCTGCTCGAGCGCGTTTTCGATCCGCATCCGGTCGGTGACATCGGAGAAGACGCCCAGAATGCCGGTGAGTTCTCCCGCAGCGTTGTACGACGGCGTTTTCATCACATGAGTGAAGCGGCGTTCGCCCGATGGCGTTTGAAACTCTTCCGTCGTTTCAAAGTCCGTTTGGGTTTCCATCACATGCCGGTCGTCGGCCCGGTATTTTTCGGCGAGTTCTTCGGGGAAGAAATCGTAATCGGTCTTGCCGATCACTTCTTCAAAAGGACGCCGCAGCGCTTCGCACAAGAGCCGATTGGCAAAATCCACGCGTCCGTCTTTATCTTTCCGAAAGAGTGCCAGCGGCAGCGTCTCCACCAGTGATTGATAGAACGCTTCCGATTGCATCAACGCTTCTTCCACGCGCTGGCGATGGGCGAGCTCGATCTCGTAGCGATGCTTCAACCGCGAGGCGTCTTCGCACACCTGGGCCACCAGTGCCAGCAACCGTTCGGTCGTCACCCGCAGTGGCGTGAGGCGGCCGTCCAGATCGACGCGAATCTCATCCGTCACCCGCGCGGCCGTCGCATCGTTCTGGGGTGGTTCGTTTAACAGATGCTGCACCGTCGACAACAATTCGCGGGCCGGCCGATCGAACGAAACGATTTCCGCCGCGCCTAGACACAACGCCGCAATCAAACTGCGGAAGTCGCCCGGCGGAACGAGGACCACGAGCGCAGCAGGCGATTGTCGCAGGGTCTGCAGGAAGTCGGGTGAGTCATCGTGATTGCCCACCACCACGATATCGAATGGCGAATTGAGCAAGGCCGCGATGGCCGTGGACGAATCGGCTGCGGCCGTCACCGTGAAACCCGCGTCTTCAAAGACGTAGATCAGCGCTTCCCTCTGTGAACGTTCGCGTTCGAGAATGAGAAGTTGCGGCATGGATCGACCACAATCACAGAAGAGTGACAAGCAGCATGACATCATTAAGGGAAGGGTTCATTTCGGATTCTATCAGCCCGAGTAACCGGCGACGACAGTTGCGCCACCCTCGCATGCGGTTTCGCGCGGGTGGCTTTCACAAATGGCCCATCCCCCAAAAGACCATTCCGTCCGCCTCTCGTTCTGCTTAGAATCGGGGCGGCAATTTTTCGGGGCGGGTTGTTGATGGAACCGCCACCCGAAGAGGATCGAGGATAGGACTGTGGCCAGCAAGACCGAAACCGAAGCCGCCTTCGTCTGGGAAACATCGATCGCGGCTTGGGATCCGCAACCTCTCTTCCGTGGTTATCCCGTGGACGAGTTGGCGTCTTCGTCGACATTTTTAGAGACGGCGTTTCTGCTGATGACCGGCGAATTGCCGACCGATGAACAACTCGCCGATTGGCAAGCGCTGTTGTTCGACGGCTTGACGCTCACGTCGTCCATGCGCGGCTGGTTGCAGCGAGTTCCCAAACCGGCAGCAACGATTGATGTTCTGCAGGCGGCGCTCGCCCGGTGTCGGTTGAGCGACAGCCTTGCGCCACCGCAGAATTCTCGCGCCGCGGCCGATGCGTTTCCGCGGTGGTTGGGGTTCGTCGCCGCGGTCATTGGTTGTCGATCCCGCTTGCAGCACGAAAACGATCCCATCGAACCGCGCGCCGACTTGGGATTCGCCGCGCAGGTGTGGTGGTTGATACATGGCAAAGAACCGGCCAGTTGGATTGAGCGGACGCTCGAACAGTTGTTGATTGTGTGTGCCGAGCATGGCTTCACGGCATCGACGTGGGCGGTTCGCGCCGCGGCCGCAGCGCAGGCTGATCTGTCGACGAGTTTGCAGGCCGGCCTGGCGGTGGCCCAAGGCGCGCGGTCCAGCGGCTCCGCGACGGCGACGCTCAATGTGCTCTCCGCCGTGAAGTCCCCAGAACGGGCGACCGCATGGGTCGCCCAGACGGTCGCGAAGAACAAACCAATTCCGGGGTTCCAGCATCGCCTGTATCGCGTGGGCGATCCACGGACTGATTGGTTATCGCCCCGGTGCCGAGAAGCTGCCGAGCGCATGGACAAGATGGAACGCGAAGAACTGGCGACGGCAATCGAGCAGGCAGTGTGGGATCAGAAAAAGATCTTGCCGGCGGTGGTCTGGCCGGCGGCGCGATTGCTCGATTACATCGGCATTCACCACGATCTATTCGGACCGTTGTTCGTGCTCAGTCGTATGGCAGGCTGGGCGGCGCACGATGCCGAGCAACGCCGCGTGGGCACCGCCCCCGTGATCCGGGCTCACTACATCGGCCCCGCTCCACGCCCCGTCCGCCCCATCCAAGAACCCACTTGAAGCCCACGGTTTCCGAATCGTGGGTCTCTTTGAATTTCCAACTCCTAGCAACGAACTCACTCCTCATGTCGACCGACCTTGCGTTTCAACGCTGTATCCATCCCGATTGCGGCAAGACCTACTCCGTGAGCGAAGTCCTCACCGCGTGTACCGCGTGTGGCAGCCTGCTCGATTTGGAATATGACTGGAACTGTCTACCGGTGCCGGAATCGCTGCGTGAGTTTGAAGCGCGGTGGGCGAACCGTCGCAACCCGCTCGACTACAGCGGCGTATGGCGGTTCCGCAATCTCCTCCCGTGGGCACCGGAGAACAGTATCGTCACCATCGGTGAAGGCCAGACGATCCTGCAGCAATCGAATGCGGTCGGGAAGTATGTCGGAAGCAATGCGGGCCAGCTCTTTCTGCAATACGAAGGACTCAATCCGTCAGGCAGCTTCAAAGACAACGGCATGACCGCCGCGGCGACACACGCCCACATGGTCGGTGCGAAAATGGCCGCGTGTGCGTCGACCGGCAACACCAGCGCGTCACTCGCGATCTATGCCAGCACCGCTCAACTCTTCCGCGTGGTCGTCTTCGTCGGCAGCGGAAAAATCGCGTATGGCAAGCTGTCCCAAGCCTTGGATTACGATGCGAAAACACTGCAAATCCTCGGCGATTTCGACGACGCGCTCGAACGGGTCCGTGAAGTGTCCGGCGAGCGTGGCATCTATCTCTGCAACAGCGTGAACCCGTTTCGGCTCGAAGGCCAGAAGACGATCATGTACCGGGTGCTGGAGGCCCTCGCGTGGGAACCGCCCGACTGGATCGTCGTCCCCGGCGGCAACCTCGGTAACTCGAGCGCGTTCGGCAAAGCCTTCGCCGAGTTGAAAGCGCTGGGTCTCATCAACAAGATTCCGCGCCTTGCCGTCATCAATGCCGCGGGCGCGAACACACTTTACCGGCTCTATCAGCAACAAGGCCTCCGCTGGAACGGCGGCCGCACCGATGATGCGATGATCGACAGTTTTTTCGCCACGATGGATGCCGAGAAACGTCGGGCTTCGACCCTCGCCAGTGCAATCGAAATCAACCGCCCCGTCAATTTGAAGAAGTGTCTCCGCGCTCTCGAAACCTGCAACGGCGTTGTCCGCGAGGTGTCCGATCAGGAGATTCTCGATGCCAAAGCGCAAGTCGGCGCAGGTGGTTTTGGTTGTGAACCGGCGAGTGCCGCGAGTGTCGCCGGGGCCAAACTGCTGCGAGCCGAAGGCGTAATCGCCCCGAGTGACCGCGTGGTCTGCATCCTCACCGGGCATCAACTGAAAGATCCCGACGCCACGGTCGCCTATCACTCCGGGAACCGCGAACTCTTCGACGAGAAACTGCGCAAGCAGGGCGTCACTTCCGCTGCCTATGCAAATTCGCCGACGGTGGTGGAGAACAATCTGCAGAAGATTATCGAAGCGCTCGGCGTCTGACCGAAGTTCCGATCTGGAATCGGATACATCAGCATTTCTTCCGAAGGGGGATTACGTTGCATAGCCCAGGGTTGCCTCTGCACGGGCAATCCTGGGCTCTAAATTTTTGGGGCCCGATTACATAGCAGTAACCATCATGCCAGGCGTGCGTCCCCGTACAAGCTGCTGAGACACGCGGCATGTTCATGTCCCAGCCGCGTCGTCCCAGTGCGGAGACGAACGTTGTTGACTTCCCATGCCCATGCGGCACCTTCGCCACCAACCGCGTCCCGACCGACGCACGACCATGCGTCCGCACCAGGTTCGTCTTCGCCTCGCATTCATCCAGAAACAAGACCTTTTCGGGATCGAGACCCAGTTGTTTCCCACCCCCGCCGCGCGCCGCTCGACGACATCTGACCGATCCTGCTCCGCCGCTTTCACGCCTTTTTTGAACGCGAACTTGAGCTTCTGCAGCGCGCGACACAGCGTACCAGGATGCAATGTCGTGCCGGGTTCGACCTTCAACTCGTGCAACGTAAGTCCCGAGTCCCTGGACAGACAACGCCAGGATCTCCGCCCGTGACGGCCGAGGAATCGTTCGCACCACAAGCGACCTGCTCTTCGCCATGCCAAACTCCTTTTCAAGGTCGTTCAGCGCTCGATCCACTCCTCCCCATTTGCGTCAGTTCAATCCGCAACTCGCTCTAAACTCTTTGCGGTTTCACGCCCCGCGCGGTTTGCTTCTCGGTGATTACCGATCGCACCAAGACAGATTCATCGCGGTGTGCGAAACCGCGAAGTGTGGATCGATCACTTGGGTAACTGCTCCTGAAGTTGTCGCGTCTCGTTCTGAATATTGCTGAACCGGGAAGGCCATTCACCCTTTTGCAGGCGGGTGACGGTTTCCTTTGCAGCGGGCCATTGCTTCTGGTGGATTTGTGCCGCGGCGAGTTTCAGCAATCCCGTGGGTTCGAGCTTTCTCAGCTCAGACACGCGCTGCCAATGCGGGATCGCTTCGTCCCAGCGGTCCTGTTTTTGACGTAGTTCTGCCATCGCCGTGTGGTTTTCGGATTCATTCGGAGCCGCTTCGATGATCGATGTCGCCGCCCGTTCGGCTTCCGCTTCGTTCTGTTTGTAACGGTCGGCCAACTGCGTGTAGAGCGCGAGGTCGTGACGATCAAAATCGATCAGCTTCAATAACTGCTTCGCGGCTTTGTCGGGTTGTTGCAGTGTGTCGTAACAGGCGATGAGCGCTTGATGGACTTGCTTGTCGAACGGCTGCAGTTCGAGAGCGATCGCGAATTGTGGAACCGCTTTGGCATGCTGACTGCGGGATTGATACGCCTTGCCGATCGACTTCCGCACAAGCGGGCTGTCCTGTCCCGATTTCGCGGCTTCGGCATCGAGGTGCGCGACGTAATCATCCAGGTCTTTTGCCGCGGAGATGATGGCATCGAGCGTGTTCAATTGATGTTGGCGTTGTTCGTGACGCGGACTCCAGCAGACAATGGCAGCGGTCGCGGCATCGACGGCTTCCCGCGTGTGACCGAGTGCCGAGTGGGCCGAGGCGAGCGTGCCGTAGTAACTGGAGAGCGTGCCGTCGTTCATCGGGCTGCCGTCGTACGTCCGCTGATGGAGCGCGATCGCTTCCGTGTAGTACTTCACAGCTTGATTGTGTTCGTTACAGCGGAAGCAACCGTAAGCCAACGCGGCGATGTTGCCTTCGGTCCATCGGCCACCGGCGTGGAAGTACTCATCGGATTGTTGACGGAGTTCCTGCATCTGCTGCGGTCGCGCGGTTCGATGGTACGCCACCATCAATTGCACGCGGTAGTTCATGTTGTCGGGCCGCGTCGTGATGAGCGGTTCGAGAATTGGGATCATCTCCGCATACCGATTCGCATATTCGAGCCAATTCACCAACTGAGTCTGCCCGCCTTCATCGAGCACGGCCTTGCGATGAACGATGTGCAGGACTTCGATCGCCCGCGGTTTGAGATCAAGCCCGTTGTAGAGGTAATTGGCGACGATCACCGCCCGTCGACCGGAGGTCGGTCGTTCCGCCAGCACGGCTTCTGCGGCTTTGGCGAAGTCCTGCGCTTTGGCCGACCAGAAGTGGCCGTAGTGCCGGTAATAAAGGTACTGGCTGTTCCCCTCGTTGCCGCGGAGATCGCGTTGAATCCGATCCACAGCGAGTTTCAGCAACCGTGTTTCGAGGGCCGCGATATCGGTCCCCGCGCTGGATGCCGCTTCACGTTGCCGGGCGAGTTCGTACCCGAACGCATTCCAGGCGTTGTCCCACTGAATTTCGAGCCGCGCAGGATATTGCTCGACGCGCTCAATGGCATACCGCAAACCCTCCGCCGGGCCGAGTGCGGTGATCATCGTCGCCAGCAGAACCTGGGCCGTGTTGCGATACGTCGATTGCTGCTTGAGCAACAGAGCGGGCATTGTTTCGTAGGCGAACGATCGTAACGCTTCGTGTGCCCCCTTGATCTGGCGGCGATGTGCAATGTCGAATGTCGTAACAATACGACTCACGCGGTCGTAGCGCACATTTTCGTTCGGGGCCGCGTCGATCTCTTTGAGGATCCGCTTCACCAGATTGGCGAACAGTTTATCGCCGTTACCGAGCGTCACTGCGCCTTGATGTTCAAGCGCGTGGTTGTAGAGTGTGATCAGCCGCTGGTCGATCCATTCGATTTGTTCAGCGTGCTCCGGTTTGGCGCGGAACTGCAACAGCACGGCTTCGCCCGCAGCATGTTGTGTTGCGCCTTCATACAGGCTGATGAAGCTGCCGAGCACCTGGCTGTCCTGATGCGGCCAGCGTCCGTCGTGCCGTTGGGCATAGCTGCGGACTTCAGCTTCCAACTCGCGGATCGCTTCATCCTTCTTGCTGTATGACCATCCGAGCAAGTTGGCGAGATCGTTGGTGATGAGGAGATGCGCACGCGGATCGTCGGCCGCACGCTTCTGCAGTTCCCGCAGTTCACGAAGCTGTTCTTCCACCAATTCCGGTTTGGGTAATCCGCCCCATTGATAGAGGAAGTTCGCCATCTGTACTGGTTCGCCCAGTTGCCAGTCGCGATCAAAAGCTCGCTTCATCGCTGCCAGACATGCGGCGACGTGCGGTCCGGGTTGATTCAGGACCTCGGACGATTGCCGCTCGACAGTGGCTTCCAGCAAATCGAGCGCCCGCAGGTCGGTCGCTGTCCGTTCGCCTTCACGGAGCTTGGTAATCCCCGCGAGAATCTCATCGGCGGTCGCTTCGTTGCGGACTTCATGCAGTAACTGCGTACGGACGGCTTGAATAAACGCATACACCTGCTGCGGCGAACGGCCGAGCATCGCTTCGGGCAACATCTGCAGCAACCGGAAGTCTCGGCACGCTGCGTACTGGTCGCGCAGGATGTAGAGATAGTTTTCGGGATTCGCCGACTTGCGGAACAATGCGCGATAGATCAACAACGTCTGCTCATCGAGTTCGCTCGGCAGCGCAATGTCGGTCCGCATCCAGCGATAGCGGTACTGATTCACCGTGTTGGACAGAATGTGTTCGGGCGTCTGCAACATGGCTTCCAGCTTCGCACGATCGGCATCGGCCCGGCGATTGGTAACGAGATACCAATCGGCGAGCATGCGATAGTCGGCAAACGTCAGCAGTTTGTCCTTCTCGGCCGCTTCAAAGAGCGTGATGGCTTCGGCGATTTGTCCGCGTTCGGCGGCTAGATGAGCGAGCAGGACGCGCCACGGCGCGGTGCTGCCATCGGTTTGTGCCCAGGCGCGAAGTTGCCGGTCGAGATCATCCGGACGGTCGATCGCGATCAACAAGCGTAGCTTTTCCTGTTTCCAGGCGTCCGCGGTGTCGCTCCCCTGGGCAACGCCGGCGTCGAGATAGTTCAGCAGGCGTTCGATGGAAGCCGGAGTGGCTTGCTGGCGGGTCGCGAGAGCAGTGACCGTCGTCAAGGCCCGCCGTTGCAGGAGCGTCCGGAAGGTTTCCTCAATGTCGCGACGCAGGGTGTCCGGGTCCGCCTCGTCTTCGTCTTCGACCGGCGGTTTTGGAGGGACTTCGCCGAGAATCGCCCAGCATTCCGCTCCCGTTTCAGCTTGGCCTTCGTTGAACTGCCCGAGCAACCATAGCCGCTCCATCCGAATCCAGACAGCCAGCGGTTCGGCTTCCATCGGTAACAGTTCGGCGAGATGCGCCGCCAATTCTTTCAACGCCGCGGTACGGAATTCGGTCTTCTTCGCCGCGAGTTCCTTACGGGTGAGTTCCTGTTGCCCCCCGGCGTCCTGGAACGTCTTCAATGCCGCGGCTTGCCGATTCGCCACCATGGCATCGACCCAGCGGTAGAGTGCCGGCAGTTGCGATTGCAGGCGGGCATGGACATCGTCGATCTCCAACAAGTCGTGCAGCCGTTGGAACGATTCCGTTTCGATCTCGGTTGTCCACGCGGTCGCCAGGAGTTCGTCGAACAAGGCCGAGCGATAACCGGCAAGGTGATCTTTGTGGGCGGACGCCAATCGTTCGCGCAGAAACGGCAACAACAGCGTGGACCGGAACCGCGTGGTGTAGATTGATCGCAGTGTTTCACTGAGCAGATGCTTGTCGGCGGGCTTTTCCGCGGCCTCCCATCGTTTTCGCAGGACGGTCGCGATCTCCGTCCACATGGCGTCCGGGATTTCCTGTGCGAGTAGTTGCGTCCGCCCGGCGATGGGTTCCGTCACCTGCATCCGGCCGGATAACCCCCAACCCACGAGATGCTGCACCTTGGCTGGCGGCAATGTCGCGGCCTCGCGCTGCAACAACCGGAACCATTCGCCGCGGAGTTCATCGGCATAGTCACTCTCGGCAAACTGATGATGGCCGGTCGCGCGCTGGACGATGTCCAACTCCTCGCGATGCGTCAGGAAGTACCGGGCCGTGTCAGCCAGCGGTCCATACCACCGCGCGGGCATGCGATAGAACGACAGCTGATACGCATTCCCCGATGCAAAATTGAGTGCCGCCTCGAGTCGCGCCCGGGTGGGTTTGGACAACGGTCCGTCACGCTGAGCGTCCTTCAACCATTGTTCGCCGAGGGCATACGCCACGTCCAGCTTTCCCGCATAAACCAAGGCGGACAGATGCATCGCATAGGGTGAATAGTACGAGGGCGATTCCGGTTCGCGGGCAATCCATTCGGACGTGAATTTCAGCAGATCGTCCCAACGGGTTTGCGTGCGATATTGCTCGGCGATCGCGGTTCGCAGAGCTTCTTCCTCCTGGCCCGGACGATCGACTTTACGGTCGAGTTCCTGCTGCAGCCACGCATACGCGGCTTCCGGTTGACCAGCCGCCATCAGTCGCGAGGCGTAATCGGTCTGCCAATGGACGTGCCAGGGTTGTTCGATGGCCCGTTGCCTGGCCAATGCCAACGCGTCCGACTTTCGCTGCAAGGCGTCGAAGCTCTGGATGCGATACTCGTTCCACGTGGCTTTAGCGTGGAGTTCCGCCGGCTGTCGATCGTAAACCGGCATCAACAGATCGAGCAATTGGGTGAACTCCGGCCAGGCGGTGACCGAGTATGATTGCCCGATCACAAAAGTAGCCCGCGGAAGATCGAACGGCTGCGGTTGCTCGACCAGTTTTTTGGCTTCCGCGAGGAGTGTCAGCCGGGCATCATCATGACGACGGATCGCCGCATTGATGATCGTCCGCAACCAGCGCAGGCCGGGCTTGTTCGCGGCTTGCGCTTCGATGGCCGTGATGTGCTTGGTCATGTCGTCCCACTGTTGCAGGGACGCGAAATGCAATGCCATCCGCAGATGAGCATCGAAGCTCGCAGTTCCATCAGCGACGGCCTGGCGGGCCTTTTTCAATGTCATGAATGGTTGTGACAGCAATTGCACCTGCGCCAGCGGAGCCAGTTCTGCGGTCAACTTCTGCTGAAATTGCTCGGCAGCGAGAGATTCGAGTTTCAACACCGACTGCGATGTCAATCGGCCTTTCTCATCGGTGTGTGCGATCTTGCGGGCCCACCAGCGACCGCCGAGTTCGATAAAGTCATCGAACGTGGTCACTGTCGGCGGTTGACCGTCGGTTTGATGTTCACTCCGCAGCACGACATGCCGGGACGTATCCACGAGATGCCGCACCGTCGATTTCGAGGACTCATGTCGCAGTACCAGCGTGGTTCGATTCTCACCCGCGGGCTCCACCTTGGCCGTGTAGTGCCAGTACGACTCATGAATCGGGGCGAGTGACAAATCAAGCAATCCCAATGGTGGTTCGTGACGATCGGCGTCTATTGCGGCTCGGCGACGGCCGAGTTGCATCATCGACGAGAACACGCCACGTTCGTTGTCGCGACAGTAGTTCACCACGACATCAACCCCGGCGTTCAACGGACGTGCCAGCCATTCTCGCGACGACAGAATCACGAGATCGCGATGCGTTCCCGTTTGCCGATTCCAGCGCGGGTCATGAGATTCCGTGGTGCGGTGCAGTTCGATCCCGCCCGGCAACTCACGCAGTGAATTCGTGCGGAGCAGGCTCTTGGACAAGGCGATTGCCTCGGCCGACCATTCGACCGGGGTTGGCGGGACACGGGGAACCGACGGATCCGCGAGTGACGGGAAGAGGGTCGTCAGCCAGGGGAAGTCGTTCGACGGCAATACCGTTTGATACCGTCCCTGCGCCTTCCGGCCGGCGAATCCACCGGCAGCCGATTGAACATCGTACAAGGCCAGACTGGATCGCTTCCCCAGACTTTCCTTATCGGTCAGGAAGCCACCGAAGGATCGCGAGTCCATCGGTTGTCCCGCCGCCATCAGACTGCCGCGGGGCTTGTTCGTCTTGCGATCTTCCTCATAAAAGCCATCGAAGTCACGATCAAAGACTTCGGCTTTTGTCGCATCATCAAGCTCAGCAAGTTCCGCGAGCTTCTTTTCAGGAGCTTCATCAGCGAAACTCTCATTCGTGATTTCGAGTCGATCTTCCGGACTGCTGAAATCGCCGAGGAAGCCGTTGGCATAACCTCCTCCGCCAAAGCCTCCCGACATGCGACCAAAATCGTCTGGTTGCGCTTCTCCGCCACGTTGAAAGACGCCGCTACCATCGCGACCAAACCAATACGCCTCGACACCGCCCATCGGCCCGGATATGGGTCGGGACGGGGTGGTACTGGAAAGGCTGCGGAGTCGATCGCCGCGACGGAGCAGGTCGACTTCCTGCTGAAACACATTCGTGTCGCGACCCCAGTTCCGCAGGCTAAGTAACGCGTTCCGCCGCAGTCCCTGCCGCCAGTTGCCCGCCCGTTTCATCTGAGTTTGCAGTAATTCAAACTGCGCGGCATCTCGTCCCTCAGCGAAGAACCGTTCACCGTCGCGCATTTCATAACGGCGTTTGACCCCGAAGCGCTCGCGATCGGCATCGGTCTCCAACACCAGCAGCGATGTATACGGCGTGATAATGTGAAACTCTTCGGACAGTCGAATGATGTCATCGCGAATGGCCGGGCTGCTTCCCTGCGCCAGCAATTGATCGAGATGTGATCGCGCCCATAGCCGGGGAATGAACGAATTACCTTCTTCGGCGTCTTTGAAGGCGACTTTGGCAGCAAAGCGGACATTCTCGTTGCCACGACGACCGGTGACGACGATTTCCCCTTGCTGATCGGCTCCTTGCGGAAGATATCGGGCCACCAGAATCTGCTGCATTCCCGCAGGCAGGTTCGGCAATCGGTCAGGATAGACCGCCGCCGTTTTCACGCCTTTGAATTCGACTTTGAGATCACGCAGGCCCGGTTGGGCGACTTCGTTCAGAAGTTCGAGAGCGACTACGGACGGCGATTGTTCGCCGGCGATCATCCGCACGGAACCGCCACCACTGAGGGCAATTCCCCGCAGCGCGATCAGTTCCGTGGTGCTGCCGACACCGATGGCATGAAACGTTCGCCGTTTGTCTTTGTTCGCTTCGGTATTGGTCCCGAAGAGAAGATTGATCCGTTTCACAAAGTTGGACGCATCGGTGTCCCCCGCGGAAACGATCCCGTCGCCGATGTAGATGACGTGGGCATCCGCCGGGGCCTTTTGGATGACATCGGCGAACACGCGATCGAGATTGGTCCAGCCGAGCGAGAGTCGTTCATCAAGGAATTGTCGGGCCGCGGCAATGTTGGCTTCACTCGCCACCACCGGTTCGCCGAACGCCCAGACGGTACCGACATCGCACGCGGCGAGTTGGAAACGGTCGTCGATACCCAATGATGCCAGCACGGTCATCACAAATTCCGTCTGCTGCTGCCGTTTCTCGGAGTTCATCGAGGCCGACGTATCGCACAGCAGCACGACGTGCAGCGGTTGACCATCGGGCAAGACCTCGCGCTGCCAGTTTCCCTGGCCCCCCGGTGGCGACAGTTGCACCAGCAGATAACCGTCATCGCCGCGGCGATGCGGGATCGCGACGACATCGGCCTGCGTGCGGTCGAGTTCGCACACCACTTCAAAATCGCGCGTTGGCGTGTATTCCTGCGCGGTGAATTCGACCTGAGCCGAGTGCTCTGTTTGTTGCGTCCGCACGCCGTGCGATGGACACGTGATACTCTTGAGCGGCAACGCGGAATTCACCGTCACACTGAGTGACAACTCCCGCAGTGGCTTCGTTTGCAGGAGATCGCTCCGCAGTCCGTAGGTATAACGATACCGCTGTGCCCGCAGTGGCAGCACCTGCGTGTAGACAATTTTCACCCGTTTTTCGGATCGAGGTTCAATGGGAAACACGCGGGCTTTGAAGAGATTGCCGCTAGTCCATTCGAGCAGACCGGGGTCGCGTTTTTCCCGCAGAATCGTTTCGTAGATTTCGCGGGCGCGCTGCTTTTCAACGACATCGGCTTCGATCAGGTCGTTGCCGATCCACATGCCGAAGCCGCTGATCGAGGCATCTTGTGGCAGCGGGAAATGGAACACTCCTTCCAACCGGGCTGCCGTGTGATTGACGAACGATTCTTCAATGGTGGTCCGCGCGATCTGGTCGCGAATTTCCACGCTGACCTTGTGATAACCGACGGTGAGCGGTTCGTTGCGACCATCAGGAAGATTGACGATGAGCGAACCGAGCGATTCGTTGTTCGATGTCCCTTCAAATCCGGTCAACCACACCGGCGCGGCGGGGACATCGACCAATTTGTCTTCGCGGTCGGTACGCAGCAACTGCTTGTCACCGGGATGGAATTGGCGATCCCCAGCGCGTGGAGCGAGCAATACAAACGTCGGCGGTTTATCGGTTGTTTGTTGGGGAATGGAGACTTGTGCCTGACCACTGTGCAACCGCGCTTGCGTGGGCGAAATGCACTCCAATAGTGAGCCGGGGCCGAGCGTCAGTTCGACGGACGATGTGAGTGTGACCTTGATTGCGTTCGGTCCGCGGTGTTCTGTCCGCAACCAGTCGCCCGGTTTGAGCACTGTCTCGCGGCAGACCGGCGTCCAGCGTTTTGCCAGCATCGGCCGCAGCACCACGACACCCTGAGCCGCGCTGACTTTGCCGATGCGGCCATCCTCACTCAACGACTTCGACACGACAAATTTGTCGTCGGCGACATTCGTGTTGACGGCCACAAGCTCCAACTGAGCCAGTGGTGCAACGGCCACCGCTTGCCGCTTTGCGGAAGACAGTGCCCGCAATAACACCAACTGGTGTGTCTGCGTATCGACGAACGCTTCAATCTCCACATGATCCGAATCCGTGGGAACATCGACGTGATAAACATGACATACGCGGCCGGCATAGGACTCGCGGCGCACCGGTTGGGCAGAGAGCAACGCCGCGGGATCGGTCACCCCAACATCCAGCAGCGCGAGCAGATCGACCGGCATCTGCGGCGACTGGAACCACGGGGAATCCCCCACGGTGACGCTGTTTTCGGTTTCATCAATCTGCCACCAGCGCGACCCGGCCGCGATCTGATACCGTTGCGGTGTTTCTTCGCGACGCACCAATCCCGGGGCGCGGAACCACACATCGGCTTCGGTTGGCGTGCCCGTTGTCGATTGAATCAAACGGAACTGCAACGTGTGGGCCGATCGCAGGTTTTCCATCACCTGTGCAAAGGGGACCGCTCCGCGCACCGGTGACGCATACGGATTCAACCACAACACGAGGGCGACCACACTGGCAGCAACGGCCGCGACACCGCGATAAAGCAGCGTGAACATTTTCGATCTCCGAGCGGGAGAATTCGTTGGCAACGATGGGGCTTCGACGGCGGACGGCGGGACAGAGTTCCCGACAATTTGCGATTCGACAGTGATGGGCTCATTCGACGCCGACAAAAACGCTTGCGCCGCGGCCTCTTCGAGCGCTGCGATCAATGCCGCATCGAACGGCGCGGCATCCCGGTCCGCGGCACGCAACAGCGCTGCGAGTCGGCGTTCTTCGGGATCGGGAAGGATTTCAATCGTCATGGCATCGGTCACAAGGACTGTCGTTGGTGCTGGTTATTGATCAGCGGCGGACAACGATGTCCGCGTCACACGTTCAAACTGTTCACGAAACTCCCGCCGTGCCCGCGCGAGTTTCGACTTGGTGGCTTCAATGCTGCCGCCCCATTGTTGGGACAGATCTTCGATCGAAGCCTCGTCGAGATACTTCCCCGTCAGCAACCCGGCGTACTCGGGAGACATTTCCGCCAGCAACCAACGCACAATCTCGACGAGCTCCTGGCGTTCCCAGATGGCATCGACCGCGAGGTCGGTCTCACACAACGCACGAAAGACCGCGGCCCCCGATTCCGCCAGAGCGACGACACGCGTCGCGCGGTGCGCCCGGCGGTTGGCGAGCGCCGCTTGCCGATGAGCGATCCCGGCCAGCCAACTCCACAACGTCCCTTTAGATACATCAAACTGCCGGGCTGAGCGTGCGGCGGCGAGCAATGTTTCCTGCACAACATCGGCAACATCGGCGGACTGCGGTCCCACCAGTCGCGCGACGTACCGCCACACGTCGGCACTGTATCCGCGATACAACGCCGACCATGCTTCACGGTTGCCATCGCGCAAGCCGCGAATCACCACGAGTTGGTCGTGTTCGTCCAGCAAGGAACCATTCCGCGCGGCCAGACCATCGGTCGACCCCGGTTTGTGTGCAGAAGGGAATTCGCGTCATCGTAATGAATTGGCGCGAACCGGCGGAAAAGTGTCGCGGAATTTTCAGAAGTATGAAATTTTGCGGAGCGGATGTTGTGCGCGGGTCTCCCGACCCCGCACTTCTTGCGACCGAAGGTCTCCGCTTTCAAACTCGTCTGCCGATGGAAACCATCGGGGAGACCTGCGGTCAGCGTCGCTGCGGGGTCAGGAGACCCGCACAGAACGGCAGACCACATTATTTCACGATCGGCCAGGCAGCGCCGTCTTTCAGCCATTTGGCAATCGCATCAATTTCATCTTCCGCGAGTTTGCGATCGGGCGGCATCTCGATTCGTTTGTACCGCACCGCATCGAGCAGCAGGCTTTCCTCGGGTTTCTCCGTGTTGTACGCCGGACCGGAATCGCCCCCCGCGAGGAAACCGTCCTTCGTGTCGAGCCGCAGCCCCGATTTCTGTTTCTCGGATCCGTGGCAGGAGTGGCATTTCTCAGCGAACAGCGGGCGGATTTTCTTCTCGAAGAACTCCACCTGTGCCTTCGTCGGCTCCGCCGCCGGGCATACTGCGGGGATCACGAACAAGACCAGGAACAGCACTCGGCATACCATCGCGTGAATCCACATCACCAATCATTCGACTTGGTTTCCCCATGATTCTAGCCAACGTTGAATCGGGTTGCACAATCGGACATGAGATCGCACGATGATGGGTACCGGAATGGCAGTTTCCTTCAGAACAAGTGGGCCGCGATGAAGAAGAGTTGGACACGCCGGGCGGTGCTGAAGTCGGCGGCGTTTGCGGCTTGTGGTGGAACGTTCGCCTGGGGACAAGCCGCACGGCCGGGCATCGTCGATACCCACACCCATTTCTATGACCCTACACGACCGGAAGGCGTGCCGTGGCCGTCACCAGACGACAAGTTTCTGTATCGCCCCGTGTTGCCTGCCGAGTATCAGCAGATGACCAATCCGCACGGTGTGGTGGGAACCGTAGTGGTGGAAGCCAGTCCGCGCCCCGGCGATAACCAGTGGATTCTCGATCTCGCGGCGAAAGACCCGTTTGTTCTGGGACTCGTCGGCAACCTCAGTCCCGGTTCCAAAGAGTTCGCCGAGCATTTTCCCAAGCTCGTCGCGCAACCGAAGTTTCTTGGGATCCGTGTGAACTCCGGTCCCTTGGGAGTGGGACTCGACAAGCCGGAGTTTTTGGCCGACATCAAGAAACTGTCGGACGCCGAGCGAGAACTCGATGTGAACGGTCGGCCGGATTTACTCCCACTGGTGAGTAAGCTCGCGACGAAGTTGCCCGATTTGCGGATCGTCATCAATCATCTGGCGAACGTGCGGATCGAGGGTCCGATGCTGGATGCCACCTGGTTGCAGGAATTGAAAGCCACGGCCCGGCATCCGAACGTGTTCCTCAAAGTGAGTGCCTTGGTCGAAGGGGCGGCCCAAGGGAACCGTGAGGCTCCATCCGATCCGGCATACTACAAGCCGGTGTTGGACACCGTATTTGAAGTCTTCGGCAACAAGCGGGTGATCTACGGCAGCAACTGGCCGGTGAGCGCCCGCTTCGGCAACTATGCTGTGGTACAGAAAATCGTGCAAACTTATGTGGATAATCTTGGCCCGGAGATTGTGGATCGTTTCTTTTTTCATAACGCGAAAGACGCCTATCGCTGGCCGGTGGCGTGATCGTTTTCACCAGCCCGTAGCGCCAGCAAGAGCATCTGAATCCAAGAAATAGGGACACCCTTGCTCGCGCTGCGGGCTGGTATGGCCGACTTTTTACTCTGGACTCCATCATGGCCGACGATGATCTGACCGTTGTGTATCGCGCAGCGCATCCGCTCGAAGCCCACATGGTCGCCAATTTTCTGAAAGAAGCCGGACTGCCGGCAACTGTGGACGGCGATTACCTCACCGGTGCGTTGGGCGACATCCCGATGGGATGGACGACCGCGCCGCGCGTGCTGGTCTGCGAGAAAAACGCGGTCGCCGCTCGGGCGATGATTGAAGCCGCACAAACAGAAGATGACGGGCCGTTGTTTGAGGATGTCGATCCGGAAGTGCTCGCCAGAGAAGCGGAATCGACACCGGAGTAAGTTTCCGGGTAGATTCGATGTTGTCGGGGTGCTGTCGCTTGCGACTTGAACTGATTCTTCAGGTGTGCTGTCGTGAATTCCGCTGTGGAACAAATTCTTGACGCTGCCCTTACTTTGCAAGAAGAGGATCGCGTCGAGTTGGTTGATGCCCTTATTGCTTCACTCGAATCGCGTGCCCCTCTCCCCTTCAACGATGTTTGGCAGTCCGTGATTGAACGCCGGTCTGTTGAACTGCAATCGGGTGAAGTCACCGCCGTTCCATGGTCCGAAGTGAAACGGCGAGCCCGGACTGACGCGAACGGATGAAATTGCGTTTCATCCCGAGGCACAATCGGAGTACACCGAGGCGCGCCAGTGGTATGCAGAACGAAATCTTTCTGCTGCCGAACGGTTTGAGGCGGAGGTGGATCGGTTACTCGAATTGATTGTCGCCCGACCAGAGATGTTTGGGCGTTATGACGATCAACATCGGTTCGCAGTCCTGAGACGATTTCCCTATCGCATCATTTACCAGGTTCATCGCGGACGAGTCTTTGTCATCGCGCTCCCGCACGCCAACCATCATCCCGATTATTGGATGGACCGTCGGTGACATCCGTCGCTTGCGCTCTGGACTGGGACGGACACTCATGCCACGCGGGTGGCGTTGGGCATGGGCAGAATCCGCGGGCCATCGTCGACAGGCATTGGAGTCGACGGGGCCGACATCTCGCCGGACGGCTCCTCCGGTTTGCGGTGGCGCGAGATCCATGCTAACAGTGCGGGCAGCGTCACCAGCGACATGATCACGCAACTGACGACGCCGATGGACAACACGGCACCGAGACTATACAGCCCGCGATGCGACGAGGTCATCATGCTGCCAAAGCCGCAAATGCTTGTACAGGATGTCATGGTGATCGCATTCACCATGCTCGCGGATGGGCGGTAAATCTCGCGGGGTTTACTGTGGAAATCGTGCAGCACATGCACGCCGTTATCGACGCCGATGCCGATGATCAGCGGGAGAATGATCAGGTTTGCGGGGTTGAGGGGGATGTCCAGCACCGCGAGGCAGGCAAACGTTAACAGCAACCCCAGGAAGGGCGGGATAATGGCCGATAGCGTGTCGAGAACTCCCGCGCGATGCCACCACGCCGCCATCAGAAAGACCCCAGCGGCGTACATCAGCACCATCGGCAGGATGGAGATTTCCATCTTGCTGTACACCATCATCGCCACCAGCATCCCGACGGCAATCGTTGGCGGCGCGAACGAGGGCATCACGAACTCTTTCGGAACGAAGTCAATCAACAGCACGAGCAGAATCACAACCAGCGAATAGATCGCGCAGACTTCGTAGCTCTCTTTGATCTGCAAGGCCGCTTCAAAGTTCTGCAACGGCGTGCCGGTCACTTCAGGATCCACCGAGCGGACATCCTTCACGAACCGTTCGAGCGGTTCCATGTCCCACACCTGATCTTTGGGGAAGACCTGCAACATCCATTGACCTTGCGGGCTGACATACCGGGCCAGCAATTCCGGAGGCAGGTCACTGGTCGTCACCGGTTCAGGATCGGATGCCGCGGCCAACGCCTGAAATTGAGCGAGCAGCGAATACGCCAGTCGGTATTGGAACTCACCCAGTAACACCATCTGCGACTGGATGTCGAGTTCATCGAGCCGATTCAGGAAATCATCGACAGAGGTGGCAATTTTCGCGGCGGAGGGGTGGGTCTGCGTCTTCAAGAACGCATGAAAGCGCTCAAGCATCATGCCCACTTGCGCGGGAACGGCCGGTGATGGAGTCGGCGGCACTTCAGGTAATTTCGCGAGGTAGGTGTGATAGGCCTGCACCAGCAGTTTCGTCTCCGACTGCGGAGCCGCCGGCAAACGGGTCGCCAATTCCTCGACATGGCGCACTGTGGGCAGCTTCTCGAACTTCGTTTTCAGTTCACGAGCCTGCTCCGCGGAGTCGGCGAGCGAGATCGCATAGAGCAGCGAATTCTTCGAGGACTCGAACACGCGTTTCTGCGTTTCGACCGACTCCAAACCTTCGGCCTGCAGATGTAGCAGGTTGTGATCGTACTTCAATCGCGGCGTTGGCGTGCCCTTCGACCAATCAAACGAACCCCACGCCAGCCCGACAAACAACACGACAGAAGCCGCCAGCACGTAACCGGGATACTGGCTGGTCGCCGTTCGCAGCAGTTTGCCCTGAAACGGGACCGGCATGGCCTGTTCGGTCCGGCGTCGATCCGCCACGGCGATGAGAGCCGGCAGAAATGTGAACGTGGCCAGCGTACAGAGCAGAATCCCACCGCCGGCAATCAGTCCCAGCTCCGCGACCCCCAGGAACGAAGTGAACGACGCACAGAAGAACGCCAGCGCCGTGGTGATGGCCCCGGTCATAATCCCGGGACCAATCAGCGAGGAGGTCTCGACCAACGCATGCCGGACATCGCGCCCGTGATGCCGCAGATCGAGATACCGCGACAGAATGTGAATGGCAAAGTCATTGCCGAGCCCGATCACAATCGACGCGAAGGCAATCGACAGAATGTTGAGGTGCCCCACAAAGAGCGTCGTGAATCCATACGACCAGGCCATCCCGACGGCGAGCGTGGCCATCCCCATCAGCGGGTGAGTGAAGCCGCGGAGACCGATGAAGAAGAGAATCATCACACCCACAAACGACAGCAATTCCGCGCGGATGCTATCGGCCTGCGAACGCCGCATTTCATCGTTTTCGAGAACCGGGATCCCCGTCAACGAAATGCGTGTTCCGGGGATGTCGCCCTGAGTTTCGTTGACGACTTCCCTTAACCGATCAACGGCTTTCGTGGCTCCGCTGAAACCGATGTTTCCCTGAGCGGGAGCGGCCATCACGAAACCCATCGTGCCGGTTTCGTTGAAGAGATAGACCGTTTGATTTTCCTGATCGCGCATCTGCGGATCGACGGACACGATCTCCGGCCACGGGTTGATAAAGTCGTTGCGATCGGCGGTGAACCGGTCGAGCGACTCGGCCAGTAATTCCGCGTGTTGCCACAAGCCGTCAACATCCTGGGGCGACTTCTGATTCAAATCCTGCAATTGGAATTGCAGCATGGGAATCAGTTTGTCCAGGCGCACCAAATCCCACTGACCACGGAGCACCGGACGGTAATCGTCTAACCGTTCCAGGCCGACGGCGAGCAAATCGGGCGGAAGATATTGCAGCCCTTTGATTCGCAGGTTGCCCGGCTCAATTTTGTACAGAACGTTCGCGAACAGGTCCGGCTGTTGCTTCAGCTTCTCACCGATGCGGTCGAGCGCCTGCTTGATCGTTTCGGGACCATCGCCTTCGACAACAACCACCATATCGGCGGATTCACCGAAGCTCTTGGTGTAATGCAGCCAGCGTTGTTGAAAGGGGGTACTCGGATCGATCAGATCGGAGCGGTCCGTCTTGAACTTCAAATTGGTGACGGTGTAGCCAATGCTGGCGATACAAGACAACACGACCAGCACCAGCGTCACTTTGGGGTGACGCGTGCAGACGTGAGTGAGCGACCGCAACGCCTCGGACATCCAGGAGGGAGCGTCGTCGGGCGTGTTCTGACCGGACATGCAGTAACTCTCTGCGGACGCGGCGAATCTCGATGTTTGTCAGGGCTCACAGCGAACGACCCCGAGCGCGGCGGACGTTGTAGGGGAGGCTGCCCGATCCGCCCAGAGCAACCCGGCCCGTTGTGGGGCACGCCACCTTGCTCCATTGTCAGAAGCCGTTCCAAAACAGCAGGACTGGCCGAATCCTCGCCCCATTCGATACCAGCGAAAATCGTACCGTATCTTGCCCGGAATGCTCAATTCTCCCGTGGATTACAAAAAGGTGAACCGCAGGTAAACTGGTGAAAATCGCGATTCTCCGCGATCCCGTCTTTTCACCCGTTCGGAAGTCCCATCATGAAGTGTCTCGCCTCCCTGGCCATCTTTGTCTCGATTGTGGCGTTCGCCGAGGAACCGAAAAATCTGCTTAAGCCAGTCAACAAAACCGAATCCTGGCGATTGGAAGAACACGAAGGAGGCAAAGGCACGCTCAAAGTGGATGGCAACGCCGTCGTCATGTCCAGCACTAAAGTCACCGGCACCGACTGGCATGTGCAAGCCGTGATGACCGGTCTTGATCTCAAGGAAGGACAAGAGTACGTCCTCAAGTTCAAAGCGAAGGCCGAAGGGACGAACTACATTGGCGTCTCCATGGGCATCGACGAAGAAGACTGGCACCAGATCGGCCTCGGCGAGCAAATGGTCGTGATCACCAAGACCCCTAAAGAACACGAATTTCGCTTCCGCGCCGAAAGCGTCAACACGAAACAGAAGAACCGCCTGACGATTGCCCTCGGCAGCGAAATCTGTCAGATCACTCTCACCGATCTGACACTAACGGTGAAGTGATCCCGGGAACCAGTCGCTGGCAGCGTGTTACAACGTTGGCAACGGCGCGTGCGGGTAGTCCACCGGTTGGTACGTGATGGCTAGTTCGGGAGTGACCAGCCGTTTCTCTCCGTCGGCGAGGCAGGTCAACGCACGGTCGAGAATACCACTGGTGATGACGGTCCGTTCCACGGGGTACGTTGGCTTCCCCGTATGGAACATCTGTTCGAGCGCCTTCAATAAATAGGCAAAATGTGGGTGCCGCGGCTCGGAACGTTCATCGAACCGCGTGGCTAAAATTGGGGCCTGGGATTTCATCTTCACTGCAACGGCGGTAGTCGCGCAGGGGCTGGGAAGCATCACCACGGCCCCTGCAAAGCCGTCCCGATACTCGAAGCGGAAGAGTGTCAACGAATCCAGTTTGCGGAGGTCCGCGACCGTTTTTCCCGAATCAAGTGCCGCAACCGCTTCGAACAGATCCTTACGAACGACGCCACTGTCGATCGCATTCCAGACGGCATCCCCCTGCAGGGCTTCCACCCACTTCACGCCGACTCCCCCGCCACGACGGCGTTCAACGATCGCCTGGTAGGCCTCCAGCGCGTGAAAGCCGTAAACATCGAGGCCGCTATAACCGATGCCGATAGCGGCTTCCATTTCTCCAGCAAAGGGAATGACCGGATCGGGGTCGCGGTACATCACCGGAAGTGATGACCCGGCCATAAACGGCACGTTCAGCTCCTTCGCCCGTTGATACATCCACAAGGCATCGGACCAGACCGGACCGAGGTGTTTGTCGCTGAAGACCGGAACGACTTTCTTGTACTTCTGGAACGTGTCGGTGATCTGCTCGAAAAACCGTTGTCGGGGATGAAGCTTCTGGCCTTTGGAATTGGTGGGATAGTCGCCGTGCTCGCCGATGCTCAGGACGCCATCCACGGGGATACCGTTCGTGCCGACGGTGACCGCTTCCTCGATGGTCTGGCAGAGAGGAAAGCCGAACTTCTGTGACATCGCGCGCCCCATGTCACGATCCGGAAACTGATCGACATACAGCGACGCGACTTGCAGATTCGGTCCCGGGCCGCCGTCCTGTTTCCAACCTTCCAGAATCTTGCCGACAAGGACATCGGCATGCGACCGTGGCGTATAGATCGTCACGACGGCCGCAATCCGCTTCGGCTTTGGCGTCTCTGCAGCAAACAGTCGCGGTGCCAACGCCGACCCGATCAGGCAGCTTCCCACAGACTTCAAGTATTCGCGACGTGTGACGATCATGAAGCAACTCCTGGCAGGAACACATCAACAATCGTGAATATATCATTTGGTAACAGAGAGAGGAACTGAAGGGATTGAATCCATCGCGAGTCTTGGGATCCGCAAACCGCAAGCGGTGTGATGTCCTCGTCTCGACTGCGGTCGCGGGGTACACTGACGGGCGGAAAATCATGGCCCGAGAAATCTGAGGATCGCATCCGTGTCGGACTCTGCTGGTGTTTCATCTCCTGCCAAACCGCAACCGTGGCGGCTGTCGGATGAACTGAAGATCGTCGGCCACATCCTGTTCAACCGGTCGTCCGGTAGCACGCACGAAGAACGACTCGAAAATTTTTACTCAGGCCAGGC
This sequence comes from Planctomycetaceae bacterium, assembly GCA_021732975.1. Taxonomy (GTDB): domain Bacteria; phylum Planctomycetota; class Planctomycetia; order Planctomycetales; family Planctomycetaceae; genus DSVQ01. The sequence goes on along the minus strand of JAKFWC010000018.1, from coordinate 3,764 downwards.
GACCGGCTACGACGCCTTCCGCAAACGGATGCTGCATGGCCGCGAAGAACTGTTTCAATGGTTACCTACCGTCCCGGGCGGGGTCTGGGTCGATCTCGGTGCGGGAACCGGTGAGAACGCCGAAAACTGGGGGCCGCGGCTCGCTGAGTTTCAGAAGGGCTATCTCGTCGATCTCTCGTCATCATTGCTGAAAATCGCCGAAGCCCGCATTCAAACTCGCGGGTGGACGAACATGGCAGCCGTTCATGCCGATGCGACGAAGTTCTTGCCGCTCGAAGGCTCGGCCGATGTTGTCACGATGTCGTACTCGCTGACAATGATCCCCGACTGGTTTGCCGCGCTCGATCAAGCCTACAAGATGCTTAAACCTGGCGGGACGATCGGTATCGTCGATTTCTTCGTCGCCCGCAAATACCCCGCGGACGGCCTCGCGAAGCATAAATGGTCGACCCGTACGTTTTGGCCGATGTGGTTCGGCAACGACAACGTCTTCCTCAACCCGGATCACATTCCGTATCTGCAGAACCGGTTTGAAACGGTCAAGATTTCGCAACGCCGCGGCACACTGCCGTATATGCCGTTCGTCCGCGTGCCGCACTATCTCTTCATGGGGCGGAAGAGGGTCGAGAGCTAAGAGTCGAGAGCCCGAGGGGAATCCGTCGGTGCCGTATTTTCTGGCTCTAGACTCTCGACTCTCCGCTCTCGACGACTCCCAACTCCCACAGCGCTTCGAGCAACGCCTCGAGCGGCAGCCCGATGACGTTCGTCAGGCTGCCGACGATGGAAGTCATGAAAATACTCCCCGCGCCCTGCACAGCGTAACCACCCGCTTTGCCCTGCGGTTCGCCGGACGCGAGATACCAGTCGAACCACGGATCGATATCGCGGCGGAACGTCACCCGTGTCGTGACAATCCGTTCGATGACCCGTTGATCGGGAGCGATCACTCGTAACGATGTTGCCGCCAGATGCGTGCGGCCGGCGTAGAAATCGCGATACCACTGCCGCACCGTTTCCCCGCGCGGCTCATCGGACGGTGGCTGCCCAATTACCCGCAGTGGTTCGAGCAACGGACATTCGGTCGTTGATACGCATTCCGTGTTGTGTGCCACTGGCTCTGCCAGTGTCTTTTCGACGCCAACCCCGGCCTTCAAAGAAGAGACATTGGCAGAGCCAGTGGCACACGAAGAAGCGTCGTTTGACCCCACTTCCGTGATGATGATCGACGTATCGGCACAAATCACCACGGCGTTGTCTGCGGCGGCAGCGAGTTGTCCCAATACCTGCGTCGATTTGTGGCGGGTGATCTCCTGCATCCGTGCGCGAATGCTCGGCCAGTCGGTCAGCCCATCGAAACCGGCTTCTTCCGAGGAAGTCGGCGGGACAATATCAATGCGGTCAGCGGGAACGATCTGCTGCAACAATTCGCGCCGCCGGGGAGACCGCGAACCGAGCACGTATCGCATCATGAAACCAACTCAACTCTCGAAGGAAAATGACCGCGATCACGCCTGTGTGCCACGGTCGTGTCGGCCGTGCGTCGATTATCCGCGGCTCATCATAACACCCGGCGTCGGTCAGCGGGCGAAGAGCCAGGCACCGGTGGGGGCGGGCACGGTGGCGGTCTGTGGCACCGGCACCTCATAGCCGGCACCGCGGACACGGCCGTTGGCGCGTGCCGACGGCCCCATGCGACCACCCGGTTGTTCGCTCCGCAGATCCGTTCGTGGTAACGGAGGGGCCGGTAAAAACGCGGGTGGCTGCGATTCGTCCAGCAGATCCGGCTCAAGGGCTTCATTGCCGGGGATGCCCGGTTCCGGCGGGTTGGCCGGAAGTGTGGGATCTGGGGCGATAGGTGAATTGGCGGGAATGGGAATGCTGGATGTCGATGTCTGCGGGCCAACATTGTAGGCCCACTGATTCAGCCGGACGCGCACCGGATGTGACGGCAGATGCTCAAAGACTTCCGCTTGAAACGACGGGCGACGTTCCGTGTTGTAGTCCGCCGTGAAGCGAAAGACCTGATAAGGTGAGTACAAAGCGCAACCTGGCAACGTCAGTGCACTGATGCAAAACATCGCCAGTAAAAGCTTTGCGTCCGAATAGCCGGTACGCTCAACTTTTTTCAACAGTGATGAGCGACCGAGTAACACAAGCAGTTTCCTTGAGGGCCTGCTTGTTCATCGTCGCTATTACCAGCACCCGGACGGCATTTCCGGCAGAACCGCCAGTCTCCACGAAATCGGGAAAAACACCCCAATCAACCCAAACACCCGGTTAGCCTACGTCAATCTGGCAAATCCGCTGTGTTTCACCGGGCTACCGAGTCGAGCCTGGACATCCCCCTTTTCGATGGATTCCACGAGTTCCAGGCACACACGATCCGCGGCAGTCAGGAAAGCGTCGACATGCTCCGGTTGATGCGCGAGTGTCGGATAAAACCCGCTTCCCGCCAAAAAGCCGTGGTCGAGCATGCGGACCGTAAACAATGTCATCAACGCCGCAGCATCTTTGTGCGCGAACGTCACCGTGGTAAGCGCCGGGTAACCGCCGAGCGCGATCGACAGACCGCGCTTCTTTCCGAGGGATTGCCAACCGTCGCGAAACGCTTCGCCGATGTGGCGCACATGCCCCGCGACATCAACTTCTGCACACACGGCTAATGTCGCCAGCGCGGCGGTCGGTCCGACGCCTTCGGTCCAATAGGTGCTGGAGATGAACGTCTGCTGTGCGGCTTCCATCGTGGTGGCGAGACCAATCACCGCTCCGATTGGGTGACCATTCCCCAGCGCCTTCGCAAAGACAGCCATATCGGGCATGACACCGTAATCGAGATGCTTGCCCCCTTGCCGGAAACGCAACCCGGTCGTGACTTCATCGAAGACGAGCCTGGCACCGCAGTCGTCACAGAGTTGTCGCACGCCGGAAAGAAAGTCCGGCAGCGGAGGCGTGTTTCGTGTCGGCTCCATCACGACGGCTGCGAGATTTCGACCGTGATCCCGCACGATCACCGCGAGTTCTTCCAGACGGTTGTAGCCGAACGGGATCGCCGTCCCCTGCAACCCCCGCGGGACACCAGCGGGACTGAGACCGGGCAGCAAGTGGCCGTCGAGCGCCTGATCGGCACTGAGATTCGCCGCGAGATACCAATCGCTCCAGCCGTGATAACCACAGAAAGCGATGATATCTCGTCCTGTGGCAGCCCGGGCCATCCGCACGGCGACCGCCAGCGCTTCCCCCCCACAACGGGTGAACCGGGCTTGTTCGGCCCACGGATGCAGGTCAATCAGTTTCCGGGCGAGCGCGACTTCTTCGGGGTTATTCAGCGAAGACATCGAACCCCGTTGGATGCGATCCACTACGGCCGCTGACACGCGGGGATGCGCATATCCCAGCAGACATGCGCCGACGCCGTTGTGCGTGAAATCGAGGTACTTTCGTCCGTCGAGATCGGTGACTTCACAGCCATGCGCTTCCGAGTAATACGCCGGCCAGCGTTCCGGCGCGAACATCTCGGGTCGCTTGCTGAGTAACTGCGTCCCGCCGGGAATCAACCGCCGGGCATCGTTGTAGAGCGATTGCGTATGGTTCGATGAATCCTCGCGCACATCCAGTTCCTGCGGGTATTCTGTTTCTTGTGAGCGGCAAGGCGCTAGTGTTCTGAGTTGTTAATTCGTTTGCAAACATTTGCCACGCGGTTGAGGATGGTGTCGGCGGTGGCGGTCCAGTGAAAGGGTTGGGGATTGGCGTTGTGGTGGTCGAGG
>JAKFWC010000002.1 GCA_021732975.1 Planctomycetaceae bacterium | reverse complement strand
GGCCGCGGCGTCACCGCCTTCAAAGCCCGCGGGGGCTATACGTCGGCCGAACAGCAGGTTCTTTTATGCGTGGTAACCCGATTGGAACTTTCACGGTTGGACAACATTGTGAAGACGCACGATGCCGGGGCGTTTGTGGTCATTCAACCTGTCCTCGACATCAAAGGGGGCGTGATCAAAAGACGGGCGTTCCATTAGTGACGAGATGCTATCATGGTTCGAGAAACGGAACTCTGCGGAATGGCGCTCGCCGAAGACAGGAACTCATCTGATGCAGGTCGTGGAACACATCTCCGAGGTTCGTGCGGTTGTCGAGCCAATCCGCCGTGCGGGAAAACGTGTGGGCTTTGTCCCGACCATGGGAGCATTGCACCGGGGGCATCTCGATCTGATGCAGACGGCTCGCCGGGAATGCGATTTCGTCGTGACGAGCATTTTCGTCAATCCAACGCAATTTGCCCCGCATGAAGATCTGGCAAAGTATCCACGACCCAAAGAACGCGATCTTGAACTCTGTCAAAGCGTCGGTGTGGATCTCATCTTTTACCCGACCGTGGATGAAATGTATCCGCGCGGTGCTGTGACCAGCGTTTACGTCGATGGCCTGTCGACGGTTCTCGAAGGGGCGATTCGGCCCACGCATTTCCGCGGCGTGACCACCGTGGTCGCGAAACTGTTCGGCATTGTGTCTCCGGATCGGGCGTACTTTGGACAGAAAGACTATCAACAGCAACTTATCATCCGGACGATGGTCCGCGATCTCGATATGGCTGTGGACATTCGCACGTGTCCTACCACGCGCGATACCGACGGCATGGCGCTCAGTAGCCGCAATGCGTACTTGTCGCCCTCCGAACGAACAGCAGGGTTGTGTCTGTCGCAGGCTTTGAAACGCGGCGAGCAAATGGCCGCCGATGGTGTTGCTCCCGACGTGATCGCCGACGCGATGCAGGATCAGATGGAAGCCACACCGGGAGTCGCGCTGGATTACGCCGTGGTGGTCGATCCGTGGACGTTGACCGATTTGACCACGCCGCAACCGCAAATGGTCGCGCTGGTTGCTGCCCACATCGGTGCCACGCGCCTCATCGACAACGCCATTTGGGGCGCTCCTCTCTACTAACAGGTTTGCAACCCCTGCTTTGCGGTTTCGCGCCCCGCGCCGACCGCTTCCCCATGCCCGAACATTCACGGGAATTTCACGTCCCGGAACGGATCTCTCTCGTCAGTCCGCGTCGAATCGGCTATCACAAAGGTTGGATCGGACAGGTTTGTGCTCGAAAAGGGATTGCATGCGACAGGTGCTCTTTCGCATTCCGTGGGAAGGAATCCCGGTCGGAACCGGACATATTCCGGTCTTCGGCTTCGGTTTGTTGCTCGTGCTGTGGATTCTCGCCGGGGCATCATCGCTGGTGGCGTCGTACCGCGCTGCGGGTAAATGGACGTGGCCCGATACGACCTCGATGGTCCTCTGGACGGCCGTTGCCGCGGGGATCGTGCAGGCACCGCAGTTCGGTCGGACAATCGCCCCCGAGGGTGTTCCGCTGTTCGGCTACGGCTTCATGATGCTGCTCGGACTGCTGAGCGCCATCGCGCTGGCGGAGTACCGCGCTCGTAAAGCCGGTTACGGTCCCGAGATGATCTGGGATTTGGCAACGGCGCTCTTCATCCCCGGGATTATCGGTGCCCGCGTGTATTACCTCATCCAACACGGCGACCAGGTCTATGCGGACAAGAAGGGATTGCCGGCCGTCCTGCTGGCCACTGTGAATCTCAGCGAAGGGGGCTTGGTTCTGTACGGAGGCCTGATCGCCGGAACCGTGGCGTACTTTGTGTTCTGTTATCAACGCAAGTTGCCACCGCTGGGAATTGCCGACATCATCACGCCGTCGGTGTGTGTCGGCGTGGGATTCGGGCGCATTGGTTGTCTGCTGAATGGTTGCTGTTTTGGCGACCGTTGTGAATTGCCGTGGGGCATCGTTTTCCCGCACGGCAGCGTGCCGTTTTCCGCCCTCGTCCAGCGTGGGTTTATTGCCCCGGACGCAATCGCTTCACCGCCATTACATCCGACGCAAATCTACAGCGCGCTCGACGGGTTCATCACGGCCGGGCTGGCGCTGTGGTACACCCGGTATCGACGCGTGCCGGGTGATGTATTCGGGTTGGCTCTGCTGGTGTCCTCCGCCACTCGGTTCTTGATCGAGTTTCTTCGCGGCGACGAGGGCGGCTTTTGGGGAACCCCGCTGACAAGCGCTCAGGTCATTAGTATTGGGTTGTTCATTGTCGGTTTGGGATTGCAGGTTTATCTTGGAAAGCGGGCCGAAGGACTGAAGGCGAAGATCCAGGCCGTATAGAATTTCCTCCCGTCAATTTCCCGGAACTTTTCAGCGCGGCGGTTCGTCGAATCTGGTACGACTGTGAATGACGCGTCAGATCAATCGCTGATTGCTCGCTGTCTCGGCGGCCAAACCGAGGCGTTCGGGCTGCTGGTGGATCGCTACCAGCATCGCCTGTATGGGGCGCTTGTCCACATCGCCGGGTCTTCGGAACAGGCTCGTGATTTCGCGCAAGATGCTTTCCTGCAAGCCTTTGAGAAATTGGGGACGTTTCGGGGTGACTCCGCGTTTTACTCGTGGTTGTTCCGGATCGCCCTGAATGTCGCGATTAGTGCCCGCCGTAAAACCCACCGTGTGACCGCATCCATCGACGCCATCCGGGATGCCTCCGGGCAAGATCCGGAAGATATACGAACGTCCTCTTCCCCTTGGCATGAAATGCACGTCGCCGACCGAAAACGGCTCGTGCAGAAGGCCTTGTCCGAAATTCCCGAAGAATATCGCACCGCTTTGGTGATGAAAGAAATGGACGATTTGAAATACGAGGAAATCGCCAGCATCCTCGATGTCCCGCTGGGCACGGTCCGCAGCCGCATCCATCGGGGACGAATCGAACTGCGGGCAAAGCTGCAAGGTGTGCTACGGGCCGAAGAATCATGATTCATTTAGCCCCCCGTTGTCCGCAACGGGGAGTATTGTGAGCAAGAGAAAATGAGACCGGGAGATTCCGACGAACTGCTGTCCGCATACCTCGACCGCGAGGTGACGCCCGCGGAGCGCGAACGGGTCGAGGCCCAACTCGATGCGTCGCCCGACACGCGCGCCGAACTGGATGCGCTCGCCGAATTGTCGCTGTGTCTGAGAACGTTCGATCGTCCGGAAGCGCCGCCGGAATTGAAGGCGTCGGTGATGCAAGCGCTCGCCGGTCGTCGGATTGAGGTAGTGACTCCACCCCCGACCAAGCCGGCGGTCCGCCGATCGCGTCGTGAGTGGATTGTGACGATCACCGCCGTGGTGACGACCGCCTGTGCCCTGTTCCTCGCCGTCTCCAATTGGCGACCGGACCACATCGTGGGGACAGCAGCAACCTATGCCGCCCGCTCCTCCGAATCTGCACACACCACACTTCCCGTTCTCTTTGATGATTCAAGCGGCTTGCGGAAAACGGAGAGACCCCGCGGCGAAGCAATCGACGGCGTTTCCAGTGGTGCTGCGCCCTATTTCGCGACGATGGAAGCCAATGGCGATTTGCAATCGCCGCGTCCGGCTGCCGCGATATCAGCTCCGAAGGTTGCCGACAGTGCGGTTGAATTCCGGAATGGCTCCGATGCGGCTCGCCCCATGTTGGGGGCCGATCATAGCGGCCTCGACAAAGTCGCGTTGAATGATTTCCTCAATACGTGGGCGGCCACCGACGCTCCCGATCGCTACGTCGCCAATATCGATTTGCAAGTATTGGATGTCCGCAAGGCGGTGGATGGGTTTCATGTTTTACTGCACAAGAATGGGGTGGAGAAACTCCCTGTTGATGAAGTCACTCGCGCCAAGCAAGAGGAAGCGGGAAAGTTAATCGCCGCCGATGCCCCTGCCGCGCCCCCTCTCGCCGCGATGACGGGATGGTCGGATGAAGGCATGGTCGCTGTCTTTGTCGACACGACGGCCGATCGGGTGGCCAAGTCGCTCGAAGAGCTGTTGTCGCAGAAATATGATGTAGTTGGCGTCGGTCTGGGACAACCGCTGGCTTTGGCGCGATCCACCGAAGACGAATCGCTCGGCTTGAATAACAAGGAAGGGAAAGTGGGCGAGAAATCCCAGTCGCGCGCCACCACGGTCGACGATGTCGCGCGGGAATATGTTCTTCTGCAGCAAACGGCGAACTCGTTGGAGTTTGCGGAAACGGAGGGGCCGGCCGATGCGCTCGTGACCAGCAATACAACCAGCCCAGAGAATCAGCAGGTCGCCAGGAATAACCAACTGGCGCGGAAGTCGATTGCAGCGCCCAATCGCGCGGCTGTGGAAACATCGGCGTTGCGCACGATGAAGTCGACTGGTGATAATCTCAGGGAGAATCTGGCGGACAGCAATGCCCGCACGCTGGGGATGAGTCTGAACTATTGCTCAGAGGTTCGACTGCCTTTAGTGAACAATTTTGAATTGGCGACCAATAACGAACTGACCACCAACGGGGCCGCCATCGTTGATCCAAAGAGCAACCCGTTGCAGAACGCGGTGACGAATAACTCTGCCCGGAATGTTCCCCAGCAGAATCAACTCTTTAATTACAACTACAGTGGAAACACTGCGCAACGCTATCGGCAGGTCAACGGACGCGATGGTGCCCCGTCGGTCCGCGTGCTGGTCGTCTTTCAGGATGCCCCTGTCCTGACGAAGGCCAAAGCCGACCGCGGGCAGCCGTAATTGCGCGTGGCACAGCCCTTACAATGCTCGCGTCACAGTGGTTTACCGCGCTCTTCGGGAAAAATCCCCCTCGGAATTGTCCGCCTCGACGTTAGAATTCCGCAGGCGGGTCTGTGTGGAGATTTCGTTGGAACCGATCGCGTCGAGCGGCGGGCGGATTGAATGAGTTCCAAGTGGATTTGGCCGTTTGAACTGATGGAAAAGCTCGGTGAAGGCGGCATGGGCGTCGTCTACCGCGGCCGGTACGTCGGTAACAATCGCATTGTCGCCGTTAAGATTCTTCCCGACGATGTAGCGGCGAACGAAAATCTCGTCGCTCGATTCGATCGTGAAATTGAGATTCTCAAGCAGCTCAAACATCCGCACATCGTCAACTGCTTCGGCGGTGTCTGCGAGAGCAAGCAGCGTTTCTACGCGATGGAACTCGTCGAAGGGGGCACGCTCGCCGACCATTTACAGAAACGGGGCCGTTTCACGTGGGACTACGTGATCGAATACGGCCTGCAGATGTGCTCGGCACTCGATTACGCCCACCAGCGCGGCGTCATCCATCGCGACATCAAGCCGGGCAACTTTCTGCTCACGAAGTCCGGGCAGATAAAGCTGAGCGACTTTGGCCTTGCCACCATGATTGCCGCAGCGCGGATCACGCGCGCCGGTAAGACGGCGGGCACGTTCCAGTACATGGCCCCAGAGCAAATTCAGGGGAAACCGCCGCTTTCCAACCGCACCGACTTGTACGCCCTGGGATGCGTGTTTTTTGAATTACTGACCGGACGGCCCCCGTTTGAAGCGGAGAACCCGGCCGCGGTGTTGCACATGCATTTGAAGGAACTACCGCCGCGGGTGATCACGTTCTGCCGCGATTGCCCGCCTGAACTCGATCAACTGATTGCCGACCTGCTGGAAAAGAACCCGGATAACCGTCCGGAAAGCGCGTCGGTAGTGGCGCAGCGTCTCGATGGCATCCTGCGTCCGTCCCGCATGGGCATCGATCCGTTTGGTCACACCGCCCACGATGTCGTCACTCCCGTCGCTGCTGCGTCGTCGACGCACGACGGTGATGGTGAAGTCGTGAATGCCGAACTATCGACCCTCCACCGGCGGTTACTCTACCTCGCATGGAACACCTCGATCATCCTGTTGGTGTTCACGGCGGTCTTGTGGCGACAATCGAGCTATTGGCACCAGCAAGCGGAGAGTTGGGAAAAGGCGTGGATCTCGGCGGCTTACGGGACCGACTACACGCTACAACTCGCCGCCCTCGGAGAATTGGGTCGCCACGGACCGCTCGGTCCGGCGGCCGAATCGACGGTCGCAGGGGGGCTTAGTTCTACTCAGCCCCCGGTGAGAGTTGCTGCCCTGCAAGCCATGGAGCGACAGCCCGGCACGTTGCGAAAGTACATGCCGCAAGTCTTGAAGATGCACCAACAGGATGAGAATGACGCGGTCCGTGCTCAGGCAGAAAAAACGCACGATGCCCTCAAAAAAGTTTCGTCAGGCGGCGTGTGGGGCATGATTTCGACATCGTTCCTGGTGCTGATCATTGCGGGGATTATGGCGGCACCGTGGTTGATTATCGAAAAACCGTGGTTGCGGCGGTGGAAATCCCGTCCCCGCCCTCTCGTCCCCGCGCCGAGTTCGGCGCGGCATCTCCGCTCGGCTCCGTAGCCAACGTTGCCGTCTGTTGCAATCGGCAAACTCGCGCTGATCGGCAAATCTTCGCTGAGAGTTTGCGCGAACGGCATCTGCGTGAACTCGCGTTGACGACGAGGAATCGTGCATAGTCGCCGGTGGTCCGGTGTCGATCACGCGCACAAGGTGGCAATCCGGTCGAACATCGGTTCATGCCATGCAGTGCGATCCTCTGTCGGGCCGTTGAACGATGGCGAGCGTTCCATTGCCGAAAGCGAAACCAGCGGCGTCCGTACCGGCAGCCGCTGCCGATACGCCACCGCCGGGGATTGCCGGCAAACCCATCGAACAACCGGCCAAACGGGAACGCCGTGGGAGTTTTCGGTGGCTGGTTTTCCTCGTGCTTTTGGGGATTGGCGTCTATTTTCTGCCGGAGTTGGTGGCCCGTACGTCTTTGCGGCAATCCGTTCCCCGTTTTCTCGTTCCGCAGTGGAAGGGAACGATCGAGCTCGGTGAAACGTCGCTCGGGTGGTTTGCCCCTATCGACATCCGCAGCATCAACATTCTGGACCGGGACGGCAAAACGCTCGCGACCGTCGGACGTTTGCGGTCTTCCACAACGTTATGGGGGATCATCGTACAACCTGGCGACTTCGGTGAATTCCGCTTCGAGCAGGCCGTCGTCCATCTTCGCATGAAGAACCGGCAGACCAATTGGGACGCCCCGCTGGCCGAGCTTTCCACATCAGGCACCAGTGGGGAAACCACTCCGCGCCGTTGGATGCTGCTGGTTGAAGAGGCGCAAGTCCTCGTAACCAATGTCGATGACGGGCTCGAGCACACTCTGAGCGGTATCGATGTGACCGTCGCCCAGGGAAATACCAACTCCAACGTGATGACGGTCACCGCCGCTTTCCCCCCGGAAGCCGGCAGCCGGGATCCTTCGCTCACGTTGTTGGCTACGCTCGCGCCGAATCTGCCCCCTCACGTGGAACTGACCGCGGCGGAATTCGATCTCGCGCGGCTGGAACCGTTGTGTCATTTCGTTTCTCCGATGGGTGTCGTCCGTGGTCGGATGACAGGCACGATGAAGGCGGACATCCCGGCGACCGACGGAACCACTTGGACGGTTGATTCCGATCTGCAGATTAAAGGCGGAACCGCCGCCGGATGGGAGATGCTGGCCGGCGACATTCTGCAGTTGGAGCAAACGCAGGTGCGTGGTCGCCTCGTGCGCAATGCCGATCGTCTGGAATGCGAACACATCACCGTGCAGACCGACTTCGCGAAGCTCACGGCGCACGGAATCTGCCAGTGGCCTGCGTCCGCTGTGATGCCGGCAACGGCCGAGACCGCGTTGCAAGCGTTTGGCGATGAGTTCCAGGTCACCGGCGTGCTCGACGCGGCGAAGGCGGCACAGCGGTTACCCAAGTTTCTGCGGTTGAAATCCGGGGTCGCGATCACTTCGGGGCAGATTCAAGCCACGTTGCAATGTGTGAAAGATGAGAAGGGCCGAGCGCTCGATGGCACCGCACGACTCGCCGATTTGGCCGCGAATATTGACGGTCAGGAACGGCGGTGGGCGGCTCCGCTCGATGCGCAACTGCTGCTGCGACCGTCGGCCGACGGTCTTCAATGCGACCGTCTCGCGCTGCGAAGCGATTACTGTCAAATTCTTGGGCAGGGAACGCTGAATGCCGCGAAATTCCGCATCTCAGCAGACCTGGATCGGCTCTGGCAGGAGATCGCTCCCCTGGTCGATTGGGACGGCGGTTCCCTCGCGGGCACAGCGCGGCTCGATGGCACAATTCAGCGCCGCGATACCGATGCCGTTGCGCTGCATATTGACGGTCAAGGCGAAGGGCTCCGTTGCGGCCCAGCCAATCAGCCGGCGTGGAGCGAACCGAAGATCGCGATCACGCTCGATGTCGTGGGACAAGGTCCCGTCTCCGCTCCGTGGTCCACGCTGACATCGGGCCAGATGACGCTGAACAGTGGCGATGATCGTTGCGAGGCGAAGTTATTGAGCGAGGTTGATTGGAACAAGACCGCGGCTCCGTTGCCGATGACGGTCGAAGTCGCCGGGGATTGGACCCGCTGGCAGCAACGTCTGCGGCCGTTCTGGTTTGATCCCACCATCACACTGGCCGGTCAGGGTTCTATGCTCGCGACTCTCACGTATTCGCCAACGACCATTGATGTGCAATCGGCGACGGTGAAGTCGCAGCCGTTGTCGGTGATCACTCCCGATTGGCAAATGCAGGACGCGGCATTTGAATCGACGTTACAAGGCGTTTGGGATTTCAAAACGCAAACGTGGTCCACACCCTCTACGAAAGCCCGCGGCGAATGGGGTGACATCACTTGGGCCAACGGCCGTTATTCCCTCGATCAACCCGCCGGGAATGTGTCGGGTCGGGTCGATCTGAATGTGAATGTAGGTCGCGTGTCTCGCTGGCAACGGGGCGACGTGAAGCATCACCTGTTGGGACAAATGGTCGGTTCCGTCGATCTGAAGCCGGTGCAGGAGGCCCTCCAGGGGGACATCAATCTCCGCATGACGAATGCTGTCGTTGCGGGATTGAGCAGCGATCCGCAACCGCGCTGGATTGCCTTGTGGCGCGAGCCGGAATTCAGCATCCGGGGCAACCTGCGTCATGCGATGTCCGCCACGCCGTGGGAGATTGCTTCGCTGCAGCTGAGCGCGAGTGGATTGTCGGTGGTCACGAACGGCCGCATTGATCCGCGTGCCGATGGGACCGAGGTCGATCTGTCGGGACAAATGGCGTACGACTGGGATCAGGTGATGAGCCGGCTCGATTCCAGTTGGGCCGAAAAAATCCGCCTCACGGGTCGCGGTGAAAAACCGTTCTCCGTCCGCGGCACCATGCGACCGGCGTCGGACGGCAGCGTGTCGATCGCCGATCTCACAGCGGAAGGGCAACTCACCTGGCAACAGGCCAGCCTCTATGGCATCCCGCTCACGGCGAACGATTTGTCTGTGCGGTTTGCCCAAGGGCAGGGGCAACTCGGACCACTCGATCTGACAGTCGCCGAAGGTCGGGTCCATCTCGCTCCGCAGTTCGATCTGAGACAACAAGCGCTGGTGCGGTTACCCGCAGGACGTGTGGTCGATCAGGTGAAACTGACGCCGCTAATTTGTCAGCAGTTGTTGAAGTATGCCGTGCCGCTCGCCGCTGATTCCGCCGAGATGGAAGGTTCATTCTCACTCGATGTCGATCAGAACGTCTGGCCGCTGGCATCGCCGCAGGCGGGTCAGGCGCGGGGCACGTTGACGATTCATCACGCACGAGTGGCTCCCGGTGCGATGGCGGAACGGCTCGCGACCGTAGTGGAACAGGTTCGGGCGGTGCTCGAACGCCGCAATCCGAGTGCCACCAATCCGGTTCGTACAGTGCTGGAATTTCCGCAGCAGCAAATCGCGCTCGCGCAAGGTCAGGGCCGCGTGTTTCATGACAAGATGACCGTCCGTGTGAACGATCTCGATCTCGTCACCGGCGGATCGGTCGGTTTCGATGAAACGCTGCAATTGACGTTCTTGCTGCCGATTCAGGAAAAGTGGGTCCGTGGTACTCCGGCTCTCGCCAAAATGGCCGGGCAGACGCTGCGGATTCCGGTGACCGGCACGTTATCGCAGCCGCAAGTCGATCCCAGCATTCTCGGCGAACTCGCCCGTCAGGCGGCGGGATCAACCATCGAGAAAGCCATCGACGACACCGTGCAAAAGCAACTCGACCGCTTCCTGCCACGCCGGAATTAGACGGTATCCAGCATCGCCGCATGGAATTCGCGCACGAGCGATTCTTCCATGACAGAGGTCCGGTTCTCGCCGCGGCACACGGCGGAACGAACCGCCACGACATCCGGATTCACGGCCAGCACGGTCGGCAAATCGCAACGCCGCAATCGCCCCGCCAGCGCTACCAGCAGCCCCGCCGCTTGTGCTGTGCGGGTCACTTTGTGCAGTTCGTCCAGCGAAACCGCATCGAGTAATGTCCCGCTCGTTTTAGAGAACGTGTCCAGGAGTAATCCGCTGCAACGAGTCTCGATCGCAGCGTCCAGCACTTTGCCGATCGACGGTGCGCCAGCGGCATCGGCATCGACGTATGCCACAGCGATCCACGCTGCGTGCGGCCGAATTGTCTCTCGTGCTCTCGACCAGCGCTCCCGCCAGTCGGGATGGTGTCGGCAACCGCTCAAGCCCATCTTGAGCCAACGCACGGCATCGGGAAGAGACGGGGCGATTTTCGGCAGCTCGAGCAATTCTCCCAGTGCGACGCTGCACGGGATTTTCGAAGTCGTTTGCATGACGGTATCGACAACTGCCGCAATGGTCGCAGGAGACGCCATTCCCAACGATCCGGCAGCCGGTTCTTTGACATCAATGATGTCCGCTCCGCCATTCACCGCGGCACGGGCTTCGTCCGCATTGCGAATGCTAACCAGGAGTCGAGGGCGCGATGTCACAGGGAAAGACGATCCAGAGAAGAGAAAGGACGATCCACAGATTTCACAGAAGGACACAGATTAGAAGAAAGAGAGAAGGCGGGGAACCACGGAATACACGGAGGACGCGGAAGAAATGCAGGAATTGCGGAAGGACGATGACATCGGAATTGGAAAGAATCCGGTTTCAAAAGAGTTCTTGAATTTCTCTCTCCTTTTTCCGTGTCTTCCGTGGTTCCTTCTCTTCACTCCGAATCTGTGTCCTCCTGTGAAATCTGTGGATCGCCTTCTTGATCCTGGCCCGTCCTGAAAAGACACCCGTCGCTGGCCTCCGGACTGCGAAGAACTAATTTTTCGCAGACGACGCATGTCGCAAGGCGCGGCCGGCTAATGTGCCGGTGGGAATTCCCGCAAACACGGCGGGGTGACCGTTCACGAAGACGTACTTTGTTCCCTGGGCGTACTGATGCGGATCATCGAACGTCGCGACATCGATGTATTCTTTGGGATCGAAGACGAGCACATCGGCGAAGTAACCGTCCTTCAGATACCCGCGGTCTTTGAGCCCGATGATGTCGGCGGGTAATCCGGAAGAACTGCGGATCGCGTGTTCGATCGGGATCACGTTTTCCTTGAGGGAATACCGCCCAATCTTACGGGCGAAGGTGCCGTAATTGCGCGGATGTGGGCGGTCTTCGCCGGGAAGATACGAGCGGCCATCGGACGCCGTTGCAACCCATGGCCGCTGCATCGCCATGCGAACGTCGTCTTCGTTCATAGAAAAATTAACGACTGCGGCTCCGCCATTGCGCAGGATATCAAGGGCGACGGCCAGGGATGTTTGTCCAGAGGCTTCCGCGGATTCGACCAGGTTCTTACCGACCCATTCCGGATGCGATTTGCACCGCACGAGAAAGATCGCGGCCCCATCACGTTTGGTGGAAAGACTGGCTTGGATTTCGCCGCGGAGTTTCTTGCCGGTCTCCTCACCGTCGAGTCGTTGGATGAATTCTTTCGTGCCGCCGGAACGGGCCCATGTGGGTACAATGGTCGCTTCCAGTGAGGTGCTGGAAGCCGTGTAGGGATATTGATCAGCAGTGATTTTCTCGCCCCGTTTCTGAGCTTGTTCGATCAGTTCAGCGGCCAGTCGTAAAGTGCCCCACGATTCCTGCCCGGCCGCTTTGAAATGCGAGATGTGCGCTGGCAAACCACCTTCTTTTCCGATCCGGATCGCTTCCCCGACCGCAGAAAGGAGTTCGGTTCCTTCACCGCGGATGTGGCTGGCATAAACCCCATTGTGTTGACCGATGACTTTGGCCAGTGCGATCAATTCTTCGGTGTCGGCGTAAACGCTGGGAACGTAAATCAGTCCGGTCGACATGCCCCACGCGCCGTCGCGCAGGGCTTTGGCGGCGAGCGCTTCCATTTCCTTGATTTCGTCGGCCGTGGCACGACGGTCCACATCACCGACAACTTGTCCCCGCAGCGATCCCTGCGGTAACAAGTGGGCGACATTGGTCCCCGCGCCGCCGTCATCGATTTTCTTGTAGTACGCGCCAGTATCGACCGGTCCGCTGCCGCAGTTACCCGTGACTTGGGTGGTACAGCCCTGAATCACGTAGTTCACGCAGGCCCTCAAAGCGGGATCAGTCACCTGATTATCGCTGTGCGTATGCAGGTCGATAAATCCCGGGGAAATGTACAGCCCGGTGCAGTCGATGGTCCGTCCGACACGTCCCGCCTTAAACGTTCCCAGAGCGACAATCTTGTCCCCTTTGAGGCCGACATCGCCGATACGTCCCGGTGCGGCGGTGCCGTCAAAGATCGTCCCGCCACGGAGCAACACATCGACATCGATCACCGCCGGATTCTGGGCGATCGCCGGGCGGGATGTCAGCAAGATCGCCACGAGGACGATGAATCCCCACGCAGATTTGTAAGAGAACTTCACGAGTTCGTTCGACCAGCAGGACATTCGATTCCTTTTCTCCGACGATCCACAACAGCGAGCGTCGATGGGAAATCGTGGCAGAATCGTCGCGAGATGCAAGCGTGGACAGCGTTCCGGCGGGAATCCGGTGAAATTCCACTCACAATTGTGGTGTGGAGCGAAAAATGGGCTTTCGCATCCAATCGCACGGGGATAGTATACTGGACTCGCCTGATCGCGACGGGCTGATTGTCCGTCACACACCTGTTGAAGCTGCCCGCTCCGGCCGGAACGCGACCGCAAGGAATGCGAGGCCGACTTCCCGCCCATTATGAGTTCTACGAACACCATGCGACGGAACGACATCCGCAATATTGCCATCATTGCCCACGTTGACCACGGCAAAACGACTTTGGTCGACTCACTCCTGAAAGCCAGCGGTCAATTCCGCGAATCCCAGCTTCAGGGCGACTGCATTCTCGACTCCAATGACCAGGAGCGGGAGCGCGGCATCACGATCCTCGCCAAGAACATCGCGCTGATGTACGGCGATACGAAGATCAACATCATCGACACGCCTGGCCACGCCGATTTCGGCGGTGAAGTCGAGCGCGTCCTCAGCATGGCCGACGGAGCTCTGGTGCTTGTCGACGCCTTTGAAGGACCGCGGCCGCAAACCCGCTTCGTGTTGCAAAAAGCCCTCGAAGTCGGCCTGCAACCCGTTGTCGTCGTGAACAAGATCGACCGGTCGGATGCCCGCCCGCAGGACGTGCTGTCGGAAACCTTCGATCTGTTCTGCGAACTCGGTGCGGACGATCAGACGCTCGATTTCCCGTACATCTTCGCCAGCGGTCGCGCCGGCTTTGCGACGACCGATCCCACAATTCCGTCGACCACGATGCAACCGCTGCTCGACATGATCGTCAAGCGCGTTCCGGGACCGCTGACGCATCCCGACAAGCCGCTGCAGATGATGGTGACCTCGCTGTCGTACTCCGAATTCGTCGGCCGCATCGCGACAGGTCGCATCGTCTCGGGAAAAGTCAAACCCGGTCAAAAAGTCGTGATCATGAAGGCCGACGGGAAGAACGTTCCCTGCACGGTCGTGAATGTCGAAGTCTTTGAAAAGCTCGGGCGCGTTCCGACAGCGGAAGCCCTTGCCGGGGACATCGTGGCCCTGACCGGGCTGGAAACTCCGGAAATCGGCGATACCGTCGCCGATCCGGAAACCCCGATTGCGCTGCCGCGCGTCAGCGTCGACGAACCGACGATCTCGATGACTTTCACCATTAACACGTCACCGCTCGTTGGTCAGGCCGGCGGCGGGAAGTTCCTCACGAGTCGGCATCTGCGGGCTCGGTTGATGCGGGAACTCGAGTCGAATGTCGCGCTGCGGGTTGAAGAACTCGAGTTGAAGGACCAGTTCAAGGTCTCTGGCCGTGGTGTGTTGCACCTCGCCGTACTCATCGAAACGATGCGTCGTGAAGGCTACGAACTCTCCGTCGGCAAGCCCAACGTCATCCGCAAACAGGTGAACGGCAAGTGGCATGAACCGTTTGAAATGCTGGAAATCGACGTTCCGACAACGGAACTCGGCGGTGTGATGGAAATCGTCGGCAACCGCCGCGGCCAGGTCGTGGAAATGGCGAGTAGCGACTCCGGCATGTCGCATGTCGAGTTCTCGATTCCCGCTCGTGGACTTATTGGCATCCGCACGAAGCTCCTCAACGCCACCCGCGGCGAAGCAATCATCCATCACCGTTTTGAAGGGTATCGCGAGCAGGAAGGCGAAGTGCCTCATCGTCAGAACGGAGTGATGGTCTCGCAGGACCGCGGCAAAGCGGTAGCCTTCGCGCTCAACAAACTGCAGGATCGGGCCGAAATGTTCGTCGCCCCGGGCGATGAAGTTTACGAGGGGATGATCGTCGGCGAGAACTCGCGCGACAACGATCTCACCGTGAATCCGATCAAGGAAAAGAAGCTGACCAACATGCGGGCCTCGGGGTCCGACGAAAACGTAATCCTCAAGCCGCCGCGCCGGTTGTCGCTGGAAATGTCGCTCGAGTACATCGAAGACGATGAGTACGTCGAAGTGACCCCGAAGGCGATCCGTCTGCGGAAGATCCGATTGTCGGAACAGGAACGCAAGCAATTCGCCCGTTCCGACTCTGCCGCGACCTGATTCTGTCACGTTGAAAACGATGCTCTTCCAGAAGCCCAGCCTTTCTTAAGGCTGGGTCTCTTTGTTGATCATCAACGGGATGAGACCCACGGTTCAGAAACCGTGGGCGTCCCGGTTCATTCCACTACATCGACGATGATCAGCGTCCGATCATCGTTTGGCGGTGTTCCGCCCGTGAAGCCGGCGACGGCGTTCAGCAGCTTCTGCAACGCCGATGCGGCATCGTCGCGGCAATCGGCGACGACCATGTCCAACCGTGCAACGCCGAACAATTCATGGTGGGTATTCGCGGCTTCGGTAATCCCGTCGGTGTAGAGCACCAGACGGTCACCGACGGCCATCGTGATTTCGGCTTCCCGATAATCAAGATCCGGCATGAATCCCATCGGCAGATAGTTTGCCTGATCGAGCGAATCGACTTCCCAATGCCCGCAGTGCCGCAGCCGGGGGGGGTTATGGCCTGCGCTGGCGAAAGTCAGTTTGCGCGTCGCCGGATCATAGATGCCGTAAAACGCGGTTACGAAATGGCCGGAACCGCTGGTATAGCGGCTGGCGAGGTGATGATTCAGGAAGTTCAGCAACTCACGCGGCGAATGGTTGTCGCTGCAATGGAGGTGGGCGATGCAATGCGTGACGGCCATCACCACGGCGGACGGCGTTCCATGGCCGCTGACATCGGCAATCAGAATTCCCCACCGGCCGTGCGAGAGCGGAAAAAAATCGTAGTAATCCCCGCCGGCGCGACGCGAGGTCTGATAGTGCGATGCCAGATCGAGCGTCGGAATCTTCGGCAACACGGCGGGCAAGAGCGACCGTTGGATATCGGCGACGACTTTCAACTCGCGATCGACTTCCTTGTAGGCGGCGTCGCGCTGTTCGGCCAGCACCAGCGTTTGTGTCGCCCGGCCGAAGAGGTTTGCCATCCACACGCGCTCGGGCAACTCTTCCCAACTGAACGCATCCGGTTCGGCTCGTGAGACGACCACCATGTTCAGAGACATCCCCTGATCGAACAGCGGGATCGCGAGAATCGAGCGCTGTCCGTGCAGATATTCCGCAGCAGGATCTTCCGGGTCGATTTCGGCATCGGTGAGAATCTGCGGCCGGTCGGCGTAGATCAGCCGGCTCAATAACCCGCCGGAGACGGTGGGGAGCCGATGCGGTTCGCGCCACGGATTGATCTCTTCTTCCCAACCGCTGTACCGCGTGACCCGATACTGCGGGGCGGGTAATCCCCGGCGGCTGAGCGAAATCCGGCGGTCGACGGGCATCAACCGCTGCATCCGTTCGGAGTACAGTCGCACCATCTGTTGCGGGTCGGTCTGCAGACTCAGTTCCCGCATCGTGGCGACGATGGCATCGAGTCGGGCCTGCCAATCGGCGTTCGGCAAAAAAGGGGCGGACCGTTCCGAACTCCATCCGGTGGAAAGTAACGTCATCCGGTCATCCCGTTACAGCAACCTCGATCACTCCCGCGGAAACGGGATTTGTGACGATTGTAGACATTCGGAGGTCGGTTTTCGCGGGGAAAATCGCGGCTTACAACCAACAAAGACGGAGTTGGTATCGTTGGAAAGCGCTCTCCGAGCAGTGCAAACGCAAAAAGCCCGGCGCTGTGGAAAGCGCCGGGCTTCAACTTGAAACGCGTGATCAGACGTAATTACGCCTGGAAACTGCTGCCGCAACCGCAGGATTTGACTGCATTGGGATTATTGAACGTGAAGCCGCGACGTTCGAGACCATCGTAGAAATCGATGGTCGTGCCGTCGAGGTAGAGGTCGCTCTTCTTATCGACCGCGACCTTGATGCCGTGCTGTTCGGCAACGCTATCTTTTGCGGCGTCGGTGTTGGAATCGAAGCCCAGAGCATACTGAAAACCACTGCAACCGCCGCCGGCGACACCAATTCGCAGAACGGTCGCTTCCGGAAGTTTCTGTTCCGCAATCACGCGCTTGATTTCGCCCGCCGCTTTTTCCGTCAACAACACTGACATGGGTTTCGTACTCCTCTACTCGATCACTCAACCGGCTTTCGGGTTCTACATGCCCTCCTGGCTGCAAACCGAATCCGCCGGGGGACTTGCCTCTCCAAGTATATCAACCGTTATCGGGATTCCAAGAGGGGGAGATCAGACATCTCGGTCCTGACAGGTCAAGCTGCCGTCACGCCGTATCTCGTTGAGTTCGCAAGCTATTACTATCAGGAGATTTAGGACAGACCGAGAATGCTATCGGTGGTCGGACTGTTTCGCGCTGGGTATACTCGGACGCGATTCCTCAATTCTTCGCGTTTTTCTGCGTCGGAGCCCCGTCATGTCCGAAAACATTCACGACGAACCGCATGTTCCCGGTGAAGGTGATTCCAGCCCGAACGGTGCCGTGGCTGTTCCCGGCGTGCTGCGGGTTTACCAGACCGGACCGCTGACAGTGGTGGGCTTTGCGGGGCAGGACGTGCCGGACGAAGTCTGCATCGCCGGTTATCGCGACCAGTTGTTCAAGCTGATCGAAGAGCATCACTGCACGGTGCTGGCGTTCGATCTCACCGGCGTGGTGCTTGTGCCCAGTGGCATGCTCGGCGTGCTGATCAGCTTGCGGAAACGCCTTGAGCGCGTCGAACTTTACAACCCGTCGAAAGACGTGCTGGAAGTGCTGGAAATGACCAAGTTGATCTCGTTGTTCGAGATCCGCGAAGTGGCCGTGTAACGCGTCTCCGCCAGCCCGCAGCGCGAGCAAGGAGGCAACAACGCCTTTACGGTGGCATGAAGTCGGACGCCCTTGCTCGCGCTACGGGCTGGTTTGGGCATTCTGTAAAGTGGGTGCGATGTTTCTCGGAATCGAAATCGGCGGGACGAAGTTGCAGTTGGGTGTGGGGCCCGGGGATGGTCAAACCTTCGCCGAGCTGGTGCGACTCGATGTCGACATCGCCCGCGGCGGAGCCGGAATTCGCGAGCAGATTGCCGCCGTGGGACCGGAACTGGTCGCGAAGCACGGGGTGAAGCGCGTCGGCTACGGATTCGGCGGCCCGGTCTTCGGGGCGCGGGGGTTGGTGCAGACCAGTCATCAAGTTCGCGGATGGGATCAATTCCCGCTCGTCGAATGGACGGAGCAGCAACTCGGCGTGCCGACGCGGCTCGGCAACGATTGCGATGTCGCCGCCCTGGCGGAAGCGACCTACGGCGCCGGTCGCGATGTTCAAACCGTTTTCTATGTCACCGTGGGGACCGGTATCGGCGGCGGTCTCGTGATCCGGCGACAGATTCACGGAACGGACCGACCGGCAGCCGCCGAGATCGGACATTTGCGGCCGGGAATCGGAGCGACGACCACGCATTCCACGGTCGAGTCGGTCGCTGCCGGCCCGGTGATTTCAGAACGAGTGCAGAGCTGGCTGATGGGACGT
The DNA here is from genome assembly GCA_021732975.1 of Planctomycetaceae bacterium. Taxonomy (GTDB): domain Bacteria; phylum Planctomycetota; class Planctomycetia; order Planctomycetales; family Planctomycetaceae; genus DSVQ01. The sequence continues at coordinate 34,341 of JAKFWC010000002.1, read as the reverse complement.
GGTCACGGAGCTGTTTCTCCACCTGTAATTTCGGCCCGAGTGCAGCGTTGGCTGATTGAGTTTGCCGATGAACAACAGGTTAATCGGGACGCAGATGAATTGCTGAGCCAGGTTGACGGTCACGTGGAGGCCCTGACGACGAAACACCTGTCCGCAGCGGCGATCCGTGGCAATGTATTGGCGCGAAAATCGTACGATGAAGCCACAACGATGTTGGGATGGGCGATCGCGCAAGTGATTACACTCATTGCCCCCGACATCGTGGTCGTGGGCGGCGGCGTCTCGCTGGCAGGGGATGATGTTTTCTTCAATCCGCTCCGAGAAGCCGTTGATCGCTACAGTTTTCCAGCTCTACGAAAAGCCTGCCCGGTCGTGCCCGCTGCACTTGGCGAAAGCGTGGTGGTCCACGGTGCACTGGCCCTCGCTGCCGCAGAGTGATGATGTCGCGGCGTAAGGCCTTGAAAAGCTGCGTTAACTTTGTCGATTGTACGGACTCGCGGCGATGACTTTGAGATTGCCGGACCGCGATACGAATTCGCGGGGACATGCAGGCTGCTCATTGTCGAACTATCAGAATTGAGCGACCGAGGCCGCATTGTCGGTCCGTTTTCAACTGGAACAAGGATGTTCCTCTCATGCTACGGCTGCGACGGTTAATACTTGCGCAGACGTGGGTGGCGATGGGAATCGCTCTCAGTTCCACGGGCGTTCTCGCTCAGGATGCCCAACGGGCAACCGATGAACCCACGCTTCCCGAAGTGAAGGTGGAAGTAACACCCTTGCCGACGGGTAATTCACCCGACAGCGTCTTCAACAACGGCAACTTCACATCGACTCCCGGCGCTCCGCCGACAATCACGCAGAATTCCATTTTCGGATCGCCGCCGACGCAGGGTTACCGCGCGACCTCATCCACCACCGGCACCATCGTCAATGTGCCTGATATCCAATTGCCGGCCTCGGTGAGCGTGGTCACTAATGAAGTCCTGCATGATCAGCAGGCACTCCGCATTAACGATGTCTTTCGCGATGTCGCCGGCGCGGCAAAACTCGGCGATCAACTGCGGCCCGACTCGTTCATCCTCCGCGGGTTTGAAGTTGCCTCGCGCAATTACCGCAAGAACGGTTTGCTCGATCCGACTTACACGCCGCGCGATTTTGCGAATGTCGAACGGATCGAGATTCTGAAGGGCCCGTCCTCGATTCTGTATGGTGCGTCGCAACCGTCCGGTACCGTGAATCTGATTACGAAGAAGCCGCTGAATGACGATTTCACCCGATGGACTTCGCAATTCGGCAGCTTCAATTTCCAGCGGCACACCATCGACGCCAACGGCAAGGTGAATGACGATGGCAATGTGCTGTTCCGCGTGAATGCCGCCTATGAAAACAGCGATGGCTTCCGCGACTTCGGTTACAACGAGCGCGAGTTCGTCGCCCCGTCGGTGAGTTGGCTGATCGACGAGGAAACCGCCATCACCTGGGAAGGCGAGTATCTGAAAGATCGCCGGCGGTTCGACACCGGGGTTGCCGCGGTCGATGGCAGCGTCAGTACGCTGCCGATCACAACCTATCTCGGCGAGCCGGGCAATGACTTTCAGACCTTCCAGGATTGGCGACAGTCGGTCTTTCTCGATCACAAGATCGACGACATCTGGACGATGCGGGCCGGGGCGACCACGATTTTCTATCATGCCCCGTCTTCGGGAACGTTCCCTGACGAACAAATTGCCGGGACGACCACCTTCAATCGTGGCCGTCAGAATATTACCCAGTTCTTCGAGCAGTATTACGGTGTGACGGTTAATCTCGCCGGGGAATACGAACTCGCGGGACTCGAACACAAGACCGTGATCGGGACGGAGCAAGGCTGGTTCATCTCGAACAATTTTCGGTCGGAATCATCTCTGCCGGGATTCCCGCCGCTCACCATTGATGGGGCCAATCCGGTCTACACGAACCCGCCGTTCGTACTGACTCCGGCCGTGTTCGATTCCGGGTTCCGCCAGAACCGCCACGGCTTCTATGCTCAGGATCTGGTGAAACTGGATGAACATTGGTCGGCGATGTACGGACTGCGGTTTGATCGCGCCAATGTCGTGTTTGACCGGCAACTGGCGATCCTCGGCATTCCCATTCTTGGTCCCGTTGAGACGGATCAAAACTTCGACCAGTGGACACCGCGCGCGGGTTTGATTTATCAGCCGATTCCGGATGTCTGGAGCCTGTACGGCAATTACTCGAAGTCGTTCGATCCCCCGTCGGGTGGCCCGCGGTTGACCACCGACCCGCTGAAACCCGAACTGGGCGAGTCGTGGGAACTCGGTACAAAGCTCCAATTGACCGAACGGCTGGCGACCCAGGCGGCGTGGTTCTGGATTCAGAAGCAGAACATTACCATCGACCGACAGGTCTCGACCCCGCCATTCTTCGTGACAACTCAAGCCGGCCTGCAGGAAGTGCAGGGCGTCGAACTCAGCCTGATCGGCCAGATGACCGATCGCTGGACCACGACCACGAACTACACGCTAACCGATGCCCTCATTCACGACGATACCGATCCGACGATTGATGGTCGTCGTCCACGCAATGTCCCGAGGCACACCGTGAATGTGTGGTCGCGGTACAACGTCATTCAGAACGAAGTCCATACACTCGGCGGCGGCTTGGGGCTGGTCTACGTCGATGATCGGCTCGCAGCCTACGGCGGGACGTTGCGGTTACCCGATTTCACTCGTTGGGACAGCGGCGTGTTTTACCGCCGTGGTCGCTTCGACGCCGCGTTGTACATCGAAAACATGTTCGACAAGCGGTACTACGCGGGCTCGATCAGCGACTTGCAAATCACCCCCGGCGCACCCACCACGCTCCGCGGACAAGTCGGTGTGACGTTCTAGGTGGCAGGCGATTGGTGGTGGTGGCAGGAAGAGCTGATCTCCGCTTTGCGGTTTCGCGCCCCGCGCCGATCCACCGCGTGCTCACGACCGCGGCAGCTTCCGCCAATCCGCATGCGGTCCCGTACCGAATGATCCCTGATGAATCGCGACCGGTTCCTGCACGAGTTGCCGCGGGTATTGTGACAACCGCGGTCGGAAGACGACTGTCAAAACGAGCGGCAAATACCACAGAATGTAGATGCCCCCTTCGTTGGGGTACCAGAACTGTGTCGCCACAATGACTGCCGCCGAATGGGCGAGCAGGTGTTCGAGATTCTTCTCCAGCGGCCAGATGGCCAGCATCACCAGCGAGACGCAGAACGTGGCGAAAACCGGGATGCGATAGGCGGCATCGTAAAGTGACCAGAAACCGAGGCCTTCCCCGCCCTCAAAGCGCAATGCCGACCAATCGATCGAACCGATGATCTGCCGCGTGAAAGAAGCGGTGTCCGCGGAGGTGATCATCAGGCTGGCGATCAACACCGCCGCCACGCTGACCACCGCACCGGCAAAGCGGGCCGCACCGCGCTTCCAGTAAAAGGCGATCCAGATCGGCAGCAGGAACGCCGCAAAGAACACGGTGCCGCAGGCCAGCCCCAACAGCCCGCCAGCAATGGTCGGCCGTTGATAACAGACGACTGCCCAGATGATGAGCGCGGCCGGAAGGACGTGCATCACACGGCTGGTATCGTATGCCGTGCAGGGAAGGAGCAGATATAGCGTTGCCATCGCGAGGCCGAGATTGGTGTCGTTGAAATGCCAGCGGCCGACGAAGACCAATCCGAGCATCACCGCGATGTGTGCCAGCACGGCCAGACAACGGGCCGCGGCCAATTCTGCTCCCCCAGTGAGCGGAACGACCGTCGTGGCCAGCAACCGCCCCGCCGGTCCGGCAGACGGCGCTTCCGACTGCATCTCGACGCTGTCCTGACCTTTGAGCAGTTCGTCCGCCATCCGCACCGTATTGATCGCCGATTCGTGCGGCTGTTCGCTGACGATGTTCGTCACCTGAAAAGCCAGCGCCGCGCACAGCAGAAACGTCATGCCCGCAGGATTGAGATTCTGCTCATACCTCGGCCGCCGGGTGAGACTGGCATCCAGGAGCAAGCGTCCCCACAACAGGCCCGTCGCCGCGAACAGCCAGGCATAGACCCACGGCGCTTCGGCGGAGGCATGTCGCACAATCAACACGCAGGGGGATAACGACAACAACACCAGCAGGTCGGCGTTGCGCCACGACCAGAGTCGGTTGAAGCGGAAGAAGACGGAAAGAATCAGCAGCGACGACAGGTAGAACCAGGTCGCACCGTTGACTTCGTAACCGAACAGGACATTTTCCATGGCCAGACTCGCAGGAGCGGAGCGATTGACCCGTCTGAACATGATGTCCAGGGATAGGGGTCACCACCCGATGCGATGCATCCCGGCGCTCGCATCGCTGACGGCTCTCTCTGATTCACTCGTCAGTTGAGCCGGAACGACGCCATACAGGATACGCTCCGTCTCCACGACTGCCAATTGGCAATCGCCTTCAGGTTGACAATTTCCGGTCGATTCGAGAATGCAACCGGTGTAGATTGTTGAGGTTAGGTCGACGAAGTGATTTTCACACGGTGTTCCGCCGGAAAAGTCTGTGCAAGCAGGATGGTTTGTCATGAACAATGAGACGTGGCCGTTGAGCCAGTGGGAAAATGACCGTGTTAAAGCCGATCAGGGCGCCGTCGTCATCGGTCCGCTGGCTCACCGACTCTTGCAGGCTTCACACGACCTATTTCGGAATGCAAATCAGGCGAGCGTAGCGATGACTCCCGGCTACGAGTCCTGCGTTTGGCAGAAGATGCCGGCGCCGATCATGGTGCTGGGGTGCGGCGCTGCCGCAGTCTCAACTCAAGCCGTGATTTTGCTGGTCAGCGATCATCAGCCGGGTTCATTGAGCGATCTTATTCATCGATTGACCGTTGCTTATGCCGTGCAACTGGAAATTCCCCGCGAGCAACATCAACGCTGCTCGTTAGGCCCCGGTGATCAAGATGGGTTGCCCGCATGGCTGGTTCGCTGCATCGCGACGGTGTCGAACGCATTGCCGGGTAGTGAAGCCGAACGCACCGCGGTCGCGGCGGGGTTGCACTTGTTGTACGACGATCTCGATGGCAGCCATGCACTGTCGCAAACGATTGAAGGCCGCGGGAAGAATCGCAATGGCGATTATTGGCACGCGATCATGCACCGTCGCGAACCGGATTATGGCAATTCGCAGTACTGGTTTCGGCGGGTCGGTCCGCATCCCGTGTTTGCGGAGTTGCCTGCCGTGCTGGACCGTGTCCGGCAGGAGTTTTCGAGCGCCATGCTCGAAGAATGGGTCCCCCGTCTGGTCAGCAACGGCCGTTGGGATCCGATGGCGTTCGTCGATGCCAGCGAAGCTGCCGCGGACCATCCGGGCGAGACCGCCTTCCGGCAGGCGCTCGAAGAAATCCAGCACTTCGAGATGCTGCATCTTTTGGTGCAAACGTGTGCCGACGCGGGGGCATGACCAACACCTTGCCTGACAGCACCTGTCCGAGACCCGAGGGAAGAATTCCAAAAATTCCGGAACGGTCTGGCTCACGCGGGGTTAGACTAGGCAGGCTCCCACACGGATGCCCGGTGCTGTCCGATCGCGACGGACGGGGGCAGTGGGCTTCTTCACATCAAAACGCGCGGTCGCAGCACACATCTTGAATCAAGGAACATGGGACATGCAACGTAGCTGGGCAGTCATGATCACGGCGGCATTGGTGCTCGCCTCGGGCGTTTCAGTGATGGCACAACCGCCTCGTGGTGGTGGGCGGGGGTTTGGCGGAGGCGGTGGCTTCGGTGGACCCGTCTTCCTGGTGGCGATGGAAGCCGTGCAGAAAGAACTCGCCGTCACCGATGCGCAGAAAGAAAAACTCGATAAGCTGCGGGAAGAAGCCCGCGCCGGCTTCGGCGGAGGCGGCAATCCCCGCGATCTCAGCGACGAAGAGCGGGCCAAGCTCCGCACGCAAATGGAAGAACGAACAAAAAAGACCGAAGAATCGCTCAAGGCCATCCTCGATGAAAAGCAGCACGCCCGGTTGAACCAGCTCGTCATTCAACAAGCCGGGGTGATGGCCCTCAGCCGTCCCGATGTCGCGGAAAAACTCAAGCTGACTGATGAACAAAAGACGAAACTTCGCGAAGTGGCGGAAGCTGGTCGTGGCGCTGGCGGTCGTGGCGGTTTCAATCCGAATGCGTCGCAGGAAGAACGCCAGAAAGCCATGGAAGAAGCCCGCGCCCGTCGTGAAAAGACCACGGCTGACGCGATGGCCGTGCTCAACGCCGACCAGAAGAAGGCCTTTGAGGACATGCAAGGGAAGAAGTTTGAATTCCCGGCGTTCGGTGGCTTCGGTGGTGGCAACCGCCCGGGCGGCAATCGTCCTCCGCGCGATGCCAACTGATTTGTGCTGACACGAGAGTCTGACATGCAGAGCCCAGGGAAGGTCTTCCCTGGGCTTCTTTCGTTGATCGTGCAGCGTGGAACCCATCCACGGCGGCGTCTATGATGCCCTCCGCTCGCGTTGCCGGGCGAACTTCACCATGACATCACTTCTGGGAGAATCGACCGTGCGGTACTGCTGGTTGTTCGCACTGCTGCTTCTGACGCCCGTCGCCGGGTTTTCGCAGGACGTTCCCAAGGGAGACGTGACGAAATACACGTTCGACAAGAGCAACATCTTTCCCGGCACCACGCGCGATTACTGGGTGTATGTTCCGAAGCAATACGATCCCGCGAAACCCGCATGTGTGTACGCGAATCAGGACGGCGTGCAATGGAACGCCCCCGCGGTGTTCGACCAACTCATTCACAAAGGTGAGATTCCCGTTCTCATCGGGGTCTTCATTCAACCGGGTCGTGTCCCGGCGCCAAATGATGTCGCACTCGATCGCTTCAATCGCAGTTATGAGTACGACGGCCTTGGCGATGCCTACGCTCGCTTCCTGCTGGACGAACTCTTGCCGGATGTCGAAACGAAAACGGCACCGGACGGACGCTCGCTGAAATTGTCGAAGAATGGCAATGACCGCGCGATCGGTGGCAGCAGCAGCGGTGCGGTCTGTGCCTTCACCGCAGCGTGGGAAAGACCGGATGCCTTCACTCGCGTCTTCAGCGCGATCGGCACGTATGTCGGTTTGAGAGGAGCGAACGCCTACCCCACACTGCTCCGCAAGTTTGAGCCGAAGCCGCTCCGCATCTTCCTGCAGGATGGCAGTAAAGACCTCAACATCTACGGCGGCGACTGGTGGATGGCCAATCAGGAAATGGAACGCTCGCTGATCTTCGCCGGCTACGAAGTCGACCACGTCTGGGGCGAAGGCGGCCACGATGGCAAGCAGGGCACGGAAGTCTTCCCCGCGGCGACGAAATGGTTGTGGAAGGACTGGCCCGCGCCGGTGAAACGAGGGGCTGGATCGCCGCCGTTGCAGCAAGTGTTGATTCCCGGTGAAGACTGGACGCTGGTCGCCGAGGGGTACAAATTCACGGAAGGCCCGGCGGTGAACGCCAAGGGGGAAGTCTTCTACAATGAAGTTCCCGACAGCAAGACATTCAAAGTCGGCCTCGACGGAACCGTTTCCACGTTCCTGAGCGACAGCCAGCGTGGCGACGGTCAATCGTTCGGGCCCGATGGGCGGTTGTACGCCGTCGCCGGGAAGACCGAACAGATTCTCGCCTACACGTTAGACGGCAAATCGTCCGCGATTGCGGACGGCTTCCGTGGAAACGATCTTGTGGTTCGCCACGATGGTGGCGTCTATGTGACTCAACCCGGCTGGAACGGAACCGACCCGAGTCAAATCTGGTACATCAGCCCGCAGGGAGAAAAGAAGGTTGTCGATAAGGGGCTTCGCTTCTCAAACGGGATCACATTATCGCCGGACCAGACACTGCTGTATGTTGCCGATTCCCGTTCGCACTGGGTTTATTCTTACCAGGTGCAAGCGGACGGCTCGCTGAAGCACAAGCAGAAATACTTCCATCTGCACGTGCCCGATACCGCCGATGACAGCGGTGCCGATGGCGTGGAAGTCGATCGCGACGGCCGGGTGTATGTCGCCACACGCATGGGCATTCAAGTGTGCGATCAACCGGGCCGCGTCAACTTCATCATTCCGACACCGAACGGCAAGGTCTCGAACATGACCTTCGGCGGCGAAAGGTTCGATACTCTCTTCGCCACTTGCGGCGACAAGGTCTACAAGCGGAAGGTGAAGATTTCCGGTTCGCCGTCATTTCTGCCGCCGGTCAAACCGGAAAAGCCACGGTTGTAGCGGCGAGCGTCGAGGCGTCAGCCCGGCGTGCTGTCCGCCGATTTCTCCGGGAGATCGGCGAACAGTTCGCTCACGCGGCAGGAAAACCCGGGTAGTAATTCCGGCCGAGTGAGTTCGTCGTCACCATCAAAATGGAGCGGTGCGGCCTCCGCTCGATGCACCGCCACGGACCGCTGTTCCGGATCAATCACCCACACTTCGGTAATGCCGGACCGCAGATATTCCTGAATCTTGTCGAGGACATCGGTCCAGCGATCGGAACGCGATAGCACTTCGATGGCGAGGTCGACCGGGATTCTCAAAACCCCCGCGGGCAGTTTGCCATCCGGAAGTTTTTCCCGACTGATGTATGCACAGTCTGGTCCACGCACAGAGTCAGGATCACGTTCTGTCAGGACATGAGAATCGTTTGAAAAAACCGAGCCGCGTTGACTTTGTTTCGCCCATAGCCAGAGAAAGACGCTGATCGCAACGCAAATGGCGCCGTGCTGACTGGTCGGCATGGGTTGCTCCGCGAGTTCACCGCACACGAGTTCAGTGGGACGATCAAAGGTCATCTCCTCAAACTCAGTCACAGTGATGTATCGGTGTGCGATTGACATGGCGATGTCTCCCTGCGAACGATGATCGCAAATTAACGCACGGCCGTCCACCACAAGTCAACGAGTCCCAATCCCAGCAAACCAAGGCTGATCACCGCGTTAACTTGAAAGAACGCGGCGTTGACACGGGACAGATCGTCCGGACGAACCAGCCAGTGTTCATACGCCAGAAGGACGCTGATGATCAGCAATCCGACGAGAAAGACTGGTCCCAATGCGGCGTAATACCACAGGGCGAAGAGCCCCGCGACGGTGATCAGATGACTGATCGAGGCGAACCGCAAAGCCGCCGGAACTCCCCAGCGCGCCGGCAAACTGTGCAGACCGCGGCCGCGATCGTACTCGGCGTCCTGACACGCGTAGAGAATGTCGAACCCGCCCACCCAGAAGAAGACGACGGCGGCGAGCAACACCGGCGGCAATTCGATGGTCCCGCGGATGGCAATCCACGCGGCCAGCGGCGCGAGCATCAACGCCGCCGACAGCCAGTAGTGGCACCACTGCGTGAAGCGTTTGGCGTAGGAGTAACCCAGCAGAAACAGCAACACGGGGACCGACAACCGCAACGGCCACGGATTCGGCAGGAAGATCAGTGTGGAGGCGATAAAGGTCCCGCTGCACAAGAGCGTGAAGGCGACCGCCGCCGCAACGCTGAGCAGTCCGGCGGGAAGATGACGCCTCGCCGTGCGCGGGTTTTCGGCATCGAAACGTCGGTCGACAATCCGGTTGAAGCCCATCGCCGCCGAGCGGGCAAAGACCATGCACAGCAGGATGCCGCCGAGTTGCCGCCATTCAAAGGACGATCCTGGTTGTCGCCAGGCCAGCACGGCGGAAAGCAGCGCAAACGGCAGCGCAAAGACCGTGTGGCTGAAGCGGATCATCTCCAGAAAATGGCGAATCGTGGTGAACATGGAGCGGGAGTGTCGCAGCTTCAGTCGAGAGAATGTCTATCATCAACGTGAGATCGGTGACGGTGTCGTAACCGATCTCCTCTCGCCTATGTTAACCGAAAACGGGACGGAGGCGATCATTCGTCAGTTTTCAGCAGCGCGCCTTCGCGAGCAATATGGGCCATCCACCGTTGAATGGCCGGTTCACGCTGTGAGGGTGTGCCCAGCGGGCGGTAGTCGTAGCGCCGTCCCGTCAGTTGCACGAGTTGCTTGAAGGCCAGCTCGCGGACCTCCACGCGATTGCTCCGCAACCATTCCACGAGTTCCAGCGAGACCAAGCGGTCTTTGGCTTCAGCCGGAGTGTAACCCCACAGCAACCGTTCGACCGCGCGGGCTTCGTCGCCGGGAATGTGGGTTTGCAGTTCCTGTTTGAGGATGGCCCCATTCTCGCGGTCGATGGCCAGCCACGATCGCAATCCCGCTGCTGCGGCGGCACGCGCTTCTTCGTGTTCCGATTGCACCAGCGCCTGAATCAAAGGTTGATACGCCTCCGTGATAGCAAGACACCGCACGGCGAGTTCTGCGATTTGGGGTTTAGGATCGCGCATCAACGCGGGAATCGACAGATCGACGGCCAAAGTGGGATCAAACTCTTTCTCGAAATGGGGCGCGAAACGCTTCAGCGGCGACAATTGGACCCGTCGGACAGGATCGAGCCACGCTGGCCAGAGGCTTGCGGCCGTGGCGTTGTCCCCCGCGGTGGGCGTTGTGAGCCAGGCAAACTGCTTTGTGGAAAGCGGTGCTCCGTCCGCCAATTCCGCTGTCCCCGCGGCGACATACATCACCGCATGCCAGGGGTTGGGCGGATTCTCCGTCGGCAGGCCGACTGGGTCTTCGATCTTCACTTCGATGCCGACCACCGTGGCGGGACTGACGAGCATCACGACATGCGATTTGCTGCCAATTTGCACCGTCACGGGCAACGGCGTCTTGGCCATCGGGCCGGGCTGCAATAACACACGTCCGCGGCGAATCAATATACCATACCGCTGCTTTTCCGTCGGCGACAACATTTGCACGGTCGTCTCGCCCAGCAGTGTCGCCTTCAGATCGCCTTTGTCCCACTCCAGCGTGCTTTCGTAAGGTTCCGGACAGGCAAAGGTTTCCGCCGGGTGAATGTCGGAACGTCGGGGTTGGACGTACCAGTGCTGATCTCCCGGATTGAATCGGAGCAAAATCCCTTCCTGCCCCACGGATTGCATGGGGACAGAAATCATGGGTTCCGGCGGTGGGAGGGGCTCAACCGGGCGCGGTGTCGGTGCCTTGATCACCGGTTTCGCCGGCGCGGGAACCACAGTTGCCGCATCGGCGACATCGGTCGGTGTCGGCGTCTTCACAGGCGGCTTGACGTTCGGTTCGGGCACGTCGGGTGGCGGTGGCGGATCGAGATTCTCCAGCGAAGTCGTGGACTTTTCGCCCGCTGGTACAGGCATTCTGGCATCATCAGTCTTCGTTTCTTCCGATGGGGGCGCAGTTGCGGTCTTGTCTCGATCTGGTGAGACCGGCCGCGTGCGCGGCGTGTCGGCTGACGCGACGGCGTTCTCTGGTGTCGAGGGATCCGGCTTCGAGATCCCGCGGAATAAATCGCGATCCAGGACCAGTACGAGGATCACGGCTACCAGCACCAACGCCGCACCGGCGGCGGGACCAACCCGTTGCGACCAAGGCGGCTGTTTTAACTGGCTGGCCATCTCGTCGCGGAAGTGGCCGGCCGATTCGCTGATGGTCACCGTCGGGGTGGCCGGTCGCAGGCGCTCCACTCTTTCCACGGGCACTGCGGCGGCAGCGACACCATCGTTCCGCGTGACGTGGAGCTGCGTTTCGGCAGACACCGGACCGATCGCATAAAATCGTTCGCGACTGCGGGCCGGGACATCGATCGGCTCGCCCAGAATCAGCGACAACACCTGATGGCACGCGGCGACCTCCGCCAGCACCAGGTCCGATTCCAGGCAGATCGCTTCTAACTGTGCGACTTGTTCGGGTGGCAGGGCATTATCGAGATACTGGGCCACGATGTTGGGATCCACCCCTTGCGACGGCCCATCCAACTCGGGGGCTCCCAGCCGACGGCGGCGAATCACTTCTCGCACCCGGCTGACCAGCGCCGCTGCGACCGGGCTTTCCTGAATCTTCTTGCCGATTTCTCGCGTTTCGTGCGGTTCGAGCGCGTCGTCCAGATACGCCAGCAAGGTTCGCAAGGTTAATCGCATCGTCTGTCTCACTTTCGTCGCTGACGCCGCCACTCTCGCTGTCGGCCAGTTGTCTTCCAAACAGATTAGTGGCAACTGCCCCCACGAACCCGTACAAGATTCGGAGACGAATTCCGAAAATCTCCGAAATCCTTTCGTGCCGGGGAGATCAACGTGCTGTTCAATCCACAGATTTGTTTTGGACGATGGATTGTGCTCCTCGTCGCGGGATGCGGTTTGTTAGGGATCGTCCCGTGTTCTCGAGCCGAGGACGCGGTTGTACCCAAGCGATTGCTCCTGATCGCGGGCGCACCGGATGGTCATCCGCCGCAGACGCATGAATACGTCGCCGGGATGAAAATCGTGCATGAGCTGTTCGCCGACCATCCGGGCATCGTGCTCCGGACGGTGGTGGCCGACGATGAATGGAAGGACGGCCCGGAGTTGCTCGATGGGACCGATGCTGTGGTGCTATTCCGTTCGGAAGGGGCGAAGTGGTGCTCCGCGGATGCCAACCGCCTGGCGGCTTTCCGTCGACTGGCCGAACGGAAAGGGGGCTTCACCGTTTTGCATTGGGGCATGGGAACGAGGACTGCGGAACCCGTCGCCGCATTTGCGTCGTTGTTCGGTCTGTGTCACGGCGGACCGGATCGCAAGTACCGCGTTCTCGAAACAAAGCTCACGCCGGTGGCTAAGGAGCATTCCATTCTCGACGGCATCGGCCCGATCACCATTCACGATGAGTTTTACTATGCCTTGAAGCCGCCCGCCACCAAAGTTGCGCCGTTACCACTGCTGCAAATCGAGATCGATGGCCAGCCGCAAACCGTGGCGTGGGCGTGGGACCGGCCCGACGGCGGCCGCTCGTTCGGTTTCTCCGGTCTCCACTTCCATGAAAACTGGCAACGCCCGGAGTACCGCCGACTGGTGAAACAAGGCGTATTGTGGACGATTTCGACGCCGTGAAGATGGCTACGGGGATAACACATCACGGCAGACTCGTAGAATGTTTTGTCCGAGAATTTTGCGGATCGCTTCCTCCTGATAGCCGCGTTGAACAAGGCCGATGGTGACGAGCGGCCAATTGGTCCAGCCGAGACTCACCGCTTTGGGCCACTGACCGCCCAGCGCACCTTCCGGCCAGAGCGAGGCGAAACGATTGCGGCGGCGACCGCGGCTGGGGATGCCTTTCGCAGCCGCGGCGGCGTATTGCGACGTATGGGCCACATCGGTGCCGATGGCGACATGATCGATCCCGAACTTCTTCACTGCATAGTCGATGTGGTCCAGCAGCGCATCCAACCCACCTGAACCGCCGAGAAACGAGGAGATCCAGCAGATGCCAATCACCCCCCCGGTATCACAGATGGCTTTGATGACTTCGTCCGGCTTCGCACGAATGTGGTTCCGAAGCTCTGCACAAACGGTGTGACTGGCGACCATTGGTTTGCGAGAAGCCTTTGCGGCTTCCAGGCTCGTCCGCCAACCACTATGGGCGACATCGACGATGACGCCGACGCGGTTCATCTCGGCCACGGCGGCACGTCCGAGATCGCTCAGTCCGCCGTTCGCCGTTTCCGCGCAACCATCGCCGAGCATGTTGCGGCGATTGTAGGTGACGTGCATCATGCGGACGCCCAGTTGAAAAAACAGGCGGATGGCAGAGAGCTCTTCTTCCACGGAAACCCACGTTTGCGGCAAGGGGACGCCATTGCCGCTGAAGTACAGACAGTGCTGACCAGCTTGATGGGCGGCTTCCACATCTTGCGGTGATGTCGCCCGAACCAATGTGCCGCGCAGATGGTCGGTCAGATACGTGAACCGGGCCAACCGCTTGAGTAATTGCAGCGGCTCCTGCGTTTCTTCACCGGCGTTCTGGAAAATCGCCGTCACGCCGCTGCATCGCATGGCTTCCGCAAACTCGGCCCGTTCCTGCGGATCGAGCGCCGCGCGCGTCATCCCCATTTCTTCTTGCAGATCCTGCACTTCGGAATCCGAAGCCCCCGCAGTGATCGCTGCTGTCATCTGCTGATTATCGAGGGACGCACGCGGGGCGAAACCGTAAGCGTCGAAGACGAGCGACTGGCGGTGCAGTTCGAGGCCATGCTCCAGTTGCACCCGTGTTGGTTTGAGCAAATCGAGACCGGCGTCGCGCACCCGCTGGATGACCGGGTTCTCGGTGATCAACAACGGATCACGATCAACGCGGTATTTCTCCGGGGACTCGGCAACGACAGGGGTCGTCATGGCGGTGGTTGACGCCGCGGCCATGGATGTGGCGAGGAAATCCCGCCGGGACCAGCCGGAGCCGGTCGTTCGATGATTCTGGCGATTGCTCATCCAACAGCTTTCCAAAGGGTGTTGCGATTCATTCCGATCATCACCGTCGCACGAGGATCGCACAATACCATGCCGGTGATCGTCCTGGCGAAGTCAGAATGCGGGGCGTTCGGTTGACGGAAAGTGCGTGGCGGGGAGAATGCGTACATCCCACAACTTCTCCCCGCAGGAAGAACTTCGTCATGCAGCGATTGCTTTGGATGGGCTGCCTCTGTTTGTCTGTAACGCCACTGTTCGCAGCCGCGAAGCCGAACATTGTCATCGTTCTCAGTGACGACATGGGCTTCTCGGACATCGGCTGCTATGGCGGAGAGATCGCGACGCCGACGCTGGACGGTCTTGCCAAAAATGGTTTGCGATTCACGCAGTTCTATAACACGGCGCGCTGCTGTCCGACGCGGGCCTCGCTGTTGACGGGCTTGTATCCGCATCAGGCCGGAATGGGGCACATGACTGACGATCGCGGCCACGATGGTTACCGTGGCGATCTCAATCGGCAGTGCGTGACCATTGCGGAAGTTCTACGACCGGCGGGCTACCGCACCTACATGACGGGCAAATGGCACGTCACGAAGAACCTCAGTGCCAAGACCGAAGCGGACAAGCACAACTGGCCATTGCAACGAGGATTCGACCGCTTCTACGGCACGGTTATCGGCGGCGGCAGCTTCTGGGATCCTTCGTTTCTGACACGCGATAACACGCAAGTCTCCGCGTTTGCCGATCCCGAGTATCGGCCCACGGAGTCGTACTACTACACCGATGCCATCAGCGAGCACGCCGTGCGGTATGTCCGCGATCACAAAGCCAAACATTCCGACCAGCCGTTCTTCATGTACGTCGCTTACACCGCGGCCCATTGGCCGATGCACGCGCACGAAAAAGACATCGCCAAATACAAGGGACGCTATACCGCGGGGTATCAATCCATTCGTGAAGCGCGCTACGAGCGGATGCTCAAACTTGGCGTTGTCCGGCAGGATGCTACCACTGTCACGCCCGTTCCCAAGGGCGAACGCGATACGCCGCATTGGGAATGGGACGAGCGCAACATGGAAGTCTTCGCCGCGATGGTCGACCGCATGGATCAGGGACTGGGGCGATTGGTGGCGACCTTGCAGGAAACCGGACAACTCGACAACACGCTCTTCTGTTATCTGCAAGACAACGGCGGCTGCGCAGAAAACATGGGCCGCAACGGCGTCGGCAAGCCGCGCGACGAGCAGGCCACGCTGGCGGCGATTCCCGCGACGGAACTACAGACCGCGCTGGTGCCGAAGCAGACGCGCGACGGCTACCCCGTGCGACAAGGCAAGGGGGTGATGGCGGGTGGGCCGGACACCTACACCGGCTACGGCGAAGCCTGGGCGGCGGTGTCGAACACTCCGTTCCGCGAATACAAGCACTGGGTGCATGAAGGGGGCATCTCAACCCCGTTGATCGTGCATTGGCCGGCCGGTACGGTGAAGGGCTTGCAGGGAACGTTGACGCATGATCCGGGGCATCTCGTCGATCTGATGGCCACGTGTGTCGATGTCGCCGGGGCCAAATACCCGCAGGAAGTGGCCGGTCAAACGATCAAGCCGATGCGCGGGACCAGTCTTCGTCCCGCCTTGGAAGGCCAGTCGCCGGTCCGCAAGGAACCGATTTTCTGGGAACACGAGGGCAACCGGGCGATTCGCGACGGGCGTTGGAAACTCGTCGCCAAAGAGAATCAGCCGTGGGAACTGTACGACATCGACACCGATCGCAGCGAACAACACGACCTCGCCGCGTTGCATGCCGACAAGGTTCGCGATCTTGCTGCAAAATGGGAGGCCTATGCCGCCGGCAGCGATGTTCTACCGGTGGGAATGTGGCGTGGACTCGCGAACGCCGCATCGCTCAAACGGTCCTTCGAGTTAACAGCAGGCCAGAAACTGGCGAAGAAGGACGCGCCGCAAATTCAAGGACGTACCTTTACCATCGCCGCCGATTTCACCGTGGATAAAAACACTCGTGGTGTGATCGTGGCTCACGGCGGAACGGCGCATGGGTATGCGCTGTATGTTGCCGACGGAAAGCTGAGTTTCGTCGTTCGCCGCGGCGGTGAGAGTGTCAGCCTTCACCAGAACTTGACGCCAGGCAAGCAGCAGGCCCACGCCGCATTCACGGCACGAGGCCAACTCACCTTGAAACTGAACGATGGGATGGCGACTCAGTCGGACCTGGGCACGCTTCTGCAGATGCCCGCCGATGGCTTACAGGTTGGCCGTGACGACGCCGGTTGTGTCGGCCCATACGACGGTCCCAATCCATTCAACGGCACAATTCATTCGGTACGTATTCATTTGGCCGACGTTCCCGCGACGCGGAAATGAATAGGCAAGTCAACTTGGCCGAAGACAGGGTCATCGCCTTTTTGAAGGTGGGGTGGCCGGGGCTGGACCGAAGGGAAGCCCCGGCATTTTGGCAACACGCTGTTTTCCGGGGTTTCGCGAGTACGCTCCAACCCCGGCCACCCGCCGAGATTTGTCGATCCGGGTTCAATCGCAGTAGAGAAACTCATTGCTATTGAGAATCGCCAGACACGCATCGACCCACGCCGCGGCCCCGGCGGCATCCTGTGACGGAACGACAGGGACCGGCGATAATCCCGCCGACTGCGCCGACCCGTCGCGAAGGGCCATCGATTGTTTTGCAAGAAAACCTGTGAAGTCTGCCCGTTCATCGGCAGTGGGATAGCGACCCAGCGCGATGCGATAAACTGTATCGATCTGAGCATCGGTTTCACCCGGTCCGGCCAAAATACGCCCGGCTAACTGCTGCGCCGTGGCGATCGAAAGATCGCTGTTGATCAGCACGAGGGCTTGCGGAGCCGTGGTCGATTGTCCGCGGGCTGCACAACTGGCGTTCGCTTCAGGACGGTCAAAGGCTTCCAGTAGCGGATACCGCAGATTGCGTCGTGCGAACAGATAGATGCTGCGCCGGGCATGATCGCCGGGATGCGGGCTCGTCGTCCATTGGCCTTTGAGCAGCGTACCGATCAATTCTTCGGGCAACGGCGGCTGGACACCCGGTCCGCCGCTGGTGCGGTTCAGCACACCGGCTACTTGCAGCAACCCGTCACGCAAGGCTTCCCCTTCCAGTCGTCGTCGGGGCGCGCGACTCCACAATCGATTTTGCGGATCGAGTTTCAACCGCCGATTCCAATCCTCGTCGTTCGATCCCGAACGCCGACTGGTTTGACGGTACGTTGTCGATAAGACGATGCGTCGATGGAGGTGCTTCAGGCTCCAGCCGTGATCGATCAGATCGTTGGCGAGCCGATCGAGCAGTTCCGGATGCGTGGGATCGGCATTGATCACCCCGAAATCGCTTGCCGACGCCGCAATACCCCGACCGAAGTGATGTTGCCACAGGCGATTGACCATCACCCGCGCGGTGAGGGCTCTGGCTTCGGTGACCATGCGGTCCGCCAGTTGCGTACGTGTCCCGGTAGTCGCCGAACGTTCTTCTCCGACGGCGATGCGCGGGAAGCCGGCATTGACGATGGCCCCTGGGCGGCGGAAGTCACCACGGATCCAGAAGCGGGCCGGTTCGCTCTCTGGCTGGTTGGCGAGCCTGTAGTATGGCTGGTCGCGTTTCAACACCGGTACGGCGGACTCGAACACGGCCCGCAGCCGGTAAAAGTCGGCCTGGCTGATCGGATCGTACTTGTGATCGTGGCACTCGGCGCAACCGAGCTGTAGTCCGAGAAAGACCGATCCCACAGTGGCGGTCATTTCGTTCAGGCGAAAATGGCGGCGCTCGGCCTGATCGTTGACATCGGGCATGTCGGGGCCGGCGAGCCCGAACATCGTCGCGACGGCGTCGCCCTCGGGAAGTTCGTCGCCGGCCAGTTGCTGCCGCACGAACTCGTCGAATGGCAAGTCGCGATTCAACGCGGCGATGACCCAATCGCGATACTTCCACGCCTCAGGACGCAGCTTGTCATGTTCAAAGCCATCGGTGTCGGCGAACCGCGCGAGGTCGAGCCAGTGCTGCGCCCAACGTTCTCCGTAAGAGGGCGAGGCGAGCAGTCGTTCGACTAATTGTTCATAAGCATCGGGACGCTCATCGAGATCGAATTCTATTTGTTCGTCGACAGTGGGCGGCAATCCGGTGAGATCAAACGTGAGCCTGCGCAACAGCGCGGATTTTTCGGCATCGCGGCCACCGGTCAGTTCGAGAGCTTCCAGCTTCGCCAGGATGAAGGCATCCACCGGCGTGCGAATCCATGCCGCATCATTCACCCGTGGCACCGGTGGCATGGAGAGCGGACGATATGCCCAGTGCTGGCGATCATTGGCGGTAATCGGGGCTTCGACGATGGCTTCCTCGTCGGCGTCCGTGCGGCTGCCGAGACTGCCCATCACACACAGCACGACGAGCCATGCACGCTTCATGCGAGAATCTCGCGCACGATTTTCACATCGCCCGTGGGGCCGATGAGGCGTTCGTCGAGACCGTTGTGGAAGTACGACAGTGCTTCGTGGTCGAGTCCCAACAGATGCAGCAGCGTCGCGTGGAAATTGCGGATGTGGACGGGGTTTTCGGCGGCTCGCAATCCCACGGCATCGGTCGCTCCGTAGGCCATGCCAGGCTTCACGCCGCCGCCCGCCAGCCAGATGGTGTAGCCCCACGGATTATGATCGCGGCCTTTGCCCTGTTCGCTCATCGGCATCCGGCCGAACTCGCCCCCCCAGATGATGAGCGTGTCGTCCCACAACCCGCGTTGCTTCAAATCGGCGAGCAACCCCGCAATCGGTTGATCGGTCGCGGTGCAGAGTTGTTCGTGGTTCTGAAGCACGTTGCTGTGCGCGTCCCAGCCGTTGGTGTCGCCGGAGTACAGTTGCACGAACCGGACGCCCCGTTCGATCATTCGCCGCGCGAGCAGACACCGCCGTCCGAACTCTTCGGTCTCCTTGCGGTCGAGGCCGTACAACCGCTGTGTTTCCGAAGTCTCTTCCTGCAGGTCGACGAGTTCCGGCGCGGCGGCTTGCATCCGGAACGCCAGTTCATACGACTGCATCCGCGCGGCGAGTTCGTCATCACCATCGCGGTCGGTCAGATGCCGGCGGTTAATATCGCGCAGGAAATCAAGCGTCTTCCGCTGCTGGATGGTCGAGATTCCCTCCGGCGGAGCGAGATGCAGGATGGGCTTCGATCCACCGCGCATCGGCACACCCTGATAACTGGCGGGCAGATAACCGTTTCCCCACGCCGGTGGCCCCCCTTTGAGTCCGCCGCCGGGATCGGGCAGCACGACGAATGCGGGTAGATCGCGGTTCTCCGATCCCAACCCGTAAGCGACCCAACTGCCGACACTCGGTCGCCCCATGAGAATGTGGCCGGTGTTCATCTGATATACGGACTGCGGGTGATTAACGCTGTCGCCGTGCAGGCTGCGGATCACGCAGAGATCATCGATGTGCTGCGACAACGCGGGCAGCATGTCGCTGATATGCAAGCCCGATTCGCCTTTTGGACGCAACGGACGCACCGGCGGCAGGAGTGGATTCTCGGCAACCTTGCGGCGGGTCATGAAGGAGCCGAACGATTCCGGCAGTGGTTCACCGGCAAGGCGTTCGAGATCGGGTTTGGGATCGAACAGGTCCACATGACTGGGACCGCCGTGCATGAAGAGCCAGATGACCCGTTTCACCCGTGGCGCCTGATGCGGCAACGGAACGACGGATCGACGCGTCTCCGTGGCGGCAGCGCGGTCGAGCGAGGCCATGGCCAATGCGGCGCAACCGCCTCCCGCCTGCAGCAAACTGCGGCGGAGAAACGCACGGCGGTCTACGGGCGGGTTGAGCATGACCGTCTCATCACGTGGGCAGAACTCACGTTATATTAGCGTTGCGCCAAGGCCGCCGTGAGCCAGTGTTGAGAGATTTGTTCGATATTGGGCGGTGTCGATTCGGGAGTTTGAAAGTAATGCCGCTCGATGGTTGTGACTGCGGCCTGCAACTGGCGGCGCGAGACTTCATCGAACCCCGCCTGCATCTCCAGTTCCTTCAAAAAGCTAATCGCCGTGAAGGGGGTTAGCGTGGTTGGCAGAGTGAACTTTGTCTGCACCGGACCCTGGCGACGACTGGCGAGATGCCACACCCATCCTGCTGAGAGGAGTGCCGCAACCACCGCGGCGGCCGAAAGGGCCCACGGCAACCACGGCGTCTTTCCGTAACGGGCCTCCAGCGACACTTCCGCGTCGACGCTCTTCAGATCGGCATCCTCGTACCGTTGGTAGACCATTTCCTTCACCGGCAATTTCGCCGATGCAAACTGGAAGGCCTTCGGTCGCTGTTCTTCATTCGTGGTGGCGGAGAGCGCGACCATCCATTGACGTTCGCTGCGGATCGAGTTCTCGGGAGCTTCTTTGTCGAACTCCACGACCGCCACGCCGCGATCGTCGATCTTGTCGATCGTAAACCCTGTCGGTTTCAGGTCGAGCAACTGTTCCATTTCCGGGACGAGGCCCCGAGCCGTGACGCGGATTTCGACCAGCAGTTTGCCTTTGTCCGACTGCCGTTCATCGAGAGTTTGCGTGATGACGACATCCTCTGCAG
Organism: Planctomycetaceae bacterium; assembly: GCA_021732975.1. Classification (GTDB taxonomy): domain Bacteria; phylum Planctomycetota; class Planctomycetia; order Planctomycetales; family Planctomycetaceae; genus DSVQ01. Next base: position 13,403 of record JAKFWC010000002.1, on the reverse strand, counting down.
GGCGTGCGGGGGGCGCGCTGGCTTTGGCATCCAGCGGCAGGACTGGGGATTCAATGGGAAGCACGGCGTAACCGGATGTATCGAGAAAATCGAGATCCATCCGCAATGACGCGAGCTTGTCGATCTCCGGACCTTTCGCTTTCAGCAGCAGATACGCATACGGGGTCGACCGCCAGCCATATTCGGGCAAGGCGCGGGAGTTAACGGTCGCTTCCTGGAAGGTGACCGACAGGACATCGAAGTGATCCGCGAGCGCCTTTCTGGCGAAGTCGCTGAACTTGTCCCGATAGTTCTCCAGCGGACGACCGAAGTTGTAGTAGTACATCTGGTTGTTGTTCTGGTTCTGCAGGTATTTGCCGAAGCCGCCCGATTCGCGCTCGATTTCCTTCGTGTGAACCAGATTCACGAAGACACCGAAGGGCTTGCCATGGCCGACGGTATCGGGGCCATCGATGCGGGTTTCGAGTTTGATCTCCTGAATGAGATCGTTGTAGTAGTCGTGCAGTTTGCGGGCTTCCCGTGCGAGTTTGTGTTCGCCGACGACTTCAAACCCCGCCTTCAGATACCGCTGCTTGAGTTCGGGCTTGGCGTCGCTGGCACGGGTGAAGAGATTGTTGGCGAACTGCGACAGATGCCGTTCCGCGGCTTCGGTCGATAATCCCGCGAGCGTCTGTCGAATGAGTGCCGGTTGCTTGTGGTCGGGCGTTTTGTCGGCGGTGATGCGGGCCAGATCGACACTACCGAGGGAAGCGTAGAACCACATCTCGAAGGGCAGAGGGGTCTGCTCATCGAGCGGTGTATCGGGCACGGCGGTCACGTAGGCCTTCGCGGCTTTGGCGAAGAGTTCCAGCGCTTCCGTCCGTTTGGGCGAGTAATCGCTGCTCTTCTCGAATTCCTTGAGATATTCGTTCTCGTCGTGCAGCATCGCGGCTTCGGCGAGGATCAGGGCCCAGTGACCTGGATACTTCTGCTGCCCTTGCTGTACCACCGTGCGGGCCACTTCGTAACCGTGCAGCACTTCCGCGCGGATGTCGCGCTGCTTGCGGTTCGTACTGTTCTGCCGCTGCACATCGGGCATCCGCCAGACGCCGGCGAGGTTGCCGCGCATCTGCTGGATCAACTCGGCGAGCGTCCGCGGCTTGAGTGCATCGATCGAACCGAACACGCTTTCAATCGCTTCCAACCGGTAAACCTCAGCTTTGCTATGGACCGTGGTGAACGCGTTGGTCAGCAGCGTCTCATTGAGATCCCCGATGGGAAGCGACTTTAATCGCTTCACCAAGCCAGCCAACTCGACGAGATTGCGTTCTTGCTTCGACCGCGTGAGGGGAATGCGATCCGCCCGGCGTTCGTAACTGTAATAGTAATAGTACGGGTTGTAGCCGTTTCGGTTCTCATTGGGATTGTGCGACGAGGTCCACACCTTCACGAACTCGGCGGCGAGATCTTTGGCACGAGAGGGGTGGGTGGCCGCGAGTCGTTCGATATAGGGAAACGCGAGGGCCTCATCCTGCATTTTGAGATGCAGCCGGGCGAGTGTTTCCTCGAACTTCGGCCGCAGATCGGGGCTCACGAGCGCCAGCCATGTTTCGGTCGGCTTGAGTTCCAGAACATCTTCGATCTTGATGGGGCTGGCCGCATTGCCGCCGAAACTGCGGCCCATCATCTGTTGTTCGTCGTCGAACATGAAATAGTTGCCGTAGCGATCACGGCGGTAGCCCCGGTCTGCGGCACTGTTATCGAGCGCGTGGCTGGTGGTCGCCTCTTTGAGCCACGCCGCGGCGAGAACGGTGAGGGGCTCGCGCCATGCGGCCGCTTGCTCGCTCGAAGCTCGCGTCAACGCTTCGACGGCGGTTTTCTGCAACTCAAGACCTTTCTTGCGGTATTCGCTGTCGTTGGGATGCGATGCGAGATTGTTTGAAGTGGCCGATCCGATCGCCGAAAGCAATTCCTTCCCACGTTCCTGGCGATTACGAAAACTGTCGTCGAGCCACTGTTGACCGAGTTCCTTGCGGACTTTCGGTGCGAGCTCGACGGCGCGCGTCAGGGCTTCGTCGCGCGTCGCTTTGGCCAGGCGATAGCGGGTGGTTAGACGTTCGGCTGCCGAATCGGGTTTCGCTGCTGCAGCGGTTATCGCCGCAGGTGTCCCTTCCGCACTGTTGGCCGCAGGAACCGTGGGTTTTGCGACGACTTTCGGCGGTTCGGGGGGGACGGGGATTTCGAGCACGGCTTGGGTCGCCTGCCACGCTTGTTCCAAGCCGACGGACTTTTGCTCTTTGGCATATTTTGCGAGGACGTGACGCACGATGAGATTCAAACCCGGTCCGTCTTTCGCCGCGATGGCTTCCTCCACGCTCGGCAAGTACTCACCGGCGCGGATTTCCTGACGGGCCTGGGTGAGCAAACGGGCCACGTCGCGCGCCGTCAACGGGTGGGCGGCCCGTGGGAGTTTTTCGGGCAGCGCGACGGTATCGGCCTTGGTTTCGGATAATGGTCCGGCTGGCGACTCATCGGTCTGAAGGACAACTTTGCTGCGGCTCTGGGCTTCGGCAATCGGCGGTGAACCGAGCAGTGCATCGAGATCAAAGCCCGCAGTCACCGCGAACTGCAGAATCATCCCGAGTTTGCGAATCGCATCGTCATCGAATTCTCCCGGAGTCGCTTGCATCACGCCGAGGATGTCCGACATGGTGAACAGATTCTTTTCGGCGTACTGGGCTCCTGGTCCCTGTCCGATGGAGGAAAGCGCCGCTTGCATCTTGGGGAGGTCGGCTCCTTGCGTGACGAGTTGCTGCAACATTTGCGGATCGACATTCATGCGACCGGAAGAACCGGATTGCAGCGAGGTCAACATCTGCGCGTACAGGGCCTTGGCTTCGTCGAGTTCGAGATTTGCGATGAAGCTGCGGACGGCGTCCCACTCGGACAGCGTGACCTGCCGCTGGAACTTCGTCAGTTCGCGATCGAACGCCGCATCTTCGGCCGCCACGATTTTGGCGGCTTCGGCCTGTTTCGCCTCGGCCGCGGCTTTCTCAGCGGCTGCGGGATCTTTGGGTTTCTCCCCTTCGGCCGGTTCTGGTTTTGCCGGGGGAGCGGTGACGACTTTCGCCGCATCCGCCGGTGCATCATCAAGAGGGTCATCTTTCGACGGCGGCGACTGCCATGTTTTCAGGATGGCCGAGGGACGGCGGTCGAAGCTGAGTTTGCGGATCATCGCCAGCCGCCGGGCTTTGCGGTCCGCGATAGCTTTATTGGGATCCGTCGTTGCCGTTGAGGAGGCTGTCTCGGGACTGCTCGCCACCACGGCACCAGAGGGTGTCGGCCGGAGAGCGCTGATGTCAACATCGTCAGGAGCGACGATGATCGTTCCAAACTGACCGTAAGCGAGAGGAGTGAAGATCGCAACGAACAGGATTGCCGATGTGGCTTTGATCATCCAGGCACACAAACGAGAGATCGCGGCTGAATTCATATTCCCCCCGTCAGACATCGCTCCGCACTGAGCGGGCAAACGACAATGGAATTCACAGGACGGCGAGCATCCCGGCTATCGCAAAGTCACCGGGACGCGACTCCAGCCATGCGGATGATTAGTCACGAACCTTTTTCATCGGGCGGTGGGCCGGAACTGGCCCCACGGGCATCTTCGGGTTTGTTCTGACCCTGTTTCGGACTGCGACCCTTACCTTTGCATTTCCCCTGGCAATTCCCCGAACAGCAACCTTGGCATTGCTTCGGCAGCGCCAGCGCCTGCAACTCGGAGAGATCCATCCGGGCCAGTCGAATCGCGGCTTCGAGATCGCCTTCCAACCGCTCAGCATCCTTGTCGTTCCCCGCCGCACGGGCCGCGTCAGCGAGCAGTTTGTAATTCTGGCGGGAAGCTTCAATATCCGGCTCCCATTGTTCGCGCGGTTCGCCTTCCAATCGCATTAGCCACGTCATGTAGTACTGCGCGTTAGCAATCGTTTGCCGCACGTCCGTCTTGAAGGCCTCGGTCGTTGTGACGGTGGCAGAGTCGAGTTCATCCTTCAATGCGAGGAGATCGTCATAGGCTTCCGGTAGTTGCTTGCTGTTCATCCGGGCTTTGGCTTTTTCGAGACGGATGGGTCGCGACAAGTCGCCGCGGTCGGCCGGAATGCGACTGAGCGCGGCATCGTACGCTTCGATCGCTTTCGCGAACCGCTCGCCCTTTACCGCAGCTTCCGCTCGTTGGACGTGGATCGCGGCGTCATCGAGCGCCAGCATTTTTTGACCCGGCCCATAGTGATACGCGACGGCGACGGCCGGCAGAATCAGCATCAAGACTAATGCGGCGGTTCTCATGACCTTGATTCCCAAAGGACGAGGTTCTTCGTCACACCTGTTGCGGGATGACGGAATGTCTGATTTGAATCCGTGTCAGATTATCACTTAGGAATTCATTCTGCTAATGGATTTTGTGCGTAGGCGTAATTTCTTATCCGCGATCGTCTCCGGCATCGGCGTTGATGTTTCGACACGGGGTCTCGTCAGCGCCATCGGCACGCCCGGTCGCCATGCCGTTCCGCAGGCGTGCAGCAACCACGGCAAGGCAGCGAACATGAGTGCTCCGAGAGTACATGCGAGCAATGCATACTCGCGACGCCCGAGGGCTTCAAACGGGCTGGTGCGCGTGGTCGACGAGACGAACCGGACGACATCGGTCGGAATTTGCTTCTCGTTGCCATCGTGATAGACGCCGCTCAACCGGATGGCCGATTGCCGCAGCGTGCTGACATCCTGTCGCGATTGTCGACCGTCAATGAAACTTCCGGTCGCTGAGTCACCCACGCCGACGATCAGCACATGGTTGATGGATGCTGGCAATTTCGGCATGCCCGCCGCGGGGACGGTGTCGCCGTCGGTAACGATGAGCAAGGTGGTATCGTCCGGCTTCCACGGATGGGCGATTTCCGCCGCTTCTTCCAAGGCCTCGAAGAGATGCGTGCTGCCGGCGTCGAACGCCCATTGCATGGGCAGATCGCCGAGAATATTGCGAATGACTTCATTGTCGACGGTGTCCACCACGACGGGCTTCGCTTCGGTGTAGAACGCCACGACGCTGATTTTGAAGTCCGCTCCGGATCGCGACAAAAACGATTCAATCAAATCTTTGGCCCGACCACGACGTGACTGCTTCTTCGACGGTCCGGCATCTTCGAGTCGCATGCTGGGGGAGACATCGAGCAGGATCAGCAAGTGCCGCAACTTGCTCTTGTCGACGGTCGCTGCGTGATGCACTTTCGGCGGCAGGAAGATCAGCGTCGTCAATCCCCACGCCAGCGCGGCCACGGCCACAGTTCGCAGGAACGGTGCGGCGATGGCCCATCCGCGCGGTTGCCCGGTCGGTCCAAACGCCAGCCACGCCACACGCCGGACGCGCTGGGCATGCAGCAACTCCGCCGCGAAGATGAGCACAGCCGCCATGAGGGCAGCAATTTCCGCTACCATGGCGTGTACCTCAGTCCGAACGATGACAGCACCGATGCCGCAAGCAGACTCAACGCGGCCAAGCAGACCGGGGCGAAATTGTCCTGCCGTTCCGGTGCGGCGCGCTCCATTTTCGTCTGCTGCATAATGTCGATTTTCTGAAAAATCTCCTTCAAGCCTTGCGGGTCGCCGGCTTCAAAGACTTCGCCGCCGGTGAGGTGCGACAGGTTCACAATCAGGTCGGGTACGTCTCCTTCGGCGACGTGAATGGAATAGAGTGTGATCCGATCGGCTGCGAGTTTCCTCGCGAGATCGATGTCTCCGCCGTTGAAGAGGTCGCCGCTGATGCCGTCCGTCACCAGAATGATGATGCGGTCGCCTTCTTGCCGTTCGGTGAGCACTTTCTGACACGCGGTCACCGCTTTGCCGATTTCGGTGCCTCCCATCCACGGGGGAAGTTTCCGCGGCTGCATGAAGGGCACGCTGCATTTCACGGCCGACGTGTCATTCGTCAGCGGTACCCAATGCAGCACGTTGTTGCCGAAGAAGGTGAGACCGAAGGCGTCCCCCTTGCGGAAGTCGACGAAATCATTGATCGCGGCCATGGAACCGTCATAACGCGTTCCTTCGCCAAACGGGGCGGTCATGCTGCCGGAAACGTCGACGCAGAGTTCGATGTTCGTCATCACCCGCTTGGAGACCGGTTGCCCGAGACGTTCCGGGCCGGCGAGCAGCACAATCACCGCGGCGGCGACGAAGGTCGGTAACAGCTCTGCGAAGCCGATGGTCGCCGCCATCCAGCGCGACGAACGCACGCTGGAAAAATCGACGGGAAGTGCGAGCGGCCGACGATCATAACCCCGGATCTGACGATACAGCATCGCCCCCGGCACAATCAGCAGAAGCAACATCCACGGGTAACCGAACGACATCGTCAGCGGTTCTCCCCGTGAGTGGAAACCGTGGTACCGACGAGTTCTGCTTCATCACACACGTTCTGATACGGTGCGAGAATTGTCGCGACATCGACGTGGCCATGACCGTCGCGGCGATGCAGCCATTCCTCCAGTTGGCGCACGACGGGCCCGGCGTCGGGATGCCGTTGTAAAGCGGTCATCGCCGCGGCCGGATCGGCGTCCATCAAACCCAACCGGGTTCGCCAATAGCCGAGCAGCAATCGTTCCAGTTCCGCTTGTCCTTCCGGGGATAACTTTCCCGTGACCGCTTGTGTCACTAATGGATGCAGCCGGTCGGCCAGCGACGGGATGCGTTCGATCATTCTGGCTTTCAACCGCGCCCGTCGTCGGCCCAGCGCGAGCCACAACGTGATTCCCGCCCAGACGGCGAACAAACCGAACATCGTGGTTCGATAACCTCCGAGTGAGGGCAACGACGTGGCGGAAAAGCTCGACGGCAAAATCTGTCCGGCGGGCAATCGTGACGCGACATCGACCCACAACGGCGGAGCACTGTCCATTGCCGAGCGGTCTTTGCGTTGCAGGAAATCGCGCAGATCAAATCGGCCCGGTTCCAAGCCGTAGTATTCGAGGTCGTACCGATAATCGCTGCCGTGCTTGAACGTGCCGGTGATCCGCACGACAACCGGGGCCTTTCGATCATCCACCGGTTTGATTTCAAGTTCCGCGCCGGGAATCACGATCTGGGAAATCGTCGCTGATACCCCGACCGTCGACCGCGATGTGGGTGGTTCCGATTTCTCCTCGGCGAGCAATTCGCCGCACGCGCCGAAAACGGCAACCACAGCGACAACAATCCACGACAAACAATCGCGATGGTCCATCAGCGCGTTCCTTGTCCGGTGGCACCGCGGGAGCGGAAGAAATGCCGCAGGCGGGGAATGTAGGGTTGGTCGACATCGATCAACAGATGATGGACCGCCCCGCGCCGCAGTTCCTGAGCGATCGCTTCCGGGTCACTCCACGTCACGCCTCCGCGAGCCACGGCTGTGCGGCCCGTTTCGGCTTCTCGCGCTCGAAGCCACCCGGCTCCCGGCAGGCCCCGTTCGGCAGGATCGCGGAATTGCAGGACGATGCAATCGTGTCGTTGCGCGAGGCTTTTCAACACCGGCAGCGCGTCGGGTTCGTGCAAATCGCTGAGCACGATGAGCAGCGTCCGTTCCCCCAATTGCGGGGCCAACTGCGCGATGCGCGACGCCATGCGTGTCGGTTCATTGACATTGTACTCCCGTAGACGATGCAACCATCCGAGCACGGTTTCGCGGGAAAGACTCGGCCGAACATGCAGCCGCGAATCACCGACGCCAAGCACACCCACAGGGCTGATACGGTCGAGACATGCCAGTGCCAACCCACCAGCAATGAAGATCGCGGTTTCGTATTTGCTATGTTTGCCCGAGCGGATGGTCATCGATGCGGACGTATCGATCAGCAGATACGCCGGGAGTCGCCGCGGGGCTTCAAACTCTTTGACGTGGTGTTTGCGTGTGCGGGCGGTGACACGCCAGTCGATCGATTTCACCGGATCGCCAGGGGCGTACAACCGCGACTGCACATATTCCAACCCTGGACCGAGTGCCGCCGATCGGTCCGCACCGAAACCCAAACTATCCGCGAGGCGTCGCACGGCAATGTGGAATTGCCGCGAATCGAGGTACTCGTTGCTGGCGATGTATCCGTCCAAGGAAATCCCCACAGCAATTCGCGACCAGAACCGTGTGCCACGGCCGTGTCGGCCGTGCGAATTGACGGAGCGTTTGGCTACGTCGCACGACCGACACGGCCGTGGCACACACCATTTCAACGACCTCTTACACCTTAACGTAGCCATTCCGATGTGGGGCGTCCCCGAACTCGTGCAACAGCGATTTCAGCAAATCGGCCCCGGTGTAACCTTCTGCGAGCGCTTCATACGTGAGCCGCATCCGGTGCAGCATCGCATCTTCGGCAAGGGCGAACAAATCGCCGGGGACAACATAAGTGCGGCCGTGAATCAACGCCCGCGCGCGGGACGCTTTGATGAGCGCGATGCCGGCCCGCGGGCTGCAGCCGAGTTCCACCGCCGGATGTTCGCGAGTGCGGTTCACCAGCGAGACGACGTGATCGATAAAGGTTTCGCTCACATGAATATGGTGGACCGCTTCCATCGCCTGGACGAGATCGTCGGTTGAACCCACGGGCTCCTGCGCGAGGACATCGAACTCGCTGTTCGCCACGGCCCCCTTGTCTTCACGGCGGACGCCGAGGTTGACGTTTCGCCGCAGAATTTCTTTCTCTTCTTCACGCTCGGGGTAATGGAAGCGGTGACAGAGGAGAAAGCGGTCGAGCTGGGCTTCGGGCAGTTCAAACGTCCCGCTTTGTTCGATGGGGTTCTGGGTGGCAATCACCACGAACGGCGCGGGGAGCGGATACGTCACATTGCCAATCGTGACTTTGCGTTCCTGCATGGCTTCGAGCAATGCACTTTGCACTTTCGGCGCAGCCCGATTGATTTCGTCAGCGAGCAGCAGATTGGTGAAGATCGGCCCGCGGTGGGTGCGGAATTCATTCGTTCGCTGATCGAGAATTTCCGAGCCCAGAATGTCGCCGGGCAGCAGGTCGACGGTGAACTGCACCCGTTTGAAGCCCAGTTCAATTGTCTTCGCGAGGACCGAGACCAGCAGTGTTTTTGCCAGTCCGGGGACACCCTGTAATAAGAGGTGTCCGCTCGTAAACAGTGCGATCAATAATCGCTCGACGACAATATCCTGACCGACGACGACGGTGGCGATCCGCTCGCGAATCCGGCGGATGAACTCGGCCGTACCGGCGGGAATCTCCGGAGCCGGGGAGTCCGTGTGCGAGGAAACCATAAGTGACCGAGCCCTCCGAGAAATCTTCGAGCAGGACAACTTCGACAGCGATCGCTGGTTACAGACAGGATCACTGTATCGCTCCCGGTCAGTGGACGCAAACACACATTTGGTGAAGAAATGAAGAACGTTTGCAGCGGATATTCTGTTGGAACTGTTATGGGAAAAACTTGGATCGAAAGAAACCTCATGCGCAATGGCGAACCTCAAACACGCCTGCCGTTGTCAGTGATCGGGTTGCAGTTTTTCTGACGCGGACCGACAATCCACGGTTTCGTGTCCCGAATTGAGAGTCCGCATGAGTTTGTTTCGCACCGCCATTGATCGCATCGCCGGATATGCTCCGGGGGAACAGCCCCAGGACACCGGGTGGATCAAACTGAACACCAACGAAAATCCGTACCCGCCGTCGCCGATGGTGGTGGAAGCGATCACCGCCGCGGCGAAAGGACGGCTGAATCTCTACCCCGATCCGTTGAGCACGGCGTTTCGTCGTGCGGCCGCTGATGTCTTCCACGTCGAGCCCGACTGGATTCTCCCCGGCAACGGCAGCGATGAAATCCTGACGATCCTCATGCGGTCGTTTGTCGATTCGCACGAACTCACCGTATATCCATACCCCAGCTACATCCTGTACGAAACGCTCGCCGACATTCAGGACGCCCGGCACGCGCGGATGCTGTTGAATCCCGATTGGTCGTGGGACATGCCCGCCTCAAAAAAGTGGTTGGAAAATGCCCGGCTGGCTTTGGTCCCCAATCCCAATTCGCCATCGGGCAACCGTTGGGATGACGCGACGTTGCAGGAGTTGGTGCCGCCGCAGGGCGTGTTGGTCCTTGACGAAGCGTACGGCGATTTCGCGGACACGCCGCATCGGGCCGAGATGCTGCGGTCACCGCTCGGTCAGCAGATGGTCATCACGCGAACCTTCAGCAAATCGTACAGTCTCGCGGGCATTCGCTTCGGCTTCGCGATCGCGCATCCCGATCTGATCGCTGGCATGCGAAAGGTGAAGGACAGCTACAACTGCGACGCCATCGCCCTCGCTGCGGCGACAGCGGCGATTTCCGATCAGGCATGGATGCTGAATAACGTCGCCAAAATTCGTGCGACCCGGCAACGCCTCGACGCGGGTCTGCAGGCACTCGGCTTCGATGTCACGCCATCCCAAGCGAACTTCGTTTGGGCGACGCACCCGGACCGCAGTCACCGTGAATTATATGAATCCCTCAAGCAGCGCAAGATTCTCGTCCGGTACATGGTCTACCGCGATGTCGCCTGGGCGAACGACGGTGTCCTCGACGGTTTACGCATTACCGTGGGAACGGACACAGAAATCGACACGCTGTTGTCGGTGCTCAAACAGATTGTGAACCCCTGACGCCCACGGTTTCTGAACCGTGGGTCTCTTCCCTTAAAAATAAAACAATGCAACCCACGGTTCAGAAACCGTGGGCTTCCGAGGATGTGAAACATGCCGCGACAACATGCACTGACGCGCAAGACCGGCGAAACCGAAATCGCGCTGTCGCTGAATCTCGACGGTACCGGACAGGCGAAGGTGTCGACTGGTATCGGTTTCCTCGACCACATGCTGCACCTCTTCGCGAAACACGGCCTGTTCGATCTCGAAGTGACCGCCAAGGGTGATCTGCACGTCGATGATCACCACACGGCGGAAGATGTCGGCATCTGCCTCGGCACCGCGATTCGGCAGGCCGTCGGTGACAAACAGGGGATCAACCGTTACGGCAGTATGACGTTGCCGATGGAGGAAACGCTGGTCACGTCGGCCCTCGATCTCAGCGGCCGTACCAAGTTCGTCTATGCGGTGAAGTTTCCGACGGAAAAAATCGGCACGTTCGATACGGAACTCGTCGAAGAATTCTGGTACGCCGTCACTGCCAACGCGATGATGAACCTGCACCTCGTCCTGCATCATGGCACGAACAGCCATCACATTTCCGAAGCGACCTTCAAAGCCACGGCTCGCGCTCTACGACAGGCGGTGACGATTGACCCGCGGCAGACGGGCGTGCCATCGTCGAAGGGGACGCTCTGACTGGGAACTGCCCAGGGAATGCATTCCCTGGGCTTCCGATTGGGGTAGACGCTTGCCAAACTGGGGGTTATTCTGAATCAACGCCCACCGATTCGTTGCCCGCCTGCCTGAGCCTGCCCTGATGATCTTCCGACCCTCGTTGTTGATGGTGATTCTCTGCGCGATTGCGGTCCCCTGTGCCGCGGAGGATGCTGCCCCGTCGTTCGCCCCCGCCGGTGTCGACTTTCTGAAAAAGCACTGCGCGAAGTGTCACGCTGATGGCAAGTCCGAAGGCAGTCTGACGCTGGACCGTTATGTCGACACGCAGTCCCTCGTGGTGGGACGCAAGACTTGGATGGCGATTCTCAAGCGGATCGAAACCGGTGATATGCCGCCGGAAGACGAACCGCGGCCGACAAAAGAGGATGTCGAATTCGTAGGCAAGCTGGTCCGCGCGATTTACGAAGACGCGGATCGCAAGGCGAAACCCGATCCCGGCCGCGTGACGCTGCGGCGGTTGAATCGGACTGAGTACAACAACACGATCCGCGATCTCGTTGGCGTGGACTTCAACCCGGCCGACGATTTTCCGACCGATGACATCGGCTACGGGTTCGACAACATCGGCGACGTGCTTTCGCTGCCACCGGTGCTGATGGAACGCTATTTCGTGGCGGCTGAAGGCATTGCCAATCAGGCCATCGTTCCCGTGTTGCCGGCACCGCCCAAGCGGCACATGGATGCGAAGTATCTGGAACCCGCGGGGAAGGATGTCCCCGATGGCAAGTACCGACCGATCTCAACCAAGCCGAATGACAACGCCATCTTCACCGGGCCGCTGCACTACGAATACAAAGTCCCCGACGATGGCGAGTACATCTTCCGCTCGAAGTTCTATGCCGAGGCGGCGGAAGGCCAGCCGGTGCGGATTGCGATCCTTGCGCACGGTCCGGGTCTGGCCCAGGGTGTGACGGATGACGAAGCGAATCAGCTCTTCGGCAAAGCGGTCCCTGCGCTGCGGCCGTTTGTCATTCTGCACACGCAGGAAGTGCAATCGCGGGACAAGGACAAACCCGACTCCATCGAAGTGAAAGTTCCGCCGAATCTCGATCTGAAACGGATGGCGATCGCGCTCTTCAAAACGCCGGACGATCAACCGCCGGTGACATTGCATGTCGACTACTTCAACCTCGAAGGCCCGCTCGATACCCGGCCGAAAACGCACCGCGTGTTGCTGGCGTGTGATGCGACTCAACCGAAAGAAGTCCAGACGCGCGTAGTCCTGACGCGGCTGATGTCCCGTGCCTTCCGTCGTCCCGCACAACCGGATGAAGTCGAGCGGTTCGCCAAGCGTGTGGAAGCCGACATGGCCGCCGGGCTGAATTGGGAAGGGGGCATCCAACGGGCGCTGATCGCCGTACTCGTGTCGCCCAAGTTCTTGTTCCGCATGGAACTCGATGACCGTCCCGAAGCGCCGGAGCCGCGACCGCTCGATGAGTTTCAATTGGCGTCTCGGCTGTCGTACTTCCTCTGGAGCACGATGCCTGACGACGAACTGATGGCGCTCGCCACCAAGGGCGAACTCAACGCGAACATTGATGCCCAGGTAAAACGGATGCTCACGGACAAGAAGGCGGAAGCACTCGTCGAAAACTTCGCGATGCAATGGCTCGAACTGCAACGACTCAAGACCGTTGCCCCCGATGCAAAGATGTTCCCCGGCTTCGATGACCGCCTGCGGAAGTCGATGCAGCGCGAAACGGAAATGTTCATCGGCGAGATCATCCGCGAAGACCGCAGCATTCTCGATTTTGTCGATGCCGACTTCACGTATTTGAATGAGACACTCGCAAAGCACTATGGGATTGCCGACACCAATGGCAACTGGGAAGGTCAGCCGCCGCATCGCGAGAAAGGGAGCCCGATCCCCCGGCGTGATTTCGTCCGCGTGTCGCTCAGCCCCGATCAACGCGGTGGACTATTAACGCAAGCCAGCATTCTCACGGTGACATCGAACCCCACGCGCACATCACCGGTGAAGCGCGGCCGCTGGGTGCTCGAACAGATTCTCGGCGACCCCCCGCC
>JAKFWC010000001.1 GCA_021732975.1 Planctomycetaceae bacterium | reverse complement strand
GGCGGACGAAGTGCTGACGACCCGCGTGTATCCCGTGGCCGACCTCGTGATTCCGATTCAATCTGCCGGTGCCGGTGGTGCGGGTCAGGGACAAGGCGTCTTCGGTAACCCGCTGGGTGGTGGTGGTGGTGGTCAACAGGGTGGTGGTTTTGGCGGCGGTGGCGGTGGCTTTGGTGGTGGCGGCGGTGGCTTCGGCGGCGGCTTCCCCAGCGTGGCTCCCGAACCGGTTGCAGACCAACCGGCCCCCATTGCTCCGAAAAAAAAACTCCCGTAATTGTGGATTCTCTGGCCTTCGCAGAGAACCCAAACCCAACGTCGAAAACCAAGGAGCGACCACGTCCCACCGGGGATGCGGTCGCTCCTGGTCGTTCTAATCCCACTGCTTCCACCACACCGGCAGAAAGAACGGTTGGGAAAAAAAACACATCTACGAAGTCCGTGCTCCCAGCCGGACCGACTTCTGCCGAGACATGGGCCAAACTGGTGCGGCAGGACATCGACAATGCCACACTCCGGCAACTGGTCGTGGAACTCGAAGACGCGAAACGTCATGGCGACGTGATCGCTCTTCTCGAACAATCGATCCTCGCCGGGAAATCGCAACCATGGATGTACGAAGTCCTCGCGCTGACCATGGAGATTGCTGGACGGCCGCGTGCGCAGATTGAACGCGTGTTGTTATCCACCCGCGATCTCATTCCGGCCGATACCACCAGCCTGCTGTTTCTCGCCGCGTATCTCGCCCGGTTTGAACGCTTTCCTCAAGCCGTACGGTGCTGTCGTCAGGCAGCCGAACTGGAACCAACGCGGCTGGAACCGTATGTCGAAGCGTTGCGCTTTGCCAAGCGGGGCCGCGATACCGAGGGCATGGCTTGGGCCGCTGTCGGGGTGATGGTCTACGGATGGGGACCGAAACGCAGCGAATTCATCGATTCTGCCGACACTGCCGTGGCCGAGGTGCAAGCCGCTTGGAATGCCAGCGGCGACACGGCGAAACTCGCGGAGTTCAACAAAGCCGTTACGGAAGCCAAACGCTGCGACTTGCACATCCGACTTGAATGGACCGGGGCCGGGGAACTCGATTTGGTAATGGACGAACCCTCGGGATCAACGTGTTCTCGCGAGAACCCTTTTACAACGGCCGGGGGCGTGTTGGTTCACGATGGTCTCGGTCCGAAGCCCGAGAACTGTTACGACGAATACGTCTGCCCGCAGGCCTGGCCCGGTGAGTACAAAGCCCGCGTGAGGCACGGTTGGGGGCAAATCGTCGGCAAACGGGCACGACTGATTGTCACGCGCCACGAAGGGACTCCACAGGAAGAACGCGAAATCATCAACGTCAACATCGGTGCCGAAGACGTGTTGGTGCGGATCTCGTTGCGGAATGGACGACGGCAGAAAGTTGCGACGATTCTTCCGGCTTTGCATCTTGATCAGAAGCCCGGGCGGATCCAACAGACCGTCGCCCAACAACTCGCTCCGGTGACGCAGGGGCAACTCGGTCCCGGGGTCGGAAATGGCGGCGGCGGTTTTCCTCAAGGGGGCAGCGCGGTCGGTTATCAGCCGGTGATTCAGTTCATCAACGAAGGGGTCACGATGAGTGCGCTTGCCACAGTTTCCGGAGACCGGCGTTATGTACGGATCGCGGCGCAGCCGGTGTTCTCGAATATTACCGACGTATTTACGTTCAGCTTCGTGCGGTGAGAACTTCCCTGCCATGGCGATGGCTGGGCTTCTGGACGATCAGCGCATTAAACCGGGGGTGACATCGGCGTCGAGTGGAGCAAAGAGGCCGCGTTCGTAGAGTTCCCAGCCGATGGCACCCATCGCCGCGTTATCGGTACAGAATTCGCGTGGGGCGATGATTAGACGGATGTCACGCCGGGTACAAAGTTCTTGCAGCGCGACTCGAAAAACCGAGTTCGCCGCAACTCCGCCACCCACACAAAGCGTGTTTCGTCCGGTTTGAACGAGGGCTTGTTCGCACTTGCGGATCAGAATGTCGATCGCCGCCGCTTGAAAACTGGCAGCGATGTCGGCCCGGCGTTGATCGGTGAGCGGGGGCGGTATTTCACGCGAGCCCGGTGTCCCGCGCGTCGCGTAGAGCACCGCAGTTTTCAATCCACTGAAACTGAATTTCAGTTGCGGGTCGTGCAGAAACGATCGCGGCAGCGCCACAGCTTGTGGATTTCCGTTGCAAGCGAGCGCCTCGATCAGTGGACCTCCGGGATAATCCAGTCCAAGGATTTGTCCGACTTTGTCGAACGCTTCCCCGGCGGCATCGTCGATGGTCGCTCCCAGTAACTGGAACTCAACCGGGGATTGGCAATCGTACAGATGGGTGTGCCCGCCGCTGACGACGAATCCCACGCACGGAAAGGCGTCCGCACCGGCTGACAAGCGGCAGGCATACAAATGCGCCGCAACGTGGTTGATAGCCAAGAGCGGAATGTTGAGCGCCCACGCCAGCGATTTCGCCGCGGTGAGCCCGACGAGCAGCGATCCGACGAGTCCCGGTTGAGTAGCGACGGCGATCGCGGTCAACTCACCCAGCGAAGTCCCCGCGTTTTTCAGGGCTTCGTCGATGACCGGCAAAACGCGTTCGACATGCGCCCGAGAGGCGATCTCTGGAACCACGCCGCCGAAACGCTCGTGCAGAGTATGTTGCGTCGCCACGATGTTCGACAGGACACACCGATCTTGATCGATGACCGCGGCGGCGGTTTCATCGCACGAAGTTTCCAGCGCTAACAGCAACGGCATGCGAACGAACTCAACCAGAAATTACGCACACCGCACGCGGAGGAACGTCATGATGTTGAACAACGGCGTCAAATCGGCGGCACCAGGAGAAGCTTTGGCCTTACTGGTGGTTTTCTTTTCTTCCGGCTTCTTTTCTTCTTCCTTCTTCTCTTCCGCTTTCTCGTCGTCTTTCTTCTCGTCGTCTTCCGTCTTGGGCTTGGCCAATTCCGCTTTCACGGCTTCGAGTGCTTTCGCGAATTGCGTATCGACAAAGTCCGACTTTGGCGGTTCACCCGAGGTCCGCAGCACGTCGCGATCCGAACGGAAGTCGCGATACTTTTCCATGTCCTGAATCGACCACTTGACTTCATAGCCGGCGTCGGGCGAAACACCCCATTCGTCGCTTTCCTTCGAGGTCGGGAAGCGATGAATGTTCTTGCCGCTCGGGCGGTGATAACTCGCGGTGGTGAGCTTGAGCGCACTCTTGCCTCCTTCGAGTTCAATCACGTTCTGCACGCTCCCTTTGCCCCACGTCCGTTCGCCGATGATGATCGCCCGCTTATCATCCTGCAGACAGGCGGAAACGATTTCACTGGCCGAGGCGCTGAAACGGTTGACGAGAATCGCCATCGGGAAGCCGCTGTAGGTACCGGCTTTCTTGGCCCGCACGACTTGCTCTTCCGTGTTGCGGCCCTTAGTGCTGACGATCACGCCTTTCTCGACGAACATGTCGGCGATCGCAATCGCGGCCGGCAGCAATCCACCCGGATTAAATCGCAGATCGAGGATCACCGCTTCCACGCCGTCTTTCTTCAATTGCTTCATCGCGTCTTCCATTTCTTCCGTGCTGTTGCGGCTGAAATGGGTCAGGCGGAGATAACCGATCTTCGGTTCGCCGGGGATGTGATAGTTCCACGTTCCGTCGGTATTGTAATGATCGCCGATCACGGTTGCCGTTTTGATGATCGCGCGGACGATGTCCAGCGTTTCGGGCTTGTTCGATCCGAGATGTAGCACCGTCACCTTCACGACATCGCCGGGCTTGCCGCGCATCAGTTTGACGGCATTGTCCATCTCGCGACCTTCGGGAAACTCCGCGGTTGGCTTGCCATCGATTTCGAGAATCCGATCACCCGCTCGCACACCGGCTTTATAAGCAGGCGTTCCCGGCAGAGGCGTCATCACCATCAACTGCCGGGTCTTCGGCTCGACGGTGACCTGAATGCCGATCCCGCCGAATTCCTGATCGACGATCGTGTTGAACTGATTCAGTTCTTCCGGGTCGATGTACGACGAGTACGGGTCGAGTTCGCCGATCATCCCCCGCATCGCGGCTTCGACGACCTTGCGGCGATCGGTGGTGGTGACGTAGTTCCGGTCAATCTGCTCGAAGGTATCGACGAACAATTTGAGAAGTTCGTAGTATTCTTCGTCCGCCTTGGGAGTCTCCGCGGCGGCGACCGCATTCACGCAGGCTGCTCCAAGAAGCAACGTCAGAACCACGCTCGACCAACCGTGTCGCAAACCGCGCATAACCTGCTCTCCCTGATGACGGCGGCCAACTCCCTTGCCATGCCGTCGTGGCGACCCGCTCCGAAGGATCAACGTACCTCTATTGAATCTAGGCGTTTTCCAGAGAGGCAGCAAGGGCGTCGCCGCCGGTTTTCCGCCGAATCGTTGGACTGATCCCAGTCCGGAGCGCGAGCGACGGAGTCCGCTGCCACGGGAATTCCATTCAATACGGAGGTGATCCACAGAGAACGCAGAAGGACACAGAAAGGAAAAGGCAGGAGAGAAAGAGAAGAGGATGAATGCGGAGAATGAAGGAAATGGTCTTCAATGCGTGCGAAAATCGAATTCGCCGCAGACCAAATCCTCCTTTCTCCTCTCTCCTTGTCCTTTCTGTGTCCTCTGTGCCTTCTGTGGAAAACCTCCCCCTCTTCGCCTTGAAATGGTTAATCGGTTACGATGCAGCCGGGTTGTCACAGGAGAACGTATGGCCTCGGTCGAACTCAGGAGGGGACTCGACCCGGCCGGACTCATGCAGTCCGTGCTGCGGGAGTACGTCGCGCACCGACAACAGGAATCGGCGGCAAATCGTGTCAGCACAGGGTTGTGGTTGACGCCGACGAAGCGTTCCCGCCGTGATGTGATTCAGCGAATCTTGGGATTGTCAAGAACCACACATTTCGCGCCACAGGTGATGACCTTCGAGGATTTTGCCGAGTCACTGGTCAAAGCGGCCGACCAACCGGCCACACGGATTTCCCCCACGATTCGACGACTGCTGCTGCGACGAATCACGCGGGACTTCGAGCAGTCGGGCATGTTCCGCCATTTTCGGGGCGTCGCGGCAACGGCCGGATTTCTCGATGTCGTCGCGGGGTTTATCTCCGAACTGAAACGCGACGAAATCTGGCCTGAAGATTTTTTGCAAGTCACCACGCAGCGGGGACGGACCGCCGATCGGGATCGTGAACTCGGTCTGGTCTACCAGCGGTATCAGGATGTCCTGCAGGAACGGAACTGGTACGACAACGAAGGCCGCACGTGGCTCGCGCGGACGATGCTGCTGGAGGGAAAATGCCGGGCGCTGCCGCCGTGGTCGCTCATTGCCGTCGTGGGTTTCTCTGATTTCACCCGGCCGCAATTTGAAATTCTCGAAGCGCTGGGTCAACGGACCGACCGTTTGGTGATGACCCTCGCGGATGAACCAACGGACGGCCGCGACGAACTGTTTGCCAAGTGTCGGGGGACACGGGCACGGTTGCGGTCCTCATTCCCACAACGTGTGGAAACCTTGGTCGAACCGACGGTGGCAGCAGCACCGGCGTATGTAGCGCCGATCCGCAATCGGTTGTTCGGCAATCCGCGTGACGACCAACCCGCACCGTCTGCGGCAGGATTGACCATCGTCGCCGCGACCGGACCCGATAGTGAATGGCGGGCGATTGCGCTGCGGATCAAATCCTTGATCGCGAGTGGTGTTCGTCCGGGGGAGATTGCCGTCGGGGTCCGCAGTCTCACTGAAGAAGGGGAGCGGTGGGGTCGGGCGCTGCAATCCGCTGGTATCCCGACATGGACGGAAGCCGGTTCGCCGTTGCGACTCGAAGGCATTGTCAAATTTCTCATAGCGGCACTGCAAACTGAGGCAGAAGATTGGGCGTATCCACGGTTGATGTCCGTTCTGGGGTCGACGTACTTCAATCCCCCGGCGCTACGGAACACCGTGGAAGCGGATGTTCGCGCGGCCTCCACGGTGCTGCGACAACTGCGGATTCCGCAGGATCGCATGGCCATTCTGGACATCGTTCGTCGGGTCGCTACCGTCGAAACCAACGCCTCACGACGGGATGAGGACGCCCTCGAAGACACGCAGGACGATCTGCAAGCCCACGCGATCGCTGCCACACGAGTGTTGATGTGGTACCAAAACGTGACCGCTCCGCTGCGGCGTGATCACACGCTCGGCGACTGGATCGACGCGCTCGCCGAGTTCGTCTCCGCGGTGGGATTCGGACTCGATCCCCAATTGGTCGACGAGCGCCCGGGGTGGGATCAGGTGCAGCGCGTCATTCGTGATGCGGCCGTGGCGGAAACAGAGTGGACGGACACCCCAGCCATGCTCACGTTGTCCGAATTTCTACTGGAATTCCGCGATCTGCTGGCGTCGGAAGAACGCGACCCACCACCCGAGCACACCGGTTCGGTCCGCGTGTTATCGATGGATCAACTCCGTCATGTCGACACGCCGCATCTGTTTCTCATTGGTCTCACCGAGGAAAGTTTCCCCCGACGCCGTGGTGACGATTGCCTGTTCACCGACGCCGAGCGGGAACGCTTCGTTGCCCAGGGACTGCCGCTGCGACACGCGGCGTTGCATCAGCAGGAAGAGGCCTATTTCTTCTGGTCGCTGCTGATGCGGGGGACGCAATCCCTCACGTTGAGTTACGCCGCCGTGAATGTCCGCGGTCAGCCGGCATTTGCCAGTCCGTATGTGATGGCCCTCCGACGGTTGTTTACCCTGGCAGCGCTCCCCGTGCGACACGAAGGCCAGTTGGACCCGATCCCGCCGGTGGAGGAATCGCTGACGTTGACCGATCAGCGGCTGATGGCGATGGAGTCGGCACGGACCGGCCGCGCAGGTTGGTTGCGATCCTTGGGGGAATCGCCGACCACGCGCCCGATGGTCAACAACGTTATCGCCGCTCTCGACATGGCGATGGCTCGCTTCGAGACCAAGGGGTTCACATCCTACGAAGGCCGCCTGGAGCAAACGACGAATCAACGCCGCCTGCAGGAACGCTTCGGACCGAAGCGGCAATTCAGCGCGACGGAGTTTGAAGCGTATGCCAACTGTCCCTTCCGGTTCTGGTTGAGCACGGTGCTCGGTATCGAACCGCTCGCCTCGATGGAAGAAGGCACGGACCACCTTCGCCGGGGCGTGGTTGTCCACGATGTATTGGCCGATCTGCGTTCCGAAATGGCAGACATTGCGCGGGAAGAACTCGCGGAACGGTTCTCGGCGCTGGTATCCGACCGGCTGCAGCGAACCGTCACCGAAACCGAATTGCAACGGGCGCTCACCCGATTGGAAGAACGCCTGCTCACCGACTGGGCCTCGGCCTATTCGCAGCAGTTCGACAACTATCGCCAACTCGTGCAGCAGCGGTGGGAAGAGGGCTGGAACATCAACCGCGCGGAAGTTCCCTTTGGCGATGTCCCTCGTCGACCATCGGAAAAGAATCTGGAAATCGCTCCGGCGCTGGCGTTCAGCGATGGCACGGAAATGGTTTTCGTCCGCGGCCGCATCGACCGAGTCGATGTCGCGATGATTCAAGGCCGTACGGTTTACAACGTCATCGACTACAAAACTGGCCGCCCGCCGCGGATTTCGGTCGAAGATGTCCGCTCCGGCCGCGCAGTGCAACTGGTACTGTATGCCTTCGCCGTGAAGCAGTTGGGGCTGGTCGCCGAAGACGCGTTGCCGTTTCAACTCGGCTATTGGGCGGTGCGGGAAACGGGTTTCAAAGCGGGGCTGTCGCAACGCGGACCAAAGGGCTTTACGCGGCTGGATGCCGCGGTGTGGGAGTCGCTCGAGAAATTGCTGACGACAATTCTGCCACGGCTTGCGGCGGGAATTCGTGCCGGCGAGTTTGTGGTCGACAATCCCGACCCGGATTGTACGGGACGCTGTCCGTATCGGACGGTTTGCCGCGTGAACCAGATTCGTCCTGTGGTCGAAACGCTCCACAAGAATCGTTCGCCGCTGATTCAGCCCGATCCGGAAGAGATCCTGACAAATGAGGACACCGCGTAATGCGTCGGTGTGCCACGGCCATGTCGGCCGTGGCACAAGAGGCATTTCCTGATGGACGTGACGATGCACTCCCTGCACGGATTATGGATTGGCTTGGCAGACCGCAACGAATACCGACCAGTGCGGGATTGGTTGACGCAATCCGCGACCGATCTCATCCTGCAGTTGAAGTCGACGGTGACGGATGTGTCCACGACGAGACCACCGCCAGACTTGGTGATCATCGGCGAAAGTTGGCCCGATGAATTTACTGCGGACGATGTTTCACACTTGCTGACCATCGCCCCCCTGGCACGGGTCGTGTGGATCACCGGCGCGTGGTCGGAAGCGGTAGGGCGGACGCGTTCGCATGGGCCGCCGGCCTGGCGTGTGCCACTGTGGGATGCCATTACGCGAATTGAGCGCGAACTCGCGGCACTGCGGGCGTGTCGAAACGCCGCGCCCGGCGTCGCGATGGACTTTCCTCCCTCGACGGCCAGCCGGCAGGAGACTTGGCTATGGCAATCCTCTTCTTCATCACCTCTCGAAGGCCACGGCTCGGTCTGTCTCGGTGAAATCGCCGACCCAGCCTTGACTGCATGGTTGAGGGAATCTCTGTCGGCCGTGGGTTACACGATGGTTGACCATGCCGCGGACATCGTGCTGCTCGACGTTGAACCCTGGTCGCCGGTCATGGCCGCAAAAACTTGCGAGGCGATAGCACGGCATCCCGACAGTATCCCGGTGGTACTCACGGGATGGTCCACGCCGGAACTGCGAATGGACCTCGCGCAACTCAGAATTGAGCATGTCGTTGATAAATTGTGTGGTTTTCCCCTTCCGAGCCGCGACCGTCAGGGCTCGCGTTCTTTGGATTGATTTCGATGAGAACGCGCTCCCTGACGGTCGCGGCTCGGAAAAACAGCTTGATAAAAGTCGATCCCCATGAATCCGACACAACTTCGCAAACTCGGTCTGCCGGATGACGCCATTCCCGAGGCGATTCGTGCGCTGCAGACCGCGATTTCGTCCGGGGCGCTCAACAGCAAGCATGTGAAAACGCTGCTGGCGGAAATCGTCGCCGATCCCGCTGCGCATACCGCGCACGAGCATTTCGGCGGCGTGGCGCAACGGCTGTTGGAACCGCAAGCCGCGCCGTTGACACCAATTCCGTATCGCACATGGGGCAGCGAGATTGACCAGGCGGCGCACGTGCAGATGAAGCAGGCGTGCTCGCTGCCGATGGCCGTCGGCGGAGCCCTTATGCCTGATGCCCATGTTGGCTACGGCTTACCGATTGGTGGCGTGCTGGCCTTGGAGAACGCGGTGGTGCCGTATGCCGTGGGTGTCGACATCGCGTGTCGCATGAAACTAAGCGTGCTCGACATCGCCCCGGACGAAATGGGGCATCGTTATGAACGGTTCCGGGCGGCGATCGAAAACGGCACACGGTTCGGCATCGGCAGTGCGCACGAAACTCCGCAGGATCATCCGGTGATGGATGCCGACTGGACTGTCACCCGGGTGACGCGCGAGCACAAGGACAAAGCCCGCAAACAGCTCGGCACGTCGGGGTCGGGCAACCATTTCGTCGAGTTCGGTGTCCTCACGGTGACCGAGCGCGATGAGCAATTCGGTCTCGACGCCGGTTCTTATACGGCACTTCTGAGTCACAGTGGCAGTCGCGGGGTTGGTTCGTCGGTGTGCGATGTCTACAGCCGCATGGCTCAAGCCCGATTGCCGAAGAAGTACCAGGAGCTCGGTCGATTGGCATGGCTCGATCTCAACGATGATGCCGGCCAGGAATACTGGGCAGCGATGAATCTGATGGGCGACTACGCCGCGGCCAATCATGCGGTCATTCACCGACTGGTCACGAAGTTGCTCGGCGCGCGGGTCATCACGGGCGTCGAGAATCACCACAACTTTGCGTGGAAAGAAACGCACAACGGCCGCGAAGTCATCGTGCATCGTAAGGGAGCAACCCCGGCGGCAGCCGGCGTGCTAGGAATTATTCCCGGTTCGATGGCCAGCCCGGCGTTTGTCGTGAAGGGCAAGGACCATCCCGAAAGTTTTGCGTCGGCGTCTCACGGGGCAGGGCGGTGTATGAGCCGGACGGCCGCGCGGGATAAATTTAATTTTCGCGCAGTGCAGAAAGACCTGCTGGCGAAGGGCGTTCGTGTGATCTCAGCCGGTTCCGACGAAGTGCCGTCTGTCTACAAGGACATCCTGAAAGTCATGGCGGAACAGACCGATCTCGTGGATACCATTGCGCGGTTCGATCCAAAGATCGTCAAGATGAGCGATGACGGCCGGGCGGAAGACTAACTTCCGCGTCACATTCGCGTCCTTTCCCGGACTTGGCGGCATTTTTCCAAGTGCAGATTGGTACATCGGTTACGAAGGGGGATTTCCCTCGCACTGCACGAAGGTCACTGCGCGAGGGGGCGGTTGTTTCCTAGAATAGAGAAAATTTCTTAATCTTGGGGAGCGCTTTTTGCCATGCCCACCGAACTCAACGAATTACTGTCGAACGTCGTTTCTGAATTGCTCGTTCGCTTTGAACGTTTGGAAGCGCTCGAGGCCGAAGTGGCCCGGCTTCGGGAAGAGTCTTCGGGACTAAGACAGCTTTTTGTTGATTTGCAGTCCGCATTGGTGAAACGTCCCGAGGTACCAGCGCCTCCCGCGGTGATGGCGGCTGTGCCGGCTGAGAGCGCTGCGCCGCCGCCGCCCGCCACCGCCGTAGCTTTGCCCGTTCCCGTCAGCCCACCGATTCCGAGCGAACCTATCTTGCCGGTGGGACGATCGGGAACGCTGCAATCATTTCGTGAACTGCGGCAGTTTGTCTCTCCCGGTTCCACGGAATCCGTCAGCGAGCGGGAACTTGAGGCTCGATACGGTGAGGAATCGCCGCGCCGACCGTTCGTTAAATCACTCCCGGCGACCGACGACGAATTGCCGTTGATCGAAGAGCGTTGTCGACTTAAAGCCGACGCGTGTCGCTGGGCCGAACAGCGTCGTCGATTGTCCATGGCAAGTCCTGATTTTCGGGCCGAAGTCGAACCGAAAGATCGCGACCTCATTGCCCATGCGAAACAGATTCCCGACTGCTTCCTGTGGATGTCGCATCCAACGGCCCCCAATCCGAGTGATGCCGCGGAATGGCTTGGTCTCGCCGGGTGTTTTGATGCCCTCGCCAATGCCGTGGGGTTGATGCAGAAGCTGCTCGAAGAAAACGAAGAGGGAAGTGACACGTTCCAACAGGCGGTAGACCTGCTCGCCGAAGCGCAGTCTGCCGTGCGCATCGCCGTGGTCCGCATGGACGGTCCGCCGACCGATCACGATCAGGCCCGCGTCTTCGGGTGGTTGAAGCATCTCGCCTCGAACCGGCAGATTTTCATCCGCCGCTTCATGCGTCTCGACGATCCCGCCGAACCGACCCGCTGGGGCGATTTGAACAAGCGTGTGATGGAACTCGCCGGGCGTTGGGATGAAGGCCGCCGCAAAGTGACTTCCCGCAAAAAAGTGCTCGGTCGACTGCGCTACAAACTCGCTCAGGTGGGGACCGCGGGGGACGATGCCAAGGCGATGTGGGCCTCGATCTCGGAAGATGTCGAAGAACTCGTCAAAAGCGGTATGGCTCCCAGCAGTCTCGAACTACGCGAACTGCTCATCGATCACGTCGAGCAGTTACCCGAGATGGCGAGCATGTCGCCGGCATTTCAACTCACCATGCGTGAAATCGACAAGTACCTCGCCACGGCCCCGTCTCGCGATGAAGAAGATGACAGTGCAGCCTCCGATCCGCTCTTCAGTGAGGTCGCGGAAATGCTGGCGGGCAAGGCGGCGATCATTATCGGCGGCGAACGTCGCCCGCATGCCGCCGAAGCGATCGAACGGGCATTCCTGCTCTCGGAACTGATCTGGATCGATACGCGGGCACATGAATCGACCGCGGGCTTTGAACCGTACGTCGCCCGTCCCGAAGTGGCGATGGTCCTGCTCGCCATCCGCTGGTCGAGTCATTCCTACGGCGAAGTGCAGGACTTCTGCCGCCAATATGGCAAACCGCTCGTCCGCCTCCCCGGCGGCTACAACCCCCGTCAAATTGCTGCGCAGATCCTTGATCAATGCAGCAACCGACTGACGGTTGGGTAATGGTCTACATCGAGCGCTGTTGTTTAGCCGCGACCCGATAGGGGAGTGCGGGGCCGTGCCTAAACGACGCGGCCGTTACGGCACCGCGAGAATCTCCGGCGTGAGCAGTTTTCCCGCCGCGCGCTGTTCTTCGCGGATGAGATCCATCGGTTCGACGACATCGTCCACCTTGGGGTCGAACAGATCGCCGATCAGCAGGTCGGTGAGGTGGCCCTTCAGGTGTGGGTAGCGTTTCACGAAGCGGCCGAAACTGAAGCCGTCGTAGAACTCGCAGACGAGACGACGCATGCGGTCCATGCCTTTGGTGAAATCCGGGCCCCATTTGCCAAGTTGTGCGGCCGATGTGTCGCCTTTGTTGAGACCTTCCACAATCGCATCGGCGGCGAGTTCACCGGATTTCAGAGCCAGCAATACCCCCGACGAGTACAGCGGATCCAGGAAGCCGAAGGCGTCCCCGACGAGCACCCAGCCGTCACCAGCGAGTTGTTTGGATTTGTACGAATACTCTTTCTGCACGCGGAACGGGGCCACGCGCTCCGCTCCTTCCAACCGCGGTTGCAGGCCCGGACACCGGGCAACTTCTTCGAAATAAATCTGCTCGTGGTCTTTGGTCGCCCGATTCTTGAAGAGGTAATCGAATCCCGCCACAACGCCGACGCTGAGAATGTCGTCGTGCAAGGGGATGTACCAGAACCACCCCTTTTTGCCGGTGGTCTGCATCACAATCGTCGCTCCTTCATCACGACCGGTGTCGCGGTAGGCTCCCTTCCAATACGTCCAGAGCGCGGCTTTCTTGAGTTGCGCATCCCAGGTGCGGAGTTGGAAGTGGTCCATCAGCATCGCGCTCTGGCCGCTGGCATCGACGATGACATCGGCGAAGACCTCGCGCACGACACCGTCATCGGTCGCTACGCGGACACCAATCGCGCGTTGACCCTCGAACAGCACTTCGTGGACTTTGGCTCCTTCGTGGACTTCCACGCCCTGTTCGGCCGCATTCTTCAGCATCATGTGATCGAATTCGCTGCGAACGACCTGCCAGGTCTGCGAGCATTCGTGGGGCTTGTTGTCCCAGAAGTAGAATGGTTCGGAGAGCTTGCCGTGTTCGGTGACGAATTGCACGCTGTGCTTCTGAACGAAGTGACTCCCCTTCATCTTGTCGAGCATCTTCAGCCGGTCGAGCACCCAGTACGTTTCCGGGATGAGCGATTCCCCGATGTGGAACCGCGGGAATCGTTCGCGCTCGAAAAGTGTGACCTTCTTGCCAGTTTGGGCGACGAGTGTGGAAACCGTGGCTCCGGAGGGTCCGCCGCCGATCACAATCACATCCGACCGATCCGTGGGAGTGGCAGGCACGATGCAGATCCTTTCTGAAAAATCTGGTTCCGGCGTGATATTAACGCGATCAGCACCCCGATGCTTTGGTTGATCGTAGTATGATCATCAGCAGACTTGTCCGTCAAGACAACTGTTGTTCGCACGGAAATTCTTGTCGAAAGATGATCTCGTTGTTTCCTATCTGGTGATGAAACAAAAACGGCCCTCCCCAAGAGAGGGAGGGCCGCTCGATTTCCAGTCATAATATCGTTTGCTTACGACACATGGTGGCTGTGGCTTGCCATCGTGAAATCGGGGTAACCGAGGGTTCCCATTTCCGGAACGTCCAGACCTTGCAGTTCCACTTCGCGGCTGACGCGGAGCGGGCAGATCAGGTTGCTGATCTTGAACCAGACCATCGCCATGATGAAGCCGAAGACAAGGACGACGCCGGCGTTGAGAAGCTGAGCGTATAACTGCGAAGCATCGCCATACAAGATGCCGCGCACGCCGTCCGTGACCGCAGTGTCGCTGCCGCCGTATTCCGCACGGTTCACGCCGTTCCACCCGAGGCCGTATTTGCCGTTCGCGAAGATGCCTAGGGAGATCACACCCCAGGTGCCGTTCACGCCGTGGACGGAAATCGCGCCGACCGGATCATCGATGCCGATGCCATCCCAGAAGTAGACGCTGACCACCACCAGCACGCCCGCAATCAAGCCAATCACAGCGGCCGCCCAGCTATCGACAAAGGCGCAGGGTGCCGTGATGGCGACCAGCCCGGCGAGCATGCCGTTGCACATCATGGTGGGGTCCGGCTTCTTGCCGGTGCCCATCATATACAACATAGCCCCGGCCGCTCCCGTGCAACCCGCGAGCATGGTGTTTACGACGACAGCGCTGATGCGCAGATCAGTTCCCGACAACGTCGAGCCCGGATTAAACCCGAACCAGCCGAACGCGAGAATAAAGGTGCCGGCGACGACCATCGGCACGTGGTGCGCTGCCAATGCCTGAGGCTTGCCATTCACGTATTTCCCGATGCGGGGCCCAATGCAGATCGCTCCCGCGAGTGCAATAATTCCGCCCATCGCATGGACCACCCCCGATCCGGCGAAGTCCACCGCACCGTGACCCAGTCCCCAGTTCTTACCGGCTTGTGCGAGCCAACCGCCGCCCCACACCCAGTTGGCGTAGATGCAGTACGGTAACGCGACCCACAGACTGAACAGGCAGAAATTCTTCCAACTCCAGCGTTCGGCCATGGCCCCTGTTGGAATTGTGGCCGTCGTGTCCATGAACACCATCATGAAGAAGAACAACGCCAGAACGCTGACATCTTCGATGCCGGTCAGAAAGAAGCCCTTCGTGCCCAGCAACCCGTAGGTATACACGCTGGTCGCCGCATCGCCGCCGATCCCGATCCCTTCATTCAGGAGCGCCGTGCCTGGCCCAAGAGAAGAATACCAGCCAGCCGGGACCGGTCCGTTGAACCAGTTGCCCCAACCAATTGCAAAACCGTACGCCCAAAAGGCGATGCATCCCAAGGGATAGACCATGAGGTTCATCGCTGAGGTGTGCGCGGCGTTCTTCGCCCGGCACAGTCCGGTCTCCACTAGCATAAAACCGGCCTGCATGAACATGACCATGAAACCAGCGATCAGCACCCACACCATATTGATCGAGAAGGTATTGTGAGCGATCCGGTCGTACAGTTGAGCGTTGCTCAACGCGGAGGGATCACCGTCACCAATCGGACCGGCAGAGGGCGTGGTCCAATATCCCGCCGCGGCTCCCGTCGGATCGGGCCAGATCGGCTTGGCCGGATCGGGACTCGTCCCTGTGAAATACGGAGGCAGTGACGGTGCTGCTGGTGGGGCTTCCGCAGGCGCAGCAGCGGCCGGGGCAGCGGGGTCAGCCGCGGCAGGATCCTGCGCCGATGCATCCAGTCCGGAACTGATGATCCACAATAATGCCAGTACGGCCGTACTGGCGGCCTTGACCCCGACACTCGACGACGCACCACTGCGCATAGCTGGCCCTTCTTTGAAATGATGGTGAGGTTATCGGGACATCAGACCGCCGGGCCAGCGGATGTGGCGCGGCCATGCGCCCTTACGTCCGCGGCCCAATGCAGGTCATGCGAATCGTGCGAGAAGGCTTCATAGGCGTCATGCCGTGGAATTGCCCGCTCGCCTAGTTGCAAACAATGTGCCCGACAACTCGGCACCATGTGGTGCAATGGGATTAAATCTCGCCATTGTCAGATGTTATGTCGCTAAGAATTCGCTCAGCACTCGCCCAACGGTCGTGTTAGCGTTAAACACCGCACAAGACACGAGCGGGAGTGGGGGGGGATTGAGCGAATAAAGATCCTGTAGGCGGCGAGCGAGTCGCATCAATCCAATGTGGACCTACTCGAACGGATCGGCACCTTTCCCAATAACGGCTGGGCCAAATGGATCCGTGGGAGCCCCAACCTTCATGTCGTTCCGCTCGGTTACGGGCGACGACAATTGCGGTCGGGTGCCGTAAAGAATGCCGTTTTCGTCGAACAGCAGCACGACGTTGATGTGCCAGCGTTCTTTCTCGCCCTGCGGCCAAACGTCGCAGTAATAGGTAGACTTGCTGTCGCCAGTGCTGAAATTGCCAATGATCCCGGCCTTGTCAAGGCGTTTGATTGCATCCTCTCGCGATGTTCCCAGCGGAACGATATCGAGAATCTTGGCGGTCTGCTCGGCGACAGGCAGCGGGCAAGGAACCAACCCGGGAGCAGGTGTCATTTGACAGCCCAAGGTCACGGCAGCCCCCAGCAACACGGCGAAAATCCGCTCGTTTCGTCGCATACCTGCCACTCCCAGAAAGTCTGATTGCGCTGGATTTGTACGTTGCGATTCAACGATCGGTCAAGATCGCTCGGTCGATCCCGTGAATGGCGATCGCAGCAATGTGCTTAATTGTTGTGCTGTTACGCCTTGTTTTTGCGCCAAATCATGCCGGCTCAAGTTTTTTAATGCGGCTGCACAAATATGAGTCAGAACGTATCGTCATTCACAAAAAGCAGTTGCGACATATTTTTCAATATATGCCACATTCTCGGGCACACGACTTGCGAATTGAAATTCACGGTCGTTTCGTTGGCAAAATCGAATCGCGATAGAGCGTTGTGCCACGTTTTTTGGCCGCTCTGTTGCCCCGTTTGAATTCAGTGGGTCGTCGGCGTTCGGCGGCCTGAAAGCAGCGAGTTGATTTCCCCCGACAGATGTTGAGCCGAGGAGAAGCGCAAATGCAGGCGAGAGTGTGGACTGGCTGGCGACCCGCGATGGCGGCCGCCCTATTGGGCCTCTTGTGGTTAACGCCGTTGGCGAACCCCACTTTCGCCCAGGATACACCGGCGGCGGCACCTGAAGCGGCAGCGGCCCCGGCCGAAGCCACGCCCACCGCTCCCGCCGAAGCGGCACCAGCCGCTGTCGCGGCAACCCCGGCTTTTCTTGCTGGTAAGTCCGACACCGGCTCGACCGCCTGGTTGATGACCAGCGCCGCGCTCGTCTGCTTCATGATGCCCGGTCTCGCGCTCTTCTACGGCGGCATGGTCCGCGCGAAGAACGTCCTGAACATGTTCATGTGCGTCATGGTCTGCGTCCCCATCGTTACTGTTCAATGGGTTCTCTGCGGATACAGCCTGGCATTTGCCGTTCCCTCGGCAATTGCTGTCGATGCACCCGACAAGAAGGAAGACGGCTCGGCCAAGCCGAAACTCAGCTATCTCGGCTGGGATCCGAATCTGGTAATGCTCAGCTCCTTCGGCAAGCCTGAAGGCGACAAAGCTGGCTATACCACCGACCTCGTGAGTGGCGATACCGAAGGATCGATCGCGAACGGGATTCCCGAATTGTTGTTCTGCATGTTCCAGATGATGTTCGCCATCATCACCCCGGCGTTGATCGTCGGAGCGATTGCGGAACGCGTCAAGTTTTCGGCATGGTGCCTCTTCGTGGTGCTGTGGGCAACGATCGTCTATGACCCGGTCTGTCACTGGGTGTGGAACGTCAACGGCTGGTTGTTCCAGGCGGGCGTGCTCGACTTCGCCGGTGGAACCGTGGTGCACGTTCTCGCCGGGGTCTCGGCCTTGGCATTGATCCTGATTCTGCCGCGACGCCGTGGTTATCCGACGGTTCCCATGATGCCGCACAGCATCGGTTGGACCCTGATGGGCGCTGCCATGCTGATGGTGGGTTGGTTCGGCTTCAATGCCGGTTCCGCGGTCGCCGTCGGGAAAGACTTCCTGCCGATCTCCGCGAATGTGGCGGTCCTGGCCTTCGCGACGACTGCGATCGCTGGTGGTGCCGCAGCCGGTTCGTGGATGCTCGCCGAATGGGTCTACATCGGCAAGCCGACCGCGTTGGGTGTCGGCTCGGGGATTGTCGCCGGCCTCGTGGTGATCACGCCGTGCTCCGGCCACGTCAGCCCCGGTGCAGCACTGCTCATCGGATTGATTGGGGGCGTGGTCTGCTTCGTCGCTGTTCAATGCAAGTCGCTGTTAAAATATGACGACTCGCTCGATGTTGTGGGTGTCCACGGTGTCGGTGGCGGATTGGGAGCCTTGCTCGTGGGCCTCTTCGTCATCCGTCCGGTTGTGGACCCGGCTGCCCAGTTCATGCTGCAAGTCAAAGGTGTGGCGATCACCGGTCTCTACGCCTTCGTGGTGACCCTCATCCTCGGATTTATCATCCACAAGACCATCGGCTTCACCGTCGATGAACACACCGAAGAAGAAGGACTCGATGTCAAGGAACATGGCGAATCGGCTTACCGGCTCGTCTGATTTCGGACACCGTCAGCACGATGCCGACGGTCCGTGGCATGGAATGCCAGCAAAAGAAAATCGGCTCGGCTTACCGGAGGCCGGGCCGATTTTTTGATGTCGCGACGCCCAGCGAAAACTCTCGCTGGGCGTCGTATTTTTTCCACGGAGTCGCTCAGAACTGCCGCAGGAAGCGGACATCGTTCTGATAGAACAGCCGGATGTCGTCGATTCCGTGCCGCAGCATGCAGAAGCGGGCAATGCCTAAACCGAAGGCAAAACCGCCGTATTCTTCGGGGTCGTAACCGACCGATTGCAGCACGTTCGGGTCGACCATCCCCGCGCCGCCGAGTTCCAGCCAGCCATTTTTCCACCGGACATCGACTTCGACCGACGGTTCCGTGAACGGGAAGAAAGACGGACGGAAACGGACTTCGGTGTCGCCGCCGAGATACGCCGCGGCGAACATCCGGAGCACGCTCTTCAGTGAGGCCATCGTGACATCGCGGCCGATCATCAAGCCTTCCATCTGATGGAACATGACGTGATGCGTGGCGTCGATGTCATCCGGGCGATAGACGCGGCCGAGAGAAATGACGCGAATGGGCGGCTGTCGTTGCTCCATCACACGGATTTGCACCGTGCTCGTCTGACTCCGCATCAGAACGGGCTTTCCCGAAGCCGTACACGCCGCAGCCAGATAGAAATTGTCGAGCGGATCACGCGCCGGGTGTTCCAGCGGGATGTTGAGGGCGTCGAAATTATGGCGTTCATCTTCGAGTTCGCGATCATCGACCACTTCAAAGCCGAAACGGGCCATGATCTGCTGAAACTCGCGCACGGTCTGCGTGAGGGGATGCAATCGCCCCAATTCGGGCAGCGTGCCAGGCAGAGTGAGGTCGATCGCTGTGGCCGCGACTTTCGGTTTGGCGACGATGGCTTGCCGGGCTTCGAGCGCGGCTTCCACGGCGGTTTTCACGTCGTTGAAGCGCTTGCCGAGAACAGGGCGTTCTTCCGGGGTGGCTTTTCCGAGCAGCGATTGCAGGTCTTTGAGACGGCCCTGCTTCTTGCCGAGGAACTCGATGCGGGCCTGTTCCAGCGCGGCGGCATTGTTCGCTGCGGCAATGGAGGCCAGCGCGGCTTGTTCAAACTCGGCGAGCGCGGTGATCGGGTCCATGCACGCCCTTCGCCGTTTTCCACTTAGCCCCCGTTGCGGACAACGAGGGGCAGAAGATATTCATTCACGGAAGAAAACCCCCGGTTGAAGACAACCGGGGGCTAAGTGAGCATTGCCGTTCGATCGCGATGCGGGATTAAACCGCCTGCAGCGCGCTCTTCACGGCGGCGACGACTTCGGCAAAGACTTCCGGCGCGTGGATCGCCAGTTCGCTGAGCGTCTTGCGGTTCAGCGTGATGTTCGCCAGCGTCATGCCGTGAATCAGTTCCGAGTACCGCAGGCCGTGCATCGTGGCGGCGGCGGTCAGGCGGGTGATCCAGAGCGAGCGGAATTCGCGCTTACGATTCCGGCGGTCACGATACGCCACACACCGTGACTTGACGACCCCTTCCTTGACGGTCCGGATGAGATTCTTCCGGGCGCCGAAGCGACCTTTCGCCTCACGGAACAGGCGCTTGTGAGCTTTATGACGGGCAACACTATAACTGATACGCATGACACGGGCCGCTTTGTTCACACGGAAACGACCGCCGCCAAAGGGAAGCGATCGACAGGAGACAGATCAGAAATCGATTCCCCCGGCTGAGTCCACTCGACCGGGGGGCGAAAACACATTACAGAATCGGTGCCAAACCTTCGCGGACTTTCAGTGCCATCGCTCCCGTGAGGATGGTATCACCGCGGAGTTGTCGCTTACGTTTGGCGGTTTTGGAGCTGAGGATGTGACCGCGACCGGCAGCCCGAGCGACCGCTTTGCCGCTCGCTGTGACGGTGAATCGCTTCTTCATCCCCTTGTGGGTCTTCAACTTCGGCATGACAAGACATCCTGACTCAAGTGCCCAAACGATCCCATCATCGGCATCACGCCCGGGATGGGATCGGGGATTCTAGCGGAAACCGGGGGGGGATTTCCAGAGACCGACCCGGAAATTCTCACCGTAAACTGATTCCGGGCTATGCCTTGGGCGTCAGCACGGCGGTCATGTTCCGGCCACCTTCCAGACCCGGGGACTTCTCGACCTTCGCGACATCTTCCAGTTGAGCGATGATCGCCGCCAGAATTTCCCGGCCACGATCGTGGTGAGCATTCTCACGGCCGCGGAAAATGATGTTCAACTTCACTTTGTCTTTGTGGGTCAGGAACTCGCGGGCCTGCTTCACCTTGAAATCGATGTCGTGCTCGCCGGTTTTCGGTCGGAGACGAATCTCTTTCAACTGCACCTGATGCTGCTTGGTGGAGTTGGAGTGCTTCTTCTTCTGTTCGTACTTGAACTTGCCGTAATCCATGATTCGGCACACCGGCGGGCGCTCAGTGGGAGCGACTTCCACCAGGTCCAGACCAACATCAAACGCGGTACGTAATGCATCGGCCGTGGGAATCACGCCGAGCATTTTTCCTTCGTGATCGACCACCCGAACGGGCGAAAGACGGATTTGATCATTGATGCGATGCGTCGTTTCGATTGCAACATTCTCCCCGGTTCAACCATCGTGGCGAGGGGAGGTGTTCTGTCGGCCGACCAAATCCTCCTACATTCCTCGCGCACAAGAATCCACTAGAATTAACGCGGAAACTTCGTTGTGTCAAGAACTTCAACCCGTTCGGCGCCGTTCTGTTCCAACTTCTGCGCCGCCACCCGGCAAGGGAGCCAGTCCCATTTCTGCCATTTTTCGAGCAATGACATCCCGCGCCTTCGTTAAAGTCTGCCCCATTGTAATGGCTTTGTGGCCCTTCAGCATTCCCGGCATCGCGCGGAACAGAGGGGTTCCTTCGATGAGAACTTCGACGCCGTCATTTCTTTCCGTTTCGGTCATGATCACATCGCCGACGGCAAGGGCCGAGAGTTCCCCGGCGGTCAATTTTCCGCGGGCGAGATGCACGACGACTTCGACGCCCGCCCGTTGTACTCCGGTTTCGAGATTCAATAATTGCCTCGGATCGATCGCCTTCTTCGTGTATGCCGACCACGAATCGGAGGAGAGCTTGCCGGCAAGGGGTTCGATCGTGTTGAACGGGATGCACAGGTTCATGATCCCGCGAACCTCACCCATCGTCACTTCAAAGCTGATGAGCACGATCACTTCGTTCGGCGGTACGATCTGCACGAGTTGCGGATTGCTTTCCACCTGCTGCACGCGCAGCCCTAGCGAGCAGATGTTCGCCCACGATTTTTCGAGCCCTTGAATCGCCAGGTTGGTGATGCGCGACACCAGCTGCAGTTCGATCTCGGTCAACGGCCGCCCCGGAAAATCGTTCGAGGCTTCTTTACCACCGCCCAGCAAACGATCGATAATCGGAAAGATGATCGACGGATTGAGATCGAGAATGATGTGCCCTTCGAGTCCCTCCGAGGCAAGGAGGTTGAAGCACGTTGGATTCTCGAGGCTGAAGACGAACTCGCTGTAAGTGAGTTGATCGACGCTGATGAGTTTGACCTCAATAATTGCGCGGAGCATCCCGCTGAGGCCGGCACCGAATTCGCGGCTGAAACCTTCGTGTAACGCTTGAAACGCGCGCATCTGCTCTTTGCTGACGCGCTCGGGACGCTTGAAGTCGTAGACACTGATCTGCGAGCGAAAATCGTCCCGCCGCGCGTTCGATACGGCGTGTTGCGGCTGCAACCCGGGATCGAGCGCGGCTAGCAACGATTCGACTTCCGATTGACTGAGTACGTCACCCATCCGTGGGGTCTCCGTTTCAGGTGGCGGGTGATGGGTGGCAGGTGGTGGGCAGAAAAGCCGTTGCTCTCGCTTTCTGCCTGTCACCTGCCACCGACCACCTACCCCCTGATCTGTCCGTCGCCGCGGACGATCCATTTGTAACTGGTTAACTCGCGGAGGCCACAGGGGCCGCGCGCGTGGAATTTGTCGGTGCTGATGCCGATCTCGGCGCCCAGGCCGAGTTCACCACCATCGTTGAACCGCGTGCTCGCATTCACCATGACTGCGGATGAATCGACGAGCGCCACGAATCGATCGGCCGCTTGCAGGTCGCGGGTGACAATCGTGTCGGTGTGCTGCGACCCGTATCGTGCGATGTGATTGATCGCGTCATCGAGACCATCGACCACGCGGGACGAAATGATCTTGTCGAGATATTCGGTGCGGTAATCTTCTTCGGTTGCCGGCTTGGCCCACGAAATCGCCGTACAGGTTTTGGCACACCCGCGGACTTCCACTTTCTCTGTGGCAAACATCGCGGCCATCATTGGCAGGAACCGGTCGGCGACAGCAGCATGAATCAACACGCACTCCGCGGCGTTGCAGACCCCCGTCCGCTGGCACTTCGAGTTCCGCAGGATGTCGATCGCCATCTCCAGATCGGCAGACGCATCCACATAGACGTGGCAGATGCCGTCAAAGTGTTTGATCACGGGCATCGTGGCTTCCGCCGCGACGCGCTCGATGAGAGACTTCCCACCGCGGGGAATGGTGACATCAATCAGCCCTCGCAGTTTCAGCATCTCACCGACGACTTCACGATCCGGTGTTGCCACCAATTGGACGGCGTGCTCCGGCAAACCGGTTTCAATCAGCGTGTCTTTGAGTACCCGATACAACGCTACGTTGCTATGCAGGGCTTCTTTGCCGCCGCGGAGAATGACGGCATTACCGCTCTTCACGCACAGGGCCGCCGCGTCCGCGGTCACATTCGGACGGGATTCATAAATGAAAAAGACCACTCCCAAGGGCACGCGGCTTTTCTCGATCCGCAATCCATTTGGACGGTGATACCCCTCGATGATCTCGCCGACCGGATCGGGCAGGGCGGCGACCTCTCGTAAGGCACCAGCGATGTCAGCAATGCGGGACGGAGTGAGCCGAAGGCGGTCCGTTGCCGCTGCGGTCAAACCGAATTCGGGAGCGCGGGCTAAATCTTGTTCATTACGGGTGACGAGTTCTGGTGTGCGTGCGACCAGCGCATCAGCCGCCCGGTGTAACCATTGTTGCTTAGCCGATCCCGAGACCGTCGCCAACTGCCGCGATGCCGCACGGGCGCGTTCGGCCGTCTGCCGGGCATAGTCGGCGTGATGGGTCATGGCGGACTGTCTCCTGTGCGCGGAATATCGTGGCGAACGCCGAAACTGTCAATCCCGGCTGACACGGCGAACTGGGCAAATGTTCGCGACCCCGGTGTTTGTGGCCGGGGTCGCATTGAAATCGAGATCTGTCAGTGGCGATCTACAACGTTTCTTCGATTTCCGCGATCTCGTATTTCTGCGTTCCGCGCGGAGCCTCGAACTCGACGATGTCGCCGACTTTTTTGCCCATCATGGCCGTCGCCAGCGGGCTGGTCGTCAGAATCTTCATCACATCGCTGCCGTAGTCTTCTTCACCCGGGCCGACGAATTCGTACTTTTCCAGATCGTCGAACTTCAAGTCTTTGACGGTGACGCGGGTACCGAAGGTGACGACGCCCTTGGGAAGTGTCGACTTATCGACGATGTAGCAACTGGCGAGTTTCCCACGCAAGGAGTTGATCTTCGCCTGCATCATCCCCTGACGTTCGCGCTGACCGTGATACTCCGCATTTTCCTTGAGATCGCCTTCCGAACGGGCCTCGGCAATCGCTTCGGCAATCTGCGGCATCTCGATGTCTTCGAGGATGCGCACTTCTTCACGGAGCTTGTCGTAACCTTCGCGGGTAATGGGTTGCTTGTCCATGCCCGATATTCCTTACTCGTGCGGTGCGTTCGTTCGGCCAAAGACGGAACGAACCTGATCATGCGATTTCAACCGGATGCGTTTCCGCACCCCGTCAAAAGAAAAAGGACGGGCGACACACGTGTCGTCCGTTCCCTGGGACTGCCTCAGCGGTTTCTATTATAGCGGCCGGGGAACGGAAAGCTACCCGATTCCTGGCGGGTTCGAGACTTCCGAACGGGTGGTTTTACCGTGGTGCCGACTCGACCATGAGACGGCCTATGAAGCTTGACAGTAAAGAAATACGCTTCCGGCTGGCATCCTTTGGCGAGATTTGTTCAGGTAGTGTATTCATGTGCGAACCGGTAGTGGAGCGAGCCCATTCGGCGAGGTATTCGTGATCACATTGACCTGCCAGGGTTGCGGTGTGCGATTAAAGCCGAAAGAGGGGACACTCTCGAAACGCGCCAAGTGCCCACGTTGCGGTGCCAGGATCGAAGCGACCGAAACGCCGGTTGCACTATCGGAACCGACGCCGCCCGCATTGCCACAATCGCCCTCGAAAGTCGATCCACACGATGCCAAGGCGGTGATGCGGGCGCTGTTGAGCGGTTTTACGGGAACGGTTTCCCGGCGTCGACCAACGTGGGGGTATCGGATCACGCTGCTGTTTACAGCCATCGCGCTTTGCCTGCTGCTACTTGTTTACATCGCTTTAATTGCCGGGGCAGGGTACGGAGTCTACTGGTATGCCATCACGGTGCTTCCAACCGGCTTCCACTTTCGCGGTCGGGCGGGAGTATTCCTGTTGGTGGCACACGCCGCCGTATTGATCTCCGGCGTGCTGCTGGTGTTCTCGATGATCGCTCCACTGTTCACGCGAACCGAAGACGATGACGACGGGATGACGGTCAGTCCATCCGAGGCACCGGTGCTGCATTCCTTCGTGGCGAAACTCTCGGAAGTGCTCGGGGCGCCAAAACCGGTCGAAATCCGCCTGATGCTGTCTCCCAATGCCTCGGCCGGTTACCGCGGTGGCATGTGGGGACTGTTGCGAAAACAACTGGTGCTGACCATTGGTGGGCCATTGCTGGCGGGGATGACGACGCAGCAGATTGCTGGCGTCATCGCGCATGAGTTGGGTCATTTCAGCCAGGGGGGCGGCATGTTGCTGAATCACTTCGTCATGCAGATGGCCCGCTGGTTTGCGATGGCTGCGTCCACACAGCAAGGGTTTTCCAATGCGATGGCCGACAGCGACGGAGACGATCACGCCATCGTGGCCATTTTTCGCTTCGTCTTCTGGCTTACGCAACTGCTCGGTTCACTGGTCTTCTGGGGCTTTGCCCTTGTGGGATTGGCCCTGTCGATGTTCGTCTCCCGGCGGCAGGAATTCGATGCGGACCGCTACGAAGCCGAGATCGCGGGCAGTTCGGCATTTTTCGGGACAACGCGACGGATGATCGAACTGGCACTCGGCGAATCGCTGATTTTTCAGCGTGGAGCCGGCGCCATCCTGGCCACATTGAATGAAGCGGGTGGCGTCGAGAATCTCGCTTCCGAAGTGGTTGCCGCTGCGGATCTCCTTGCCGAAGAATCGGCCCCGGTCATCGAAGCCGCGCTGCAAGCCCCGACGGGATGGCTCGATTCACATCCGGGCATCCGCGACCGCGTGCAGGCAGTTCGTGCGCGACCGCAGCCGGGGTTGTTCGCCGTCAAACTCCCCGGCTATGCGCTCTATCCGCGGTTCAATCCGAACGCGGATTGAGATCGCAGCTACGAGGCGAGCGGGGGGAGGTTACTCCCCCCGGTGATTGAAATCGCCATCTCGAATAAATCACCGAGGGGACTCACGTCCCCCCCGCTCGCCAAGTTCGGCTTTGCATCACACGTTGTGCCAGGTGTGGTCTTTGGCGGAGTCCAACACCGCATCGCACACTTTCTGGGTTTCGAGCGCGTCGCGGAAGGTCGGGCCGATCGATTCGCCCTTGGCGACGCCTTCGAGGAAGTCCGCAACCTGATGCACGAAGGTATGTTCGTATCCGATCTGCAGGCCGGGCACCCACCACTGCTTCATGTAGGGGTGATCGCTGTCGGTGATGTGGATCGACTTCCATGCGCGGAGTGGACCTTCGTCCTTATGGTCGAACCATTGGAGACGATGCAGGTCGTGCAAGTCCCACTTGATGCTGGCGTGTTCGCCGTTGATCTCGAACGTGTAGAGTGCCTTGTGACCGCGGGCATAGCGGGTCGACTCGAACAAGCCGAGCGAGCCGTTACCGAACCGGCACATGAACGCACACGCATCGTCGATGCCGACCTTTTCTACCTTGCCCGTGAGCGTGTGCTTCCGTTCCTTCACGAAGGTTTCCGTCATGGCATTGACGGTTGTCACGCTGCCGTTGAGCCAGATCGCGGTATCGATGCAGTGGGCGAGCAGGTCGCCCGTCACGCCCGAACCGGCTGCGGCGACATCCAGCCGCCACAATGCTGTACCGCCTTGTGGCAGGTCGGCGGAAATGGTCCAGTCCTGCAGGAAGTTGGCGCGATAGTGGAAAATGCGGCCGAGGCGGCCTTCGTCGATGAGTTGCTTGGCGTACGTCACTGCGGGGACACGGCGGTAGTTGTACCAGACCGTGTTCAGTACCTTGGCCTTCTCGACGGCTTGGCACATCTCTTCGCC
The DNA here is from genome assembly GCA_021732975.1 of Planctomycetaceae bacterium. Lineage (GTDB taxonomy): Bacteria > Planctomycetota > Planctomycetia > Planctomycetales > Planctomycetaceae > DSVQ01. The sequence continues at coordinate 25,915 of JAKFWC010000001.1, read as the reverse complement.
TTCCGCGACGTTCATCGCGAGCGGCTTTTCGCAGAGAATCATCTTGCCGTTCGCCGCCGCGGCAATCGCCATGTCCTTGTGGAGATTGTTCGGCGTGCAAATGTCGATCGCGTCGATGTCTTTCCGTTCGACAAGTTTCCGCCAATCGGTTTCCGTCGAAGCGTAACCCCACTGGTCGGCGAACGCCTTCACCTTGTCGGCGTCGCGGGCACACACGGCCTGCAATACCGGGGTGTATTCGGTCTGGAAGAAATTCGGCACACGACGGTACGCATTCGAGTGCGTCCGCCCCATGAACCCGTACCCAATCATCCCGATGCGAAGCGGCTTGCCCATGAGCGGAGTCCCTTGTCCTTCAAAAGTTGATCAACCCGGTGTGTCACATCGTCCGCGCGCGGGGACGGCAGGTGGAGAGTGTAATCGATCCGTCCGGCAAAGGCACCATTCTCGGACACTCCCGGCAGGAACGGGGATTGATCTTGTCGCCACTGACGGTTGTCGGCTACACCCCGTACTTCTCCGAGAAAACTCCAATTCCGAATCACGTCACGGTCGACGCGGGCCTGTTCGTCACCGACGGGAGCCGTTGTATGCCGCGCACGTTTTTGTCACGCCGGGCTTGGTTGAATGCCGTGCTGGCTCTCCTCGGCACAACGGCCGCCTCTGGATGCGGGACGATCCTGTATCCCGAACGAAAGGGCCAACCCTCCGGACAGATCGACTGGAAAATTGTCGCGCTGGATGGATTGGGCCTGCTGTTCTTCTTCATCCCCGGCGTGATTGCGTTCGCCGTCGATTTCAATAACGGCACGATTTATCTGCCGCCGGAAGACTGTGTCGATCGTGACTGGAAAGCCGATGGCAAACCGCTGATTTCACGGCGGATCCCTCGCGGGGAACTTTCACGTCCCGGCCTCGAAGCATTGGTCTCGGAACACGTCCGCCGTCCGATTGAACTCGCGCCAGGTCGGTATGAATCGCGTCGCTTGAATCATCTCGACGACTTTTGGTCGACGCACGATGAATTGAAAAACGGTAGTTTCAGTTGAACAACGAGCCCGAAGCGCCAACGCCGGGTTCTTCCGCATTTTATAATGAAGCATAAGACGAAGAACCCGGCGCTGGCGCTTCGGGCTCGTGAATGCGATTACCGCCGTTTGCCGTGAGGCGCGACATCGCCCGATTCCAGGCGATCGTACTTCTGCAGCCGGCGGTCGGCATCGAATGTGGGGCGGGGTAGGGTTTTGACGGCGGCTTGCAGATCGATCTCAGTCAATTCATCCCGACGGTGACACACCGCGCGAAATACGGGCAACCCTTGTTGCAGTGCGAGAATCTCGCGGCGCGTACGGCCATGAGGGGCATCCGGCCAGCGTTCGGTCTGTTCCGTCACGGTGAAGAACGACGGCAGAATCGTTCGCATGTAACGGGCATAGGCCGGGTTGTCGGTCTGGACGACGAACAGTCCCTCCGGCTGCAACGATTGATGTACCAGCGACAGAAACTCGGGGACGATCAAACGCTTCTTGATCTCGCGGCGATCGTAATAGGGCTGCGGGTGATAGCAGTGAATCTCGGCGACGCTGCCCGGAGCGATGTAGTCTTGTAACAACTCGCGACCACCGATCACTGCGATCCGGACATTCGACAACCCGCGTTGATTCGCCCGGCGCGTGAAGTAACGGATCACCACGGGAAGAATGTCGACTGCAAAATGGTCGATGTCAGGCCGCGCGAGCGCACTGGACAACGTGGACCGACCATTCCCGCAACCCAGATCGAGCACCACCGGCGCGGTTCGTCCAAACAGGGTGGCGAAATCCAGCGGTCCCGGCGGCGGCAACCGTTTGACGGCCGTTTTGGCCCACAGGTCTTCTGTAAGAATTCGGCCCGGAATCGGCACCCCGAATTCGGCTTCCACTTCGGCGTGCGATGCATCACTCACGAACCGACAATCCTACTTGCGAGACGATTTCTTCTTACGGACACTGCCGGGCGTGCGCCGCGCTTTTGCTTTTTCGGTCTGTGATTGTAACCGCAAGGGCTCGAAGGTTTCGCTATCGCTGGCATACGAAAGGATGTCGCCGGTTTCCAGATGATACACCCACGCATGCAGTGACAGTTCTCCACGCTGTAATTTGACGGCGACGGCGGGATGCGTCTGAATATTCTCGAGTTGAATCAGCACATGCTCTTGAATCGCCACGGTCAGCAGGGCGTCACCGGATAGTTCTGTGTAGTTCTCGGTCACGATCCGTCGCGTGGCTTCGGCATGTCCCAGCCAGGACCGAACGAGCGGCAGTTGATCGGTTGATGCCGGATCGAGCATTGCCTTAATCGCTCCACACTGGGAATGACCGCAGACGACGATATCGCGTACGCCCAAAGCCGACACGGCGTACTCAATCGTGGCCGCTTCGCCCCCATTCGACGCCCCATACGGCGGCACAATGTTGCCCGCATTCCGCAGCGCAAACAGTTCTCCCGGTCCCGCCTGCAGAATAAGATTGGGGTCGATGCGGGAATCGGAACAACTGATAAACAGCGCACTGGGACTTTGCCCATGCGCGAGCTTTTCATAAAACTCACGCTCCTCTTCAAACACCTGCGTGCGGAACTGATGCATGCCGCTGAGAAGATGATCCATCGCTGATCCTTAATCGGGAGACTATGAAGGCGAGGATTCTAACGAAATCGTCAGCAAGAAACAGCAACGCCCGACTCGTTCCCATGTTGCGCGTGGGAACGCACGGTCGAGACGCTCTGCGTCGACAAACGAAGACGACGCGAAGCGTCGGTGAAGACGTTCCCACGCGGAGCATGGGAACGAGGATGTCGCTCAAATGGATTACGCGGCGCGGCGCATCCGGCGTTCGGCGTCCTGCAGGGTGACCAGCGTGTGGATGTTTCCCACCACGGGCTGCGATGCAAATTCCCCGTCTTGCGGGTCGACTCGCATCTGGATTGGGCAGGTCGGCGACAGCATCGTCGAAATCACCTTGCCGCTCACTTCCGAGTACGGCACTGATGTCAGCTTGAAGCGTTGCAGAATCGTTGGGAGCACCGTCTTCATGATGAGCAGCGCCAGCGGTCCGCCGATGCACATCCGCGGCCCCGCTCCGAATGGCAGGTAGGCATACGGCGACGGATTGAAATCGATCCAGCGCTCCGGCCGGAACGCTTCGGGGTCGGGATACAACTCGGGCAGATGATGCGTGATGAACTGGCTGAAGATCACTCCGGCGGCACACGGAAGCTGGAACGGTCCGAGTTGTGTCGGCTGTGTCGTCATCCGTTGGGAATACGCCGACGCAGGCAACACCCGCATGCTTTCCTTAATAACTCGTTCCATCACCGGCAGTTTTTCAGCGGCTTCCCACGTGGGGAATCCGCCGGAAAGTTGCGTCCGCAGTTCGCCATGCAGTTCCTGCATGACTGACGGATGTTGCGCGATCAGGAACAGTGTCCATGCCATGGAATGCGCCGTCGTGAGATGGGCCGCGGCAAAGATGAGGGCCGCTTGTCCGACGAGTTGGTCATCGCTGATGCGGCCCTGATCATCGTGGGCCTGCAGAATCATCGACAGCATATCGGGACCACCATGGCCCGTGCGGCGCTGGCGGATGAGGCTGGCAATCTCGACTTCCAGCTCGCCGGCAAAACCCAGGAGTTCGTCGTACCGTCCGCTGATTTCCGGCGACGAGATGTATGCTCCCATGCCCAGTTCGTGATTGAGATGCACCCAGTGATCGATCATCCGACCGATGCGGTAGGCGAGATCGGGATTGTTCATGCCGAACAGGATGCTGCTGGTGAGTCGCAGCATGAACTCCGTCATGTCGCGGGCAATGTCCCGCTCCTTGCCCGGTTGCCAATCGGCAAGCATCTGCTCGGCGTGCAGTTTGATCGCGGGAAGATAACCCTGAATCGCCTTTTTGAGGAAGGCGTCCATCACCATCCGTCGCTGCTGCTTGTGCTCGTCGCCGTTCATGCTGAGCAGGCCGGAGGTCAGCCGCCGTTGCGATGAATTTCGCGACCCGCGGATCGCGAAAAAACGCGAGTGATACGTCTGACTGTCGCTCAGCACCTGATGGTTGTACTCCGGTCCGAACGCGAAATAGATCTTCGTCCCGTCCTGTTGCAGCGCGGCGACCGAGCCGTGTTGCTGCTGCAGTTTCCGCATGCAAGCCAGCGGATCGTTCGGAAAATCAAAGAGATTGCCCTGGGTGATCGGCAGCCGGGCATCAACATCGCGGTGGAGGGTCAACATCGGTGTCGTCATCATCGAAAGGCAGGGCGATCGGCAGTTTCTGCCGGTTGGCGTCGCGGTTCTAACAGAGGGGCCAGATTCCGGCTAGTCGAATCCGCCCCCGTGAGCAGGCCCGTCTTGACCGATTGCTCCGCCGTGCAGAACATGTGTTGCTCAGAATTTGTGCAGCCCTCTTATCCGAGCTGGTGATGCTGCCACGGACATGGTTTTTCGTCGTGCTGGTCGCTTGCGATGCCGTCGCCTGGGGACAGTCGTCGCCCATCACGCTGATAGCCCACTCGTCGTATCCCGATTCATCTACCGAAGCGACACACGATTCGTACGGCGAGACCGACGGACCACTCGAAACGATCCCGCTCCGCTATGCGGCCAATGCGAACACGCTGACCTATGAGCCACAGAACGAACCGTTGTCGGGAGACATGCCGGCACCGATTGACGCACTCGTGCCGCCGTTGACAATGCCCACCGGTCCGCCGGTCTTGGAGGAAGTCTCGCGTGAATTACCGTGGGTCGTTCCGGTCGCGCCGCAGTTGATGCTGACGTGGAACTCCGGATCGGGCGACGATCTTGGCATCGTCGATCTCGACGCCCGTTTCACGTTGTATTTCCCGTATGTCGAGGGGTTGCTGATCACGCCCGGCTATTCGGCCCACATGCTGAACGGGCCAACTACCACCGATCTGCCTGGCACGCTGTACGACAACTGGATCGAGTTCCGCTGGCTGAAGAAGTGGAATGAACGGTGGTCATCCGACATCGCCGTCAGTCCGTCGCTCTACACTGACTACGACAACCTCAGCAGCGACGCCTTCCGCATCACCGGCCGGGCGATCGCCCTCTACACGGCATCGCCCGAATGGCAATGGGCCTTCGGCGCGATCTACCTCGACCGCGAAGACATCAAAGCCATGCCCGCCGTGGGCGCGATCTGGACGCCGAACGAGGACTGGAAAGTCGAAGTCCTCTTTCCACGACCGCGCATCATGCGACAGCTCAGCAGTTTCGATGAGGAGATAACTCGCTGGGCCTACCTCGGCGGGGAATTCGGCGGCAACACCTACGCCATCGAACGCCCCGGTCTCGTGCGCGATGTCGTCACCTACAGCGCCCTGCGGATGTACCTCGGCTACGAGATCAAACGGACCAAAGGTTTTTCGCCCCGCGTGGAACTCGGCTGGACCTTCAACCGCAGCCTCGAATATCAAAGCGGCGTCGGGGATACGGATTTACCATCGACAGCGATGTTGCGCGTCGGCGGGAATTTCTGAAAAACGTGAACGAGCCCGAAGCGCGAGCGCCGGGTTCTTCCGCATTTCGTACGAAGAATAAAGCGAAGAACCCGGCGCTCGCGCTTCGGGCTCGTTTCACTGTCCCTCCTTCACATATCGAATGGCATTCGCAAGATATGCCTCATCGTTAATCCACTTGGTGGATCCATGTCGCGTCCACCAGCGTTCGCGGCTTTCACTCTTTTCGTTGAGCCGGCGCGAACACCACGCCTTGAATTGATCCATGACTTTTTCAGGCACAATGTCCGCCGTCACGATCAGATGAATGTGATTCGTCCGCACGTTCAGCGCATGCAATTGCCAGCGGCGAATCTCGCAATGGGACACGATTGTCTCGCGGACAATCTGTCGCTGCTCGTCAGTCAGAACAACCTCATCGTGTTCGAGATTCTGTTCAGCCTGCTCAAGCCATTCGCGGTCGCCGCGATGAATCTCGTCCGCATTGTGCGTGAGCCATCCGCGTTCATCGCCCGGCAACCACGTTCCGTAGGTCGTCCACGTAAGGTGATATGCAAGCGGCGCGCTCATTGAAATCCCCGCGAAACGAGAATAACACGCTCCACAAGCCCGTAGCGCCAGCGCCGGGTTCTTCGCTTTTTCCTCGGATACGAAATACAAAAGAACCCGGCGCTCGCGCTTCGGGCTTGTTCACGCTGTGATACTCAACGTCACTGTTGCATCCCCCACGTTAACCGATTTCGCATCATCCGCATCGCCGACGACCAGCGCATCCGCCAGCGTTTCCCCTTGAATAAATGCCGCCCATTCGGCGATCGCCGCTTGCACTTCCGTGTCGGTGGTGTTGTACGTCACACGGATGCGTTGTTCGATTTGCAGGTCGGCGTCTTTACGGAGTTGTTGCACCTGCCGCACAAAATCGCGGGCCATCCCTTCGCGCACCAATGCCGGGGTGAGGGCCGTCGACAACGCGATCTCGATGTCCCCATCCGCGGCGCTCGCCCACCCGGCGGCGTTCTCGACAGACAGGCTGACATCTTCCGGCACGAGTTCAATCGACTCGGCATCGACCTGAATCGTGACGGACTGGCCATCACGCAACGGGGCCAACGTTGTGGCGGGCAGCGTGGGGATCAACTCGCGCAGCTTGCCGAGCAGTTTGCCGTGCTTCTTGCCAAGACTCGCCGGATTCGCGCGATACTTGTAGGCGACGATATCGCTCAAACTATCGCACGGTACCGCTTTCTTGATGTTGAGTTCATCGCAGATGACATCCGCTAGCGCGGCCACCTGTTCGCGCTTCGCTGTGGATGGCGACGACACTCGCAATTCCGCCAACGGTTGCCGCACGCGCTGGTTGATTTCCTCGCGCAACCGATGCGCCGCCCGCACCACACGCTGCGCGGTCTGCATCGGTTCGAGCAGTGAAACATCCTGCCACGCAGCATCGGCCACAGGATAATCACAAAGATGCACAGACGACGGGAAGCCCACGGTTTCTGAACCGTGGGTCTCTTCGACCTGCATCAAATTTCGGTACATCCGCTCGCTCAAAAACGGCACAAACGGCGCGAGCAACTTCGTCAGCGTCACCAGCACCGCGTACAACGTCTGGTACGCCGCGAGTTTGTCCTGATCGCTCGCGTCCTTCGACCGCCAGAAGCGTTTGCGGTTGCGGCGGATGTACCAGTTCGACAGATCGTCGATGAACGTCGCCGCGGCGGCACACGCACTCGGGGTGTCGAACCGCTCGATGCCTTGCCGCATCGTGGTGATGAGGGCCTGCAGGTTCGAGAGAATCCAACGGTCAATCTGCGGCCGGTCCGCGAACGGCACCAGCGGTTGCGAGGGATCGAAGCCGTCGAGCCGGGCGTAGTTCACGAAGAACGAGTACGAATTCCACAACGGCAGCAGCACCTGTCGGCGGACTTCGTCGGCGGGGCCGCTTTCCACCTTGCAGGTTTCGACGCCGTCGATGGTCTTATCCGTCGGGCCGTTGACCGTTTCCAGCGTGACTTTTTGATCTTTGTGGCGGGTGCCGAACCGCAGGTCAGTCGCCGGGTTCTGCTGCAGGTACATCCACCGCATCGTGTCGACGCCGAGCTGTTCCGCGGCTTCCTCGAACCAGATCGCGGTGCCGTCCGACTTGTGCATCGGCTTGCCCGCTTCGTTCATCACGAGGCGGTGGCCGAGCAGCGTCCGGAACGGTTTTTTCTCCTCGGGATCATCGGTGCGGTCGTACTGCATCATCGTCGACAGGGCGAGCATCGAATAGAACCAGTTGCGGAACTGGCCGGGGAAGCACTCGGTGACGAGGTCCGCGGGGTACCACCGCTTCCAGTAATCGGGATGCGTGTTGAAGCCGAGCGTGGAGAAGGGGACGATGCCCGCATCGAGCCACGGGTTGCCGACATCCGGGATGCGCGACAGCACTGCGCCGGTCTTCGTGCTTTTGATCTTCACCGCATCGATCCACGGCTTGTGCGGCGTGTGCCCCTCAAACGCCTCCCAGCCTTCAACGGCGCGGTCCTTCAACTCAGCGAGCGACCCCATCACCTCGAAATCGCTGGGATCATTCGGGTTGATCCAGATCGGCAGCGCGAGGCCCCAGTAACGCTTCTTGGAGATCATCCAGTCGCGCATGTTGCCGAGCCATTCCAGCTCGCGTTCCTGCCCCTGGATGCTGTCCGGCAGCCATTGAATCTGCTTCGTGACGCCCATGATCTCGTCACGCCAGTCCATGTTGATGAACCACTCGTCGACGAGCCGGAAGACGAGTTCGTCCCCCGTCCGCCAGCAGAACGGATAGATGTGCGGATATTTTTCGACCGCGACCAGCAGGTCTTTTTTCTTCAGTTCGTCGATGACGAGGTCCACGGTCTCCGGCGCGACGGAGTTCTTGCCGGTGAACAGCCCGAAGCCCTCCATGAACGTGCCATCTTCATTCAACGGCGCGATGACCGGAAGTCCGAGCGATTTTCCGATGTGATGGTCGATATCCCCGCAACCCGGCGCGCTGTGAACGATGCCTGTCCCCTCACCGGCAACGACGTTCGGTGTGCCCTTAAAATCCCTGCCACCATCGATCACTCGATGCGACTGGACACCTGACTGATTTTTGACATCAAATGTTTCGTTCGATACCGCCGCCGCTACATTTGCGAGCAAGCCTAGCAAATTGGATGCTGAATCATTTGTTGCTTCCATCTCCAACGCTTGTTGCCATAGTGCATTGGCTTGTCTGAGTCCTCGCTGCCGAAGGACATACGACAGCCTCTTCAGCGGATCTAGTTCTTTGATTGATGCAGGAAGTTCAGTGCTAATTTCAGTGGATTTCAAGAGTGCGTTGGCAAACTCACCACATGTCTTAACAGCGCCTTCTGTTAAAGCATGAGCGAGCCAGTTGCTACCCGCCAGCGCTCCCAAGAACAGTGCTCCGACCATTCTCTTGGATGGAGTTTGCTGCTGAGCAGGCAGATCATCAAACGGCCCCTGATATTGCCATCCGACCATATCCCGGCCGAAGACGGTGCCGAGGGTTTCATACCCGCCTTGTTCTTTGAAGATTTGGGCGAGGGATTTCAGCTTCGGGGCGTCCTTCGGCCATTGCCATTCGGGGCGGCCGAAGCCTTCCTTGAACTCCTTCGCGAGCCGCTGGAATTCGAGGTTGTCCTTGGCGAAGTAGTAGACGGCCCCGTCGCGTTTCGATTTGAGCTGGACGTATTCGAGGTCGGGGTTGACCATCGCCGCGACGTTGCTGGTGAGCGTCCACGGCGTGGTGGTCCAGATGAGGAGGTACTCGTTGGTCGGGGAAGAAGAAGGACCCAGGGTTAAGAAACCATGGGCTTCTCCGGCACTTGACACTTGCCCCTCCGCACTTGACCCCTTCGACAAAATCGGCAACCGCACGAACAGCGCGCGATGCACCGTCAGCTTGCGGCCGTCGGCGACTTCCATTTGCGAGTACGCGCTGCCGCCGCGGCCGGACCACGGCATCACGTCGTGGCCGCGGTAGACCTTGCCACGCTCGAAACACTTCTTGAGGAACGTCCAGATGGTTTCGTTGTTCTCGGTCGAGAACGTGAAGTAGCTGCCGCCCCAGTCCGGGTTGCCGAGGCGTTCGACGATTTGTTCGGCTTTCGCGCGGATGATGTCGGTCGGTTTCTTCGGCGGGGAAAAGGCAATTTCTTCGTCGGTCCCGATGGCGTCTGCTAAGCGGCGAAGCGAGGATGGATCGTCCCATTCCATCCAGTAGCCGAGGCGGACCGATTGCTCGGTCTGCACGGCGGCGTATTTCAGGACACGCTTCTTGCACTCCCACACGAAACGGTCGATGCCGAATTTTTCGATTTCGGACTTCGCCCCGAGTCCGAGCTGCTTTTCGACTTCAACTTCGACCCACAGCCCCTGGCAATCGAAGCCGTTCTGATAGCGCAGCTCGCGGCCGTTCATCGCCCAGTAGCGTTGGAACGTGTCCTTGTAGGTCCGGCCCCAGGCGTGATGGACGCCCATCGGATTATTGGCGGTGATCGGGCCGTCGAGGAAACTCCACGCAGGATTACCGGCGTTTTTCCGCCGCAGCCGATCGAAAATCCGTTCCTTCGACCAGAACCGCAGGACGTGATGCTCACCGGAAACGAAATCCGCGTCGCCAACTTTCTCGAACATGAACCTGCCAACCCTTCCAAAAACGATCCGACCGTCCGTCGGCCCGCGTCACAAGTAACGATCTGCTCGCGGTTTCCGGTGTGTCCTCTCGACACACGATTTGCGGGACGAATCGAGAACCGGTATCGTACCAGCGCTCTCGGCGAAACAGAATGAGACCGCTCGGTGCATCCCTCGCTACTGCATAACTCACAAAATGTTCGGCCCGGCGGTCTTTTTGCGTGAGAAACCGGTCGGTCGTCGGCTTCTCCTTCCGAATGTCGGCCTTGTGGAAAAGTCGGTCCGTGGACAAACACTTCGAGTTCGGTGCGAATTGGACGCGGTTTCTGCAACTGGTGGATGAGCCACGGATCGCGCGGGCGACATCGGCACTGCAAACGCTGCTCGGGCTGGAACGTCTAGATGGACGCACATTTCTGGATGTCGGTTCGGGAAGCGGTCTGTCGAGTCTCGCCGCGCATCGGCTCGGAGCGAAGGTCCATTCGTTCGATTACGACGCCCAGTCAGTTGCCTGCACGCAGGAGATGAAGCGACGGTTTGCCCCCGAGGCAACGGATTGGATCATCGAGTCGGGATCGGCGCTCGACGCGGATTATTTGGCGAAACTCGGAACGTACGACATGGTTTATTCCTGGGGCGTGCTGCACCACACGGGGAGCATGTGGCCCGCGATTGATCTCGTCCAGAAACGAGTTAAACCAGACGGATTGCTGGTGCTCGCAATTTACAACGATCAGGGCCAGGCCAGCGAACGTTGGCGGCAGGTGAAAGCGCTGTATCAAAAACTTCCGGGATTTTTGCAGTGGGTACTGGTCGTTCTGATCGGTGGGATGCTGTTGTTCCAGCGGGTGTGGGCGATGTTCATTTCCACGCTGCTGCGGTTGCTGATGCTGCGAAATCCGTTGCTCCCAATGCAGACATTCGTCAAAGACGTGAAGAAGACCGAAGCCCGCGGCATGAGCCGATGGTACGACCTGGTGGACTGGGTCGGCGGGTGGCCGTTCGAGGTCGCGTCCCCGGAAGCGATTTTCCGCCGGCTGCGCGACCATGGGTTCACGCTGCAGGAAATGACCACCTGCGGCGGTGGGCTCGGATGCAATCAGTTTGTCTTCCGCCGGGGGCCTTCCGCGTGAATTGGTATTTCCACTCGTTCGACCGGATCGGCGAGGAAGTTTTTCACGGATTTCTGTCTGGTGTTCCAAAATCATGCAGTCATAATGACTGACAAAAGCGTCAGAGAAGCAATTCACCGTACCGATCGGTGTGATTCTGTAAGATTCCATGAAGTTTTGATCTACCGGGTGAAAAGACCCGTTCGTTGTGGTTGAATTCCAAACACGCGCTCGTATTCCTCTGAAACGACTTCGACAAGTTGCCAAAACGTCCACTCATCAACATCCATGTTGATCGCCGACCGGAGTTTTCTCCGGCTTCATCCTGTGTGCAGCGCATTCTTCGATTCGGCAGGAATATCTGACAGTGGCGCGGTTCTATTCTGTAGTTTTAGACACAAGAGCGAGATGACATGACGGATCGAACCCCTCTTCCGAGCCGATTTCAGCTGCATGCGTGCTCCTCGGCGATGGTGATGATAGTCGCGCTGACGGCGGTCGGCTGCGGTTTGCCGACGTGGTCGGAACTGACCGGCGGTAACAAGCCGGAAGTTCCGCTGCAGAACCCCAATCCGCCGCAACCGGTGGTGATTCAAACTCCCACGCCCCCCCCGCCGCCGAAACCGCCGACCGATGAAGAAATCGTCGCTGTGTTTCAAACGCTCAAGCCGTACGAACTCGATGACACGGCCTTGCTCAATCTGGCTAAGGGAGGCGAGGGCTTAGCTGTTGTGGAAGAGGTCAATCTCAACGGCAGTAAGGTGACGAACGGCGGGTTGGCGCATCTCGCCAAGTTGCCGAACTTGCGACAACTCGATGTTCGCAATTCCCCGGTGGATAAAGACGGTGCCGCGGCCATTGGGGCTCTCACCTCGCTGGAGTCGCTGAAGCTCGACGGCGGCGAAATGACCGATGAGGCGGTGCAGGCGCTCAATCCTCTGTCGGAGTTGAAGTATCTGGAGATCTCAAACGTGCGGCTGTCACCGGGAGGATGGTCGCAACTCGCGAATCATCCCAACCTGGAATCGCTGTATATCAGTTCGAGTAATATGTCGGACGACGGGCTGGCGATCATTGGCCAACTCAAATCGCTGAAGATTTTGTGGCTCAACAGTGTACCCATCACCGACCGCGGCATTGTCAATTTGAAAGGCCTCGACAATCTCGAATGGCTCTCACTCGGTCAAACCTCGGTGAATGGTTCGGGATTCGCCCCGCTGGTGAAAGCCAAAGGCTTGAAGTCGATGAAGCGGTTGGGCATGGATAGCACGCCCCTGAATGAAAAGGGCGCCTTAGCCATCATGACGATGACACAGTTGGAAGGGCTGGGACTCGGAAACCTGGCGACCATGAGGGATATTGATTTTGTCAAGATGGTCAAACCGCTGAAGAATCTGCACAACGTCAATCTTTCGAACTGCAAAGCCCTTTCTGGACAAGCGTTTAAGGCGTTCGTCGGACATGACCATATCACGGAAATCAATGCCAGCGGTTGTGATGCGATCGATGACATGGGCTTGAGCTTTCTGATCAAATGCGAAGCGCTGCGAATGATCGATCTCTCTGGCACGCGTTGCACGCTGAACGGCGTCCAGGCGCTCCGGCGGGCGCTCCCCGAAGTGGAAATCCGCGGCTTCGGTCCGCTGGGAATGCCGAACAGCCCTGGCGCCACTAACCCGGCCGGGGCCCATGCTGGAACATGATGAATCGTTCGGAAGATGAAAATGAAAGGACCAAAGTTGGATGGCAACTTTGGTCCTTTTCTTTCGCGATGAACGACTGCCTTTTGCCTTCGTAGCCACGTTCATCAGAACATGGGCCGATTGTCGGCAATGAGCCGATCCCCACGGTTTGGCGACCGTAGCAACCCGAAATCTCCACGTTGTCAAAGCACTACAGGTTGTCCGCGTTCTTTTCGGAGACTTTGCCCTGATCGTCGAGCACGACGGAGATGACGGTCTTGGAGTGGTTCGTGTTCCAGGAGAGCACCCCCTGGTACGAATTGTCGGGCTGGCCGAGAATCGCTTCGATCTCGGCTTTCGTCATGCCGATTTCGATGCGGTCGAAGTTGGCTTTGGTCACTCGCTCTGACTGACAACCGCCGAGGGCGAGGACCGTCAGCATCAGCAGAGTCCGGCCGAGTGTTTTCAGCATGACGACCATTGTTGCAGCACCTCGGGAATGAGGCGGGCGAGTTTCTCGCCACCAATCGCAGCATTGGCGAGAATTTTGGAGATTTCTACCGGTTCCAGGTGATCGGGCAGGCATAAATCCGTCACCACAGAAAATGCCAGCACTTCCAGACCGGCATGGACCGCGACGAGGACTTCCGGCACCGTTGACATTCCGACAACATCGGCCCCCATCGCCTTCAGCATGCGATACTCGGCCCGCGTTTCGAGATTGGGGCCGGAAACGGCCACAAACACACCCTTCTGGATCGGAATTCCCAGCGATAGTGCCTTGTCGCGAGTGACATCAATCAGCGAACGTGTGTACGGAGCGCACAAATCGGGCCAGCGAGGTCCGAGACGATCGTCATTCACTCCCCGCAGCGGATTGTCCGGCAACAGGTTGATGTGGTCCTCGATCAAGACCAGCCCGCCAAGATCCAACTGTGGATTGATTCCCCCGGCCGCGTTGGTCGCGATCAGCAGCTTGGTCCCCAGCGCTTTCAAGACCCGCACGGGAAACGTCACCTGCTGCAGGGAATAGCCTTCGTAGTAATGGAAGCGGCCTTCCATCGCCACAATGGGCACGCCACGCAAAGTTCCGCAGACCAGCCGTCCAGCATGTCCCGGGGCGGTCGACGCCGGAAACCCGGGAATCTCGCCGTAAGGAATCGTCGCCTGCTGGTCGATCTGTTCTGCCAGCCCACCGAGCCCCGTCCCGAGAATCATCCCGGCGGCTGGTGTGCCCGACCAGCGGCCGCGAATCATGTCTGTCGCGGCTTGAACTTGTTCCCAGATTCCGTGCATGGTCCCGCTTGCTCCTCGGTGATCCCGGCAGGAATCCCTTCCTGAAAAGTGAAAGAGCCTGTCGGCCGCAGCGCGACAGGCCCGAATTCCTGACGGCAGGAGCGTGACGCGGCGGGGTTACCGCCACATCACAATTCCATCGCCGTGATCAGCACACCGCGCGACGATTAATAGTCTTCTTCGTCGTCCTCATCCAAATCGTCATCATCGTCGTCGAGGTCATCGTCGTCCTCGAACTCGTCCTCGAATTCGTCATCGTCGAACTCGTCGAGATCGTCGCCGTCGAGGTCGTCGAGCTCATCGACATCCTCGTCCTCGAACTCTTCCTCCTCGAAACCTTCCGCTTCGTCTTCTTCGTCGTCGATGTCTTCATCGTCGTCGGCGGCCAGACGAGGCGTCGGTGTCCAGCCCATTTGCAGGGTTTCTGGCAACCAGCCGGCGAAGCGTTCTTCGTCGAGCAACACTGTAGTCATGGCAAAAAAACCTCGATCTCAACCGGGACAACGGACGGGTGACACTCTACGGTAAACCTGCTCGCCACGTTCGATGAATCTCTCCCGCAAAGATCGGGGAAAGACGTTCATCCGGGTCGACACCCCCTTCGGCCGGGCAGGTGACCGTAACTATAGAACGGCAGATGGGATAGTCAAGTTTTCCCACCTTGTCAAGCAGGCGCGGCAAACCATTCCCAATTTCTCACATCCGGAGGGTAAACCGCGGCGTGCGATTTATCGGACGGGCGGGGCGGAAGCATGAGTTTGAGGCGAATTTACTGTCGATTCTGCCCTACTCATCGTGATCCAAGCATGTCGAAAAATCAGAAAAATAAGAATTCCCGCCCATAAGATTCTTGTTGACGTGGCGGCAATCCCGCGGAATCGTTCGCCCCCAGCGTATCCGGTCCAGAGAATCCCGGCGGAAACGAGCGCGGTCAACAGAACCAGACTGCCTGCCGGCTGCATCGCCCACGATTCCTCCCACCGGCCGCGAATCAGCAGGATCACACTCCGCGTCGATCCACATAACGGGCACGACCATCCGAACCAGCGCTGGCTCCAACAGATTTCCGGCAGCACGACAGCGGGCCAACCACGCAGATGCACGTGCCGATGGTCATCCGTTTCCAGCGCCAGTCCGCCGAGAATCATCGCGGCGATGATCGTGAGCGATCCCCACGGCGGCGAATTGTTCACCGGTGAGCGACGGCGACTTGTGGAATCCGGGGAAGTTGATGATGGCGATGCTGACACAACAACTCCGTTTGAACGAGAAGCTCAGACGTTAGGCCATCCGGGCGAAATCCGTCAATTTTCGCCAACGAAAATCGGTGAGCCGATTGCGTCAACATCAGCTTCCGTCGCGGCCTGGCAACAAGCCGCGACGGCGGAAGACCGGTCTTGCCCGGTTCGGACTCCGCAGGCACAATCCGCGGACATTCGACACGGGGTCGAATGCCTGCCCGAGGCCATTATAGGAGTGCTCGCTTGTGGCCGCCGCGCATTCCATTCAATTGGATGGCACACGCTTCTGGGTGACGCACCGCCGCGTGCAATACGGTCCGTTCGATTACGAATGGAGCCCCGATTTCTGCGGCGTGGCACTGCTGTATGAAGGTCGGAAATTCGGTGAGTATTGTACATCACGGGAAATCTACGCGGACTTACGTCCCGACTGCTTACCGCTGAGCGTCGTGCAGGTGTCCAGCATCGTGATGGGCTGCGTGCTGCTCGGTGTGATGCACGGGCTGACGGAACAGGAACGGTCTGAAATGCTCCGACAGCGTTTGGAAGAATTCGGCTTCGATCGGTTTGCAACCTTCCATCACTCCTGATCGTTCGTTCGGTCTCCATCCCTCCGCTTGCGGTTTCGCGCTCCGCGCAGATCGCTTCACCGTGTTCCCCGCCCAAGATCCTGATAGATCGCCTCATTAAGCGCCCGGGCCCGCCGCTGATGTTGTCCCTCTCCCGGCCGTCCGTTGAACGCATGCGCCACCACTAACCCCGCTTCGGGATCGCAATACCCCTGCGAACACTGCGCCCCGCCATGACCGAATGTGCGCGGCGAACAAAACCGACCATATCCATAGGGGACGGTGACCGCACCGTAGCGATTCGAGTCGATGATGAATCCTAATCCAAAATCGACCGCATGCCCCAGCGTCAGATCATATTCTCCCACGCGATGCCGGGCGGTGAGCGCCGTCACGGTTTGTGGCGAGAGCCATCGCGACTCGTTCTGCCGCAGTGCTTCATAGAACCGAGCCAACTCGCGCATCGGCCCACGGAGACTGCCGCCCGGTGACGGAACAGTGATCCGTGGCGGTTGATGCCAGCCAAGATCGCGCAGTTCACCCTGAACACGTTCAAAGAGCGGGACATCATTCGTGGTTGACCCATCATTCGCGACCGCAGCGACAGTTGCCGTCATGCCGAGTGGATCGAAGACTTCGCGCTGCATCACCGCCGCGTAGGACTCGCCGCCCAGTCGCTGCAACGCTTCCCCGAGCAGAAACCACGTCGACGCCGTGTGATAACCGGACGTGACACCAGGAATCGCGCCGTCATCGAGTGGTGCGGTGCATAATCGTTGCAGAGTCTCATCCCACGCAACATCCGGCCAACCCGTCTCGACATTCCGCAATCCCGCGGTGTGGGTTAACACATGCCGCCACGTGATCGCCTCTTTGCCGCGGTTGCCGAGCTCGGGGATCAACCGCGCGACCGGATCATCAAGCCCGACCGCGCCGCGCTCCCAGAAGCGCGCCCACGCGGCGACGGTGAGTGGTTTCCCTGCGGAGAGCCATGACATGCGGTGCTCGGTCCGCAGCGGCACCCCGTCCGTCGCGTCACCGAGCGCGATGTCGACTTCTACATCGCCGTTTCGCAGCACGCACAACTGCATCCCGCGATGCAAGCCGCGCTCACGGCCCTGTGCGAAGACTGCGCTCGTCTCGGGGAAGCGTGCGGCGAACTCGGAAGCGTCGGTCGACATGGCGAACGTCACGAGGAAGGAGATTGGCAATTAGAAATTAGGAAATAAGAATTGCAAATTGAAAGACGGACGGAGTGACTCTTCACCACTGACAACCGACAACGAACCAATCACACCGCCAGCCCTTTTTCCTGGCGGATGCGTCGCACTTCCGCCATCACCCCTTCAATCAATTCGCCGTTGCGAAAGAGGGCGGTGTACTCGACGAAGTGGACCGCAACGTTTGCCAGCAACGTGACGATGGCGAATCCGCGATGCCACGCGACCGGTGAGAACCCGAGCCAGCCCTGAAACTGCACCGGCGATCCGGGATCAGCTGCGGCTCCGAAGGCGCCGGTGATCACCAGCAGCAGAAAACACCCGACCATCGCCGGAATGACGCGGTACTTGATGGTTTTGCTTTCCTGATACGCCGTCGGGCTGATCCGATACGCCGTGGATGTTTCCTCCAGCCAGCGGCCGGTCCCCATGAAGTAGGTCAGCACAATCGAGTGGACCAACGTCGCAAAAAACAGCGATGCGAGTGCGATCAGAAAATGCGTCTGCACCCCGGCTTGCACCGCGCGATCAAGTATCTTCGGGTCATCAATCTGTAATCCGAGGACGAACGTGGTCATCAAAAAGACCACACTCAGACTGCATAGCGGAAGAAAAATACGGTTCATGATCTCATTCGTCTGTCGTTAGTCATCATCGCCGAGACGCACATCCACACTCGTACTGTGAGCCGTCAGTCCTTCGACGGCAGCGATTCGTCGGATATCCTCCGCGGCGTCTTCCAGTGCGGTCCGGTTAAACCAGATCACCGACGACCGTTTCAGGAAATCATTCGCGCACAGCCCATTCGCGAACCGGGCCGTGCCGCCGGTGGGTAACACGTGCGACGGTCCCGCGAAGTAATCCCCCACGGCCACCGGGGTGTGATGCCCCATAAAAATCGCCCCGGCATTCTGGATGCGGTCGAGCATCTCTTCAGGATCAGCGGTCGAAATGTGCAGATGCTCCGGGGCAAGCAAGTCTGTCAACTCCGCGGCATGCACGGCATCCCGCGCGATGATCAGCGCCCCGTAATCGTTGAGACTCGTCAGCGCCAGATCACCGCGAGGCAGGGCAGCGAGTTGTTTCGACAGTTCCATCTTCACGGCTTCCACCAGCGGCGCATGCCATGTGATCAACACGCCCGAACCGGGGCTGTGTTCCGCTTGGGAAATCAGATCACTCGCCACGAACGCGGCCTCGGCGGAATCATCAGCGAGCACGACCACTTCGCTCGGCCCGGCGATGCTGTCGATGTCCACCTCACCGTAAACATGCTGCTTGGCCAGCGCGACAAACAGATTGCCCGGCCCGACGATCTTGTCGACACGCGGGATGCCGTCGACGCCGTAGGCCAACGCCGCAACCGCTTGAGCGCCGCCGACACGGTAGACCTCGGTGATGCCGATCTCAGCACACGTCGCGAGGAGTTCGTTGTTGTAGCCGCCGAAGTCCGTGGGTGGCATGACGACCGCGATCTCTTTTACCCCCGCGACTTTCGCCGGGACCGCGGTCATCAGCACCGTGGACGGATACGCCGCCGCGCCGCCGGGGACACAGATGCCGACCCGTTTCAACGGCAGGTACCGTTGTCGCAACTCGACCCGCGCGAGGCCGTCCTGTCGCACCAACCGCACGTCTTCATGCAGGATGCGTTCCTGAAACTCGGCGATGTTGGCTCGAATGCGTCGCAACGTCGCCAGGAACTTCGGATCGGCGGCCGCATGCGCCGCAGCAAGTTCCTCCGCGCTCACCCGCATCGTGTCGATGGTCAGCGTCTTGCGATCGAGCTTCGCCGTGTACTCCAACACCGCATCCAAGCCGCGCGTGCGGACCTCGGCACAGATCCGCTGCACCACCTGCCGCGGCGACAACGCTTCGCCAAACAAATCAATCGTCCGCTGCCGCCCCGCTTCCGAGACGATGTCCCCCTGCACACTCAGCTTCCGCCGCAGATCGGCGAGCAATCCCAGCGGGTCATCTTTGGTGCAGTCAAGAACCGGAATGCGGAGGTCCATGGGCATCTTCAATGGTGATGATTCAGACAAAGTCGCATCCCGGCTGCTTCCTGGCAGCCGGGATGCTCGATTTCACGTCACGCAAGAGTCGGGGCAGGGGCCCCGACCTGTGATGGTCGTTCAGTTCATTCATCAATTCAGGTCGGGGCCCCCGCCCCGACTCTTCGATGTGGACCCGGGGTCCAAACTCACAGCCCGTTGCGATGCGGGCCGTCAAAACGATACAGTTTAGGCGATTTCGCTGCGCTTGACCACGGAACCGCTTGAGGAACTGATTCACGATGGCGTCTCGATTCATCGATCTGCGGAGCGATACCGTCACCAGGCCCACCCTCGGCATGCGGCGGGCGATTGCCGAAGCCGAAGTCGGCGACGACATGCAGGGCGAAGACCCCACGGTCAACGCTCTCGAAGCCCGCATGTGCGAACTGCTCGGCATGGAAGCCGCCGTCTATGCGTGCTCGGGGACGCAGTCCAACCAGTTCGGCATCCGCGCCCATTGTCTCCCCGGCGACGAACTGCTCATCGACGAATTCGGCCATATCGCCAACTGGGAAGCCGGCAGCCCGGCGGTCCTCAGCGGCGTCACCGTCCGGACAGTGCGCGGTCGCGACGGCATGATCGATGTCAGCGATCTCGAAGGGAAAATCCGGCCCGACAATCAGCACTACTGCGTCACGCGGCTGGTCTGCGTCGAGAACACCACCAACCACGGTGGCGGCGTGGCGTACCCCCTCGAACAGATGGCCCGTATCGGAAAATGGGCTCGCGAACACGGTCTGAAAACGCACATCGACGGCGCCCGCATCTTCAATGCGTGCATCGCGAAGGGTTACACGGCGAAGGAATTCGTCTCCCACGCCGATACGATTTCGATCTGCTTTTCCAAGGGACTCGGTTGCCCGATGGGATCAGTCCTCGTCGGCGATGTGGAGTCCATCAAGAAGGCTCGCCGCGCTCGTAAGCAGTTCGGCGGTGCCTTGCGACAAGCCGGGATGATGGCGGCGTCCGCGTTGTACGCGCTCGATCATCACATCGACCGTCTCGCCGAGGATCACATCAATGCCCGCGTGTTCGCCGAGGCGATTGCGGAAATCGACGGCGTCATTATCGACCCCACGAAAGTGGAAACGAACCTCGTCTTCTTCGAGCTGCACCCGCGTCACGGCTCCGCCGCCGAACTCGCCGTCCGCATGAAATCCCGCGGCGTGAACATCTACGCCACCGGCCCCCAACGCCTCCGCGCCTGCACGCATCTCGACGTGACCAAAGACGAACTGCTGACCGCCGCGAAAATCCTGCGCGACTGCGTCACCGGCGACCGCGTGAGTGTGGAAGTGCCCGCGAGTTTGGCGTATTGAGGGGATGTTTGATCCCTTCGGAACCGCAACATGCCACTTCGCACTTGGTATTGGTAACAGTCCATGTCCACCGTATACCTTTTCCGAATCGACGGTGCCAAGGACAACGACACCTTCTTTGACAGCGCGCGCCCAGACGCTTGCAGTGTTTATGCGGGTGTAGATTTTCGTGCAGGTGCGTCTGCGTGGATACCAGACTTTGTAAGAGTCATTATCGAGGAACCACCTCATGCGAGTCGGCTGACTCTGATTGAACTTGAGGCAACTGAGTCGGCAGCGCTCATCTCTTGCAGGAAGTATTTGCCCGAGAAACCCGAGGGAATTGTGGATGCGTTTCTTGATTACCTTGATCGCGTCATCCGGCTATGCCGGTCATGTGCCGACCTACGAGAAAATGAATTCACCAGTCTGAGAGAAAGACTACAGCAGAACAGCCAAATTGTGATCACGACGGCGGGAGCGTTGAGATCGTCACAGCATTTTGTCGAGGAATTGGCGCTGATCAATCAGCCGAATTCATCGGCACCTCGTCCATACGTTCAGGTGGATGAGGAACGGAAAGAACGTGTCTTCAGCGGCATATTGCGACTGAGTCAAAAGGAGGCGAAAGGACTAGCGCGTTGTATCAAGATACTTGACGCGGTCATTCGGCACCGGGATCACAGTGGCGGTACGATTCATTCGTGGATAGGGGGTAGATCGCAACCGCTCAAGCGACTACTTACCGAAAACAACGGCTATCATCCGGCGCTTCGCTCATTCCTCTTGCAACGGGAAAACCGAGGCATCACATTCGATTTTGAGAAGGTGCTTTCGGACCTGATCGAGGTTTGGTCGGCTGCTCATGGCAGACAATTCGATCCAGAGCATACTCGAAGCCTTTTAAGCCGCTATTTTTCTGTGGCGTTGCAAATTGGCCCCGAGGAACAGATGGCGTCTGTATTTGAATTGGCTCGCAAGTTTGTTACGGAGGATGGTTTCGTGGAACTCATAGGTTGAACGCGAGTCACTTCTCGGCACCGAGCCGTCACAAAGATAAAGCCACAAATTCTCCAGAGGGCATCGCGATGGCGGAACTCGGCGTCCATCAATCGGCGCTGCTGACGGATTTGGCGTTGTGCGTCAATCGCTATCGCCTGTTCTCGCCCGGCTGGTATGTGTGCGTGCTGGCGAGAGTTCAACTGGCTCCGGATATTTGGGAAGTTCCCGGTCTGGTGGCGATGCTCAATTACGGCCGGAAGAAGCAGTGCGAAGTGCGCGACGAAGTTTTTCAGGGGCCGCCGAATTTCATCCTCGATGTCTTTGATTCCGAGGACGATCCGGACTTCCTGCGTCGCCGCGAACGGTTTTGCCAATACGGAGTGCAGGAGTACGTCGTGGCCTTCAACGACGAACCGGTCAAATTTCTATGGCATCGTCTGGAAGCGAACAGCTACCGGTTGGTCGAACCCGATGCCGACGGGATTCTCCGCAGTCAGGCGTTGCCGAATTTCTGGGCTCCCCTGGCCGCGCTTCAGGATCGCGACTGGTGGACCGTGCTGGGGTGCATCGAACGCGGCGTTTCGCGGCGGGCTGACTTCAGTTGAAACGGCTGGGACACGTCCATGAAAATCCTCCCGCTCTCCGACATCTGCGCTGAACAAAACCCCAACGCGGCAGAACAGCGGGCGCAGATGCTGGATCTGCTGGCCGCGGGGGCGGAGATCGATGCGGCGGATAAGAACGGCGTGACCGCGCTGCATCATGCCGTGCGGTTTCGCAGTCCGTCGGCCGTGCAGACGCTGATCGAGCGCGGGGCGAACGTGAATCAGGCCTGCAAGCGGTCCGGGTCGACGCCGTTGCACCGCGCGGTGACGACGACCGGCGCTCCGGGGACCGCCGGGAAGCAGTCGGAAGCGATCGAGATTATCCGGCTGCTCATCGCCGCGGGGGCTGATCCGTCCATCGCCAACAAAGCGGGGCGGAAGCCGGTGGATTACGTGAAGGATGAGGCGATCAAGACGCTGCTCAAGCCCCGGCAATCACGAATGATTGCTGAGTGACGGTGACAAAGTGATCGCGAGTCTTGGCATCTGTAAAGCGACAAACGTTGCGCAGTTTACCCGAAACTCCTCATTTGCGTTTTCGTCGCGACCCGGATGATCCGTCGAGATTCTCTCCAAGAAGTTGAATGGCGAACGCGGGTTTTCGCCGATAATCTTATTACGCGGATCAACTCCGCCGCTGACCGAATTCGGGCTGTAAATCTTTTTGACAGCACGACTTGCCAATGATGGGCAAGCATTTCGGTAACGCTCGGTCTGGGATCAAGACGTTCCCCCGGCGGCCGTCCTTGTCGACGGTCTGTCAGCTTCTGCCGCAAAGCAGGGGGAACGTATGATGGCATCCGGATTTGAGACCCGATTGAATCGTTTGGCGGTCGTGGGCTACAATGTCACCCTTGGGGGAGTGCGTGCGGCGGGAATTCCTGCCCGGACGACGCTCGGCCCCGACCAACAGGGGAGGGGGGACATGGATGTCCGCGGTGTCGGTTCTGTTCCAGGCAACGTGCCGATTCGGCCAGCCACCAACCCGCCAGTGACGCGCGATACAACGGTTGCCAAGCCGCAGTTCCCGCGTGATGAACTGCAAATTTCTTCGGCGGGGAAGATGTTGGACCAGCTCAGCAACAACTCCGATGTTCGGCAGGAACGCCTCGCACAGATCAAGGCGGCCATCGAAAATGGCACGTATGATACCGACGAGAAGTTGGACGCCGCGCTCGGCAAGATGTTCGACGCGATGGGTGTGGACTTCGACGACGCTTGATATCAGGGTGGAAAAGGGCCGGGGGAAATCGTGAGTAGTCTCGCATCGATGGATGTCGCGGTCGCACCCGCTGACAAGTTTCGCGAGTTTCTGCTCACGAAGGGAATGCGGCTGACCCCCGAGCGGGAAGCCATCGTCGAGGCCGTCTACGCCACGCACGACCATTTCGATGCCGAGCAATGGGTGGGAAACCTTGCTCGGCCGAAAGGGCAGTCGTCCGCCAGCCGGTCCACCATTTACCGCACGCTCAATTTGCTGGTGGAAGCGGGGCTACTCCGTCGAGTCGCACGGTCCAATGATCGCGAAGTCTACGAGCACGACTACGGCTACCCACAGCACGATCATCTGATCTGCAAGAAGTGTGGCACGATGATCGAGTTCCTCAACACCGCGATCGCGGAAGTCCTCGAAAAAATCGCCGCCGACCACGGCTTCCGCATGTCCGGCCACCGGCTGGAAGTCGACGGTGTGTGCGCTTCATGCAGCCGCCCGCCGCAACGGTCGCATCGCAAGCTGGATATGATCTAATCCAGCTCAGTCGGCAGGGCTGAGATGAAGGTGTACTAGCTCAGCAAGCCGATCGAACGCGGTTGTCGGCATCGGTGCGTCTCCGGCCGTCCATGCCGCGTACTCCTTGATCGAGATTCCCGCCGCCGCCGCGCCATCACGTTGGCGGATACCGGCCTCATGCAACGCCCGACGCAACTGCCCGCTGACCGTATTTTCTTTGCGAGCATCGACGCGCCGCTGATCCTGAGCCACCAAATCGGGAAGCTCAGCGGCAATGAGTGCGTCGACTCGTTCGATGTCTTCCTCTTTCATAATCGAGGTTCCTGAACTTCGTAAGCCGTAATGACCTGCACGGTCATGAAGTCGATTTCTTCGTAGACCACGATGATGTATCGGCCGTCGGCAATCCACCCAAACGCAACCGGTAATCCGGATGAATTGCTTTCTCCTTCGTTGAACGGCGCACTGACCACACTTTCCACATCATCTGTCGACAGGTCACGTGCTGCCAGCTTTGCAACAACTGAGGGAGCCCAGATGAATTCAAAGTAGTTGGCCATCTTCCCTGGATTCCGACGACTTAAAGGCCATTCTACATCAGGAGCAAGTCATGCATAGTTTTTTCCTCACGTAGTAACTTCGATACGATAAAGTGGCAAGTGACACGGAAATAGTCCGTCGTGTGTGTCAGAGTTACTTCGTTTGGGTTCAGGCGTGGACCAACAGCAACGTGATCATCTTAAGAATTTTCGTCGCGATGTGATTCGCGAGCGGCTACGCATTCCCTGCTGGGCATCCGCCGTTCATGGCTTCTGGACTGGAACTCTCCTGACTGTGATGCTGGCAGGAATGTTAGCAGGGTTATTTTGTCTGCTAATGTTGAGCGTATCCTTTTTGGGATTGGCCGCCGGCAAAGCTCCTGATCTTTGGGGAATTGTGAAGGTGGTCGGATTCTTCGCAAGTTTTTCAGTGGCTTTCGTTGGGATCATCACGTTCCCGATGGGTGTGCTGTTGCCGTTTACAAAACCGCGTCCCCTTCGAGTCTATGCCGGACGCGGCCGACTCATGGCGGTCTACCGAGGGAAAAGGGTTCAAGTCCCCCTTTCGGAATGTCGCTGGAAGCCAACACGCATCACCACGATGGATTCGGCCGGGGCTTTTTTATCCTTGCAGCCGAAGCTTTTGCTGAGTTGGATCCCAAGTCCGTCCGGCAGCGGCGAACCGGTCGAAGGGATGGTGATCACGGTTGGCCTAACGCCGCGAGGTTACGAACAGTGGATAGAATTGCTCGAACGAGAACGGGTGGTAAGACTTGACCAAAGCGTATTGCGACAGGTCGTCCTGCGAGGGATCGGCGGTGGCATCCTTGGCCTGATCATCGGATGTGCCGTCGCAACCGTTGCCATACCGTGGGGATTTCCAAAGCTATTCGCGGCTGGGCTTGGATTTATGGGCTTCATTCAAGGGGCTTATGCAGGCAGCGTTCTTACATACGCTGCCAAAGGTGATCTTCTCACCGTGCACTTGTTGATCGGCGCCAAACCGCGGCAAGGAGTTCTGCTGGCAGGGCTGGCTTTTTGCTTGGCAATGGTGAAGTTTTTTCGCGGCGCTGGTCTTCCCCTGGTCATTCCAGCCGCGATTATATATGGCTCGATCAGTGCTGGGATTTGGTGGACGACCGTGTTGACGTACAGAAAACGGGTCGACACAAATACGCAGTCCGCGGGTGTCCCTGATTAACGGGTGGCTCAGATTGCCTCTGGCAATCTGGGGCGGCACCGCCGCAAAGAGGGTGCGTTGGCAAGTGTGATTGGATAGAGAGGTGCAAGTCCTCTTCAGGGAGACGTTCTCCGTCCTGTAGCTGACCGAAACTGCGTCGCCGCGAGGCGGGGTGGGGAGCATCGGGAGGCGAA
>JAKFWC010000020.1 GCA_021732975.1 Planctomycetaceae bacterium | reverse complement strand
TCCGCCCATCCCCGCCCTACCAAACCAGCGGATGGGATTGTAACAATGTGGGTAAAGACAAGGTTGCCTCAACCGGTGCCGCGTTCGCGGCTGGAAGCTTATCGCTCCGCGAACATATTATCAGAAGCTTGTTTCCGCAGGTCACGGGAACACAAATTCGTCGGCGTGCCGATGATGGTGAGCTGTGAGAACGGGACGTTGTGCCCTGAGGCTTCCGTCCGCTGCGCGGCACCAGTTGAGGCAACCGGTGGTACCCGGTTGACAATATATCCATTTGCTTGGCATGGTTAGCGTTGTCTGCTGTCCAGAATGTAACCCTCTTCCGGGGCTCCACGTATGCCTGCCAAAACCTTTCTCCACGGTCTCGCCATTGCTGGGTATCGAAGCTTTGGTAGTGATATTCAACGGATGGGACCGTTTGCTGGCATCAACCTTTTTGCGGGAGCAAATAATGCCGGAAAGTCCAATATCTTGAAATTCATTTTTGAGAAGCTACCGGCTTTTGCTGGTTCAGAAAACAATGTCCCGTCGTCCGGTACGATTGAAATCCGCCCCGAAGACCGTAGCCTCGATTACTCGGGAGGATCGTGTATCGGCATGGCGGTCCCAGTTGACGATCGGCTTTGGTCGCTGTCCCCCAGTGTTCCTGACTGGACACGGCCGGCTTTTGCAAAGCAGCTATCAACGCCAGACTTTTCATTCGCGAACGGTCTTGCATGGTTTGATTACAAAGAACGCAATCACGAGCGAGTGTTTGAGCTATCTCAGTCGCATGACACAGCATTGAGTCGAGTCGATGAGCGCCCATTGGTTGACACTTGGAAAAACATAACCAAGAGGACGGGCGGTGATAGGCTAGCATGGGCTCAAGACATCGCGCGGTATTTAACTCCAAAGTCAAGGAAGCTTCCTAGCATATGGTTCGTGCCAGCAGTCCGCGAAATTACAGTCACTGCCGATTCTCCTGGAAACGTATTGAATGGGCGCGGGCTTATAACAAGGTTAGCGCAGTTATCGCAAAGGAGCCCAAACGATAAGCCTACGCAGAGACTCTTCGAGTCTATTTTAGAATTCGTTCGTTCCGTCGTCGTAGATCCAACCGCGGAGATATCCGTGCCTTTCAGCAGGGACACAGTGTCTGTGAGGCTTCACGGTGTAGAGCAGCCTCTCCTGTCTTTAGGTACTGGCATCCATGAAGTAATCATGCTAGCTATTGCCTGCACTTCCGTTGAAAACGCCATTGTGTGCCTCGAAGAGCCGGAGACGCATCTGCACCCTGTTTTGCAGAGGCGATTAATTGAATACCTGTCAAATAATACTACTAATCAGTATTTCATAGCGACTCATTCTGCCCATTTGCTCGATACCGAGGGTGCAGCTGTTTTTCACGTTCGGCAGCGCGACAAAGTGAGTGTTGTTGATGTGGTGCAAAAGCCAGGCGATCGGTTTGCGATATGCCGCGACCTCGGATATCGCGCGTCCGACATAGTTCAAGCGAATTGTGTTATTTGGGTGGAAGGGCCGTCAGATCGCATTTATATAAATAAATGGCTAAGCGAAGCGTCGCAATATATGTTAATTGAAGGAATTCATTATTCACTGATGTTCTATGGCGGTAAACTGCTTTCACACCTTTCGGCAGAAGACGATGCTGTTGCAGGCTTTATCGAGTTGCGGCGGCTCAATCGTCACATGTCGATTGTGATGGATAGCGACAAGGCGGACGCTTCAACCAAGGTTGGAGACACGAAACTTAGGATTGAGCAGGAGTTTAAGAAAGGCGGTGGCGTCGCGTGGCTGACGATCGTTCGGACAATCGAGAACTATATCCCACAGGCGACGTTCGAAACTGCATGGAAGATCGTGCATCCAAAAACTGCCGTTCCAACACAGAGTGGGCAGTATGCCAGGTTCGTATCGAATGTCGGTGACAAGGAAACATTCGACAAGATCAAATTGGCACGGGAGATTTGCGCGCACCCGGCAGAATTGGGTGAGTTTGACCTGAAAGACCGCGTCGAAGAGTTGGCTCAGTTTATTCGGGTGAGTAACGCCGATCTTGCACAGTAGCATCCAGTGAAGTTACCCGGGTGCTACCGAATGAAAAGGGTGGCCGCGATTTCGCTGTCTAACCGTTGAGTTTCCTCCGCCAATTTCTTACACTCTTCGATTCCGAACCCGGTTCCATGGCCCTGGGGTGGCTTGGAACGTCGTTGAGGCGACGCCGTGGGAGCGACAGTAAGTCGTTCTCCGTTCCGGACTTAAGAACCCATTGCGTGAAGACATGTTCG
Source organism: Planctomycetaceae bacterium (assembly GCA_021732975.1). Classification (GTDB taxonomy): domain Bacteria; phylum Planctomycetota; class Planctomycetia; order Planctomycetales; family Planctomycetaceae; genus DSVQ01. The sequence goes on along the minus strand of JAKFWC010000020.1, from coordinate 56,912 downwards.
AAGGCATCACTACCGGCTTGCGGTCGGCTCTGTCGTCGTTGTCCTGGGGCGGAAAGCTCACGGAAGCCAACGTTCGTGACGGGCTCGCGCTGGTCAAAAAGGCTTTGCTGGAAGCGGATGTCAATTATGATGTCGCCACCACGTTCATCAAACGGGTGACAGCCGAAGCCCTTGGTGAGAAAGTCCTTAAGTCTCTTCGTCCCGATCAGCAATTCATCGGGATTGTCCATCAGGAACTCGTCAACCTGATGGGGCCGACGGACCACTCGCTGCATTTGCGGCGGGATGGCGTCAACAAAATCATGATGTGCGGACTACAGGGGTCGGGGAAGACCACCACATGCGGCAAGCTCGCCCGGATGGTGAAGGAGCAAGGCTTCACGCCGATGCTCGTCGCCGCGGACTTGCAGCGTCCCGCCGCCATCGAACAACTCAAAGTCATCGGCCAGCAACTTGGCGTCGCGGTCTACAGTGAAGACCCGGCGAAAAGCACGCCGTTGCAGGTCTGCCAGAATGCGTTGAAAGCCGCCCAGAAAGCGGGCGACATTCGCGTTCTCATTCTCGACACCGCCGGGCGATTGCACGTCGACGCGGAGTTGATGGGTGAACTCGAACTGATCGACCGCCGGTTGCAGCCCGACCAGATTCTGCTCGTCTGCGACGCGATGACCGGCCAGGACGCGGTCAACAGTGCGAAGGCGTTCAACGACGCCCTCGAACTCGACGGCGTAATCCTCACCAAGCTCGACGGCGACAGCCGCGGCGGGGCAGCGCTCAGCGTCAAGGAAGTCACCGGCGTCCCGATCAAATACATCGGCATCGGTGAGCAACTCGACAAGCTGGAACCGTTTCATCCCGACCGGATGGCCGGCCGCATTCTCGGCATGGGCGACGTGGTCACCCTGTTCGAGAAGGCCCAGCAGAACTTCGACGCGGAAGAGATTCAGAAGCAGCAGGAAAAGATGCTCAAGGGGAAATTCACCCTTGAGGACTTCCGCAATCAGATGAAGCAGATCCGGCGGATGGGGCCGTTGCGGGACATCATGAAGATGATCCCCGGTCTCGGCTCGATGATGGGCGACCTGCCGGACGACATGGATCCCGACGCCGACATGGGCCGGATCGAGGCGATCATCGGTTCGATGACGACCGAAGAGCGGGCCAACCCGGACAAGATCGACCGCAGCCGCCGGAATCGAATCGCCCGCGGTAGTGGGACGGAACCCGCCGACATCAATCGCCTGCTCAAAGATTTTGAGTCGATGTCGGGGATGATGCAGAAGATGGCCGGCATGGGGATGATGGATCGCATGAAGGCTATGTCGCAGATGGGTCAGGCAGGCATGCTCGACCCGAATGCCAGTTTGAAGGCGGTGAAGGGCTCGACGAAAAGCGGCCCGATCGACGCCAAAGCCGCCGCCGAAAAGAAGAAAAAAGCCCGGAAAGACGCGAAGAAACAGAAGAAGAAAAATCGCTGACGCGGCAGATGGCGAATGGTTTATGGCTCATGGACAGAAGTGGATTTCTGTCAACAACGCCATAATCACCAAACGCCTCTGTCCATCAGCCATAGACCATTAGCCCTTAACCATCTTGGAGTTCCCAGTGGCAGTTCGGATTCGAATGAAGCGGATTGGTCGGCATCACCGGCCGTTTTACCGCATCTGTGTGATGGACTCCCGCGTCCATCGTGAAGGCAAAGCAATCGAAGAAGTCGGCTGGTACGACACCTCGGTGGCGGACAAGTCGAAGCGAGTGAGTGTGAAGCTCGATCGCGTGGAATACTGGGTGTCGGTTGGTGCGAGCATGTCGGACCGCGTCGCCACCCTGGTGAAGAAGGTGAAGACCAACCGCTTCGGCGTGGCCGCGCCGCCGCCAGCGTTGATCAAGCCGAAGGAACTGCCGGTTCCCGCTGAGGAAGGAGCCGCTGCTCCTGCCGAAGGGGAAGCGGAAGCCGCGCCGGCTGCCGAAGGAGAAGCGGGTTGATGGAGAATGGAGAGTGAAGAATGAAGAACGAGGAATGAAACGCCTTATTTCGACATTCGACATTCTGCCTTCGACATTCCCCCGCATGACCGATCATGCGTTTCGATGTTCTCTCGCTGTTTCCGGAGCTCTTTCACAGCTACTTGCAACAGAGTCTGCTCAAGCAGGCTCTCGACAAGGAGTTGCTGTCGGTGCATCTCTGGAACTTTCGCGAGTGGGCGACGGATCGGCATAAATCGGTGGATGACACGCCCTACGGCGGCGGTCCCGGAATGCTGATGATGTGCCCGCCGGTCTACGACTGTGTCGAGCATGTCCAGCAGCAGGGGAACGCTCCCGGGCAATTGGTGATGATGACGCCCACAGGCCGGCGACTCGATCAGTCGCTGGTCCGCGAGTTGGCAGAGCATGACCGGCTGCTGCTCCTCTGTGGTCGCTATGAAGGATTTGACCAGCGAATCGTTCAGGGGTTGAACCCTCTGGAAGTTTCGGCCGGCGACTTTGTCTGCAACGGCGGCGAAGTTCCGGCGATGCTCGTGATCGATTGTGTGATGCGGCTGATACCCGGTGTGCTCGGGGATGAAACCAGTCATAAGTACGATTCGTTCGCCGAGTCGGGCCTGCTGGAATATCCCCAATACACCAAGCCGAGAGAGTTCCGCGGGATGACCGTTCCCGAGGTGCTGCTCAACGGCAACCATCAGGCGATTGCCCAATGGCGTCACGAGCAAAGTGTAGCCCGCACACAACAACGTCGGGCCGACGAATTGACAAAGAAACCCCCGGCCGCGAAAGTCCCCTGGCAAGAGGACTGGCCGACGGATTGAGGACGTTGGTTGTTGGTCGTTGGTAGTAGGTCGGTAAGAGTTCGGAAACTCTTTGCATCTCCGACCCACTGCCAACCACCAACGACCAACCCGATACAAAACGACAGCCGCATCCAAAGCGGCACTGCCCGAATGGAACCTTTCCCATGCGTAACAAACTCATCCTCGCCGCTGAAGAATCGAGTCTCCGTAAAGAGCCGATCACTTTTGAAATTGGCGATACCGTTGATGTCCATCAGCGAATTCTGGAAGGCGACAAAGAGCGTATCCAGATTTTCAACGGCGTCGTCATCGCCCGTCGCGGCACCGGCATGAACGAGAACTTCACGGTCCGCCGAATCGTCTCCAGCGAAGGAGTCGAGCGGACGTTTCCGATCAACTCCCCGAAGCTCGCCAAGGTGGAAGTGAAGCGCCACGGCAAAGTCCGCCGCGCGAAGCTGTACTACCTCCGCGACCGCACCGGTAAGTCGACCCGTCTTGTCGAACGGACCGACAAGGTCGAAAAGGCCGCGAAGTAGATTGATGAGTGAGAAGTGATGAGTGATGATGCGGCGGAATGAGCCTCGTTCCGACTCATCACTCATCTTTCAGCAATCATCACGCCTCATGTGGACATGGTTCCGCGCGTTGTGGCAGCGATGGACGCCGGGTGCGTCGTCATTCGGCGCGCGCGGGGAGCAGGTCGCGGAAACGTTTCTGGCGAGCCTTGGTTATCGCGTGCTTCGCCGACAGCATCGCAATGTCGGCGGGGAACTCGACCTGATCGCGCTGGATGGCGACACGGTTGTCTTCGTCGAAGTGAAAACCCGCCGCGGAGTGACGCATGGGCAGCCAGTGGATGCGGTCGATCGCAACAAACAACGGCGGATGACGCGGGCCGCGCTCGTGTTCCTCAAACAGCAGCGCTGGATGGACCGCCGCAGCCGGTTTGATATCGTGACCGTGGTGTGGGCGGCGGTGCCATCACCGCCGCAGATCACCCACTATCGGCACGCCTTCGAGGCCACCGGGGATGGTTGACGCCGTCATAGCCCCCGGTCAATGACCGGGGGAAACCCGCGCTGTTTCATTACGAAAATGTCCCTTTTCAACACCGTTTACCCCCCGCCATTGACGGGGGGCTAAGACAGGCATGATGCGCATCGCGGTCCTCGAAGCAGTCTGTGCGGGGTTGTGTGGGGATCACCCATCGCCTTCACTGCTGGCCGAAGGTCTGGCGATGTGGCGGGCGGTGGTCGATGATCTTCTCGCGATACCTGACATCACTGTCGCAACTCTCATCGATGCCCGCTGTCAGCATCATGCTCCCCCGGCGCTCCGGTTTGACTGCTGGCACGTCGAGAATTCGCTGGTCGCTCAACTGGGGTGGAATGAATGCCTGAGCCATGCGGACGCCGCGTGGATCATCGCTCCGGAAAGTGATCAACTGCTGGAACGATTCGTTTCGGCGGTTCCCCCGACGATCCAATCGTGGAATGCCGATCCCAGCGCCGTCCGTTTGTGTGCCGACAAAGGCGCACTCGCGAAGCGCCTGTTGCAGCACGGCGTCCTCACGATACCGACCGATCCAGTCGACTGGGAATCGCCGCCGTCCTTTGCGAACGGTCCTTCTCTCGTGAAGCCTCGCGATGGGGCTGGGTCACAGCTTGTGCGGCGAATCCATAACGAGGTGGAGTGGCGTGCGGCACGAACGGAGTTCCTGGCAAGTGGTCAGCTCTCCAACGCAATCCGGCAGCCGTACATTCCAGGGCGAGCACTTTCAATTGCGGGGTGGTTCCATTCGCGGGGAGTGACATGGTTCCCGATCGCGGAACAGCATCTGTCGACGGACGGTTGTTTCACCTATCAGGGCGGAACAATTCCGGCCGACATCGACGCCGTCGCGCAGGCCGCCGTTCAGAAACTGGCAGCCGACACTGCGGCGACGATTCCCGGACTGTGCGGCTACATCGGCATGGATGTGCTCCTGCCCGAAACCTCTCCCGCGCGACCGGTACTGGTGGAAATCAATCCGCGGCTGACCACGAGTTCGATTGGCATGCGCCGTTTATGTGCGGACCATTGGCTGGCACGATTGTTGACGGACCCGATACGTCCTTTGCGGTGGCATACCGATCGGCGCATCCACTTCACCGCTACCGGCGACGTGCGTGAGGAGCGGCTGTCGTGACGGTGTTAGGGTTGGACATCGGTGGTGCGAACATCAAAGCGGCAACCGCGGCCGGGTGGGCGAAGTCGGTGCCGTTTCCGTTGTGGAAGTCGCCAGAGACGCTCGCCGACGCTTTGTCGTCTTTGATTCAGCAAGCTGGTTCTGTAGACGTACTCGCCGTGACGATGACCGGCGAACTCGCGGACTGTTTCGCGACCAAGGCCGAAGGGGTCGCGCGGATTCTGGCGTCTGTCCAAGCCGCCGCGGGAGACCGCCGGGTGAGCGTGTGGTCCACCGATGGGCGGTTTGTCACTCCGGTTGAAGCGAATCAACATCCGTTTGCCGTCGCCGCCGCGAACTGGCATGCGCTGGCGACGTGGGTCGGGCAACGCTTTCCCTGTCGCAGCGGGTTGTTGATCGACATCGGTTCGACCACGACCGACATTATTCCGCTCCGGGATGGTGTTCCCTGTCCCCTCGGCCGCACGGACTTGGACCGTCTGTTATCCAGCGAACTGGTTTATAGCGGAGTGCGACGAACGCCCCTCGCCGCCCTCGCAATCCTGATCTTCTTTCGCGGACAATGGGTCCCCTTTTCGTCCGAGTTGTTCGCGACGACACACGATCTTTACCTGCTTCTTGGCGACATTCCCGAAGACCCCACCGACACCGATACCGCGAACGGTCGTCCCGCCACCCGTGCGGCCGCAGAGGATCGCCTCGTGCGGATGCTCTGTGCGGATCGCACTGAGATCAGCGACGCTGAAGTGTTGGCGTTGGCACAGGCCTGGGCCGATCAGCAACTCGCACAAATCGCCAGTGCCATCCAATACCTGATGCAACGCCAGACCACACCGAGCGAAACGATCATTGTCTCCGGTTCCGGCGAATTTCTGGCCCGCCGCGCTGTGGAACTCGCGGGCATCTCGAAGACCGCCGAGATCATTTCCCTTACGGAGGTTTTTACTCCAGACATTGCGGAAGCCGCGTGTGCATACGCCGTGGCGTGCCTCCTCACTCGTCGTGATGGCGAGCGGGGGGACGTGAGTCCCCGCGGTGACTGAAATTGACGTGCGAAGAGAATCACCGGGGGGAGTGACCTCCCCCCGCTCGCCTGCTTCACTGACCCGCTTTCGTTGTCGCCTTACGCGGACTACTATCAGCTCATTATGAATCGTCGCCCGCCTGAACGTGATTTTCGCCGCCCGCCCGGTCCGCCGCCGCGTCGTGACTCGGCCCCGCGTGTCCCCAAGAAGCCGATGGCGGAACTGCTGCAACAGCGGCCGTTGTCCCCATTGCCGGGAGAGAAATTGCCGGTCGTGGAAGTCCGCGCTCCGATCATGCACCCGTTTCTGTATCGCAAGCGGCTGGGACAGTTTCCCAACTCAGCGGCACCGGGCGACTGGGTGCAGTTGATGGTTGGGCGCGACATTTTTGGCTGGGGGTTGTTCAACCCGCATGCCGAGATTGCCGTGCGGATGTTGCAGCCGGGACCGAAGCGGCCTGACGATGAATGGTGGGTGGCCAAGTGCCGTTCGGCCGTTGCCCTGCGGCGCGATCTGCTTCAACTGGATAAAGTCACCAACGCATACCGCGTGATTCACGCCGAGGCCGACGGACTCTCCGGACTGGTCGTCGACAAGCTCGGCGAGTGTCTGGTGATCGAAGCGTACACCGTGGGCATGTACCAACGAGCCGAAGCGTTGGCCGACATTCTGGCACCACTGACCGACACGCAACACGTCATCCTGCGTTGCGCCCCGGCGACTGATCTGCACGAAGGCTTCACCGCGGACACCACGGGATCGGACGCGGCTCCGGTGAAAGTCACCGTGCAGGAGTTCGGCACGCAGTTCAAAATCGACTTCACCGGCGGGCACAAAACCGGGTTCTACTGCGACCAGCGCGAAAACCGACAACGCTTCGCGTCACTGTGCAAAGGCCGGTCGGTGCTGGATGCCTGCTGCTACACCGGCGGGTTTGCGATTCAGGCCAAACGGCTCGGTGACGCAGGCGAAGTCACCGGCGTGGAACTCGATGAAGCCGCCATGATGATGGCCCGCGAGAACGCCCGGCTCAACAATGTGAAAGCGCAGTTCGTGCAGGCCGACGCCTTCGCTTACCTGCGGGATATGTATCGCAACGATAAGAAGTACGACGCGATCGTGCTCGATCCGCCGAAGCTGATCCGCACGCGGGAAGAAACCTCGGAAGCCAAGCGGAAATACTTCGACCTGAACCGGCTCGCGCTCCAACTTGCGGCTCCCGAAGCCGTGCTGCTGACCTGCAGTTGCTCGGGGATGTTATCACAGGACGAGTTCACGCAGATGGTGTTTACCGCCGCGCATGATGTCGGCCGCAACGTGCAACTCCTCGTCCGCAGCGGTGCCGCCCCCGATCACCCCATCGGCGGCCAATGCCCGGAATCAGAATACCTCAAAACACTGCTGCTCCGCGTGGAGTAGGAACGAGTTGATCGATAGCGATGTGCCATCACGCCAGGACGAGGCTTGCCGATAGATCGATCCAGGTATGGAACTCGGCACCGGGGCCGAGCCGGCGCAGTCCAGCGTCGAGGCCTTGTTGTTCGAGGTTGATGGCATCGGTCACACAGGTGTAGGGTTCCAGACAGACGGCGTTCCGGTTCGGCGGGGTGAAGGCGACGACCTCCCGAAAAATCGGTGGGCAGGTCTGCGTGATCTGTAACCCCGAGGCTTCATCGTAAACGATGCAATCAAACTGCGGGCCATCGCAGTCGATCTCAGTAAGGACATCATCCAGCTTTACCACGGAAACGTATTCGCCGTCCCGCAGGTCGCGGCCTTCTTCCACCGGGAGTCGCTGCCCGGTCGGCAGACAATCAATCAGTTCCCAATACTTCGCCGCGGGGACTTCGACCAGGCAATCCTCGACGCGGCTTTCGGGCGACAATGGCAGCTTGAAGTACGGATGCGTGCCCAAGCCCCACGGCATCTCCACATCGCTGCTGTTAGTGATGCGGAAGTTCGACCGCAGGCGATTGTGCAGCAGTTCGTAATCGACTTCGAGGACGAAATCCGCGGGCCAGAGTGCCCGGCGTTCCGGGGCGTCAACGCTGAGCTTGAACTGTCCCGTGACGAAATTCTCGCCTTGGTTCACAACGCGCCATGGGCGATCGTGGCAGAACCCATGGATCGCATTACCCCATTTGTCGGTAACCGGCAGTTGGTAATCCTTGCCGGCCCATGTGAACTTGCCTTGCCGGATGCGATTGGGGAAGGGGAAGAGAATGGGGATGCCGCTGCCGCTGGGGCGTTGCCCGCCGGCTTCAAAACCGGGCACGGCATCGAGCACTTCCACCGGTTGGCCATTCACCACCGCGGCGAAAGAGAAACAGTTAAACCCGAGGTCCGAAGCAATCCGCGCCGATGCCCCCGTTTGCGGATCGGTGAGGGTGATGATGGGCATACGACTTCGCTTTCCATCGAGGCCGGTCCGAAAAACCAAAGCGATAGTCTACCCGACACTCAGGAATCGGAACATCCCGCGAACCTACAAACGACCCCGCCGCCACGATTGCGGTTTCGCGCCATGCACAGAATCCGCTTTGTGGCACCGCCAAAACAAAGAACCCCCGGTTGCAGACAACCGGGGGCTAAATGGAGTGGTCAATGGTCGGACATTATTTCGGCATGTCCGCCGCCCATTCCTGAATGGTGCGGACGTGCGGGGCGGGGCTCTTCGCGAGGGCTTCCAGCGCCTGGACCACGGCAATGCACCCCGGGATGGTCGTCACGCAGGAGATGCCATTCATCACCGATGCGGCGCGAATCTTGCCTTCGTCGGTCCGGGCCCCTTTGCCACTGGGTGTGTTGAAGATCAATTGGATCTCTTTGTTCGCCATCAGGTCGAGCAGGTTCGGACGGCCTTCCTGCAGCTTGCGGACAGTATCCACCTCGATCCCGGCATCGCGGAAGACCCGGGCGGTGCCGGATGTGCAGACAATCTTGAATCCCAGCGCCTTCAATTGCTTCACGGTGGGGATCAGCGTCTGTTTGTGTCGCCCCGCCAAGCTGATGAATACGGTTCCGCCGCTCGGCATCTGATTTCCCGCGGCAATCTGGCTCTTGGCGAAGGCGAGTGGGAACTCGGCGTGAATTCCCATCACTTCACCCGTCGACTTCATTTCGGGGCCGAGGATGATGTCGACACCAGTGAAGCGATTGAACGGGAAGACGCTCTCTTTGACGGACGTATGAGTCGGGACCACTTCCTTCGTGTAACCCTGCTCGACCAGCGTCTTGCCGACCATGATCTTCGCCGCGATTTTCGCCAGCGGCACATTCGTGGCTTTAGAGACGAAGGGCGATGTCCGGCTGGCGCGTGGATTCACTTCGAGGATATAAACTTGTGTTTCAGTCCCCTCCTGTTTCACCGCGAATTGGATATTCATCAGTCCGCGAACTTCCAGAGCCGTGGCTAATGCATACGTCGCTTGCTTGATTTCTTCGATGACACTTTGCGGCAATGAATAGGGCGGCAGCACACACGCCGAGTCACCGGAGTGCACGCCGGCTTCTTCGATGTGCTCCATCACACCACCGACGAGCGTCGTCTGGCCATCGGAAATCGCATCGACATCCACTTCGATCGCGTCTTCAAGGAACTTGTCGACGAGCACCGGACGGTCGGGCGAGACGTTGACCGCTTCGGTCATATAGCGCTGAATCTGTTCGACATCGTAGCAGATTTCCATCGCGCGGCCGCCGAGGACGTAACTGGGCCGGACGAGTACGGGGAAACCGATCTGCTCGGCAACGCGACGAGCGCCTTCGGCATCGGTGGCCATGCCGTTGGGCGGCTGGCGGAGGTTGATTTTCTCGAGGATTTGTTGGAACCGCTCGCGATCTTCGGCGGCATCGATCATATCGGGGCTGGTGCCGATGATCGTCACCCCGGCGGCTTCCAAACCTCGCGCGAGATTGAGCGGCGTCTGTCCACCGAACTGGACGATCACCCCATCGGGCTTGAGCCGATCACAGATATTGAGCACGTCTTCGGTTGTCAACGGCTCGAAGAAGAGGAGGTCGGACGTGTCGTAGTCGGTCGACACCGTTTCCGGGTTCGAGTTGACCATCACGCTTTCGATGCCGAGTTCCCGCAGCGCGAACGACGCCTGGCAGCAGCAGTAATCGAACTCAATCCCCTGGCCGATGCGGTTCGGTCCGCCGCCGAGAATCACCACGCGCTTGCGGCCGTCGGTTCGGGGCAGTGGCGCTTCGTCTTCCGACTCATAAGACGAGTAATAGTAGGGGGTATACGCTTCAAACTCCGCGGCACACGTGTCGACTTGTTTGAAGGTGGCGATGATTTCCAATGCTTTGCGACGCGTGCGGACATCCATTTCGGTGGAGTCCCACCAGAACGCGAGTTGCTGGTCGGAGAAACCGGCGCGCTTGGCCTCGCGAATCAAGGAGGCGGAGGCGTCCTCCAATCGACTGACCAATCGGATTTGTTCTTCTTGGGCCACCAGCTCGCGGATGTGTTCGAGGAACCACGGGTCGATGTGCGTGAGGTCAAAAATCTGCTGCACCGACAGGCCGGCTTTGAAGGCATAGCGGATGTAGAACATCCGCGCTTCGTTCGGCCGCGCGAGCTTCGCTTCGATGTCGTCGATGCTGGGTTGTTTCGGCGTTCCCCACAGATCTTTCTTGCCGCCGCCGAGACCGAAGTGGCCGATTTCCAGCCCGCGGATGGCCTTCTGGAAGGATTCCTTGAATGTTCGCCCGATGGCCATCGTCTCGCCGACGGACTTCATCTGCACCGTCAATTCGGGATCGGCTTCCGGGAATTTTTCAAAGGTCCACCGGGGGATTTTCGTGACGACATAATCAATGGTCGGTTCGAAGCAGGCGAGCGTTTCCCGCGTGATATCGTTGGGAATTTCATCGAGGCGGTAACCGACGGCCAGTTTCGCTGCGATTTTCGCGATGGGAAAGCCGGTGGCTTTGGACGCCAATGCCGACGACCGACTCACGCGCGGGTTCATCTCGATCACGACCATGCGGCCATCGACGGGATTGATCGCGAACTGCACGTTCGAGCCGCCGGTTTCGACGCCGATCTCGCGCATGACAGCGATCGTGGCATCGCGCATCCGCTGATATTCTTTGTCGGTCAACGTCTGGGCCGGAGCGACGGTGATCGAATCGCCGGTGTGGACCCCCATCGGGTCGAAATTTTCGATGGAACAGATGATGACGACGTTGTCGGCCACGTCGCGCATCACTTCCATCTCGTACTCTTTCCAGCCGATGATACTCTCTTCGAGCAGCACTTCGGACACGGGTGAAAGCGAGAGACCTTTGCGGACTTTGTCCTCGAATTCAGCCCGATTATAGGCCACGCCGCCGCCGGCTCCGCCGAGGGTGAAGCTCGCGCGAATGATCATCGGCAGGCCGATTTGCTCGAGCGCCTGATACGCTTCGTCCATGTTGCGGACGATCTGGCTCTTGCAGACATCCAGGCCGATTTTGATCATCGCCTGTTTGAAGGCGTCGCGTTCTTCGGCTTTCTTGATCACATCCGCTTTGGCCCCGATCAATTCGCAGCCGAATTTGTCGAGAATCCCGCGACGGTGGAGATCCATGGCCGTGTTGAGACCGGTTTGACCACCGAGCGTGGGCAGCACGGCGTCGGGTCGTTCGACTTCGATAATGCGGGCGACATATTCCCAGGTGATCGGTTCGATGTAAGTGCGATCGGCGGTGTGCGGATCGGTCATGATCGTCGCGGGATTCGAGTTGACGAGGACAACCTCGTAGCCTTCTTCCCGCAAGGCTTTGCAGGCCTGTGTGCCGGAATAGTCAAATTCACAGGCTTGGCCGATGACGATGGGGCCGGAGCCGATGATGAGAATCTTGTGGATATCGGTACGTTTGGGCACGTCGGGGACTCGTCAGGCGGGCTGCGCGGCCGGCCGTGCGACATCAACGCCTTTGATAACAAGACGTTGCGCGCGCAACGGGGGTTCAGTTGGGAACCGCGCGAAACTAGCCAAGCGTAACAAGCCCGGCGCGAGATTCAAGGAAGGCGAAGTTCATTCGTTTTTTGTGTGTCCGAACCGCGACTGTCAGGGAGCGCGTGCTGCTGAACCCTCACGGATTCGTTATCTCCGTCTGCGATGGGAAGAACTCGCTTCCTGACGGTCGCGGCTCTGATCAACGCGTTTGCGTGACACGAGTGGAGTGGCGGCGCTCCAACAGACGTGTGATTTCCGCGAGAGCATCGGCGGTTCCATCCAAACGGCCTTGCAGTCGTTGGGCGGCGTCTCGGTAAGCATCGTCGTGCGACAAAAATCCGGCGACGATTTCCGGCGTCAGATTTTCAAGCGTGGTCCACCTGCCGACGCCCAATTGTGCGATGAAATGGGCATTGATCATTTGTTCGTGATGAATTTCCTCGGGCAATGCGAGCACCGGCTTGCCGAGGTACAGCGATTCCCCGAGGAGTTGGTTCCCGGCGGCACAGATCACGGCGCGACAACCGGCAAGATCATCGACAAAACGTTGCTCATGGATCGGACAGAAGGTAAGCGGGCCGCGGGCGGGACGTTCGCCGAGACCATACACCTTCACCGGCACACCGGCGGTGGCGATGATATCGAGCACGTTGTCGGGCGTGTTCGCTCGCAAGTAGGACAGGACATAGTTGCCGACGGTGGGAGATGCGGCGGCGACTTCGGGGCGAATCAGCGGGCCGATTTGCTTGATGGACTCCCATCCAGCTTTGGGCGGTGGCGAATAGAACGACGACACCACGCGCTCGGTAGGATGCGGCGTATGCAGCCGAACCGCCCAACTCATGGCCCATGCGTGCCATTGGAGTCGGCGGGGCAGACTCGACAGATCGTAGGTCATCAACACATGCTGATGATCGAGACTGAGGTGCGGCACGCGCCGTCCCCATGCCGCCCAGCCGAGCGCCGGTTCAAAATCGGTGATGATCAAATCGGGATTGACCGCATCGATCCGGCGGCGAAAAGCTCCCACCAATCGCGGGAGCTTGCGGAAGGCATAATACAACCCGCCCGCGATGGACTTGAAGAGATCCAGCTTGCCGTCGGTGTAGTGGAACCGGAGGCCGGGGATGCGATGCAACCGGACGTTGGGTACCAGCATCGACGGAGCGTAACATCGGGCGAGAAAATTGTATGCGTCGTCGGGAGCAAACAACCACAATTCGTGATCGTGGCGCAGATGCTCAACCAGCGTGCGAACCCGTGCGGCATGCCCGCGTCCTTCGCCTGCCATGCTGACGAAAATCTTTGCCATCGCCACATCCTTGTGGAAACAACCGGGACGGTACAACCCGCGAGGCGTTGCCATCGCACTTCATGGTGAATCGTACCGCAGGAAGTCGCATTCCGGCCAGTGGAATCGATTTTTCATCAAGATTTCACCGAGCGGTTTGCCGCGATTTCCGCTCAACGATTAGGATCGGGCGATCATTTTTGAGGATGTCTGATGACTCATCGCCATGGTTTCACGCTGATGGAATTGCTCGTCAAAGAGTCGCGCCCCGTTGGGACTAACCCTGTTTGTGAAACATCAACCCAGCCCTCCGGAAGATCGTCGGGCTGGGATATCGAATCACGCCCCTTCAGGACTCAGGAGTCCGGAACAGACACGAATGTTCTCCACCCATCATCGATGCACCTCGTGGCGTGGATCGCCCCTCAATGACCCTGTCCCGATCTGGTCGTATCGACTACATTACAAGAATGAAAGATTCCGCTCCACAACCGCACGTCTCGGGCAAGTCGATCCAAGAGTTGCAGGAAGAGTTCCGCGCATTGAATGAGCAAGCGATGGAAATTCAGGCAAAGATGGCGGCACTGGCCAGGCAACTCGCCGCGAACGGGTTCAAGGCAGGCAAGCCGGACAGTCAGGATTCGACCGGCAAAGACACGGTCCGATTCTGACCGGCGTTTTGGTATCGGCGCCGTTGGAAGAGTCGGGGCAGCGGTACCGAACGATCCATCGAGAATGACCGCAATACTGATCAACGCCACTGATTGACCTCGTCCCCGGTTCGATGCACCGGTAGACTCGCAGGTCGGCATTCTCCGGGAATTGTGGGAAACTCTGACCATCACGTGACCGATCCAACGGACCGTTACGGAGCACGGCGTGGTAGCGGGGCAACATCACGAGCGGGTTACTCTTTTCACTTCGTGGAAACGAAGTTGGGCCGCTCAGCCGCTTCGCGTCAAACAGTTCGTTCTGCTGCTTCTGGCATTGTTGGTGGCGAGCACGCCTGGTGTTTACTGGGCGTTTCAGGCAGCCACATGGTTAGAACAGCGGGATGTCGCGATTGCTGAACAACACGCGAAGCCAGTAACGGACGGTCATGCGAACCACGGCGCGTTGATTGCCGAACCGGAAACGATTTCGGCTTCCGCGAGATATCGATCCGTGATGATTCCCGCGACGCTGACCGTCGTCCTTGCACTGGCGGTGGCTATTTTATTGGGAATCGTTTTGCAGCGAGTCATCGTGGCACCGGTTCAATCGCTCTCCGGCACCATGGGGAAAGTGGCCCTCACCGGCGACTACACGGTGCGGGTGCCTGAAACGCGGTTCGATGAACTCGGGCAACTGCAAGTCGGCTTCAATCGCATGATTGCCCGTGTCGAGGAATTGACCGCGAGGTTGGAAGCACGCGTGGTCGAACGGACGCTCGAACTTGATCGGGCCAATCGCGAGTTGCAACGGTCCAATCAGGATCTTGACCGCTTCGCTTACACGGTCTCGCACGATTTGCAGGAACCGCTCCGCAACGTCACCAATATTGTTCACCGGCTGCGCAGCGATTGGGGTCAACAACTTGATCCGGAAATCATGAAGCAAATCGACGCCGTCGATCAGCAATGCGATCGTGAAATGAAGATGGTCCAGCGGATCCTGTTCATTTCCAAGCTGGGCCGTGGAGGGATGCAGCGGCAACCCGTCGATTTGAATCAGGCACTCGGCCAGATTCTCGAGAGCATGCAAACGTCTTTGGACGAACGCGGCGTCAAGCTGGATGTGCTACCGTTGCCGGTGGTGTATGGCGACGCCATTCTCTTGGGGGAGGTGCTACGGAATCTTGTCTCGAACGCGGCGAAGTATAACGACAAGCCCGAGCGGCGCATTCGCGTTGTGGCCCGCGAGTTCCCGCGGCATGGAACGACGCTGATTTCTGTGCAAGACAATGGCATCGGCATTCGTCCGCAGCATTTGAAGAAGGTCTTCCACCTGTTTACCCCGTTACACGACAAACGCAAGTTCTCCGAAACGATTGGTGCCGGCATGGCGATCACCAGGCGGATTGTGGAGCGGCATCACGGCCGCATTCGTGTCGTTTCGACGTACGGGCAAGGAACCAGTTTCTTCGTCCGCTTACCCACTTTGGGAGTGATGAGAAGTGACGGAACATCGTCCGATTCCTATCGTTCATCATCCGATTCTTATCGTTGAGGACAACGATTACGACTTCGATCAAACGGTCCGGGCGTTCCAGCGCTCGCGGCTGGCCAATCCCATTTTCCGGTGTGTCAACGGCGACGATGCGCTCGACTTTCTCTATCACCGGGGAGAGTACACCGATCCCGCTTCCGCCCCACGGCCGAGCATTGTGTTGCTCGACCTCAAACTGCCCGGAACTGATGGTCACGAAGTCTTACAGATTGTGAAAGCGGACACCGATTTGAAATCGATTCCTGTGGTGATGCTGACGACTTCGGAAGACGAGCGCGACATTCAGGCGTGTTATCTGGCGGGTGCGAACACCTACATTCGCAAACCCGTGACGTTTGATGGTTATCTCGAAGCCGTACAGCGGTTGGAGCAGTATTGGTTCCACATCGCCGTGTTGCCGGACATCGCCCGACCCGCGCCGTAGCGCGTCGTCGCCAAATCACAACGGAGTCATGGCTGTTCGTCGGACCAGATCGTTTGCAACAATCGAAAGATTTCCGGTTCCGAGTCGCGCAGTTCCGCGCGGTTGAATGGATAGAAATCGTTGCTGCCGAAGTAGGCTTCGGTCATCTCGGCGAAGAATTCCATCTGGTTCGTCAGCGCATAGTGTTTCACCCGCTTCCCGTTGTGAAGAAGCGTGGCGTCGCCGCGACCGCTGGCTTTGTAGGCTTCCTGCGCGGCCTTGATTTCCGGGTGCTCGAAACTGAGATGCTGGTCGTGGAACGCGTGGGCCAGTTCGTGCAGGATCACCCACGGCTGTTCATTGATGTTTCGTTTGGTGACGAGATCCGCCGCCCGCGGGAGATGCACACACTCCGCCAGGTCTTCCGTGTAACCATTCTCCTTCAACCAGCCGGCACTGGGGTGATACTGCATCGAGCTGAGTTTCCCGCAGTGCAGATCGAGCACGATCGGCACTTCTTGCAGCAACTTCAACCGGCCCGGTGGCACGACCACTTTGATCTCGACGAGCTTCGCTTCCAGAAATTTGAGCGCCCGTTGCCCGAGCACCGCATCGGGGGCATCACCAAGCAGGCGGTCATCGACACGGACTGTCCAACCTTCCAGTTGCCGGACGGACCTCGATGTTGCTTGGGAATTGTCGGGAATGTCTGCTGCTGGCGATACCCTCTCCGCCATCAAACTCATGACACAAGCCAGCAACATCGTCGACCAGGATGAAGCGTGAAGCATAGGACAAGATCTCAGTGAACCGGGGCGTGATTAACAGTCCTTCGTGTGCCACGGCCGTGTCGGCCGTGCGATTTTTCAGAGCGTTTGGCGACTTCACACGGCTGCCACGGCCGTGGCACACATTAAATCCACGAGCTGTTACGCCAGAATCTCCTTCACCACGCGGCCATGCACATCGGTGAGACGGTAATCGCGGCCGGTGTGGCGATAGGTGAGACGTTCGTGATCGAGGCCCAGCAGATGCAGAATCGTGGCGTGGAAATCGTGGACGTGAACTGTGTCTTTCGCGACATCGATGCCGTAGTCGTCCGATTCGCCGTACGTCATTCCCGGCTTCACACCCGCCCCCGCCAGCCATGACGAAAAGACCCAGTGGTGATGTTCACGGCCCTGGGCATTCGCTGCGGCGTTGAACGGCGTGCGACCAAACTCAGTGGTCCACACCACCAGCGTGTCGTCGAGCATGCCCCGTTGCTTCAAATCCCGCAGCAGTCCCGCAACCGGTTGGTCGACGTTCTTCGCCAACGGCAGATGCGTTTGCATGTCGCCGTGGGCATCCCAGTTGTTGGACGAACCGACATCGATCAACTCGATGAACCGCACGCCGCGCTCGGCGAGACGACGCGCCACGAGACACTGCCAGGCGAAGCCCTGCGTACTTCCCCGCGGCAAACCGTACATTTGCAGCGTGGCATCGGTCTCTTTCGAGAGATCGAAGACTTCGGGCATCTCGGCCTGCATGCCGAACGCCGTCTCGAAGGATTTGATCCGTGCTGCCAATTGCGGATCGGCTTCGCGCGACGCCCGATGCCGTTGGTTCATCTTCGCGAGGACGCCGAGTTCCAGTTCCTGCAACCGACCGGTCGCAGTCCGCCGACGGATATTGGCGACTGGTTCTGCTCCCGGCACCACGAGCGTGCCCTGATGCGAACCCGGCAGGAAATCGCTGCCCCACACTTGTCCCCCGGCATACGGCGACTGCGGCGCGATGACCACAAACGAGGGCAGATTGCGGTTCAAGGTGCCGAGGCCGTAACTCACCCACGAACCCATGCTCGGCCGCGCGAAGGTAAACGAACCGGTGTGAATGCCGAGCGTGGCTTCATAATGATTCGTGTGATCAGACTTCATCGAGCGGATCACGCACAGGTCATCGACGCATTCGGCCATGTGCGGGAAGAGGTCGCTGACCTCAATCCCCGATTGCCCGCGCGGCCGGAATTCCCAGTGCGGCCGTTTGAGGAACATGTGAAAGTCCCCCTTGCGGCCCTGAAACTCATTAACGGGAATCGTCTTGCCGGCATCGGCGAAGAGTTTTGGCTTCGGATCCCACGACTCGACATGCGACACACCGCCGCTCATGTAGAGGAAGATCACCCGTTTCGCCTTGGCAGGCGCATGGGCGGGCTTCGGTGACAGTGGGTCCGTCGATGGCGACTCGTCTGCCAGCAACTGCGACACGATTCCCGGCAGCAACGCCGAGCCGCCGAGAAGCGATCGTAAGACACCACGACGATGAGGATCGTAGGTGGGCATAAAGATGGTCCCTGGGCGAGCGGGGTGGTACAGGTCCGCGGCGCAATCATCCACGAGCACGTTGTGGCCGACGAGATATGATATCCGATCGTTGGACCGCTCACGAGCCGGACGCGTCAGCGACGGATCTTCTTTCTGCTCGGGCGAATCCCAGATCAGAGAATGCCCGTCGCTGACGCGTCCGGCTCGCTGGGGACACGGGCGGTTCAACCCGCCATCGCGAGTTCCATCATCCGCCAGTCGAGCCAATGGACATCGGGGTCGATGCCCGGTTTGGCGATGTAGCCCAGATGCCCGCCGCCTTGAATGATGGCGAGTCGGACTGCCGTCGGCCACGACGACTGCTCGGCTTCAAAGATTCCGACCGGGACCATTGGATCGTCGCTGGATGTCAGCACGACCGTCGGGACTTCAATGCGCGGGATGAATTGCGCCGCGCTGCATTGCTGGTAGTAATCGGCGCCGGTGGCGTAGCCGCTCATGGGAGCCGTGTACCAATCGTCGAACTCAGCCATTCGCCGCGGAGACATTGGTATGGCGGGGACTGGTGCGTCGGGCATCCGGCGAACATGATCGGCGACGTGTTTGCACAGTGACGTGGCAAAGTGCCGGTCGTACCAGCGGTTGAGCGGACCTCGAAGAGCCGCCACGCTGCGGGCCAGATCGATGGGGGGATTCACCGCGATCGCCCGGACCACGGCTGAGGGAACCCGGTCGGGATTCTCACCGAGATATTTCAGCAGAATGTTGCCGCTGAGCGAGACGCCGATCAATACGATCGACGGAGGCGGACCGATGCGCAAGCCGGGCGGATCGTTCGGCCCGGAGCCGCACCAGCCAAGAATCGCGTGAATCACTTCCGAAAGGTCGTCGGAGCGACCGGCGTGATACGGTCGTCGGGCGAGTCCGGCCCCGGCCCCGCAGCCGCGCATGTCGAAGCGGAAGACCCGCACGCCGCGTTGACTCAGTTTATCCGCCAGCCGTGCGATCACCGGGCTGCGATGGCATCCATTGAGTCCGTGGCCGAGAACCACTACGCGGCCACCCGGTTGCCAATCGAGGGGGCAATCATCGTGAACGGCGAGGATATCACCATCGGGCAGGTGAACGCGGCGATCGGTGGCGCGATGAATGGGCAAACGACCCGGCCAAAAGGCCGCGGCCAACGTTTGCACGTGACCGCCGCTCAGCCACCACGGGGCGCGGAAAGAGCGGAGATTCGAGAGCCACGCGGTGTCGATTGCTTACTCGCTTTTGGGAGACGTGCCGGCGAGTACGCTGTCGAGCGCGGCACGAAGCTGGTCGTCGAAGCGGGCCCCGCCTCCGACAAACAACCGCGCAACCACACCGTCCCGATCAATAATAACCGTTTGCGGAATCGCCGTAGCCCCATATTTCTCCGCGATCCGACCGTTGCGGTCAAGGGCGACCGCGGTTTCGAGCTTTAATCGGTCGAGTGCGGCCTGAACTTTGGCAGGTGTCTCTTCGAGATTCACCGCCACCAGTTTCACCCCGCGATCCGCATATTCCGTCGCCACACGGTCGACTTGCGGCATCGCCTGCAGGCACGGTCCACACCACGACGCCCAGAAGTCGAGGACAATAATTTTCCCTTTTTCCTCGGCCAATCGGAATTTTCCGCCGGTCAGCAGGTCGAGCTCAAACTCGGGTGCGGGCTTGCCGACGAGGATCGATTCCAGTCCTTCCGACCCGCTCCCTCCGTCGCCATCCGGGGTTTCCAACGGATCCGGAGCGTTCCGCAGCTTCCATTGGTGAAAGGCCAGCGACGCCGCCGATTGTTCGATCGCCGCGCCAATCACGAGTTGATCGACCTGCAGCAGATCGACACGGCAGGCTCCCAGCAGCGGACTTTTTCCGGACAGCGTTAGCCCATCGAGTTGCTCGGCGAAGAACGTCAACCGGTTGCCATCCATGGGCAGCGATTGCACACGGGTGCCACCGAGGGCATCGCCTTCCGGCAGCGCGGCCGTGGCGCCGTCCATTTCATCGGCGTGCAACCAGATGAGCCGTGCGACCTGATTGCGCGGAATGACGCGAGTCTCCAGTCGCACTTCGACTTCGATTTCCTTATCGTTCATGGAGACGACTCGGCCGCGGAGATAATCGCCTTCCGTCGATCGCAGCAGATGCGTGGGGGGGCTGTCGCGCTGCATGCGAGGGAGCATCAGCAGGCGTTCCTTCTTGGATTTGGCGATCTGTCCCGCGCCGATCTTGGGCATCAGTTCCAGCACTTTGAGTTGCGAATGCGGAATGAAAGTCGCATCGCTGACGGTGCTTTTGTAGGTCACACCCCGTTCGTCGATGTTCGCGGCGCTGCACGGCACGGTATCGCCGGAACGCAGATGGAGTACAAACGCATTCCCCGCCGCGGCCATGGCACCGGGAGGGGGAGCCACTGCCTGACCGTTGCCGCCGAAGAGGTTCGCCAGTTGATTGACGAACCCCGGCGCGGGGCGGACCTGCCGGACCTGCACCTGGTTGCGGTTGACAACTTGCGCTTTGACCGGCGGTGGCGGATCGCGATAGATGATTCGCGCGGCGACATCGCGTCGCAACGGGGCCGGCTGCAGACCGCTCACCGGCTGCCACACGAGGCACGATGTGTCACCTTCGGTGGCATTCACGAGCGTGCCCGTCAGTACTAGGCCGTCGGCTTCCAACCGTCCCTGCCGGCCGCCGGGTTGCGGCGTGGGTGCAGCGGGAACCAGGCTGATGAGGGATTGAAACGATGCAATCGGCAGCGACACCGGTTCTTGAATGCCAGGATGTTTCAGCCAGACCGTTTGCTGCTCGATTTTGACCAGCTCGCCGCTCAGCGAAACCCCGTTGAGGGCAATGGCCCGCAGAGTGCGCTCGGGCACGGTTTCCGGCGGAGTAAAATGCACATCCTGCACGTCGGCTTGTGCGAATGTCCGCTCGGTTCCGCTGTCGTCAACGGTGTACTGCCGTTGTTCGGCATCGTAGCGCAGTATGTTTCCGTAGCTGATTGCTCCGGATGTGAGATGGACGCGGGATTTGTTTCCTTCGGCGGAGCGCGGGGGATTGCCGTCCCATTTGCCAATGTGCAGGCGTTCGAGACGAACATCGCCCGTTTTGTTCGCCAGTTGCACGCCGCCAAACGTTTCCACCTTGCCCATTTCTGCGGTGATTTCCCCGAGCGGGACGCCGAGCGAAGAATAGACGAGCATCTGCCCCCGCGATTGATCGAGGTAGACGATGACATGCAAGTGACCGTCGGCGTCCTTCGTTTTCATCAGCGAGGCGACATCGGCTTCCCGTTCGGTTTCGCGTGCGGCAATGATGTCGTCGTCCCACACCGCGAGATGAAAGGCTCGCAGTGCGGTTTTCGCCTCGGGGTCGACACCGAGGGAGAACTCAAAGTCAGGCTTCCCTTTCCACGAGAGTTCAATTTCAAAGCGAGCTTTCGCCGGGGCACCAAACTCGCGTCGAATGCTGGCCCCGGCCTGACTGGTCAGAAGATGGCCGGCCTCTTCGTGCCAAGCGTTGGGTTCGCCCGATTGTTGCCAGCCTTTAAGACCGGTGGGGCCGAAATAGATCAGATCGCCGCCGTCTTTCCAGCGGGAGATCCGCCGCAACATCGAGCGATCGACGTGCAACGTTCCCATGCCGGCGATTTCCAGCACCGCGGTGCTGTCATTGAGCGAAACCAGTTTGCCGTAGAGTTCGTCGCCGCCGATCAACTCGAAACTCAATTCACCCTCGGTCACCGGCAGCTTGGCTGGAACTGGAAAATGAATCGCATTGATGGCCGATGGCGCAAACGCTAACGGAGCGGAAAAGACGGGCGATTGCCAAAGCAGGTGCTTGCCGTCGGGAACATCGACCAGTTGACCGCGGATGTGATCGCGGCCAATCAGGTTCAGCACGGGTAACGCCGGTGGCTCGGCCGCAGTTGCCGGAGAGACGAGCGCTGCGGTCAGCACGATTGCAGCAAAAACCATTTGGCAGCAGGACAATCGAGGCTCGGTCACGGCGGCGCTCCCAACAACGGCGGATCGGATCGTCGGTACGGTCATCGTTCGTAAATCGGCAGGAAGCGGTAATTCAGCGCGAGCGCGAGCATCGACATCGCCGTTCCAATCGTTGCCCCCTGAGAGGAGCGGATGCTGCCGTCAGCCAATTGTGCGGCTTTCAATTGCCGGACGAGCAGCTTGTTCCACTTCTCCCACGCCTCGACATCGCCCTGAAACAACGCTTGGGCTTGGTAGTACCGGGCGTATTCGGGCCAGCTTTGATTGGAATTGTTCTCCAGCCGCTGCGTGAGATACCCCAGGGTGGCTTTGAACTGCGCCAGGTCTTTGCGGCGCGCTACGGAGTAGACCAGCGTGGCAATCGAGATGCGGGCGATCGATTCGTCGAACCCACCAAAGCCGCCGGCGTAGGCCACCTGTCCGCTGTCGGAGGTCATCTTCGTGTAATAGGTGATCGCCCGGTCGAGGACTTCATCGGGGACTTCGATCCCCGCATTCCGTGCGGCGAGCAATCCCACCAGGACCGAACCACTCACCGACGTATCCGCGTCGGTGCTGTCGGGTGAATACCGCCAGCCGCCGTAACTATTCTTCTTCTGCGAGGTGATCGCCGCCCGCACGGCGAGTTCCAGCGCTTGCCCAATCGTTCGGCGATTCGGTTCGTTGCCGGTCCATAGCGAGCGGTCATCCACCGTGCCGTAAGCTTCGGCGAGGGCGAGCATCGCAAAACCGTGGTGATACATGCTGCTGCCGAGGATGCCCGTTCCGGCGTTCTGCTGACCGATGATGCTCCGCAGTGCTTTGCGAACGTGGTTACTGTAGAGTCCGAAATTGGGGTCTTCCCCCGAAGCGAGGAAGACCATCAGTGCCAGTCCGGTGACGCCGGGGCCTTGTTCGCCGCCCCCTTTGAAGGTGCCGTCTTCCGTCTGCGTGGTGGCGAGATATTGCATGCCGCGGTCGTAGATTTCGCGGACATCGCGCGGGACGACTTCACCGATTTTGACGTTCGGAAGTTGGGCGTGTGCCGACGTGCATAGGACCACCCATGCCAGAGTGGGGGTGATCAGACTCAGACGTAATAAACGGTTCATGGCTGGGCCGCTTCTTTCGGGGTATCCGAACTGACGACGTTTTCGGGGCGGAGGGCGTTCGCCGGTTTATTCCGCGTGGCAGCGGCCGCTTCTCTTTCGATGCGATCCTCGCCCTTCGGCAGAATTCCCTGTTGAATGAGGAAGGGTTCCATGCTCCGCGCTTGATCGAAGTTCGCCTTGATCAGCGTCCATTGCCGTTCGTCGAGCAGCGGTTTCACCCGCTCTTCGCCGAGTTTCGACAAATGGTGCATAATCAGGTACTGGTCGTACTGCCCGAAGGCTAGCGGCGTGGGGGTCTCTTCGAGGATCAGCTTCACGATGGCTTCGTGCTGACTGTGCTTGAGCGGGACGTTGTGCTCGATCGTCGTGAGCGCCACTTCAATGCTGGCTCGATAGCGGTATTTGCGGCGTTCGTCCTGCAGTGTCTGGTACCGGTCCATTTGTTCGGAGTTCAGCGTTCGCCGCAGGGCTTTGTAGAACATGGACGTTTCGCCGTGCAGGCCGACGGAGACCCGCCGCTGCAGGGGCTGAATGTCCTGCCAGATTTGATTGAAGCCGTTCTGATCGTTCCGGACCGCCAGAAACTTCTTGCGGGCAATTTCCACTTCGTCGAAGAACCGCTTGTTGTCGCCCCGCGCGGCGAGCAGCAGTTTCTCCTTCTGTTCGGTCGTCAAGCCGCACAGGCGATCGATCTCGGCCAGTTGGAGGTTCAAACGGGTCTTCATCCGCTCCTTGCCATTGGCAGCGTTGCCGTTTCCCTGAAAGATCCATTGATCGAAATTGCTCTCGTCGATGTTGAACTCGCCCTCGACTTGGGCTTTCTCAACGGGTTCGATGTCATCTGGAGCGGCGAAAGCCGATGGAAGCGAGCAGGCAAACCAGCACAGAATGGCGCATCTCAATTGCCTCCCGCGTGAATCGAAACGTCGTTGACCACCCCAATGCATCATCACACCTTGTCTGAAATCGCGAAGTCGCTGGAAGCAATTCTCAGAAGCCGATGGCACCGTCGATGAAAATCGCCCCGTCGACTCCCGCTCCGCCTTGCACAGGTTCTCCCCACCAGCCGTCATCGGCGACCGCAACTCCGCCGCCGAAGTTGCCCCAACCGCCGAAGCTCACCTTTTGCAGGCCGGTCCACACCTGACGCTGCTCGGCATTGAGATGCGCGGAGACGAGTTGATCGGGCACCGTGGGGAAATACTGGTCGCCGTATTGATGCATCTGCAGCCAGCGTTCCCAGTCTTCCTGCCAGTTCTCGGCGATGGTGGCGGTGATCTTGTCGCGGACCTCGACGGTGAGGCAGAGCATGCCGTCGAGACGGGCGACCACGCTGTGAATGGCGGCTTCTTTACGCTGTTGCTTGCGATGTTCCGCTTCTTCCAGATACGTCTTGAGTTGATCTTCGGGGAGCGCCTCCTTCAATGCGACATCGAGCGCCATGCGGATGGCTTTGGGAGGGTCGTTGATGGCCTGCTGTTTCGTCGGGACGCCCGCACGGACGGCGCCGAGGACGCGGCCGCGATTCTGCTGTTCGGCCATCCCCGTCGCGACTTCATCGACAATCTTCAACCCCGCCGCGCGAACGGCCTGGCGTTTGTCTTTCGGCAGGTCGCACATCATGCGGATGAAGGCCAATTCGCCGGTCAGCACGGGCAGCAACTGTTGCCTGTACTGTTGGGCCATCTGCTTAATCTGGGCTTCGTTGACGTTGGGATTCATCACCGCGGCAGGACGGCCCAGGGCCTCGACGGCAGCCTTCTGGGGAGCCGGTTTGCGGGCTTCCTCGTTCTTGCCAAAACCTTTCAGATTTGCCGGTGCGACGGGTTTTGCCGCGAGCTTATTGCCATCGGCTTTGGTTGCGGGTTGACCGGCCACCGGTTTAGCCGGCGCCGGTTCGATGATTTCCGCTTTCACTTCCACGGCAATCGCGGGAGCTGCGGCTGCGGCTGGAGCGGCTTTACGGATGACGACCGCTTTCGCGCGGACAGCCGCCGGTGCCGCGGGCTTGGCGTCTTCCGCAGCGAACAGGGGTGTGGTAGACACGGCGGCTGTCGCAAGGATTGCAGCCAGCTTGGTCAGAGAATGATTCATTCGCCGTTGGTCCTTATACCGCTCGCGGCTAGGAAAAAATGTCGCTGTTCTCGCCAGAGAGCGGGGAGTTTCTCTCGATCGACGTAAATCAAAGTGCCCGCGGTCTGGCGACCGCAGCTACGGCAAACGAGCCCACGTGGAAAATTCCCTTATTTCTTCTCCGCAGGGGTTTCCAGACGGTTGAAGTACTGGTCGAGGCCGGCGCGGAATTCTTCGGGGAGGGCCGTGCCGGTTTCACCCGTGGCTTGCGAGATGCCATGGTCTTCACGGACTTCTTTTTCGTTGAGGCCGGTGCCGACGAGGGCAATCGCAACATCGTTCGTACTGCCACCTCCGCCACCGCCAGGAGTGGATCCGCCGCCTCCGCCGCCCTTCGGATTGATCTTCTTCGATTGCAGCAGGAGTTCAATCGCTTCCGTTTCCGCGGCAATGGCAGGGGAACCGGTGTCGGGTTTGGCGAGGATGTCGGCCGCTTCGTCCATCACCAGTTCGACCTTTTCCATCAGCGCGATCTCTTTCGCGAACTCGGCTTCTCCCTCCGGCAACTCACGGATGCGGACGGCCAAGTCGGCGACACGTTTCGTCAGCCCGTCCTGCATCCCGCGGAGTTGACCGGCCCGTTCGCTGTACTGTTCCCGGGCGAGGGCTTTCTTCGCCTGTTCGGTCACGCGGGTCTCTTCCCGCAGATTGATTTCGGCTTCCAGAATCTGCATCGCTTCCAGCACGATTGACGGCGGCAAACTCGCTTTCGACTTGCAACCGGGGCACTTGCCGCTGCACGCGGGATCGACCAGATCGTCTGCCCAACGATCGAACGTATCGGACCAGAATTCGGCTTGCGCGATCGACAGACCGGCTTCGGTCTTCACGTCGTCGCCGAGTTGTCGCAGGCTGCCGATGGCGTCCTGCTCGCGCATTTCATCGAGGACCGTCTTGAACCGTTGCATGCGGCGGCGCTCGAAGTACGCCTGCATATCATCCATGATATTCGACAAATCCTGGCTGCTCTTGGCTTCCTGCTCGGACAAGTCGATGAGTGTTTTGCGGGTTGGTTCGGCAAACCCCGAGCGCTTGCCGAATGCCGCCCCAATTTCGATGCCGAGCTTGTTCGCGACGACGGTTTGCTTGCGTGACGCCGCTTTCAAGCGTTTGACGAGTGTGCTCCCTTCGAGGTTGGCGAGCACCTTGTTGAGTTCGTCCGCGATCTTTTCAAACTCGGCGAGCAGGTCTTGCTGGACCTTCACCGCTTCTTCGAGTTTTTCGCCGGCGGGACTCGGTGGTTTCGGTTTGCCGCCGGACCCCATTACCGTGGTGACCGGCAACCGAAGACTTGGATTGGATGGTTTGCTGTTACTCGGTTCTTCCGGTTCATCGGACTTCTTGCCGGGATTCTGAGACGACTCCGCATCGGTGACGGTGGGCACGACGGGTTTCGGCGGTTGCGGTTCATTTGCTTTCGCCCCGTTGCCTTCTCGCTGCGGCATCTTGTTCTGACCGGCAGTGACTGATGGCTTCGGCGAGGCTTGTGCCACTTCACCGGGGGCCTTGGCCGACTGCTTGAGCAAGTCCGCGACGCTCGGCATCCGGTTCGCGGAAATGTCCTTCAGAATCTGGAGCATCTCGGCCCATTTTTCGATGTGTCCGACGCCGAATTCGGGATTCCGCATCGCCTGTCGGACGAGTTCTTCGCCGTTCCCGACGAGGTTCGTCAGCCGTCGTCCATTGGCACGTTCGGCGGTAGCTTGGCCATCCAGCCGTTGACGATTCTCGGGCAGATCGAGTTCTTCGTTGGTGAGCATTCGCAGTTGCTGATTGGTCGCGTGCAACGCCATTTCACGATCGCGGACTTCGAGCGATTGGCGATGCCATTTGCTGAGTTGTTCGGTCAACCAGATGCTGTGTTGCTCGGCCGTCAGCACGTACAACACGTAATTCGCGGAATAGGACCGTTCGCGGCCCGGTTTGTAGTCTTCGGCGAAGATGCGGACGTTGAGCGGTTGAGCTTCGATGCCGAGCGTTTTGGCGCAGAAGGTGCCGGCGAGCTCAAGCGTTTCCTTGTCCGAGCCGCCGGCGGAGAGAATCTGTTCGCCCTTCGCTGGTTTGGTGACAGAGGTTGAATCGAAGCCCTGCCATTCAATCCCGACCACTTTGACGCCGAAGTCGTCTTGCGCACGGACTTTGAATTGCAGCGTTTCGGAATCGAGCACGATCCGTTGCCGCGGCATGTCTTCGGTGGCGAGCGACGGGGCTTCGTCTTCTCGAGCATTCAGAGAGACGGTGAATGGTTCCTGTCCCTGCAGGCCGAACTCGTCTTTCCATTCAAATTTCAGTTTGCGGGATTCCTCAACCGGAATCGCATTGCTGGTGAGTTTCGTGTCCTTGGTGGTGACCGCGGCTCCATCGACCGTGGCGGCGGCAAGCGTACGATTCGCTGTGGCAGTGAAATGAACCTCGGCTCCGTTCACCAGCGAAACCGTGCCGCCGCGAATGTCCTTATGAACCGGTTCCGGCCGTTCGAGGTAAGCCGGCAGCTTGATGTTCGCTTCGATCCCGGCGAGTTCCGGGCGGTGCATCGGTTCGACGCGGACGTTTTGCAGAGCGTCGCCGATTTGTAACTTCAACGCCGCGGCGTCGATTTGACCGGGCAGGTTGAAGTCGTACTTGCCATCTTTCAGTTCGGCTTTCACGACCGGCTGCGTACCGATTTGTGTCGTTCCCGCAACGGGATGCCACGCCGAATTCTCTTTCAACGGCACAGCAATCGTCACCGGTTCGCCGTGCGGCACGACGACGCGTGACGGCAATTTTTCGATCGCGGTGAAGGTGTAACGATCGATCGACTTCCACGGGGCGAGGAACCGCGCCCATGCATTCGACGCCGCGGCGGGGAACATGGCAAGGGCGATGATGGCGACCGCTGTCGGAACGCCCGCCATCCAGGCCCACATGCGGTGACGCGGATTCGGTACGGCGTCCGAGAAATCGCGCTTGCTGGCGACATCGGCAACTTGATTGACGGCCGCTTCGACCAGCGCCCGCGAGCGTTTCTGTTCCGATTCATTGCGGACGAGTTCAATGATGCCGAGCATCTGATCGCCGAAGCTCGGCGACTTCCGGCTGATCAACCGGGCGAGTTGTTCCAACTGGCGGTGTTGCCAGATCCACTTGTGGAGATAAAGCGGAACCAGCGCACAGCCCGCGACCGCCACGAGGAAGATCGCCACGCGGGCCGATGTCGGCGTGTCAATCACCCGATCCAGCGCGAAGAGGGCGAGATACGACACAATCACGCCGAAGAGTGCTCCGCAGCCGGCTTCGATCGACTTGATCGTCCAGACGCGTTTGCGGAAGTCGCGAAGCTGCGTCGTCAGTGACGCGGGCAATTGCAACCGATCGGGAGAGGATACGCTCATCGAAAGAACTCCACGAGGGGAGAGAGTGGTCAGTGGAAAGCAATCACCGCTTACGTTTTGCAGATCCATCAGTTCGCGATCGATCTACTCGACTAAATCAACCCAATCACCTTGCGCAGCACCCAAAACGCACCTAGTAATACAATCAATGTCCCGGCCGCCGCGGGATGGGCCCACAGTTGCAGTCGGCGGATGGACGGTGTGGGTTCGGGAAGGGCGGCGAGCGTTTGCAGCACCTTTTCGAGCCGGTCAACTTCGATCACTGCGCCGCGCGTCACCCGCGCGATTTCATCGAGGACTTCCGGACGGGCGGCACGACCGATCCGTTCGCGGACGGCCCCCTGCACATAAAAGTTCGTCTCCAGTGTGGCATTCGTCTGCTTACAAGACAATATGACTTCATGCCGGCCGGGTTCTTCCGGCGTGAAATGGGAGGAAAAAGCCCCCCATTCATCCCCGGCGGACTGGAATCGCACCGTCTGCACCTGACCGGAGGGTGCCGTGATGCGTGCCGTGACATCGCCCTGGGGCAACGGTTCGCCACTCTTTTCCATCACGTTGGCGTTGAGAGCGATGGTTTGCCGGACCTGCGGTTGTTCGGGCGAGTAATACATTCGCATCGTTTCGCCTTTAGCCATATTCCGCTGATAGGCCATCCAGCGTACCACCTGTCCCCAGAAGCGATAGTGGTATTTGTCCTCGACCCCTTTCCGCCACCGCCATGCGCCGTCCGTTCCCATGAAGAGGACTTTACCCGCGCCGAAAGTCCGCGTGGCGAGCAACGGGATCCGACCGTGTTCGTTGGACACATCCTGATGGACGGCGAGGACTTCCGACCCCGCCTTGGATCGCATCGCCGCGGCGTACCATTGGAACCCCGGCAAGCCTTCCCAGACTTCGATGTTGTCTTCCTGCGTGTCGGCCAATTTGGTGAGCAGGCTGCGGCGACCGAGTTCCGTCAGTTCAAAATGGCTCGGCGTCCGCGATCCCCAGCCGCCGGGCTGGGCGGGATCGAAGACCACGGGGCAGAGATCGGCGAGTTCGGTTTCCATCAGCGACATCATCCGTCCCTGAAATCCGGGCATGAACACCAAACCGCTGGCCTGATGCTCGACGATCCCCTTCAACAGCCGGCAGTCTTCAGAAGTGAGCTGGTTGTCTTCGAGGCCGACATCGCCGAGAAAGACGACATCGAACTTGGACAACTCGTCGAGACCTTGTGGGAACTGCTTGATGTAGTCCTTGTTCCCGCCGCCCCCCTTCGCCAGACCCGGCTGGAAGAGTAAACACGAAAGTTCGACGCCCGGATCGCGCGAGAGGGCATTTCGCAGGTAGCGGTATTCCCAGCGGGGAACCGATTCGACCACCAGCACCTTCAGCTTTTCTTCGCGGATGACGATGGGAGCCGAAATGCTGTTGTTGTCGGCAAGGAGTTCATCGGCGTGTTTGGGGACATCGAGCGTGAGTGTGTAATCGCCCGCGGCTTTTGGTTTCCAGATGAGCCATTCGCTGGTGCGACCCATCGGCGCGATGCGGATTTCCTTGGTCACCGATTCGCCATCGGACGATTTCAGTGTCACCGTGGCGAGATGTTCGCGTGGCAATGTGCTTTCGATTGAGAAGGGAACCCGAACCGATTTGCCCGTGATGCCGAAGGTGGGAGCGTCGAGACTCAGCAGTTCCACATCCGGCAACCGCGACGAACTGCCGACCGGGACGGTGTAGACCGGAATGTTCTTGAGACGTAACGTCGCGGCGGCCAGGACGGGGGGATCCCCTTCGTTCCAGTCGCCATCGGAGGCCAACACGACCCCGCGAAGATTTTTGACATCCTTGGCCGCGGCCGCGAGCGGGTCATGCAGGTTCGTGCCTCCTTTTCCCGTCCCCGCGGATGAAAACGGTTCGATGACAACCGTCATCTTTTCCTGCAGCGATTGCCAGAAGATGGGGTCAATCAGACTGGCGATCGCTTCCCGCCGGGTGATGACGGCCGCGGACGGCGTTTCGCGGCTGCTGACATCGCGGGTCTCCATGCTGGCGGAATCGTCCCATAACACGGCGATTGTCGGCTTCTCTTCCGGCCGATATTCCTCGACCCATTCCGGCTGGTTGAAGAGGAACACGACGAGGAGCACCATCACGAACCGCAGGAGTTCGAGCAGACCGTAGTCCTTTCGGTAGCCGCTACGATGCCACGCGAAGTAACACAACCCCGCCGTGACGAGAATCACGAGCACTGACGCCGCAAGCGACCACGGCGACCACAAAAATGTCAGCGTGCGGATCGTGTTCATGCCGGGGCTCCCACTGCGGGACGAGCCACCTTTGGCAGACACAACGCCGCTTCGGCGATGAGGGCAATCAGCATCGCCATCAGAAACACGCGCCAGATTTCCTGAATCAACGAATTCACATTCCCAGCCTGATCATCGACGCGGACGAAATTCAACCCCGTGAAGAGACCATCCACGCGCGACGAATCGAGCGTCTCGGCATGATCTTCCGCCACCGGGCGGTTGACCGCGAGGAGATAATCGCCAGCCCCATAGACCCCGCGGTGATAGGTCGGTTCCGTCGACAGGCCTTCGGTCCCTTCCGTGAGGCGATTCCACTCGGCCGGCAAATCGGCATTGGTCGGACCGGCGTCGAACTGTTTCGCCCGGCCGAGCACAGCCGCCCCGGTGGCCAGAGCGCGTTGGACAAAGGCGTACAACACCACGCCGTTGGTGGCGAGTGACGAATCGCGCGCTGCGGGGGTGGTCGCCCAGAAGTACACGCCGCCGCGCTTGGAGGGGACTCGTGAGACCAGCGGGGCACCACCGAGCAACGTCGCCAACGGGGTCGCATCGCCTTCGAGTTTGCAGTACGAAAAGACTTCCAATTGACCGACGGGCAGCGCGGCGCCGCTGAGAGTGCGCGACAGCAAATCTTCATCGCCGCGCCAGGTTTCCACCGACCACGGTTCGTCGCGCGATTGCCAACTGCCCCATTTCATCCCGAGGAATTCTTCGCTGCCGGGATTGCGCGGCGGCAGAAACACCATCTGGCCGCCGCGGTCGATGTAAGCCTGCAATCGTTCCGCGAGGTCGCCCGTGGGCAAGGGGGCCTGCCAGAAAACGAGGGCCGTTTGATCCCAGTCGATGGTCGATAATTGATCGACGCCGAGGACTTCCGCCGTGCTTTTCATCGTGGCATCGGGCGAGATGCTCGCGGCGAGTTCCAGCGGCCGTTCCACTTGCGGGTCTTCCGCGACAATGATCGTTTTCCGTGGCGGGGGGTTGTCGAAGACGAAGTAGAAATCGTCGTTGCCGGGATTGGCGTCCGCAGGGATTGAGACCCGGCCCCAACCCCGTTCGTGCTTGGCATCGAGGGGAATGCGGTGGTCTTTCAGTTCGGTTTCTTCGCCGACGAGCTCCACGGTCACCGTCGACCGCGCCCCTTCAATCTCGAACTGCACCGGCAGATGGAGTTTCTCGCCGACATTCCCGCGGCGGGTGAGTTTTAAGGAGACGTACAACTCCGGGCCATTGGTGGTGAGTTGCCGCTTAGCATCGGTCACCCGCACGGCGACATCGTTCGCCGGTTGCGGATACGCCAGCAGGTGGAATCGTACGCTCTGTGGAAAGGCCAGAAAGGCTTCTCGCAGTGACGACCACCGGCCGCTTTCCGCGGTCCAGTCATTCTCGGCGAGATCAGAGCACATCCAGACTTCCGTGCGACCCGCGCGATTGTCGCGGATGTAATCGTGCGCGGCTTGCATCAATCCGGGTAGATCGGCAGGGGCACTCGCCGGGCCAGCGTTGGGGAGATCGAGCAACGACTTCGGCGCTTCGATTTCCTGCGGCGTTTGCGACACGCTGTCGATCAGCACATACCGGCCCGACCCGAGCATGCTGAGGGCCGACACCAATTGTTTCTTGCCGGTTTCAAGTTTCGACTCCCCTGTGCCCGCGCCGCGCTGCTGCATGGTGGGGGAACGGTCCAGCAGAATGATTGTCGTATCCGGTTTCCCTCCGGCAGCGAGACCGATCCACCCACTGGCGAGCGGTCGTGCGACAGCGAACAACAGTCCCGCGACGGCAAGCATGCGGAAGAGCATGATCAGCAGTTGCCGCAGCCGCGAATACCCGCGGGCCATCCGATGGGCCGCGAGCAGGAACATCATCGCCGCCCATTGAATTGTCTGGAACCGGCGTTGATTGATGAGGTGAATGATGATCGGCAGCGCGATCAGCGGTAGTCCCGCGAGCAGCCAGGGTTGCAGAAAGCTCATCGCAACCCTTTCGCTTGAGCCCGGCCGACGAGAAACCGCACCAGCGCCTGTTCGTAGCCCCGATCGATCGAGATGCGGTGATAATCGACGGCCGATTCACGCACGATCCGCGTCATCTCGACGAGATACCCATCGAGCGCTTTCTGATACCGATCCGCGATGTCGTTCGGTTCGGCAAAGATCGACGGCCCGCCTTCCATGTCGAGGAACCGCATCGGTCGGCGGAATTGAAACTCCAGTTCCAGCGGATCGAGCAGATGAAACACCGCGACATCGTGATGCCGGAATCGCAGATGTTGGAAGCACCCGCTGAGCAGGCTCGGCTCGACAAACAAGTCTGACAGAATGATGACCAGCGCCCGCTGCCGGATCGTCTCCGCGAGTTCATGCAGCACGTTGGCGAGTTGTGTTTCACCCTTCGGTTTGCTGTGTTCGAGCATGTCGAGCACGAGCCGCAAATGGGCGGCATTCCGTTTCGGCGGCAGATTGTGAACGACTCCGTTCGCCACACACGATAGCCCAACGGCATCCCCCTGCTGACTCGCAAGGTACCCCAGCGTCCCCGCGACCCGCCGGGCGTACTCGATCTTCGTGATGCCTTTGGAACCGAAGTTCATCGACCCGCTCGTATCCACGACAAAGCAGCATCGCAGATTAGTGTCGGCTTCAAACTCTTTCACATAGAACCGGTCGGACCGCCCATACGCCCGCCAATCGAGCCGGCGGAGATCATCGCCGGGAACATACTTGCGGTACTCGGCGAACTCGACGCTGCTGCCGCGATGCGGACTCGCATGCCGCCCGGAGACGTTCCCCTGCATCGGCCGCCGGGCAAACAGCGGCACCCCCGCGAGGCGCGCGAGCACCGCCGTGTCGAGGAAACTGCGGGTGGAGCGATCGATCTGCATTTGTGGCGGGTCTTAGTTCATGCGGGGAAGATTAATGCAGAATGAGGAATGAAGAATGCAAAGCGCAGAATGGAAGTGACATCCTATGACGTTGTGTGGGAGCGAGACGACCTTCGGGCCGGCTGTTTGGGGGCATTTTGTTTCGCCGTCAAAATGGACTTGGCAAAAATGCTGATTAACTGATTGCACTCCTCACAAAGTGGACCGAGCCTCGAATCAGGCAGCAATTCGCAGCGGATTGACATTTTGAGCCAAACATGAGACGCACGTAATTCTTTGAGAGCGATCCCCATTTTGTGAATGAAATCGGCTCGACTTTCTCCTGCACGAGCCTCGGCATAGTGCGGCGCTCCGGCGGTTCCACATCGCACCAATTGGCCTGCTAGATGTCGCCCCATCCGTGTGTCCGGCAAGGCATCAACGACTTTGCCACAACGTGCCGCGAATTCCAACAACCGATCCTCGAGCGCATCAATATCCTGCCTCGTTCTTCCTGTCGGCGTGCTTGCGACATCAGCGGAATCTACGTCTTCCATCATTCTGCACTTTGCATTCTTCATTCCTCATTCTGCATTCCTTACGCCTCTTCCATCGTCTCCGCCACCAGTTTCTTCACGATCGACTTCGCATCCAGCCCTTCCGCTTGGGCCGCAAACGTTGTGATCACGCGATGCGTCAGCACCGGTACCGCGACTTCGTGGATGTCTTCGAGTCGCACCATATAGCTGCCATGCAGCGCGGCCCGGGCTTTGGCACCGAGGATGAGGAACTGCACCGCGCGCGGGCCGGCTCCCCATGCGACCAACGGCTTGAGCCACGCTGGTGCGGTCGATCCTTGTGGCCGGGTCTTGCGAACCAGTTTCGCCGCATATTGATAGATATGGTCCGGCACCGGAATCCGTCGCACCAGATGCTGGTGATCGAGCATCTCGGTCGCCGACATCAAGTGATCCAGCGACGGCAGCACGTCGCCAGTGGTCGTCCGGGCAATCAGAATTTCTTCCGCTTCATTGGGGTAATCGAGTTCGATCAGGAACATGAACCGGTCCAGCTGCGCTTCGGGCAGCGGGTATGTTCCTTCCTGTTCGACCGGGTTCTGCGTCGCAAGCACGAAGAACGGGGCTTCGAGCGAAAAGGTCTTGCCGACGACGGTGACCTTCTGCTCCTGCATCGCTTCGAGCATCGCTGCCTGCGTCTTCGGGGGAGCGCGGTTGATTTCGTCGGCGAGCACGATGTTTGCAAAGACCGGACCGTGGATGAACTGGAACTCGCGCTTTCCCTGCGAGCCCTCTTGCAGAATATCGGTCCCGGTGATGTCCATCGGCATCAGGTCGGGCGTGAACTGGATGCGGCTGAATTTCAGCGACATTGTTTCCGCCAGCTTGCTGACGAGGAGCGTCTTCGCCAAGCCGGGGACGCCCATCAGCAGGGCATGCCCGCGGGCAAACATGCAGATCGACAACCGCTCGATGACATCGTGCTGACCGATGATCACGCGGCCGAGTTCTTTCCGCAGTTTTCCGAAGAGATCCCGCAGGCGATCAATGGCCTGCACGTCATTGTCACTGAGATTGGTGACGACCGAAGAGCCCGCAGACGATGCCATGCCGTTCCTTTACGGAGGGTCTTACCAGCCCGAAGCGCCAGCAAGGGGGGATCCATGTTTGTTGTCGAAGAAAACGCCCTTGCTAGCGCTGTGGGCTGGTGATCGTGTTGTTCGCGAGCCGGAGTCGGTTCATCACACATGCAGGTGAATTGTCTATAGTGTCATAACAAGTTGGTCGAGCGTTGAAAACGGGGCGGATCAAAATTCGGATCACACGTCTCGCGGAATTTCTTTTGGTCAAATCGCATGGCATGCTATTCGTCAAGTCGAAGCCATCGGGATTTCCACGCAAGGGTTGCTCATGCGATCGCGTGGTATGCGATTCCCGTGCCAACCTTTGTTAACCCCACCCTCCTATCGATTGGCCGCCAAAAGGCGCAAAGGGCGCAAGAAAAGAAGGGAAGAATTCGGACTGACCTCGCATTCTCATCTCGACCCTTTATGTGACTTTTGTGCTTTTTCGTGGCCAACCTCTTCCCATTCTTACAAACGAGTTTTGCCCATGCTCCGACCCGCCGACCTCCTGTCTTTGTGGATGATTCTCGCCGTCACTCCCGCGTTTGCCGAAAACTGGCCGGGTTGGCGGGGTCCGCGCGGTGATGGGTCCAGCGTGGAAACAGACGCCCCGACCACTTGGGATGTTCCCGGAAATCAGCACATCGCGTGGAAAACGCCGCTGACGTACACCGGGCACTCGTCTCCCATCGTGTGGAACGACCGCGTCTTCATGACTGGAGCCGACGAACCAGGCGAACGGCGGATGCTCGTGGCGATGAATCGGCGCGATGGCGCCGTACTTTGGGAACGGGCGGTCGAAAAGTCGCCGTTGGAGAAGAAGCACAAGCTCAACAGTTGGGCCTCAGGTACCCCCGCGACCGATGGCGAACGGATTTACGTTGCGTTCCTCGACAAGAATGAGGTTCGTGTCGCGGCGTACTCCATGGATGGCGACCTCGCCTGGGACGTGAAACCGGGCGGGTTCTCCAGCGTCCACGGTTTCTGCTCGTGCCCAGTTCTTTACAACGACATGGTCATCATCAACGGCGATCATGATGGCAATGCGTATCTCGTCGCATTGGATTGCGCCACCGGCACCACGATCTGGAAGACGCCGCGGGAGAACAAGACGCGTAGTTATTGTACGCCGATCATTCGGGACATCGACGGCCGCACGCAGATGATTCTCTCCGGCAGCAAATGCGTCGCCAGCTATGATCCGAACAACGGCAAGCAGTGGTGGCTGCTCGACGGGCCCACCGAACAGTTTGTCGCCTCGCCGGTGATGAACGCCGGCTTGGTCTTCATCACCGGCGGCTTCCCGGACAAGCACATCCTCGCCATCGATCCGCGTGGGAGCGGCACCATCACCGCCGAATCCCATGTGAAATGGCGGCACCTCAACCGCGGTGTGTCGTATGTCCCGTCCCCCGTCGCTGCGGGAGATTTTTTCTTTTGCGTCAGTGACGAAGGGATTGCCACCTGTTTCGACGCTGAAACGGGGAAGGTGCAGTGGTTCAAACGCCTCGGCCCGCACCACAGCAGTTCGCTCGTCGCCGCTAATGGCAACGTCTACTTCCTCGATGATGCGGGGACGATGCACGTCATCGCCGCGGATAAGGAATTCAAAATTATCGCCCAAAACCCGTTGGGGGAAGAAGCGTACTCGTCGCCCGCCATCAGCGACGGCCAAATCTTCATCCGCGGGGCGAAGAGTTTGGTATGCGTGGGTAACGCGCGCTAACCAAGTATTTGACGAGCGGGACGCATCAGCGACGGAGCATTTTCCATGAATCAATGAAGACTAGAATCCGTCGCTGATGTGTGCAGTTCGTGGGTAGATACGGAATCTCGGCCGGTCGACTTTCAGCCCGACTTCCCGATGGAGTATTGTCCGCGTTCTCCAACATTCGGTACATCCCAACATTGATCGACCACGTTTCCCCGATGGACACCGCGCGCATGTCACTGGCTCTTTATCGCACCATGCAAGTCATCCGGCAGACGGAAGAGGAACTCGCGCGGTGCCATCAGCGGGGGCTCATTCATGGGGCCTGTCACACCTATGTCGGACAGGAAGCGATTGCCACCGGCGTGTGTGCGCATTTGACGAAGGCGGATTCTGTCTTCAGCACGCACCGGGGGCATGGGCACGCACTCGCCAAGGGGATGCCGCCGCGGGAGTTGATGGCGGAGTTGTTCGGGCGGTCGACCGGTTGCTCGCAAGGCCGCGGCGGGAGTATGCACATCTTCTCCCCCGAGATCGGCATGATGGGGACCAGCGGGATTGTCGCCCCGTGCATTCTGCAGGCGTGCGGGGGCGGATACACGTCGATGCTTCTCAAGACCGGAGCCGTCGGCGTCGCGTTTTTCGGTGACGGGGCCGTCAACAATGGGGCGTTCCACGAAGGCCTCAACATGGCTTCCATCTGGAAGTTGCCGGTGCTGTTTGTGTGTGAGAACAATCAATACGCCACCGAGGTTCCATCGTCGTATGCCAGCGGCAATCCGAGCGTGGCCAGTCGCGGCGCGGCGTACGGCATTCCCGGCATCGAAGTCGATGGCAACGATGTGCTGGAGATTCATCGCCTCGCCGGGGAAGCCATTGCCCGCGCGCGCGCCGGTGACGGACCGACGCTGCTCGAATGCAAAACGTACCGGACTCGCGCTCACGCCGAGGGGATGGGCGACTTCACCTACCGCACTCGCGAAGAAGTCGAGCAGTGGAAGCATCGTTGTCCGATCGTTCGATTGCGGACGACGATAACCGCTATTCCGCTTGCGGGAATGGACGCCGCCGCCGTGACCACACATCTGGATGCGATTGATAAAGAGGTCGCCACACTGGTCCAGGAAGGTCGCGCGTTTGCGGAAGCCAGCCCTGTCCCCGAACCCAGCACCGCGACGCAGCACGTCTATGCCCCGCCCAAACCGATCACGACCGCCGCGAAATCTGCCTCCACGCGGACGATCACATTTTCACAGGCGACGCTGGAAGCTCTGTCCGAAGAAATGGCGGTCAATCCCGGCATTTTTGTGATGGGCGAAGGAATCGGCAAACGGGGCGGGAACTTCGTCACGACGAAAGGTCTCTACGATCTTTACGGTCCAGAGCGGTTGTGTGACACGCCGATCTGCGAGCGGGGTTTCGTCGGCCTTGCATGCGGAGCCGCGATGACCGGCACGCGCCCGGTGATCGATTTCATGTTTGTCGATTTCGTGCTCGACGGCTTCGCGGAAATCGTCAACCAGATTGCAAAGATGCAGTACATGTCCAGCGGGCGGTTGAAGATGCCCGTGTTGCTTCGCGGTTGCATCGGCATCGGTCACTCCGCCGCGACCCATCACTCCGGCAGCTATTATGGAATGTTCGGTCAGGTGCCTGGATTACGGGTGGTGGTGCCGTCCTCCGCCGAAGATGCGAAGGGGTTGTTGAAGCACGCGCTGCGGTGCGATGATCCCGTGCTCTTCCTCGAACATCGCGAGATTCTGCAAACCAAGGGGCCGGTGCCCGACGGGGACTACGAGATCGAATTCGGCAAAGCCCGCATCGTCCGTGAAGGCCGCCATGTCACCGTGGTGGCTCTTGCGCGAATGGTCCATCAAACGCTCTCCGTCTGCGAAGAACTCGAGCGCGACGGTATCTCGGTGGAACTTGTCGACCCGCGCACGGTATCGCCGCTCGATACCGCGACGATTCTGCAATCCGTCCATAAGACCGGGCGCTTGTTGATCGTCGATGAACCCCCGGGACAATACGGTTTCAGTGCAGAAATTGCCGCACGGGTCGTGGATGAAGGCTTCAACGACCTCGACGCCCCAATCCGCCGGGTGACCGGTGCGTTCTGTCCGACACCGTACAGCCCCTCGCTCGAAACCGTCGTCGTCCCGCAACCCGCCGACATTGCGCAGGCCATCCGCGATTTGATGCGGGAATGACCGTAATCGTTGAGTGCCATGTTTGCCTGTGTGCCACGGCCGTGTCGGCCGTGAGAATTGGCGAGGTGCTTGCAACATCACACGGCCGACACGGCCGTGGCACACAATCCAAATTCAACTTTGACTGAAGCTCAGCATGCCTCACGAAATTCGTTTACCACGGCTCGGTTGGTCGATGGAAGAAGGCACTTTTGTCGGTTGGCTCAAACTGCCCGGCGCGGACGTAACCGTCGGCGAGCCCCTGTTTGAACTCGAAGGCGAAAAGGCGACGCAGGAGATTGAATCGCTTGA
Source organism: Planctomycetaceae bacterium (assembly GCA_021732975.1). Classification (GTDB taxonomy): domain Bacteria; phylum Planctomycetota; class Planctomycetia; order Planctomycetales; family Planctomycetaceae; genus DSVQ01. The sequence continues at coordinate 17,096 of JAKFWC010000020.1, read as the reverse complement.
CGCGGGCGAACTCTACATCCCGCCCGATGCCCCCAAACCCGGCAGCACGATTCCAGTGGGAGCATTGCTCGGTTATCTCCTCGCACCGGGGGAACCGTTGCCGAGTGGTGATGCCCCCAAGTGGGTTGCCCCGACGCAGGATATTGTGGAATCTGCGCCGGAAATCCATCTTGCCGTGGAATCTGCCGCCCCGACAGGCACCACACCGGTCGCCAGTCCGCGGGCCAAACATGTGGCGAACGAACTCGGTGTCGATTGGACCGAATTGTCCGGTACCGGTCGCGATGGCCGCATCCGCGAAGCCGATGTTCGCGCTGCCATGCCGACTGTGGTTCCGGCGATATCCGGTGATCGTGTCCTGCTGACGCCTCGGCGAAAAGCAATCGCCGAACGCCTGCGGACCAGCGTGCATCGCACCATCCCCGTAACACTGACAACGGGGGCCAATGCGGCGGGAATCGTTGGCTTGCGAGATCAATTCAAGGCGACAAAAGCGGCGCTGGTGCCCGCGTTCACGGACATCGTCGCATGCCTGGTGGCCAAGGTGCTGGCACGACATCCTCAGTTGGCCGTTCGCTGGGATCCGCAACAATCCACGCTGATCGCCGTACCAGAGGAGCAGTATCACATCGGCATTGCCGTCGATACGCCGGACGGATTGCTGGTCCCGATTGTCCGTAATGTCGCACGCACGGCGTTGCTGCAGATTGCGAAGGACTCAAAAAGTCTGATCGAACGGGCGCGCCACGGGAAATTGTCAATTGCCGAAATGCAGGCCGGTGTGCTGACGATCTCGAACCTCGGATCGTATGGCATCGACGGTTTCACGCCGATCATCAACTACCCCGAAATCGCCGTGCTGGGATTGGGGGCCGTTCGTCGCGAAGCCGTGGTGTCGGACGATGACCGGATCGTGCCTGGACTGCGAATGACGCTCAGCCTGACATTCGATCATGCCGCCATCGATGGTGCCCCCGCCGCCGCATTTTTGCAGGACATCGCTGCCGCGATCGAAAACGCCGCCGCGATCCTACTGGGGGCATGAGGCCTCGTTCGCGAAGTCAGAGAGAAATGGGGCCGGTCGGACTCGAACCGACAACCTTAGGATTATGAGTCCCGCGCTCTAACCGATTGAGCTACGGCCCCGCTCGGGAAATCATTGAGTTTTTTTGTTCAGTGTTGTGTCCGGTGTTGTGTCGCTTTTGGCATCCGCAGCCCACAATCTCGCTGCCAGTTCCGTGGCGGAACCCACTGCGTAGTAAGCCATTGTGGTCTGAATGTTCTCGTGTCGCATCATTTGTTGCAACTCAGCGGGATATCGCTTCTGCGACCAGCGGAGACCGAATGTTCGCCGGAGATCGTGTGCGGAAGCGAACTTTCCAGCGGCGGAAACTTGCACCTTCGACGCCCGCCCGATCTTCGTGATGACTTTTGACACATGATCGGGGTGGGTGACATCCTTGTACCGGGCTTTCACCAGTGGAAAGACAAGGCCGGTCTGGCGTTCAGAGGAAGTTTTCAGGATCCATCGCCCGAAATCCGGGGTGAGCGGCATCAACCGGTTCTGAAACCCCTTCTCCGCTTCCGCGGCGATCCCCAGCAAGGGAAACTCGCTGGATACGGTGTCGATCCAGATCCGGGATTGATCGTCCCAGGAGAGCTCGAGCGCTTCGCCGAGCCGCAGGCCGGACAGCCACAGGCCGATCAGCAGGCGACGCCAGGACTTCGCCGCCGCGCGCCCCACAACGGGCTTCACGGCCCTGAGCAAGGCCACGAACTCCTTATCTGTCAGCGGTCGTCCTTTGGCTTTAGCCTTCACGGCGCGTGCCAGGCGGGGCATCTTCGGCACTTCCGCGAGGTATCCGGCGGTCTTCGCCCACGACAGCGCCGCCCGCAACGTCGCCAAGTAGCCCCGCAGTGTGGCCTCGGAGACGCCTTTCCCCTTGCCGGCGGACTTCTTCGGGGATCCGGATTGACGAAGCGCCGACGTGAAGCGGACGAGGGAACCGGTCGAAATATGGCCGATCGTCGCCGGGTTGATGATCTCCTGGAAGATCGAGAGGACCGACAGGGAGCGGTACCGGCTCGCGGTGGCCAAGGACACTAGGTGCGACTCGTCGTACAGCAGCACGAAATCCTCGAAGGGAAGGGTGCCGTCTCCCGTGGGAACGGCAGAATTCAGCTTCTTTTCCAGTTCGGTCGCCACCCGCTCGGCTTCGCGCCGCTTCGTCATCTTTGTGGACTTCGTGCAGCGTTTTCCCGTGGTTGGGTCGACCCACTGCATGACGAAAAACTTGCGGCCGTAGTCGATGACGTAGACCTTGATTGTCATGGTGACGACTTCTTCGGTGGTCGGCCACGGGGCTTCGGTTCAACACCAGCGGCCTTCTCTTTTTCTAATCGCTTTTTGTAATCACGGGCGGATCGCTCTCGCTCGGTCTCTGCACGCGATTTTCTCTTATCGAGATGAGCAGTTGCGGCGGTCCTCGCAGGCCCCACAATCCCATTGCCTGTTTCAACGAGTTTGTCGCACGCCAGGGAGTCCGCATTGGTCCACGGAATATAGGCGAAATCCATTTCCGCCCCCAACAATATCTGATGCGCTTCCATCAACTGCGCTGCTACGCCGTTGAGGTTATCAGCCGCTCGCTTCAGTGCAGAAACCAGAACCTTCGGTCGTGGTTTGCCCATTTCTTCCCTCGCATAAAAAATCCTGAAAGAATTTTCTACGCACGCAACCCTACCGGCCGCAATGGTTTTGCTCGCGTTGCCCTCGTGTTTTCAAAAGATTCTATGCTACGTAGGAATAATCCTATGTTGACAGTACGCACGCAGACGATATCATCACACACATGGAACACGGGGCTAACGCAAGGAAGATTGAGATGGTGGCAACGAAACGAAAGCGAACGGCAAAGCCGAATCCCAAGAACATCCGCCCCAAGAAGACCGCCCAGACCGGCGTCATCCGTGCCGACGAAGTCCTAACGGTCGATGCCTTCGGGCGTGTTGCTCTGGCTGTGGTCCATGATTTGTTGATGTGTGTTGCCGTCGACCGCGACGGCCGGGCGTGAGCCCCTCAGAAAGGTTTTGAAACATGGCGAATGAACTTGGACCGACCTTCATCATTGTCGAAGCGAACGCCATCCTTTTTCGCGCGGACAACATCGACGATGGACTAGCCTTTATGGAAGGCCGTCAAGGCGGAGTGTTGTATAGACTGTTGTGTGGACCGCGCACGAAGCCGAGTCGTGTACACCGCGGGAAACAAGCGATTCCCGCTAAAACCAAAACGCCGGGACAGCGAAGGGCGTCTTAGGGTTCGTTCTGCGGGGATTATGAGTCCCGCGCTCTAACCGATTGAGCTACGGCCCCGATGGCTGCATCGCTGGGGCTAGCGGGCTATGGCACCGTCCGTTCCCGATGAAATGTCGCGCGATCGGGAGGCAGCGGTGTTGGGGCGAACGGTCATCGGCGCGAGATCCCGATAGGGAAAGTGTGAAGAAGGTTTTTCACCGTTCATCAGTTTGCAAGTATCGACGACAGAGACACACGGTGCAAGTCAAACGTTCAGGTCGGAGAACAGTAGGAAGCGAACGGCGCGGGGCGCGAAACCGCAAGCGGAGTTAAGGGACTGGTTATTCGTCTTCGCTAGTACTGAGAACGGCAAGGAATGCCTTCTGCGGGATTTCCACCTGGCCGAATTGTTTGAGGCGTTTCTTGCCTTCCTTCTGCTTGCTGAGCAACTTCTTTTTCCGGCTAATATCGCCGCCGTAACACTTGGCGGTCACGTCTTTACGCACGGCTTGAATCGTTTCGCGGGCGATCACCCGTCCGCCCAGAGCCGCCTGCAGCGGAATTTCGAACTGATGCCGACTGATTTCTTCCTTCAGCTTTTTGCAGACGGCCCGCCCCCGGCGCTCGGCCTGAGTGCGATGCACGATCACCGCCAGCGCGTCGACCTTTTCGCTTTTAACGAGGATATCCATTTTCACCAGATCAGCCGTGCGAAAGCCAATCACTTCATAATTCATCGTGCCGTACCCGGCGGTGATGCTCTTCAACTTGTCATACATGTCGAAGACGATTTCCGCGAGGGGCAATTCATACGTGAGTTGCGCCCGATTCGGACCGAGGTATTCTGTGGTCAGGTATGTGCCACGGCGGTCGGCACAGAGTTGCATGATCGGCCCGATTTTGTCACTGGGCAGAATGAAGTGGACTTTAGCGATGGGTTCACGCAACTCCTTGATCGATCCGGCGTCGGGGACATCCTGCGGGCTGTCGAGCGTGGTGACCTCGCCATTCGTTCTCACCAGTTGATAGGTGACATTCGGTGCCGTTTGAATCAGGTCGACATCGGCTTCTTTTTCGAGCCGCTGTTGGATGATTTCCATGTGCAGCATGCCGAGAAAACCGCAGCGAAAACCGAAGCCAAGAGCATCGCTGGTGTCGGGCGCGAAGGAGAAGCTGGCATCGTTGAGACTCATTTTCTGCAACTGATCGCGCAAATGCTCGAAGTCGGTCGCGTCGATGGGGTACATCCCGCAGAACACCATTTGCTGCGGGATCTCATAACCGGGCAGGGCAGCGGGGGCACGGTTATGAAAATCTGTGACCGTATCGCCGACATGGACATTTCCCAGGACTTTCACACCGGTAATGATATAACCGACCTGGCCTGGCCCGAGATCATCGCATGCTTCCATATGGGGACGGAATTGGCCGATTTCTAAGACTTCATGGGCTAATGCCGACTTCATGAAAAGGACTTTTTGGCCCTTACGGATACTCCCATCCATAATCCGGACATAAGTGACGACACCGCGATACACATCGTACTTACTGTCAAAAATGAGTGCTGTGAGTGGGGCGTTGATATCCCCCTTCGGGGCCGGAATGCGTTCGATGATCGCTCGGAAACATTCTTCGATGCCAATGCCCGATTTGCCACTGGTCTTGAGGACGTTCGTGGTGTCGAGGCCGACGACGGTTTCGATTTCTTCCAGAATTTCCGGGATGCGGGTGATCGGCAGATCGACTTTGTTCACGACCGGGATGACTTCGAGGTCGGCCTCAATCGCCGCATAGGCATTGGCGACCGTTTGGGCCTGCACCCCCTGAAACGCATCGACGAGAAGGAGTGCCCCTTCACAGGCGGCGAGGCTCCGCGAGACTTCGTAGTGGAAGTCGACGTGGCCGGGGGTATCGATGAAATTGATTTCGTACTGCTGGCCGTCGAGGGTGTAGTTGATCGCGACCGCCCGAGCCTTCACCGTGATGCCGCGTTCCCGTTCGACTTCCAGATCGTCGAGAATTTGTTCCTGAAATTCGCGCTGGGTAATCGCGCCGCTTTTCAGTAGCAGTTGATCGGAAAGCGTGCTTTTGCCATGGTCGATATGGGCGACGATGGAGAAGTTACGAATGAAGCGTTGGTCGAACATCGGAGGCCAAAAGACAATGCGGACAGAGGGTTACGGCACGGGGCAGGCATCGTGGCAGGCAACTCGGGGCGGTCCGGTCACCACCGAGAATCGCATTCTACCCGCCCGGGACGAGGGTCGAAAGACCGGTCACCAAGGCTTTGTCGACTATGGCATCGCAACTTAGATTGAGAATGGGAGTCTTGGGTTGTTTGGGTTTGTGGGCGACAGGATGGATATCGTCCGTTTTTACCTGACCGGCCGGGTTTGGTCGTTCCGATTGTGCTTTCTATGCCGATGGTAGTGTTAATACCTTCGCGCCGGATCCGGACGGTGCGCTCCCAATTCGGTTCTAGAAACGCAGGATGCTATGGAACTCGCCCCTACTGGTCAATTGGTCATTACGGCCGAAGGGGATGTCTTCGGACCGGATTCGCCGGAAAACCGTGATCTGGCACGCCGCATTCGCGCATGTATCAATGCGTGCAACGGGTTGACGACGGAAGACCTCGAAAACGGTCTCATCCAGGATTTATGCCGGACCGTGATGCAAGTCGGGCCGTTGCTCGAAGCCCAAAACCGCAAGGCGGGTAACCGGGCGGCGTAATTCCGGTCTCAAATCGAGGCGTGGGGATGTTGCGCCTGCCATTGGGTGAGGGCTTCCCTCAGTTCCGCCGGTTTCGCGGTTCCCGTCGTTCCTAATTGACGTACCGTCACCGAGGCGACCAGATTGGCGACGAGCGCTGCCTCCGCCGGAGTCGCCCCACTGGTCAGCGCGAGCACAGCCCCCGCGGTCGCACTGTCTCCCGCACCGGTCGGATCAATCGGTCCCGACACGGACAATCCCGGGACCAGTCGAATCTCCGGGTCGCTGACAAAGATGCCTTTTTCACCCCACGTGAGGAATACGGGAACTCCCGATTCCGCCCGCAACCGGGTAATCACTCCGTGCAATTCCGTCTGGCTGACTTCATCGCCAGGAGCGGGGTTAATTTTCCCAATCGCTTCAAACTGGTTCGGCTTAATCATCACGTTGCGATACTGGCGTATGAACCGACGGCTGTCGGCCCAGAACAGGATGTCGCGATGCTTGGCCGCGTGATCGGACAGGATGTCCCGCAAGCGGGCCGTGACCACGCCGCAGTCGGGGAGTTCCACCTGATCCATGATCACGAACGCGTCGATCTCGCCCTGCGTTAACGCGGCTTCGATTTTCGCCGCGAGCGCGTTGACGATATCCGCCGGTGTCGGTCGGCGGTTCTTGGTGTCGTAGCGGGAATGCTCGCCGGCCAACCCGGCGACACCGGCGTCGCGTGGCTTGAGATAGGTTGGTGTCATCAATTCTTGGCGACGAAGCAACCCGTCGGTGGAGCAGCCGAGCGCCTGCAGTCCCTGACAGAGGTCGTAGCCTTCACCGTCATCGCCGATCGCGCCAATCGCATGCAGCCGGCCGGCTCCTAGCGCCGCAAGATTATTCACAACGGTTCCCGCCGCACCGGGGCTGTGGCGACGTTGAATGACCTGATGCGCCGTGCGGCCGGTTTCGAGACTTGGCTCCGCCAGCTGCGGGTCAACTTCGAGGTACTTATCGAGAAAAAAGTCCCCCAGCACCGCAATCCGCCGCTGCGGGAATTGGCTCAGTAACGATTGCAGGCGTTCATGGTTCATGATCGAAAGGAAGTCCTACCGGAAGCCCATGGAATGCGTTCCGTGGGATGATTTATGATTCCAACCGCGCGAGGATCGCATCATACAGCGCAGGAATGGTGGCCTGATGGTCGCCTTGGACATAGTGGCTTTGGCCACCGTCGGCGACGGTTCGCACCAGAATCGTTTTGAACGGCCGGAAGTAATACCGCGGATCGTGCTTCGGGGCTTCGTGGGAAAGATCCGTGCCAAGATCCGGTAGATCGAACACGCCGGTCGTAAATTTGCGGATGGTTTTGCCGCGCTGGTGGGCGACGTTGCGGGCCATCGCGAGCGCTTTCAGATAAATCTCCGGCCCCATCACCGCGGTGCCAATGTTGAGGAACACGCCCCCTTCGAGATTCGTCACCGACTGCGTGAAGATCAGAAAGTCGGTGTAGGACGCGGCACCGATCGCCGCTCCGTCACAATTCGGATGTTCGTGGACGATGTCCTGGCCGATGGAAACATGCACCGTCACCGGCACCTTCAACCGATACCCCGCGGCCAGCACACTCGTCTCGCGAAACGGATAACCATTGGTCTCGATGTACCGTCCTGCGGCTTCGCCGAAACCAAGACCATCACGCGCGCCCGCCGCGACCGCATCGTTCAACTTCGCCGTTTCGGTCCACAAGCCGAACTGTCCCTCGCTGACATATTTCGCCACGCTTTCACATGTCTGGCCGATCATCGCCAGTTCAAAATCGTGAATCGCCCCGGCCCCGTTGAAGCCGAGATTCGTCAGAATGCCCCGCCGCATCAAATCGATGAGCAGCGGAGCATTTCCGGCGCGAATGACGTGGCCGCCGCAGAGAAAGATCACCGATTTTCCATTGCGATACGCTGCGACGACGGCATCGGCAAGAATCGGAATCGCCGGGTGTTCAAACGGCACGCGCGGACCGCCGGGATGCTTGACGATCTTGTCTCGCACCAAATCGTGAATGCGATCCGCCAGCGGACGAATCGCCAACTGCGAACGATCAAACTGCGGGAAAGGCATCCGCACGGCACTCCCAAAGAAAATCGGTTTTCCTGAGTGTATGCCAACGCCCGCCAACGTGAAACGGCAGGTTGACGATTCGATATTGAGGCCTGTTTCGGCTCGACAAATCACGGGAGATTGCGACCGGATCTCGCCCCCCATCGATATCCTATGTCAATCAACGAAAAAATCTCATCCTGGGGTTAGTGACCATAGCAACTTGAACCTTGGAGGTCATAGAATCCCGCAGGCTGACAGCGGCACCCGATTTCGGATGTGCAACACTACGGATTTTTTGAGGCGAATGGCCATGCAAGGCAGTCAACGGGTGATCGATGCCCTCAATGCGGGGCTGACAATTGAACTGACCGCGATCAATCAGTACTTCGTGCAAGCGAAAATGTGCCGCAACTGGGGGCTTAACAAGCTCGCCGACAAGCACTATGCGGAATCGATCGGCGAGATGAAGCACGCCGAGAAGCTGATCGATCGGATCATCTTCCTCGAAGGGGTGCCGGAAATCGCCCGGTATGACGTGATTCGCGTCGGCACATCGGTTCCCGAACAGTTTGAGTACGATCTCGCGCTGGAAACCAAGGGCGTGTTCGCTTACCGCGATGCGGTGAAGGTGTGCGAAGAAGAAAAGGACGCTGGTAGCCGCGATCTGCTGACAACGATCCTTGTCGAGTCGGAAGAACACGTCGACTGGCTGGAATCACAGCTCGATCTGATCAAGAAGATCGGTATCGAAATCTACCTCGGTCACCAGATGGGTGAGCACGAAGGCGGCGGCCACTGAGGGTGATGCTTCTGAAGCCCAGGGTTTCTGAAACCCTGGGTCTCTCTTTTCTCACGCAAACCCGAACACCGGTTCCAATTCCGCCGGTGCGTTCATCGCCACCTGAGCGGCCCGTTCGCGGGCCGCTTCGGCAAGGAATCGTTTGATGTGGCGGTGACAGGCGGTGCATCCGCCGCCAGCACCGCAGGCCGCGGTCACTTGCCGGACGGTATTCAGTTCACCGTCGTCAATGGCATCACGGATTTCGTCCGCTTCGACCCGCAAACAATGGCACACCGGGCGGGTGGCCGCCGTCTCGGACGCGGGGAAGGAATCGGTCAGGCGATTCAGCATGGGTGGGTAACCAGCGGGGCGGGTGAGGCAACCGGCGGGCATGATCTTGAGACTCAGTCTCAACTCGTGTCAGGATTCTATCATCGACATCCACCACTTCCAACCCCCTGTCCTTGATTTTTTTTCTTGACTCTCACAGGCTGAACTCCAAACGCTGTACGATGTTAGTTCAGCGCCCCCTTGCACCCTGATCGGCCATCACCGGAGCAGACCGATGTCTTGCTGGCAGAAGCAGTTGTGTCATTTTGCCCTCGTTCTGTCGTCGGCCTTACTCCCAACGTTCGCGGATGGCCCTGCCGACAATCAGTTCGATAACGTCCGCCGAGTCCCGAAACTCGGCGTCGAAGTTTCCCCCGTGGATCGGGATGAACTCGAAGCCGGGTTGAAAGCGCTCGGCGACCAAATCGCCAAACTCAAAGCCACGGAAGACGATGAACCGGAATCGACCCGCAGCCGCGGCGATGTGCTCCGGCTCGCGCTGCCGGATGTTGAAATCTTCCACCGCGCGGTCGACCAAGCCCTGCGCTATCAGGAATTCTTTGATGCCAAAGAAATCCCTGTCGCCAAAAAACTCCTCGAAATCGGCAAGGAACGGGCCACGCAACTCGCGATGGGACAAGCCCCGTGGACCAAAGCCACCGGCCTCGTCGTGCTCGGCTATCGCTCGAAGATCGATCAGACCGTGCAACCCTACGGCCTGATCATTCCGGAAACGTATGATCCGGAGCCGGGGCATCGTTATCGGCTCGACCTCTGGTTCCACGGCCGTGGTGAGACACTCAGCGAAGTCAATTTCATCAATCAACGGCTGTCCAACAAAGGGGAATTCACGCCGCCGGAAACGCTGGTGCTGCATCCCTACGGCCGCTATTGCAACGCCAACAAGTTCGCCGGAGAGGTGGATACGTTCGAGGCGCTGGAGAACGCCCAACGACGTTATCGCATTGACAGTGAAAAGATCGCCGTCCGCGGGTTCTCGATGGGGGGCGCGGCCTGCTGGCAATTTGCCGTGCATTACCCCGGTCGCTGGTTCGCCGCGAATCCCGGTGCCGGGTTTTCCGAGACGCCGGACTTCCTGAAGGTCTTCCAGAAGGAAACGCTGCAACCGACGTGGTTCGAGCAGAAGTTGTGGCGGTGGTACGACTGCACGGGCTACGCCGCGAACCTGGCGTTCCTGCCGACGGTGGCGTACAGCGGCGACATGGACAGTCAGAAGCAAGCGGCGGATATCATGGAAGCGGCCCTCAAGGCCGAGAACCTGCCGCTGATTCACATTATCGGTCCCATGACCGCACACAAGATTCACGCCGATTCCAAAATCGAAATCGAACGCTACCTCAGCCGCTGGGCTCGGCTCGGCTCACCGCAGGAGCTGGAATCACCACTTCCCAAAGATGGCGAGTGGGAAACCATCGAACAGTTCCAGACCTACACGCTGCGGTACAACAAGTCGCGGTGGATCACTATTCATGGGATGAAAGAGCATTGGGAACCGGCGCGGGTTGTGGTTCAAAAGTCTCCTACGGCCGAAATCCGCATTCTTACGAAGAATGTCTCCGCCTTTGAACTGAAGGTTCTGGATGACGGCGAAATGAGTGAGGTGTTGGGAGTGTTGACATCGATTGATGGGGAACCAACGGCTAAGGCCGGTACTGGGTTCACGATTCCACGAGGTAGAAATCCTCAGTCGATCGCTTTCCTCAATGATGGCAAATCCTGGCGACGGGATACAACTCGTGGTTCGGATACAGCCATTCACAAACGCCACGGTCTACAAGGCCCAATCGATGATGCGTTCCTCGATGCGTTCATCTTCGTTAAACCAACGATGAAAGGTCTGTCCCCCGAAGTCGACAAATGGGTCCAGTCCGAGTTCGACCATGCCGTCACCCACTGGCGACAGCAAATGCGCGGCGACGCGAGGGTGAGGCTCGACACCGAGATCACCAAGGAAGACATGGAAGACGCCAACGTCGTCTTCTGGGGCGACCCGCGATCTAACGATGCGCTGATTCAGGTCTTCGACGAACTGCCGGTCTCGTGGAACCTGAAAGAGAACGTCGTCCATGCCGGCGAACTGAAGTTCGATGCGGCCCATCATGTGCCGATCATGATTTATCCGAACCCGCTCAATCCGAAGCGGTACCTGGTTCTCAACAGCAGTTTCACCTACCGCGAGTACGATTACCTCAACAACGCCCGGCAGACGCCGAAGCTGCCCGATTGGGTGATCGTCGATGTCCGCACGCCGCCGAACAGCCGCTGGCCCGGCAAGATTGTTGCGGCCGACTTCTTCGATGAAGAGTGGAAATTGAAACCCGCGAAGAAGTAAAGATCGGAGATTGGCAATTGGAAAATAGAAATTGAAAATTGCAGAATGAAGGGCATCAATGCTCGTAGGCGTTCTCTTATCCTGTAATTCCAATTTGCAATTTTCATTTCCTAATTTCTAATTGCCAATCGCATTTATCCCTCTGAGGTTCCTCGTGAATGCCGTGCCGACTGTGCCGCCGTGGATGCGTCTTGCGGCGGTGGTTTGGGTCGTTGGCTTTCTCTTCGTTTTCTTCAATCAGGAACTCCCCAACAACCGCCCGGCGACGCGGTGGGAAGTCTGGTCGTTGGTGCCGTTCGCGCTGATGGACGCCGTGGACCCGCCGCAGACGGAGGGCAGCCTGCCGCGCGGCGTGATGTATCTGGGGCAACGATTGCCGTTGTGGGGATTAGCGGCATTCATCGTTGCCGGGGCCTGGGGTTGGGGGACAGTCATTTGGCAGATCGCTTTCCCTATCGTGTGCCACTGGCTCTGTCAGTGTCTTCGGATGAAACGCTCTGTCCCCAATGATGAAAAAGACACTGGCAAAACCAGTGGCACGCTGTCTGGATTGAGCGATGGTTCGCCAGATTGGACCTCATTGGAGCAGCACTATTTTGCAAGTCTGCTGGGATTGAGCGCCGTTTCGCTCATCATCCTAGTGCTCGGGCTCGCTGGTGCACTTTCTGTGATTGTGCTCGGATCATTTTTCGCCGTGGGACTCGGTTGCGGCGTCTGGCTGACGTGGGGCAACCAAAACGCGGCCGCGAAATCCACGTCCACTGGATCTCTGTGGTGGTGGCTTGTCATCGCCCCATTTCTTATTGGAATCATGCTGGGGGCCCTATCGCCGTCCACAGACTTCGATGTGAATGAATACCACCTCGGTGGGCCAAAGGAATGGTATCTCAATGGGCGGATCACTTTCCTGCCGCATAATATCTATACAAGCTTTCCGTTTCTGACAGAAATGTTATTGCTCGCGGGGATGGTATTGGCGGGGGACTGGTTCTGGGGAGCACTGGCAGGGCAGGTGGTGCTGGCGTGCTTTGCTCCGCTGACGGCAATCGGGCTGTATTGTGCAGGGCGACGGGGGTATTCGGAAGCGGCGGGGCGGATTGCGGCGATCGTGTATCTCAGCGCTCCGTGGGTCTTCCGCATGTCGATCATTGCCTACGCCGATGGCGGGTTGATGACCTACACCGGAGCCGCAGCGCTGGCAGCGTGGGGGGCATGGCAGCGATTTCGCGAGGCGGCCACGGGGGGCGATGTTCCCCCGGTCATTGACCGGGGGCTGAGACGGGATGTCCTGTTGACCGGGTTGTTGGCCGGCAGCGCGATGGCGTGCAAATACACCGGCTTGGTGATGGCCGTCGTTCCGTTGGGGCTGGCATGCATCGCGATGGCGTTCCGTTTCTCCGGGGGACGTGCTGCGTGGAAAATAGCGACGGTGTTCTCGGTCGGGGTGTTGATCACCATCGGGCCTTGGTTGTTGAAGAACGCCGTTGAGACCCGTAATCCGGTTTACCCCTTGGGGTACTCCGTCTTCGGGGGACGCGATCTCGATGATGTCCTCGCGCTCAAGTGGAAACGCGGTCACGCCCGGCCGTCTGCGGGAAGCGTGGTTGGTGAAGCCCGCGATCTCGTGTTGAAAGTGTACGATGTTGCCGCGGTGAATGACTGGCAAAGCCCACTTGTTTTCGCGCTCGCCCCACTGGTGCTGCTGACATCGTCGACACGGCGCCGGGCGGTTTTTCCTGCGGTAATGACGGGTTGGCTGTTTCTCGCATGGTGGCTTTTCACGCATCATATCGATCGCTTCTGGGTGCCACTCATTCCCACGGCGGCACTACTCGCGGGCATGGGGGCCGCCACAGCAGCAGAGATGGTTAGTCGCTGGTTCATTCACGGTGTGCTGGCTCTCGGAGTGGTCTTTAACCTTGGTTTTTGTGCGACGGGATTCGTCGGTTACAACGTCGGCCTCACCGATTTGAATGCAGCCCGCGATTTCACGTCCCGCATCGTCGGTCCGGAAATGGCCTGGATCAACGCTGCCATTTCGCACCGTGACCTGCCGGCCGACACGAAAGTCCTCTTCGTCGGCGAAGCGGAGATCTTTCCCGCGCGATTCCCGTACGAGTACAACACGGTCTTTGATCGTTCGTTGTTTGAAGAATGGTGCGGCGAACCGGGCGACATGCCGTCAAAAGATCGCCCTTTGCGGTCCCCGGCTGCCATCCAGTCCAGCTTTGCGGAGCGGGATATCACGCACATTTATGTCAACTGGGGCGAAGTCTGGCGGTATCGGCAAACCTACGGCTACACGGATTTCGTCCACCCCTCACGATTTCAGGTGTTGATTCACGCTGGCGTGCTCGCGCCGCCGGTGAACTGGCCGAACGGATTGGGTCGCCGGCCTGCGGATGGGCTTGCCCCTTCGGAGGCCAGATTGCTTCGTCAATGGGCGCCGCAACTGTTTGTTCACGGCCGCGAAGGTGAGGAACTCATCACCGGCGCACTCTATCCCGTGCGACCGTGAACATTCGGGTGGTCACTTCTTTTTCCGGTTTCAAACCGCTATAAATGAAGTGTTTCAATCCGGCGAATCGTATCCCCCAGCGGAACCCGCGGAGCATGGTTGCAGTGGAAGCCAAATTGGCCCTGGAAGATGGTTCGGTCTTCACCGGACGGGCCTTCGGCGCGAGTGGCGAAGTCTTCGGTGAAGTCGTGTTCAACACGAGCATGACCGGCTATCAGGAAATCCTCACCGATCCGTCGTACTGCGGACAGATCGTCACCATGACGTATCCGCAGATCGGCAACTATGGGGTGAACTGGGAAGATGTCGAAAGCGGCAAGCTGTCGATGCGCGGATTCATTGTCCGCGAACTCTGTCGCATCCCCAGCAACTTCCGTTCGCAGCAGACACTCGACAAATATCTCAAAGCGGCGGGGGTGATTGGTCTCGAAGGAATCGATACCCGGGCGCTGGTCCGGCGGTTGCGGATTCGCGGGGCGATGACCGGCATCCTCTCGTCGGTCGATCTCGATGACGCCTCGCTGATTCATAAAGCGCAGAACAGCCCGTCGATTGTTGGACGCGATTTGGTGAAAGAGGTGATGCCTCCGGCTGCGTTTGAATGGACGCAGGCGCTCTCGCCGATGAATTCTTTCGGATCGGCGGAAGCCACGGGAACCGATCAAAGCAAACATGTGGTCGCCATCGACTACGGCATGAAGTGGAATATTCTGCGGCACCTGCGGCAGACCGGAGCCCGTGTGACCGTCGTTCCCGGAACGGCCACGGCGGAAGAGGTGCTGGCTTACAAGCCCGACGGAGTGTTTCTCTCGAACGGTCCCGGCGACCCGCGTCCCTTGACCTATGCTATCGAAACCATTCAGGGGTTGTTGGACAAAGTCCCTGTTTTTGGCATCTGCCTCGGTCATCAATTGATGGGGTTGGCCTGCGGAGCAGAAACTTTCAAGCTGAAATTCGGTCACCGCGGCGCAAACCAGCCGGTGTTGAATCAGGCGACCGGACGGGTCGAGATCACCTCGCAGAATCACGGCTTCGCGATTTCGACGGAGAACCTGCCGTCGAATCTCGAAGTGACGCATATCAATTTGAATGACCAGACGGTGGAAGGGTTGCGGCACAAGGATGTCCCCGCGTTCTGCGTGCAATACCATCCGGAAGCCGCCGCCGGTCCGCATGACAGCAGTTATCTGTTCGACGAATTCCGCAAGATGATGCGGGCGTAGTTTTCACTTGTCGGGCCCGAGGCCGCGACGGTTTGTTTTCCATCACACAGGTAGAGTGCTTCAGAATGGCCGTTGAACGTACGCTGGTATTGTTGAAACCCGATGCCGTGGCACGCCGGTTGTGCGGCCCGATTCTCACGCGGTTTGAAGCTCGAGGGTTGAAGATCGTCGGTTTGAAGATGTTGCAGGTCTCGCCCGAACTATCCAGGAAGCACTACGCCGAGCACGTCAGCAAGGCGTTCTATCCACAGTTGGAAGAGTTCATCACGTCCGGCCCGATTGTCGCGATCGCGCTCGAAGGTCCGGAAGCGATTACCGTCGTCCGCGCCATGATGGGACCGACCAACGGTCGTGCAGCCGCGCCGGGAACGATTCGTGGTGACTGGGGTCTCAGCCGACAAATGAATCTTGTGCACGGCAGTGACGGCCCGGAAGCGGCGGCCAAAGAGCTGGCAATCTACTTCGGTTCCGGCGAATTGATGTCCGGCACTGGTCCGTTGGATCACCTGACGCTGGCCGACGACGAGAAGTAAACTTCACGCTCGCCACGAGGACGCAGCATCATGCGGTTAGACGGCGGTCGGGAAAGCGAAAACATTGAGGACCGCCGCGGTCGACGACCCGGCGGGCCGATCATGATCGGCGGCGGCCTCGGTTCGCTGATCCTGATCATCATTGTGATCGTTCTTGGCGGCGACCCGCGTCCGTTGCTGCAGAACATGGCGAACAACGCGCAGCAGCAACAGAATGCTGCGCCGGTGGGCGACGACGAAGCGGCGATCCCGCAGGACGAACATTCACAGAAGCTCAAGCGGTTTGTCTCCGTAGTTCTGGCGGATACCGAGGACGTGTGGACCGACGTTTTCGCGGAGCAGAACCGCCAATACCCGCCGCCCAAACTTGTGCTGTTTACCGGCCAGGTGCAATCGGCTTGTGGGTTCGCCAGTGCGGCGTCGGGACCGTTCTATTGCCCGGAAGATCAGAAGGTCTACATCGACCTCGCATTCTACGACGAACTGCAATCCCGTTTCGGTGCGCCAGGGGACTTCGCTCAGGCTTACGTGATCGCCCACGAGATCGGGCACCATGTGCAGAACCAACTTGGCATTCTGCAGAAGGTGCATGCGCTCAAAGGTCGTGTGAGTGAAGCAGAGTATAACGAGGCCTCGGTGCGACTCGAACTTCAGGCTGACTATCTCGCCGGGATGTGGGCGTTCCACGCTCAGAAGATGCGAGACATTCTCGAACCCGGCGATCTCGAAGAAGCCTTACACGCCGCGAACGCAATTGGCGACGACACGCTGCAAAAGCAGGCCCGGGGTCACGTTGTTCCCGACTCCTTCACCCACGGTACTGCGGCCCAACGTGCGCGTTGGTTCCGCAAAGGGTTCCAGTCGGGCAAGCTCCGCGATGGCGACACCTTCAAACCCGATTACGAAGACTTGTAATCGGCAGGCCATTCGTCACGGGTAGATCGGTGTGACACGGTTCTGTGAGCCGTGCGGTTTGATCTCAGCGTCAGACCTTTCGCACGGCCGACACGGCCGTGGCACACAAATAAGCGTGCTATCGATTCTCAAATCGCACCACGCGCGATTGCGGTTCGTTGCGGCGGCGTTGCAGTTGAATCAGCAACCGTGAACCTTCACCCGCACCGAAGGTCCACCATTCATCCACGCCGCCAATGGTGGCGATGACGGTTCGTTTGGATGGTTGACCGATCTGCCGCGTCAATTCGTCCGCAGTCATGCCGACCGCAATGGGGGCGCTCACTCCGGGTGGGGGAGCCTGGGC
>JAKFWC010000008.1 GCA_021732975.1 Planctomycetaceae bacterium | reverse complement strand
GGCGGCTTCCTGATGCGCAAAGGCGACGGCGAACCCGGCTGGATCACCCTCTGGCGCGGCACACAACACCTCACCATCGCCCTCCAAACCCAAGCCGCAATCAAGAGAAAATGTGGGTCATGACAAGGTTGAGGCAACCGGTGGTACCCGTGGAAATCAACGGCGGGGTGGCCCAAAGGCTGCCTTGAGCGTCTGTGACCGCCCGTGAGAATTGGCAGAGCGTGCTCGCTGGATTCGTGGTCTACGGCTTGTTGAAACCACGACCGGTTGTTGCCAGACTGCAATGGCAAACGAATACGACATTGCCGTGTGGAGATGGGGTCGTCCGCCATCCTTCGAGAGAATCATCCATGTCGAAATCTGTTCCCGCGAACCAGTGTCCTGATTGCAACGGCGGGCTGGAGGACATCAAGCTGTTTGGACGGAGTTGGAAAAACCCCCTCAGCGGCGCGGCGATCGATGCGGAGGTGATGTACTATGCCGCCGCGAATGCGAAACGATCTTCCATGATGAGCATGTATGAAGAAGCAGGAACGGTGCGGGCGACGATGTGCCATGAGTGCCGGCGTATCTTCCTGCATGGCATTCCCAATTGAGGGGTCCGGCATTCATCCGCGGCAGGCAGCTTCGATGGCGGCGATGTCGATCTTTGTCATTTTCATCATGGCGGCGAAGACGCGCTGGGCGACGGATGGCTGGGGCGAAGTCTTCGCCGCCCCAGAGAATTTTCGAGACGCCCTCATTAAATGGCATTCGCGTCTGACATGATCTGGGTCGTCGTGGACTCCGACATCAGCCACCCCTCACTTCCACTCTGTGTCAGATTACCCGCGGTGCGCTTCCGTCGGCGGAGCGGGCTTGGCAACATGGTCGGTCATTGATCGACACAGGTGTTTCCCTGAGATGAGGTTGCCATGCTTTCACGGTGCGGGATGGGTTGGCTGTTGGTGTGCGCGGTCGCAATGACGGCGGGGCCGGTTTGGGCGGCGGACGAACTGCAACCGTTGTGGCCTAACGGGGCGCCCGGCAAAGTGGGGGATGAAGCGGCCGACAAACCCGGTTTCTGGGCCTATCCCGCGGCGAAAGAGAACAACAGCGGTACGGCGATCGTGGTCTGTCCCGGCGGCGGGTATGGCATTCACGCCGTCGATCACGAAGGGACGCAGATTGCCCGGTGGTTGAACTCGATCGGCGTGTCCGCTTACGTCCTCAAGTATCGCCTGGGGACGCGTTACAAGCACCCCGCACCGATGCAAGATGTCCAGCGAGCGATCCAGCATGTGCGGGCGAATGCGGAAACGCTCGGCGTGAGTCCGAAGCGCATCGGTGTAATGGGCTTCTCGGCGGGGGGACATCTGGCGTCGACATGTGCCACGCACTTTGTTGATGCGAAAGCCGATGCCGCTGATCCTGTGGAACGCGTTTCGTCCCGGCCCGATTTCGCCGTGCTGTGTTACGCCGTGATCACGATGACGGAACCCTTCGGCCATGGCGGCTCGAAACGGAATCTGCTGGGCGACAACCCCGACCCCGAGTTGGCGAAGTTTGTGTCGAGTGAATTGCAGGTTACGCCGCAAACGCCGCCGACGTTCCTGTTCCACACCACGGAAGATACGTCCGTGCCGGTGGAAAATGCGCTGGCCTTCTTTGCCGCTTGTCGGAAGCACAAGGTTCCCGTGGAGATGCACATCTATCAATTCGGTCCGCACGGTGTTGGACTTGCCCCGGCCGACCCGGCGCTGTCGACATGGAAGGATCGGTTGCACGATTGGCTGCGGAACTCGAATCTGCTGGCCGATGTCACCCGCGCGGCGGTGAAGGGGAAGATTACGCTCAACGGCGAACCACTCAAGTGGGCACAGGTCCGCTTTCGGTCGACAAGTCCGTTCCAACCGGTGGCCTTCGCCATGATCCGCAATGGGGCCTACAACATCGACGCCGCGCACGGCCCGGCCTTGGGGATCAACAACATCGAGGTGATCGGCATGGGCGATGTCGCGCCGTGGCCAACTGTCGCCGATAGCGTCGAACTCAACACCCGCGGTATCGTGGTCGACATCAAATCCGGGGTAAACACACTCGATTTCGACTTGAAGAAATAAAAGCGGAGCGAGTGTTATGCACAAGTCTGTGTTGTGCGCGGGTCTCCCGACCCCGCACTCCACTTGACCGAAGGTCTCCTCCCCGACTTCGGTACTGTTCTCAAAATTGAGGAGATCTGCGCTCAGCGGCCCGTGCGGGGTCGGGAGACCCGCGCACAACGACACCTTACGGTTGACTTGGAACCGCCGACTCACTTTTCGCCACGCAGGTTGCCACCGCGAGGTCACCCGTCACATTCACCACCGTCCGGCACATATCGAGGAGCCGATCGACGCCGAGGATGATGCCGATGGACTCCGCAGGGATGCCCACCGACTTCATCACCACGACGATGAGCGGAATCGACCCGCCCGGCACACCCGCGGTCCCGATGCCCGCGAGAATTGACATCAGCACCACCTGCAACTGCTGGGCGAACGTCAGTTCCACACGCATCACCTGCGCGAGGAACAGAATCACCACGCCTTCATACAGCGCGGTGCCGTTCTGGTTACCGGTGGCGCCGACGGTGAGCACGAAGCGCGACACCGCCGGCGGAAGTTTCAGGTCATCCTCGGCGACGCGCATCGCTGTCGGCAGCGTGGCATTGGAAGACGACGTGCTGAACGCGGTCAGCATGGCTTCCGCGGCGTTGGTAAAAAAATGCCACGGGGACATGCCGCCGAACGTCCAGATCACGATGCTGTAGGTCACAAATAGTTGAATTGCAAGACCAAGCACCACGGTTCCCGCGAACCAGGCCAGCGTGCGGACGATCTCGAAACCGAGTTGGGCTGTGATGGCGAAGACCAGACACCCCGCGCCGATGGGGGCGAGTTTCAGCGCGAACTCGATGATCACGGTTGTCACGGTTTGAATCGATTCCAGCACGCCGATGAGGGGCTTGCAGTCGTCCAACCGCATGGTGATCGCGAGGCCAACGATCAGCGAGAAGACCATCACGGCGAGCATGCCGTTCCCTTTGGAACTCCCGTCGACGGCTCCGACCATTTCCTGCAGCGGGTTCTCGGGGATCATGTCGACCAGCACTTCGCCGATGTTTTTTTTCTTCTCGGCGTTGGCTTCGATGGTGGTCGCTTGCTTGCTGTAGTTCGCCAGCAGCCGCTCTTGTGTTTCCGGCGGCAATGATTTGCCAGGCTGAAATACGTTGACCAGTCCCATGCCGATGAGCACGGCGGCAGACGAAAAAATGCCAGTGAAGAGCAACGTGCGCAGTCCCATTCGCCCGAGCTTGCGGACATCGCCGATCTCCACGACGGCGAGTGCGAGGGCCGCGAACACCATCGGCACGACGACCATCATCATCAGTCGCAGAAAGATGCGGCCAATCGGCTGCGCGACCG
This sequence comes from Planctomycetaceae bacterium, assembly GCA_021732975.1. Taxonomy (GTDB): domain Bacteria; phylum Planctomycetota; class Planctomycetia; order Planctomycetales; family Planctomycetaceae; genus DSVQ01. The sequence continues at coordinate 56,657 of JAKFWC010000008.1, read as the reverse complement.
CGACCACCGTCGTCACCCACGCCACGGGACTTTCCCGCCCGGCGACACCGACGAAGTTGACGATCAACCCGAGCACCAGTCCGATCGTGAGACCAATGATGATCGGTGTCGCGGAGTGGGATTGGGATTCGTCGGGATTCGACATCGGAGATTCCATTTAGCCCCCGGCTGTCTTCAACCAGGGGTGACTTCGGGGACACGCGGTTCATCAGCGCGGGGCGCGAAACCGCAAGCGAGGGATCACGGGGTCGGATAAATCCGTTTCCCAGCGAGGTAGGTTTCGTGGACTTCGATGTTGGCAATTTCAGCTTCGGGACACGATAACAAGTCGGTCTTGAGAATCACAAAGTCCGCGAGTTTTCCCGGCTCCAACGAGCCTTTTTCTTTTTCCTCGAACGTCAGAAATGCATTGTTGATCGTGTAGAGCCGCAGGGCTTCCTCGCGGGTGAGGCGTTGCTCGGGATGCAACGGGCCATCAAACCGGCGCGGTTGTCGGGCGACAGCAATCCACATCCCGAGGAATGGGTTGTACGGGTTGACCGAGCGTTTGCTGCCGATCTTCTGCATGTGATCCGACCCGCCGCCGACGATCACGCCCTGGTCAAACAGCGTGCGATACGGCTGAAAGTACGCCAGTCGGTCATTGCCGAACTGGCGATGCAATGTCGCCCCGTCGAGCCACAACCACGCGGGCTGCAAATCAGCGACGACACCTAATGCTTTCATCTTCGCGATGGCGTCCGCGGACATGAAATTGCAATGCGTGATGCACGGCCGCCGCTCGCGCACAGGCAGCGTCTTGTCAATCGCTGCGTACGCATCGATCAGCGCATGCACGGCTCCATCCCCCACCGCGTGCGCGGTGAATTGCAGATCGCGTTCCAAGGCCGCGCGGGCGATTTTTTCGAGATGATCGGGTTGGATAAACAGCAGCCCGCGGTAATCGGGATCGCGGATCGAATAGATGTCGCTGACGCCCCACGGTTGCCGCATGTACGCGCTGCCGGTGAGCATGCCGCCATCGAGGAAAACCTTCACGCCCCGCAGCCAGATCCACGGGTTGTAGGTGTGCAACGGATGGTCCGCCGCCCTCTGCAATCGTTTCTCCACCTCTTCCAGCGAAGCGTTGCCATTCACGCTGTACGATAGAAATACCCGGCACGTCAGCTCATCGCGGGCTTTCAATTCTTCGAAGGCTTTAACGGCATCATCCCCGGCGTTGCGGTCGGCGATGCTCGTGATGCCGACGGAGTTGTAGTCCGCGAGCAGCTTCCGCAAACGTTCGCGTTTCTCGTCAGGCGAAGCGGCTTTCTCGACCGATTTTGATTTCACGAGCCGCCCGGCGTTCCGCAGAATGCCAGTCGGTTCACCATCGGCGTCGCGCTCGATGAGGCCGCTTTCACCCTCGGGGATACGGAACACCTTGTCGATGCCGCTGAGCTGCAATGCGAGTGAGTTGAGCGCACAATCGGGCCCGGTCCGAAACGCCACGGGGTTCTTCGGTGCGACGGCGTCCAGTTCCTTCCGCGTGGGATACCGCTGGTCCCGCAGTCGCGTGATAAAGACCTGACTGAGATTGATCCACTGCCCGTCGTCGAGTTCCTCGGCCCGCTTGGCGATGTAAGTCAGCACATCGGCGACGGTGTCCATCTCGGGGATCGGGTGATCAAACTCATACAACGCCGCGCCGGTGGAATGGACGTGGCTGTCGGTGAGCCCCGGAATCAGACACCGCCCGCCGGCATCGATCTGCTTCGTCTCCGACCCCGCCAGTTTCAGCACGTCGGCGTTCGACCCCACCGCGATGATGCGATCCGCCTTCACCGCGATCGCTTCCGCGATGGTGAACTTCGTATCGACCGTGACGACCTTTGCGTGATGGACGATGAGGTCGGGTGCGTCCGCGGCAAGGAGAGCGAGCAGAGGAAGTAGGACGATCTGCATAGTAATTCTCGTGAACATCAGTCTTGAACAAGGCGGCTAGACGATCTGACGTTAGATGCTTGTTGAAGTTTTTGAAAAACGAGATACGCATAGACCATCAGAGATGGGCATGCGATCAACCAATAGGGCAAGGTATAAAACTGGCTGTAGTCGCTCGCACTAATGAAGATGCCGAAGCCGAATAAGGGCCTACTCCGGAGACCATCAAGCGGCACTAATCTCCAGTAAATCTGCCCATTTCTTGAAAAGGCCATTAATGTGAAGATATGAATACAGTCGTGAATCCACCAGCTTCTCACCCAACACCCGGCAAAAAACAGCGTGAAGAGTAGCCATCCGAATTCAAATGGTCGTCGCCAAACCTGAAAAAACGCGCTCATCGAATGGTCTTTTCAGCATTCGGAGACATGACGTGGATTGCATTTGACCCCAACGGGGTCACAGACGGTAGCCGGTGGTCGGAACACAGCGGAGACCACCGGTACGCCGCGTTATTTTAACGCACCCCGGAGGGGTGCCAGACGTGTTGATTCGTTCGCCTCTGGCACCCCTCCGGGGTGCGACTAATTGTTGGCTCCTTTCCGGGGGTTTCGCATGCGCTCAACCCCCGGCTACCCTCTTTGATCCCTTCGGGATCGAATGCCCTCGTCGTTGCACCCTACGCCTCAAACACCGGCACCAGATTCCCCGCCGCATCGAACGCCATCGGCTTGGGCACGCTTAGAATCTCCAAATCCTGCCGCCCGGCCCACTCTTTGGCGTACGCCTCGCTCACCAAGCATTCCGCGAGGTGCAGCGTGTCCGCGATTTGAATCACCCGTGCGTTCGGCGGTTCCGTGAGGCCGATGGTTTGCAGCGCCGCGGTGACGACTTCCCGATCGGTGGGATAGGCGATCGGCAGCATCGCGCCGGTGGGATGGTTGCCGGTGATGCAGTTGATCGCCGTCATGTTGCGGTCCACCGCGTCGATGGTCCGCTGGTTCGTGAACTCGGACAGGCCGATGCCGGTGGCGTTGCCGTGCGTTTCTTCGGTGAGGCCGCGGACGAAAATCCGCTTGCAGCGGGCGTAATCCTTTTCCGTCGCGGCGTGGTCGTTGTACTTCCGGCCGACGACGTTGGTGTCCATCCCGGTGCCGGACATGTTCTTGCCGATCTGATCGACGATCAGCAGATCGCACTCGCGAAACGGCAACCGCGGCAGCCACTGCATCGCGAGTTTCAGCAACGCGCTTTCCCGTTCGAGAAACAACTCCGGCGGCACGGCTTCGATGAGGGCGGTTTCATCGTAGGCGTTCTCGACGATGGCCAATCCCGCCACCACTTTGCACTTCTTGATGACCGACGCGGCAACGGCAGTGATGATCTCCATGAAGCTGTAGTTGGCGATCGCACGGTGATAGATCTTCGCCCCTTCGTGCTTGCCGAGGCCGATGAGCATCATCTTGTGCAGACCCGATTCGACATCGCCCACGAACCCCGTGTGCGGCTTCACGCGGCCGACGACAAGGACGTGATCGGCCTGTGAGGCGTGCTTGTCGAAGTGGACGGGAATGCCCTGCGGCGTCTGGTCGACGATGATCGTTTCCATCGACGCGCGAAGTTCGCAGCCCATCGTCTCGGGGGTGATGCCGTAGTCGGCGAGGATCTTCGTCTGCCCTTCCGCGGTGCCGCCGCCGTGGCTGCCCATCGCGGGGACAATGAAGGGGACCGCCCCGATGCTTTGCAGATGGACGACGACGGTCTTGATGATCTCCGCGATGTGGGCGATGCCCCGACTCCCCGCCGTGACGGCGACGGTCTCCCCCTGCCCGATCTTGTCTTCGAGGTGCAACTTCACCAGTTGCTTGCGAACTTCGCCCACACGGTCAGCCAGTTCGGGCGACTCAAATTTCTGCCGGAGGCGATAGAAACGGGGAAACGCGGTCATGGAGCGCACTCATCGTGAAGGAGTATCTTGATCCTTCACGAGAGTCTAAGCAGAAACGGCGTCCGCTCCCAGTCCGGAGCGCAAGCGACGGAGGGAGGTTGGCCGCGAAAAGTCGCCAGAGGACGCAAAAGAAGAAGGAATGAGGAGAGTGATCCACAGAAAGCACAGAGGACACAGAAAGGAAAAGGCGAGGAAATTGAGAGTATGGAACTCATGCATTTCTTCTCCTCGATTCTGTGCTCTCTGTGTCTTCTGTGGATCAACCTCTTCTCTTCCCTTTTGCGTCCTCTTGCGCTTTTTCGCGGCTAACCCTCTTTCTTCTTCGCCCTTGCTGCTACCGTCAACGCGGCCCAGCCGATGAGGAAGAAGACGCCGCCGAGGGGGGTGACCATGCCCCATTTGGTGACGCCCGTCAGCGTGAGGATGTAGAGGCTGCCGCTGAAGAGAATGATGCCGAACAGGAAGCACCACCCTGCGAAATTGGCCGCGCGGCTGGGACGGCGTTCGCTCCACAGACCGACGGCGAGCAACGCCAGACCGTGATACATCTGGTACTCCGCTCCCGTCTTGAAATCGCGCAGGAATTTCTCGGCGAGCGGGATCTCGCGCCCGGTGACTATCTTCGTCTTACCGGCGTATTGTTCGACGAACTGCGTATCCAGGCCGTGAGCCGCAAACGCCCCAGTCATGACCGCGATTCCGGCGAGAATTGCCCCGAGGCCCATCCACATGTTCGACATTTCGTGATCACTTCAGAAGATCGTTTAGCCGCGACCCGACAGAGGAGCGCTGCGCGGAACATACATTACGGATGGTGCGCTCCACACAGCGCTCCCCTTCGCGGACTCCGGGTCGCGGCTAAACGGGGACATCCGGCGCCAACCGTTTTCCGAGCCCCATCGCATCGCGCACACGCTGCAGCACTTGCTGACCTTTGGCACGGGCTTTTCTCGCTCCGTCGGCGAGGACGCGTTCCAAATCCGCGGGTTGCGATTCCCACTTTTCGCGACTCTCACGAGCCGGGCCGAAGTGGTTCATCGCGGCGTCGTACAACGTCTGCTTCGCTTCACCATAGCCCATGCCGCCGGCACGATACCGGGCCGCCAACACGTCCTGTTGTTCCGGCGTGGCGAACAGTTTGTAGAGCGTGAAGACGGGGCAGGTCTCAGGATTCTTCGGGGCTTCGACCGGCGTGGAATCGGTCTTGATGCTCATGATCTTCTTCCGCAGCGACTTCGCGGTTTCGAAGATTTCGATCGTGTTGCCGTAGCTCTTCGACATTTTCTCGCCGTCGAGGCCGGGAACTTTCGCCGTCGATTCCATCACGCGGGCATTGGGCAGGTGCAGAGTTCCCTCGCCATAAATGGAGTTGATGCGCTGGGCGATATCGCGAGTGACCTCGACATGCTGCTCCTGATCTTTGCCGACGGGAACGACATCGCTGTCGTACAACAGAATGTCGGCGGCCATCAGCACGGGGTATGTGAACAACCCGGCGTCCGCAGCGATTCCTTTCGCGACTTTGTCCTTGTAGGCGTGACACTTTTCCAGCAGTGAGTGCTGCGTGACGGTCATCAACAACCACATCAGTTCAGAGATCTCGGGGACATCCGACTGGCGGAACAACGTCGCCTTGGCCGGGTCGAGTCCGAGCGCAAGAAGATCGAGGGCTGCGTCCTTCGTGTTCTCGGTAAGAACCTTCGCATCGCGCACCGTGGTCAGCGCGTGCAGGTCGGCGATGAAGTAAAAGGCCTGTTCATTATCCTGCAGCGCAATGTACTGCTGGATGGCCCCGAAATAGTTCCCCCAGTGAAACCGCCCCGTCGGTTGAATGCCGGACAAAATACGCATGCTCGAAAAACTCTTCAGATGACTTGGTACGCAAATACTTGTTTCACAACGTTAAGCGAATCGACTCTGGCAACCCGCGAGATTGCGAATTTCAGACCAGTAACGCTCGCGGATATCTTCATCAATTTCCACAGGGACACGTTCTCCGTAAAGCCGGTCGGATGAGCCGTCTCCCTTACAACCCGAGATCCAGTATTCTTCGCCTGTTTCCGTATCGCAGAAGTTCGCTTTGAAGCCGCGACCCTTCAAACTTTGAAATGACCGATCGCGGTAATACAACGTTTTTCCGGTCTTGGAAAATCGGACGAGGCCAATCCGTGCTTCACCGGTCAATTCACCCGCCTTGCGCTCGATATACATGATGCGGGTTTGCATGGCTGGTCTCGCTCAACAACTGACCTTTGTGGCCATCTTGGCGACTTTTGATGGTTGCAGCGTGCCGACGACATCGCGGACGCTTTGGCAGCCGAGTTCGTCCAGCACGGTGGATAACTGATCCACCAACTGGAAGGACATCGACGGATTGTAAAAGTTCGCGGTGCCGATTTGCACGGCGGTCGCGCCGCAGACGAGGAACTCCATCACGTCATCGAACGATTGAATGCCGCCGATGCCGATGATCGGGATGTTCACCTTCTGGGCGACCTGCCACACGATGCGTAGTGCCAACGGTTTGATGGCCGGGCCGCTGAGACCACCGATGCCGTTGCCGAGGATCGGTTGCCGCTTCTTCCAGTCGACAGCGAGTCCCTGAAACGTGTTGATCAGCGACACTGCGTCAGCCCCACCACCGGTCGCCGCCTGGGCGATCTCGACCACGCTCGTCACATTTGGTGTCAGTTTGGCGATGATCGGAAACGGGCATGCCGCGCGCACGGCCGAGACGACTTCTGCGGTCATTTTGGGATTGGTACCGTAGTCCACGCCGCCGGAGACGTTGGGGCACGAGATGTTCAGCTCCAGCGCGGCAATCGCGGTGAACTCGCTCAATCGGCTTGCCATCGCGGCGAACTCAGCGGTGTTCTTCCCGGCGATGTTTACGATCAGCGGAGCACCGAGGCCGAGCAGAGCCTCCAGATGCTTCGAGACGAATGCGTCGAGACCGTCGTTATCCAAGCCGATGGAATTGAGCAGACCCGACGCCGTTTCCACTGTGCGCGGCGGTGGATTGCCCGGCCGCGGTAAGGGCGTCACAGTCTTGGGGATGATGCCGCCGAGTTTTGAGAAATCGGCGAACGCCTGCATCTCGCGCGCGTACCCGAAGGTTCCCGACGCGACGAGAATCGGGTTAGGCAGACGCAGGCGGTTCAGTTGAACGGACAAATCGGGCACGGGGCGGTCCGCGGGCAAGGTCACGGGTCGAACATGGATGTTACATCATGATGTAACATCACACGCGCGATGGTAACCGCCCCGCCGTGGTCCGGCAATCTGTCCACCGGAGAGACCCACGGTTAAGAAACCGTGGGCTTCTGGTGGTGGATTAGATCACGCCGCCGTGGGTGCGGTAGGGGGTGGCGACATCGGGCATGTCGAGGCCCCAGATCCGTTCCCAGATTTCCGGGACGTGACGGTAGCTTTCTGACGCGAAGATCAGTTGCCGTGCCCGCACATCCGGCGACGACGAATAAATGGGGAAGATGCAGCCGATTTGAGCGGCGGCCAACATCACCACCAGGGCAATTCCGAAGCGAGTCCGCATGTGCTCCTCCGTGAGCAAACCCATCTTGCAGGGTGGCAGAGACCGAACTGGTTGCTTGGCGGCGTGTTGAGTCTCGAGTGCGAGCAATCCGTCTCGAACTCGAAACTCAACGTCTGGTCCCATTTCTGTTTCGACCAACTTTACCGGCCCTTAGTCCCCCGTTCGGAAGCCCCTGCGTTCAAGACGTAGGAGTTTCCGCCGAGGGAGTGGAGGCCATCGATTCGTGTGACTCAACCGGCGGCGCAGTGGACGCATGCGACCCGAGGGGAGCGCCGTTTTGAACGGGTGCTCCGTCTCGCTCCGCCGACTGTTGAGCCAGTAACGCTTTGCGAGCCGCCTCCTCTTCGAGTTGGCGAACCCGCTCTTCCATTTCCTTACCGGGCTTGAACGTCACCACAAACTTCTCTGGCACAAAGACCTTGTCACCAGTGCGTGGATTCCGTGCCTTGCGAGCAGCCCGCTTTTTTACTTCAAACACGCCGAAGTTCCGCAACTCGATGCGGCCATCCTCGACGAGGGTTTTGACAATCGCGTCGAACGTCTTTTGGACGATCTCTTTCGTCTTCAGTTGAGTCAGTCCGATCTCTTCCGAGATCTCCTTGACGATTTCTTTCTTGGTCACGACTGGGGTCTCCCGGAACGTCCTGTCTGGACTGACCGAGCACAAAACTGTGCCCGGGGTGGTGAGACTCAAGTGTAGATGCAAGCTAGACTTACTGTCAAGCAGATTCCAAAAAACGTCGTCCCAACTCCTTATTTCCCATTTTCTCGGCCGCAACTTCGCCTTGCGTTTGGACGCCGCCGGGGTCTCCCGCACGATGTCCGCGACGCGCACGAAATTGGTCCGCAACAGGTACATCGACCCAGCAAGACCGGTAACATCAACAAATTCGCTACAACCGGCACGTCTTTACAGATTCCTCAGGAACCGGCACGCTTCTGCGCAGTCACCGCCATTTCACACCCTGCGTTCCATGTCGTTTCCTGGATACGAAAACGGTAGAATCGCGGCACCTTTCCCCGCCGTGTGATCCGCGCACAAACACAATCCATTGTAAACGCCCTCTACAAAACCACTTCCGATCCGGAGCCTGTCATGACCACAACCACGCGCCGACAATTCTTGCAGCAATCCGCCGTCGCAAGCCTCGCGACGGCATGGAGTTCCGTTCCAAAATTCACAACCGCCGCGGAATCCAATCCGGCACTGATTATCGATACTCATCAACACCTCTGGGACTTGAGCAAATTTCGCCTCCCGTGGCTGGCCGGTGCGCCCAAGATTCTGAACCAGACCTACCACATTCCCGAATACCGGACGGCGACGACCGGTTTGAATGTGCGCGCGATCTATATGGAGGTGCATGTCGATTCGGCACAACTCGATGCCGAGGCCGATCACGTCATCGAACTGAGCCACTCCGGAAAGGTTCCGACGACCGCTGCGGTCATCGGCAGCCGCCCCGAATCCCCCGAGTTCATGAAGTACATCGAACGTTTCAAAGGCTCGCCGGTCGTGAAAGGCGTCCGCCGCGTACTCCACGAAGAGGACACGCCCGCGGGGTATTGCCTGAAAGAGACGTTCGTGAAGAGCGTGCAACGGTTGGGGGAACTCGGGTTGAGTTTCGATCTCTGCATGCGGCCGACCGACCTCGCTGATGGCTTGGCGCTGGCCGAAAAATGTCCCGACACACGGTTCATTCTCGATCATTGCGGCAACTGCGATTTGAAAGCCTTCCGGCCGAAACTCGACCCCAGCAAACCCGCGGCCCACACCGCCGACGACTTCAAAAAGATCATTGAGAAGTTAGCGAAGCGGCCGAACGTGATCTGTAAAATCTCGGGGATTATCGCGGAATTACCGGCGGGCGGCGATGCAGACGATCTTGCCCCGGTCATCAATACGTGTCTGGATGCCTTCGGTCCAGACCGCGTCGTCTTCGGCAGCGACTGGCCCGTTTGTTTGATGGGGCGTCCGCTGCTCACATGGGTGGACATGTTGAAGCAGATCATCGCCACACGCCCGGCGGCCGATCAGGCAAAGTTGTGGTCGGGCAACGCCGCGAAGTTTTACGGGGTGAAAACGGCATAGTGCAGTTGTAGGGCAGGCTCCCGCCTGCCATCCGATCGAACAACATCGATCATGAGTGGCCGTCCAGGATTGTATCGTGTGGGGATGGGATGCAGGCGGGAGCCTGCCCTGCTGGACTGGTCAGAGCCGCGACCGTGAGGGAGCGCGTTCTTTTCCATCGATGTGATGTGATCGCGAAGACGAGGCGGAGCCTCGAAGAAAGACGTTCCCACGCGGAGCATGGGAACGAGGAGGGATTCATGACGACACCGCCGGAAGATGCGACGACGCGGTTTTCCTCGCGAGTCGATCACTACGTCCGCTGCCGACCAAGCTATCCGACCGAAGTGTGGGATGTGCTTGTGGAAGCGGTTGATCTCCATGCCGGATCGGTGATCGCCGACATCGGCAGCGGCACAGGAATTTCGTCGCGGGTGTTCCTCGAACACGGCTGCACGGTGTACGGCGTCGAGCCGAATGCGGCGATGCGTGCGGCCGGGGAGCGGGAACTCGCCGCGTTTCCGTCATTTCACAGTGTGGACGGCACTGCGGAAGCGACAGGATTGCCGGACGCGAGTGTCGATCTGGTCATCGCCGCGCAGGCGTTTCACTGGTTCAACGCCGTGGCCGCGCGAAAGGAGTTCGCCCGTATCACGGGCGGCGATCATGACTGCGCCCTCATCTGGAACACGCGCCGCCTGGAGAGCACGCCATTTCTACGCGACTACGAAGGCCTGCTGCATCGCTTCGGAACCGACTACGCCCAAATCCAGCAGCGAACCGTTGATCCCGCCCGGCTCGATGCATTCTTCGACCGTGCCTACGAAACCCACCGGCTCTACAACGAACAGCGGTTTGATCTCGACGGACTGCGGGGGCGAGTACTGTCGTCGTCGTACACACCCGGGCCGGATCATCCGCAACACGGCCCGATGCTGGCAGCGCTCGATCAACTTTTCGCGACCCATCAACACGATGGCGTCGTAACATTTGAATATGACACGGAGGTGTTCATCGGAAGGGTAAGACCGAATCTCTGAGCGTTTCGGCCTCGCCAGTCTGATTGTGCATCACTGGCTGCAATCGCTCTCCGCCGCCTGGTGCGATTTCCTGCCCGCGACCCAAACCACTGCCGAAGAAAAAGGAGAGGACCGCTGGGCAGTCCTCTCCGAGTCATCGCCATCGATCACACGGGGTAGTAGTTAGAATTCCGATACAGTTTCACCGCCGCTGATGGATCCCAACGCGCCCCACACACCATAGACGCTTTGGCCGCTGGGCGCTCCCGAGCCGCCACCGGCAGGATTTGTCAGCGTCGGGTTGCCGTTGTTGATGTTCTCGCCGATGAAGCGGACGGCACCGTCGCCCATCAAGGCGTGCACGCCGCCGGTGTGAAGGCTCGACGGTTCAAAAATTCCGTCCCCGGAATCACCGCTGGTGTTCGACATGCAACTGATCCTGTTCGGTCCGAGAATCGTCGTGAAGCCGGTAAAGATCGGGTTCGCATCCATCCAGCGGCAACCGCGGCGCAGCGTGTTTCCGTTTGTCGTCATGACCGTTCCGTTGGCCCCCAGATTTGTCAGGCAAATCGAAGGATTCGTGCGGAGCGCGATCTGGTCGAACGCATAGGAAACTGCACCGGTCATGATAGTGGTGGCACCCGGTTTCGTTTTGATGACTTCGCTGATGGCAATGGTATTGCTGAGCCCATCGGTGACATCGCGAACGGATCGTGTGCCCGATCCGCCGGTGCCGCCCACAAAGAAGCCGCGCAGACCACGTCCACCGTTGCCGTTCCATTGTGGTGTGTGATCCCAGATCGTGTCGCCGCGACAAGTGGCGTAGTTGTTGTCGCCTTCCTGTCCTTCAGCGGTCGTATCGCCATCGGAAGGACAGAGCAGGGCGGGCAACCGGGCGCGAACTCCAATATGGTTTTCATCCCAGGGGACAAAGGAATCGCCGAAGAAGTTCGTCGTTCCGTTCACTGATGCCGCGGTTCCTCCCGTGGCGATGAGATTCGCCAGCGGTGCTTGATCGAGGTAGGGGAGCATGGCTTTGAAGCTGCCTTGTCGTCGCCCCCCGGGTCCACCGTTTGAGCCCGACATCATGGGGAAGACCCGGAAATTGTCGTGATAGTTGTACATGGCCAGACCGAGCTGCTTGAGATTGTTGCGGCACTGCGTCCGGCGCGCGGCTTCACGGGCCTGTTGCACCGCAGGCAGCAGCAGGGCAATCAGAATCGCGATGATCGCGATGACCACCAGCAACTCAATCAACGTAAATCCCCGACGCGAGAAACGAGATGGCATGGGGTGCTCCTTGAACCAGAACAGAGAGGAGAAAGGATTGGAAACGAGCCGAGAACTCGGCATGAGATTCCGCCACCTTACCGCTGCTGAACGGAGCGCCAACTCCCATTCTGAGAAAGATTACGAAAATGCAATAATACTTCCGAAACTTATTTTTTCGCGACACTCTTTCTAAATGTCGGTGTTTATGCGGCCGCCGAGGCGGGATGACAGCGCGGGCTGCGTAACAAGCAGACGCACAAGAGTTTACGAATGCGATCTGCACTTCTGTCTGACGGCGACCAGACACCGCGGACGCGCAAGCCGATTGTCTGCTGCGATCGGGCGGGCCAAACGGCTTTAAGCGGCTTCCGGGGGTTTCGGGCCGATGGTGCGGGTTCCTTTGCCGTGACGCGCTTTCAGTTCAAACAACCCGAAGATTTCGCTGGCGTTCAGACTGAGTGAACGATTGAGGTTGTCCCCTTCGCCGAGAATGGTGGCGAAGAGTTCACGCTTTTCCCGCAGCACGCGGTCGATGCGTTCCTCGATCGTGTCCTTGCAGATGAACCGCGTGACGATCACCTGGCTTTTGCAGCCGATGCGGTGGGCGCGATTGATCGCCTGATCTTCAATGGCGGGATTCCACCAGCGGTCATAGAGAAACACATAGCCGGCGAACTGGAGGTTCAGTCCGACGGCGCCGGTGCCGTAGCTCATCAGCAGGATGTGCTTGTCGGGATCGTGTTTGAACTGGTCTAGGATTGGTTCCCGCTGCTTGGTGGGAACCCCGCCGTGGTAGACGAGGGCACCGTATGGCTCCATCCGAGAGGCCAGCCAGTCGATGGTTTTGGTCCACTGACTGAAGAGGATGGCTTTGCCGCCGGAAGCGGCAATTTCTTCCATGTCTGCGTCCAGTCGGTCGAGTTTTGTGCTTTCATTGGTGAGCGGATCCCAATTGGTGATTTGTTTCAACCGTAACACAAGTTCAAAGACGTGCTGCACAGAGATCTGGTCGCCCAGTTCATTCAGATGAACGATGCCCTCTTTTTCCGCCTGATCGTAGGCGTAGCGCTGACCGGGACTGAGTTCGAGAATCTCGTCCCGGTCGAGGCGCGGCGGCATGTCTTTCATCACGAGGTCTTTGGTCCGCCGGAGAATGAACTCCTTGGCGAGCGTCTGCAATTGCTTCAGATCCGGTGTGCCGTTGGGCGGAATGACTTCGATAAATTCATAGAGTGCCCCGAGTTCTTCCGGCCGGTTTTCGATCGGCGTCCCCGTCAGTGCCCAACTGCGACGCCGCGGCAGGGCCCGCATCGTTTCGGCCGTGCGTGAAGTGCGGTTCTTGATCCGCTGGGCTTCATCGAGCACGACCAGATCAAACTTCGGGAACTCACCCTCGTTGAACGCTGCAAAGTCTCGCACGAGCGATTCGTAATTGGCGATGAGCACGGGCACGCCGGGCATCGTGTACGTCAGCTTGCGACGATCGGTGTCCCCTTCGACCACAACGAACGGCAACTCTTCCGCCCAGGTCCGGAACTCGCGCTGCCAGTTCGGCAACAAGGGCTTCGGACAGACCAGCAACACGCGCCGGGCTTGTCCCCCGCGGACCAGCAGCCGAATCGCCGTGATTGTCTGCATGGTCTTGCCGAGGCCCATCTCGTCCGCCAGCAACGCCGATGAATGCGAAAAAAGCCAGCCGATTCCTTCGTATTGATACGGAAACGGCTCGAATGGCATGATCAGTTCCTGCCCCGCCAGCCACGTTTGCAGTGGCGGCTGGAGCAGGTAAAACAAGCGATCTTCGAGTGAGAGCGCATCTTTCGGCGGCTTGATGCGAGTCAGCGGCTTCTTCGGCATCTCGACGCCAAGCAGTTCCGCTTCCGTCGAACCGGCAGGAGTCGCCGGTTCAGACTCTGGCTTGGGCGGGGCAATCGGCCGCAAGTCTTCGTCGGGCTTCTTCTCGGCGGAGGGGAGAAAGGTGACCGCTTCGGGGAAGGTGAGACCAAACGTCAGCACCTTCGGTTTCGGCGGCTTCCACCCGGAGACATTCACGATGGCGTTCAAGGAAACGGATTGCGGCTCCACTTTGCTCCACCGTTGCAGGGCACTATTCAATCCCGCTGCATAAACATCGGTGCTGACGGAAAGACTGGGCGATATGCAATCCACCGTGATTACGTCATCCGTTACCGGCAACGCATCGCTCGTGAAATGCGGACCACGAACCACGTCGTCGCCCGTTGCGGAGCGGGTTACCAATCGATCGACGTGTTCCGTCACATCATCCATTAACCGTGTCCATCGAACGTTTTTCGCTGTCTTAGCCCCCGGTCAATGACGGGGGGTAAACATCAGGCCGAACGCGCTGCCGGCCCTTTCAGCGTTTCCGTCAGCGCTTCGCGGATGCGCTCGAACGGCTCTTTCAAGTCCGCGGTGTCGGGCACCTGGCTGGCCCGTTTCTGCACGGCAGTCCGGTCCACAGCGTATTCCGCGTGAAATGCCAGCCATTGCTGACCGACGCGCAAGATCGATTCATCATCCTTGGCGGGTTTCGCCACGAAACTCGCCACGGGCATGTCGACGTGCGTGCGCAGATCGAGCAGTTCGTCCGCTTCGATCAACACGAGGTGCGGTTTGACGCTGACCTTGTCCAGCAGCGTGCGACCAATGACTTCCGCCAGCAGGTAGGGGCGCAGCGTGGGACCGTAGAGAATCTGCTGCGTGCGGTTGGGCTTCACGGGGGTCGTACACTGAAATTCCAACGGCCGGCCAAACCGATTGGTTACCAGCAACCCGCCCACCACCCCGCGTTCCGCATCCTCCACCGCCGCCAGAAACCCCAACCGAAACTGATCCTGAGCGTCCTTCACCGACATCCGTGTTCCTCAAGGTTTGCGATTGTCGACAAGGCCCACCGCGGTTTTCACCGGATGGCGTTGCCTCCTTCGCTGACCACGATCAGCACAGTGACTAATGGAAATCGGCACGGGAGAACGACGAATTGACCGCTTCTCGCCTTTCGGGAAAAGTCACCGGGGAATTGTGATCTCCGCACGAAGACTTCGTCGCATTGGGAACGGCCACCGGAAAAATCCGCCGGAAACGAATCGGCTCGGCGATTTTTGGGAGGCAACTTCTTTACAAAGGTCGATTTGACTGATCACACTCACATCAGTGTGAGAAACGACAGTGGTCGCAATGGAGGTCAGCGTGCGAACTCAAATCCTTGCCACGATCATCGTCATGGGGCTCTCCGGCCTGGTTGGAGCCGAGGATGCGGGCGCACTCCGTCCGAATAATGCACTGGGTTGGAAGTGGCGACGAGCGTCGCTCCCCGAAGCCACCCCCGTCGGTGCCGGAGGCCAGACCGCCCTTGACATTAAGCCCTTTGAATTGTCGCCGATCTGGGTCCGTCTGCGCAAACTCGTTCAGGAGAAATCCGAGAACAATGAACACCTGCTGGCCCAGATGACGGATGAGAAGTTAAGGGAGTTGATTGCCAGCGGTGGGAGTTTCTCCCCGCCCGAGAGCGCCCCCGACCCCAATGCCGAAGGAACGGCCGAGGGAACACCAACGCCGCTGGAAGCAGCCCCGCGTCCCGCTGAGCCAAAACCGGACGAAGCGGAACCGGCTCCGAAAACCACGCCGCCTGCCGCCGATCCGAACGAGGGGAATACCGAGAAACCGAAAGCCCCCGCGGCGGGTGCGGAAAAGCCGAAAGAGGAACCGAAGGCCAAGTAATGAAAACGCCGCGATCGGTATTGAAACCGATCGCGGCTGTTGGAATCACATCAGGGTCGTGACGCGGGTTATTTGCTGCGGCTGGAACGCGACCACGCACCGAATTCATCGGGCTCCACCGCTGGTTGCGCGACCTTCGGGGCTGAAAGTCCCATCCGGCCGGAAGCGGCGCGAGTCGTGACCACAGGACGATTTTCGGACACCACCGACGCCGGTTCTTCATACCCGGCTTGAACGAACTGGGTGGTCCGGGGTGGCAGCGGACGCGAGCCCTTCGCTGCCACCGTCATCTGCGGTTTCCCGGCACCGTAGCTGCTGGTCGTGACCTCGTTCTGCTGATCGGCCGCGGCGGCTCGCAATGTCGCCAGCTCTTTCTCCATGGCTTCGAGGCGGGCCAATGTCGCTTCCAGACGCTTGGTCGTGGCATCGACCTGGTTCGGATCGCACGCCGGCGGACAGTAATAGGGTGTGCAACGTGGAGCCGGGGGAATGACCGGCGCGGCCACGTCGTCGTCGGGGCCTTTCGCCGGCGCTCCGACATCTTCCTCGGGCAGGTTGCCGAAATTCTGCACCTCGGCCAGCGAATGGGGACCGCGAATCTGGTCGAAGATCATTTCCGCATTGCGTTTGAAACGGACGGGGGACGGGAATTCCAGCGTCGGCAGGGCAATTCGCATTTCCGGGATGTGCAGCGCCGGGCCGCGAAGCCCGAACGACCGGCTCTCACCCGATGCTTGCCCCGTGGCCGGGCCGCGGAGGAAGTTTCCGGGAGCCGCCTTATCTGCGGGTGCCGCTCTGTCCGGAGGCTGGCATTGACGACACGGGGCTTCGCATCGGGGAGTGCAGGCGGCGGGCACGGCACATTGAGCCATGGCAGCGCCGGGAACCAACCCGAGAGCGGTCGTCAAACAAAGCGAACGAAGCATGGGATTCCTTCCCGAAACTCGTGAATGTCTGGCACAGGAATGGGGATGTGTTCCACGACGAAGGAGCCGACCCGTTCGGGAACACCCCTCGCCCGTTTCAGGAAGCGAACTCTCCGCAGCAGTGACTACTTCTTCGGATTCTCAAGCACATGCACCAGGGTCTCGATTTCCAACGACAGTTGATTCACCTTCATGTCGAGCTGCTTGAGCTTTTTCTCCAATTCCTGCATTTTTTCGGTCTCAGCCGAGGCCGATGTATCTTTCTTCTCTTCGGTTCGGCGATCGGCCCGAACGGTGGTGAATCGAGCGGGCACAAGATCCACAACCCCGGACGCTGGAGCATCTTCGGCGCTCATCAGCGACTTTTTCTTCGCCTTGGGCTGCTCCTGCTCGCAGACGGGGCAGCAATCGTTGGACTTGCGGCTGAACGGCCAACCGGCGTCCACGGCCTGATTCGTCAGTCCCATCAAAGTTACGGCCAGCACGAAACTGGCAGGTCGTCGTGGAATCACCCCGAATCTCCTCGCAATCCCTGCTCTGGGAAGCCGTCGTTTTCCAGTCTCGATCGCCACGATCAGAAGACTCGTCAATCCATGATCGGCCCGTGCAGTCCGTACAGGTCAACCTCGTCATTGGCAGGGTGATGGATTCGGACATCCGCCAGCGCAGGGTCGGCACAACCGTTACAATCGACAGTGCAAATATGTTCGGATCTCCCCCATCGCTTGGCCCGAACCGCATGTGGTTGCCTCCGGAATCTGCTTTACGGATGTCACCTCAGACAGTTACCCTTGAGCCAACGAACGGACACTCGTCTTACGCATGAATTCTCATCAGCCCTATTCCTCACCGCTGTGAGCCGGGAACTACAAGATCAGGATCGTTCCAATGTTGCGATTGTTGATGGGAACCGTGGCCGTTTTCTTACTGAATGCCACGGCGATGACAGCGTTCGCTCAGACCACTGGCCCACGCGTTCACAGCCTGATTATCGCCGCGCAGGACGACGAGTTGCCGAACGCGCAGAAGAGCGGCAATCGCCTGAAAGCCCTGCTGGATAAAGCGCACAACGAACTGCCGGCGGTGTTCAAGCCCGTACGCGTTCTCGGGCTGGGAGATGGCCGAAGACTGACCGCTCAATTGGTCAAAGCCGAAGTCGAACGGACGTTCTCGATCGCGAACGACTTCCAGCCCGACGACACCATGCTCTGTTACGTGTTCACACATGGTGGCCACTCGACGGATCGTCGGCTTCCCTTTGAAATGTATGAGCATGGACACTTCTTCCAAGTCCAATACGTTCAAAATCCGCGGATTGGAGTCTCCTTTTTCGCGCGGACCGACTTGTTTGAGACCCTGCTCGATCAACGACAAACAGCGGCCAACTCCAGTGCTTATTCCCACCGCCTCCGCGGCTTGACGGTCCTCATTTCCGATTCGTGCAATAACGCCGTCGATGTCTCGGCTGATGCTGCAGCACCCGGGGTACTGGCACCGCCGACGTTCACCCTCGATCTGCTCACCAACTTGTTGACCAAGTACCAGGGACAGGTCAGCCTCAATGCCTCAACTACAAACGAACTGGCCTGGTACGGCAGCCAATTTGGAGGTCGGTTCTCGTTCGCGCTCGTGGAAAATATGAAACGGATGGATTTCAACACAACCTGGGCGGGCATCATTGATGAGGTCCGACAAAATTTGGCAGATGACTTTCCGGCAACCGGCAAGCGGGGACCAGACAACGTCCTCTACCGATCCCAGACGCCCATGTGGATGCGGGACAGCACGCGGGTCCGCGTCCGCCCCTGAAAACGAGGTGCCAGGTCTGCGGAGCGCTTTCGGCATCGGGACGTAACTCACCCACCCACGGGTTGACCATTTGGGTTTCGCGCCCGATACTTCGACGCAGCCGTATTCCATTGGGCTGAGGCGGCTCTGAGGAGCTGCGGTCGCGGCATCACAGTGGAACCATTGTCATGTGCTGTTTTTCGGGGCCTGTCCAGGAAGTTCACCAGACACGAATTTTTGCGCGGGCGGTCTCTGCCGCGCGTCAGGTGCTGGTCTATCAGATGAAAATCGCCACGGAAAAACCTGTGGCGATGATCCTCCCCCTGCCCGTTCCGAAGAACTCGCAGCAAGACGATCTGGTCTGGATCAATCTGAAGCCTTACCCGACATTCTTCAAAGATCTGGAAGTCGGGTTCGACCTGGATATTTCTTCCCCCGTCATTCCGGGTGACCTCAAGAGGTATCAGGTGGGCGATTATGATGCATCCTTCGCCCCGACGTTGAAGGACATGTATCAACTTCACAAAGACTTTGAGCTCTCCATCGAGGTCTGGGAGAACCTGCCGGCTTACAAGGACTATGGTTTTGCCATCTTCCAACTCAAGCCCGGACGGACCGAAGCCCACCCGATGGCGTTCGAGTTTCCCCGCCGCGTTGCTGAAAGCGAGAACGGCAAACTGTTTTTCCCCACCGTGCATATTCACGACGGGAAAGTCCACAAAACGGCGGAGTTCGATCATCTGCTCTATCTGCAACGGGCTCCGGAAGCACGACCACTCGTGAAGACCCGCTGGCTGGAGTCCCCGAAGCCCGTGAACACGTTTTTGAACCTGGAACAAACCGGGTACGACGGACCGACGAAGCAGAAGCAGAGCCTCGTCGATCCCACATCCCACGCCCACCGTGCCGAGTTCATTGGCCGATTCAAGAACGTCGACATTCTGATCTGATCCCGATCCCGCGCTGATTTACTTTCCACAGCCGGGATCATCTTCGCCAATGAGGATCGCTGCGGAATTTCCCTGCGGTTCTGGTACGATCAGAGAAGGCTCGCGCGGACGGCGACCGCGCGAGCCTTTTTTCATTCTCGTTGGTGAAGGTGTGACTCTTGGGCTTACAAACACTGCGGGCGAAATGGATCATTCCGGTCGATGGGCGGCCGATCGAAGGCGGCAGTGTGTCTCTGCAAGGAGGCCGGATTCTTGCGATCGGCGAGGGCGTCCGCGCGGATACGGTTGATCTCGGCGAGGTCGCCATCGTGCCCGGGTTCGTGAATGCGCACACGCATCTCGAATTCAGCGCGTTGCCTGCACCGTTGTCGCCGGGGTTACCGTTTACGGGTTGGCTACGGCGGGTGATTCAATACCGCCGAGAACATCCGACTGTGGTGCGGGAGGCAATACAAACCGGGCTCAAGGAATCGGTCGCCGGGGGGACGACGCTGATCGGTGACATCGCGACCTCCGGATGGACTCCGCAGGATTATGAGGGTGCGGCTTCAAAGGGCCCACGTGTGGTGGTCTTTCAGGAATTGCTGGGATTGTCGCCCGAGCGCATCGAGCCACTCTGTGCCCTGGCAGAGACGCATCTCGGCGATGATCCCGCCGGACCGATTGCACGGCGGATGCTCAGCCCGCATGCCCCGTACAGCGTTCATCCGCAGGTGTTGGACCATACGATCTCCCTGACGGCACCGCATCGGGGACGCACGCTGGCGATGCATCTCGCCGAAACCGCTAGCGAGCGAGAATTGCTCGAAACCGGCAGCGGCGAGTTCCGCGACTTTCTGCAAGATATGGGCGTCTGGCAACCCGATTTGTTCGGGGGACGATCGTATGGGGACATCCTCGAATCGCTCGGCGATCTCCCACGGGGATTGATCGTGCACGGCAATGATCTCCGCGACAAGGAATTGATGCGGCTCGCGCAATTCCCGCACCTGACGACGGTGTATTGCCCCCGGACGCACGCGGCGTTCGGGCATCCGCCCCATCCGTGGCTGACGTTATTATCCCTCGGCGGAACCGTGGCGATCGGGACCGACAGCCGGGCCTCGAACCCCGATTTGAGCATGTGGAACGAATTGCAGTTTCTTGCCGAGCGGTTCCCCGACGTGCCCCATCACACGTTGCTTAAGTTGGGAACATGGGCCGGTGCTACGGCTTTGGGATTGCGGTCCGACTGCGGCAGCCTGACGCCGGGCAAACGGGCCGATTTCGCCATCATCGAACTGCGCGATCCAGCGTTTCGCGATCCCAACTTCGACTTGTTCGCACCAGGCAATCGTGTGATCGGCACGATGATCGGCGGCGAATGGGCGGTCGATCCTACAACGCGGTAAGTCGATGCTTCCTCGGCATCATCACGGCGAGGAAACAAACTCGAAGCAGGCGATCTGGCGTGCCACACCGTTCCACATCGCGCGTGCGGCGTAGTCATCGGGAAGTGGGATGGCCGCCATTTTCCACTTTTGCGGCGCATCGGGATCGTTCTCCACGGCAAGCAACCTCGGCGGTTGATCGGGATCGCCCTGCACACTGAAACTCGCCAACGGGAATGAAAGCCCGCGGCCGACGGCTTTGATAAACGCCTCTTTTCCGGCCCAGATATGAAAGAAGCCGGCGAGCTGTTTCTCCACAGGTAAGGCTTCGAGGACAGCCACCTCGCTGGCCGAAAAGAAACGGCGAGCGAGTCCGTTCCATGTCGTGCGGAGTTCGATCCGTTCGACATCGATCCCCAGATCACCCGTGGCCGTGACCGCAATCAAGCCCCAATCGTGCGAGTGCGAAACATTGAACGCCGGGGCAAGGGGAGTGTCGGCAAGTTGCGGCTTGCCGTGCTCTCCGTAATGAAACTGCAAGACGGCGGGATCGACCTGTAACCACCGTCCCAGAATGGTCCGCAATGCGCGGCGACAGCGAACGAGGCGGATCCGCGGCTCATCGAACTTGAAACGTTCGGCGCGCGCGATCTCATCGGGAGCGAGCGTAGTCCATTCATCATCACGGAGCGGGCGGTGTGTCTGCATCGCCACACGCCACACGGCCACAACATCGGGTGTGGCGGGCAACCGCGAATGATCCGAATGCCATGCCGACAGCCCCACGATCGCAGTCCATGATTGTGGTGTGGTTGCGAAAACACCCCGGCAGCGACGAGGCCTCCGGGGTGTCGTTGTTCGATGAACTGAAAACGCGTTAGCGGACTTTGCCATCGCGAATCTGGAGTTCTTTGATCTTGAACATGCCGCCGGTTTCTTTGATGAGGGTGATCTGAATGGTGGTCTCGCCCTTTTTGAACGTGTACTGGACACCATTGCCACCCGCGGCGCGACGGTTCAACCCTTGCATGCCGTCAAAAGTGGTCTTGTAACTTTCAATCTGCGTGGGCTTCAAGTCTTGATCGCGGAAGTTGGCCGCAAGGCCTTTCGCTTTTTCGCTGATGATCGATTCGACCCCTGCATAATCGCCCGCTTTGGCCATCGAGATGAGTTTCGTGATGGCGTACTCGATGGAACCGGGTTCGCCGGTGATGGCATTGGCTCCGCCGGGGCCGCCTTGTGCATTGCCACCCGGTCCGGCCAATTCCCCGCCAGCGGCGAGAGTGCCGGCACCCAGGGCTTGATTGGCGGCCATCGCTTCCGCCGCGTTCGCCCCTGCCAGTGCGGCGGGGGCATTAGGGGGAATCTGAGCCACGGGAGCGCCAGCGGCATTCGCCGCCGCGTGAGCCTCCGGAAGATTGCCCGGGGCATTACCGGCCAGCGCTGCTGTGCCTCCGGCATGGGCGGCGGCCGGGTTCGGAGCCGCCGCCGCAGCAGCCGGATTCAGGTTGGCGTTGAGAGCCGCCGTCCCCCCGGCGTGTGCGGCAGCAGGATTTGTTCCGGCACCGGCGGCCGCGGGATTTGCCATGTTGGCACGAAAAGCCGCGTGCGCCGCCAACTGGGGATTCGCGGCACCACCGGCGGGGGCTGCCGCCAGATTTGCAGTCCCGCCATTATGAGCCATCGAAGCCTGCATCGCGGCCGCGGGATCATTCATCACCGGGGCCGGAGGATTGGCAGCACCGGGCATCGGCATGCCCGCAGGAGCACCGGGTTGTCCGTGCTGGCCCGTCATCATCGCTTGCGGATTATTCGGCATCGGTGCCGCAGCCGGTGCAGGATTATTCGCCACCGGCGCCGGTGTTTCCGCTCCACCTCCACATCCCGCGATGAACGACACGCCGGTCAGCGAAAATGTGACAATCCACTGGCGAGAACGATCAATCGCAAGTCGCATGAGAAACTCCAGACGGGATGGCTGCAGGCCTGAGACCACGACGGACTAACCGAGAGCGAGAACCCTCATTCGGACGAGGCCCGACAGCGAAGAGATCCTGAATATCGCATTCCCAACCGGTCTTGACAAGCGGAAGGACGACGAACCGATCAATTTTCGCCCCGTTGAGGCAGACGCGGCGTCTGGACAGTGGTTACGGAAGTTCAGCATCCTCTCGGAAAAAAGTGAGCCGCAAGGTGCTGGCCGCGGGTGTGTGAAAGTCACCCGTAGCCAGCACCTTGCGGCTCACGAAACAGAGAAGAGACGGTTACTGTCCAGGCAACCACAGCTTGCTGCCGGTTCCCGCGGGGGCCGCTGATTCCGCGTCCGGAGTCCACAATCCGCCCGCAGTCATTCCGCCGCCATCACCGGCGATGATGCCCCCCGCGGACCACGGTGAGGGAACTCCCGCCACGGCAAACATCTGTTCGAGATACGGACGCATCTGCGGCAGTTTTGGACTATAGAAGTTGACGAACTTGTGGATCAGCCCCGGAAGTGCCGGATCCGTCGGGTCTTCCAACCGCGTCAACAGTTCGCGCAGATCCCACGACCAGACTTTCTCGAAGTTGTTGGGTTGGCTGGCCGCGTGTTTCCGGCCTTCGTCGAGCCAATGGTACGACTCTTCCCGACGACCATGCTGCCGTGACAAGTCCGCCAGCGTCTGGTAAATGCGGACCATATCGAGTTCGCCGCGACAGCCTTCGCGCGTGAGTGCAACTTGCAACGCCTTCGCCAGGAACCGGTCGTGATGGACGAGCAGAGCCCGGTTGACCGTCGACAGCATCTGCGCGTCGGTAAGTTTGTCCAACGGCAGTCGCAGCCATTGGAGCGGCGACAGCGAGTTAAGAGAGGTATCGGCCTCGATCTCATACGGCGGCAGCGGTTCGACACCGAGCCGTGCGAGCACAGCTTCGAGATCGAGTTCATGGCCCGCCCGCAGACAGTGAGCATCGAGCACGTACACACTCGCGAGGACGGCGACGCGCGAGGCTGGATCGCCGGCCGCTTCCTTGGGCGTGCGGCCTTGCAACGCGCGTTGCGGCAATGTCGGCCACACAGAATCCAGAATCGTGCGCCAGCGTTCCAACTCCAGCCGACGCCGCAGCGCCACCGGCGTCTTCGGGGGGAATGCCCATTGCCACGTTAACGGCAGCGTTTCTTCCGGCACCCATTCCGCCTGTTCTTCCGGAGCGTCTTTCCAGACCGCAAATTCTCCTGCCGCCGCGCGGGCGAGTTCCATCGCCGTATCGAAGTCGCTGCCCTTCAAACCGGTGACATCGACTTCCGGACTTTCTTTTGTTTCCGGGTCGGCATCGAACACGGTGATCTGGCTGATGACCGTCGGAACCGTTTCCACGGTGAGCGCCGTTGGCGCGGGCATTTCGGATTTGGGTCGATCCAGCACCTGATAAATCGCGGCCGGCATCGGTTCGCCTTCCGGTCCGACCGGCGGCAATTCCAGCCGGAACAGCCGGTCGCCGGTGTCCAGCGCCGTCAGTAAACGGCCGACGGAAGGAATGCTACCCGACAGAATCATCCGCGGACGGCGTTCGGGAGCTGTGTTCCAATCCAGCAATTGAGCGATGGTTTCACAATCGACGGCGGTGGCGGCATCGTCTGTGTAAAGACTTGCGGCCCGATGCAAGGCCGTTGCCGCAGCCGATTCTTCCCCGTCCCAGGCGCGACACAACCCGACGCTGTGCCACAAGGTCGGTTGATCGGCATTGGTTGTCGCTAGTTTCTCGAAGAGATCGCCCGCGACACTCCAGCAGCCGACGGAGGCATAGCGGTGGGCTTTCTTCGCTTCCTGATTGACTTCGTCGCTAATTGTGATCGACGGCAGCGCGTGAACACTTCTTAAAAGGTACGGCACCTGCACGTCGTTATCGAACTCCAGCAGCCGGACAAAAATCTCCTGCCGTTCACGGTCGGGTGAGAACCGCATGGCCAGCGCGAGGTGTTCTCGGGCGGCGAGCATCCGACCGCGCGATTGAAAGACCGCCGCCATCGCCCCGGCTAAACCGGCGACCATCGAAGGAAACCGCTTCAAACTGCGCTGGAACGATCGGTGAATCGCCTTTTTCGCGGCGTCCAAACCATCCGCCTGAAAGGCTGCCGTGGCGTACAGCACGATCGCAAAATCGTGATCCGCATGCTGTTCGAGAAACGACCGCAGCAAATCCCGTCCCGCAGCCGCATCGCCGACTTCAATCTGCACCAGAGCGCGGGTAGTAACGACCCACGGATTTTGTGGATGTCGGCGGTCGAGCGCTTCCAGCAACTGCAG
The DNA here is from genome assembly GCA_021732975.1 of Planctomycetaceae bacterium. GTDB lineage: Bacteria > Planctomycetota > Planctomycetia > Planctomycetales > Planctomycetaceae > DSVQ01. Next base: position 31,810 of record JAKFWC010000008.1, on the reverse strand, counting down.
CGCCTGCCGCGGCTGATTGCTTTCGATCTGCCGGGAGACGCGTTCCATATCTTCCGCGAGATCGACGCAACAGAATTTGAGCTTCTTCCCGCTGCCACAGGGGCACGGCGTGTACACATCCAAAGCCATTCGGCAAAATCCTTCCGAAATCCGCCGCGCAGTCGGAGCAGAGCCGTCCGCTCACCGTCCAACACCCAGCCGGGGTCGTTTCCTCACGCGGGAACACCGCATGGTATCAAAATGGAAGGGATTCCCCAATCGTTGCGGAACGCGCGTGGGAAGCCCAGGGATTCTGATCCCTGGGTCGCTTCTCCTGTCCATACACGCCGAAATTACCATACGCATGAAATCCCGACTGGCTAAGACGACCGCGGCGGATTCCGTCACGCAAATCGATAAGCGACAATCGGTTACGGCGTTTTCCATGAAAACAGCTTGAGATTTGTCCCAACCGGAGAACCCACACAAACGCTGCAAACTGTACCGACTCTGCGGATTATGTCGAAGAAATCGGCCGGACGATGCCGATGATAGGGGGGCGACGGAAGTGCGGCTTGTTCGCCGCCCGTTGTGAAGGACCATCCCGGTAAGGACGTGGCTATGAACGCACGGGCGTGTGCGAAGGGTTCCCGCTGGCTGTTGGGGCTGTGCCTGCTAGGCAGTCTCGGGTCGGTGGGCTGCCTGCAAACGACGATGGGCGGCCAAACGCTGCCCTCGGCGTATTACCTGGAAGACGACGTGCAATACTTCCCGTCGGGTCCGGAAACGAAACTATCCAACCAGATTCGCGCGCTCGAACGATATAAAGTCGAGCGGGACACCTTGCAGGACGGTTCGGGACAACTTCCCGCGTACTGATCCGCGAGTACTCCAGCGAATGCTGTGAAATTCTCGTGCACCGAGAGCGTGCTTGTCCTTCACGCTTTCGGTGTCTGGGGGGGACGAGCCCTTCGCAGTCGACGCGCTCCCGGACGTGGTCCACCAACCATCCCGGGGAATCGTCGACTTGCGAAGGGTTTTTTCGTTGGTTGCTGGTGAATGGCCGAGGGTTCATGGTCAGAAGGACGACCAACAACTCACTGACCGCGCCCAATCCTCGCTTCGCGGTTTCGCGCCACACTCTGATCGCTTCCCCGTGCCCTTCTACTTCGCCGCGCGAACCTCTTTCAACCGCGCCCGATACTTCTCATACAACTTCGTCTGCCGGCTCTCCGGCGCGAACGGTTTCCCACCCACAACCACGCCCTTCACTTGCGACGTGACTTGCAGCGGCGAACCGTCGAGGATCACCAGATCCGCCCGCTTGCCGACGGTGATCGAACCACATTGATCGGCGACCCCGAGAATCTCCGCGGCCGCGAGTGTGACGGAACGCAAGCCCGCATCTTCCGGCAAACCGTAAGCCACTGCCATCCCCGCCTCGAACGGGGCGTTGCGACTATTGGCGGCGTTATTGGACCGGATCGCGAACTTTACGCCCGCTTCGTGCAACCGACCGGCATTGGCATACGGCGCATCGAACGGATCGTGATCGTGCAACGGCTTGCGCATCACCGGGCCAATGATCACCGGCACCTCCGCCTTCTTCAGCGCGTCGGTCATCTTCCACGCATCCCCCGCCGCACACAGCACGATCTTGAGTTTTTCCTTCTCCGCGAACTGCAGGGCTTCGGTCATATGCTGCTGGGAATCAGCTTCGATGTGGAACGGCTTTTCGCCGCGCACATACGGCCGCAGCGCTTCATAACGCGGATCGATCGGAGTCTCACTGACGGCTCCATCCTTCGCTCCAGCTCGGACGGCGTCATACCGTTTTGCAGCGGCAATCCACAGTTTGAGTTGCTCGAAGACTTCACGCGTGTCACGGGCACCGGGCCAGTTGATCCGCATGCCGGCCGAGTCCACCTGCACCATTTCCGGAGCCGTCCACCCCGCGGTGTGCATCACCGAGGCTTGCCCGGAAATCACGCCGCTGATCGGGAAGATGAACGCCGTCGTAATCCCCCCGGCACGAGCGGCCGGGATGAGTTCCGAATCGGGATTGATCGCCACGCCGGCCCGCAGATCAGGCTGAAACAGTCCGGCTTCGGAGAAATCGTGTGTCTCGGTGACCTTGCCGATTTCCGTCAGCCCGACGGTGGTTCCCGCATCGATTAAGCCCGGATAGATCTGCAATCCGTCAACACGAATGACCGGGCAACCCTCGGGAAGGTCTTCGCCTTCGGTGACGGAGACGATCTTGCCGCTCTCGATGACCACCGTGCCGCGAGCGATGCTCGCACGATCGACAGGATGAATCGCCGCCCCCACGAGTGCGAACCGATGACCGTTGACCGCGGACCAATCGACCAACGGTTTGCGTTGTTCGGTGGAAGGCAGTGTGAAGGCCGCGGGAGTTGCCGATCGCGGCGCCGCTTCCGCGGACATGGCCGAGGGTTGCTGCTTCCGTACGAAGTACGGTTCCCCGGCGATCAGCGTCATCTCACACCGCGTGAACGTGTTGAGCGGATGAGCGCTGAAGATCGCGAGATCGGCCTGCTTGCCGACTTCGATCGAACCGAGCGAATCGGAGAGTCCGAGTTCTTTTGCCGGGTTGAGCGTCACCATCGACAGTGCCAGTTCCGCCGGGAAATTGCCGTAGCGGACGGGCTTCTGGGCTTCCTGATACATGTGCCGGATCAGTTCCGCGTCGTCGCTTTTCAGGACGACGTTCGCCCCGGCTTCACGCAACAACGCGGCGTTGTACGGCGTAGCGTCGAAGGCTTCGACTTTGTACGCCCACCAGTCGGCGAACGTGCTGCAACTCGCTCCATGAGCCACGATTTCAGGGGCGACTTTGTACCCTTCGAGCACATGCTGCAACGACCGCACGCGGATGCCGTGATGCTCGGCGACCCGCAGTAACATCAGAATTTCATCCGACCGATAACAATGGCTGTGAATGTGCTTCTCGCCGTTCAGAATCTGCGCGAGAGCTTCCAACCGCAGATCACGCCGCGGCGGCAGCACCGAGTTCGCTTTGTCACCAGCATGTTTTACGGCGCGATCATACGCTTGCCATTCCTTGCGGTATTCGAGGGCTTCGACGAACGCCCGCTGCAACGTCGCTTCGACACCGAGCCGCGTATTCGGGAACCGGCCGGAACGGAATTTGACGTTCTCGCCGAGGGCAAACTTCACGCCCGAGGAACCCGCGGGCCACAGATGTGCCGCGGCTGATTCACCGATCTTGAGTTGCACCACGGCGTCTTGCCCACCGATGACGTTCGCCGATCCGTGGAGCATGCGAATTGTCGTCACCCCGCCAGCCAGCGCCCGGTATTCTTGTGGGTCGGCGGTGTTGACGATGTCGTTGACGCGGACCTCGCAGACGATGGAGTGCGTGTACTCGTTCACGCCGCCGAGACCATTGGACATCATGATGTGACTATGCGTGTCGATGATCCCCGGCATCACGAATTGCCCAGTGGCATCGATCACCGTCATGTCGGCATCGGGTGTCAGATCGGGACCGATGGCCGCAATCTTGCCGCCCCGGACGAGGATCGAATGCTTTTCCAGCGTTGGCCCGGTGACGGTGATGACGGTGGCATTCTTAATCAGCACGTTGCCGCCGGTTTTCAGCTTGCGCGTGGTGCGATCTTCGGGGAACTCGACGGTGGCAATGGTCGCCGTCGTGGGCTGCAGCGCCGAGACCGGTTTCGCGTCATCGCTGGTCTCAATTCCACCGAGTTTGACGCCGTCCCCGCTTACGGTTTGCTGGACTCCTGGACTCCCCTTCTTTGCAGACCATTTCGCCGGTGCACCAAATGCGGACTTCACCGCCCCTTTGAGGTTGTCACCATCCAGTGTCGCTTCAAACTTCAGAACGAGCGCGCGATCCCCGGTGCCGATGGAAACGTCCCATTTCGCGGCTTCTTTTGTCGCTTCCCCATTGGTCACCAGGCCATCGCCCTGACTGCTCGTCATCCGACCGCTGATGCGGTTTCCGTTCTGCGACAGTTCCAATGTCGCCTGCGACGGCATGTCCCCCGCTTCGATTTGCAGATGCCATGTCCCCGCTACGTTCAATGGAACCGGTCCCGGCGGGCTTTCCGCCGGAACCGGTTTCGCATCGCGATGGAATTCGAATTTGCGGCCTTCGATGAAGTTGAACCGGACCTTTGTCTGCTCGTGATCGAACGGCCCCGTCATGACCACGACGTTGGCAATCAATCCCGGCGCGAGGCGACCGAGATCGCGCTCAACCCCCAGCATGGCGGCCGGTCGCGTCGTGAGCGCGGCGAGCGCTCCGTCGCGCGAGAGGCCTTCCTTGATCGCCTCCCGTAGCGATTTGAAAAGGTCGTTCGGATTCTTGAGGCCCGCTGTGGAGATCGCGAAGGGCACCCCCGCCTTTTCGTATTGCGAAAGTACACGGACGCGTTCCTGCCAGAGTTGTTTCTTCGTATCGCGCACCGCTTGCGGCGCGGCAACCTCGGCGTATTCGTCGTCGGATTTACTCGCATCGGCTTTCGGTGGATCGGTCTTCGGCGCGTCACCAAAGTCAAGGGGCACAATCACTGGGATCGCGCGTTGTTTCAAGACTTCCAGCGATCGCCGCGGCGGACCACCACTCCACAGCGCGAGCTTCAGTTTCTGTTCGTCGACGAATCGCAACGCCCGTTCAAAATCGTCGGGAGAATCCACTTCAAACAACGTCGTCTGTTCGCCCTTTTGGATCGTGGCAAACGCTTCCCATACCGGATCATTCTCGGGGCGGTCGACACCAGGGTTGCCATCTTTGTGAAATTGCTGTTGCTGAATCCAACGGGCAGTATCGAAGAAGTGTTGTCGCAAGTGAGCATGCACGCCCATTAATGTCGAGGGATACTCATTGCTACGGCGTTCATACAAGCGGAAGACGGATAGTGGCATCGACGTGAGTTGCGATTCTCGGGAAGGGCGGCCTGCCAACAGGACGACGCTGGTTTGCCCGCTGGCAATGCGGCCCGTCGGTGTGAGATGGACCGCCCCGAAACCGGCCTGGCGATGTTGCTCGAGTTCATTACCGCTGGTCCGCAACGCCGTCGCGGATTGAAACTGCGGGGTCAATCCGCGATGGTCATCCGCCGGAACACTGACGAGCGGTTGACGGGCCACGTCGATGGGTCGCGAATCAACGCTGGGAAGTTTCACGTCCGGATCCATTAGCGCCGTGTTGCCCGCGTCGAGGAAGCCGGGAATGATCGTCATGCCGGCGCACGGAATGATCTCGGCCGTAGGGGGTGCGGTGAGATCGGCGCCGACAGCGACAATGCGCCCGCGGCGAAGGAGGACATGGGCTTTTTCGAGCACCTGTCCCGGCGCGATGATGACGCGGCCGTCTTGGAGAAAAAATTCTGCTGCGGGGCGATCGGTGATTTCTTCCGCGGCGTGGACAGGGAAGGAAATCGCGAGCAGGATCAAGCTGCGGGAAAATGAGCGGACAATATTGGACATAAACCTAACCCGGCGAAAAATGATGTCTGGAGAGTGCGGGAGAAACGTTCAGACGGAATACCGAGAGCAGAATTGAACGCTGCGGGCGTGGATGTCCGCGAAACGCAAGCGACGGAGTTTGTGCTCTTCCCGTTTCGTTTCGCCCCACGTTACCGGCGCGATTGGGGAGGAAGCCAGCGCCGACTGGGAATCAGGAAAAGTCGATGAAGAAGGAAAAGACTTCAATTGACAGGGGAGCGGGACTCGATATGATACAGGCAGACTCTTCCGCGGAATGCTTTTCCGTGGTCTGCCTTTGCGGTTCGATTCCGGCGGCACTCTTTTTCGCCTCGTGTTCCTTGTGGTTTCCCCGAGTGAGACCCGTTGACGAGGCGATCTGATAGGAGTGTCCCCGGGCTGAGTTCCTTCCTCAACGGAGACGGAAGTCCTTCCTTCGAGTGGTGTGGTCTGACAGCCAATGTTCCACTCGAATGCGGGATCGACAACTTCTCTTCCCGTCAGGAATGAGCGATTCGGCTGATCTGCAGAATGCGTTGAACGGAAGAGTTGGTTTCACTTCGCGACAACACGAACTGGTTGGCCAGAATTTCAGGCTAAACAAGGAGTTGCGCTCCGACGTGCGGTCGATGGTGAAACCGGATACGACGTCCGATGTTGTGGCGTTCGTTTGGCGACGTAAGGCTCGCTGGCATCGCTCTTTCCCTCTGTTTTGACGCTTGAAGAACAGCTTCAGGGTCAGACAGTCGCAAGGCGGCCACCCTTCAGGATTGAAGGGTCATCGAGAGCGGGCGGTTTCGACAACGTATTCTCAACAGGATTTGTTTCGCACCCCCCGCAGGCAAGAGGCCTGTTCAGGAACCGAGTGCTGACATCCGGCGGACTGTTGCCCCTCTGCGGGGTGGTTGTTCCGTATAAACCTTGGGGATCGAAACCGATCCAGAGTCACGTTGTGTTTTCTGTCGCAAATGAGCGTTCGTGATTTCCTTGTGGAATTGTGGTCTTGGCGTTTTCTGTTGATCGCCGGCGAGAAAGAGTTTGGACCAGCCATCGGCTGGTCCCCGCTCCCGTCGCCGTGCCTCTTCAGCAAAGGGAAACCCCGCCCGGCCGCGGTTCCGTTCTCACGCAACGAACTTCGACGTTTCCCCTTTCCGTGGGCCCCGACTTTCTTTGGCGACCGGGCTCGTCGCTGCCCCCACTGACAACGGGTGTCTCTGAATGACACCGCTGCCAACACACCTCAATTTGCCGAACATGGAACTAGCGCATGGCTGAAAAGGGATCGAGCACTCCCAAGCGGACCCCCCGTCCCCGTCGTCCCAAAGCGACGGAAGGAGTCGCTCCCGAAGCGAATGGATCGAACGATGTCACTCCGGAAGTGGCGTCGCAACCGGTCCGCCCGGTGATCGAAGAAGCCTTCGAGGAAGCCGCTGCGGCTCGCGAAGAATACGAACGTCCGCCGACGGTCGACGACATGGACTTTGAAGCACCGCCCCGGCCACGCCCGCCCCGCGGTCGCACGGCTCAGCGAGGCGCGCCGCGTGCCGCACGCACGCCACGCGTCGTGGAACCAGACGAACCGGTGCCGGTCGGATATGTCCTTCCGGAACCGTCGGCCCCCAGCACTCCCGCTCCGTCATCCGATTTCAGCGTGTCCCGCAGCATGACGGCGGCTCCGGACGATTTCGGTGGCGATCTGCTGTCGAATCAGACCGCCGAACGCGCCGAAGGGGGCAATGACGAATTCTCCAACGGCCCGGCTCCTGCCTCCGGTGAACCCGGCGGTGATGGGGGCCCCCGCCGTCGTCGACGCCGACGTGGTCGCGGCGGTTATGAAGGTGGCCCCCCGACCGGCGGCCCCGTCGGTCAACAGGGCGGCGGTCAGCACACTGGTGGTCAGCACGGCGGTCATCCGCCGCGTCACCAGCAAGGCGGTATGCCGCGCGGCGGACAACAAGGTCGCTTCCGTCAAGGTGGACCACCGCAACACGGTCAACGCCGCAACGGTCCTCCGCAACGGGGCTACGGCAACCAACAAGGCTACTCGAACGAACCGCGCGAACCCCGTGGTCCCGAAGGCCCCGCGACTCCCGTCCAGGGGATTCTGGAACTCCACCCGAAGGGGTACGGTTTCCTGCGCGATCAGAAAGCCGGTTACTTCTCGCAAGAGACCGATCCGTTCGTCTCCAGCTCGCTGATTGAGAAATTCTCACTGCGGGAAGGCTTGCTCATCACCGGTGAAATGGTCGCCGGCGGTCGGGGACAAGGTCCGCGGCTCAAGCAAGTCGATACCATCGAAGGCAAGACTGTCGAAGACTACAAGCAGATGCGTAGTTTCGACGAACTGACGCCAATCACGCCGCATCAGCAGATCAAGCTCGAAACCGGCACGCAGCCCGTCACAATGCGCGTGATGGACCTGCTGACGCCGATCGGCAAGGGACAGCGAGCGCTGCTCGTGGCCCCGCCGCGAACCGGCAAGACGATGTTGCTGCAGGAAATTGCGGACGCCGTCAGCAAGAACCATCCCGAGGTGTACCTCATCGTTCTGCTGATCGACGAACGCCCGGAAGAGGTGACCGAGATGAAACGCCGGGTGCGGGGCGAAGTCATCGCCTCGTCGCTCGATCGCGAAGTCGAAAGCCATATCCGCGTCAGTCAACTCGTGTTCGAGCGGGCCAAGCGGATGACCGAAGCCGGTCGCGATGTGTTCCTGCTCCTCGACAGCATCACCCGCACCGCGCGGGCGTTCAACAAGTGGAGCAACTCGGGCCGAACGGGTACGGGCGGTCTTGATATCCGCGCGATGGACATCCCCAAAAAGATGTTCGGCATGGCCCGCCAGTTTGAAGAAGGGGGTTCGCTCACCGTCGTGGGAACCGCCCTGATCGACACCGGCAGCCGCATGGACGATGCGATCTTCCAAGAGTTCAAAGGGACGGGCAACATGGAAATGGTGCTCAGCCGCGACCTCGCCGATCGTCGCATCTGGCCCGCCATCGACATCACGAAGTCGGGCACGCGCCGCGAAGAAAAAATCCTCGACCCGGCCACCATGGAAGGGGTGACGCTGTTGCGTCGCAGCCTGATCTCACTGCCACCGGTCGAAGCGATGGAGCAGTTGATTAAGACGCTCGGCAAGTTCCCGACGAACGCCGACTTCCTCGCCAAGATTAAGGCGATTATGTAACGATCGTCACGGGATGAAAATCTCTGATCTCAATAGAAGCCCAGGGACTGCTGTCCCTGGGTCTCTTTTTTGCGTCATCACAATTCCGCTGGACGCCCCCCGATAGTCCTGTCACAGTATCACAGGGTTCAAAAGAACGTCAGGCGGGAGCCTGACCTACGAAGAGAGATGCCAGTGATGTCAGTGGTCCGGCGGACATGGATTGTCGTCACGGTGGTGGTGATTGGGGCCGCGGTGGGATTGGCCGCCGCGCTGCCGCGATTAACATCGACCCCGGTGGAAACCGTCCGCGTGATCGCCAGTTATCCGCATGATCCCGACGCCTTCTCGCAAGGCCTTATCATGGCCGATGGTGTTCTCTACGAAGGGACCGGCACGTTCGGGGCTTCCAGTCTGCGGCAGGTCGATCTGAAAACCGGCCGCGTGGAACGGATCGTCCCGCTCGATCAGGAATACTTCGGCGAAGGGATCACGCTCGTCGATAACAAGATTTTTCAACTCACGTGGAAGAACCGGCTCGGCATCATTTACGACCGCGAGACGCTCGCCCCGCAGTCGTCGTTCCGTTATTCGGGGGAAGGCTGGGGGCTCACCACCGACGGCAAGGAACTGATCCTCAGCGACGGGACGTCATACTTGCGATTCATTTCGCTCGACAAGTTCGATGTCGTTCGCCGCGTGCAGGTGCGGTCTTCGCAAGGTGCCGTTGATAAGCTGAACGAACTCGAATATGTCGATGGCGAAATCTACGCGAACATCTGGTATTCAGACCGCATCGCCCGCATCTCGCCCAAGACCGGCGAAGTCCTCGGCTGGATCGATCTCTCGAACCTCTATCCCGCGCGACAACGCCCCAGCCGTGAACACGTCCTCAACGGCATCGCCTACGACGCGAAAGAAAAACAGCTCTACGTCACCGGCAAGAATTGGCCGAAGCTGTACCAGGTCGAAGTGGTCAAACGCCGATGATCTCCTTCCGAGCCGCGGCCGTCAGGGAGCACGTCTACTGACGTTCCACGAAACGCGCTTCCTGACGGTTGCGGCTCGGACAAAATCACTCGACCACGCTGCCGCCCACATAGGTCCGGTCATATGCGGAACCGGCGATGGATGGAGACGCTTCGCTGACGACAACCGCCACGCCTCGATCATGGCGGCTCCACCAATCGTCGGCTTCTTCAATCGACCAGGCGGTGGCGGCCATGCAGCGTTCGAGGCGTAAAGACAATTCGCGGGCCGTCTGAGGTCGCTTAGCGCGGGACTTCTCCAGGCAACCCAGCAAGACGCTTTCGAGATCAGCTGAAATCGGATTACTCGTTCGTTGCGAGGGCGACTCCGGTGTTTTATCGACGTGCATATGACACAGTTCGACGATGTTCGTTGCATCGAAGACCGGCTTGCCCGTCAGCAGGAAGTACCCCGTGGCACCCACCGCGTAGAGATCGCTGCGGGCATCCACCGCGTTGGGTGTTTGTATCGCTTCCGGGGACATATACAGCGGCGTGCCCGTCAGACCGTTCGCGGCGGTGAGTCCGGCCTGCTGCCCTTCATCGAGGGCTTTGACGAGGCCGAAGTCAAGCACCTTCACCACATCGGGTTCGCCGCCCCGGCGGTTGAGCATGATGTTCGCCGGTTTGATGTCGCGATGGACTAACCCCTGCGAATGGGCTTCATACAATGAGCCGCAGACCTGCGTCAGAATGTGGATCACGCGCGATTCCGGCAGTGGACCGTACTTTTCGACGAGCGACTGCAGATCGATGCCGTCGAGGTATTCCATCGCATAGTAGAACACGCCCTCATCGGTCCGGCCGAAGTCATACACGGCGACGGTGTGCGGATTGTTCAACTGGCAGGTGATCTGTACCTCGCGCTCGAAGCGCTCGATGGAACTGTCGTTGACCTTCTCGACATGCAGCATCTTGATGGCCGTCGGTCTCCGCAGCACGGCGTGATAGCCTTTGTAGACAATCCCCATTCCGCCGGAACCGAGCTTTTCTTCGAGGCGATATTGCCCCAGTTTTTTCGCCGCAACGGCCGCCTTCTGGGCTTCGCGCTGCAGGCGGGCATTCATCACGGTGAACACAAAAATCACCAAAGCTGAGATTCCCAGGAGAATGAATAATCCCCAGAAGGCCCAGCGGAGAATCACGACGGGACGAAAGGCTTCGACGCTGTCGATCTCGGTCGCAATGCCCATTTTGTACTTCGGCAACCATTTCCACGCCCCGATCACATCCACGCCGCGGTAATCCCGGTAGCCTTCGACATCAATGCCGGACTCGCCGCTGACCGCCGCCTTGGCCATTTTCGTCAGGGGCAATTCATGACGGCGTTTCGTCGGACGGAATCCTTCGGAAAGGTTGCCGCCCGGATCGCGGAGGCTCATATTCAGGATCGAACGGGCATTTTCTTCATCCGTGATGAGTCCCAGCAGAATCAGTTCCTCATCAAAGCGACTGTTCGAGACCATCCGCCCATTGATGTCGAACGCATAGGTCTCACCCGTTCTTCCGAACCGCCCGAGTTGCAGAATTCGCGTAAATTCCCGGTCCGGACGAATTCGCATCGCCAGCACCGCCACCACTTGAAAGCTGGCATCACGCACGGGAGCACAGACGAACATCGTCGGCACGCCGGTCCGCACTTTCCCGCTATCATCGCGCGTCATGATCACGCTGGCATACGGCACAGAGATGGTCGGTTCGCCTTCCAGCGCGTGAGAAATCGGACCGTCGTATTCAGGGATATCCTTCTGGCCGATCAATTCCGCATTGGAGGCCGAAAGAATCCGCTTCGATTTGTCGGCGACGAAATAGCCGAAGTAATCGCCCGCCGACAGCGCCGGCGCGAGATCCTTTTGTAATTGTGCATGAAGTTTCAATCCTGCTAAGGGGACAGGATTTTCTGCGGTGGGATCGACCGCTTCGAGCAACTGGTAGACGTGCCCGCGAATCGTGGGATTGTTCGCTTGGCTGGAAGCATTGGCCGTTTGGACATTGATCCAGGTTTCGAGCATCGCTGTTTCGACATCGAGCAGCGTCTCCAGTTGCGAATGGAGATTCTGCCGCATCAGCGATTCGATGGTCGTCCGCGTGCTCACACCGACGATGGCCAACACCACCGCGGCGATGATGGGAAAGACCCAGAGTTGCTTCTTCAGGAAGACGCCGGTGCGGTTGATGGTCCGCGACATGGACTTGCCCGCCGCAGTGATATGCACACGGCTGAGCAAAGCCGATTGCGACCGACGAAGAAACGACGACCACAAGGACATGATGCAACGTCTCGGAATGTCGGTAAGTATTGTCGTAACGGTTATGCCGGATTCATAACGAACCGACGATTGGCCACGTTGACAGTTCTACCATTCCGCTGAGCCGTCACAACCGGATTGAGTGAAAGCGGAATGAGTTCCCGGAAAATCGCGTACCAGCTCTGATCGACGTAGGTCGATGGGGCATTTCGGCAACACGCACGGAGCTCATGGGTGAGATTTTGTGAGCGGCAAGGCGCTAGCCGCCGGTGTATTTCATAATGGAAGAACCGGCGGCAAGCGCCTTGCCGCTCACAAACCCAGCCATCCCATCACACGATGATCGTCGTCTTCGTCTCAGCGAGTTCTTCCATGAACTGTTGCATGCGAGTCGCGGTCTCTTGCGGGTCGGGGTTGAGACCGTCGAGGAGTTGGGCACCGGCGAACAATTGCAGCGCACAGTTCCGGATGAAATCGTCGTTGGCGGAATTCACCGAGAGTTCCGCCAACCGCCGAATCAGCCCCGAGCGCGGATTCACTTCAAAGACCGGCTTCGATCGCGGGAACTCTTTCATCTGTTGGCTGATCACCGTCTGCAACAACCGACTATACCCGCCCTCGGCGTTGGTGAGCGTGCAGGGGGCGTCCGTGAGCTTCGATGTCTCTTTAACATCGGTGACTTTGTCGCCGAGTGCCCCGCGGAAGAGTTCGATCACGCGCGGCAAATCTTTCGGCGGCGGTGGCAGGTCTTCATCGACCGGGTCGGTGGACGACGGAAAACTCACATCGGCGGAGTCGATCGAAACGAGCTTCTTCTCCTTGTACTCGCCGAGTTGGGCGAGCGCGTATTCATCGATCGGATCATCGAGCAGCAGCACTTCCAGATTGCGCTTCTGGAAGGCAGCCAGACGCGGATGCTTTGCCAGCGCATCGCGCTGCAAGCCAGTCAGGTAGTAAATCTGCGTCTGACCTTCGGCAGCCCGCTTGCTGTAATCGTCGAGCGAAATCACCGCGGCGCGGTCGTCACCGTAGGTGCTATGGAACCGCAGCAATCCGGCGATTTTCTCGCGGTTTTCCCAGTCGGAACTGACGCCTGTCCGCAGGATCGAGCCGAATTGATCGATGAACTTGCGGTACTGCTCCGGCTGTTCTTCGGACATCCCGGCAAGATGGTCGAGCACCTTCTTGGTGAGGACTTTCTTCAGCTTCGGAATGACCTGATGATCCTGCAATGTCTCACGCGAGACGTTCAACGGCAGATCCGCGGAATCGACCAAGCCGTACATGAAGTGCAGGTATTCCGGCAGCAGATCGTTGTTATCCGGCTGCACCAGAATTCGCTTGGCACACAGATGAATGCCGTGCTCCATGCGGCCGAAGCCCATCAACTCCATGTTGGACGCAGGACAGTAAAGAATCGACTGGAACTGCAGCGGATAGTCCGACGACAGGTGCAAATGCCACAGCGGTTTCTCGGTGCTCCGGTGCGACAGCCACTGATAGAAACCGTCATACTGCTCGGCGGTGATCTGATCCTTCGGCTCCACCCAGATCGGGCTTTGGCTGTTGAGTTGCTCGCCTTCCAACTGCACCGGATAAGGCACGAACGTCGAATACCGGCGAATGATCCCTTTCAGACGGAACGGTTCGAGGAACTCTTCGAGATCGGCCTTCAGGTGCAAGCGAATCTGCGCCCCGCGCGGAACATCCCCTTCGACGGGTTCAACGGTGAAACGGCCACTGCCGTCGGATTCCCATTTCCAGCCGGTCGTTTCCTGATAGGACCGCGTGATGACCTCGACGTTGTCGGCGAGCATGAACGCGGAGTAGAACCCGACGCCGAATTGACCAATCAGCGACAGATCGCCCTTGGCGTTGTCGGCGAGTTTCGTCAGGAACTCCTTCGAACCGCTGTGGGCAATGGTGCCGAGGTTCTGGATCAGCTCATCGCGCGTCAGACCGATACCGTTGTCCTGGATCGTGAGCGTCTTGGCTTCTTTGTCCGGAACGAGCGTGATCGTCAGCGGTTGGTCGTCACGGTATTGCTCGTGGGTGAGCTGAATGTGACGCAGTTTGTTCAGGGCATCGGACGCATTGGAAACCAGTTCCCGCAGCGCGATTTCGCGGTTCTGGTAGAGTGAGTGCGAGAGAATGTGCAGAAGCTGGGAGATTTCCGCCTGGAAGGAAAACGCTTCGGGTGTGGCGGCAGTGGTCATTTCAACATCCCTTGAACAACTGTCAAATTGGCAGGCGGGACGCGCACAACGCCCCTATTAGCAAGGCGCGCGCCATCGCGTTTTGAGAGTCCCGGAGCTCGCGACCTCTGGGATCTGCAAAGCGCAAGCAAAGAATGATCACAATCCTGCGGACGCAAGGCGGCGCAGCACGTCCACCATCTCAATCGCGGCGAGGGCCGCTTCCACCCCTTTGTTGCCCGCTTTCCCCCCGGCGCGATCCAGCGCGTGTTCCATTGTCGGACACGTCAACACGCCAAATGAGACCGGAATCTGGCTCGCTTGGCCGGCTTGCATGATCCCCGCAGCAACCTGGTGGTTGATGTACTCGTGGTGTGTCGTTTCGCCCTGAATCACCGCCCCGAGACAGATCACCGCCTGGAATTTGCCACTCTGAGCCAACCGATCGGCAACCAGCGGGATTTCAAACGAGCCGGGAACGTGCACGACCGTGAGATTCGCACGATCCGAACCATGCCGGCAAAGGGTGTCGATGGCACCTTCCAGCAGGCGCGACGTAATCAGCTCATTAAACCGCGACACGATAATCGCGAAGCGGTCATCCCCCGTGATCAGGCGACCTTCAATGACGTTCACGTCCCGACATCCTTACTGCACAGCGAATTATCCGACGATCTCTCTTCACTGTTGTACCGCGTTGCCCTCGCGGTAACGACTGGTGAACGGTGTTCCCCGGATAAAAACCATCCGTTTCGGCCCTTTCGCCCGCAGCCTCGGCATTGTCAAACTCGATCCTGTTTCACGAAAAATCGGCATCGTGACGCGATCGTTCGTCATAACCGTTAAACCGGCTGCCATCGATTCCTTCGGTAGAAGAGACTCGGCAAAACACGCCTGCAGACCAACCGCGTGAATCACTCGAATGCCAAACTTCAACAAAGTTTTGTCGTTCGTGAAAGCCCCGACGCCGATTTTTCTATAAGGGAGATTCCCCATTTAAGCGTTTGTCTCTGCCGCCGCTGTGGACAAAAACCCAATATGACAGCCCACATTATCGCGTGAATTCATGCCGTTCTCTTGGATCCGTGCCGCGAAGCGATCGCTGAAACGCCTGCGTTTGACGCAGATGCAGGCGCTGATTGGTGCGATTCTCGGACTACCACTGATTCTGCTGCTGTTCTGGCAAGGCGTCCAAATTCAGCAATGGGGCGAGCAGGAAATGCGCGCGGTCCGTCGCGTGCATCGGGTCGCAACCTTCACCCGGTTGCTGCATCAACTGGCATATCGAGCCGATTTCGGACTGGAGCCGTGTCCGGAATCGCTACACGAGAATGCCGAGGCCCTCAAAACCCTCGACAATCAAATCCATCAGTGCCTCGTCGAACTGGAAGTCGACAACTGGGATCGCGAGGTCGCCCGAAAGCGCGAACATCCGGAAGCCCGGCTCTTTCTGACGGCCCTCCGCATGCTGCCGACGCGGCCTGCCGATGTCGTGCCAAAAGTCTGGCGACAACAGCATCAACAGACTTTGGACCGCCTCGTGGAGGTCATCGCGGCGACGGCCCCCATGGACGAACTCGAGTACGAGATTGATCACGCCGGCACACCGGTGGAATGGTATGTTGCCCATTCCCTTCCCACGTTGGTCGCCCGTCTGGGAACCGTGATGGACTCCGGGACGACCAGCGTTATCAGTTCAACTTCCGACAAACATCGTCGCGATTTATTCCTGAATCTGGGTCGTGCCCGGCAAGCGGAAGCTGACGCCACGCAGATGCTGCAACGTCTGGAGCAAGCGAATCCGCAATATGTGGAACAATCGGGATCGGTCCTGGCCGCACGTTTGCAGGACTTCTCGCGAATGCTCGACCGCATTCAGACGCGCGGCGGGACGGAAGATCCCGATCCGATCGATGCCGACGCCATCTGGCGCGACGGTATCGCCGCCCGACAGGCCGCCGAACAGGCCGCTATCCTCTGCACGGCGAATCTGGAACAGCATCACCAGGCGTCCGCTACGTTCTGGCAACGGCTGAGCCTGGGCGTGTTTGGAACGACGGTCCTGGGCGGAGCCCTGGCATGGGCCGGGATTCTCTGGCTGCAAACGGCCGTGCAAGGTTCGCTGGCCACGTTACACGATTTATCCCGGATTTCACCGACGGACGAAACCCTCCCTGCAATGGCATCGTTTGAAGCGCTGGATGAGGAACTCGACGAGATCGCCCGCAATTTTTTACGCTCGGTCGCGGTGATTCAAGCCAGCAATGGCTTCGCTCAGGAAGCCGCTCGACGGGCAACCCTGGCAGAACTGGCGGCAAAACGGAGCGAGGAACAATTCGCCCTCATGTCGGCCGCGACGAGTGAGGGGTTGTGGGACTGGGACATTCGGACCGACCAGGTCTACCATTCGCCGCAAGTTTGGAAGCTGCTGGGCTACCGCCCGGAGAACGCACCGAAACCCTCGTTCTCCGGTTTCATCGATCTGGTACATCCGGAAGATCGGCCGATGACGACGGAGGCGTTGCACGCCCACCTTGAGCGCCGGGTTCCGTTCACGTGCGAATTCCGCTTGAAGAATCTGGCGGGCGAATACCGCTGGTTCTACGCCATCGGGCAAGCCAAATGGGAGACCAACGGGCGTCCGGTGCGGATGGCCGGATCACTGCACGACATCACCGACCAGCGACGATTGGAAGACGAACGCCGATTGTTCATCGAAGATCTCCAGTCGTCGCGAGACCGAATCGCAATGCAAGCGACACTGCTCTTGCAGCAAACGGAAGAACTGCAACACGCCCGAAAACTTGCGGAAGACTCATCGCGATCGAAAGGTGAGTTCCTGGCGAACATGAGCCACGAATTGCGGACGCCGTTGACCGCGATTCTCGGCTATTCCGACCTGCTCTACGAAGAAGGCAACATTGCCCGGGCACCGCGGTCGCGCCTCGAAATGATCGACACCATTCGCTTGAATGGCACGCATCTGCTGCAGTTGATCGACGACATTCTCGATCTTTCCAAGATCGAAGCCGGCCAGATGACAATCGATTCGGTTCCATGCGATCCTGCACGCATTCTGAATGATGCCCGCCGTTTGATGGAGTTGCGGGCGAAATCCCGGGGCTTGCAGTTCGAGGTTCGCACCGCGGGGCGGTTGCCCACGGTGATCTACACCGACCCCGTCCGGCTGCGACAGATTCTCGTCAATCTGCTCAGCAACGCCATCAAATTTACCGCGACCGGCCACGTGATCCTGGAGATGTCCGCCACGCCGGGACACCGCGCAGAATTGAAATTCACGGTGACCGACACCGGCATCGGCATGACCCGCGAAGAAATTGGCCGGCTGTTCCAACCGTTCGGGCAAGCCGATGCGTCAACGACGAAGAAATTTGGCGGGACCGGACTGGGATTGTCCATCTCCCGTCGGCTGGCCCACTTGCTGAGCGGCGATATCTCCGTCGTCAGTGAACCGGGGAAAGGGTCCACATTTACCGCCTGGATTCTCGCCGATGTCCCGCAGGAGGCGGACTGGCAAATCATCGAATTACCATCTTCTCCCATCGCCGATGTGGAACCCGCGCCCACACTCATCCCGAAATCGGTGCTGGACGGCGCCCGCATTCTGGTTGCGGACGATGTCGAGCCGAACCGGCGGTTGATCGGCTTCACTCTTGGCAAAGCCCGGGCGAATGTCACCTATGCCGAACAGGGGCTCGACGCAATCAATCAGATCGCGCGGGCGGAACAACAGGGCCAGCCCTTCGACATCGTCTTGATGGACATGCAGATGCCGGTGTTAGATGGCTATGCCGCGACAAGGCAATTGCGCCGCGATGGCTACCGGGGACCGATCATCGCCCTGTTGGCACACGGACTGGAGCAAGATCGCGAAGAATGTCTCCACGCCGGCTGCGATGACTATCTCACCAAACCCATCGACCGCCACCACCTGCTGGAAGTCTGCACGCACTTCCGCTTTGCCGTTTGCACCATTACCGCGACCGCTAAATAGTTCCCTGTGAAGCCCAGCCATGCTATAGCGGGGTGGCTTTCTCGATCCCAATGAAGGGCTCCAATCGCGCGATAACGTCGCTGCGCCCCAGCTCCGCTTTCCCGAATCCGTACGCTGCGCCGAGATGCACCGCGGCGTCCTGATACTCGGGATAGTTCGATACGATCATCACCGGCGTGGTTTTCAACGCCTCATCCGTTTTGATGGCCCGCAGGATGTCCGTGCCATCGGTGTAATCCGCGTCGAGCTTGCGGTTGATCAACACGAGGTCGTACGGATTCTTCCGCAGCAGATCGAGCGTCTCCGCTGCCGTGTCAGCCTGGCTGATCCGCACGTCGAAGGTCGCTTTCAGAAACCGCTCCAGCGCGGCTGCATCGGGGACGCATTGGCCGACGCTGAGAACTTGTCGGGACATGATTTGATGGCTCGAGGATCGTCATACTGGAAAGCGATCTGCGCGGGACGCGAAACCGCAAGTGGAGAAGCGGGGTTACGGTTCATCGCCGAAGAGGGGGACCATTTCGGTCGGCGCCTCGCCCGGCGGACGGGGACCGTAGTATTGGTAGTACGTGCATTCAATCCGGCCGTTGTACAGCTTGCGGCGGCGGTCAGCCCGACGGCGGAAGCAGCGCTCGAACCCCGGATGCGAGGTCAACACGTAGATCGACCACGTCGTTAATGGGGCGAACGCATCGGCCATGTCGTCGTAGATCGCGGCAGCGTACTCTTCGTCGCCGATCCGTTCTCCATACGGCGGATTGCAGACGACCACGCCATATTCGCGCTGTGATTTGTATTCGAGCACATCCAGCGTGCGGAATTGGATATCGCCCATTACACCGGCATCGGCCGCATGGCCTTCTGCCAGTTTGATGGCCTGTGAATCGATATCACTCGCCATGAGTTGCATGGGGAACTTCCCCTTCACTACATCGCGGGCTTCTTCACGGGCCTGCTTCCACTGTTCGCGGGCAATCTGGCCCCATGTCTCGCACAGAAAATTGCGATTCATGCCCGGTGCCCGGTTGCGACCGATGAGCGCTGCTTCAATGGCAATCGTGCCCGAACCACAGAACGGGTCGAGAAACGGCCGCTGGGCATTCCAGTAACTCAGCAGAATTAACGCGGCCGCGGTGGTTTCTCGTAGAGGAGCGATACCGACCTGTCGCCGGTAACCACGTTTGTGCAGACCGTCGCCGGAGGTATCGATCGTGAGCGAAACTTGATCTTTGAGGATCGCGACTTCGATGGGATATTCAACGCCCGTTTCCTGAAACCAGTGGCGTTGATACGTCTTCTTCAAGCGTTCGACAATCGCTTTCTTGACGACGCTTTGCACGGTGGGGACATGGTGGAGGGTCGAGCGGATCGACTTCCCCGAGACGGGAAATTTGCCGTCCGCGGGAATCCATTGTTCCCATGGCAGTTCTGTCGCCTGATCGAACAGTTGCCCGAAGCTGCGGGCGGGGAATTGCCCCACCAGAATCAGCACGCGATCCGCGGACCGCAGCCACAAGTTGCAGCGACAGACCGCGAGTTCGTCCCCGATGAAGCGGACGCGCCCGTCTTCGACCTGCAATCCCTCATAACCCAACGCTTCCAGTTCGCGGGCCACCACGGCTTCCAGGCCAAACGCGGCCGTGGCAATCAGTTCCAGACGACTCATGCAGACACAACTTCAACGGCAAGGTGAAAGAACGGAAACGCCCAATGATACCAGATGCCGCAACTGTCTGCACCCGCTGAATTCTCGTTCCCATGCTCCGCGTGGGAACGCACGGCCGAAACGCTCTGCGTCGCCGGAAACGGCCATAAAACGGCGCTGAGTGATCCCGCAATGCGGCAAGCGATGGACGTTTACTGTCCGTACAATGTTCCCGGTCCCTTCGGTTTGCGATTCACGCGGTTGTGACTGTGTAAGCCGTCCAGCACGAACTCCGCAATCGCGGCGGACAATCCCGTTGATGTTTCTCCCAACGCTAGCTCGGGTGCCAATTCTTTGGACAACCGATCCACCTGTTCCCGGAACCCACGAATACCGTTGATACGGTCCAGTACTTCCGCGGCCGTGAGCTTTTCGCTCAACTCCAGCGTCTTCCCGGACTCAAACGCTTCGATCACCGACCGAAACGCCTTCGGGTTGGCGTATTGATCGAAAACAACTTTGATCGCTTCGTCGACCATCCGGGTCACCAGTTTGTCTTCTTGCCCCGGTTCTTCGGTCATCGTCAATTCCATCTTGCCGCGGGAACTGGCAACCAGCGCGGACAAATCGGAAACCCGCGCAACGGCCGCCGCTTCCTTTGACAGCAGCGTCCGACGTTCGGCTTGCGAGACGAGGTTTTCGTAGTTCGCGATCGACATCCGCACGCTGACCCCGGACGCCGCATTGACGTGCGGGCTGGTCCGGGCCAACCGCGAGACTTCCTCGACGATCTCTTTCAAAAACCGCGGCACATGCACCGCCGGCGCGTCGCCGCGCTGGGTCCACGCATTCTCTTCGACGATCTGGATGCCGAGTTCCCGCGTGAGGGGATAATGCGTCCGCACCACCGAACCGATGCGATCCTTCAGCGGCGTCACAATCCGGCCACGGTTCGTGTAATCCTCGGGGTTCGCACTGAACACCATGCACACATCCAGCGGCAGCCGCACGGTGAACCCGCGAATCTGCACGTCGCGCTCTTCCAGCACGTTGAACAGGCCGACCTGGATTTTCGGACTCAAATCGGGCAGTTCGTTCATACAGAAGATGCCCCGGTGACTGCGGGGGATCAGGCCGAAGTGCATCACATCTTCATTCGCGAGATGCCGGCCTTCCGCGTGTTTCACCAGATCGACTTCGCCGATGAGATCGGCAATCGTGACATCGGGCGTTGCGAGTTTTTCATGATACCGATCGTCGCGGCCCACCCACGCAATCGGACACGCATCCCCCTGCACGGCGACCCGGTCCCGTGCCAGTTTCGACAGGGGCGCAAAGGGGTCGTCCTGAATCTCGGAACCTTCGACGATGGGCAGTGCGTCATCCAACAGCGTCGTCAGCATCCGCAACATTCGCGTCTTGCCCTGACCACGCAAGCCGAGAAAGAGCATGTCGTGCTGCGACAGAATCGCATTCTGCACCTGGGGAACGACGGTGTCCTCGTATCCGACCATGCCGGGAAACAGCGGTTCACCGCGTTGCAGTTTCCGCAGCAGATTCCGCCGCATTTCCAGCTTGACGGGCACGCTCCGGTACCCGCTCGCCCGCAATTCTCCCAACGTCTTCGGCCGTTCCGTCATTATCGATCCTCAAGTTTGCACCCATGCATGAACTTGAAGGATTATAGCGCGGCGGATGCAAACGCAAATCCGGGCGGCAAAGTAGCCGATCGTTCCGTCCCACGCAGAATTCACGAACTTCTCATCTCGCCGACGCTTGCCGTAACGAAGGCCGCGCGGTGAGATCACCGCAGTGGATCGAATCTGGTCACATTAGTTGCGGGAAAATGCCATGCATTGGTGGATGTCTGCGCTGCTGGTTCCGGTCGTTTCGTTCAGTTTGTTCGCCGCGGACGAGCCCACGCCGCTCACTCCGGCGGAAGCTGCAAAGAAAATCGACAAGGAAGTGTCCGTTAAGATGGAAGTCAAATCGGCGTCTCTGCGAGGCGAAGTCGGCTTCCTCAATTCCGAAACAAATTTCAAGGACGAAAAGAACTTCACGATTTTCCTCGGCAGCAAGACGCTCACCAAGTTCAAAGACGCGAAAATCGACGATCCCGCCGCCCACTTCAAAGGGAAGACGATTATCGTGAAGGGCAAAGTCACGCTGCACATGGACAAGCCGCAGATCATCCTCGACGGCCCGGGCAGCATCAAAATTGTCGAGGAAAAGCCGGAAGAGAAGAAAGCGGCTTGAGCATGAACCGCTTGACAACGCCCCGGCGGTCGCTGGATGCTGAGGCTGCCATCGAACTTCTGCCAGGCTCGTTGTCCTTCGGCGTTCGCCGTGAATTACACACTTCTCAAAAAAAGTGGTGCCTTACAGGAAGGCGTGTCGACTCCGTTCGCGGAATCGAACACCACATCGGCAATGGATCTGTTGGCGATGGGGGAAATCGAATCCGGCACCTCGGTCGCCGGATTCTCGCAGATTCATGACCTGTCGCATCGTTCGATTCCTCGACAGTTAATCGAACTCCTGCCGGAATCGGTCGCTCGCGAAAACTGCGTGATTGCAGTCGAATCCAACGGCGAACGCGTCACTCTCGCGGCGGTCAATCGCGATGATCTGGCGCTCGCCGACAAACTGCGGTTCATCCTCGGCGTCGACATCGCGTTCGTCAAAGCACCGGCAAAAGATATTCTGCGGGCCATCGATCGACATTACGGTCCCGCTCAAACGGAATCCGTGGATTCGATGCTGTGCGAGTTCACCGAGACGGCCATCGATTTCGACGAAGCGGATGAAGGCGATGTCGAAACACACTCCACGACCACGTGGCGTGGGACGGTCCCCGCATCGAGACATCTGGGGTTCGGCCGTAGTCTCACTGATGTTAGCTCACGACCGGCGATGCGACCTCGGACCATTTCTCCGCATGAGGGACAAGGCATGTGGTACTACGTTGTGCCCGAAGGCGAACGCGCTCTGGTCCGCCACACCAACGGGCGGATGGAGATCATCACTGGTCCACAGCGATTGTGGCGTGGCTGGAAAGTCATCGTACCGATGGAGCGCTGCGTCGCCCATCCGGGCGAGTTTCTGATCGTGCGGTTCCTCAACGGGAAGCAGGAGCATCACGCCGGGCCGATCCAGATTTGGCGCGACCCGCGCGAACATGCCTCCATCGAAAAACGCGAGTGCCTGCAACTCGCGGCCAAAGAGGCCGTTGTCGTTTATCGCAACGAACTTGCCACGGGTGTCGATCGCGCGACATCCCGTCGCATCGTGTATGGACCCACACAGTTCTTCCCGCAACCGGGCGAGTGGCTGCACACGTTTTCATGGCACGCATCCAAGGGTGGTTCCAAAGGAATCGAGAAAGTCCCGAATGGGCTGGTATTCCAGAAGCTCTGGCTGATGCCCGATCAGATGTATCACGATGTCCCCGATGTCCGCACGGGCGACGGCGCGGTGCTGACCATTCGTCTGATGATCTTTTTCGAGCTCGCCGATATCGAACGAATGCTCGACAACACGCACGATCCCATCGGCGATTTCGTCAATGCTGCCACCGCCGACGTGGTGGAATTCGTCGGCAAGCTGGACTTTGAAGCGTTCAAGAATCAGACCGATAAACTGAACGAAGTCGCCACCTATCGGCAACTCCTCGGGCGAGCCAGTCAGGCAGGTTATCGCATCACGAACGTGGTCTACCGGGGATACGGAGCTGCGGATTCGCTGCAGCAGATGCACAACCAGGCCATCGAAGCCCGCACCAAATTGCAACTGGAGCGTGAGACCGAACAACAGGCGCAGCAGCTCGAAGACTACAAGCTACAAAGCCAGCTCGCCCGCACGGGACAGCGCCGGTCCGAGCAACTCAACGAAGCGCGGCACACGATGGTGCTGGCACAGGAAAAATCGGTCGCCGCACTCGATGTCCGTCGACAACAGGCCGAATTTCTGCGTCAGAAAAAGCTCGACGATGCCCGTACCGATGATGCCGCCACCCGCATCATACAAGGTGCCCAGATCGAACATCTGCGGGCGATTTCCGAAATGGGTGTCGACCTCACGCGGTACCTGACGCAATCACGCGCCGACCGGGTGATCGAGTTCCGCAATTCCAACGGAACCAGTCCGCAGGTGCATCTGAATGCGAGCACACTCGACGAGACGGCGAGCGATTGAACCGGCAACCATCATTCGGCATTGTCGTCCGATGCGGCGTCGCGCGCGCCGGAAAGATATCGCCGCAAATGCGTCGCCATCCATTCCAGTTCGGCTTCATCGCGACCCGTCAACAATCCATACTTCGCCCCTGTCCGCGGAACGATGTGCAGTTGCATCACCGGCACATCGTTGACCTCCATCCCACTGGGACCTTTGCGAACCGTTTCCAGCTCCGCGAGTTCCCATTCCTTCCGTGTGGTACCGAACAGACCGGAGACAATCGATTTCATGCGGCCATTCGTCACCGCAATCGCGGCTTGACGACGGCCCATGTTGATCGAGGCGACGAGAACGCCGATTCCCACGGCCCAGAACAACGTGATAAACAAGGGAAAAATCCACACAGCGTCATCATTGTTCGGTTTTCCATTCGCGAAGGCGAACCCTGCGAAGGTGGTAAAGACCGTCATGAAGCCGCACCAGAGTAGACTGAAACCGAACAACCCGCCACTTCCCTGCCATACGCCAGGAGCGGGAACGGTGAAGACACAGCCGTCGGGTAAGATCTGATGATCGATCAGACTCTCGGCCGGCTGTTCCAGACGTTCGATTCCCCCATTGCTGATCGTCGACGCATCGACTACCGCGACCGGGACAATGCGTGTGGGTACTTCGGTCGTACGAGCTTCAACGGTCAGCAACGTGGACAATTCGTTGGCCAATGCCACCAGCCACTCTCGGGGATAACCGGGAACCAGCAGCCGTGACTTGCCACAGGTCAATTCGGCGGTCAACACGGCGAATTCCTTCGAGGAGGCGAATTCGCGCGGCTCGCCATTCACTTTCCCCGACACACCCGCCTGCACTTGAAGTCGTGCGACATCGCTGCGGACAACTCGTCGTTTCCACGAAAACCAGCCGACTTTTTCGATCGAGATGAGGTGCCGATCGGTGACGCACAAACGCGTTCGTCCCATCAACACGACGAACCCGATCCAGATCGCGGCAAGTCCTCCACCGAGAAAGGGGAGCGTGAACAGGGTACTGAACCCGCCCCACGGCCCCAGAATTTGAATCAACCCGCCGACAAAGCCAATCGTCCAGACCGTGATGAAACTGATGACCCCAATCCCGAAACCGACTGGGATCAACCCGAACCAACGCCAGTTCCCCAGCTTTCGAGGCGGAAAATCGTACGTGGTGATGCCATCGGGGCCAGTCGCGACTTCAATCTCCGAGGGCAGCGTTTCCGACATGATGTGAATCCCGATGCGGAATTGATCTCCATCAGAGAACGCTGCCCGACGAGACGCGGATCACTCATCCGTCACGCAGCCTTCACTGGCGCTCTTCACGTTCTTGATGTACTTGTAGAGCGTCCCACGCGTGGCGAGCAGGGCCGGGGCTTTCCATTCAGCTTTGCGGCGGGCGAGGACTTCGGGGGAGAGGTCGACATCGATGCGGTTGTTTTCCGCGTCGAGGACAATCCGGTCGCCATCCTTCACGAGGGCAATGGGGCCGCCTTCCTGAGCTTCGGGCGTCACGTGGCCGACGATGAAACCGTGCGAGCCGCCGGAGAAGCGGCCGTCGGTGATGAGGGCGACGTGTTCACCCAGCCCGGCTCCCATGATGACCGAGGTCGGCGTCAGCATCTCCGGCATCCCCGGGCCACCCTTGGGGCCTTCGTAGCGGATGATGATCACGTCCCCCTTTTGAATCTTGCCGTCTTCCATACCTTTGAGCATCGCTTCTTCATGATCGAAGACGCGGGCGGGGCCGATGAATTTCAGGCCTTCTTTGCCGGTGATTTTTGCGACGGCACCATCGGGACAGAAGTTGCCGCGCATGATGCGGATGTGGCCGGTCTTCTTGATCGGTTTTTCGATGGGCATGATCACCTGCTGCCCTTCGGCGAGACCGGGGACGCCCTTCAGATTTTCGGCAACCGTCTTGCCGGTGACCGTCATGCACGAGCCGTCGAGGAAGCCCTTTTCGAGCAGGTATTTCATCAATGCCGGGGTGCCGCCGACGTTGTGCAGGTCTTCCATCACATACTTGCCGGACGGTTTCAAGTCGGAAATGAACGGCACGCGGTCGCTGGTCTTTTGGAAGTCGTCAATCGTTAGCGGCACGTCCACGGCACGGGCCATCGCGATGAGATGCAGCACGGCATTGGTTGATCCGCCGGTCGCCATGATCACGACCATCGCGTTCTCGAAGGCCGCACGAGTCATGATGTCCCGCGGCTTGAGATCGAGTTCCAGCAGCTTGCGGATTGCCTTCCCGGCAGCGACGCATTCGCCCAGTTTCAGCGGGTCTTCGGCAGGGATCGACGAACTGTACGGCAGCGACATTCCGAGGGCTTCAATCGCCGACGCCATCGTGTTCGCCGTGTACATCCCGCCACACGCCCCCGCCCCGGGGATGCTGCAACGAATGACTTCGGCCCGTTCGTCTTCCGTAATCTTGCCGGTGATGAATTCGCCATACGCCTGGAACGCCGAGACGATGTCGAGCTTCGGATGCTTAGGCGTACAACCGGGGCGGATGGTGCCGCCGTAGATCATCAACGAGGGTCGATTGAGGCGGCCCATGGCGATGAGACAGCCGGGCATGTTCTTGTCGCAACCGGGGATCGACACATTGGCGTCGTACCACTGAGCCGACATGACGGTTTCGATGCTGTCGGCGATGAGGTCGCGCGACTGCAGCGAGAACGACATGCCGTCGGTCCCCATCGAAATGCCGTCCGACACGCCAATGGTGTTGAACCGCATCCCCACCATCCCCGCAGCGACGACCGATTCCTTCACCTTGTCCGACAGCACATTGAGGTGCATGTTGCAGGTGTTGCCGTCATACCAGACGCTGGCAATGCCGACCTGCGCCTTGTTCATGTCCTCGGGGGTCATGCCGGTGCCATAGAGCATGGCCTGCGAAGCGCCCTGGGATTTCGGTTGCGTGATGCGGGATGAGATTTTGTTGAGCATGGTGTCGTTTGTGGTTGAGGGTTGATGGTCGAAGGTTGAGGGTCAGTTGAAGAGGCAAAACTACTGGAGGCTGGCTTGGAGGCCGCTAAGCATTCGAGCCAATTTTTCGGCGGCGGCATAAAGCGCCGTGTACTCGTCTGCCTGAAGGAATGATTGCTCTTGGGCGATACGAATGTGTGAGACTGTTTCCATAAGTGATCCATATGCGATTTAGATGAAGCGGGAGAAGTCTTTTCTGGAACCGCGACCGCTCCCTTCAGCAATGTTGGCAGCGATGGAAACACCGGCGCGTCGGAGTTGATTGGTCAGTCCGAATCGTTCTTCTGACGGAAAGTTGCGAGTTACGGAGTAAATCTGATTGCAGTACTGGATCGCCAGTTGCCAGACTTCCAGTTTCTCAAAGCCGAACATCATTCAGCCTCCGATGGACTCTCTTTCTGACTCTCAACCTTCGACCCTCAACCCTCAACCAAGTCGCTTGGGTGCGGCACCCGCTCCACGCGTGGCAACACTTTCGGTACATAGATCGTGGTGTACGCGGTCGCCAGTCGATGGGCATCGAGCGCGGCCTGATCCGCCCAGCGTTCGACGAGCAGGAATGTCTGCGCGTCGTTTTTTGATTGATACACCTCAAACCGCTCGCAGCCCGGTTCCTGGCGGGACAGACGGCCCTGCTCGCGCAGAAGTTCGCGGATTTCAGCCACGTCCGCAGCGTCTTTCACGGTCAGCCAGATGTTGGCGTAAATCACGGTGATGGCTCTCCAGAAAATCCTCAAAACAGCGAGTGAGCATATCAGTTTCCCGTAGCAGACGGGAGGATTGGCGAACGATTTGACCGCACGCACGGCGAATGTGCATTCAATTTGGCGACAGATCGGATGGCGCGGCGAAATGCTGCGGTTATGATGACGCGGCCGATTGATTCACTCTGATGGCACATCCTTCTCCGATTGACTTTCAGAAAGCACGCCGTGCCGACGAAATGGCTGAAATGGCATGAGGTTCCGACGAATTTCCCCGCCGCGGATGGCGGGAGGCTGACGCAACTGCTGGAACAGATTGGCCGTCGGGCGATCGATGCCAGCGACCCAGCAGTGTTCCTGCGTGAAATCATTGCCGACATCGCCGGGGAACTGGGGGCTCAAGCCGCGGCGGTGGCGGAACGCTCGACCCATTGGGGATTCGTCGCCCAGCACGGTCGCTGGAATCTCGACGAGGTTCCATTTTCATTCGTGGCCGAAGTGCTGGACCGCGAGGATGCCGGTTTGCAAAAACTGCCGGGGTCCGCGGGGATGATGGCGGTCGCGCCGATGGGAAGCCGGACGCAGCCATCAATGACGCTGGTGTTGCACGGCCGTAGCCTCCCGGATGACGTGCTGCCGGGGTTGTTCCTCACCGCGCGGGCGCTCGGGCTCTTGTGGGACGCCGTGCAGACGACGGCCGGGCAACGTCGTCGGGTCGGGCAGTTAAAGACGATTCTCAGCATCGCCGCAGAGATCGTGTCGTTCCCCGATGTGGAAGGGCTGCTGGAACGGATCGCGGTCGATGCGACGAAGCTGCTTGCTTGTGATCGGGCCAGCATCTTCCTCTGGGATCGCGAACAGCACGAGATCGTCGCGCGGCCAGCGCTCGGTGTCGATGGAGGCTCGTTGCGACTGCCCGAGAAGACCGGCATCGTTGGCGAAGTGTTGCAGACGGGGAAGCCGGTTCGCGTCGACGATGCGTATGCCGAGTCGCGATTCAGCAAGAAGGTCGATCAGGCGAGCGGTTACAAAACCCGCAACCTGATGTGTGTCCCGCTGGTCGGCGGCGACCGGCAAACTTTGGGCGTCTTCGAGGTCATCAACAAGCTCGATGGTTCGTTCACGGCCGATGACGAAGAACTGCTGTCCGATCTCTCGGCTCAAGTCGCGGCGGCGTTGCAGAACACGCGCGAACGGGAATCGCTGCTACGCTCCAACAAGCAGTTAACCGAACAGGTGACCAAAGGGGTCGCGATCATCGGCGACAGCCCGGCGATCAGCGCCCTTCGCAGCACGGTGAAACGCCTCGCCGAGACCGATCTGCCCGTGCTCATCCTGGGCGAAAGCGGTACCGGCAAGGAAGTCGTCGCCCGGGCGCTGCATTATCAGGGAACGCGAGCGGCTCATCCCTTCATCGCTGTGAACTGTGCCGCCCTCGCGGAAAGCCTGCTGGAAAGTGAACTCTTCGGTCATGAAAAAGGTGCCTTTACCGATGCCCGCGACATGCGCCGCGGTCAGTTTGAAACCGCCGAGGGAGGCACGATTTTCCTCGACGAAATCGGCGACATGAGCCTCGGCGGTCAGGCGAAACTGTTGCGTGTGCTGGAACAAAAAGTGATCACGCGCGTCGGCGGTTCACAAGCGATTCCCATCAATGTGCGCGTCATCGCCGCCACGAATGCGAAACTCGCAGAAGCTGTGCGGGCCAAGAAATTCCGCGAGGATTTGTACTTTCGTCTCAACGTGGTGACGCTCGATCTACCGCCGTTGCGCGACCGGCCCGATGATGTCATCCCGCTGGCCGAGCATTTTCTCGGCACGTTCGCGGTGCAATCACGCCGACCGAAGCTGAATCTCTCCGCGGATGCGAAACGCCGGTTGCAGATGCATGCTTGGCCGGGGAATGTGCGTGAACTCCGCAACTTGATGGAACGCGTGGCATT
Source organism: Planctomycetaceae bacterium (assembly GCA_021732975.1). Lineage (GTDB taxonomy): Bacteria > Planctomycetota > Planctomycetia > Planctomycetales > Planctomycetaceae > DSVQ01. The sequence goes on along the minus strand of JAKFWC010000008.1, from coordinate 2,182 downwards.
CCTCGCCCCGAACGACAAAATCGAAGTCGACGACTTGGCGTTCATTCTTAGTCCCGAAAAAGAAACATTCACGGAACCGACGGAGAATCAGGGGCTCAGCGAAGCGACGAATTTCTTCCAGCAGGAATACATCCGCCGGTCGATCCGTCGCATGCGTGGCAACATGAGCGAAGCCGCCAAACTCCTCGGTCTCCACCGCAGCAACCTCTACCGCAAAATGCGCCAACTCGGCATGAGCGAAGCCGGGAGTGAAGAAGACGACGAAGACATCGGAGGTTAGCCACGAAAAGGCGCAAGGGGACCCAGAAGGGAAGAGAGAGCGGCGGAAGGTATTTATCCACAGAAGGCACAGAGGACACAGAAAAGAGGCGAAAAGAGAATTTGAAATTCATCTTCTTATCTCTCCTTTTCCTTTCTGTGTCCTCTGTGCCTTCTGTGGATCACTCTCCTCACTTCTTTTTTGCGTCCCCTTGCGCCTTTTCGCGGCTCACTCTCTTCGCCTTTACGGCGTTATTTCGGCTGTCATTTCTTTGAGGTTGTCGAGCAGGATTACGGAGGCATTGCGTTCGAGGCGGTTGGTACCAAGCCAGGTTTCGTAGCCGCCGAGGTCGTGATGCTTCGGTGTCGGCAGGTAGCCGAAGTACCCATGACTCAGCGACACCATCCATGCGGGCTGTGATTTTGCGGCTTGACGGAATTCGAGGCCGATTTCGCAGAAGACCTCGCACGGCATGGTACCGATCCGAGCGCCACCAATCGCCAGGACTTGTACGGGAACGGTCGTCGTTTCAGGGAGATCGACGAGCGCCAATGTCCGCTCGGCATAGATGCGTGAAAGGTCCGTCTTGCCGGGAACAATGGGGCGTGTTTCCAAGGTCTTTTCGGCCCATTCACGATCTTCCTCCGTGGGTTTTCGCCATTTCACCGTGGGTTCGCGATAGCGGGCATCCAGTTTGATGTCGCGCCGATACGGCAACGCTGCGATACGCTCCTTCACCTTCGCGGCGACATCCTCAGCGACATAGCGCATTTGTTCGTACGGTTTCTTCGCTGCTCGCGGCGTGCGGAAGTTGATGTTGTTGATATCGCCGCTGGTCCCGTTGGCGATCATCGCCACAAACGGCGGGTCTTGATGCTCGGCGTCCATCTGCCGGGTGAGATGGTTCGCGAAGACAGCGAAATAATCCGCGGAAATGTGGCCGTCGCCCACACCGCCGACGTAATGTAACGAATAGGTCGCAAACACGCCGATGGGCGCTCCGTTCGGTTCCCGGGCGGCGATGATCGACACCGTTGGATCGGTCGGCCCGGCGGGATCAACCAGATTCGCGCTGCCGGCCGGCGGGTTCATTTTTACCTGATCGATCTTGCCGAACGGATTCTCCGGCATCGTGTCCGGCTTCATGAACCAACGGCGATTGAAGACGTGCTCCGGAATGTCGACCGTCCCCACCGCCACTTCCGCTGGTCGTAATGTGATCAGTGCCCGGCGGACACCATCGGCGATGCGCTTCGCCACGAACTGCTGATACAGGTCGAGTTGCTGCTCGGGACTGTATCGCTTTTCTCCGAGGGCCGTCCCTGCCGAGTGCGTGTGCGTGGCGGAGATCAACACATGCGAGCGCGGGATGCCCGTGGCTTGTTCGATCTGCTGCCGCGCGGCTTCACTCACGGCACGATGAAAACCGAGCAGATCGCACACCACGAGCGCGAGTTTCGTCTTGCCGTCATCCAGCACGAGACACCGGGCATGCAATTCATCATGCACATGCTTCGCGGGATACGGAGCGAATCCACCGACAATCGGGATGCCCAGTTCCGGCGTGATGTTGCTCGTCGCCGCCCCGGCTTGCAGTCCGAGTGGATCCGCGGCAATCGTAACACCACACATTGCGAAGACGATCGTCACACATCCCAACCAGACCGCATACCGCATCAGTGCTCCTCTCGTAAGACGACTGTGATACGGATCGTATCTGAGTTGATCATGCGTCGGAAGGATCAGGAGTTTTAGCCACAAAACCGCTTCTCCTCTTTTGCATCCAATTCTCGTCTTAGAGCCTGTTATGCACTTTGAAAGATCATTTTTCTGAGCATCAGTCCGAGGAAGGCGAGCCAGTGCCAGCCGGCGAGGGTGGTGGTCAGTCGTTCGTAGTCGCGGGCCAGGCGGCGGAAGCGGCCC
>JAKFWC010000007.1 GCA_021732975.1 Planctomycetaceae bacterium | reverse complement strand
CATTTTACAGCGCGACACCACGGTCAAAGACAACATCCGCGGCAAACGACTCCGCGCCGGCTGGGACGAGCAAGTCCTCGAACAGATTTGGACCGCCTTTTCCGAGGTCTAACATGCGATTGCCCTGGGATGCATCCCCTTTCAGGATATGCTCTCGCCATCTCTGCGCCACAACGTGGGTTGCCTCGGGATGAAGTGTATTATCACAACTATCGACCGCCATATCGCGAACGTGCTCAATCAGTAATCGAGCGAACTCTTCGATCTCAGGTTTCATGTCGTTATCTTCCCGATGGAATTGTTGTCGGGCCGGTTACTCCACGATCTTTTAACACCTGAATTATCCTTTTCACTGCTTCTAGAGCTTCATCCGCTTTTGCTCCCCGTGCGATCAAGGCCTTTGTTTCAATTTCTTCGATCACTTCCCACGTGGGCTTTCTCCCTTGTTTTAGCAGAATCATGATATAGCTTCTGCTGGGCAACCGCACAGGCGAAGTAGTGGCACTTTCATCCTCACTGGCTGGCGAGCGATGTCGCACCGCCATAATTAGAAATTGGACAGTTCGGCCAGCAAATTAATCAGCCATTGCTCGAAAGAATCCGCAACTTTGTTTGGCTTTTGGTTGTGGCCTTCTTCATGGTCCCAGAAAACCACTGGGCATTCACCCATGATAGTCGCCGATGTGTCTATGCAGTAATGATTTCTGGCCCCATCATTCATTAGTGGGACAAGAGTTGGCGGCATTGGCGGCCCCATCATATCCCGTTCCGCCATCGCATTTTTAACAAGCTCCAAATGTGACGGCGTATCAATCCCAAGCCCATACAGCTCTTCACAGGAAAAACGACCCCACCCGATCCTCCGTAAATAGTGGCGGTAACTTTCCGGCAGCCTTACTGCAAGCGTGTTTTCGGCCATACGAATGTCTGCTTCAGTCGCACCGGCTCCACATTCTTGTTAATAAAACCATCAATAAGCATGTCCATTTGTGTTTGGCTCATGGCACCTCATTTAGGGCAAGCTGGGACAGTCTCTCTTAATAATATGGATTAAGTCGATGCTTAGTTTTTGTCAGAAAGTCGCGATTGTTGCCATCTGGCATCTTCGCATGACAGTAAGAAAAGGCTGCTGTTTCGCCAGTGTGACGCCTTCCACCACCTCGTCACTCCGGTAGACTGAAGTACGCTCAGAGAAGCCGCCCATACGAGCGCAGGGGCCACATACCACTTTATGTCATTCAGGCAATTCTACGATTCCAATAAACGACAGACTCACATTGTCTAGAATTGCTGAAATCACTTTGCCGTGGTATGTAAAGTCGAATATTGCAACCGTCGCATTAAGCCGGTTCGATAAATCTACTTTATGACAAAGTGCAATAGCAATCTCTTCTCCACGGGAATGTCGTGAGAACAGTTCTTTTGCTGAAGTAGCATGCCCATCAATTACAGTTGCCTCGCGGAAATCTTCATCGAACCAGTCGATCTCGAAAGCTCTCGCAAATGGCCCAGGAATCGCTTCGCCATCTTCATTGAAAGCAAATTCCAGGCATGAATTTAAGTCTGCCCATGTCGAGGCATTTCCAGCCCATACGGATACCTTCATGGACGCAATCCTTCTGGTAAAGACGAAGCACCTCCAACAAGGTTTTCGTCGGCCCATTGGCGAAGTTTTTTGATGAATGTTGCGTAATCTGGGGACTGGTCGATCAATCTGAATATTTGGTTATGTGCAGTTGTCGAAAAATCGCCGCCGTGCCGCCCATTCTTAAATACAACATCCTTCGTTGCAGTTCGAAGCTTCTGGATCTGTTCTGCAGTGACACCCCATTTCCTGAATATGTTAGCGCGAGATACAGGTACCCGGAGGTGAAGACATCATCCGTAAAGAGACCCATGGCCTGCGTGGTCGTCGGCTCGCTGGGATCCACCGTTCCCGCGATGGAGATCAGCTGCGGAGTGGTGTTCATGCCACTCAACATCTGCCGGGTTTCCAGCGGCCTGACTTCGGCCGACAGGAAAGGTGCTATCCGTCCCGATTGAGACCGCGGTTCCCTTCCCCGCAGTTGCCCTCGACGCAAACCGCACAGCCAATCCTGCAGCGCCATGAGTACACTCCGGCTGTCTTGTGGTGCAGACACACCACAAGACAGCAATAAGGAGGGATGATTCAGCTTCAGGAAACGATCGAAGCCAGAATCCACGGTCGTGAGGTGAATAGCCTAAAACTGGTACTGGCCGTGCGTCAAGTATGTGGAGTGTGAATTTCCCGAGAGACAGTTCATGCTCGATAGTCGTTGTGCGAGTGAGTAGAAGGTTCCTGCAAAAAAGCTGGCCATCGTCACTACTATTTTGTAACACTACAGAAATTAACGGAATCGACCGCCAAAGTCACCGGGAAGCCTGCCTTTTGAACCATGGGAATCTGAGTCAGGCAAACGAGTTGCAGCAATGTCGTCGAGGTAACCCTGGCGTAGCAGGACGCCGTTTAAACTCGGCATGCCATGTTTGGAAATTTTGATTCCAAGCAATAAGCTCACTGCCGAAAACGACGATGGGCTTGTGCGGGAGAATAATCGGGTTTGATGGATCGCGAATTCGCAGCCACACGATAGATACCACGCTGATTGTTCGCGGGTGGTGGTTCAGATCCAATTCACTAACCGACCGCCGATTCGAGTTCATCAAGCTGGCTGACGGCTTTGCTGACTTTTCGCAGTTGCCTCAGGCCGAACCAGAGGATTGGTAGCGGGATCAGGAAGAAGATGTAGGCTCCACCGAAGCCACGCCGGACGACCACGTTAGAGGGATCGGCGGGGTCGTACCAACAAGGAATCGTTTTACCAGGGACCCATTCGTCCATCGCGGCCTTCCCCATCACTTGGCCGCCGATGTGCAGGGACGTTCCGGTATCAAAGCCGGATGAAATCACTTCGCGTTCGCTCGCTTGATACTTCAAAGCGAATTCCGGAGTGCGTGTGGTACTTGTTTGTCTCGGCTTCCCGGCTTCCTTTCGCGACTCCGTCTTGATGACTTCGCGTCGGTCAAGGATGGTCGCTTGAGCCTCTTTCCAACTCGTCAGCGTTTGCAGATCACGCCACGCGAGTCCTGCCCCGACCATCAGAAACGCCAGCGGAACCATGATCAACGCGACGAGCCCAAATGCGGGGAATTGACGGACATCAGACGGCAGCACGCTGGACTTCGGATGTTCCCGAACCCACTGCAACCGCGATTGCATCCAGACGAAAAACAATCCGCCGAAGACCATCCATCCCAGCAACCAGAACGCTGCGGGATGAAACCTCAATCCGCCGATGACGACTCCCGCCGTGGATGGCGCGTTGCTGATCTTGATCGAAAACTCGGTATCCAACCGCGCGTCAGCCAGAAAGTTTCGGACTTCGATATCCGACGACAGCGTGTGTTGCGCTTCTTTGCGGGATGCCAGCAGGTCGTACGAAAATCGATACTCTCCTCCCGCGGGAATGTTCACGACCGCTGTCACCTCGCGATCGTTGTCGTCCCGCTTCAACTCGGGCAGTTCGTCAATCCGTACGAGAAACCCGTTGTACGGAAACCGAACTCGTACATCCGTCCCCTCCGACGCCGTATCCCCCGAATTCTTGAGCACCACATTCACCGTCACCACCGCCCCCGCAGGAACCGTTCCCAGATCGGAAGAGACGGTTGACTGACTCAAATCAACCCCGGCAACCGCTCCTCGTGTGAAGAGGACAACGGTCGGAATCAACATTGTGAGAAGTCTGTTCATGTGGCCTTCATCAAAATGTGGTGACGTTCATTCAGGCACGGGCATCGTTGTCATGATGATCAGGTGAGCCGTCAGATTGCAAAGTTGAGCGCCGTGGCGAACGTCACCCATCCCAAGTACGGAACTGGGTGTTGTACTTCTTCAATCCGATCGTGACCACATTGCGCGGGGTTCGGCAGTTCACGACGCTGGAAAATGTCCCGCGGCTCTGCGGGGTGAAGCCAACATCATTGGGGTCGCTCAGCGAAGCGGCCCGCGTGTTTGACCCGGCGGCGCTGAAGCCGATCGTCTCCGAACAGGCCGCGCAGGCGGGACAAAGCCGGGCGGCGTTTCCTCTGGCGAAGGAAGCCGCGCTGGCGAGGTTGATCGCCGTGGATGGGAGTCTGCTGCGGGCTTTGCCGCGGATGGCGTGGGCTTTGTGACAGGACGCGGGCCATCGCGTCGCGAAGATGCACGTGGCGTTCGCCGTATATCCCGGCGTGGCGAGTATGTTTTGATGGCGTCCAGAAATACCCGACAGCCGCGACGGCGATAAAAACTGATGTGATCGCCGGCGATATCGCGACGGTAAGTCAATGACCCGTCAAGAAGTTACCCTGGGGATACTTGATCAATCAGCGTATTGAGCATCTCTTCAATCAGTGTAGGCAGGTTTTCAGACGACTCCATGACGCTGATGTCAACCCACAATTCATCGGAGCAATTGTGGGCACGGACTCTGATTTGGATTAGTCTCGGGTTCGCGTCATGCCGACGCAGACCAAAAGCCTGAAGCCGGCCGCTCACAACGAGATCAAACAATTCTGTCAGATACACGAGTTGCATAGTTGTCGGGACGGTGGGCAGCCACCGTATCGGAAACATGTTTGCTGTATTATTTATCGCTGCGAAATTTACAAATGAGCCCGATGGCTAGTGTTCGTCAACTTTTGGCTTCGACATCGCTTGTATATTACACGCAGAAAATACTATGCTATCGTAGCCAACTGTCGTGGAACCTGACCGCGATTGAAATTGTTGCACGTGTACCACTTAATGCCATCGATAGCGGTATCGATGTCGGATATCGATTGTAAATGAGTAGTGTAAAATTCAGCTAGCGATGTGCCGGCTTTGCAGAGAAGAAGACGGCATGGCCGCAAAGCATGGTTTTGTTTCAGGGCTGGAACAAAACGTTTCTGTCCTCTGGAAACTCGGAGAAGTCAGATGATTCCTTCGGCAACTGACACTGAACGCAAGACATCCAGCACTTCTTTTGTTGTGAAAAAATGATGCGGTCCAAGTGTGTCGCTGATCGGCCTTGTGGCACTGATTATTACAACGGATTGGTCGTTATTATCCAACAACCATGCCGCCACTACTTGGTATGCTGGAATCATCAACAATCGCACCTCAGCGTTCGCGGGAGCGTTGGCACTCAACCATCCGACTACTTCATCAATTTTCGCCGCCAAATCGCCTTGCGAGAACTGTGTGACTTTCCAGTCCTCGGCTGCCGGCCCACTGGGCATTGACAATGCTGTGGCAGCAGCATTCCCTCCGAGCTTGATTTGATGGTGCCACTGTCCAGTTCGTTGTGCCAAGAGGCGAAAATCGTTCGTCGGCTCCAGCGTTGCATCTGCGGGAAGTGACCAAAGTTCGATCGCTTCGTTCAATGTCACGGACGTACCAGCGGCCCCAAGTCGTTCGGGGACGTTGAAGAGGTTCCCCAATTGGTCAGCGATTGACTGTAGAGAGGCTTGCGGCAAAGATCGAAAATGTGGCATGTGATTAACCCCTTCTGATTCCTGACCAGGACCACTTCCAAGACCCTGTGCCGTTGTATCGTGACACGAGTGTTTGGTATTCAATCTGTGATTTGCCGTATGTCGGATCATTCACAGTCAGATAACCCACACCGTTTTGTTCGTTCCAGCCCGTAATCAAAATGGCATGCCCACCACCGCCACTCCATTTGATTCCGACTTCAACGGGGCGACCAGAGTCCAAGTCAAATTTTAAAGCGTTAAATGCAATTGCCACTGCATTGAACATCGAATTATAGCCCCACCGCTGCCATTCCGTACCGATGTTGGTGATTGGACATGGTTTATTGCAAAGACTGCTTGATGGTGATGAGCAACACCCTTGCAGATCAAAAGCGGCATTGGCAATCTTACAGCGTGTCGTTGTAAGATCGCCGTTCTTCCTGAAGACCATCTCCATGCAAGCGGCCCAGCACCATTGGGTTTGCTCTTGATAGATCAGATCAATTTGAAGGTCTGCACCACCAAGTGGAGTGGGAACGTCTGGAATCTGGATAGGCGCTGTTGTTTGCAGAGGCATCAGAAGTCTCCCTTGACAGCTAAACTAAATTTCCTGGCGCCAAGCTGATCGTTAGCTGGAATTGCTATGCATACCTGACTAGACGTGCCAGATGGGGTTTCCCAATGGAGTTCCAACAAGCAGCCTTTCACAAGTTTCCGCCAGCCCGAGTCCTCATCGCCAGTTTCACTAAGAGCTTCGTGAAGGGCGTCGGCGAAAGACAGTTGCCAAGCCTTGCGTTGCCAATTTCATGAATTGCTTCGCGGCGACTTCAGGGGAAGTGGCACCAAGGCTCGCTCGAAAGCCCGAAGGCAACTGATTGCCATGGTGCCATGCCCCCCCCCAAAGATTTCACGCGCTTAGAACGTGCCGGAGATTCCGACGCTGAACCCAATGCCGCCAAGAACGGGGCCGCTATCGGACTCAGAAAACGCCACACACTTTTGGAGAGCCGTCCCCGGGGGAGTCTCCCAATCGACTTGCAGGACACAAGCTTTGATAAGCTTCGTCCAGTCGGGAGGCGTGCTGCCCACTCCGACGGTCTCGCCAACGGCCGCGAGAACCGAGTCGGCAATCACTTTTGCCAAACCCTTTGTGGCAGCATTCATGAAGAGCTTCGCAGACTCTTCGGGAGACGTGGCGGCCCCGAGACTGGCTCCAAGACCACTTGGAAGCTGAATTCCATCGACTTTCATGGCTGATCCTTTCTTCGATCAAGGGAGTGTAGTAAAAACACCAGCATTCTTTTCATCTCTGGTTCTCGATAGTCATCTGCTGTTCATGACGTACATGCCTGTCGCACAATTGTTTTCTATCCTGTAGGAGCTAGCGCCCTGCATTGGCATGTTGCTCGCTGACAGGTCGCAAACGAACCGGTGCCAGTATGGTTCGGGCAACCGTGCCTGTGCATTGCCTTCTGCTGTGTATAACGAGCGCATCTGTCAAGAAATTGTCGGCCGAATCCGTCGCGGCCGGCGGACAGTCAGATCGCAAGGCACAGGGCCGTGCGGCCGCGCGTGGGGGTCAGGAGTATTCGTCGGAGATTGAGGCGGCTGCGCCGGCAAGGAGTGGAGACTTGTGGCTGCGGCGTCCGCAGTTGAGAGATTGTCGGCTTTCTGAATAATCGACGACAGATCGATGCGTTTATGATTCGAGAGGCGATTGCCATTGATGGCTGAGCCTGCGTAATCAATCAAATGCGGACTGTAAAAGACATCCGGCTCTCATTGCTCTCCTGGGGTCGTGGCAGTGATAATGCGCCACCTGCGAACGGCAGTTCCGACATTCGCATATCCCGGCGTTGATGCCGGGCATGTGAAAGTTGCACATCGGAACCTGATGCCTGATTGCCGTTGCGATTGCTCGATGTGAAACAATCTCTTTGGGGGAACCTCAAAGGGGCGGGGGATTGTCTCCAATTTCTGTTTTTCGACGTTGATGCGGAGGGGCCATGTCAATTCGTCTGTGCGTGATGGCGTTCGTTGGAAGTGTCGTGTCGCTGGGCTTGGGGTTGTGCAATGAATCTCCTCAATCCGCCGCGCAAAAAGCGACGGATGGGGAAGAGGCTGCTGCGGTCGACTGTGAATACATCTGTCCGATGAGTTTTTGGGGACAATGGAATGGTGTCAATTACTATGGGGGCTCGCTGTGTGACGGCTGCATGCTCGGCGGTTTTTATGGCGCGTCATCAAACACCGATCATGACTTAGGCAACGGGTGCAACCGTGTCAATGGCATAGAAGAGTGTCTGTCTCCAATTACTTTTTTAAAGCGTTCAGAGTCGAAATATCGTGGAGGGATTGATCAATGGGAATTGGCAGAAATCGAAGAGTATGTCGGTCCGCAACGACAGGGTGGTGCTCCCGGACAGGGCCAGAATCAAGCTGACACGTTCAACACCAGCCATCCCAGAGGAGTAAACGGAGCGCTGGTTCGGGAAGATTCGATTGCCAGGCTGACGATAAATGGCGGGGCTCAATACCGCTATTTTCGAATTCTGAAGCTTACGCACCCGGACGTTCAGGATCGCGTGCGTTATGTGGGACAGGAACTCAATAGTCGCCAGAGCTGGACTTGGAATTATGAGATGGAATTAAAACACATCAGCGATCAAGACCCGAGACGTGCCGAGGCGTCAAAATTAGGCGAAGACATCCTCATCGAGATCACTGGCAAACGGGGGTTTCCCCGCCCGCGAAATCGCCCAAGCCGCGTTTCAACGAAGAATCCGTGATGAAGTCAGAGATGCCGAAGAGAAGAATCTGGCGGCTGATCGGACTGTGCTGGAGGAGCACCCTTCGTCGGGCCAAGTCATGCAAAAGGATTCCGCCCCTAGCCACAGTGTATGCTGCTCAATCAAGAAAGTGTGGCTTTGCGCTGCGCGCGCAGCGAAATCCCAGACCTCGTCGAACTTCATCAATCGAGTAGTACGAACCCCAGCAGGCCCCGTAGGCGATTTCCTTATCCTGTGGGGCCGCTTCAAGAACAGATTTGGGACCACCCCGAACGACGCGGAATTGTTCGATGTTGGTCGGTGCAGCAAGAGCAGAGTGCTCTTCTGTGGGGGAAGAATCCGTCCATTCCCCCACGTTGGAATAGAGTCCGAGAATCGGGGGTTGTGTTCCAGTGCGATCTAAAGTTGTATGATCAACAGGGCCGTAGGTCCATGACACTGGTGGAGATTCACCCCATGGATAGGGCCACCGTCCGGCACTTGTTGCCGCGTATTCGTACTCGAATTCCGTGGGCAGCCGCAATCCGGCCCGCTCGCAGAACTCGATGGCCTCGTCAAATGTGACCTGAGTGACGGGCCAATCATTTTTAGCGACTTGAGCGTAGGCTGATTCCGAAAAATCTCGTGGAAGACGAGACATTACGGTTTTGTATTGTGCAATTGTCACCTCGGTCGTTTGTACGTAAAACGGCTGGATGACTCGGCGCTGTTTGATGATGCCTTGTCCCGATCGAGCCTTGAGGCCTCGAGGATGGGCACCAGCGATAAATGTCCCTCCCTTGAAATACGCCAATTGCATGTCTTGCGGTATTGGGGAAATGACTAATGGCGGCCACGCAATCGTGCCGTTCCACATGACTTCCCATTGCCGATGGGGGTGCTTACGCGGAACCTGATCGGGCCGGGGTACCGTCCGGTAGCATTCTTGGAACTGATTGTCGGAGGTTTGCAGCTCAATCCGATAGACCCCCGGTTCTAATAACGCCTGCTTTGGCATCCCAGCTTCAATCAACTGCACGGAAGTTGGAATCGGCTGATTTGTAAGTTCATCGATACGGACGATCGCTACGCGGGCATCAGCTGGGTCGGTCTCGAACATCACCGTCCGCAATCGGACAGTGCGGGGATTCCAGGTGAGAGCGGCCAGCCCGGCAAACGCGCCCCCGGCTGCAAACAAAACTTTTCGCCGCGTGACGAGCCTGCGGATGCTGCGCGGGAGACGATCGCGTAGCGCGGCAACGTTATTGCCCGATAGATAGCGCCGCAAATCGTCCGCCAGTTCTTTAGCCGTTCTATAGCGAGCCTCAGGATCTTTCTCCAGGCATTTCATGCAGATGGCATTGAGGTTTCTTTTCACCGGGCTCTTCGGCAGTGGAGGTGGGGACAACGTGAGTATCTGGTGAACAAGTTGCTCACGATCACCTCCAAAGGGTCGCCTTTGGCCGAGCAGCTCATACAAGATGACACCGAGAGAATAGACATCACTCCGTCGATCCGCCTTGCGACTATCACCGCGCGCCTGTTCGGGGGACATATAGGCCAAAGTGCCGAGGATTTGGCCGGTCTGTGTGAGTGCATCCTCGTTCGTCTCGGTCTTGGCGAGACCGAAGTCGGTCAGCAGAGGAGCACCATCGTGGGTCAGGAGCACATTGGCTGATTTGACATCGCGATGTACCACGCCTTGCGAGTGAGCATAGTCGAGAGCGTCCGCGAGGGCTGCGACAAGGTTCGCCGCCTCCTCAGACGTGAAGGGCTGCCGAGTCGACTGAAGGCGTACGGCCAAGCTCTCTCCGGCGATGAGCTTTGACACGATGTAAGGTACGCCGTCGTTGGTTTGTCCGGCGTCGAAGATGGGCACGAGTCCCGGATGCTCCAGGCGAGCCACCGTTTGCGCCTCGTTGAGAAACCGCTGCTTCGCTGTCTCGGAGATGAGCCGATAGACGTGAGCGACTTTAATGGCCACGGGACGTTGGAGTTCCGTGTCAAACGCGCGCCATACGCAACCGAAGCCTCCCTCGCCGATCGGTGATTCCATGGCGTACCGTCCGATTCGCCAAGGTCCCGTCGAATACTCGGCAGAGCGGGCACGGACCTCCTCATCTCCCAATTGAGCGGCCCACGCTTCAAGTCGTTGAAGTTCGATTTCCTTGCGATAGTCATCGGTCGGCGGACAATTCTGCAAGATCCGACAGAGGTCTTCCTCGAAGCATCCTGACACCAGTGTTTCAAGAAGATCTCCGCAGGTTGAGCAGTTGCGGCTGTGTTCCCGAATTCCCGCGGTTTCGTCGTTATCCAGAGTTCCCAACAGGCACGCCAGGATCTGATCCAACGAAGGGCAGTCGCAAGACTTTACTTGCTGCGGAATCGCGTTCACAGCAATCCTCTCGGTCGAGAATTCAGTCGATGAGTCCCACAAACTCTGCCTTAAGTCGACAGAGGATGCGCGATTTGACAAGGTAGACCGTATTGACAGTCAGGTCCATCTCCGACGCTACATCCCTCGCTGGAAAATTATCGATGACAACCCTTTGAAACACTCGCCAGTCGCGTTCGCTGAACTCAGAGCGGATTAATTCGACTGCCCGCAGAAAGAGCAGGCTGATTTCCTGTTGCGGTTCACTTATTGCGGCATCCGAGTCTGCCACCCTTTGTAAGATAACCAGCGAATCGCTCCCACCAATCGCTGCCGCTTGTTGCGATTTCCGGCGTGCATGGTCGCGCACCTTATTTATGACGATTGTTCGCAGCCAACCACGGAAGGAGCCATTTTCCGGCCGAATTTCGAAGGCGGGTAGACTTCGGTACAACGTCAACAGCACATCTTGCCCCACATTTTCTGCATCGGCAGGCTGGAGCCCATGTATTCGGCACCAACGATAAATGAGAGGCGTGTACAGCGCTGCCAGGCGTTCCCAAGCGTGAATATCCGACTGCTGCGCACGCTGTAATAGGCTCGAATTTGTCAGCAAACTATCAAGTCTCGGCAATTCCTTGGCATTCATTTCGCATCACTGTATTGGGGCGTTGCTATGGGCAAAAACCATCGTATAAACAGCAGAGCGTGCTTTTCCAGTTGAGCACGATTGTCCGTGATGTCGCAAACCGTACGCAAGTCGATACGCGCAAACTCTTCAGCCACCCCTCCGGAGTGATGTACGGGATACCCGCCCGTCCCTGGTTCTTTTTAACCATTAGCCAGGTTCGCCGACGGGCCAGCTTTGGGAACAAGGGTTCCCCCGGTGCAAGTCTCTCCACCCACAGGCGACCGCTGCGGATGTGGCGACTGTCCGTGTCGATACCCGGTCAACGAAGCCACAAGTACGTCTGGCCAAGGCCAACAATGTGACAGCTTTCCGGAACCCCCTGATCAATTCAGGGGGGGCTTCGTTTCTGGGGGATGGGAACTGCATCCAGCGATGAAACCATCGCGCGATCCCAAGAATTGAGCGTGCAACAAAGTCGCGACATCCGCCTCTTCAATTCAACCAGGAATCGTGAATCACAAAGAGTCGTTCGTGATGAGCCATCGCGCCGCTTCGCGGAATCAATTATTGAACAGGAAGTGGCAGATGTCACCATCTTGCATGACGTACGCTTTGCCCTCGACGCGGAGCTTGCCGGCGTTGCGGATTTCTTTTTCGCTCTTGTACTGCTCCAGATCGGGCAGCGTGTAGATTTCCGCGCGGATGAAGCCCTTCTCAAAGTCGGTGTGAATCACCCCGGCGGCTTGCGGAGCGGTGGCGCCGATGGGGATTGGCCACGCGCGCACTTCGATTTCCCCTGCGGTGAAGTAACTCTGCATGCCGAGCACGCGATACGCTTCCCGCGCGACCACACCGAGGGCGGGTTCGGCTAACCCGACGGAATCGAGCATCTCCTTGCGGTCAGCTTCTTCGAGTTCCGCGATTTCTGCTTCGAGTTTCGCGCAGACAGGAACAACTCCGGCTCCGACCTTCGCAGCGAACTCACGGCACTGCATCACGAGCGGGCCTTTGCCTTCGAGATCGTTCTCGTCGACATTGGCAACATACAGAATCGACTTCGCCGTCATCAGGCCGAAGCTCGACACGACTTTCTTTTCGTTCTCGTCGAATTCCAGTTTCCGCAGCGGTTGATCGGTTTGCAGATGGGCCAGACACTTCTTGATCACATCGACGCGCAGCTTGGCTTCTTTGTCGCCGCTTTTGGCCGCCCGCTCCGCTTTGGAATGCGAATTGTCGAGCGTCTGCATGTCGGCCAGCATCAGCTCGATTTCGATAGTCTCGATGTCCGACACCGGGTCAACTTTGCCGGAAACGTGGATCACGTCCGGGTCATCGAAACAGCGGACGACCTGCAGAATGGCGTCCACTTCACGGATGTGGCTGAGGAACTTGTTGCCGAGCCCCTGCCCTTCACTGGCCCCCTTTACAATGCCGGCGATGTCGACGAGCTTGAGAGCCGTCGGCACGAGCTTCTTCGGTACGATGTACTGACTGATCCGCCGCAGTCGATCGTCAGGAATCGCGACGATCCCCTCGTTTGGCTCGATGGTGCAGAATGGATAATTCGCGCTCTGCGCCGACTTCGACGATGTGAGGGCATTGAACAACGTACTCTTGCCCACATTGGGCAACCCGACAATTCCGACTTCCATGTGACCGCACCGACCTCGACCGAGAATTCCGAATAACAGATCGGAAAGTGATAACAGACCGGGCGGAGAATGTCACGCGGCAGGCACTTGCGGAGACGATTCCATACCAGCTTGCTTGAGAGACGGAATGGAGGCAGAGACGGTACGTCTGGATCATCCGCGGGGCCAATCCTTCATACTGATGCAGGAGCTTCATGCCACTCCATTTACTGCGCAAGAATTGCTCCGTCGATTTGCGCCACGGGAGAACTCCACAAGTGCAATCGTGCCAAGAGATTGACACTCGCCAGCTTTCGAGTATCCTCTGAGCAGTCCGTTCAGAGAATCCCCAATTGGCCGATCAACCACAGAACTGCAATCCACCGCGAGGTTGTTCGGCCGTTCGATCACGGAACACCAACCACGACACCATGCAGTCTGGTCAGCAAAGGCGAGTACGTCATGCAAAAACATGCGCTGGCATTGGGGTACTTCTTCCTCGCGGTATTCTGCATTTTCACCTGCTCGCAGGGTTTCTTGCAGCTGTTCTACATTCCGCTGCTGCTGGCGGCTTTGGCTGCCGCGTTGATGGGTTTGGGGTTCTTGTTGAGCGCCTGTGCTCCCCAGTTTCCGGCAGTCAAGAAATGGTTGGTGCAAATGGTTCGTATGGCTCAAGAGCCGCCAGTCGAAAGCAAACAACGCTCGGCTGACGGGCAGTCGGCGTATTGAAAGTCTTCCGCGACGGGCGGCCGGGGCTTAACTCGTTCCCACGCTCCGCGTGGGAACGCACGGCCGCGACGCTCTGCGTCGCCGTCACCAGTCAGTCACCACGTCCAGCAACCCCTTCTGGCGAGCATAATTGCGAGCGCTCGAGTACCGCCAGTGCGTTGGTTCATCAATGTAGCCTCGCCGCAGCGGGTTTTGATGAATGTACTCCAGTTTCTGCAGCATCATCTCGTCCGAATCAATCTGCTGCGGATGGCTCCCTTCCTCCCAGAATTGAAACTCGCGGTCCGATTTATGATTCCGCTTCTGAAACCGGAGTTCTTGCAGCAGTCCAGTTTCCGCTCTCCGCATCAGCAAGTCGATGATATTTCGAGCAGTGAACGATTTGAACTGGCCGATCCGTTCGGCCAGTTCGTCGGCTTTTGCAATCAGATGCAGATGATTCTCCATGATGACGTAACCGAACAATTGCAGGCCACGTTCACCTTGCAGGAAACGGAGTGAGTCGAGCAGGATCTCCACAACTTCGGGACGCATGAAGACCGGGAGCCAGCCGACCACTGTGCAGGTGACGAAGTGCGGGTATTTGTCCTCGAAGATGCGATAGCGGGAGCGGGGCATGTTGTGGCTCCGAAGACGACGCGGAGCGTCTCGGCCGTGCGTTCCCACGCGGAGCGTGGGAACGAGTTGTGCGGACATTTCACCTACACCAACCCAAACGCCTTCTCCATCTGCTTGCGGACGATCGTCAGCCGTTCCAATCCGCCGCCGCCGACTTCCGCGGTGGTCCAACCGGTGAAGCCGATGTCTTCGAGACCCTTCTGCACTTCGCCCCACGGCAGGTCGTCGTCTTCGGAAGTGATGTCCACGAACTTGTTCTTCGCCCGGCTGAAGCCCTTCACGTCGAGTTTCACGGCCCGGTGACCGAACGCCTTCAGCCATTCGCGCGGCTGGCCGTATTTCCAGTGGTTGCCGATGTCGTAGTACATGCCGATCCACGGACTGTTGAAGCTGTCCACGAACTTGATGAACCGGTCCGCGGTCTGTTCCGGCGGGGCGTCGTGATCGTAGTGCATCTTGTTCCAGACGTTCTCGAAGAGAATCATCTGGCCAAGCGATGCGGCAAGCGGAATGAGCTGCTTGATCTCTTTGCGGGCGCGGTCTTCGATCTCCGCTTCCGGGCCGTCGTCACCCTTGCCGATGACGATGAGGACACCGCTGCCGCCCGCCGCATGCGAGACCCGCAGACAATGGGCGATGTTGTTGCGGCCGGTGGTCCGTTCGGTTTCGTTCGCGCTGGTGAGCCGTTGACCCCAGTGGGCATGATTGATGGCGTTGTGAACGAAGACGCCCGATTCCCGCACGGCGTCACGCGCTTGTTCCGGTGTGAAGTTGCCCGCTTCATCAAAGTCAACGCCGTCGAAACCGGCTTCCTTCGCGAGTTTCAGCCGTTCGACGATCGTGTAGTCATTCCCTTCGGGCGACTTCTTGGCGATCATCCCCAGCTTGCACGACAGCAGAATCCGCTTGCCCGCGGGAGGTGTGATGATCGGGGCTGACTCCGCAGCGACAGCGCTATTGGTGGGCAGCATTGCCGCCACGGTGGCAGTCGCCCCGGCGGTCAACAGGGAACGACGGCTGAGGGAAGACGTATCCGACATAGGAGTGTCCGAGTTCGAGAATTGATCAGGCACGATATTCAGAAAGGTTGATCAGTCCGCGGTCTGATCGCAAGGGAACCCCGGATCACGCGGTGCACGGGCTGTGCTGTGCGCGGGTCTCCCGACCCCGCACTGGCTGCGACCGAAGGTCTCCTCTTCGCATTTTCGTCGAAGTATCACAACGTACGGCAACAACGGGAGACCTGCGGTCGGAAGAAGTGCGGGGGCGGGAGACCCGCGCACAACCGGCGATGATCCCGCAAGCGTTACGGATCGGTGAACAATTTCGGGACGAATTCGCTGAGATAGTCGCGCCAGTTGAGCCAGGTGTGGCCGCCATCGGTTTCCTGGTACTTCACGTCGAACCCGTGCTCTTTCAGCATCACCACCGTTGCCTGTGATGTTTTCAGCAGGAAATCGTCCTTGCCGGTGGCGAACCAGACTAATCGCAGCCCCTGTTTGGCGTCGGCGTGATCCAGCGCCGCTTGATGTTTCGCTTCCCATTCACGATTGGGGGGACCGCCTCCGAAGCGGCCCGCGATGCCGAGAATGCCCGAACTGAAGACGCCAAGGTAGCCGTAATCGGTCAGATTCCCCGCGGCGATGCTCAAGGTTTGAATGCCGCCCATCGACAATCCGGCCAGCGCGCGATGTGCCCGATCATTGATGGTGCGATAATGGCTTTCGATGAATGGCCTCACCTCCTTGGAAAAATCGTCCACGAACTCATCGAGACCGCGATCAAACCCGTTCCCTCCCTCGCCCGGCGGACCGAAGCGGAACGGCCCGGTGTGTCCGGCGGGCATCACGACGAGCATCGGTTTGGCTTTCCCAGTGGCGATCAGGTTGTCGAGGATGATTCCCGCGCGGCCGACTGTGCTCCATGACGCATCCGAATCGCCGGCACCGTGCAGCAGATAGAGCACGGGATATTTGCCATCGCCCCGTTCATAACCGGGCGGCGTGTAGACGTGCATCCGCCGGAAGCGATTTAGTGTCGTGGAAAAATAATTCACGACCGCGACTGTCCCGTGCGGTACACCTTTCATGTCGAAGAGGTCTGAACCTGGCACGATCACCAGGCTGGATGTGCTGGAGTTGGACTCGCTGGTGGCCGGATTGCGGGGATCGACGACGTTGAGGCCGTCAACGTTAAACGTGTAGCGGTACGCTCCGGCGGGAACGGGACCGACGCTGGCTTCCCACACGCCGTTGTCGCCCTTGGTCACGGACACGCTGCGATCGCTGCCGGGAACATCACCAATCGACAGGCGGACGGTTTCTGCCTTGGGAGCATGAATGCGGCAGATGATGGTTCGCTCCGCGGTGACTTCAGGCGAAACGAACTCGGGCGATCGAAATCGTTGTGCCCAACCCGGCAGTCCTGCCGCACTCACGAATAGCAACGACATGCAGAGCGACCGTAATTGCATGACATGAGCTCCTGTAAAGGGGGAATGGATTCTAACCGGCGAAAGCCGAACCAGCGACTCCGTTGCCGCGGCAGTCCTCCGGAGATCGCATGCTTGCAGGTTGATGGAAAGGTGACGTAAACTCCCGATATGCGCATTGGTACCTCGCGGGTATCAATGACGTTTCCTGATAATGCTTCTGTTGTCAGCCGCTGCATAAAGGTCCGATCCGATGTCTAAGCAATCACGTCGCGAATTCCTGGAAAACTCAATGTTCGCGGCGGCGACCGCAGCGCTGGCGACATCGGCTGCCAACACCGGTAGCGCGCAAGAAGGATCATCCAGCCCGAACGAAAAACTGCGGGTCGTGGTCGTCGGCGTGAATGGTCGCGGGACATCGCACATCGCAGGCTTCGGCAAGCGGAAGGACTGCGAGATCGCGGCGATTGTCGATGTCGATGAAGTCGTCGGCAACAAGCGGGCGGAGGATATCGAGAAGAACTTCGGCAACAAGCCGAAAGTCTACATCGACATGCGGAAGGCGTTCGAAGACAAGTCGCTGGACATTGCCAGCATCGCCACGCCGAACCATTGGCACGCCCTTGCCGCAATCTGGGCTGTGCAGGCCGGGAAAGATGTCTACGTTGAAAAGCCGGTGAGCCACAACGTCAGCGAAGGTCGCCGGATTGTCGAAGCGGCCCGCAAGTACAAAAAAATGGTTCAGTGTGGCACGCAGAGCCGATCGAATCCGGGCATGCGGGAAGCGATCGATTACATGAAGGCCGGCAAGATCGGCGAGGTGAAACTGGCCCGCGGCCTGTGCTACAAGCCGCGCCCCTCGATTGGTCCCAAGGGGAATTATGATGTCCCGGCGAGCGTGAACTACGACATGTGGGCCGGCCCGGCTCCGATGGATACCCTCACGCGGCCCAAGTTCCACTACGACTGGCACTGGCAATGGGCCTACGGCAACGGCGACCTCGGCAACCAGGGGATTCACCAGATGGACATCGCCCGCTGGGGTCTCGGTGAAATGGACCTCGGCGACACCGTGCAAAGCTACGGCGGCCGGTTCGGCTACGAAGACGCCGGGGAAACGGCGAACACGCAGGTCTGCATCCATCAGTTCCGCTCGGGCAAGCGCCTGGTGTTTGAAGTCCGCGGCCTGAAGACCGACGCCTTCAAAGACGCCAAGGTCGGCGTGATCTTTGAAGGTTCGGATGGCTACATGGTTTCGCCGAGCTACAACGGCGGGATGGTCTTCGATAAAGACGGCAAAAAGTTGCAAACGTTCTCCAGTGGTGGCGACGAACATCACTTCGCAAATTTTGTGAAGGCCGTCCGCAGCCGAAATTACGAAGACCTCAACGGCGAAATCCTCGAAGGACACCTCTCGAGCGCGCTCTGTCACGTCGGCAACATTTCCTACCGGTTGGGTAAGGCTATGTCGGCCTCTGATCTCGGCGGGGCATTGAAAGACGACGCGGAAGCCAGTTCGACGCTCGATCGCTTCTTACAACACTTGACCGACAACAAAGTCGACCCGGCGACGACAAAGATTACGCTCGGGCCGAAACTGACGCTCGCCGGGGAGGAAACCTTCCGCGGACCGATGGCCGAAGAAGCCAACAAGCAACTGACTCGCGAATACCGGGCCCCGTACATCGTTCCGGCGACCGCCGACCTGTAGGAAACGCTCGCAGTCCGGCTGCTTTGTCTGCTGACGGGGAATGGGGAATGAAGAATGCAAAATGAAGAGTGAAGAATGGGGCGCAATTCACCATTTTGAATTCTTCATGCTCCATTCCTCATTCTCCATTTCGTCCCTCCCGTTGCCGTTAGTTGTCTCAACGACTATCATGTTTTGACTGCCTGCGTTCGCCCACCGTCCGCATTCTTCAATGAAAGATCGCTCCGTGACGACACTTCAGGAACGTGCTGTCCAGGCTCGTGCCGCGCTCGATGCCCACACGCGCGAAACGGTTCAGTGGCACTTCAATCCGGCGACGGGTTCGCCCTACTGGCTCGAAAAAGCCAAGTCGTTCAACTTCAACCCGCTTACGGATGTCAATTCCTTCGACGACTTGAAGAAGTTCCCGCTGTTTGAAGACGACGAACTCCGCGGCGGCCCGGTGACGCGGTGGATGCCGAAGGGGCTCGAAGGCAAACCGATGTACGTCTTCGAAACCGGTGGCACGACGGGCATCCCGAAGAGTCGGCTGGTGGTTGAAGATCACTGGATTGATTACGAAAACTTCAGTGCGACGCTCCCGGACAAGTATTTCCCGAAAGGCTCGAATTGGCTGATGCTCGGTCCGTCGGGTCCGCGCCGCTTGCGACTCGCGGTCGAGCATCTCGCCCAGTTCCGCGGCGGCATCTGCTTCTGCGTCGATCTCGATCCCCGCTGGGTGGTGAAGCTGCTCAAGAAGGGCAAGATCAAGGAAGCGGAAGAGTACAAAGAGCACGTCATCGATCAGGTGCTCACGATTCTGTCCGCCGGGCACGACATCAAGTGTGCCTTCATGACGCCGAAGTTGTTGGAAGCTCTCGCCAGCCGGTTGATGAACGAAGGCCGGACAATCGCCGAAACGGGCATCACTGGTATCTTCGGCGGCGGGACCGAGTTTTCGCCGCAGTGGTACCGCGTCTGCTGCGAAGAACTCCTCGGCCCGGATGTTTTCATGACGCCGACCTACGGCAACACGCTGATGGGTCTGGCATGCAGCAAGCCGTTCGATAAAGCGGACAACTACAAGATCACCTACCACGCTCCGGAACCGCGCGCGGTCATCGAAGTAGTCGAGTTCGACGACTACAACAAAGTCGTCGACTACAACAAAACCGGCCGCGTGAAGCTCTACACGCTCACCAAGGAACTTTTCATTCCCGGCTTCATGGAGCGTGACGAAGGCGAGCGCGAACCCCCGTGCGAAGCCTACCCGTGGGACGGCATCAGCGGCACGCGGCCATTCCATGTGTTCGCGAAAACAACGACGGTGGGGGTGTATTAGTCAGTTGTTCGTGGCTCTTTGTCAGTGGTGAAGAGTTCCTTCGAGGCGCATTTCCGAATGTTTGATATTCCCATCCTCCGCTGGGGCCAAGTTTACGAGAGCATGGAGAAGCAGCCGGTTGTGCACTTCGACACCGGCGAAGCGCTCGCGCAGCTCCATCAAGCGACGGGAATGCAGGCCAAGCTGGACCTGAAGAAGGCTCAGAAGGCCCGCGATGCCCTGCGGCAGCTTTCCATCCCGCAACTCATCGACATCTGTGCGAAAGCGGCGGATCTGTATCTCAACGCCACGCTGCCGTGTGGGAACGGGTCGCTGAATCCAGCCGAGTTCTGCCGGATGCAATCGGCGACCACGGGGCTGCCCGAGCACATGTGTGCCGGCAACATGCGGAAGAACGCGTTCGTCCTGTCGCACATGGGCGAAGTGATCGACGCCCTCACCCGCGGACTGCCGCATGATGTTCTGACCAACGGCTACGGCATGGAAAGCCGCGGGGTGATGGTCAGCTTCCAGGCGAACACACCGGTTCTGTCCGCGGTACTGCCGAACAATTCGCCGGGGGTCCACACGCTGTGGTTGCCCGCGATCCCGATGCAGATCGGACTGATGCTCAAGCCCGGTTCACAGGAATTCTGGACCCCCTACCGCGTGGCGGAAGCGTTCTTCCAGGCGGGACTCCCACGGGAAGCGATCGGCATTTACCCAGGTGGTCACGATGTCGGCGGCGCGATGATGGCCGACAGCCCGCGCACGATGATCTTCGGCGGGCAGCAAACCGTCGACCAGCACTATGGCAACCCGAAAATCTCCGCTCACGGCCCCGGTTTTTCAAAAGTCGTCCTCGGCGATGATCTTGTCGACAAATGGGAAGATTATCTCGACATCATGGTCGACAGCATCTTCGCCAACAGTGGTCGAAGCTGCATTAACGCCAGCGGCGTGTGGGCCTCGCGGCATACCGAAGAAATCGCCGATGCCATTGCCCAGAAACTCGGCCCGATCGCCCCGCTGCCGCCGGATGATCCGAAGTCTTCGCTGGCCGCTTTCACGACCAAGGGTGTCGCCGCGGCGATGAATGCACAAATCGAAGAAGGACTGAAATCCCCCGGCGCGACGGAAGTCACCGCGAAGTACCGCAACGGTGAGCGGCTCATCGAACGCGAGCGGTGCGACTACTTGCGGCCGACGATCGTCCACTGCAACGCCCCGGACGTGTCCCTCGCAAACACCGAGTATATGTTCCCGTTCGCGTCGGTGGTGGAATGCCCGCAGGCCAAGATGATTCAATCGATGGGTTCGACGCTCGTCTGCTCGGCGATCACCGAAGACCCAAAGTTCAAACGGCAACTCCTCGACGCCGTGACGATTGACCGCCTCAACATCGGCCGCGTGAAGACCGTACAGCTCAATTGGCTGCAACCGCACGAAGGAAACATTGTTGACTTCCTCTTTCGCGCCCGCGCCTTCCAGGACAGCCCACCGCCGGCGCATTAAGATCGCGGTCAGTGCAATCACAGAACAAAAGGCCGTTGGATATTGCGGGAGGCAATGTCCAACGGCCTGCTTCATCAAAATGTGGGCGTTGGGACTCGAACCCAAGACCTACGGATTAAAAGTCCGTTGCTCTACCAGCTGAGCTACGCCCACAAGTGCGTATCTCGCAGTTCTTTAGGACACTTTGGGGCGAGCCATCGTGTGATGTGGGAACTGCGGAGCAACGGATTTTAACCGATGGGGTGTGGTTGCGAAACCGAACGCCGAATAAGTTTCTGACAAAGATGAGGGCCGGCGTGTTGTGTGCCGGGGGGAAGGAATTGCCAAGGCGCCGATTTTGGTGATTGTTACCATGGTGTCGCCACTCCGACGGTGCTCCAGAGGCTTTCAATCATGGATCGACGGCAATTCCTGCAGACGACGTTCGCGGGGGCGGCGACGGCGGTGATCGCAAATGTTTCCCGGGGAACGCAGGAATTGCGGCGACCGCGGATTCTGCTTCGGTCGTCGTGGCAGACGGTGAACATTGGAGACATTGCCCATACACCGGGTGTCTTGGCGCTGCTGGAACGGCATCTGCCCGATGCGGAAGTGCGGCTGTGGCCCAGTCGTGTGGATAATGGCGTCGATGCGATTCTGCAGCAACGATTTCCCCAGGTGAAAATCGTGCAGAGTCCCACCGCATTGGAAGCCGCATTTGCCGAATGCGATTTTCTCCTGCACGGATCCGGAGCATCGCTGGTCGCCGAACGCGATGTCACTCGGTGGCGAACTGAAACGAGTAAACCGTACGGCGTTTATGGAATCACGCTGGCCGAAACTGGTTCGACAGCTACGAAGCCGACTCCGGCCAATGTGTTTGTGAAAACGATCGATGTTCTTAGCGGCGCGAAGTTCGTTTTCTTCCGCGATTCGGTGTCCAAGAAACTGGCCCAGGACCGCAGTTGCACCTGCCCGGTGATGGAGTTCGGCCCCGATGCCGCCTTCGCGACCGACTTGCGCGATGACGAAAAATCCACGGCGTTTCTGCGGGAACATCAACTGGAAGAGGGCCGGTTCCTCTGCTGTATTCCCCGGTTGCGATATACGCCGTATTGGGTTCTTCCGGAAAAGAAAACCGCGCGCGATGATATCAAGCACGCGCGGAACGAAGCCATGAAGGAGCACGATCACGAACCGCATCGCCGGGCGATCATCGACATCGTGCGGCAGACCGAGATGAAGGTCCTCATTTGTCCGGAAGACCGCACACAAATGGCCGTCGGCAAGGAATTGTTGTACGACCCCTTGCCCGCGGATGTGAAATCACGGACCGTCTGGCGACCCGATTATTGGCTGACGGGCGAAGCGCTGTCGACCTATGTTCGCAGCGCGGGACTCTTCGGCAATGAAATGCATTCGCCGATTATGTGCGTCGGCAACGGTATTCCCGCCATTGTCTGCCGATGGGCCGAGCAGACCAGCAAAGGCCTCATGTGGCGTGATATCGGCTTGGGCGACTGGCTGTTCGATTTCGACAACGAGGCCGACGTTCAACGTCTACCGGCGACAGCCCTGGCTCTCGCCAAAAATCCCGCTCAAGCCAAGGCCAAAGCGGCCGTAGCCCGGCAATTCGTCGAGCAGCGGCAGCGCGAAACGATGCAGACATTGAAGGACAATCTGAGCTGATCGGACATCCCTTGGCTCGGTGGGACGACCGTCCGACGATCACTTCGCCTTCTTCAACAGTTTCGACGACGTAGACGTAACCGGCGCGCTGGTGATTGTTGAAGTCGTTAAGGCCACGCCGGTAGCATTCACCACGATGCGAACGTTGCCGAGGGTGGACAGTGCCGGCGACCCGTTGTCCGTCACGCGAACAACGAGGTTGTAGTCCCGCGCGAAGAACAGTCCCAATGCATTGTTCACTGTGATTTTGCCGGTCGCGAAATCGATGGCGAAGATGTTGTTCAACACGCCGTTGCCGGACTCAATTGCATACGTGCGGGTCTGACCGGCATCGGGGTCGGTGGCGACAACGTTACCGACAACGGTTCCCACCGGAGAGAATGTTTTCACGGCCAGCGACTGCGCCGGCACGACAGGCGCTTCGTTGACGTTGGTCAGGTTGACCTTGATTACTCCCGACCCGGTTGTCGTCGGAGAGCCGGTATCGGTGATGGTGACGACTAACGAGAATGTCGGCGTTCCCTCGAAATTAAGGGCCGCAGGATTGTTGACTTCAATCTGCCCCGTGGTCGCGTTGATGGAAAAGGCATTGTTCGGGTTCCCGCCGGTGATCGCGAAGGAGCGGGTCTTGCCGGGACTGGGCGGAGCCGTGGGGGTGACCGTTCCCACGTTGGTTCCGACGGCACTGTTCTCGGGCAAGGCGAATGTTGCCGGGACGACTGTCGCCGGTTCAAGGATGTCTTTGAGGTTAATGGTCAGCGTCGCTGAAGAAGACAGCGATGGTGTGCCGTTATCGGTTACCTTAATCGTCAGCACGAACTGGGGATTCGTTTCAAAGTCGACCGCGGCGGCATTGTTGACGGTGATCAAGCCCGTATCTGGGTGGATTGCAAAGGCATTCCCCGTGTTGCCGGCGGTGATCGCGTACTTTAACGTCTGACCGGTATCCTGATCGCGGGCCACGATCTTGTAATCGAGCACCAGCGAACCGGCGGGAAGATTCTCCGAAATCGTCTTGGCTGCATTGTAAACGCGCGGGGCGTCGTTGGCGTTCTTCAGCAGGACTTTGAGTGTGCCAGTTGCGGTAAGCGCGGGGTTGGCGCTGTCGGTAGCAGAAATGGAGAGCGTAAACGGCGGCGCGTTTTCCCAATCGAGCGCGAGGGAATTATCGACGGACACGATGCCGGTTGCGGCGTCGACTTTGAAGGCGTTGTTACGGTTGCCACCCGTAATGGCGAACGTCAGCGTCTGGCCGGCATCGGGGTCGTTGGCCACCGTTTTCAGATCGAAGACCGTCGTCCCGGTCGGCAGGTTTTCCAGAATCGTCACGGAAGCGTTGGTGAACTGCGGGGGATCGTTCACATTCTTCAGATTCACCCGCAGGTTTGCCTTCGAGGTAAGTGCGGGGGTGCCGGTGTCCGTGGTCGCGATTTCCAGATCGAACGGTCCGCCCGTTTCAAAATCGAGGGGGGCCGAATTCTTCACGGTAATCACGCCGGTGTAGGGGTCAATGGCGAAGGCGTTGTCCCGATTCCCGGACAGAATGGCAAAGCTCAGCGTCTGGCCGAGGTCTTGATCGCGGGCCACGATCTTGTAATCGAGAACCGTTGAGCCGACGGGGGCGTGTTCCGGAATGGTGACCGCACCGTTATAGACGCGCGGCGCATCGTTCACATCAGAGAGGGCGATCCGCAAACTGCCGAGAGAGGTCAATGACGGCGTGCCGTCATCCTTGACCGAAATCGTCAATTCAAAGGGCGGTTGGTTCTCATAGTCCAACTCCAGTGGGTTGTTGACGGTGATGACGCCGGTCGCGGCATTGATCGCGAAGGCATTCCCTTCGTTGCCCGCCGTGATGGCGTACGTCAATGTCTGGCCAGCATCCTGGTCTTTGGCGACGACTTTGTAGTCGAGGACCACGGTTCCCTGGGCGAGATTCTCGGGGATGGTTTTGTAAGCTCGATAGACCGAAGGGGCATCATTGGCATTGGTGAGGACGACCTTGAGGATCGCGGCTGTCGAGAGTGCGGGAGCACCGTTGTCGGTGACGCCGATCTTCAGCTCAAAGGGTGGTTGGTTCTCCCAGTCGAGTGCCGCCGGGTTGTTGACGGTGATCACCCCGGTACTGGGATTGATGGCGAAGGCTCCATTCCGGTTACCCGATTGAAGCGAGTACGTGAGTTTTTGACCGGCGTCCGGATCGGTGGCAATTCCCGTCGCGACCACGGTGCCAACGGGACTGTTTTCCGGCAGAACCACCGTCTTTCCGGGCAACACCGGGGCTTCGTTTACGTCGATCAGTTTCAACGTAAAGTTCGCCGACGCATCGGGAGTATTTCCCAGCGACGTGTCGTCTACATTCACCGTGACGACGTAGTTCGACTTGGCTTCAAAGTTGAGATCGGTCCCGGCTTTGACGAACAAGCCGCCGTTGACGATCTCAAAAATCGACGCGTCCGCGCCGGTTAACGACAGTTGATTCACGCCGAGTCCGTCATCCCCGATGACGATATCGGCCACCTTGACGCGGTTCAGCTTGGCGACGTTTTCCGCCAGGTCTGTCGTCGTGTTGGCGAAGGAAAGACTGGTCGGCGCGTCGTTGATATTGGTGACGTTGACCTTGATCACACCGGTCCCGGCAGCCGAGGGAATTCCGTTGTCCGTGGCCGTCACCTGCAACGTGAAGACGGGCGTGGTTTCCCAGTCGATGGCGGCTTTCGTCTTGACCGTAATGACGCCGGTATTGCCATCGATCTGGAACGCGCTGCCGACGTTCCCGCCGGTGATCGCGAACGTGCGAGTTTGGCTGCCATCTTCATCGGTCGCGGTTGCCGTTCCCACAACGGTGTTCACGGCGGCATCTTCAATGACCGAGAACGTCTGGGGCGCAACCTTCGGCGGATCGTTGGCATCCGACAGATTGATCGTGACCGTGCCGGATCCGGTCAACGGCGGAAGGCCGTTGTCGAGCACGCGTACGGTCAGCGCGAATGTTGGATTGACCTCGAAGTTGAGTGCGGTGGCATTGACGACGGTCAACTCGCCGGTGACGGCATTGATGGCGAACGCCCCGCCGAGATTGCCGCCGGTAATCGAAAACATTTTCGTCTGACCGAGGTTGCTATCCGTCGCGACGACGGTTCCCACGACCGTTCCGTTCGGACGGTTTTCTGACAATGTGAACGATTGTGTTGGCACAACTGGCGAGATATTCACTTCCAACACATTGATGGTCACCGTGGCGGAACTGGAGCGCGCGGGATTGCCATTGTCGGTGACCTGCACGGTCAAATTGAAGGCGGGATTGGTTTGCAAATCGATGGGCGCGGAGGTGAGGACTGTCAATTGACCGGTCATCGAATCGATGGCGAAAGCGTTCCCCGTATTTCCCGCCGTGATGGCATACGCGAGAGTCTGTCCGGCATCGGGATCGCTGGCCAGCACGGTGCCCACAATTGTCGCCGGGGGCGCATTTTCGTTAACCGAGAACGATTGATCGGCAATCACGGGGAGGTTGTTATCGAGTCCCACTTCGAGACTGGCATTCGAGATGGACCACGCCCCGCGCCCCATGAGGCCGGCGACAAGGACATCGTCACCTGCGTAGTACCGCAGATCGCGTACCGGGGCATTGGGCAGATCGGGACCGAAATTGTCCCACATGCCAATCGTCACCATTTCCGTCAGAAAGACACCCCGGTCAGCGCCGATCACGATACCGTCGTCGTCGGTCCCCTCAATGTAACTGACCGTGCGAATCGAGCCGGGATTGGCAGTCGCGAGATTCCCGGTCACGTTCGTCCAGTTTGTTCCAGCATCGGTTGATCGGTAGACGCCGCTCGAATCAATCACGATCACGGTTTGCCAGTCGTCCGGGTCGAGAACGATGTCGCGCGGTATCCCCCCCTGATAGCCCGTGAGTTGGGTGAAGCTGCCACCCGCTGTTTGCCGGACCCACATCTGACCGGCAGCGTCGCCGTAATAAATGGCGTCGGCGTTGCCCGTTCCACCGTAGGCCATCGCCGTGATTGTGGCCGTGCCGACGAACAGCCGATCGAGCGTATCGAATCGGTTCGCCGACTCGTAGATATTCCGTGTGCCAATAATCCCCCGCGTTGGATCAACTGCATTGAGTTCGTACGGCTGATAGAACTGAATGTTCGCATCGGCTTGAGGTAGGCTGGTTCCCGTTTGGGTCACTGTGAGCGTCGGACTGACCAGCGAGACCAATTGATTGTTGGCATCGTATGTGGCGCGTGTGAAGTTGCCAAAATTCTGGAAGCTGATGTAGCGAATCGACCGGTTCTGGGCTGCCAAAGAGACTGCATCGACGGCCACGACACCGCCGTCGCCCTGGAATACGTCGCTCCAGGTGGGACCGCCCGACGTAATCTGAACCGGCGTGCCGACATCCTGCGTCCCGCCGAAGTAAATGTTCGAGAGCGCGTCATACGCAATCGAATGAAACTCGGTGTTCTGCAAGTTGCCGTGCAGGCCGAACCAGTCGCCGGTGGTGCGTGGATTGGTGCGCCTGTAAATGCCTCCGTCGTCCCCTTCGATCAGGTTGCCCGCAGCATCGAAGGCCATGTCGCGCGAATCGGCATGGGGCGAGCTGTTGCTGCTCGTCGACGGATTATGTGTCATCGCCGTCGCTTGGGAGCCCGCGGTGAGCGAACCATCCACACGGAAGACGCGTCCCGAAAAATTCCGCGCGCCGATCGAGTTCGGGAACGGACTCGGTTGACGGTCTCCGGCGACATAGACCAACGATGCGACGGTCGGGTCGGCCGCCATCGAGAAGTGGATCGATCCCTGTCCCCCGGCGATCTGTTCCGGCGGCGAACCGGACCCCGGCCCCTTGGGATTCGGGTTGATGCCGACGTTCGTTCCGTTCTCGTTGGTGACGGGCGTGTCGAGCTGCGACCAGTTTCCGCCCCCGTCCAGACTCATGAACAATCCGGCTAATTGCCCCTGATTGATGATGCCCGCGAAGACGTTATTGTTGCGTCCGACAGCCAATTCAAAATTGCTGGTGACGTTGCCAATCAAGGCGTCGATCGTCGCGTTACTGACTTTGCTCCACGAAGCCCCCCGATTGGTCGACTTGTAAATTCCGTTGGATCCGGCCCCCACACCAAAGGCCACACCGGTGTAGAGCACATCATTGTTGACTGGGTCGCCGACCAGATCGTAGGTCACTCCCTGGGGCAGGCCGCTGCCAGTTGCACCGCTGACTTGCGCGTATGTTGCCCCGCCATCCGTGCTGCGGAAAATACCAATGTTGCCATTGGTAAAGGAATCCGCGGTGTTGACCGCCACGATGATGTCATTGCCGCGAATGGTCACGCCGGCGATGTTCTTGCCTGCCATCGAGACCGCACCGGTCCCGTTGATGGGCGCCCACGTTGCTCCGCCATCGGTGCTCTTCAGCAAACCGGCGCGCGAACCGCCATCGCGTCCCAGCGAACTGTATCGACCGATCCCCACGACCAGCGTGTTGCCCGTCGCATCGATCGGATCGAGCGCCATCGCACCAATCGACAGTGATGTTTCCTGATCGATCAACGGCGTCCACGTCGGATTCGTGGCCGTGGCATTGGTCGTCTTCCAAACGCCCCCGTTCGTAGTGCCCACATAAAGAATATCGGCATTTGTCGGATGCGGCAGAACAACATGCACGGCTCCGGACACAGGATTGTTCTGCGCGTTGATCCCCTCAACCTGACCGTCTTCGATGGGCCCCGGTCCCACGGGCGTCCAAGTCGCGTCGTTGTTGGCGGGGGCCACAGCACTGGGCCGCGCGAACGAGGGATCGCCGCCGACAGGGAGTGGAACTTCGAGTTCCGCATCTTCGGGAGGTACCTCGGTCGCCGGAACGATGGCCGAGAGGAGCAATCGGGGCTCCATTACCCGGACTTCGGCGGCAAAATTGGACCGTGATCGCATTCCGCGCGGGGAAGACAACCGGTTCGAGGTTCCGCGATGAGTCAACAATCCACGAACCGCCAACAACCAATGGGAGCGCAGCATGAATGGTCCTGACGTGCCTGGTGGCCCAGTAACAGGCGTTCCGTCTTCCCACACAACGCGGTTTGCACCAGCGAGGGGATGAGAAAAGTCAACGCGGTGGAAATGGCAACCCACACGTTAAAGTCGCTAGGAACCGTCTGCAAGAGTGTTCATGACAAAATTAGTAAACAAACAAGCCCAGGCCGTGGTCGACCTGGGCTTGGAGAAAAAATCGTGAACGGAACTCCCGAACGGAGTGCTAATCGGCGGATTTGCCGGTGGATTGACCGAGGCTCCACCGCAGATACGCTTCGAGGAACGGGTCGAGCTTGCCGTCCAGCAGTGTCAGCGGATGAGCGTTTTTCAGGCCGCTGCGGGCGTCTTTGACGTAGCTTTCCGGATGGATGACGTAGTGCCGGATCGGTTCGCCGCCGAAGCCGATGCGGGATTTGGATTCGCGTTTCGACGACTTCTCGGCATCCCGGCGGTCAATTTCCATTTGATAGAGCTTTGCGGTCAGCATCTTCCGCGCGGTCGCCCGGTTCTTGTGCTGACTGCGCTCGTTTTGACACTTCACGAAGACACCCGTCGGCAAGTGCGTGAGCTGAATCGCGGAGTCGGTCTTGTTGACGTGCTGGCCGCCAGCGCCGCCTGAGCGGCAAATGTCTTCGCGGACTTCGCTCGTCCAGTCGATATCGATCTCGAAACTGTCATCGAGTTCCGGGACCACATCGACCGCGGCGAATGACGTTTGACGACGACCGGCGGAATCGAACGGACTGATGCGGATCAACCGATGGACCCCGGTTTCCCCCTTCAGCTTGCCGTAGACGAATGGGCCACGGATCGCGATGGATGCATTGCGAATACCCGCTTCTTCCGCGGGAGAAATGTCGAACAATTCGCATTCATAGCCGTGCTCTTCTGCCCAGCGTTGATACATCCGGAGCAGCATCTGCGCCCAGTCGGAGGCATCGGTCCCCCCTTCCCCGGCCTGGATGTAGATGTAGGCCGGCATGGCGTCTTCGGGTTGCGACAACATCGCCTGCAGTTCGACTTCACCGAACTGCTTTTCCAGAGTTTCGAGCAACGATGTCAGTTCACCGAGGTTCTCCGGCGACGGATCGTCTTCCGCGAACTCGACGAGTACGCCGAGATCGTCGCTTCCCTTCACCAGATCATTAATCGGCTTCAAGCCGGCGTTGAGTTGCCGGAGCTCGGTCATCAGTCCCTGAGCTTTTTCCTGGTTATCCCAGAAGCCGGGGGCACCCATGAGCTCATTGATTTCGGCCACGCGGCCGGTTTTCGCCGCCCAGTCAAAGAGAGTCTCGGAGATGGACAATCCGGGTGATCAACGATTGGCAACGTTCACGAAGTTCGTGATCCATGACGGGGAAGCTTCCGGCGAAAACAGAGGAAGGAAACGGGCTTAACCACCAACGATTATAGTCGAACCCGACCCACAACTGTAGAGGTGAAATCCATTTCAACTTGGACACCAACGCCGCTTGTTACCGTGTTAGTCGTTCGGGGTCGATTCCCGGCGGGGTCAGCGAGGTCCGTGGAATATCACATTCGACGACCCGCGAGTCTTCAGGGCTCGTGGTTGGTAGCCCGGCGAAGATGAATCGTCCGCGGGACAGACCGTCGAAACCCCAATCGTCGGTATCCACGGGCGCGCGCACGCGCGTCGTCGCGTCCGTCCAGACGGCCAACGGAGCCGACTCGGTGATTACCGAACCGTCACCGCTCCAGACGAAATCGCGCGGCCGCCATGCCGGCGAAGATTCCGTCTCGAACTCGATCAATCCCGCCCCGCCCCGTTGTTGCAAGCCAAAGACGCAATCGTGCGCGGCGATTCGCAAGGGATGTCGGTCCGCGGGCTGGGTCTCGTCAAACAACCGAATCGCGGCATCACTCTCGCGCAGGGTGACCTGCCGGAACTCGCACTCGGGATACCGGTTTCCCGCCTCCGGCGCGATGGCGAATAAACTTCCGGCTCCTGTCTGCAGGACGTTTTCGAGGATCACGTGCCGGGCCGATTGGTGAGCATACAAACTCGTGCCGTGACCGCTGCACACGCAATCGATCGCGCGGAGTTGGCCCGCCTTCGCCGCGAGCGGATCGAACAGTTTCCACGCGACCCCCGTTGCGGGTTCGACTTTCGCAGCGCTGCCGCGGGTGCGTTGCAGACCCGTGTCGATGGAGCAGCGTTTGATTGTGAGTTGCTGCGATTGCACCATCACCAGCGCGTCGGCCTGTTCGATTTGGCGGAGCGGGCTATCGAATCGCAGCCGCACGTTTTCGAGTTGCACAGTCTCGGCAGCGAGACGCAACGGTTGATCGCGGACCACGATCTCGGGGTGGAGGCCGTCGGTGCCCTGAATCCGCAAGTGTCCCGCGAACCGGATCTCCGCCACGCTGTAGGGGCCCGGTTCGGTAAGCACGATGGTGCCGTCGGCCGCAGGGGGCGGGAACGGCAACCGATGGTCCGGAACCGCCGCCGACTCCGGATCGGACTGGTCCTCTGCAGTCCACCAACGCTGGGAGATGGAGAGCAATTCCGTCCGCGTGCCCTGATCGGCGAGAGCCCAAACCATGCCGCTCACTGCAAACAACGCTGCCGCAGTCAGCGCCCACCGCCCGGTTCCTGCGGTCATCGGGGCCTGCAAGTGTGGCACCGTTTCCTGAAACTGTTGCAGGAAGGCGGCGACCGTGCTGCGGCTGGAATAGCGCGGTTGCCCCCACTCCCCGAGCGAAGCCTCCGCGGACACCGGCCGATCTTTCGGATCGGGCGCCGTCAGTTGCAGCAATCCTGTGGCGAAGGATTCCGGCGTTTCCGGTGCCCATTCACGGATATCGGGGATCACACGGGTTTGATGCGCTGCGAGTTTGGCCAAGGGATCCGCGGTCGGAAATGGTGGTCGTCCCGCTAGCAATTGCCACAGCACGCAGCCGAGTGAATAGAGATCGGCGGCAGGTGTCGGAGCGCGGCCGACGCCGATGGTTTCCGGTGCGACACCGTCGTAACTCTCCAGCGACAAGCCTGCGTGGAGATGAATTTCCGGGGTGAGGACCGGCCGGTAACCAGTTTCGACGAGCACAACCCGGCCGGCTTTGGTCAGGCGAATTTGCGACAGCCGTATGTCACCATGCACAATCCCGCCGCGATGGATCGTGGATAAGGCCGCGAGCAACTGCCGGGCGATTTGCCAGACCACCGCTGCGGGAAATCGTCCCCGTCGAACCAGCAGCTCACTCAACGGCGTACCGGACACAAATGGCGAGGCGAGATAAAAGCCGTTCGCATCTTCCCAGCACGCTTGCGGCAGGATGCAGTCCGAGCGCGAAATATTTGCCGTTCGTCGTACCAGTTCCCGGCCACGGTTAGCGACATCGGCCGCCGATTCGCGTGGAGCCGTGAGCCGTTTCACCACGACGAGTTGGTTTTGTGTCAGCGACCGGGCAACCCATGAGCGGGTCCACCGGCTGTGACCGAGTTCGTCCTGCAGCAGATACTCGCCGACGAGGAGTTGTTCCGGTGCCGGCGATTCCAGCACCCGGGCTTGAAACGGCGTGAGACACCCAATCTGCACGAGCGCATCGATCCACACAGAATCGAAGGCGGGCAAATCGCGCGCGAGTTGCCGGACGCGGCCGCGCGCTCGACGCAAATCCGCCGGCCGGCACAAGCGCCAGTCCTGCAGCCGCTGCATCAGCCCATCAGAAGGGGGTTCCATCACCCGCAGGCATCCTTTCCTGCAACACACGTCCATCAAGTCAAAGATGTTATCCCACAATCCGTGGTTTGCGGCAAGTTGTCGCATCCCCTCCATCACAATCCGGAGCGCAAGCGACGGCAGAAGAGGGTTCGCCGCGAAAAGGCGCAAAAGGAAAAGAAGAGTTTTCGCCACAGAAAGCACAGCAAGAACGAAACAAGCCTCGCAAGCGCTTCTGATTTTTGCGTCCTTTTGTGCCTTTTCGCGGCCTACCCCCTTCTTGAGTTCCCCCACAGAGTGGCAGCCATCAGGCCGATCCACGACGATGGAAATGGAAATCTCCACACAGCGCGAGCGAAGAGTTATTGATCAATGTCGAGCACCCAATGGACACCGCAGCAGACGGCGGCGATTACGGCGCGGAACGTGTCCGTCGCACTATCCGCCGGGGCGGGATGCGGGAAGACATTCGTTCTTACGCAGCGGTTTCTCGCCTATCTTGAACCAGGGCCGGACCAGGCGGAATTGCGGTCGCTGGCGGCGATCACGTTTACCGACCGGGCGGCGCGGGAAATGCGCGACCGCATTCGCTCGGCGTGTCAGAAGCGGTTGGAAGATTGTACGGACGCCGATGTCGAACACTGGCTCGGCATCCTCCGCGGTTTGGATGCCGCACGCATCAGCACGATCCATTCGTTCTGCACGGGGCTGCTGCGGACGCACGCGGTGGAAGCGCAGATCGATCCGCGGTTCACCGTGCTGGAACCGGCGCTCGCCGACACGCTGCGAGAAGAGGCTGCCAAGGCGACGCTGCATCGATTATTGATCGCCGAGGATCCCGACGCCGAGGCCTATGTGCTGCGTTTCGGGCTGGAGCGGACACAGGAATTGCTCGCCAGTCTGGTGGCCCAGAGGTTCCGCGTGGATTGGTCACAGTCGCACGATCCGACGACGGAAGAACTGGTCCAACGCTGGCTCTCCGCGTGGCGAACGGAAACGGTCCCGCGCCTCGCGAAGAAAGTCCGCGAGGCGGCGTGCGTCCCCGCGGTGCTGGAATTGTTGTCACAACACACACCGACGCATGCGGCGATGCGCGAACGCTGTCTGATCGTCCTCGAACGGCTGTCGCCTGCCACCGTGTGGACCGATCCGCTGGCAGAACTGACAGCGATCCGTGAAGCCGCCAAAGTCCAGGGCGGCGGCGGGAAATCGGCGTGGCCCAGCGAGGAAATCTACGAGGGCATCAGCGGGCACTTCAAAGATCTGCGGGCCCAGATCGACAAAGTCATCGAGAAACTCGACATCGATCCGGACGATGTGACGCTCGCCGCCGAGCTGGCGTGTCAGGGATTGCGGCTCACCCGGCAAGCGGTCACGGAGTACGAAGAGCGAAAGCAGCGAGCGTCGGCGCTCGATTTCGATGATCTGCTGCTGCGAGCGCGGGATGTGCTCCGCGATCATGCATTGGTGCGCGAGAAACTCGGTGCCGGGTTACGGTTGTTGATGGTCGACGAGTTTCAGGATACCGACCCCGTGCAGGCGGAAATCGTCCGCATGCTTTGCGGCACCGCCCTCACCCGCGGAAAACTGTTTCTCGTTGGCGACGTGAAGCAATCGATCTATCGCTTCCGTCGTGCCGATCCCACGGTGTTTGTCGAACTCCGCAAGGAAATTCCCGCCACGGGGCAATTATCGCTGACGACGAATTTCCGCAGCCAGCCGGAGATTCTACGGTTCGTGAACTTCCTGTTTCATCGCAAGTTCCCCAATTATGAACCATTGTCGCCGTTCGGTGACGAGCAATTTTCACCGAAGCCGACGATTGAGTTTCTCTTCGCGGACAAAGACGCCGACAATGCTCGGGACGCCGATAGAGACGACGAACCGGACGACGAAGATGATCCGAACGCCGCGCAACTTCGGACGCGCGAGGCCGATTGGATGGCCCGACGATTAGCAGCGTTGCTGGCCGATCCGACCCCACGGATTCGGACCAGAGACCTCAGGACCGGCAAGACGGTGCTGCGGCGTGTGATACCCGGCGATATCGTCATTCTGTTTCGGGCGCTCACGCACGTCTCGGTCTACGAAAACGCGCTGCGGGACTACGGCCTCAATTATTACCTCGTCGGCGGCAAGACGTTTTACTCACAGCAGGAAGTCTTCGATCTGTTGAATCTCTGCCGATGTCTGGACGATCCCGATGATGTCGTCGCGTTGATCGGCGTGCTACGGTCACCGTTCTTCGGTTTCAATGACGACACGCTGCAAGCACTCCGTCCGGACGACGGTAACTGGTGGAACCGCTTGCAATCGCCGCCATCAATGGGAATTCCCGCAGTGCAGTTGGAACGCGTCCGTTTCGCTGGAGAAATACTGGCTTGGCTGCGAAACCAGAAGGACCGGTTGCCGATCACGCAGTTGCTGCATGCAGCGTTGGAACGGACGGGTTACGACGCCGCGCTGCTGGCGGAGTTTCTCGGTCGCCGCAAGGTGGCCAACCTGCGAAAGTTGATCGATCAAGCCGCGACATTTGACCGCGCGGAAACCTTCACGCTGCGTGATTTCGTGCATCGATTGCAGACATCGGTCCTTGCCGAGACCGACGAAGAGTTCGCCACGACATTGCCCGAAAGTGGCGAAGTCATCCGGTTGATGTCGGTTCATCAGTCGAAGGGACTCGAGTTCCCAGTGGTCGTGGTGGCGGACATCAACCGTTATGGCAAAGCCCACGGTGCGTCGGCGTATCTGCACGGCGAATGGGGGGCACTCGTTCGCATTCCGAAAGAGTTCGGCGAAGAGCGGTCACATCTCGGTCTGCAGATGCTCATAATTGACGAGCAAGAAGCCGATCTGGATGAAACGTTGCGATTGTTTTACGTCGCGCTGACCCGAGCGGCCGATCATTTGATTCTGTCGGCAGGGACTGATTTGGAACGGACGCCGAAGTCGCCGTGGATGCGACTGCTGGCAGAACAGTTCGATTTAGCGACCGGTTTGCCGAAGCACGACGCCCTGCTCGGAAGTTATGGTTCGTCAGAGGGCCCGCAGGCAATCCCCGATGTTTACGCGCATAAAGCCCCACCGAAGGGTGAACGCGTCAGCCATCAACGCGACACAATTCCGCTGACAGAAATCTATCCCAATTACACGCAGGTGGAAGCCGCGCCGTGGCCCGACTCGGCGCGTGTCATCGCTGCCGATGCCGCCGCGCCGCGCTGGTGGAATGTGAGTCAGCTCGAAGAGCTCGCTGACGCACTTTATCCGACCGACAAGAAGTGGCCGGCGCGACAACGTGACAGCAGCGAACCGGATGTTGCTGCGGGTGATCTCGGAACGCTGCTGCACGCGGTGCTGGAACGCTGCGACTTCGCGCACCCCGAAAACTGGCTGGAAGAAATCGCTCCCGCGGCACGACGGGCGCAAATGAAACTCCTACCCGAATTGCAGAACGCGGCCGAGTGCTTGCTGACGAATCTTGCAGAATCCGGGGTCATGGACGAGGTGGCCGCGGCCGAGACCGTGCTGCGCGAAGTGGAATTCGTCTATCCATTTGCGTGGACGGCATCCGGCGAAGTGGGTGACATCATCACCGGAACGTGCGATCTGATCTATCGCACTTCCGCCGGGGAATGGAAGCTGATCGACTTTAAGACCGGTCTGTTCGATCCCCAAAACACTGATGCCGCGTTGGTGATGCCCTATCGTTGGCAACTCGCGTTGTACGCGTGGGCGTTTCGCGATTGGAAACGGACGCCGTTGGCAACGCAGTCGCTGGTGTATGTGCAGCCGCGCGTGCGCGTGGTGCCATTCGTGATGGATGAAGTCACCGAACGAACGTTGCACGAGCAAATCACAGCGGTGATCTCCAAGGAGCGATCTCGAGTTGACGTTCCGCGTTGAACCGCGAAGCGAGTGGGGTGCCCCGGGATGGATTGGTTACGGAAGTGAAGTCGGGCGCAACCGCCAGGGGACTTCCAGCCCGTGTCGTTCCATGAGCAGTTCATCGGACAAGATTTGGGTGGGCACCCCTTCCGATTGAATCCGGCCTTCGTCGAGCAACACCACGCGATCGCACAAATCGAGCACCAGATCGAGATCATGTGTGGCGACGACGACGGTCACAGGCAGCGAACGCAGGATCGACAGCAACTGTCGCCGGGCGCGCGGATCGAGATTGCTCGATGGTTCATCAAGAACCAGCACCTTGGGCTGACAAGCCAGCACTCCGGCCAGGCAGACGCGTTTTCGTTCGCCATAACTGAGGTGCCCCGGATTGAGATTCCCCACCAGCGGCAATCCCACGGCGGTCAGGCTTTCCGTCACGCGCGATTGCGTCTCCGCGGCATCGCATCCCAGCAACTTCGGACCGAATGCTACGTCTTCAGCGACCGTCCCCGCAAAGAGTTGATCGTCCGGGTCTTGAAAGACAAAGCCGACGTATTGACGGACCGTGCGCAATCGCTCTGCAGTGACGGGCGAGCCGTCAACCCAGACTTCGCATTGCTGCGGGTTGGTGACCGGCACTGTCGGCAGAAGACCAATCAGGTGCATCAGCAACGTGGACTTGCCCGCACCGCTCGGGCCGACAATCGCCACGCGCGAGCCGGTTGCCCACGTTGCCGAGAGGTCATTCAGTACCGTTCGCCCGCTGGGATACGCGAACGTCAGGCGACGGAGTTCGATGGCGGCGGGAGCACCGTTCAGTTCAGCCACCGTTCCGTCCCGTCCCAGCCGCGGGCCAGCATCGCGCGGTGCGTGCGCTCCGCCCGATCGATACCGCGCAGCAACAAAAGCCCCATCCGTTGCACCGCCGCGAGCCACGAAGCCCATCCGGGCGGTGTTCCCCCGGCGCGAGCCTGTTGAGCGCGAATGAGTCGTTCGTGTTCATCCCACAAGACGACCACGTACCGCAACAACGAACTCATAATGGCCACCAATGCTGCGGGGCAATGCCAGCGGCGCAACAGTTGGATCAACTCGGCGGCAGTCATGACCTGCATGAGCCAAAGCCCGCACAGAAATGCGACGAACATTCGCAAGACCAGCGCCAGCACGGCAATCGCGGCCTCCGTATCCCCGCGCGAGATCAACCCAGCCGATCCCATCAGCAACGCAACTAAGGTAAATTGCTTGCCCCGCCGCCAGAGAACTGCTGTCGGAGTTTCCACGAGCGCATGAGCCACGAACGCGATCACCGCCAGTAACGCGATCGCCGGCCACTGCTCGGCGGGCATCAATCCCGCCACCAGCAGCAGCGCCATCACGAAGCCGAGTTTCAATTCGCTGGAGAAAGAGTTCTTGGTCATTTATCCGTTGTCAGTGGGGATCAATTGTTTCCGGCGGCCCCTGCCCCGCTTGCGGTTTCGCGCCCTGTGCCAACACCACACAGCAATTTCATCTGTCAACGAATCACGGAGTCGCGCGCTGCAACCACCGGCTTAGTCCCCACCCGAGACACAGCACGACCATTGTTCCCAGCAAGCCCGCGAGTGAGATCGAAATCGCGTCCCATCCTGCCGGCAACGGCAACGCATAGTCGGAGAGCAACAGCGGACGATCGACACCGAGATCGTTGAAGCCCATCCGTTCGGCCACCGCCTCCAAACCATCGGGGAATGAAGACGCCCATGGCGACGCGATCAGAGCTACCACGGCGG
Source organism: Planctomycetaceae bacterium (assembly GCA_021732975.1). Classification (GTDB taxonomy): domain Bacteria; phylum Planctomycetota; class Planctomycetia; order Planctomycetales; family Planctomycetaceae; genus DSVQ01. The sequence continues at coordinate 24,764 of JAKFWC010000007.1, read as the reverse complement.
CGCTCAGGCTGAGCCCCCACGCGGCAGTCCGGAACCGCGAAGGTTCGACCGGCGTGCTGTCTCGCAAGATCAATTCCGGTCGCCGAGCGAGGAGAAATGCGACCACCGCCCCGGTGATTCCGGCTTCACCCACGGCGATGAGTGCATGATAGAGCAGCATCCAGACCGTGATCTGCCGCAGATCAAACGCGGCATTGGATCGCGAAAAGGCGAACTCGGCACAGAACAATCCGGCGGCTGCGAGAACGGAAAGATATGCGGCAACGATCGCGGCGAACAGCGTGGCTTGTCGGCCGTTTCCGAGCATGCGGCGCAGCATTTGATACGCTGCGCTGCCGCCCCATGCGCCGATCACCGCCATGTTCACGATGTTGACGCCGAGACTCAGCAAGCCGCCATCCGCAAACAGGATGGCCTGGACGACAAGCACGATGGAGAGCGCAACGCACCCCGCCCACGGTCCCAACACGACTGCGGCAAGCACGCCCCCCAGCAAATGTCCCGACACCGGCAGTCCAAATAATGGGAAGTTGACCATCTGCCCGGCGAAGATCACCGCGGCCAGCATCCCCGTGAGCGGAATCGTCCGGTCGGCCAGTTCGGTCCGTAATCGACGCAGGCTGTAACCGACGGCGGCGACAGCGAGCGCCCCGCCGATGAGGCAGACTTCCGGTCCCAGAATCCCGTCACGAATGTGCATGTGTTCTCACCGTATTCACTGTCCGTTGATGGTCCCACTGTATCGATGCCGCATCCCCGATTGCAAACCGCGCTCGCGAACGGCATGGGAATGGGAATCGGTGATTCCGTGAAACGGCAAGCGTCCAGGTTCGCATTGACCAAAACCGCACTTCTGACCTATGTTCCGCTATCTCTTCCCGTTTCATTTCGTAGAAAGCCCGTCCGGTGCCGGTCGCCGACCGTTTCCGTTGCGCGCGCGCGGCTGTAGTCGTGATCCTCACGGCGGCAGCGTTGGGCGGCTGCGCATTATTCGGGCCGTCTGAAGAAACGCTGAAAAGCTCGACATCCCGCGGCGGATTACCTGCGCTTCGGCCAGCCACCGATGCGATTCAACTGCAAATCGTCTTTATCGAACGCCCCAGTGATGACGCGCTGGCATCGAAACTGGTCTGGCAGGAACTCGACCAGATTGGTGCCCTTCCCCCTGCGACACGGACGTTATTAATCGATCACGGTTTTCGCGTTGGCCAAACCAACGCGAGTCCTCCGCCCGCGATGCAGACGCTGCTGGGATTAACGGAAGAAATCTCTGCAGAAGATTCCATCGAAGATCGTCGGATGCGCGGTTCGCGAATGGGACTTCGGAGCGGTCAGGAAACGGAGTTGACGACGAGCGAAACGGTTCCAGAGTGCCGGATGTCTTTTCTCGCCGATGGTCAGGAAGAAACGATTGAGTACGCGCAAGCCCGCTGCGTTCTGCGGCTGAAACCGATCCGCCAGCAGGACGGTTGGGTCATGCTGGAATTCACGCCCGAAATTCATCACGGCGACTCCCGCATGCGTCCTACACCGAACGAAGAAGGCTGGGCGTTACGTGGCGGGCAGAAGATCGATGTTCGACACGCCCTGAAATTCAGCGTGATGTTAAGCACCGGCGAGTTCGTCGTCGTGGGTTGTGATGGCAAGGATGCGGATTTGCCAGGCAGCCGGTTCTTCCGCCGCGAGACCGAAAAAGCGGGTGAACAACAACGATTGCTGATCGTGCGCGTCGCCGATACGGGGTTGGCGTCCGCAAATCCGTGACGCCTTGCGCTTGCGTTTCGCGGACACCACAGTTCGCGTTAAAAAGATGAACCCCAGTCATCGCGATGACTGGGGTTCTGAATTCACCAAGCGCGGGTGCCGGGAGCCTGCGAAGCGCCAGCGGTTTTAGACTTTCCCGAACAGCGTCTTGCCGCTGCTGAGCAAATCGTCGCACGCCACGGCCATGCGCTTCGCCATGCCTTCTTCGGCTTTCTTAAGGTAGCTGCGCGGATCGTAGGCCTTCTTATCGCCGATATCACCATCGACCATCAGCACACCGCTGTAGTTCTTGAACATGTGCTCGACGATCGGCCGCGTGAAGGCATATTGCGTGTCGGTGTCGATGTTCATCTTGATCACGCCATAGGCCAGGGTTTCGCGGATTTGCTCGGTCGGCGTTCCCGAACCGCCGTGGAAGACGAGATCGAATTCGGCCTTCTTGCCGTACTTCGCAATCACTGCATCCTGACCGCTCTTGAGAATATCCGGCCGCAGCTTCACCGCACCCGGCTTGTAGTGGCCATGCACGTTGCCGAACGTCGCCGCGAACATGTATCGGCCTTGTCCTTTCAGCGCTTCGCAGACAGCGAGCATATCTTCCGGTGTGGTGTAGAGCTTGTCATCGGGCACGTGTTCGTGCTCGGAGCCCGCTGCGCCGTCTTCTTCACCGCCGACGACACCGGCTTCCACTTCCAGAATGATCTCGTTTGGAGCGCACAGCTTCAGCAATTCCAGCGACAACGCCATGTTTTCGGCGAGCGGCAGGTTCGACGCATCAAGCATGTGTGACTGGAACAGATTGCCGAGTCCCGCCGCGCGGCGTTTCGCCGTTTCCTGGATCAGCGGCTTAAGAAAATCGTCAACGTTCTTCGGCGGGCAGTGATCGGTATGGAGCGCGACGAGCACATTATGCTTGGCGGCCAGCCGATGCGTGGCCTCGGCCAGAACGACGGTGCCGAGAACACGGTCCTTGACGTTCAACCCGGCGGCAAAATCGCCGGCCCCGGTCGAGAATTGAATGATGCCGTCCGACTTCTGATCGCTGTAGGCCTTCAGTGCGGCATTGATGGAACTGAGCGACGTGCAGTTGACGGCGGGAAACGCATAATTACCCGCTTGGGCGGCATCGAGCATCGCGGCATATTGCTTGGGTGTCGCAATCGGCATTCAACATCTTCCTGGGAATTCGAGGCGGACAAAACCGCCCAAGGGGTCAAAGATCAAGGTTCGTTTACATGACATAAGGCAGCGCGCACCGGTCACGTCCCGATGGTCTACCACCCGCACGCCGAGAACGCAACCGTCTCGGCAAAACGCGAAGATCAACGAGAATGCTTAGCCGCGACCCGGAGTTTGCGGAGGGGAGCGCGTGAGTCGCGTCGTAGCACCCGTATAGCGATCCCCTATCGATCGCGGCTAAACATTGGGACGACCCCGTATTCCCGATCTGAATGGACCACGGCCCCACCTCCCGCAACCGAATCATTCGCTGAATGTGTCATCAACGTTGAATAAACGGACTTCTCCCAATGATGCGATGCGGGCTATAGTCAGTGCGTCTCGGGATGTTCCGTTACGAATCTCTGGCATGCTGAAAACCTTTCACTGGTCAGAAAGTGACGAATATCATCGATATTAAAGTCGGCTACGAAATTGCGTATCAATGTCCGCAGCCGACTCCCATGCTGTTGATGCTCAATATTCATTACAGCCACGCCTATCAAATCGTCCGTCCAGATCACCTCGTTGTCACGCCCGCAGTGCCGATCTCATCTTACCGGGATGGATTTGGAAACTGGTGCAGTCGGCTCGAAGCACCGGCAGGCCCATCGCGGATCAGCACTTCGGCGGTCGTGCGCTCGACGGGGATTCCCGATCCGATCAATTCTGCCGCCCGGCAACATCCTGTCTGGGAATTGCCCGCGGAGACGCTGGTCTTTCTCCTGGCAAGCCGCTACTGCGAAACCGACCTGCTGACGCAGACGGCGTGGAGTCTCTTTGGAAAAACGCTTTTGGGATGGGGACGCGTACAGGCGATCTGTGATTTTGTGCATCAACACATTCGCTTTGACTATGCCACGGCGCGGCCGACCCGAACGGCGCTCGAAGCCTATAACGAACGGACTGGAGTCTGTCGCGACTTCGCTCATCTGGCGATTGCTTTTTGCCGATGCATGAATATTCCCGCACGGTATTGCACGGGGTACATCAGCGATATCGGTCTCCCCCCCAACACGAGCCCGATGGACTTTGCCGGTTGGTTTGAGGCCTACCTTGGCGGACAATGGCACGCCTTCGATCCCCGGAATAATGCACCCCGAACGGGTCGAATTCTGATCGCCTGCGGACGCGACGCCATCGACGTGGCCATCAGTACAGATTTCGGTCCGAACATCCTTACGAAGTTCGAGGTGATTTGCGAGGAATTGAAAATCTCTCCATAGTGAGTCGACTGGACGACTCCCTGCCCTGCGTGAACTCCCCATGACCGAGACGGAACCGATCTTTGAGGATGTCGCGGTACCGGCGCGACAAGGGAACGGCGATCCGACGAAAATGGTGGTGCACGGACGCTGGTTTTATCCGGTGACGTTGCTGGTGCCGGTCGTTGCCTTCGCAGTGGGATATGTCCTCTCGACAGGTTCGCCGACTGCACCGTTAATGTTCGCGATCATCGGATCATTGATGGGACTGATGATGACCATGGTCGCGATGGCGTGGGGGAGTGCGATCGCCTTCACCGTTGGCACGCGGTCGGGCCTGCTCTTCACAATCTTCCCGCCGTACATGCCCTACTTCGCGGCGACGCGGTGGCGATGGATGGCGCAGCCATCGGTGTTGTTTCTCGCCGGGTTGGCACTTGCCATCGCAACGCTGTGGGCCACGAAACGGATGATCCCGCCGCCGCCCGCGGTGTCGTGTTACGACGCAGCAGACAAGAGAAGCGGATTCAGCGCGGTGATGAGGACGCAGACGCAGCCGTTGACCGTCGTCTGATCCTCGTGACGCGATCCTTCGGCGCAGCGGAAGTAATCCCCTGCGAAATAGGTCCGATCACCATCGGACAAATCCCCTTCCATCACCAGGCACTCTTCAACACCCCGATGCTTGTGTGCGGGGATCCGCGACCCGGCCTCGGCCCGCATTTGAATGGTCATCCGCTGCCGCGCCGCATCGGCAAACAGCAAACGGTACGAAAGGCCGGGCGGCCCCATCGGTCGCCAGCCTTCGTCACGCCGAACGACGACGGGCTTCGAAGCGGCGTCCGTGGCTTCGCGCGCAATCCGTTCCAGCAATCGTTGTTTGATGGCTGGCGCGGGTTCGATGGCCGGTACCACGTCCGCCAAGCGCTCGACCGTGTGATCCCAATCGCCGAACTGATCGCCCACCGCGTCCTGCTGAGCCAGCGACTGCATTTCTTCCGTCGGAATCGCTCCCGCGGCGTAGAGCGCGGCTTGCGCGGCGATCGATGTGTTGGCGTCGTACGGAAGTGACGGTCCCATCAGTGCGCCCCTTCCTGAAGATCTCGCAAACGGGATCGCAATTGCAACATCCCTTGTCGAATTCGCGTCTTCGCCGTTCCGAGAGGAATCTGCAACCGTTCGGCGATTTCGACGTGAGTCAACCCCTCATAGAACGCCAGACAGACCGCTTGCCGCAGCGAATCATCGAGTTCCGCGAGGGCCTCCGCCACAGCTCGTCCGTCTTCCTGCTGCTGGAGTTTCGTGAAGGGATCGTCGACCGCTCCCGCATCGTCGCCCAAAGCCATCGTCGCGGTGCGGCCGTTTCGACGAAGGCAATCGTAAGCCCGCGAGCGGGCGATCATCACCAACCATCCAAAGACTGAGCGCCGCGAAGCATCGAACGTCCCCGCCGTCTTCCAGACCTGCCAGAAGGTTTCCTGCAGGACATCATCGGCATCTCGACGGTCGCGCAACCAGCGAACCAGCAATCCCAAAATGCGGCCCGAGAAGCGGTCGTACAATGCTTCAAACGCCGCCGCATCACCCTGGCTGGCCCGTTGCAACAGTTCGCACTCAGCACTGGACATGCACGACCACGGCAAGAACGAGTCCGGTCATTCCGACCGCATCAGCATGCCTCATCACTGTACGCGAGGCAATTGAAAAGAGATTCGTCGATTTCGGTCTATCGGGAAAATTCCGCAAGATGACCGTTTTTTTGACATCCGCATGGAAATCTCTCACGTATGACCACGACATCCAGGGCGATGTCCGCCGGCAAACATCGTCCTTCTCTGCACACCCACATCGCGATCGATGTGCGGTGCGTGCTTCCCCCTGTTCATACAAGGAATTGACAGATGTCATCGAAGAATGGATGCCTGGTGCTGTTGGCGTTGGCCACAGGAATGTGTGGTTCGGAATCGCAGCTCGCCGCGGCCCCGCGTGGCCGCGTGATCTACTACCAAACCTATGCCCCCGTTTCTTGTCCGCCCGCGTGTCAACCGGCCGCGTCAGTGACCACGACAACGGTGACTGCCACGAAACCCGCGACGCCAACATTGTATGCCCGGCTCGGTGGCGAACCGGCCATCAAAGCCGTGGTCGATGATTTCGTCGCCCGCGCGTCGGCGAATCCCAAAGTCAACGTCACGCGGAAAGGTGTGCGAAAAGAGTGGAACCCGACGCCGGAAAACGTCGCGAAGCTCAAAATGCACCTCGTTAACATGATCGGCATGGTGACGGGAGGCCCGCAGAAATACACCGGCCGCGATATGAAGACGGCTCACACCGGGATGAAGATTACCAACGCCGAGTTCGACGCCGCGGCTGAAGATCTGGTCGCCACGTTGAATAAGCTCAAGGTGCCCGCCGCGGAGCAAAAGGAACTGCTCGACATCATCGGCACCACGCGGAAAGACATCGTTGAAAAACCGCTGTATGAACGCCTCGGTGGCGAAGCCGCGATCAAAGCCGTCGTCGACGATTTCGTGGCCCGGGCCGCATCCAATCCGAAAGTGAATTTCACACGCAAAGGAACCGACACGGAATGGCCCGCGACGCCGGAGAATGTCGCGAAGCTCAAGATGCATCTCGTCAACATGATCGGCATGGTGACCGGCGGCCCGCAGAAATACACCGGCCGCGATATGAAGGCCGCTCACGTCGGGATGAAGATTACCAACGCCGAATTCGACGCCCTTGCCGGTGACTTGATCGCCACGCTCGACAAGTTCAAAGTCCCCGCCGCGGAGAAGAACGAACTGCTGACGATCATCGGTTCCACACGGGACGCCATTGTCGAAGTAAAATGATCGCGATCATTTCATGATCCGCAGGAAGCCCAGGCATTCTTATGCCTGGGTCTCTTTGTTGATCGCGCAGCCGTGGGGATCCGCAAAGCGCAAGCAGCGTGCGATCACATCAGAATTGGTGCGATGGGTTCCCCACGACTGATTGGCAGCGGACGGTTCAGCGGGTCGCGGAGTTCAGTATCGGCGTGATAACCGAGGCGGTCAAAAATCGTCGCGGTGACATCGGCCGCGGAGACTTTGCCATCCGCGGGATACGCCCCCTGCCCGTCGGAACTGCCGTGGACCACACCGCCGCGGATGCCGCCTCCGGCAAGAGCCAGTGAAAACACCTGGCCCCAGTGATCGCGACCGCCCGCTCCGTTGAACCGTGGCGTACGACCGAACTCGGCCATCACCACGACCAGCGTTTCGTCAATCCGGCTGGTTTGCACGAGGTCCGACAATAGCGCTGAATAGGCCGTATCAAACGACGGCATCAGCACGTTTTTCAATCGGTCCCCCTCTTTGGCGTGACTGTCCCAGCACGGCGCGTTCGAGGGTTCATCCGGACCCCGAAACCAATTGACCTGCACGAATCCGACACCGGCGTCGATCAGCCGCCGGGCAAGCAGCACGCTTTGTCCGAACTGGTCGCGACCGTACCGATCGCGAACGGGGGGCGGTTCGAGGTTGAGGTCACACGCTTGTCGGGCCTTCGGCGTTCCCAGCAGCGCGAGGGCCTGATCGCGCTGAAGGTTATACGTACTTTGTGCCGGGCCGCGGTCGACTTCACGCAGCCGGTGTTCCAATTGTTCGAGCAGGGTCTGCCGTTGCGATAACCGGCCCAAGGCCACATCGGCCTGCAAGCGAAACTGTGGCACATCAAAATTCGGTGATGCCGGCTCGCAGTTGAACAGCCACGGATCGGCGGCGTGCCCCAGCCAGCCGGAATCCTGACCGGGCCAGACCGAGAGATCGGTATTAAAAATCTGATGCGGCAACCGCACCGATGGAGGTAAGTAAGCCTGACCGCGATGCAGATGTTGCAGCACGGCCCCCATCGTGGGGAAATTATTCGGCGGCCCCGGATTCACGTTCTCCGCATTCAGCGGAATATGTGGCTGCCCGGTCATCATCTGATAACCGCTCGAGGAGTGGGCGTTATCGCCGGTCGAAACCGCCCGCAACAGCGCGACGTGATCCATCACCCGCGCGGTCTGCGGCAGTAACTCGCAGACTTGTACGCCGTTCGCTGCGGTCGGAATCGGTCCAAACTCGCCGCGAATTTCCGCTGGGGCGTTGGGCTTCGGATCCCAGGTCGAATGTTGCGGCGGGCCTCCCAATAGGAAGAGCAGAATGCATGACTTCGCTTTTGGAGCCGCGACATTCGCTGCCCGTGCCGACAACGCCGGACCAACAAATCCCGCTCCAGCCGCGAATGCGGACACCGCCCCCCCGCGCAGCACCGAACGTCGCGACACGCGGTCGCACAGTTTTGGGCTGTGATCGAGAATCGACAGCATGGGGAAGCGCTCCCGACATCCAGGGAATGCTTTCCCTGGGAAGTTTGCTGAAAGATTACATCAACTCGTGAATCACTGCACCCGGTTCCAGTGCGGGAATCGGACGTCCCGCGTGGTTCAGGAAGTTGACGTGCGGGTCAACACCGAGAACCTGAAACATCGTGTGATGGATATCCGCGGGGGTGATCGGCCGGTCTTGCGGAGCTTCACCGAGGCGGTTGGTGGAACCGACGATCCGGCCCCCCTTCACGCCGCCGCCGCCCATCAGGCAGAACATCGCGTTGCCCCAGTGATCGCGGCCGGGGGTGCCCATGCTCATGGGAGCGCCGCCGTTGCCGCCGTCGTTCATCCGGGGCGTGCGGCTGAATTCGCCGCACAACATTACCAGCGTTTTATCGTACAAGCCGCGTTGTGTCAGGTCTTCCAGCAGCGAGGCGACCAGCGAATCGACCATGGGGAGAACGCGTTCATAACCGGTCTTCAAGTCCCAATGGTGATCCCAGCCTCCGAGATGCACCGTAACGACGGTCGATCCCGCTTCGACCAGCCGCCGGGCGAGCAGCGTGCTTTGCCCCCAGGTATTACGTCCATAACGATCGCGGTTGCGGGGGTCTTCGGTCGAGATGTCGAAGGCCTTCCGAGCCGCGTCCCCGGCCACCATATCGAACGCTTGCCGGTCGAACCGGTTCATGGAATCGAGCATGCCGGAGTTGTCGACATCGCGCCGCAGACGGTCGAATTGCTTCGCCAGGGTTGATCGATCTTCCAGCCGTTGGATCGTCATTCCGCCGGGCAACTGCATGTTGTTCACTTGGAAGTTACCGGCATTCGGATCGCCTTCCGTTTCAAAGGGATTGGACGAAACTCCCAGGAAGTTCCCGCCAAAGTAGCCGGGTCGCAAACCGATGCTCATCGCGTACGGCACTGCCGCATGCGCCGGCATTCCCGGCCGTCGCGGTCCGGTCAGTTTGGAGGCAATCGCCCCGACGAACGGCGACTTCCCCTGGGTATCCGCTCCGCTGGCTCCGCCCCGTCCCGTCAGCATGTAATGCCCGGCGGTGAAGTGGTCGCCCTGGTTGTGATGCAATGATCGAACAATCGAGAATTTATCCGCGCACTTGGCCTGCAGCGGAAAGAGTTCGGTGATCTCGAAGCCGTCGACATTGGTGCGGATGGGATTCCACAGCCCACGATACTCCGCCGGCGCTTGCGGCTTCATATCGTAGGTGTCCATGTGCCCGGGACCGCCGTCGAGCCAGATCAGGATGATCGAAGTGTCTTTGGCGGACGAGCCGAGCGACTGCGATTGCTCCTTCGCCCGCAGAATTTGCGGCAACCCGACCGAAGCCATTCCGGCGAGCCCCAGCTGCACAAAATTCCGTCGCGACACCCCATCGCAATACCGCGGCGTCGCACCCATTTCGATCCGGAACATCCGTCACCTCCCGTAGTCCATCCGCGAACCCATCAACGATTGTCGATTCTAATCGGCAAACGGGCGGGGAGTCAAATCGAACCTTTGGAGGACATGAACAAAAAACAGCGAAAATCCCACCCCCGCTTGCGCTTCGCGGGATCACACCGTCCACGACGATCAGAAACGTTTAGCCGCGCCCCGCAGGGGAGCGCTCGCGTGGTGCACACCACCACCATCCGCCCCATCGCATTCCGCCGGAGTGAGCGGTATCCCTTCATCCAGGCGATGCAGTCGCGTCTGCAATCGAGCTTGCGCCGCCTGCGGCAACCGGAAGTGACCGAGATCGCCGGGCATTTCCAGTTCAAACGATATGGTTTGTGTCACGGATGCCGCTCCTCGCGGATTTCCACTTAAGCCAGCACCTCCGTCATCACCTGCCCGTGATCCATCACCCCCACCGGACGGCCTTGGATGTCGCGGACGCGGTGTTCGGGGTCGATGCCGAGGGCGTGGTACATCGTCGCGGCGATGTCGGCGGGGCCGTAGGGGCGCGTGAGCGGGAACGCGGCGTGTTTATCGGTGGTGCCGACGACCTGGCCTGTCTTCACCCCGGCCCCGGCGAAGAACATCGAACCGCAGCGGCCCCAGTGGTCGCGGCCACCATAGCCGTTGATCTTCGGCGTGCGGCCGAATTCCGTGAGATAGACGACCAACGTGGAATCGAGCAGGCCGCGCTGCTTCAGGTCGCTGATGAGGGCCGCGAACGCCTTTTCCATCCCGGCGACACTATAACCGCGTTTGCACATATCGGAGACGTGCGGGAATTTTTGCTCGGGGACGTTGTGAATGTCCCACAGGTTGCCGTAGTCGGGATCGTAACCGTAATCAACGAGCACGAACCGCGCTCCGGATTCGACAAGCCGCCGGGCCACCAGACAGCGGCCGCCGATCTTGGTTTGCCCGTAGGCTTCGCGTGTGGAGACCGCTTCCTTCGAGAGATCAAACGCCTGCCGCACCTGGGGTGACGCGAGGAGTTGCATCGCCCCGCTGTAGTTGCCGTCGAGGGTCGCGAAGTCTTCGAGCGTCTCGGCGGTCTTCAAGGATTGTTCGAGACTGGACCGCAACGACGCCCGGCGTTCGAGGCGACCAACGTTGAGTCCATCGGGAAACCGCAACTCTGGCGGGACGAGGTTTTCGTCCGCCAATGGTGACGGGTCAAGCGCCTTTTCACCCACGGTGAAATCGGGCTGTTCCGGTTGCCCGCCGACACAGAACGGAGCGTACTGTCCTCCCAGCCAACCACCGACGAATAAATTGTGCGGCGGTGGTCCTGGCCGCGTAATCCCCGGCACCGCGATATACCCCGGCAGCCCGTTCCGCGGTCCCATCAGGTACTGCACGATCGAGCCGATATTCGGTTCGGTGAAAAGTTGGTTCGGCGTCACCTTGCGGCCGGACAGCGTGTAGACCTGGCTCAGCAAGTGATCGTCGCTGTCATGCGAGAATGACCGCACCACGCACAGATCATTCGCAATCTTCGCGAGATTCGGACACGTTTCGCTGAACTGCACGCCGGGCAAGGCCGTGGGGATGGCGTCCAATCGGCCGCGGATTTCCGGTGGCGCTTCGGGTTTCGGATCGAGCGAATCGATGTGGGTGACGCCGCCGCCCATCCACAGGTAGATGACCGACTTGGCTTTCGCCCCCGCCGCCGGGGTGAACGCGGCATGGGCTTGCAACCCCAGCCCCGGCCAGACCGCGGCCGAGAGAGCAATCGGCCCGACCTTCAATACATCCCGCCGGGTGACAATGCTGCGAAAAGCCGCGTCACGATCAACTACAGGCAACGAACGACGTTCCATGAGCCAAGCCCCTTCCCCACCGGGCACTGCACTTCCACCCACCGAGCGCGACACCGCATTATGCCCTGTCGGTCGGTATGGGGGCAAGACATCAATGGAAATGAATGGGTGTGGCGAGTCTGGATAGGACAGAGTCGATGATTTTTGTTGGTCACCGCATTCACGGGTTGTAGCCCGTGCAAGTCGAGCCAGAAAGATTTAGAATCCGCGCGTTCACCTCTCCCATTCGCAGTGCTCGCCTTCTCAACGCGGAGTCGGATCATGAACGTCAAGGTCGCCCTTGTTGCCGGATACAGTTTGCTGTTTAGTACCGTTCTGGTCAGCGCGCAAGAGAAGTCGAAGCCCTATTCACCGGACAAGGCTGTCGCGCCAAAGACCACAAACGTTCTCCCCTTCCCGGATTTTCGCTTCAAAGGAAGCGTGGGACGCACGATTGGCGAGAGTGACCCGCCGGAGTTTCCGCAACCCGCGCGACCGCCAAAAGGCGCGCCGAACATTGTTTTCATTCTCATCGACGATGCGGGCTACGGTCAGTTCGGCACGTTCGGCGGACAAGTTTCGACACCGGCGCTCGATCGCGTGGCCGCGGATGGTCTCCGGTACACGCGGTTCCACACGACCGCGTTGTGTTCTCCCACGCGGGCGGCCTTGCTCACCGGGCGAAATCACCACTCCACGGGCAATGGGGTCATTACCGAAGCCGCCACCGGCTACGACGGTTACACGGGCATTATCGGCAAGAATGTGGGCACGATCGCCGAAGTGCTCCGTCAGTATGGCTACGCCACGGCCTGGTTCGGCAAGAATCACAACACGCCGGACTGGGAAACGAGCCAGGTCGGTCCCTTCGACCGTTGGCCGAGCGGGCTCGGCTTTGATTACTTCTACGGCTTCATGGGCGGCGACATGGATCAGTGGCAGCCGACCCTGTACGAGAATCACCAACTCGTGCCGCGTTCCAAGGATCCGAAGTACATCCTCACGACGGACCTCGTCGACAAGGCGGCATCGTGGTTGCGGCGAACGCGGTCCATCGCCGCCGAGAAGCCGTACTTCCTCTACATGTCGACCGGGGCGACGCACGCGCCGCATCAGGTCTCGCCGGAGTTCATTACCAAGTTCAAAGGCCAGTTCGACAAGGGTTGGGATGCCTATCGTGAGGAAACCTTCGCCCGGCAGAAGAAACTCGGTGTGGTTCCGCAAAACGCGGTGCTGACCAAGCGCCCGGCCGAGTTACCGGCGTGGGATTCGCTTTCGGCCGATCAGAAGAAACTCTTCGCGCGGATGATGGAAGTCTTCGCAGCGTTCACCGCGCAGACCGACTATGAAATGGGACGTTTGCTGGATGTCGTGCGGTCGTTGCCCGATGCCGACAACACGCTGATCTTCTACGAGGTGGGCGATAATGGGGCCTCGGCGGAAGGCGGCCTCGTCGGGTTACTCAACGAAAACTCGTTCTTCAACAATGTTCCGGAATCGCTGGAAGAGAACCTCAAGCACATCGACGAAATCGGCGGTCCCAAGCACTTTAATCACTTCCCCGCCGGTTGGGCCTGGGCGATGAATTGCCCGTTCCAATGGACCAAGCAGATTGCGTCGCACCTGGGCGGCGTGCGGAACCCGTTGGCCGTGTCGTGGCCCGCGCGAATCAAAGACAAAGGGGGTGTACGGTCACAGTTCCATCATGTCATCGACATCGCTCCGACCATTTATGAAGCGGTGGGGATTGAGTTCCCCGAGGTGTTGAATGGCGTCGCACAGAAACCGATTGAAGGCGTGTCGATGGTTTATTCCTTCGACAAAGCCGATGCACCTGGCCGTCGCCGCACGCAATACTTTGAAATGTTCATTAATCGTGGACTGTATCACGATGGCTGGTGGGCCGCGTCGCGCGTGAATGTGCCGTGGGTCGGGGATGCGGCCGCAGCGAATCCCGATGCCGCCAAGTGGGAACTGTACAATCTCGACGAAGATTTCACTCAGGCCAAGGATCTGGCGACAGCGAACCCGCAAAAACTGCGCGAATTGCAGGACATGTGGTGGAGCGAAGCCTCGAAGTACAGCGTGTTGCCCCTCGATGGCCGCAAGACCGAACGTCTCAATGGAGAACTGCAAGGCCGGCCGTCACTCGGCGGACACCGAAATTCCTTTACATATTATCCCGGTGTCGTGGCCTTACCGGCGGGCAGCGCCCCGAATGTGCTCAACAAGTCGTTCGCGATCACGGCGGATCTCGAACTGAAAGCCGCGGAAACCAATGGAGCCGTTTTTTCACTCGGCGGTAGCGACGGCGGGTACGGTCTCTACGTTCGCAAGGGGAAGCCCGTCTTTGCCGGTAATTTCCTGGGTCGAACCATCACCCGGGTCACGTCGGAGGCCGCGCTCCCGATGGGAACAGTCAAACTTCGCGGCGAGTTCAAATACGACGGCGGCGGTCTCGGCAAAGGGGGAACGATGACCCTGCTCGTGAACGGCAAGAAAGTCGGCGAAGGCCGCATCGAGCAAACGCAGGGCATCACGATGGGTCTCGGCGGCACACTCGATATCGGCGAAGACACCGGCTCCGCCGTCGACGAAGCCTATACTCCGCCGTTCCGTTTTGAAGGCTCCATCGAGAAAGTGGTAGTCGATCTACAACCGCAGTGATGGCGGGAGTGGCATGACCTGAGGAACGGCCATCCCGCCTGGATGTGTCACTGCTTCGGAGTCCGCGGAGAAATCACGTCCCGTCGCCGAGCGATCCGCATTTGCGAAGAAAGCCGCCATCACACGGAAGCGTCGCGCCGCAACGAAGAGGTCGTGAACGGACCGGACCAGTGGCGACACGCTGCCCTTCTTTTGACCAGCATGGTTGCCGAGCGAACATCGCCCGTGCCACTTTGTCGGAAGTGCTCGCCTCAAGTGCTAGACATTCGTGAAGGTGGCCCGTCTCGCGAATTTCCATCGGAAAGTTTGGGTGGACTGGTTCAAAGTCCTGTCTTGTCAGGCTCTTCCGCTGGCGTTCCTGAGCACGGGAAATACAACCTCGTTTGATGTCATGGTTTGCATGTGAACTTACGAATAAGACTCCAATTTCTGTTCGTTCTCGGCATGCGGATCGCATCACCCGCAACAAGCCATTCTTGCCCAGATCCCCGATGGGCGATTCCTAGTGCCGGAGAGTATGGATGAAGTCGACGAAATCCGATCCACGCAGTCGTTCCGTGGCCGATGAAGTGGTCGGCCGTCTGCGAAGTTGCGGACATCCCGCCTTGCAATATGTACAAGTCTCCGAGGAAAGCCGGACGATTGTCCTGGAGGGAACCGTCCCCTCGTTCTATCTGAAGCAACTCGCGCAGACGTTAGCCCAGACCGTCGACGGCGTTGCCCGCGTGGTCAATGGTACAACGGTGACGCCCCAACGCCGTGAAGCGTTCGTAGACGCTTATTAATGGCCCTGCCGGTTCGGAGTATCGGGTTCATCCGGCTCAGTGAGACCGAGGGAAACTTCTAAGCCAGAAGACGCGCCGCGGCTTGTTCGCCGCTGTGGATGGCGTCCGGGATGCCGACGCCGTGGTAGGCGTTACCCGCAATCGCAAGACCCGGAAGCCTCGCGGTGAGGCGTTCGATCTCAGCGACGCGGTCGAGATGGCCGAGATGAAACTGCGGCATCGCGTTGGGGTAACGGACCACGATCGCGAAATCGGGTTTGCCGCGGACGCCGAGTGTGGCTGCCAGTTCTTCGCGGACGAGTTGGATCGTCGCGGCGTCGTCGAGATCGGCGAGTTCCGGTTGCATCGCTCCGCCAACGAAGGTCCGCAGCAGCATCCGTCCCGCGGGAGCACGGTTGGGGAATTTTCTCGTGTTGAAAGAGACCGCGAGGATGCGACGGCGTTCGCGGTGGGGGATCACCAGTCCGAAAGCGTTAAGCGGATCGGCGATGTCCGCGAGACGGTGTCCCGTGACGACGATCGTGCTGGAAGCGTATTCGATCGACGACAGTGCGCTCGCAAGCGGTGGGTCCAGAGTCCCGACCACGCTTACGCTTCGCGAGGCAGAAAGTGCGACTATTACTGAGTCGAAGTCACTGGAAAGTGAGTTGTGCGGGGCGTGGAACCGCAAGCGATATCTGTGGCCGTCGTCGGTGCGATCCACGCTGTCGACGGGTGTATCCAAGTGCATCGTGACGTGAGGAGAAATTCTGGTGACGAGGGTGTCGACGAGCTCCTGCATCCCGCCGCGCAACCCAGCAAACAAGCCGTAACGAGCACCGCTGCTCGTGGTGTCTTCGACGACATCCGTTTTGCCGCGCCACATCGCGCGGAGCAGGCTGCCGTATTTTTGTTCCATCACGAGAAACCGCGGCATCGTCGCTTGCAGGCTGAGTTTCTCGGGGTCGGACGTGTAGATCCCGCCCACGAGCGGTTGCACCAGGCGATCGAGCGCCTCACTGCCAAACCGTCGTCGTACAAAGCTGGCGAGGGTTTCATCCCCCTGCTCTTTTCGGGGTGGAATGAAGTATTCCCACCCCATGCGGAGCTTGCCCCATGTCGACAAAATCGGCGACTTCAATATGGGCCACATCGCTGTCGGGCTGAGCAACTGAAACCCTTCGGGGACCGGATACGGCCGACCGTCATACAGAACCAGCGCCCCGCGGTATTTCGCTTCCGTTGCCTGCAAGCTGTCGCTGAGGCCGAGGCGCTGGCAGAGCTGCAGCGCTCCGGGTTTGTTCGTGATGAACGAATCGCCGCCGGTGTCGATGAGGTAACCGTCGCGCTCGATGGTGCCGACGAGTCCCCCCCAGCGCGATCCCGCCTCGAACAGATGAATGTCGAGCGGCCGGTCGCCCCGGAGTTCGATCAACCGGTGGGTCGCCGCGAGACCGGTGAGTCCGCCGCCGAGGATCGCGATTCGTCGTGGTTGTAAATTCATGCTGACTCTGTGTGCCACGGCCGTGTCGGCCGTGCGATCTTGCAGAGCGTTTTGCCACTTCGCACGGCCGACACGGCCATGGCACACAAGTTTTCAAATGTCACTTTGGTAGGCTTCAGCGGGCGGAGAGCTCATGGACCATTTTCACGAGGGCTTTGACGTTTTCGGGCGGGACTTCCGGGAAAACGCCGTGACCGAGGTTGAAGATGTGGCCGGGACGACCGGCAGCTTCGTCGAGGACGGCTTTCGCCCGCAATTCCAAAGTTGGCAGGTCAGCCATCAGCGACACCGGGTCGAGATTCCCTTGGACGCCGACATCGTAACCCACGGTCTTCCACGCCTCGGCGAGACTGACCCGCCAATCGAGACCGATCATCGACCCACCCGCTTCCCGCAGCGACGGCAACAGAGCGGGATTGCCCGTGAGAAAATTGATGACCGGGGTGCCGGGGCGGATACCGTCGATCACCTGTTTCGTGAAGGGCATCGCATAACGCCGGTAATCGCTCGGCGACAGGCACCCGGCCCAACTGTCGAACAGTTGCACGGCCTGACACCCGGCGTCGATCTGCGCGTTGATGTAGCGGATCAGACTGCGCGACAGACGGTCCATCAACGTCCGCCATGCCCCTTCATCACCGTACATCATAGACTTCGTAAAGATGTAGTTCCGCGAACCTCCACCCTCGATGGCATACGACGCCAATGTGAACGGCGCTCCCGCAAATCCCAGCAGCGGGATATTGGCAGGGAGATCGCGACGAATGAGCTTCACGGCATCGAATACGAAGTGCATCGAACCGAGGTCTTCGAGTTCATGAAACCGATCCACCTGACTCGCGTCGCGGATCGGATTGTGAATGACCGGCCCTTCCCCCTTTTGATATTCGAGGTCGATCCCCATCGGTTCGAGCATCGGCAGCAGATCGGCGAACAGAATCGCGGCATCGACGCCGAGTAATCGCTGGGCATCAAGCGTCACCTGAGCGGCGAGGTCCGGCCGCTTGCAGAGCTCGATGAACGTGACCGAATTGCGAACGGCCATGTATTCGGGGAGGTAGCGACCAGCTTGCCGCATGATCCAGACTGGCGTGCAGTCGGTGATTTCGCGGCGGCAGGCCTTCATCAGGCGCGAGTTGTGCAAAGCGGGAGTCAGCATAGTGGATGGATTGTAGTCGACTGACTGGGTGGGCGAAATCGTGAGGAGCTCCCGATCGTCGCTTTGCGGTTTTGCGCCTCGCGCGGATCCCACACAGCGTTCACCCATGTCACTGGGAAGCGATCAGCGCGGGACGCGAAACCGCACAGCGGGGGGATGGGGGCGGGGGTTAGCGTTTGGCCGGTTTGGACGTAAGAATCATCGGTGCGCGTTCGCTCGTTTCGCGGACGAGCGTGCCCATTTTGCCGTGCGCGGGTTCGATGTCGACGGGCAGTCCGTACGATTGAATCGTTTCAGAAGCCGTCGGGCCGATAGAGGCGATCACACATTTCGACGCGGCCGCGAGCCACTCGTCGCGCACGCCCTCCGCGTCGGCCATTTTGATGACGTTGTGAAGTTGGTTCGCACTGGTGAGCATCAGCACATCGAACTTCCCGGCGATGGTCTCCTGCACGGCGGTCCGCAACGGCTCGGGATCATCGGGGAACTCCCAGCGGTAGACAGGAACGCTGAGGATTTTTGCGCCGCGTTCTGACAGCGCCGCGTAAAAATCCGCATTGGGGACACCGTACTCCTGCACGGCGATCGTTTTGCCTGAGAGCGGCACAAACTCATCGAGCGTTCGTACCAGTTCCCGCCAAGTGTTCGGCTCGGGGGCGCGGTGATCGATCCGGATACCCCATTCTCGCAACACAGCGACTGGTTTCGGGCCACGAACCACGACGGTCACGCCATCGAGCATGCGAAAGAATTCGTCCTTCGGATAGCGGGTCTCGACAGCCGCCAGAAGCGCTCGCGCCCCGACGCCCGTCATGAAGACCACAATTCCGATGCGATCGGCGCGGAGTTCATCCACAAATTGGAACACGGCCGCGTGTTCATCCAGTGGGACTTCACGCATCGACGGTGCAATTGTGGCCTCGTATCCATAGCGCTCCAGCAGCGATCGCATTTCCGCACCGCGGCGGCTTTCAAAACTGCACACGCGGAGTGGTGGCTCGGTCGTCATTGTTCATTTCTCCCACAACCAGCGTAGACCAGCGAGGGTTGAAGAACAATTGATGTCGACAGGCACCGCGAACCCAGTGGCGAGGGGCGCGAAACCCCAAGCGGAGATGAGATGCCCCAACAAAAAACCACCCGTGACGAAGAGAAAATCTCTTCATCACGGGTGGTTGTAAATCAAGTCGACGACTGAGAGTGTAGGCGCTCGCCCGAGATGAACCCTACGACCCACCCCGGCTACACTCCCAGCCGATCGACTTAATACGTTGTTTTGTGTTACCGGCGGGACGCGTGTTTGTTGCCACTTGTCACCGCACTGAAATATCCATTTGGCAATCGGTGTGCCACAACGGATGAATCCCTTTTCAGTGGCAAAAACGGCTTGTTTTTGCGGCATACTCGAGGATGCAGGACATCGTCCACGACCTTGCATGCCGGCTTTCTGCCCGTGTTCCGTGCGGCATTGCTTACGGAGAGTGCGACGGACTCTGGCATGCGTTTCACACCATCTCCGTGGAACGCTTTTCGATTGATGTTCCGTCGGGCTAGAATCCTAGCCGGGTAACGACCTTTTCTGTGAAGGACCGGGCATGTTGCGCATGGCGTTGGTGGTGGTATGGATGGCGGCCTCTGTCGGGTGGGCCGCCGAGGGGAAATTGGCGGTCGTGGATGCGGATCCCGTAGGTGTCAGCGAAAAGGTCGCCGGCGTTTTGCACAAAGGGGGCCTGCAGGTCCAGGTCGACGGCCAAGCGGTCTGCACGTTATGGCGCGTGGAAACCGCGCCGGCCAAGGCAGACTTCAAATCCTCGCTGAACGTGAAGTATCCGTTTACCCCGGGGCAATTGCTGGGGGTGATTGAAGTGGTGCAGAAGAAAGAGTTCACCGATTTTCGCGGTCAGGAAGTGCCGGCGGGGGTCTACACACTGCGGTACGGTCAGCAGCCGGTGGATGGCAATCACGTCGGCACCAGCGAACTTTACGACTTCGTGCTGGCGGTTCCCGTGAAAGCGGATGTCGATCCCGCAGCATGGAAGTCGCCCGAAGAGTTATTTAAGAAGAGCGCTGCAACAGCCGGATCGAATCACCCGGCGATTTTCTCGCTGTTGCCCGTCGAGAAAACTGTCGAGCAACCGACCTTGACCCACGATGAAGCGAAGCATTTCTGGATTGTGACCTCGCCGCTCCCCATCGCCGCAGGCAAAAGCATACCGGTGCGATTAGTGGTCGTTGGCCGATCGGAGTAGCGCATTCATCGTCACTCGTTATTCACTCGTTCCCAGGCTCTGCCTGGGAACGGGCGTCCGCGAGGCTCTGCCTCGCCGAATTGGATCGGAAAACTGAACAACACGGAGACGCGGAGCGTCTCGGCCGTGCGTTCCCAGGCAGAGCCTAGGAACAAGTTGTCGTACTGATTCCTGACTTCCACCATCGGGCCACCATCGTGAGCATTGTGCTCTCCACATCGATGCTACTGGCACAGCGGGGCCATCGTTTCCCGGTGGCCGAGCCGCAGGGACCATCGTGGGTCTTCTGGCTGATGATGTGGGGGATCGCTTTCGTTGGACTGGCTTATAGTGCCTTCTGGGTCTGGATGCTGATTCACAGCCTTCGTTTCGAGCCCGACAAAACGTTCTGGTTGTGGCTGATGATCGTGGCACCCTTTCCCGGCGCGATGGTCTATCTGGTCGCACGGGTGATTCCCGCTGCTGATTGGCACACTCCGGTCTGGTTGCAACGCTTCACACGCTCCAGGGAATTAGCCCAACTGGCGAGTGCCACCGAAATGATTGGCAACGCTCATCAGTTCGTGCAATACGGCGATGCGCTGCGGGAGACGGCCCAGTGGTCCCAGGCGGCGACCGCTTACGAGAACGCGCTACGGAAAGACCCGACTTCGTTGCCCGCGCTCTGGGGCGCGGCATTGGTGGCACGCCAGCAGAGGAAATGGGACGATGTCCTGCGGTTCTGCCGCCCGATTCTCGATCGCGACCCGCAGTACCGTTTCGGGGATGCTTCCTTCGCTTATGGCAGCGCGCTGTTAGAAACCGGTGATACCGCGGGCGGACGAGCCCATCTCGAAAAACACTGCCAGCGGTGGCGGAATCCGGAGGCCGTTTATCGGCTTGCCGAGCGCTGCGCCGCCGACGGGGATGCGGCCGCCGCGAAGCAATATGCAATGGATGTGATCCGCGACATCAACAGCAGCCCGAGCGCCATCGCCCGCAAACACGGCCGGTGGAAAAGCCTCGCACGGAAGCTGCTAAATCGTTTGCCAAAAGGAACGTAATCGACTGTGTGCCACTGGCTCTGACAGTGTTTTCATGAGATGTCGCTCAGATCCCGGAATCAAGACACTGGCCGAGCCAGTGGCACACACCGGATGGACGAGACTTGAGCATTAACGATTGACCCGGCTACCGATGAATTCCGCTTGCCATACCGGCTTCGGAGCATCCGGCAAGTCGAAATCTTCCGTACCCGGACGGACAAAACGGGCGCAGTCGCGCGACGGCTCCATCGCTCCCCCTTCCCAGTTCGGTTCCTGCCACTGCATCATTTCGTCGACGATCTGTTCGACCCGTTCGGGATCCTTGAGCGCTTGTTCGACGAGCCTGTCCGCGAGCGGTTCATCGACCTGCCATTCTCCTTCGGCGTTCTGGTAGACGGCCTCCCGCCAGAAGTAGAGCGTCAGGCACTTGGTGATCAGCGTTTCTGTGCGGTGCTTCTTCCAGAAGTTGGGGAACCGACCGCCGCCGATGTAGACGGTGAAGCTCCCTTCAAAACCGGTGATGTCCGACGAAAACTTGTCCGGATTGCGGAACCAGACGCGGTCGCCAGGAATGAAAAACCGCGGCGGCAACGGTTCCGCGGGCGTGCCAATCTTCTGCAGATAGGCGTTGTCGTAGTCGTCTCCACGGAGCGCGCAGGTCTGCGATTGCTTCACCAGCCGCCGGTACAAAGCGGGGTTGATGGCCTCGGCTTCCTTTGCCAATCCCAGCAGGACGAGATACTCCCCTGCTCGCTTGCAGGAAAACGCAAAAATCCGGTCCGAGACACCCGGCTGCATGGCGACTTCGATGGCCCGGACCAGCGACTTACCACGATTGAGCAGGAAGCCGCAGTCATCGTCCCATGTCCAATAATCGGTGGGACGATCGACCTGCATCGTGTCGAACCGGACAAACGTCTTGCGAGCCGCAGCGACGATATTCATCCGGATGCGGACTGCCGATTCGATCTCCGCAAAGCTGGGGAAATCGATGATCACGGGCGACACCAGCATCGCCAGCCAGATCTCGCGTTCGAGATCCCGTGGATCCGCGAAGGAATCGAGCCCGAAGGCTTCGCACAACGCTGTCGTATCGCGCGAAAGGGAAAATGCCGTATCGGGGTCTTGCCGAAGCCGAAAGCCCGTCGACAATTGCCCCGGCTGCGGAGACGAGACCTCTTCCACGTAGGGGCTTAAACCTAGTTCGCCCATTCGTCGAAGCACATTCCGTCGCTGGACTCGCAGCTTCCGCGGCGTCTCGCCGAAGACACGAATTCCGCCGGTTGAAGGAACGTGAAGGGAGGACAGCTGCGTCACAATGTTTCCCAGTCAAGGAGCACGGCTTGGGGCAAACACAGAAACGCAATTCTATGTGTTGATGCGATTTCTGCCAAGCCTGTGAGCACGGTTTCGCTTACAAAAGAGTCGTGTTGCCGTGACGAAAATTCCGATGGCAACGATAACGCGGAGTTGACGGAAGTCTTGATCCGCCAATGGTGTCACATCGGTGAGCGCAAAGCCGGACGCCTTCCCCTCAGACGCGGCCGTTGCCGATTTCTGACGGTGGGGAAGCAACCTTGCTGTTTTTTAAGGCGAAGAGAGGGGCCGATCCGAGATCGCGACGCTACGGGGCAACCCCGACTGGTCGCACACCGCTGCCGGTCCGTTTCAGCAACGAATCGCCCAGGTCGGCCCTTAGAGTTTCGCCCCGCGCGGTCAATTCGCGGACGATCTCCGGATGCGCGGCGGCAACGTTCGTCCTCTCGCCAGGATCGGTTTGCAGATCGAACAAGGATAGCGGCAGCGATTCCACGCGGTAACCGTGCCGGCTGGCAATGCCGCGGATGCCCGATTCCTCGATGGCCCGCGGTTTCATGTTGGCATAGTTCGCAGGCTTGCCATGGGTGCCGGGAGCGCCGTCGACCGTGAGGTAATCGTGCGGGAAGTGGAGTTTCCAGCGCCCGCGCCGCACCGCGTGCAATTCCGTCCCCGAGAAATACGCAAATTCCCCACGCCCACTCGCGCTTTGCGGTTCCCACAGCAAACGACTCAAATCTTCGCCATCAATCTTTTTCTCGGGCGACTTCAACCCACACACCTTCACCAGCGTCGGCAACACATCCGGCCCGGTTACCAGTCCTTCGCACAACTGCCCTGCAGGAATCTTCTTGTCCCACACGGCGATAAACGGCACTCGCACGCCCCCTTCAAATGTCGTCAACTTCCCTTCCCGGAACGGTCCCGCACTCCCCGCATGAGTGCCGTAACTCAGGAACGGGCCATTGTCTGACAGAAACAGCACCAGAGTGTTCTCGGCCAGTTTCCACTCATCGAGTTTGGCCATCAGTTCGCCTATGGATGCATCGAGCTCCTGCACCACATCGCCATACAGCCCGCGCTGCGATGTCCCTTTGAATTTATCGGACGCAAAGATCGGCACATGCGGCATCACGTGCGGCAGGTAGACGAAGAACGGTTTCGCACGATGCTTGCCAATGAACTCAATCGCGGCATCGGTGAACCGCCGGGTGAACTGCGATTGATCGGGATCGGTCTCGAGCACCGTCTCGTTCCGATAGAACGGCAACGGTGGAATCCCGCGGATTACTGGGTGAAGCGGGCCGTTGTCGTTCGAGTACGGCAGCCCCTGAAACTCATCAAACCCCCGCCGCGTGGGCAGAAACGGCGGCTGATGACCGAGGTGCCACTTGCCGTAGATTGCCGTCGCATACCCCGCGTCGTGGAACAACTCCGGGAGCAGTGTTTCGTCGAGATGAATCCCCACCTTGCTCGTGTGATTCAGCGCCCCGCTCATCCCCAGCCGGTTCGGATAACACCCCGTCATGAGCGCCGTCCGCGACGCCGTACAGACCGGCTGCGCCACATTGAACTGCGTAAACCGCGTCCCGCGCCGGGCCAGCCGATCAATCTGCGGCGTGGCGATGTCCGTTGCACCGTAACAGCCGACATCGCCGTAGCCGAGATCGTCCGCGACGATCAGTACGACATTCGGCGACGCGGCAAACGCGGTGGAAACGATCCCGACAAAGAAGACCACAAGCGATAGAGCACGCATCCCAGCATCCCGATGCGACGATTGGCGAGCGGGGGGAACCTAAATCCCCGGAGTGATTGCCGCATTCGCAGTCATCGAACAATGCCACCCCGCTTAGACTACCAAGAGAAACTGAATCATCAAAATTGACAAGCCAGTCGTCGATTACGAAAATCGACGAATTCCTTATTCACGTCTGCGGTCATTCGGAAACGTATCCGCTGAGCTTGTTAGGCACGCTGCCTATGACGCCATTTGAGCAAGTCCGATCGAGCCTCGCAGCAGATGAATGTGTGGCTACAGGCTCGGTGTCGGAAGCAAAGAATTCTTGTCCATTTATTCGACACCGACTCTTCGTTGTCCGTGGCTACAACCACCAATTTGACTTTCCGTCGTTGCCAAGCGGAAGCTCAGGGCAATCGCATGTCGTGATTGCGAATTGGTCCAATGATTGCGTGGGGATGGCCTTCGTCAAGGGTCGCGGAATTTTCCGGAGTGGTTGACGAAGGAGCATGGGGATGGGGACGGGACCGGCTTGT
>JAKFWC010000006.1 GCA_021732975.1 Planctomycetaceae bacterium | reverse complement strand
TTGATGTCAAAACGGGTGTGAGCCCCTGTCCGATAGTTTTCCATCCCAGCAATTCTAACCCTGCAGCGTAAAACCTAAAGGTGTCGCCTGAAGGCGAGGGTTTCGGACCCATTGCGAGGACAATGAAGAGACCCAGCCTTAAGAAAGGCTGGGCTTCCTGACGAGCATGAAACCGACCGAATGCCTTACTTCTTTGCCCAGTAGTCGAAGACGAGCACTTTATCCAACCGCGGGCCGACGAGTTTCTTGAAGTCCTCGTGGGCAGGATGCGGCAGGTAAATCTCGCGGCCTTTTTCATCGGCAAACGTCACCAGGAAGCCGTGCGTAAACCCGGCGGCGATTCCTTCCGGGCTATTGTCCGTGCCCCACTCGAAGTCCTTGATCACATCGATTTTCTTCGGCAATGCGGCAAAGGCATCCGCCACTTCCTGCACCTGCGCTGGTGTCACTTCCGCCTTGAACTTGAAGAGCACGACGTGCCGCAACAGTTTTTCGCTCTTGTCCGCTGCCAGGTTTTGCGTCATTTGCATCGTTCCCCAACCCAACACCAAAGCCATCGCCACCAGCCAACCCAACTTTGCTTTCATGATGTCTCCCTTTCCGTCATTGAGGTGAATCACCCACGATACGCTACGGACATCCCAAGGCGGTCGCAAGCAGACTCTGGCAATGACGAAAACTTCAGCCTAGAATAAACCGCGTCGTTTTGAATTGGACAAGTCGGGGTTCGGCACTGTCAGGCCGCACGCGGGTTAGGCGCGAGCGGCGGCACGAGTGTTCCCGGTGATGCCACGAGACGCTCGCTGCTTCCCGCTCGGGCTATAACTTCGCACGCAGACCTCTCAGACCGGTCACCGACCGCGGTCGTGAGGACGGTCTCGCTCGTTCTCGGTGGATTCGTTCTGAATCCCCCGGGCCGACTCCTCAGCCGTATGGACCGGACTCATGCCTGAGGAGAGGACGCCATGTCGAAGTATCGCACCGAACAAATCCGCAACATTGTGCTCGTCGGTCATGGCGCGGTGGGGAAGACCACGCTCGCCGATCTCCTGCTGTTCAAAACCGGAAACGGCTCCCGCGCCGGCTCGGTGGACGACGGTACCAGCCAACTCGATATTGATGACGAAGAACGTCAGCGCCACTTCAGCATCTCATCGGCCATGGCCCACTTCGAACATCACGGCGTCCGCGTGAATGTGATCGATACCCCTGGCTATCCCGACTTCGTCGGTCAAGCGATCTCGGCGTTGTGTGCCGCGGAAACCGCCGTGGTCGTCATCAATGCTGCCGCCGGAATCGAAGCCAACACGCGCCGGACATTCGAGCTCGCAGGCAAAGCCCATCTCGCACGGTTCATCGTGCTCAACAAACTCGATCAGGAAAACATTGACTTCCGTGATATCGTCTCCGAGATTCAGGAAACTTTCGGTCGCCATTGCGTCCCGATGAATGTCCCCGTCGGACATGGGGCAACCTTCAAGAGCGTGGTATCGACGCTGCATCCCGATGCCGCCAGCAATGGCTCCGCGGCGATGGTATCCGAATATGGCTCGGCCTTGATGGAAGCCATCATTGAAGCCGACGAGGAATTGATGGAGCGATATCTCGAAGGCGAAGCACTCCAACCCGATGAAATTCTCGGCGGCGCGATCAAAGCCGTTGCCACCGGGACGTTGATCCCGGTCTTCTGCACATCGGCACGCACCGGCGCCGGAATTCCAGAGTTCCTTGACGCCATCGTTGATTTCTCGTTGTCGCCCGGCGAACTGGTCCGACACGGCCGTAACGAAGCGGGTGCCGAAGTCGATGTCCCCGCCGCGGACGACGCCCCCCTCGTTGCGCAAGTCTTCAAGACCCGCATCGATCCGTTCGTCTCGAAAATGAGCTTTATCCGGGTCTTCTCGGGCAAACTGACGAAGGACGCAATGGTCCGCGATCTGCGCACGGGGAAGGGAATCAAGATTCATCAACTGCTCGATGTGCAGGGCGGGCAGGTGGAAGCCGTCGACGAAGCTCACGCCGGGGATGTGATCGCCGTCGCGAAGATCGACGATTTCCAGGTGGGCGATACGATCGTCAGCAACGGCGACAGCGTCTTTCTGCCCACGATGGAGTTCCCCACGCCGATGATCGGTCTCGCGGTCGAACCCAAGAGCCGGTCGGATCAGCAGAAGATTTCTGGAGCATTGCACAAGATTGAAGAGGAAGATCCCACCTTCCGGGTGTCGCGCGATCCGCAAACGCACGAAATGGTGATGCGCGGGATGAGCGAACTGCATCTGCAGATCGTGCAGGACCGGTTGCATCGCCGCGAGAAAGTCGACGTGGTGACGCATCCGCCGAAAGTACCTTACCGGGAAACGATTCTCGCGCAGGCCGAAGGCAGCTATCGCCACAAGAAGCAGTCCGGCGGATCGGGCCAATTCGCGGAGGTCCATCTGCGGGTTTATCCGCTGCCGAGCGATCTCGACCCCGCCGAGCATTTCACCCGGGCGCGGTTTGAATCGCTACGGTCATTCCATTACGACCGCGACTTGAACTTCGCCTTCCTCGATTGCGTCTCCGGCGGGGCGGTGCCGAATCAGTTCATCCCGGCGGTGGAGAAGGGCATCCGCGAGCAGATGGATATGGGCGTGCTCGCGGGGTATCAGGTACAGGACTGTGCCGTTGCCTTGTTCTTCGGCAAGGATCACCCGGTGGACAGCAATGAAGCCGCTTTCCGGACCGCGGCCGCGCATTGCTTCCGCGAGGTCTTCATGAAGGCGAAACCGACACTGCTGGAACCGATCATGCAGATCGAAGTCATCGTCCCCGGCGACAAACTAGGCGACATCAGCAGCGATCTGAACACGCGCCGCGGTCGTGTGGAGGGAATCGAATCGCTCTCCGGTGGCATGCAACAGGTGACGGCCCGCGCGCCACTCGCGGAACTTACCACCTACGGCCGTACGCTGTCGGGGCTCACCGGTGGGCAGGGGTCGTTCACCGTCAGCCTAGGGCATTACGAAATGGTCCCCGCGAACGAGCAACAAAAGATTGTTGCGGCGTCCGGCGGGCAGCGCACGGAATGATTGTAATCCCCAGGACGCCCAGGGTTTCTTAACCCTGGGTTTCTTTCAATCCATAACATGCGGGAAGAGACCCACGGTTAAGAAACCGTGGGCTTCCTTCACGTCCCCGGTTTGCGTTTGCGCCCCGTCAGCGGATCGCGCCATTGCCGCAATTGCTGTTTCGTCTCACGCAAATTGAGCAAGCTCGGCGGCAAGTCAAGATCGGCGTCCAGATCGAGCGATCCCGTTGCGCTATCTTCCTGCTGCACGCGATTGAGTTCGTCTTCGAGTTGCCGTAACCACGGCGGGACTTCCAAGCCGGAACCGGAAGTGGACTTGAGATAATCGTCAACCAGCTTCTGCAGCAGTCGGAAGGGGTCCGGGCGATGCGAAATTGCACCGCGCGATTTGGACGGCGGTTCGGGGGGTGCCGTCGAACACGCCGGACCAATGAGCGCCGCCATCGTGTTCACCGACAGCGGTTTCACGAACCGTTCGCGGAGATGGTTGCTGATCGACGGCAAACGCATGCCGTATTGCCGTTCGAGTTTCGTGAGATCGGCGAGATGCCGGTCCGCCATGTCTTCCGTCTTTGTGGAGAAGACATCCTCCCAAATCTGTGCCGCGTCATCTTTGCCCGTCCGCGTCAACACCTCATGGGCGAGACTCACTGGCACGAGGTTCCACGCATCACGATCATACGTTGTTTCTAACCGCAGAAAATCGAGCAACGAATGGAAGACTTCGCCGTAGTCGGACTGCGTAGTCGTCGTGTTGTATTCGAGGAACCGGTCGTACCGTTCGACGACGATCTGGTAAATCAGCCGCAGATGGTCGATCGCGTCTTCGCGGGGGATTTCGTTCTCCTCGATGTCCCGCAACAGCTTGAGCGGGTGCAGCGGATCTTCGTTTTCAATGAGGTAATCGAGGAACCGATCCACCCCCTGGTGCAAAATGGCCCGCACGTTGCCCAGCGTGAGTTGCCGGGCATGAAACAGTTCGCCGCCGTATTTCTGGATGAAGGTTTTCGTCTCGTCCCAGACGCCGTCGAGCTTCAAGGCTTCGACGGTCGACAGCCGCATGGTGCTGCTGTGTTCGAGCCATTGATCGAGATACAGTTCGACGATGGAGCCGACGAATTCGATCAGTTCTTCATCGGTGAACCGGCCCGATTTCCAGCGAGTCGAGGCCTGAATGACGGCTTCCAGCGAACTCTTCAACGCGATACGGAAGAGGCGGTCGTATTCAGTGACGGCAAGCCCCTGCGGTCGGGAGGCCCGTTCCATCTGCTGCGCTGTTCGTAGCACATGCCAGGTCTCGCGCAGCAAACCCAATTTGGGCAGATGCCGCAACAAGAACCGCATGAGCGCCTGCATCGTCCGCGCGGCGAGAATCTGTGCGGGAGCGCCGCCGTGATCCAGCGGGACATACAACAGCGGCTCTTTCTTGAGCGCCCGCAGCAACCCCGGCAATGCTTTGCGGACTTCGGCCGCATCACCCCGCACCAAGGATCGGAATAAGGCCAGACTGCTGGCTTCCACCGGGCCGCGGTCGCCCTTCGGGGGACTTTCAGGCGACGCCGCCCACAACACCCATTGTGCCGTCCGGAACGAGACAACCGTCGACAATGTCACCTGCACGAGGTACAGCTTCGTCTGCAACTGCGCATCGTATTCGACGTTGGCATCATGGTCGCCCGCCGGGGCCGAGAGTTCGCGCTCCCACAATTCGTTGCACAGCCGTTCGAGATCGCGCTGCACATCTTCCACGCGGGTTAACCAGCCGCTGAGATGCTCAGCCGCTTCCGCCGGCAGCGATTCTTCCGCAGCGCTCCGACCGCACAACGAGGCAGCCACTTGCCACAACCGGGCGAGTGTTCGCAAGAACTGCAACCGAGGTTCCAGCAGCCGTTCAAAGGCTTCAAACTCACCGGCATCGGGGAGACCGCCGCGGTCATCGGCGGTATCGCTGAACTGACCATCGTCGGCACTGTCGCGGAATGTGACGCCTTCGTAGGCCGCCCCGTACAACTCGCGGTCGGGGTCGTCGTCTTCCGGATTATCGCCGACATCCACCGTCGGATTGACAACCGCCGCTTCATTCAGCCGCGGGACCAGCCAGAAATCGCCCGCGTTGGCTTCAAGGTACGCAAACAAGCGCCGCAACAACGGCCAGATCTGTGAGCTTTCCGCCGTGGCTTTCTCGGCCCGTTCCGTGCGTGCCAACTCGACAAGGGAATCGATCCAGCGCGTCAGCAACCGATCGAACGACAACGGCCCGGCGATCAGTCCCACGTCATCGGCCTGGGACAACCATTGCATCAGCAATCCGAGCGACGCCACCAGATCCTTTCGATCCAGCAGGGCAGAGACCACTTGCGCATACGCGCGGGCGGTTTGGAACTCTGCGACGTGTTCCCGCCAGAACGGAATCTGCCCCGCGGCTTCCCCGGCCGCCCGCCATTCGGCCAGGGCGCGGGCCACACGCCGCGCGGAATCGAGATGGTCCTGCGCCAAGACGGTCGGCAAGTCCTGCACGGTGACCGAACCGAAGCGGTCCCAGAAATCGGCGAAGCGCTCGAACCGCCGGTCGATGTCCGTCACGACCAACGTCATCGCTCGCGCGGCAGCTTCTTCCAACACCCGCGTGTAGCTTTCAAGAATTCCTTCCACCAGTTGCAGCAGCACTTCGATCCGTTGATCGGGAACGCTGTCTTCACGGGTGGTAAAAAGCGGAAATTGTCCCTGAAACCCGAGGATATTCCACGGGTCGACCAGCGCCCCGCAGGCAATGCCGCGATGCAGATTGTCTTCGGCTTCACCGAGCAGGGTGACGGCCTCAACGACGCGTCCCTGATCCACTGCTTGCTTAATGGCCGCGATCCGCCATTGGATTTCACTTTCAAACCGCGCCGAGGCAGACGGAATGATCGCCGCTTGTTTGCGGGCGGCTTCCGGTCGGGCCATACGGGCATACAGATACGCGACATGTCGGCGTTGGACCTGCTGCGTGCCATACTGAGCGAGATAGAAATTGAGGTATTGCCGGACGTGACCGAACGGTTGCTGTGTGGTTTGGGCGTGCTTGTTGAGCCGCTTGGCCCGCGCTCCCGTGGCAACGGCCATCAACCGGGCATAGAACGCGTCGCGCTGACGGGCCACGCGTGGCAACAGTGTGGTCAATGACACCGTGGAATCATGCGTCCCCGGCCCGGCTCCGCTGATCGCGGACGCCATGAGGATCGTCCCGCCCAACACCGCCGCGGCGTCGAAGAGGACTTCTTCCATCGACACCCGTTTCTGCTCGCCGATCCATTGCTCGAGGGCGTCGAGAATCACCTTGCGGATAATAAACCGCCGGTAACGGCCCTTGATATCGATCTGGTGCGGATCCCATTCGCCGAAGAGATAATTCGTCCGCTTGTTGGCCGGGTGGAGATGATCGTGCGCGCGGGGATCGAGCGCCAATTCCTGCATATTGTCGAGCGTGAAGTGCGCCTCGGCCAATAATTCCTCGGGCATCGCGCGGAGCAACTCCAGCGACCGCGAGAGCACTTCCCGGTAAGGCCCGCACGCTATTCCGGCGCCTTGCAGGTAGAGCGGGAATGGACGGAACCGTTCGTGTGCATACGCCTGCATGCGCTGGCCGTTTTCGAGCACGGCGACGGGGCGGTAGCCGATGAAGTCGTTCAACCGGTCGAGGGTCCGTTCAACGATCACCGCCGTATCATCCCACGGTCCGCCTTGTTCCAGCAATAACTCCCACACCCGCGCGAGGAAAAACGGCTGCTGGAAATCTTCGTCGGACAGGTGAAACAACAGATCGCGATGGAATTCGCGATAGGCCGGCAGGATGTAATCGAACGCCAGGTTGATGACCGCTTTTGCCTGCTGGCTATCCTCGAACGCAGGGGCTTCCTGTTCCAACTGCGTCAGCGACTTCAGCAGCGTCGGCCCCAGTTTCTTCCAAGTCAACCGTTCGGTGAGATCGTTCACGAGCCGTTGGAATGACGGGTCCGGTCGCCCGCCCGAGAAATTCAGGTAGCCCAGCACTTCGCGCGTGGCGGCGAGATCCTCGGGACGACGTTTCAACGGTACAGGCCTTTTCTGGAACGGAACAATCCTTCAGATCATAGATTAAAGAGTGATTTGCAAAGGGGATAGAGAACGCGGGGCGTTTTAGAGAAGGGAAGGCGATTGCAAAGTGAAAAACGGGGGAAGTGGGGTCCGCCAGATCGGCGAGATCTGCCGAGAACAGATGTCGATTTCAGAACGAGACCGAATCCACGCTTGCCGTTTCGCAGAATGCCAACGCGTTAACCTGTTTTCATCGCGAGACTTAGTTTGCTGCAAAGCGCGAGCGGAGGGCAATCATCCTTGTCACGGCCCAGACAAACTCCATCGACCCGACCGATTGTGTCGATTATATCGAACTGTGACCCGGTCCTCTTGTTGTATCGAGACCCCTCGGCGATGAGTCGCCATCGTTCGGCGCATCCGGCGATTCAGTTGTTTCCCTTCCTGGCGGTACTCGTCAGCGTGATGGGGGCGCTCATCTTTTTGCTGCTTGTGACCAGCAAACGCATTCCGCAAGTTGCCGTAGCCCGCGCCCGGGCGGCTCAATCGAAAGTGCAGACAACGCCCGCCGATCATGCCGGACCGGCGTTGTCGATTCCCGAATTGACACCGATGCCGGCCGTACCAGCGGATGCCGAGTGGCCGACGATGCCGATGGCCGATCTGGATTCCGAGGGATTGTCGCCCGCCGAGTTGCAGGCTCAGGAACGCGATGCCGAACGTAACGCCGAACGGGTCTCGCTGATCGATCAATGGCGTCGACGGATTGAATCTCTGCAAACCGATCGCGACCAGCAGGAATCCCAAGTTCAACAACAGACGTTGCTGACCTCGGCCGCCGAACGGCGACAGTTGGCGATGCTGGCCGAATTGCAGGATCTCGAACGGAAACTCGGCAGCCTCACCGGAAAGGTGTCGGTCGGGTCCATGCAAACCGGTAACGCGGACAAAGAACGGATTCAGCTCGAGCAGCGCATTCTCGGTCTCCGCCGACAGACGAAAGCCCTGGCCGATCAACAACGGGCCGATGCAGGTAAATATTCCATCGTGCCGTTCGATGGCAAATCCGGCACGACACGGCGGCCGATTCTTGTGGAATGTACGTCGACCGGGTTCCGATTCGTTCCCGAAGATGTCTTCATTTCCGCGGCAGACATCGAGGGTTTCACCGAACGTCAGA
Organism: Planctomycetaceae bacterium; assembly: GCA_021732975.1. GTDB lineage: Bacteria > Planctomycetota > Planctomycetia > Planctomycetales > Planctomycetaceae > DSVQ01. Next base: position 55,755 of record JAKFWC010000006.1, on the reverse strand, counting down.
ACCCGCTGCTCGCCGGGGCGGTGGTTCTCACGCAGTATTGGAACCAAGTTAATCAGGAGCAGGGTGGCACGACGCCGGATACGCAGCCGTATGTGTTGTTGATTGTCCGCCCGAGCGGCACGCTGGGGTATTACGTGTCGGTGCGCCTGCTCGCCGCGTTGAAACAGCAGCACGGCTACGAATTGGTGGGCGACGATGTGGACCTGAAATGGCCCGCCGTGGATGTCGGCGCGCAGGCGGCGTGTCGTGCCGCCGTGGAAGGCATGCTGGCCCATCGCGAAGAATTGGCCACCGCGGGGAATGGCAGCGGGGGCGGAGGAATCGCAGGTGGCCGAATCGGAAATGGCGGTCCGGGTGGAGAACGAATCATCGGCGGCGGTTCCGGATCACATCCCGGTGGCGTGTCGGGGGGGGGGAGTCGCGGCGGTGGAAGCGGAGTCCCCGGCAAAGCCCCACTCACCGGCGGACGGAGCGGATTTCAGCTTTCCGATCTCGATGCACCCTCTGAGGGAGTCGGCAACCGCAGTTGGGAAGACCCGAGCAAATTCGGTGGTCTCGAACACCGTCGTGATAAGACCAAAGGTACAGGCGGCCCCCGCACTGCAACAGGTGATGGCGTTCCGTCGCGCGGCGGTGCTCCTAACAACGGGGGCTCTGGCAACGCCGACTCGATGGGAACACCGGGCAACGCTGCGTCTCAGGTCCAAGCGACGGGAAACATCGCCGCGACCGATGAAACTCGCCCTGAAGCCGCCCGCGGTGGTGCTAAATCCCCCACGAATACGAGTCCCGGACAACCAAATTGGACCGCCCGGCCGGTCTCTAATTCTGCACCACGCACGGCTCAAAATCAGTCCTTGGAAGAAGAGCACACCGACCCTTCAACGGATGATGCCGCGCCGACAGCCAGCTCACGGTCATCGGCACCGCTACCGCCAAACGGGCCCCGCAGTGGATCGCGGCCAAGAAATTCGGGCTTGCCGCCGAATGGAGATCCACGTCTCGCCCGAGGTCCAAAGCGAGGCAACGGGCAGGACATCCCGTATGAACTGCTACAACACCGTCGTTGGGGACAATTCGAGGAAGGGGCGAATATCGGCCTCGAAAAACCGGTTGCGATCTTCGTCGACGCCGAGCAGATCATCGTTGCGGATCAGTTGATCATTCCCATCCGCCCTGGTGCGACACGCACGGAAATGTTCGATCAATTGTTGGCCGCGATTGACGAAAACGCTGCTTCCTGGGGACCGGCGGCGACCGGGTTCTTCTGGGTGCCGTCGTTACGATTCGTGATCAGCCCCGGCGGCAATCAGATTTACGATCGTCTCGCTCCGCTGGTCACCCGCAGCGGGTTGCGGGCCGACGCCGAGTTCACCCTGGACCGCCCGCAATCCTCCGCGAAAGGGGGCCGACCATGAGTGCCCGTCATCGCGGCGAACTGCAGTTCGGTTCCGACTCGTTTCTCGATGTCGTGTGTAACATCGTCGGCGTGCTCATCATCCTGTTGGTGATGGCCGGGATGCGGGCCAATCAGTCCCCCGTGGTGCTGCCGGATACCGTGCCCGCAACCGATGAAAGTGGCAGCCCGTCCGCGACACCGGCCATGCTGCCGCCGTCATTCATGGCCGATGCTGCACAAATCCCCGTGGGCGAAGCTCAGGAACCTCTGCCATCGGCCCCGGTATTTGAACCGATCGCGGAAGAACCGCTTCCGCCGTTAGAACCACCGTCGGAGTTTGTCGCGGCAGCGAAATCGCTTGCGGAAGAGATTCGCTCCCTGAATGAAGCGGCCCAGTCAGCCAAACGGAAACTGACCGAAACGCATGAGTCGCTGGAAAACGTCGAGCAGCGGCTGCAATCGATGCGTACGATTTTTGAACGCAAAGCGGCGGAAGCGGTCGTCGTCGAACAGCAACATGCGGCCACTACTGTGGCACTGGAGAATCTGCGTGCGACAATCGCCCAATTGAACGGCGAACTGCGTGAAGTGCAGGCTCAACCACCGGCGATCGGCAGCCAGATCGAACATCGTATCACGCCCATGAGCCGCGTGGTCTCCGGCGAGGAACGACACTTTCAACTGCTGCACAACCGCGTGTCCATTGTCCCGATGGAGAAGTTCAAAGACCGCCTGAAAGAACAGGTCGATCGCAAGAAAGACATTCTTGCCAAGACCCGGCAGCACCACAGCCAGATCGGTCCCATCGATGGCTTCGTGCTGAAGTTCGTGATGCAGCGAGACAATCTCACCGGGATCGAAGAACTCCGCAACGGCCCGGGGATGTACCGTGTGAGCGTGGTCCATTTTGAGATCGAACCACAGCGTGATCTCGTCACCGAAACCGCAGACCAGGCGCTCACACCCGGCTCAAAGTTCTACGCCGCACTGTTGGACGCCCCGCCTGACACGACGATGACGTTCTGGGTTTATCCCGACAGCTTTGAAATCTACGGCAAGCTGCGGAAAATCTGCCACGCGGAGAACTTTCTCGTCGCCGGTCGCCCGTTACCGGAGGGCGTGCCCATTGCCGGTTCGCCCACGGGTTCGCGATCGTCGGGACAATGACGCATTTGTGAGCCGCAAGCCACTAGCCGGCGGGTTCTTCATGCGTCTCGAAATACACCCGCGGCTAGCGCATTGCGGCTCACTTTCTCGCAGTTACTTATCCGCTTCCGTCACCTGCAGATATCGCTTCAGCGATTCATCAAAACTGCTGAAATGATCGCCCGGAACGGTTTCGACCTTCAGCTTCTCTACAGGCGATTTATGGAGTTTTTCGACGACATCCTCGAACGCATCGTCCTCGGTCCCGATGTAGCCGTAGTGCGTTCGCTGCATGAGCTGTGTGTTCCCGACGAGCAGCCGGACCGAGCGCTCGCGCGGAGTGTTCTCGAAGGGAATCGTGTCCATCCACCCGAGAAATGTGAGTTGGTCATACAGTCCACCGGAGCTGCCGCCGTGGCGAATGGGGACGTTGTCCATCATTGAAAGCACAGCGGAGACGCCGCCGCCAATACTGTGGCCGAACGTGTAGATCCGCTGCTTGTTGACATACGGCTGTTGAGCCAGCCATTGGCAGGCGGCGCGAGCGTCATCAATTTCTCCATAAAACAGTTGGAACTCGCCGGGGTTCCCATTTTCGCCGCGAAGCATGGGGGTCATGACGACATACCCGGCATCCATGAACGGCTGACAGGTCTCGAAGTCGCCGTCTCCAAAAGCGAACCCGCCGTGGAAAAAGACGAGTGCGGGACGGGGTTCCTCGACGCCTGGCGGACGGAAGACCCAAGCCTTCAACTGCAGATTGCCGGACGGAAAAATCACCTCGGTGACATTGGCAGGCGGGGCTTCATCGTCATACGGCTGGGGAGCCGATCCGTGCTGCGTCAATTTGGTGGGTGAAGACGCTCGCCATTGCTCGAAGGTCATCCCTGCGGGCGCGGTTTCACCAACGGTGAACTGACGGAAAGCCATCACTCCCACCAGGCCGGGCAAGCCGCAACAAATCACCGTCATGACGACCAGACCGATCCCGATGCCGATCGCCCATTTCGCGCCGCTGCTCATGCCCTCCGATTTCGCAGATTTGCTCGACTTTTTCTTGCCACTGCTGCTCGAAGAAGAACTCCGCGGGGTCGATTTGCGGTTGAGTTCCTTCAGGAAATCGTCTTCGTCACTTCCGGCGGGGTCGTCGGGAAGGTCATCAAAATCGTCGACATCCGCCACCTCGGGAACGCGGATCGCCGCCTCGCAGCCTTTGCATTTGATCTTTTTTCCGGCGAGATCGTCGTTCAGGACATACTTCCGGCCGCACTCCGGGCAGGCAAACGAAATCGTCATCTCAAACATTCCCGCGGGGCAGGGGACGTGATCGGAGAAACAGTGGTAGTGTGAAATCTCGAACCAACATGGTCAACCCGACCACAAACAAGTCGACAATTTCCCGTGCTGCTTCAGTTGGACTCGACAGATGCCGCTGTCCTGTTCAGAATAGCGGCGACCGTAAAACCAAGCTGACGAATTCGGGAATTGCGTTGATGAGCGACCATTCACACGACGATCACGGCCACGCTGTCACTACGGCCACACCGTTGGATTCGTTGCGGTTTGAAAAGCAGGAACTGCAGTTTTTCGATGACGAAGACCGCGCAGCCGGAGTGGCGATCGGCCGACTGCTGGCGGCGTTCTTCTGCATTCTGCTGACGCTGATGGTCTCCGTCACCGTGTGGATGTGCTACAACTCGAACGCCAGCGACGACCCCCACGCCGGCACTGGCCAGGCGTATCACACCGACGAACATTGATCATTTAGCCCCGGTTGTCTGCAACCGGGGGTTCGCCGGCATCCTGAAATCCCTCCGTTGAAGACATCGGGGGGCTAAATGGGGTCGCCATTCCCGCCAAGCCGTTGCCGCGCGAGTTCCGCCCACGGTCCGCGTTGGTCGAACGATAAATACGTTCGCCAATGCTGTTGAGCGGCAAGGCTGTCACCGAGTCGTTCCAGCAATTGCGCCACATGAAAATGGGCGTCCGGGAAATCCGGGTGCAAATCGAGCGCAACCCGGAAGGCATCCCGCGCCGCCTCGAGATCGTTGCTCTCCGCGAGCGTGCAGCCCAACTGCGTCCAAGCTTCGAGAAACTCGTGATCCTGCTCGACGGTCACGAAATACCGTTCGATCGCTCCGCGGAGATTCCCCTGGCGATAAAGCGTATCCGCCAGATGGAAGTGGTAATCCGCTTCCTGCGGACTGGCGATGAGCGCCAGCCGAAAGGCTTCCACCGCAGCGGCAAGATGCCCTTCTTCCGAGAGCCGACAACCCTCACGAAACCAATGGTCCGGCGGTTGAGCCAACGCCTCTTTCCGCACCGCGGGGAAGGAAACTGTCTCGACCGGTTCCGTGGGAATTTCATCGAACACCGTCAACGGCTCTTCAAACGTGAAGACCCGTTGCCCGGATGTCGGTTCGACCCAGCCCTTGGGATCGCGATAGAGGACGTGCGATCCCTGTGTGAGCAATTGCAACTGCGCAAGCGGCCGGTCAATCCCCGGCACGACCTGGCGTAAACGATCCAACGAGGTCGCCAATGATTCTGCCGAGGCCCCGGAGGCGATCAAATCGGCCAACCGCCGGGCGGCAACGACTTCCGCATAGTCGAAATACGGCAGCCGCATGATCCGTCGGACAGGGTGGATCAACCCCATTCTTTCCCAGCGGCGGATGTCGTAGACCGACAGTCCCAGCAACTGGCTGAGTGTCGCCGGGGTATACAACTGATGCGGTCGGACCGCTTCCAACCCGAGCGCCGTGAGCCATTCCGATTCGCTCAGGATCCGTAGTTCCGCCCCTCTTTGCTGGACCGCCTGCGCCTGAACCAATTTGACGGATGGTTGTCCATCCGCTTCGAGGGGCCAGCCTTCTTCACCGATAACCAGCAGCGTAGTTTGCTGTGTCACGTGCTGGACCGGTTGTCCGCCGTGCTGTTCAACAAGTTCCGCCGCCTGACGATGCGTCATCGACGCGAGAATCCCCGTGAACGCCACCCGTTCCCCAGCCAGCAGGGGAGATGAGGCGACAACGGGTTCAGCGGGGGTGTCAGGCATGCGGCGAGGTCTTTGGGGCTGATGCAATGCAAAATGGTGAATGAAAAATGCAGAATGCAAAATGGTAAGGAAGATGAAGCATGACGTTTTTCTGATTCATTTTGCACTTTTCATTCTTCATTCTTCATTTTGCATTCCACGAATTCGTCGGAGGCGGCCTGTCTCAGCGTCGATGCAACTCAGGCGCGGGATAGCTACAATGATGATTTGCACTCGCTCATTATAGGACGAGCGGTGTCTGAATGTCGCTCTGCCGCTTGCGAAGGAAATTCCGACCATGTCCGCCCTCTCAGCGTTCGATCCCGCTCTGAACCACGCCATTGATGAGGAGCGGGCTCGGCAACGCGACGGTCTCGAACTCATTGCCTCGGAAAACTACACCAGTGCAGCGGTGCTCGAAGCCGTCGGCACGGTGCTGACAAACAAGTACGCCGAGGGTTATCCCGGACGGCGATATTACGGCGGCTGCGAATTCGTCGACAAAGTCGAGAATCTCGCCCGGGACAGGGCCAAGCAACTGTTCGGTGCAGAACACGCCAATGTCCAACCGCACGCCGGATCGCAGGCGAACATGTCGGTCTACATGTCGGTCTTGCAACCGGGCGATGTCTTCCTGGCGATGGACCTCGCCCACGGCGGGCATCTCACCCACGGGATGAATCTCAATTTCAGCGGGCAACTCTATCGACCAATTCATTACGGTGTGCGACCGGATGACCATCGGATCGATTTCGATCAGGTCGCACGGCTGGCCCGGGAACATCGTCCCAAGCTGATCGTCGCCGGGGCGAGTGCCTATCCGCGCGAGATCGACCATGCGAAATTCGCAGAAATTGCAAAGGAAGTCGGCGCGTTGTTGATGGTCGACATGGCCCATTATGCGGGTCTGGTCGCTGCCGGAATTCACAATAGCCCGGTGCCGGTGGCGGATTTCGTCACCTCGACATCCCACAAAACGCTACGCGGTCCGCGGTCCGGATTTGTACTTTGCAAAGAAGCCCAGGCAAAGGGAATCGACAAAACCGTCTTCCCGGGATTGCAGGGGGGACCGCTGGTCCACGTGATCGCGGGGAAAGCCGTCTGCTTCCTGGAAGCACTACAACCGTCGTTCAAAGAGTACGCCAAGCAGATCGTCGCCAATGCGAAAGTGCTCGCCGAGACATTGACGGCCGGCGGACTGAAACTCGCGAGCGGCGGGACCGACAATCACCTGATGCTCGCCGATGTGACGACCATCGGGCTGACAGGAAAGATCGGCGAACAGACGCTCGATCGCGCCGGAATCACCGTCAATAAGAACATGATTCCCTACGACCCACGCAAACCGCTCGACCCCAGCGGCATCCGCCTCGGCACCGCCGCCCTCACCACCCGCGGCATGAAAGAGGCCGACATGAAGCGCGTCGGGGCGTGGATTCTCACCGTGCTCAAACACGCCGATGACGCCACGGTGATTGACCGCACCCGCACAGAAATCCGCGAATTCTGCCAGACATTCCCGGTGCCGGGGATCGGCTGAAAACCGAGCATCGTCAGAGCCGCGACCGTCAGGGAGCGAGTTCGGAGAATTCACGAAGTGCAACAAGAAAGCACCCCGGCTGCTTGCAAGCAGCCGGGGTGCTGACACTTCATGAGGATAGGCCGAGCGGGCAACTACTCACCGCTGATTTGCTGGCGAAGTTCATCGCGTTCGCGGCGAGTGACTTCCAAGTCGAACATCAGATACTTGATGTCCAAACGCAACTGCGACAGCGCTTCTTGAACCAGCGACAGAATTCGGCGACGGCGGCGAATTGAATCGACCACTTTCGCGTATGCTTCTTCCAGTTCCGCACTGCGACTGCCGGACAACTTAGCGATCTGCTCGCCAAGTTCGATCAGTTCGCGCGGCATGTCTTCAAGGTCATTTTCCGGGAAGCGGGATTGTTGAAGCATGCCCGTTGTGTCCTGAAGTTTCCGGCTCACGTTTGTATTGCCATTCTGGGCACGCGAGGGAACCGGACACAAGGATCACCAGAACGTCATTAGCATCCACGAGTTACGACCTGCGAATCGTTTTGTGCCGATTTTTCCGGCGATGGCGAGTCGCCACCATTTGATCTAGCGATCCGGAGCCAACTCTCTTAGAATTCATGAGTTAGGAAAATGAGACCAGATTCTTGCGCGCAGGGATTCGCGGCGAGAAGGCATAGGTCACGAATGAAATGAACTTCATGGAAATTCTAAGAATTCTCCATATCGCGGGGCGATGAGTTCCGAAGACGGAGGATTCGCGGAATTTTTCGGCTTCAGGGACGATGCCGACTGAATCGATTTTAACGCGCTGGATAGAGCGACTCGGCTACATGGCCGCGGTCCTGATCGTCATTGGTACGAGCGGAATTCCCGCGGCGGAACCGTTTCATGAACCGTTTGACGCCGCAGTCACTTCGTGGAAGTTCAGCGAGCAATCGGGCAAAGTTCGCATCCTGCAGCAAACCCGACAACGGGATCGAGGGCTGAAAGGGGGCGCGGAACGCATCCACCTGTTGGCAAAAGATGAGGCGACTCCAGTTCGTTTCGAGCACACCGTCACCCGCGCTCGAGTTTTTGACGAAGTCACGGCCAGTCTCTCGATTCGCTCCGATCATCCTGGCTGGGTCTTGGGACTGGTGATTGTCATCCCGGACGTGATCGACCCGAAGACCCAGCGGCCGGCAGAAATCATTTTGGCGGGTGATGTCTACAGTGATGCGGGTCAATGGCAGCAGATCCGTGCCCGCACCACCGACAAAAAGATGCACCAACTGCTCGTATTGCTCCGGGCGCGACTCGGCGGCACGGCGGAACCGGGTGAAATGTACGTGGACCGCGTCGTGCTGGCGTGCTCGTTACCAAACCGCGAGTGTGAAGTCCTGACGGACGATCTTCAACTCGCGCCCGTCGTGACACCTTCCAACATCCAATTGATGTCTTCCGCAGTGATGAACAGCGGCCCGGAAGTGCCAAACGTGTCCTTCCGACTCGATCGCCTGCAGGTGGACGGGAACCCGTTTTTTCCCAGGGTTGTGCGGCATCATCGGGAACCCGCCGAGGTTTTGGCCGCAACGGGCTTTAATACCGTCTGGATCGCCGACTACGCGGACGCATCTACACTGGCTTCTTTACGGAAGCAGCAACTCTGGGCTGCCGCCACGCCGCCGCAACCTTTGACGGAATCGGGCGACACACTCGGATCTCAGGCTGCGGGTCTGGTGCCGTTCTCGCCGACTAACGACGCGGTCTTGTGCTGGATCCTGGGCACGCGCGTGGAGGGGAGCGAGCGGAGTCGGTTAGTCCATTGGATCGAGCAAGTCGAAATGGCAGACCGCCGCCGCAACCGTCCGATTGCCGTCGATGTTCTCGGCGACGAACGCTTGTTCTCGCGCGATGTCGGCTGGCTGGGATCATCGCGACACCCCTTGCAAACCACGTTTTCGTTGCTGGAGTATCGAGACTGGCTTGCCGAGCGTAAGCAGCTCGCGCGACCCGGCGCCTTTTGCTGGACATGGATCCAGACCGAACCGTCGCCGAGCCTGCTGGCCCTCCATTCCGGCGAAGGAAGCCCGGCCATGCTCGAACCCGAGCAGATTCGGCTGCAGATGTATGCGGCACTCGCGGCCGGCTGCCGGGGATTGGGTTTCTGGACGACGACACCGGTCAATCACGCTACTCCGGCGGCACGGGAACGCGAACTGATTCTGCAGCAGCTCAATCTCGAACTCGGGCTGATGGAACCATTATTGGCCACGTCGAGCAGCGTCTCGAAAATTGTCTGCACCGCAATTACGCCGGGATCGGTTGATCCCAGCCGCAATGCGCCCATCGGCCAGTCCTTGTCGAACAACATGGAACGCGATGGCCAACGGCGGGCCCATGCGATCCAGCAAAGGCAAAAGCAGGGCGAAGCAGAGGAGCTCTCTGCTTTTGTGCTACGCACCGAATACGGGACGTTGGTTCTGCCGATGTGGCTCGAACGTCAATCCCAGTTCGTGCCGGCGCAATCGGCTGCGCAGAATGTTGTTCTGACCGTTCCCGGCGCGGGAGAGACCGCCACCGCCTGGGAAGTTTCGACGACCGATATGAGCAATTTGCAAAGCGAACCCACGGCCGGTGGCCGCCGTATCACGATTCCCCGGTTTGATCAGACCACGATCATCTGGCTGACCAATAAACCCGAATTGAAAGAGAGCCTGGCGAAACGCATCCAGGCGATTAAAGCCGCCAGTGCTTCTGCCAATGTCGAACTCGCCCGACTCAAGTTTGATCGGGTTGCCAAGGTTCATGAAGAGTTGCAGACACTCGCACCGCAGGTTCCGGATGGTCCGCAATTGTTGGGGCGCGCACGATTACGGCTCGAACGCGCAGAAGCCGCCTTGAGAACAAAGGACTACCACACGGCCCGCCTGCATGCCGGCGAAACGCTGCAAAGCCTGCGAATTCTGCAACGGGCGCATTGGGACGAAGCCGTCCATTCGCTATCCGCTCCCGTCAGTTCACCGTACTCCCTCTGCTTTCAAACGCTGCCGCAGCACTGGAAGCTCGTCGCCGATTTTGGCCGCAGTCGCTCCCGGGAATCCCGCAATTTATTGCCGTCCGGTGAATTCGAGGACTTGGACACCCTGATCGCCGAAGGATGGGAAAATCATCACCATGCTCCCGACGAGCTTCGGACCAAAGCCGAACTGTTTCCTTCGGGTCGATCGAGTCGCTATGCCCTGCGACTCGCTTGTGAACCGGCGGCGGGGATCACACCGCCGCGGTATCTGGAACGGCCCGCCGTCACGCTCACCACGCCGCCGGTCCCCGCCCGTGCCGGGCAAGTGCTGCATATCAGTGGGTGGGTGAAAATCAGCCAGCCCGTGACCGGCCACTGCGATGGCCTGATGATTTATGACAGCCTCCTCGGCAAACCGGGAGCCCTGCGATTTCATCAGAAGTCCGGCTGGACGAAATTCGAGATGCTCCGCGAACCGCGAGAAAGCACCGACTGGACGCTGACGATGTCCCTCTGCGGCATGGGCGATGTGCTGATCGACGACCTGCAAATCGTCCCTCAGGAACGCTGGCAGGAAGGGACTTCGCCCGCGGAAAGCCCCCGTGTTGAACCGGCATCGGCCACCCGGCTGTTCGATCGCCTTCCACGATTGCCAACGTTTCCGTCGCCGCGTCGGCAGCCCTAAAGATGTGGTATCCGTTGAGCCGCGACCCGTCAGGGGACCGCTGCACGGAGCGCACCATCCGTTGCGCACGTTGAAACTCGCTCCCAAGCTCCGCTTGGGAATGTCCAGCTCCGAGGCTCCGCCTCGTCTTTGTATTGTTTGCACTGGCGATAATACAAAAGACGAGGCAGAGCCTCAGTTAAGGACGTTCCCAGGCGGAGCCTGGGAACGAGGAAAGAGTTAAGTCACGCATCTTTCCGTCTGCAAAGCGGCGAGCGGGGCATGCTTGACACTCTTTCGTGCTGTCCCGTAGACTTTGGTGCTTATTGAAATGGACTGTGAACGGGCGTTCGCCGCAGGTGGTGCGCCGTCGCTGCCCGCGTGTCTGCCTTGTCTGTGAGTGAATCATGGCCGTACCGAAGCGTCGTCAATCCAAAGCCCGTTCGGCGAAACGCCGTAGCCATAACGCTTTGAAAGCGATCCAGTTAGCGAACTGTCCGCAGTGCCAGACGCGCGTGCCGACGCACTTGGTGTGCCCGGTCTGCGGGTATTACCAAGGTCGGACCCTCGTCGATACTGAGGAATAATTTCGCATGCGGATCGCGCTGGATGCGATGGGTGGGGACTTTGGCCCCGGCCCGAATGTCGACGGAGCGATCGCCGCCCTCAAAGAGAATCCCGGATTGGAAGTGGTCCTCGTCGGCGACATTCGCGCCGTTGAGCCGCTGATCTCTCAATCCGGTTACTCGGGCGAGCGACTGGAGTTGCGCGCCGCGGATGGCTTCGTCTCAATGGAAGAGAAGCCGACCGAAGCGCTGCGCAAAAAGCCCAATTGCTCGATCGTCGTCTGCTGGCAATTAATGGCCGGCAAGGAAGTCGACGCGGTCGTCAGCGCCGGCCACACCGGGGCGGTCGTCGCGGCCGGCTTGCGGACGCGTCTGTTCTTGAAGCATGTGAAGCGACCCGGTATCGCTGTCGCCATGCCCACGCTCGCCGGGAAAGCCGTGCTGATGGATGTGGGGGCAAACCCCGCCGCCCGCCCCGAACACCTGCTGCAATACGGCGTGATGGGGTCCATTTACGCCCGAGAAATTTTGCAGATTCCCAATCCTCGCGTCGGCCTGATGAACATCGGCAGCGAAGACGGCAAAGGGAACGACCTCGTCCGCGAAACGCAGGCCTTGTTCGACCATTGCCGCTTCCGCGACCGCTACATCGGCAATGTGGAAGGCCGCGATCTGTACGAGGGCACCAGTGACGTGGTGATCTGCGAGGGGTTTGTTGGCAACGTCTTGCTGAAGGCCGCCGAAGGGATGGCCGACATGATGATGCGGACCATTTCCCAGGAAGTCTTTTTGAATCTGCAAAGCGAAAAGCATCTTGCGGAAAAGGCCTTTGCAAACCTGAAGAAACGCTACGAATACCACGAATCAGGTGGGGCACCGCTCCTCGGTGTTGACGGCATTTGCATCATCTGCCACGGATCGAGCAATTCACGCTCGATTTATAACGCGCTGCGCGTCGCGACAACCCACCATGATCGTCGGTTGAATCAGCAGATCGTCGACGAACTCGAACGCGAGGAAGCTCCCGTTCCGGCGTAAGTCACCCATCGCCGTGTGCCACCGGCTCTGCCAGTGTTCTGATGATCATGCTGAATCCCGCCCCACTCACGACACTGGCAGAGCCAGTGGCACACAATCCATGATTGGGATGCCAGCCCTACAACGCGGCGGCATTCCTCTGAAAGCCGCAACATGACTCAAACCGCATTCTTGTTTCCGGGGCAGGGAGCCCAGTTCGTCGGCATGGGCCGCAGCGTCGTTGAAAAGAGCCCGGCTGCCGCCAAGCTGTTCGACGAAGCCAACGACATCCTGGGCTACGATCTCAAATCACTTTGTTTCGACGGTCCTGCGGAACGCCTCGATACCACCGCCGTCAGTCAGCCAGCGCTGTATGTGTGCAGCTTGGCCGCTGTCGAGATGCTGCGGGAACAATCGCCTGAGATCACCGAAAATTGCCGGTTTGCTGCGGGGTTGAGCTTGGGCGAATACACGGCCCTGACATTTGCCGGGGCGTTGTCGTTTGCCGATGGCTTGCAGGTCGTCCGTGTCCGCGGGGAAGCCATGCAGGCGGCCGCGGAAGCGAATCCGTCGGGCATGGTCAGCGCGTTGATGCTCGATGGCCCCAAGGTCGAACAAGTCTGTGCCGATGCGCAAGCCGCCGGGCGGTTGTGGATCGCGAATTATCTGTGCCCTGGCAACACGGTGTTGTCCGGCGAGAAGCCGGCGTGTGCCGCGGCCGTGGACCTGATCACCGCGGCGGGGGGCAAGCCGATTCCGCTCACCGTTGCCGGAGCCTTTCACACGGCACTGATGGAGTCCGCTTGTGCAGCGCTGACATCGGCACTGGCCTCTGTCCCACTGCAATCACCGCGTATTCCGGTTGTCTCCAATGTCGATGCCATCGCCCACACCGATCCCGAAGAGATTCGGGCCATTCTCGTCCGGCAGGTCACGCAACCCGTTCGTTGGGAAGACTGTGTGCGCTGGCTCATCTCACAAGGAGCCGGTTCGTTCTATGAAATTGGGCCGGGAAAAGTGCTCAAAGGCTTGCTCAAACGGATTGATCGCAAGTTGGAATGTGCTTCCGTTGGGGAAGCATGAGGGCAAAATCCTTCTCCGTCCGGAGCGCGAGCGACGGCGGCTTCCACCCGAGCCGCAACCGTCAGGCAGCGAGTTCTTTGGTTCAATACGAAACTCGCTGCCTGACGGTTGCGGCTCGGAAAGAGATTTCCGAACTGGGCGGGTTTCAGGCAACTGGCGCAAAATCTGGGGCCGGAGACACCGTTGGCGTTTACAGGGTTTTCGAGGCGCGTTATACCTTCGGCCAACCTATCCCGGTCGTTGTAAGTAACACAGTGAGCAACGGCTACGAATGATTCGGGTCGCAGACTTACCGGATTGGGCTGCAGAGGAGTGCCAGCGTGTCGTCAGTGGAAGAAAAAGTCATCGGGATTGTTAGCGAACAGCTCAATGTCCCGAAAGAAGATATCAAGACCGAGAGTAAATTCGTCGACGACTTAAAAGCCGACTCTCTCGACGTGGTCGAGCTCGTGATGGAATTCGAGGACGAATTCGAAGTCACGATTCCCGATGAAGATTACGAAAAGATCCGTACGGTCGGCGATGCCGTCAAGTACATCACGGAGAAGCAGGCCGGATGACCAGGCGCGTCGTCGTGACAGGGATGTCGGTGGTGACCGCTCTCGGGAATGATCTCGAGGAGTTCTGGGAGCGGTTGTGCGCCGGGAAAAGCGGCATCGGGCGTATCGAACGCTTCGACAGTGCCGACTTCAAGGTGCATTTCGGCGGCGAAGTTAAAGACTTCAAACCCGAACAATGGATCGACCCGAAAGAGTGCAAGCGGCTCGACCGCTTCTGCCAATTCGCGCTCGTCGCTGCGCAGAAGGCGGTCGCACACTCCGGACTCGATTTGATCCATCATCCCGATCCCTATCGCTGCGGCGTGGTGATCGGCAGCGGCATCGGCGGTCTCAACGAAATCGAAGCGCAACACGCGACGCTGTACGATCGCGGCCCAAGCCGTGTCTCGCCGTTCATGATTCCCAAGCTCATCGTGAATGCCGCGAGCGGGAACGTCTCTGTGAAATACGGACTGAAAGGTCCGAGCAGCGCGGTCGCCACGGCCTGTGCGTCCGGCAACAACGCCATTGGCGATGCGTTCCGGATGATTCAGACCGACATGGCCGACGTGATGATCACCGGCGGCAGCGAAGCCGCACTCACACCAATGGGACTGTCCGGTTTCGCTCGGATGAATGCGCTTTCGACCCGCAATGAATCTCCGGAAACTGCCAGCCGACCGTTCGATAAAGACCGCGACGGCTTTGTCCTTTCGGAAGGGGCCGGGGTCGTTGTTCTCGAAGAATACGAGCACGCCCGCAAGCGTGGGGCCGTGATCCTGGGTGAACTGCTCGGATATGGAATGTCATCGGACGGCAGCCATATGACCGCCCCCGATCCCACCGGAGCTGGCGCCGCCCGTGCCATGCAGGCCGCCATCCGTGATGCCAAATTGAATGCCACACACATCGACTACATTAACGCCCACGGTACCAGCACTCCGCTGGGCGACAAAGCCGAAACCGCGGCGATGAAGCGCGTCTTTGAGTCCCATGCGAAATCGCTCTGCGTTTCCAGCACGAAGAGTCAGTTGGGACACTTACTGGGGGCCTCCGGCGGCGTGGAGTTCGTGATTTCGGTCCTGTCGCTGATGCATCAGGTCGCTCCACCGACGATCAACATCGAAAATCCGGATCCTGAGTGCGATCTCGATTATGTCGCTAACCAGGCCCGTCCGTTGAAGATCAATAAAGTGTTGACGAACAGCTTCGGCTTCGGTGGCCACAATGCCTGCCTCGTCCTGGGACGAGCCGCGTAATATCGCCAATCACCTGATATGACCTACTGGCCACGTTCTGGTGGTGAGAATCACCCCGGTTTACCCCCGAGAGATTGCACGGGGGGTTGCAAAATCCCGGCCGTTCGACTCTCTTAGCGAATGATGGAGAATGACGAGTCCGCTTTGGGGCGGCTGGTTCCATTCGCAGGGATCTTGATTTTGGGTCGTGAAGTGACGCCGAGTGACCATTCGGCCGTCGTGCGGGGATGCGGGAAGTGGTGCAAGCGGTGAGTGCCTCCGATGTTGTGATTACCGGCATTGGCGTGATGAGCCCCATCGGCGTCGATGTCGACACCTTCTGGGCGAATCTCGCGGCCGGACGTTCCGGCATTACGAAAACCACACTCTTTCCTGGCTTTGCCGCGCCCGATCAGGCCGGCGGCCAAGTAATGGAATTCACTGAGGAATCCGCTCGCAAAGTCTTCCTCAAGGATCATCGCAAGAATCTTAAGGCGATGTGCCGCGAGATTCAGCTCGGCGTCGCCTCGGCGATGCAGGCCTTGGCAAACTCGAAGCTCGATTTATCGACGATCAATCACGAACGGTTGGGAGTCGAGTTCGGCGCGAACCTGATGCTGAGCGCCCCGGATATTCTGGCTTCCGCCTGCGATGCGTCTGTCAGCCCTGAAAACCCGACGCTGCAAACATCGGCCTGGGGCCGGTTGGGCTTGCCGCGGATGGAACCGCTGTGGCTATTACGATATCTCCCCAACATGCCGGCGTGCCACATCAGCATTGCCGCCGATGCCCGTGGGCCGAGCAATTCGCTCACCTTGGATGACGCTTCCGGCAATACCGTTCTCGGCGAAGCTCAGCGGATTCTGCAACGCGGGTCGGCAGACATCATGATCACCGGCAGCACAGGGACGACGCTGCATCCGATCAAAACCATGCATCTCGGGCTGTGGCACGAGTTGGCCACCTCGCCCGCGGAACCATCACAACGCTGCCGTCCGTTCGACCGGGACGCCAGCGGCCGGGTTGTTGCAGAAGGGGCTTGCACGTTCATTCTCGAAACACGTACTCACGCGGAAGGGCGGGGTGCGCCAATTCTGGGTCGCATTCTCGGTACCGGCAGCGGCGTCGTGACGACGCGCGAAGGGAAGCCGCTGTTTCGCGAAGCTTTTGTGCGTGCGATCCGCTCGGCTTTGAAATCAGCCGATTTGTCGCCCGAAGACATTGGACATGTAAACGCTCATGGCCTTGGAATGAAAGATGTCGATGTCGCCGAAGCGCGCGCGATTCTCGATGTCTTCGGTCCTGAACTCGGTCGCCGCATTCCGGTGACGGCGATGAAAAGCGTGCTGGGGAATTCGGGAGCCGGCTCCGGAACTCTCGAACTGGCAGCGTCTCTGATTTCCCTGCAGCACGGGGTGATTCCCGCGACGTTGAATTGCGACAACGTGAATCCCGAGTGCCCGCTGAACATCGTTCGCGGCGAACCACGAAGCACCACGAATAAAGTTGTGCTGAGCCTCAACGTCACGCGCGCCGGTCAAGCCAGCGCCGCGATTGTCGAATGCTCCTGAAACACCAACACCCCAGGGATCGCAATCCCTGGGCTTCGACGAAACCTACTTCGCTGCGGCGGGGAATTGTTTCAGCGCGAATTGCGAACCGCGGTAGGCCGAGAGGTGCGACTGCTTGGTCGCGATCGCCTGTTGATAGTATTGCGTCGCACCGCCTGCATCCGCTGCCACCGTTCGCTTTTCGCCGCAGAAGTAGAACGCTTCGCAGAGTTGTGCCTGCTTGAGCGTCTCATCCTTGTTGTCGGCGGCGTTGATCAACTCCTGCTCGGTGGCCTTTCCTACGAGAAAAACGAGCAAGTGATCGGCCCAGTCCTTTTTGTCGGCCGGCTTGGTGAGGACATCCCCCAGCTTCGTCTCGGCGACACCACCTTGACCGGCTTTAATCAGGGCCCAGTAGCGCCACGGCAGGACATACCGCAAGTTCGCTTCGATCGTGACGGCTTGATCGAACGCCGCCGCGGCCCCGGGAAAGTCTCCGGCAAAATACTTCGCAAAGCCGAGGTCCACATGCGCGATGGGATTCTTACTATCGATCTGCAAGACCTGCGTGTAATCCTCCATCGCGGCTTTGGCATTCCCCTGCGATAACCGCGCGGTCCCCCGGAGGCTGTACACGAGCGGTTGAGCCGGATCGAGTTTCAAGGCCGACGAAAAATCGTTCTCTGCTGCGACAAGGTTCCCTTCCGCCATCGAGGCAAAGCCACGATTGGTGTAGGCCACGGCATACTCCGCATCGAGTTCAATCGCGCGGGAGAAATCCGCAATCGCATTCTGTGTCTTGCCCTGTTGTTGATAAAACATGCCGCGATTGTTGAACACCAGCGGGTTGTTGGGCACGGCCTCCGCGGCGGAAGTGAATGCCGCTTCTGCCTGATCGAGTTTTTTCATCTGGATGAAGCAATCGGCGAGCCCCAGCCGCGCTCCGACATGCCCCGGCACTAACTTGATGGCCGCTTCGTAGTCTTTGGAGGCAGCCTCCAGATTCCGCTGGAAGAGATAGGCCGCCGCGCGTTGATAGAGAAGATTAGCGCGATCATCGGGTTTAATATTCGTACGCACCAGAATCTGCGAGGCGAATGTGACCACAACATCGGCGTGCTCCTTCCGATTTTCCATCTGGGCGAGTGTGCTCATCCCGTAGAAATAGGGGAGGTAATAATTGATTTGGTCGGTACCACCATGGCGCATGGCTTCGCGGGCGTCTTCGATGCCGCCGCGAACATCTTTCAGATCGCGGCGCATCTGGCCGAGTTCCACGCGGGAGCTGGCTCGCAGGTACAGTGCAACGTGGTCTTTGGGGCTCTGTGTCAGCACCCGCGTCGTAAGTTCGATTGCTTTGGGAAACTCGCCGTTCTGATAGGCGTTCTCGGCGTCACTTTTCAGCCGTTCGTGCTCAGGGTTCACGCCGGTTTTAGCGGGAGCCGGGCTGGGCGGCGCATTTTGTGCCGCGATGGAAACCTGGTAACCCGTCCAAACCACAACCACGGCGGCGAGAAAGCGCAACGTTCTCATGCGTCCAACCCTTGAGGTTCAACATCCTTGACTACACGAGCGGCGGGAACTGCCGTCCGGTTCATGCTCGACCGCCATTGAAGCCGGAATTACGGGTGGGGTCAATTCGGTTACGCCGAGAATACCCGCTGAATGAGCGGGGAGGTGCTGCGTTAACAGTACAGATTTAACGACAGGCTCAACACGCGCTTGGAAGCGCGATCAATTCCACAAACTCCTTGACAGTCTGATCGCACGCGGGTATCGTCGACAGTGCTGGATGATGTGGAGTCCTCTTGAGTCGACTTACAAGAAGTCGGGTTGAGAATCCGCCAGCCGCAACCGCGGCAGGGGATGGCTCCCGGTGAGGGTCTGGGTAGGACAAACGGGGGAGAGGGGCGAAAATGGCCACTCCGTGAAGAATTCCGGACGCTGCTGGGCGCCAAACCAAGAAGCGGTGCGCTTCCGACGTAGGGCGGTCAGAATTTGGCGCACTGCCAGGTTTTGAAAAAGTGGGACTCAAGCCCACTTTTTTTGTTTAATAAGCTGAACAACTCAGTCGTGGAAATCGGACCTGTTGACCCGTCTGGGCCTCAACGGATCCCACCTCGACGACTGAAACGAATTCGGGAGACGCGGACATGAATGGCAACGAGATCCTTCGCACGGTCGACGCCATCCACCGCGATAAGAGCATCGATAAGGAAATCGTCTTCGAGGGCATCGAACAGGCGATCCTTTCCGCTGCGCGCAAACACTTCGGCGAAGAAGCCGATATCGAAGTCCACATCGACCGCAATAACGGTAACCCCACGGTTCGCAACGGTGGGAAGGATGTCGACTCGGATGAACTGGGCGACCTGCTCGGACGAATCTCGGCTCAGACCGCCAAGCAGGTCATGATCCAAAAGATTCGCGAAGCTGAACGCGATACCGTCTTTGATGAATTCTCCGATCTTCGCGGCCAGATTGTCACCGGTGTGGTCACGCGACTGGAAGGGGGGACCGCACTGGTCAACCTCGGCAAAGTCGAAGCCCTGTTGCCCCGGGGCGAACAGATCGCCGGAGAAGGGTTCCGCGTCAACGAACGCGTTCGGGCCGTGGTGTTGGAAGTCCGCAAGGCCGGCAGCCGGGTGAAGATCATTCTGTCGCGGACCCATCCCGACTTTGTCCGCCGCTTGTTTGAACTGGAAATCCCTGAAGTTTCCGAACGAATCATTGAAGTCCGCTCGCTGGCGCGGGAAGCCGGTTATCGCACCAAGGTCGCGGTCTCGTGCATCGACAGTAACATTGATGCAGTGGGAGCGTGTGTCGGTGTGCGTGGTGCCCGCATCAAGAATATCACTGGTGAACTCGGCGGCGATGAACGGATCGACATCGTTCGCTGGAACGATTCGCTACAGGTGCTCGTCCCGAACGCCTTGCAGCCGGCCGAAGTCGAAGACGTGATTCTCTGCCCCATGCTCGGCCGCGTCATTGTGCTCGTGCGGGAAGACCAATTGTCGCTGGCGATCGGGAAGCGCGGCCAGAATGTGCGGCTCGGTTCCAAGCTCGTCGGCTGGGACATTGAGGTCATGACCCGCGAAGAGCTGGACGAACAGCTTGACCGCACGGTGCAAGCCTTCTCGGAAATCCCGAACATCACCCCGGAGCTGGCCGAAAGTCTGGTTTCGCAGGGCTTCCTCAGTTTCGATGACTTGTCCGTGATTGAACCGGACCAGTTGGCGGAAATGGGGGGGTTGACCGAAGGGCAAACGAACGAAATCATTGAATTTGCCGAACACGAAAGCGAGCGGCTCGAAGAAGAAAACCGTCAGCGGCGGGCCTTGGAAAAACAGCATGCGGCCGCCTCGGCAGCCGTGCAAGCCGCTGAAGCTTTGGCTCCACCTGTTACCGCCACACGGCCGGTTGATGGGGAGGCCGGGGTATAGTCTCCAGCAGCAGCATGTCGTGCCAATCAGAACAGAACGATGGAACGACAAGTGGGTTTGTGTTGAAGGTTGAAAACGTGGTCATCGGCAATTGCCGATTTTGAGATTGAGAATCACTAAAAACAAAACTGCAATCGAAACGAACAGCCGTGTGTCCGTCGGCCGGTGCGACGGAGAGGGTCAGTCGATGGTTTGTCAACGGAGTTGTGACTCCCACAGAATGTGATGTCCCATCTGTCCAGGTTGCCTCTGGCGAGGGTTTTTGCCGTCGCCGTGCGTGGTTGAGTAATTCCGTTCGACAAGGCCCTGACCGTTTTCCGGCACCGAGGATTCGCGTTTGAAGATTCGCATTTTCGCTCTTGCCAAAGAGCTCAATCTCGACAGCAAGGTCTTGATCGATCACTGCATGAAAGCAGGGATCGCGGTCAAGAACGTCCTTGCCAGTATCTCGCCCGAAGAGCGAGACAAACTGCTGGCTTATATGGCCGCGCAGAAGGGTGGTGCTCCGGCCGCTCCCGTGGCGGAAAAGCCGGTCGCTGTTCCTCGCGAACCCGCAGTGGAAGTGACCACCAAGCCCCGGTCGATTCGAACCATCGGCAGCGGCACGATGGTGGCTCGCTCGCAAACAACGACGGCCCGTGCCCGCACCGCGGAACCGGTTACTCCGACGATTATCGCCGAGCCGCCCGCCTCACCCGAGGCTCCCGAATCCGTGGCTCCAACCATCGTCGCCAAGCAGGCAACGACGGCCGTAGAAGCGCCGATACCGGACATTGAAGCCAGGCAAGCTCCCGAGGTGGCACCATCGGCTTCCGAAGTGGAAACACCGGACGCGCCCGATATCGAAGAGCCGCCGTTGGCTGCCCCAGTGGTGGAAGCCACGCCGAAGGGTCCAGCTCCGCTCACGCGGGGTGACTATGTTTCGGCGACTGGTGCCGGCCGGCAGATGCGGGTGATGCAGCAGTCGATGACGGCCCGCGGGACCGCCGATACGTCAGGCTCCCGACAACTCGAAAAGAAGCCCGGCCAGAAGCCAAAAGTCGCCGACGTTCCGCGCATCGCCGCCATTTCCGAATTCAAGGCCCCCGTCAGTAAACAGGCAAAGCCGGACGAGCAGAAAGCCCAGAAGCCCGACATCCGGTTGACGCCCGCCGATGCGCTCAAGAGCAGCAGCCCGCTCGCGGACCACCTGCGCAAAAACACCGAAAAGAAGACTCGTAAGCCGGGCGACGACGAACCCATCGATGATCGTAAGGACGGCATCAAGCGTCCCGGTGATCGCACGGTCGGTTCGGGCCTGGAAGAAAGTCGCGCTCAGCGACGCGACAAACGGAAAGTCATCCCTTCCGAAGAAGAGGGTGCCGGCGGCGGGCCTCGGTTCCCCAACCGGAAGCGCAAAGCTGCCAAGCCGCAGATTGTGGCGAAGACCTCGGCGGAGATCGAACTGCCGATCACCGTGCGGTCTTTGTCCGAAGCCCTTGGTCGTCCGTCCAAGATCTTGATGCAGGCGCTCTGGTCGGAAGGCCAGATGGTCACGATTAACTCGGCCTTATCCGAAGACGAAGCCCTCGAATTGGCGATGGAATGCGGCATCGAGCTGCACATCATCAAGGAGAAGGATCTCGAAGACGAACTCAACGACATCTTCGAAGAAGCCGATCCGCCGGAAACGCTGGTGCTCCGTCCGCCGATGGTCACGATCCTCGGTCACGTCGACCACGGCAAAACGACGCTCGTCGACAAGATTCGCTCGGCGAATGTCGCCGCCTCGGAACACGGTGGGATCACGCAGCACATTGCGGCGTATCAGGTCAAACATAACGATCACAAGATCACATTCGTGGACACCCCCGGCCACGCGGCGTTCAGCGAAATGCGGGCCCGTGGAGCGACCACAACCGATATCGTAGTGCTGGTGGTGGCGGCGAACGACGGTGTGATGCCGCAGACGGTGGAATGTATCGCCCACGCGAAAGCCGCCGGCGTGCCGATTATCGTCGCCCTCAACAAGAGTGATCTTCCGGATCGCAACGAGCAGCGTGTCCTGCAGGATCTTGCACAGCACAATCTGCTCGCGTCCGAGTGGGGTGGCGATGTGGAAGTCGTGCGGACCTCGGGGCTCACAGGGCAGGGCATCCCCGAGTTGCTCGACACGATTCTGCTCACCGCGGAACTGCATGAATACACGGCGAACCCGGCTCGCCCGGCGTGCGGTGTGGTTCTCGAAGCCTTCCGCGACGAAGGTCGCGGCCCGGTCGTCTGGCTCATCGACCAGAAGGGGACGCTCACCGTCGGCGATGTCGTCATCTGCGGCGAGGCCTACGGTCGCATCCGCGCGATGTACAACGATCGTGACGAAGAGATCATGGAAGCCGGCCCATCAACCCCCGTCAAAGTCTCTGGACTCGACATCATCCCTCGTTCGGGCGATCGTTTTCTGGCCGTGGATGACATTGACCTCGTCCGGGAAATTGCGGAACAGCGGCGTCAGACTGGTCGGCAAAAGTATCTGGCCAGCACCTCGTCGAAGCGGACGCTGGAGGACATTCTCAATGCCGCTCGCGATGGCGAAGTGCAGGATCTGAATCTGATTCTCAAGGCCGATTCGCCAGGTTCGCTGGAAGCCTTGGTCTACGAACTGAAGAAGTTTGAACATCCCGAAGTGCGGGTGAGGATTCTCCATCAGGGAGTCGGCGGGGTAAACGAAAGCGATGTCTATCTGGCCTCCGCGTCGGAAGCCGTGATCGTCGCGTTCCATGTGATTGCGGATGATCGGTCCGCGCTGCTGGCTTCAAACGAAGATGTCGATATCCGCCGGTACAACATCATCTACGAAGTGATCGACGATATTCGCACGACCCTCGAAGGGATGTTGCGGCCGGAGAAAAAGCAGGTCACCACCGGTCGGGCGATCGTGCTGCGGGTGTTCAATATCGGCAAGTCGACCATCGCTGGTTGTCGGATTCTGAACGGGACCATCGAGCGGTCCAGCCGCGTGCATCTGATCCGCGAGCAGAAAGTGATGAACGACTACAGCCTGGGTTCGCTGCGTCGGGAAAAAGACGACGTGAAGGAAGTTCGCGAAGGGATGGAGTGCGGGATCCGGCTCGACGGATACAACGACATCCGCGAAGGGGACTTGCTTGAAGCCTTCAAAGTGGAAGAGATCGCCCGGACGTTCGATTGATTGGCAGGGGAGAAGCGTCGTTCTGCTGCAGAACGGGCAGTAGAACGCATGTAAGAGCGAGTGTTCGGCATGACGACCCGGCGGATGGCCAAAGCTTCGGAAGCAATTCGCGAGACCGTCAGTACGACGATCTTGTTCGAGTTGAAGGATCCGCGCGTCAAGAACGTGACGGTGATCCGCGCCGAAGCGGCCGCCGACATGAAGACGGCCAAGGTCTACGTGTCGGTGATGGGGGATCCCAAGAAACAATCGCTGTGCATGCACGGACTGGAATCGGCCCGCGGCTTTATCCAGTCCAAACTCGCCGATCGGTTACAGACGCGATACACTCCGGTCTTGAAGTTCGTACTCGATCCGGGGGTCCAATTCAGTGCCGTGACCTCGCGATTGTTGAAGGAACTGGATGTTGCTCCGGTTCCCTCAAGCGAATCGGGTGAAGCATTGGAAGACGAAGCGGAAGCGGACGACGATCACGATGATGAAATGAACGACGCCCTCGATGCGGAGAATGACGCGTCGACGGTGGATGACAAATTGGGTGCTCAGGACGGGCCCTGACGTGCCGCAACAAGTGGCTCACGCTGGCGAGAGATTATGGCTGCGCGCGCGAAAACCGCGGATCGGCAATCGGTACTGAAAAAACTGCTGCCCCTGCTGAAAAAACATTACAAGATCGCGGTGTCCAAACTCGATCGTCCCGTGATGGAGACGATGTTGTACGCTGTTTGCCTGGAGAACGCTTCCGTCGAGGAAGCCGACCGGGCGTACGCGCGACTGTTCGAGTTCTTCCCCGATCTGAACGAAGCCCGTGTGAGTTCCATCTCCGAACTCGAGCCGGTGTTCGAAGGTCTGGACGATCGCGACTGGCGCGGCTTTCGAGCCCGTAGTGTCTTGCAATACGTCTTTGAAAAATCGTTCAATTTCGAGCTCGAGTCGCTCAAGAAAAAAACGCTGGAACTAGCGGCGAAGCAGCTCGGAAAAATCCGCCACCTCTCGCCGTTTATCCGGACCTTCACCTTACAACAGGCGATTGGCGCCCACATCCTGCCGATCGACGATGCATCCGCCCGGTTGCTCGTGTGGCTCGGACTCGCGACGGCCGATCAATCAACGGAAGATATCGGTGAATCGCTGAAGGCCGTGGTTCGCAAAGCGGAAGCGTTGCCGTTCCTGTTTTCGATTCGTTGCCTGGCGGCGGACCGCAAATTGAAGGTGGCTTTCGATCCCGCAATCTACCCCGCCCCGGAAGATGGTCACGATTCCGCCACGTCCATTGACCGCCTGACCGAACTGTTCAAATCGGGACCGGCGACCGTAAAAGCGAAGCCGAAAGTGGCATCACCGGTCGAAGTTCCCGCGGTCAAAGCCGCAGCGAAGACCGCTCCCAAGAAGCCAGCCGATAAACCCGTGGCCAAAGCTGCACCGGCCAAACCTACCGCCAACGGTAAGGCGGCCCCAGCCAAGACTCCACCGGCAAAATCGACTTCCGCCAAGGCTGCCCCTGCTAAAACTGCTGCCAAGAAACCGGCCAAGAAATCCTGACATGGAACATCGTGTGGTCCTTTCGAAAAGGACGCACTGCAGAACAACGAACGCAAAACGAATCGACGGACTCCGGTTAGTGATGGACGCCGTTCTCACAACGGCCTAAATTGAAGGTGGCCAACGCACCCTCGCGACAACCCGGCCCCTTCCAGGAAGGAAGAGCAGCATGAACCGCGTTATCCCGAACTTAACGCTTCGGATCTCCGTGGCACTGCTCCTGGCAAATTGTCTCTTCGACAATGCCGCGCTCGCCGCTCCCGATTTCCGCCAGCAGGAAGCCGACGACGCTGTCTTGCCGCTCGTCCCCAGCAAGCCGCGGACGCCCGATCAGCAAAAAAAAATCGAGGCCGCCGCGCACTATGCCACGGGGCGACTGCTTGAAACCCGCAACGAACTCCGTCGCGCGCTCGAGCAATATCGCAAAGCGGTGGAACTCGATCCCACCGCCGTCGAGGTCTACCGCGCCCTTGTCCCACTGGCAATGCAACTCGATCAATCGGAAGACGCCGTTCGACTCGCCCTTAAGGCTATCGAACTCGATCCGAACGATTACGAACTCCTCATGCGCATCGGCGTCGAGTTTTCCCGTCAGCGCGATTTCGCCCTCGGACTGAAGTATCTCGAACAAGCCGTCAAATCACCGCGGCTCAAACACGACTCGCCGACGTTCGTCATGCTCAATGTCGAACTGGGCGTCCTCTACTACGCCACGAAGCAGACCGACAAGGCTGCCGATGCCTACGCTATCATTTTTCAGGCCGTCAAAGACCCCGAAAAGTTCGGCATGGAATTCCGCACGCGCGGCGCGATGCTGGCCGATCCACGCACCAACTACGAGCGCATCGGCCAGGTGTTCCTCGACGGCGGCCGCCTCGAATTGGCTTCCGAAGCCTTTGAACTGGCGGCGAAATCGAGCCGGAATGCCGCGGGGAACCTCACCTACAACCGGGCCAAGATCCAGCTCCTGTCCAACAAGCCCGAACCGGCATTGGAAGAACTGCAGAAGTATTTCGACGAACAGCGGCAATCCAAAGGCCGCGATGCCTACCAACTGTTGGCCGACATTCTCGCCAAGCTGAATCGCTCCGATGAGCTGATCGGTCGGTTGGAAGGGCTGGTCGAAAAAGACTCCAAGAACAACCAGTTGCAGTTCTTCTTTGCCGAAACGCTGATGTCGGCGGGCGAACTGGAACGGGCCAAGACCATTTACGAAGCCGCACTGAAGCGCAGCGGCGACGCCGTGGGTTACCTCGGCCTGGCGGGCGTGCTGCGACGCATGAAGCGAGCTGACGAATTGCTCGATGTGCTCGGTCGCGGATTGGAAAAAATCGGTCCCGAAGCGATGGAACAACTCGATGTCGAACTGAAAGCCGTCGTCGCCGATGCGGCCCTGTTCGATGCCCTCATCGCTGCCGGTCGAACGCAAGCCGCAGCAACGCCTCCAACATTAACGTTCGAGGAAGGCTATCTGCTCGCCAAGCTGGCATCGGAACTGGACCGCATTGATCAAGCCGTCGAGTTCTATCAACTCGCCATCAATAAGGAAAAAGAGCGTGCGCCGCTGGCGTACAAGGAACTCTGTGATCTGCTGATGGAGAAAGAGCGCTACTCGGAAGCGGCCGCGGCGTACGACGAAGCCCTCAAGCTTCGCCTGCCCCCCGAACTGAAGGCCCGTTTTTTTCTGGGTGGCATTCAGTCGCACGAAATGGCCGGGAACACGAAGGCCGCCCTCGAAACCGTCGCGGAAGCCCGCAAGCAGTTCGCGAACTTGCCATTCTTCCAATTTCAGGAAGCGTGGATTTACTACCACAGCCATCAGTTCGATGAAGCGGCCCCGCGTCTGAAGCAGATTATGCAGGATCATGCCGATCAAATTGATCTTGTCCGACGGTGTCAGTTCAGCCTGTCCAACATTCACGTCTTGAAGGGTGAGATTCGCAAGGGCGAAGAAATCCTTGAGCAGGTTCTCGCCGAGCAGCCGGACGATCCTGCGGTCAACAACGACCTGGGTTACCTGTATGCCGACCAGGGCAAAGACCTGCCGAAAGCCGAATCGATGATTCGCAAAGCGGTCACTTCGGAACCGGAAAACGCCGCCTATCTCGACAGCCTCGGCTGGGTGCTTTTCAAACAGGGCAAGTTCAAGGAAGCGATCGAGCCTTTAGAGAAAGCAACCAAGAAACGAACCGGGGGCGACGGCACGATCTGGGATCACCTTGGTGACTGCTATCACGCCGTTGCACGCACGCCCGAAGCGGTTGACTGCTGGAAAAAGGCCCTCGCGGATGCGGAGAAAGAGAAGCACCCGGATACGAAACTGATCGAAAAGATCAAGCAGAAGCTCAAGGACCACGCCGGCGTCGCCGCAAATCCCAAGCCGGCAAAACCCGACAATCCGTAATCAGATCGTCCACTCCGGTTTCGTGTGCCACGGCTCTGTGAGCCGTGCGTTTGATCGGTACGTGCTATACGATCACACGACCGTGGCACAAAACATGATTTTCCAACAGTGAATTGGTGTTGAGCGCAGGTTATGGCTGGACATTCCCATTGGGCCAATATTTCCGCCAAGAAGGGCGTGATTGATAAGAAACGCGGGAAGCTTTTCGGCAAGCTCGCGCGGCTCATTATCGTCGCCGCCAAACGCGGCGGTGACCCTGCTGCAAACTTGGCGCTACGGTATGCCATCGATCGCGCCAAAAAATCGAGCATGCCCGCCGACACCATCGAAAAGGCCATCAAAAAAGGGACCGGCGAACTCGGCGGCGAGTCGTACGACGAAGTTCTCTACGAAGGCTACGGCCCGGGTGGCGTCGCCGTTCTCTGTGAAATCCTCACCGACAACCGTAACCGCACCGCCGGTGAAGTCCGTCGTCTTTTTGAACATCAAGGCGGTAACCTCGGCAGCACGGGTTGTGTCGCATGGATGTTCGAGCGCCGCGGCATTTTCCAGATCGCGAAAAAGTCGATCAATGAGGACAAGCTGTTTGAAGTCGTCCTCGAAGCCGGTGCCACCGATGTCATTCCCGAAGGTGATTTCTTCGAGGTCCATTGCCCGCCGGAGGCGTATCAGGCCGTGACGGCCGCTCTCGAAGCCGCCAAGATTGCGACGGAGTCTGCCGAATTCCGGCGAGTCCCTGCCAACACCGTGGAACTTGATGGTGACTCCGCCCGCACAATGCTGAAACTACTTGATGCCCTGGAAGATCACGACGACGTGCAAAGCGTCACCGCCAACTTCAGCATGTCCGAAGCTCTGATGGCCGAACTCGCCGCCGGGTGAGCGGATCATCCGACGATACGGGGGTGCCACGGGCAGCATGTCTGCCCATGCGTTGGAAGTGGCCGAGCGTCTCCACTGGTGGGCAAGCCGCCAGTGTCCCCCTGCAGCAATCTGGTTACACTCTTTGTTTTGGTGGAACTGAAAACAGTTCCCTCGACAACGCTTTGCTCCATCGACTAACCAACACCGCCCAACGATCAACTCTTCCATGTCGACCTACGATTTTGACATCGCGATCATCGGAGCCGGGCACGCGGGGTGTGAAGCCGCACTGGCGGCGGCGCGGCTCGGAGCGAAGACCGTCCTGCTGACGATGAACTGCGACACCGTGGGGCAGATGAGCTGTAACCCGGCGATCGGCGGCGTCGCGAAGGGACAGATCGTCCGCGAAATCGACGCCCTCGGCGGGGAAATGGGCCGCGTCATCGACGCTACCGGTCTGCAATTCCGCATGCTCAACCGCAGCAAAGGGGCGGCAATGCACAGCCCCCGCGCACAGGCCGACAAAAAAGCGTATCAGTTCGAGATGAAACGCCGCATTGAGGATCAAGCGAACCTCACATTGCGGCAGGAGAGCGTGGAAGGGCTGCTCGTTGAAGGATGTCGAGAGTCAAGAGTTGAGAGTCAAGAGCCAAACGGAGAAGCCTCTGCTCCGGCTCTCGACTCTCGACTCTTGACTCTCGACTCCCTCCGCATTGTCGGCGTGCGAGTTCGCGGCGGCGCGGTCTATCGTTGCCGTGCGGTTATCATCACCACGGGAACGTTTCTCCAGGCGATCATGCACACCGGGGAAACGAAGACGCCGGGCGGCCGGGCAGGGGATGGCACCACTGGGACAATGTCCGATTCGCTGCGGCAACTCGGCTTTGAATTGCACCGCTTCAAAACGGGCACGCCGTGTCGTTTGAATGGCCGCACCATCGATTTCAGTGCCTGTGCCGAACAACCGGGCGATGATGAACCGGTGCCGTTTTCATTTCTGACGGAAGCGATCACCGCGCCGCAGTTGCCGTGTTGGTTGACTGAAACAAACGCCCATGTGCATGACGTGATCCGTGCCAATCTGCACCGCGCGCCGATGTACAGCGGGCAGATCCAATCGACCGGGCCGCGGTATTGTCCGTCGATCGAAGACAAAGTGGTGCGATTCGCGGAACGGTCGAGCCACCACATCTTCCTCGAACCGGAAGGCCGCAACACCTGGGAATATTACTGCAACGGCATCTCCACCAGCCTGCCTCGGGATGTGCAGGACGAAATGGTCCGCTCGATCCGCGGTCTGGAGCGGGCGGAGATCATGCGGTACGGGTACGCCGTGGAGTATGACTTCGCTCCGCCCACACAGTTGCAGCGCACGTTGGAAACCAAGCGCGTCGCCGGGCTGTATTTCGCAGGGCAGATCAATGGCACCACCGGTTATGAAGAAGCGGCGGGGCAGGGGTTACTGGCCGGCATCAACGCGGCCTTGAAACTCCGCGGCGACGGACCGCTGATCATCGATCGCAGCCAGGCCTACCTCGGCGTGCTCATCGACGATCTTGTCACGAAGGGCGTCGACGAACCCTACCGCATGTTTACATCGCGCGCTGAATATCGGCTGCTTCTCCGACACGACAACGCCGACCGCCGTCTCACGCCATTAGGGAGACGTATCGGTCTCGTTACCGACGACCGTTGGCAGCAGTACGAACAGCACGAAGCGCAAATCGCCCGCGGAACCGAATGGTTGCAAACGAACCGCCATCAGGGGCCGACACTCGAAGAATGGTTACGCCGGCCGGAAATGGATTGGCCCGCCATGCTCGCGCTCACCCCGGCACTCGCAGAGTGTATTTCGTCACCGCGAGCCGCCGAACAAATCGTGATTGAAACGAAGTACGCAGGTTACATTCGTCGCCAAGCCGCGGACATCGAACGGCAGGACAAGATTCAATCCATCATCATCCCGTCAACGTTCAACTATCTCGGCGTCCCGCAACTGCGCAAAGAGGCGAAGGATAAGTTGACGCGAATCCGCCCCACCGACGTGGGTCAGGCCGCCCGCATCAGCGGCATCACCCCCGCCGATCTCACAGTCTTATTGCTCTATCTGCGCGAGCCAGACCGCCTGTCCGACTCGTCCGCCGCGTTGTAACGATGCGTTTCTGTGCCGCGGCCATCAGAGAGCGTGTTCCTGAAGCGTCAGGGAAGAACGCGCTCCCTGACGGTCGCGGCTCAGAAAGACACTCTGGTGAACCTGCGGCGATTTTTCTGCGGACTGGGTAGTTTCGTGGGGCCGTAATTTCTTTGCGAATTCACGAATCCCCCTAAGTTCCGACAGTCAAGTGAATTACGCTCAACGTGGTGACTTAACGGCGGTGCGGGTTGTGGGGAACTCTAACGAAGGAAAGCAATGTTGACCGATCTGAAAGAATGGTTACAATCGGAACATCTGGAAGAATCGGTAATCTCAGTATACTTGGCCGAACAGCACATCCAGGTTCTGTTTACGGCAAGCTGGGTTAAGCCTCGGTAATCGAAGTGATCACGTGCATGCAACCCGTCGGGGGGCTGCTCTCGCATAGGACGTGGGACGCAGTTCAAGGAATCGGCCTGGTACCCGTGGGCAGGCCGCAGCAAGGATGGTGAAACGCCATGAAAACAGTCTTCACGACGGGCGAAGCCGCCAAAATCTGCAAGGTGAGCCAGCAGACGATCATTCGCTGCTTCGACTCGGGTCAGCTCAAGGGCTTCCGTGTCCCCGGTTCCCGCTTCCGTCGCATCCCCCGCGACGTGCTGTACAAGTTCATGAAAGAGAACGGCATCCCGACCGATGCCCTCGAAAGCGGCCGCCGCAAAGCGCTCGTTGTTGACGATGACGAAGAACTCGTCGAACTGATCCGCGACGCGCTCGAAGCGGATGGCCGCTTCGAAGTCCGCGTGGCGAACAACGGTTTCGATGCCGGGATGATGGTGAAGGAATACCGTCCCGACATCCTCGTCCTCGACGTGATGCTGCCGGACATCAATGGTAAAGAAGTCTGCCAACGGGTCCGCATGGACTCGGCTCTCGACGACACCAAGATCATCTGTATCTCGGGGATGGTCGAGGCGGACAAGATCGAAGAACTGAAATTGGCCGGTGCGAACGATTTCGTACAGAAGCCGTTTGAAATCGAAACGCTGATGGACCGCATGTGCCATCTCTTGGATGTCGAACCGGTGGAAGCCCGTCAATAATGTCGGATGCCCCCACGCTCTCATCACAGGACTCGGCCACCACCTGGTTGCCGAGTCCTGAGCGTTTGGAAGCCCTCGCGGAATTTGCCGCCGGGGCCGGGCACGAGATCAACAATCCGTTGGCCACGATCATCGGCCGCGCTCAACAACTCTTGCGGGACGAAACCGATCCGCAGCGCCGACAATCGTTGTCGATCATCGCAACCCAGGCGTATCGCGTCCGGGACATGATCGGCGATGTGATGACATTCGCCCGCCCGCCGGCCCCTGAGCGGCACGTGTTCGATGCGATTGCCCAGATCCGCACGGTGACGGAACGGTTGACCGAGCCATTGAAGGGCGGTTCTTGTCGCGTCGAAGTTAACGGACCGGCATCCGCGAAGATCGACGCCGATCCCGTGCAATTCGCGGTGGTAATGAGCGAACTCATCCGCAATGCGCTCACGGCCCTGCAACCCGCCGGTGGGGATATTCGTATTATGGTCGCCGGCTTGGACAATGCCGTAGACATTGCCGTCATTGATCACGGCAAGGGTTTCACCCCGCTCGAGCGCGAACATGCGTTCGACCCGTTCTACTCCGGTCGCCAAGCCGGCCGTGGGTTGGGATTCGGTCTGTGCAAAGCGGCAAGAATCGTCGCAATGCACGGTGGGACGATTGCGATCAACTCACCGCCCGGTGGGCCGACGACGATCACGACGCAATGGCCATTAATGCGCACCAACATCGTGTCGAAAGACGAGATTGGCAATTAGAAATTAGGAAATGAAAATTGCGAATTGACGGAGGAAGACTTCGATTGATCCCGTGGCCATTCCTTCCCCGCCATTCCAATTTGCCCTTTTCAATTGCCAATTCCTAATTGCCAATCTCGTCTTTTCCGGCAGAAACCGCCGTCCCCGCGGTGGGTTTGTAACGATTGTTCCGACCATGGCGCCAGTTTTGGACAGACGACGACCATCCGGTCGACGGAATCGGAAACGGCCGCGCGGTATCATCGGGGTTCGGTATCAGTCCGCGCTTATTGTCCCCACAATCGAAGTGGTTCCATGCACAGCCAGGCGAAGCTCCGCGGGATTTTCACCCCCAATATCGTCCCTCTCGATCAACACGGGGAGATCAACGAGCGCGAACTCCGCCGCTACGTCGACTGGCTCATCGCCAAAGGGGTCCACGGCCTGTATCCCAACGGCAGCACTGGCGAGTTCACCCGCTTCACCGTGGAAGAACGCGTCCGCATCATGGAGATCATCTGCGATCAGGTGAATGGCCGCATTCCAGTCCTCGCCGGAGCCGCGGAAGCCAACGTGAAAGAGACCGTCCGCGCGTGCGAGACATACTACGAACTCGGCGCAGCGGCTGTGGCGATTGTCGCCCCGTACTACTACAAGCTCAGCCCGCGGGCGGTGTATGCGTATTTCAAAGAGATCGCAGACAATACGCCGATTGATGTCACGCTCTACAACATTCCGATGTTCGCCAGCCCGATCGATGTCCCCACGGTGACCCGGCTGGCGGAAGAGTGCCCGAAGATCGTCGGCATCAAGGATTCCTCGGGCGACATCCCGAACATGATCCGCATGATTCAAGCCGTGCGGCCGTTGCGGTCCGACTTCTGCTTCCTCACCGGCTGGGACGCCGCGCTGATGCCGATGCTGCTTATCGGTGCCGATGGCGGGACCAATGCGACATCGGGCGTTGCGCCGGAACTGCTCGTCAAACTGTATGAGTTGACGCTCGCCGAACGGATCGCCGAAGCCCGCGATTTGCAGTACGAAATCGTCACGCTGTTCGATGCGATGATCTACTGTTCAGGCGAGTTCCCGGACGGCTTCCGCACGGCGGTCCGCCTGCGCGGCTTTGAAACTGGTTCCAGCCGGCAACCTCTTTCAGACGATCAGCAGATCGAGTTGGTGAAACTCGCCGACAAGTTGCAATGCCTGCTCTCGGAGCACGGATTCACCGATGAACCATCTTGCGGCTGCCCGCTCCCGACCGCGAACAACGCGCAAGCCGCGGACATCGCGAAGATTGTTGAAGCGGTCGTCAGCGAGCTGAAACAACGCGGCGTGAAGTAACATCCGGTCGCATAGCCTTCGTCTTTCAATTAAACCACACCGCGAACCCGAAAAACTGGCCGCGGAAGATGCGGGTGAGATTGTTCCAGGTTTCCGGACGGGAGAGTGGCCCGCGTTCCAGATAGGGCAGGGCACCACTTCCTTGTAGCGTCAGGATCAGGTCGAAATCGCGCGGTTCGTCGAAGAAGCGTTTCAGATTGATGCCACGGCCTTCCATTGGGATTGGTCGGGCCGGTCCAAGGAAGCGGGTGTAGTCCCGCCAGAAGGGGACCAGTTTGCGACCTTCGAGCAAGTCTTCCATTTCGGCCAGCACTCCATGCCAGCCGTCGATGACCTCTCGCGTGACGGGAACGCCGAGCACGCCGGTTTGTCTGGGGTTGGGCAGCCATTCGTGATCGTTGTCTGTCTCGGCCAGAATCAGCGTCCACGACTGCCGCGAGGTGCGAATCATTTCCAGCAAATGCGCACGGGCCGAAGCCATGCGCTTCGGTTCTTTCACAGGGAAATTGATCAGGTGAATGGCGGCGATGAAATCGGCAATGTCCGTATCGAAGCCCCGTTCACCCGCGTCAATCGCTTCAGCAACGGGTGCGGATGGCACGGGCTGGGGATAGACCAGGTGCCCGCAGTGATCGAACAACCGCTGATGATCATACGCCAGGACCATGTCGCAGAAGGCCGCCAGGAAATGACAATATCCGCGTAACCACGGGACATCCCCCGCATCGAACGTCACGCGCATGTCCTGGGGGCCGATACCGGGCTGGCGTCGATTCGCCACGCCGAAGATCGTGAGAAAATCTTCCTTGTCGTCACTCTTGCCGTCGCCGGTCAGGTCGAGCCGGATCGCCATCAAGTCGAGGGGGAGTTTCACGTCTTTTTGAACGTCGACTTTCGCCAGTTCGGCTTCGGCCTGAATGAGTCGCGTCTGGAAGTCGAGGAAGACCTGCCGGACTTGCGGATACGTGACCGGTTGCGGTTGCGGATTCACGGGGACCGGCAGGCGCAGAACGGGCAGACTGCGGACGGTGCCGCTCAGCACTCCATAGCGGTACTGCTGTTGTCCCAATTGTTCGATGGCGGCGAGGACTTGCACGACCCCGCTCGCAAACCGCGCCTGTGCATGTTGGGGATCGGCCGTGAGTTGTTCGCGGAGATACGTCTCCGCCGCCGCGATGTGACCCTGTTGCAAGTGACCGGCAACGGTCGGCGAAACATCTTCCGCGGCCTCCCCCGGAATGAAACCGAACGACATGATCGCGACAAAAGTCGTGCAGCCGATCGAACAAGCGCGAGTCGACATGAGCAATTCCTCCGGGGAAATTCGGGGACTGACGGCCCATCACTCGATTCAGGGCATCGATCAAAAGCGTCCGCAGTCTGAAGTCGACGCTACAGACTTCGTGCCTGTCAATCAAGGACGCTCGTTTCCCTGCACGGCACCGGAATCGAAGTCTACGTCGAACCGAATCGTGTCGACGGAATGCCGATTGGGAATACAGAAACCCGGACATTTGAGAAAATGTCCGGGTTTCTTGAGCGTTCACTGCGGACACTTCAGAACGGTGCAGACTAACCGCTCGCCACCGTTAGTACTTCTTGTCCTTCTTGTCGGCCTTGGCTTTCCGCTTTTCTTTGAGCGTGAGTGCCGCTTTTTTCTGGGGTTCTTTCCGACCTTTGTCGCTTTTGCCACTTTCTGCCATGTCGTTGGTCCTTACTGATCGTGACGCATTTTGAACGGCGAAGTGCCGATCGTCACGGGATGTTATTATCGGTGACATAAGCCAGCGCGTCAAAGGCGACGATCTGGATTGTGGTGGTGGAATCCAATTGAGATCAGAGACCGTGAGTTGGCATCGGAACGACAAAACCGCTTTCAAATTGTCGGAACCGCGATGACCAGACGGACGCTGGCCATTGGGGATGTCCACGGGTGCGATATGGCACTGCGGACCTTGCTCGGCGCGGTCGCGCCGACGCCAGCCGATACGGTCGTGCTGCTTGGTGACCTGATCGACCGCGGGCCAAATACCGCGGATGTGCTCGATCAGGTCTGGCGTCTCCAGAGCCGTTGCCACGTGGTGCTTATCTGCGGCAATCACGAAGAGATGATGCTCCGCGCCCTCGATGGAGAAGGGTGGAACATGTGGATGCAGTTCGGCGGGGAAGAAGCACTGGAAAGTTACGGCGGGGATACGCGACGCATTCCCAAATCCCATCGCGACCTGCTCGAAAGCGCCGTCGATTATTGGGAAACGCCGTCGTCGATCTTTGTGCATGCGAACTTGCAGCCAGGCGTGCCGCTCTCCGAACAGCATTCCGTCTGCTTGCGCTGGATGCACCTCATGGGCAATGAAGCCCTTTCGATCCAAACCGGCGCGTGATTTGTGGGCACACGCCGCAGAAGAACGGACTGCCGCTGATGATGCCGGGGTGGGTCTGCATCGACACCGATTGCCAGCGCGGGGGCTGGCTGACGTGTCTCGATGTCGACCGAGATCACGTCTACCAAGCCAACGAAGCCGGCAACGTGCGCGAGTTCCCGCTCGCAGGGAACTGAGTCACATCCGGTTGGACGCGAGTCAACAATCCGTGGATTGATTGTGTGCCACGGCCGTGGCACACGAAAGCGAACACATTCACGGGTTGCTGGATTATGTTATGGCATAGAAGTCGGAACCCCGAGTAGTTCCTCTTCTTCCTCTTGAATCCTGCCCCGGGGGGTCACCATCAGCAGCACGACTTTCTGCTGCTCTTCCTCTTCTTCCACAATCAACACCCGCGGGGTGACGAGAACCAGACGTTCGGTCGCATCGCCGGCGGGGGGAATGATGCTGCGTGCGCTCGAAGCGGGAAAGTAGATCGCAGCGGAACGCCCGGAATGCAACATCACGAACTCAACACGGCCGAGCAGATCGAGATCTTTCTCCGGCCCTTCCGCCATCTTCAGGCGAACGGAACGGCGGTCGTCGGAAACGGTGGCGTTTGCCGCAATCGCGCGTTCATCAAAATTGAGATTGGCTGTCTGACGCGAGAACAGCGTCACCTTGGGCGACATCGTGTGCTTCAGATTCTCGGAACGCTTCGCCTGTTCCAGAAGCTGCTGACTTTCGTGTTGGCCGAACTCACCGGGGAAGGCCGCCGCCAGAGCCGCGATCTCGTTCCGCGGGCCGGTGATGATGTGCATCTCCAACGCCACTTGCGCATCCAACTCACGACGCAGTCGATTCAGTTCGTCGGCGATCTTTTCATGGACCGCCGCCGTCTGACGGACCACCAGCGACAACGTCTTTTCATACCGTTGGATCGAACCGTTTTCGTTCCAGGCATCGGCACCGGTGGTGCGACGCAGGTGCTGTTCGAGCGCTTCAAATTCCTTTGGGAACGCCTTATCAACATACGGGGCGCGGTCGGTAGGCGAGGGGATCGGCACGACGAGATCAGCAACGGGATAAGTACGGACTTGCAGCGCGGGTGCCGGACGATCGGCCGCGGTGGTGGTCGAACCCGCGAGAACTCCGACCAGCATGATGCTCACGAACAAGGACCGCTCCATGATTTTCGCCCCCTGGGAAGCAAACAGACATTCCAACTGAGCGCGTGGTACCTCCGACAATCAAATCGGTCAACGGCAATCCTGGTACAATCATCCGCCCATGTTTAGCCGCGACCCGAAGGGGAGCGCTCGCATGAAGCGCTCAACACGTGTGATCTGTGCCGCGCGAGCGCTCCCCTTCGGGTCGCGGTTAAACGGCTTGACGCCGTGCCGACGAATGGTTGAAGTGTCGCTGTCGACAGGATGTAACGGGATCACGATGAAGACTTGGTTGGCACGCTGTCTGGCAGGAACTGTGGGCTGCGGCGGATTGGCGCTGCTGGCGAGTTTGGCGTCAGCGCTCTTGTCAGCCGGGGGCGATACCGCCGGGGGCCGAGCGTTCCGCGCCATGGCGATGCTGCTCGGTGCCGCCGCGGGGATGGGATTCGCGGCCTTGGTCGTGCTGTTGACCACGCTGCAGCTCCGCATCGGTGGACCGCCTGCCGCCCACCCGCCGACAGACGCGAAAACGCCGTGACGTTGGTGTACGGTGTCACAACCATCCCGTGCGCTTTTCATCAGCCGGGATGCCGAATGGGTCTGGAAGTTTCGCCCCCAATCAGGCACCGGCGCGATGCCGATCAAGTTTCGATGCAGTTATTGCCGGCAATTCCTCGGGATCTCCCGCAACCGGGTTGGCGGCATCGTCGATTGTCCGACGTGTGGGCGCTCCATCCGCGTGCCGGGGTTGGATGGCGTTGCGGCTCCGCTGCCGAGTCCTGAACTCGACCGCGATGACGCCCACCTCGCGCGGGCTCTCGCTGAACTCGCTGCGCTGGCCGACGCCCCCGCTGTGCGCCCGGTAATGGAAGCGATCGACGATGTCAGCGAGGAAGCGGAGATTCCGCAGCCGTTGCCTGAACCGGAACCGGTCGAACTGCCCATGCCCGTCCGGATGTCGCCGGTCTCCGTCATCGATCCGGTTGGCAACACCGCCGTGGAGATGGTGGATTCCCGCGCGGCTCTCGAAGAATTACTGCAACCCATAGCCCCGCCGCGAGAAATGGAGCCGCCTCTCCGAATCGTCGAACGGCTGCCATCGACCAGTTTGTTGCTCTTCATGGTCATTATTCCGATTGTGACGCTGTTGATGGGCTTGATCGTCGGCTGGCTTGTGCGCGGTCAGATATTGCCAACAACGTTGTCGGTAATCCCAGAACAAAATCGCATCGAGAACGCGGTTCCCGAACCCGTGACCGGACTCGAAGGGCGTATCACGTATCACACCGCGGACGGAGAAACTCGACCCGATGTCGGCGCAATTGTCATTGCCGTCCCCGAGACATGGGCCGGACAACTGCGACTGGCACCACTTGGTTTGCGGCCGGGCGACAGTGAAGCCGATCAAGCGGCCGCACTGAAAATGGCGGCGGCGTTCGGCGGCAGCGCGGCGCGCACCGACGATACCGGGCGGTATCAACTCACGTTACCGCAACCGGGGCGTTACACCATCGTCACGATGGCCCGGTTTGCCGAACGTCCGGCCGACGCACCGTTTTCTGACGAAAACCTCACGCAGTTGCGAAGTTTTCTGACCGACCCAGCGGCGACAATCGGCCAACGGGCGCTGCAGATTGATTTGCTCACGATCTCGGCGGATCAGATCGTTCCGGTGGATCATGCGTTTTAATTCGGTAGATCCATCAGTGCTGTTGTGCGCGGGTCTCCCGACCCCGCACCTGACATGACCGAAGGTCTCCCACAATGAAGTTGCCGTCAATTCGGGAGACCTGCGGTCGGACGATGTGCGGGGTCGGGAGACCCGCGCACAACAGGAGTGTGATTTTCTTCCAAGACGAGCATACAGTTGCATCGCGGGAGGGGCGGGGTCATTGTTAACATGGGCCGCAGGCATCGGGAGGGTTTCTCATCCCGTGCTTCACCGAACCATCGCGCGTATTAAGTGAAGAACTGAAAATGATTTGCGTCAGCCTGGCGCGAACTCGACATAAAATGGTGACGCTCGAACACCAGGCCCTCGCCGATCGCGGGGCGGAACTGGTGGAATTGCGCGTCGACTGGTTGCAGCGCGAGCCGGAGTTGAAAAAACTCCTCGAAGGTCGCCCCACGCCGGTTGTTTTCACGTGCCGCCGCCCCGCCGATGGGGGTCGCTGGGCGGGCACGGAAGAGCAACGGCAGACGTTGTTGCGGTCCGCGATTGTCGCCGGGGTCGAGTATGTCGACATCGAAATGGATATCGCAACCAAAATCCGCCGGTATGGCAAAACGAAGCGGATCATCAGTTATCACGACTTCAATCAGACTTCCGACGACATCGAGGCTATCTATGCCGAGATGGTCGAGATGGACGCGGACATTATCAAAGTCGTGACGATGGCGAATTCGCCGCGCGACTGCATCCGGCTGCTGAAGCTCTGCAAGGACGCCAAGAAGCCAACGGTGGCGTTCTGCATGGGCGAATTCGGGCTACTCAGCCGGTTGCTCTGCGGCCGCTACGGTGCGCCGTTCACCTATGCAACATTCAGCAAAGAACGGGAGATCGCCCCCGGGCAATTGTCGTTCGACGAGATGAAGCATCTCTATCATTACGACAAGATCACCGCCAAGACGCAGGTCTTCGGCGTCCTCGGCGATCCGATCGGGCATTCGCTCAGCCCATTGCTGCACAACACGGCAATGCGAGCTTCCAACTTTGACGGCGTCTACCTGCCGTTGCGGGTTCCACCGGATCAATTCTCGAAGACGCTCGATGAATTCGAGTGGGTCGGCATCCGCGGTTACAGCGTGACGATTCCGCATAAGGAAGCAGCACTCGCTAAAGCCGCCCAGTGCGAAGAAATCGTCCGGCAGATCGGTGCTGCCAATACACTGGTGAAACGAGCCGGCCAGTGGTGGGCCGATAACACCGATTATACCGCTGCTCTGGAAAGCCTCGGGACCGGTCTGCGGGAGTTGGAAACGCTCGACGGTAAGAAGGTGCTGCTGCTCGGAGCAGGGGGGGCCGCGCGAGCGATTGCCCTCGGCGTGGTTCGTGCCGGCGGCGGATTGGTGATTGCCAGTCGGACCACCGCCCGGGCGAAGAAACTCGCGGAAGAACTGGGATGTCGCTTCGTGACTTGGGAGAACCGGGGAAGCGAACTGATCGATGTCCTCATCAATTGTACGCCGGTGGGAATGCATCCGAATGTCGATGAATCGCCGTTTCAACCCCATTGGCTCCGTGAGGAGATGATCGTCTTCGACACGATCTACAATCCCGAACAAACACTGCTGCTGAAGCAGGCCCGCGAACGGAATTGCCGAACAGTTTCGGGGCAGGAAATGTTCGTGCGACAGGCCGCCGCTCAGTTCCAGGCCTTCACGGACATGGTCCCGCCGATGGAACTCATGCGGGAAACTTTGCGCCGCGGCATCTCCGCTGTGAGACGGTGACGGCAACCCCATCATGATTATCACATTCATTGGTTACCGCGGGACCGGCAAGAGCCGCATCGCTCCATTATTGGCGGAGCGACTCGGGTGGCCGTGGGCCGATGCCGATGTGGAGCTGGAACGGAACAGCGGGCGCTCGATCCGTGAGATCTTTGCGACCGATGGCGAGCCGGCGTTTCGCGCGATGGAACGCATGCAACTGGTCGAACTGCTGCAATCTCCCAAGCTGGTGCTTGCGGCTGGTGGCGGCGCGATCTTGAACGCGGACACTCGAGCCGATTTCCGCGCTGCGGGTCCAGTTATCTGGCTGCAGGCGGACGAATCGACTATCGCCGATCGGATTCTGGATCGTCCGGGTTCGGCGCATCGCCCGAATCTAACGCCGCAGGGTGGCCGCGACGAAATCCGGGCCATGTTGGCGCTGCGGACACCCTTGTACGCGGAGACGGCCAGCATCACCGTTCGGACTGATGGACGGCATCCGCAATCGGTCGCCAACGAAATTATGGCGGCGCTCCCGGAACCGTTGCGGATTCCGGCCGGGGGACGGCCATGATTCTCGGCGACTGGCCGGTCTGGTTCATCTGGGGCGTCCTGTTTGTCCTCGGTTCGTGCATCGGCAGTTTTCTCAACGTCTGCATCTACCGGCTGCCGCAACACGAAGACATCTGGCCGGCGTGGAAGGGCGTGGGCCACCCACCGTCGGCGTGTCCGTACTGCCACAACCGCATTCTGGCAATCGACAATGTCCCGCTCTTTGGATGGCTATGGCTGCGCGGGCGGTGCCGGTTCTGTCGCCATTGGATTCCCGTGCGGTATCCGTTTGTGGAAATGCTCAACGGGGCATTGTGGGTGCTGCTGTATGCCGCGCTCGTTCCCTACGACTGGCATGCAATGCTGCCCGACAGCCAGATCTACACATCTTTGCTACCACTGGCTCAAGAGGGCTGGTCGCCGCATGAGCAGGAAGTCTGGCTCCATATCCGCTACGTCTATTACCTCGTGCTGATGGAAGCGCTGGTGGTCGCGAGCTTCATCGACTTCGATCTGACGATTATTCCCGACAGTGTGACCGCTCCCGCCGCCGCGGTCGGGTTACTGGGTAGCCTCACCGGTTGCCTCTGGTTGGTACCGGTCTGGTTTCAATCACCGTCCTACCTTCAAACAGTCTGGTGGCAGTTCGACCCCGCTGGAATGCCGCCCGCATGGATGCTCGTCACCATCCCCAAATGGATCGCGGTCTATCCGATCTTGCACGGTTTGGCGGTCAGCCTCGCCGGTGCGATGGTTGGCGGTGGCATGATCTGGTTCATGCGCATTGTCGGGCACTGGGTCTTTCGCCGCGAAGCGATGGGTTTCGGCGATGTCACCCTCATGGCCATGATCGGGACGTTTCTCGGCTGGCAACCGATGATTCTGATTCCATTTCTCGCGTGCATAATCGCCTTGGTCACCGTGGCTGGCCGTGGCATGTTTCGTCCCGGCCGGGAAATTCCGTTTGGACCGTATCTCAGCATCGCCACCATCATCATCCTGCTGACGTGGAAGCAGGTCTTTTCGGCAATGGAGCGGTATTATGATCTGGGGGTGTTCCTGATTGGCTTTGCCCTCCTGACCGCAGCGATGTTGACCGCGCTTTTGTGGATGTCACAAGGCGTGAAGTGGGCGTTAGGCATACCGCTGTACGAAGAAGACCCACCGCTGGAATGGACCTCTGCCGATCAGCTCCACTTTTTCGCGAACAAAGACCCGCACGCCGGTGTCGGGCCGATGCGGCCATCGCGCTGGCCGGGGGAATTATCGGGGCAGGGGCAAACTCACCATCGACACTGGCAAGGCCATCCGTAATCATTCGCCGCTTGCGGTTTCGCGCCTCGCGACGAGAACTCTCAGTGCATCCGCGCGAGGTGTGAAACCGCAAAGCGACCATTTGTGAATCGTCTCCACCACTGACAACGGACCACTGACCACTCCATGATCACCATCGTCGACTACGGCATGGGTAACCTGCGCAGCGTCCAGAAGGCGTGCGAAAAACTCGGCGCGGACGCGGAAATCGCCACGACATCAGACGCGATCCGCTCAGCGAGCAAGCTGATTCTCCCCGGTGTCGGTGCCTTCCGCGATGCGATTCACGAACTGCAACGGCTCGACCTGGTAGAACCGCTGAAAGCCCACATTCGCGCCGACAAACCGTTTCTGGGAATCTGTCTCGGTTTGCAGATGCTGTTCGATGTCAGCCATGAAGACGGCGAATGGCCGGGGCTCGGGGCCTTTGCGGGAGATGTGGTGCGGTTTCCAGCCGATCCGACACTCAAAGTGCCGCACATGGGGTGGAACACTCTCGACTACGTGCAGCCGCAGGTTCCGTTGTTCGCGGGCATTCCACCGCAGTCGTCGGTCTACTTCGTCCACAGTTATTTCGTGCGACCGCAGGACAAATCGCTGATCGCTGCAACGACGACATACGGCGTGAAGTTCGTCTCCGCCATCGCCCGCGGCAACGTTTTCGCCACGCAGTTTCACCCGGAAAAAAGCCAGAAAGTCGGCCTGCAACTGCTGTCGAACTTCATCGGTTTGTAATCTCCTTACCAGCCCGTAGCGCTAGCAAGGGCGAAAACACGAACGCCCTTGCTAGCGCTTCGGGCTGGTGAAATCCAACGACATCTCATTCTCGGATATCTGCTCAATGGAAATTCTGCCGGCGATCGACTTGCGTGGAGGCAAATGCGTGCGGTTGCGGCAAGGCGATTACGCGCAGGAGTCGGTCTTCAGCGATCACCCCGCCGAAATGGCGTTGCGATGGGAAGCCGGCGGGGCGACGCGATTGCACCTCGTGGATCTCGATGGAGCCAAAGCGGGGCGCCCAATCAATGTCGAGGCCCTTCGTTCCATCGTCGCGGCGGTGAAAATCCCCTGCGAACTCGGCGGGGGACTGCGCGATGACGCTTCCGTGCAACTCATCCTCGAAGAGATCGGTATCGACCGTGCGATCATCGGGACACAAGCGTTGAAACAACCCGAATGGTTTCAGACCATCGCAAAGCGGTATCCTGGCCAGGTGGCGTTGGGACTGGATGCCCGCAATGGCAAAGTCGCGACGGCCGGTTGGCTGGATGTCTCGGAAACCTCCGCGATGGAACTCGCCAAACAATTTCT
This sequence comes from Planctomycetaceae bacterium, assembly GCA_021732975.1. GTDB lineage: Bacteria > Planctomycetota > Planctomycetia > Planctomycetales > Planctomycetaceae > DSVQ01. Next base: position 12,077 of record JAKFWC010000006.1, on the reverse strand, counting down.
GGATACGCCCCTCGCCGCTGTCATCTATACGAACATTGCCAACGACGGCATGATGCAGGGGATCGATCCGGGCACGCTAGCGGAACTCGAACAATTTGCCGCGATGGGCCTGCCGGTCATTGCGTCGGGCGGAGTGACCACGCTCGAGGATGTCCGCGCGCTGGTCATGATCGCCAAACGGCAACCGCAATTGGTCGGTGCGATTGTTGGCCGCGCCCTCTACGAAGGCACCATCAACGTCGCCGATGCCGTGGCGCTGACGAAGTAATCCCATTTAGCCCCCCGTCGTCCGCCACGGAGGGGTGCCGATTCCATCATCCGCGCCTCCCACGGTTGAAGACAACCGGGGGCGAAATGAATACCGTCTGTACCGCCTGTAGCGAACAAATCGTTCTCACGGGAGCCTCCGCGGGATGTAGCCGTTTGCGTAGTCGGGAATCCAACCTAGGTTTGACTATTGCGCAAAGTCGCCAAAATCCCCCATTGGGACGGGCCGGGCGACATCCTGCAGAGGTTGAATCATGCTTGGACAAAAGACCCCACGCGGCGGAAAAACGGGGGGAACAAGTGACTATGTTTCCATTCCAGTCAGCAATCTCCGCGTCAATGCCTTGCTGCAAACGGCCATCTACGACGCACGTCCCGGTCTGCAGCACATCCTGCTGTTGGCGGCCGGGCGGGTTCTGACCGAATCCGAAATCGAAGCCCTCAAGCGGCGCGGCGTCACTGCCGTCCTCGTGCATCCCTCCGAAGTCAACCGTATTTCCGAGGGGGGAACCTCCGCCAAGACGACCGCTCCCTCCCGTCCCGTTTTGAGACCGCAATCCACTTCTCACTCTCTGCATCACTCTCCACAGGCGCCGGATCCCAAACCGGCGTATCCGGGATTTCGCCTCGAACGCGACTCGTTCCTGCATCGACTGCAACCACCAAATGAGTTGTCACGCAATCCGGAACGAGCCGCGGAATTCGACCGTAGTTTCGAACAGAATATCGGTGCGACGGCTGAGATTTACGAGGAATTCATCGACGCGGGTGGTGTTTCGCCGCAGCGTCTGGGGCGCATGTCCGAACAGCACCTGCACGAGATTTCGCTCGATTTCGACGAATTCCTCAGCCGTGGCGTGCAACCGGTCGCGAAGAATTATCCGAATCAACATGCCCTGCAGACGGCGATGCTGGCGGAATCGATGGGGGTGATCATGGGGTTGCGGGAGGACGAACTCCTGGAGCTCGGCTTTGGTTGCATGATCCACGACGCCGGGATGCTGCTGGTTCCCGCGAACCTGCATCAAACCGATCGCCCGCTGCAATTGACGGAGCGGTTGGAGCTGCAAAAGCATCCGATCTATGCCGCGGACCTGCTCAACCGTACGCGGAATGTGCCGCACGGTGCGAAAATGGTCGTATATCAGATGCATGAACGGCTCAACGGCACCGGCTATCCGCGGCAACGACAAGGGTCGCAAATCCACACGCTGGCACGAATCGCGGCGGTGGCTGACACTTACCTGGCAATGGTCTCGCCACGCTCTTTCCGCCCGGGTTTGCCGCCGTACAAAGCGGTCGAAAAACTGTTGTTCGCAACCCGTCAGGGATACTTTGATCCTGCCGCCGTCCGTGGTCTGTTGCATGCAGTGTCGCTCTTTCCGCTTGGCTCGCTGGTACAGTTGAGCGACGGGCGCACGGGCAAAGTGGTGCGGGGCAATCGCGATCGCTTCGCCCAGCCGGTGGTCGAAGTGATCGACACGTCCGATACGTTACCAAAGACGGAACTGATCGACTTGAGTCAGCGAACCGATCTGCAAGTGGTCACCACGATCGGCCAGACCATTTCTCCCACCGCGCCCTCCGACACGGCTGCCACCGAAGCCGAGATTCTGGCGACGTAACAGCCGGTGCCCACGTCGTGCCTGATGTCTTTCCGAAGCCCGCGCAGATTCCTGTCTGCCGGGCTTCTTTGCTTTTTTTGAGAAGATGCTCTCAAAAATCGGCAGCGATCTCATCGTAGCCAGCATGCGCGATGCAATCCCATCGGCTGGCACAACCCCAGCCTTCTTGGTGCCGACTACGGAAAATAGGTACAGAAACGGCCCCACGCTCACGGCAACCGGCGGATTCTGCCGAAATGAGATATGGGGCGAAGTCCGCAGCGCGAGAGTGCTGTCACCACAAACGCCTTGAAACACGCATGGGGAAGGGGAGCGCGATGCCACGGGATCAAAAGATCGGTCTGGCTTTGGGAATCCTGCTCGTGGGAGCCGTGGCGGCTTTTTTTTTCCGCCATGATCAAACCCAGGTTCCGACGTTACCCGCATTGAAGACGGCCGCCGACCTGGACCGGCAGATCGCCACGTATGACCGCGCGCCGTATCTGCAATCTGATGAGCCCGTGGTCCGCCCGCCGGTACCCATTGCGGTGGAAACGATGGACGACGAATTTCCTGAGCCGCAGGATGGGGCAGGGCTCGTTCCCGATCCCATTCTGGGCTCCGAAGAACTCACTTTGCAGGAAGCCTCTCCGGCTAGTCCCCGTGCGGAGTCGTTCGTCGCGCCGAAACGGACCGAACATCTCGTCCAACGGGGCGAGACGTTGTCGTCCATCGCCGCGAAGTATCTTGGCAGCGCGAACCGTTACGACGAACTCTTCCGTGCAAATGCCGATCAACTCCGCGACCCGAATGATGTGCAACCGGGGATGACGCTCCACATTCCGGATGCGGCGAACGTCGTCGGCGCACCGCCCCGGCGGATCAACAACAACGAACCCGCGCCACCGAAACCTGCCAATGTCGCCGCCGGGGAACCACAGCCTCTTTCCTCGGCGAGTGGACCGAAAAAGTTCGTCCCTTACGGTCGGTCGCCGCTCACCACGCCGGAAATGGACAGCCCTGCGCTGGACAGCGACCCCAAAGCCGCCGCGAAACGCCGCATGTCGCTCAATCCTCCGCGCGACGCCAGCATCATCCGCTGATGTCAGTCGCTGAAGCCCTGCCATTGCCATGGCTGGGCAGTCATGTTTGCAACAGATCCCCAAACGTTCTCCGCAACCGCGTCCGCAGCCAATCGGCCTGCTCGGTTTCAGGCACGTCCCCCTCCGCACTCAGCCCCAGCTCACTGAGCAACATCTCTGCCCGTTCCAATGGACAGAATCGCTCCCAGTGCGTCACCAGCGCCGCGAAATCTTCGTTCCGCAGACCATCAGCGACCGTGATGAAGTGGGTTGCTTGATGATGCGGGGCCAGTGTGGTCAGCAGTCGATGACAGTCCGCCGCCAGATCTGTCCAACCGGCCCGACACGCCGCCGCCGCCGCCAGCAAGAGAAAGCGATCCCGTGGTAAGGGCTGTTGCCTCTCCTGCGAGAGACACGCGAGCTGCACATAACATCCTGCAGCCGTTTCGGCTTGTCCCATCGTCTCGTGTCCTGTCTTCAACCTGCCCCGACCAGCCCGTAGCGCGAGCTAGGGAGTTAGAGCAGAACGCGGACTCCCTTGCTCGCGCTACGGGCTGGTGAAAGGTTTGTCACAATGGAATTCGCAGGCCATCATACGAGAGTTCCACCCCCGCAGGCAGCCGAGCGTTCGTCGCTTCGTATTCCAGATGGTGCGACACGTGGGTGAGATACGTCCGCCGCGGCCGAACCCGCTCGACCACTTCCAAGGCCTGCGGAATGCCAAAGTGGGTCGTGTGGGGAGTCTCTCGCAGGGCATCAATGACGAGCGTGTCCAACCCTTCCAGATGCGGAAAACTCTCCTCGGGAATGCGGCTGACATCGGTGCAGAACGCCACATCGCCGACGCGGTAACCCAGCACGCCGAGTTTGCCATGCCATAACCGCATCGGCTGAACTTTCAGCCCGAGCAACTCGAAGGGTTCGAGTCCGATGCGGCGAATCTCCAGCATCGGCAACGCCCCGTGGTGAATCTCCGGATCCGGTGGCAGAAACGCATACGAGTACGCCGAGCGAATCTGCTGCTCGACGATTTCCTCGCAATACAACGGGATCGGCCGCTTCAGGTAATAGCCGAACAACCGCAGGTCATCGAGTCCGAACAGATGATCGGCATGGCTGTGCGTGTAAACGGCGGCATGAACGAGGTCGATCTTCTCGCGGAGCAATTGAATCCGGAGTTCCGGCGACGTGTCAATCAGAAACATCCCCTCGGGAGCCTGAACTGCCACGCCGGTGCGCGTCCGCTGATTCCGGGGATTGTCGGACCGGCAGACCGGGCACCGGCAACCAATCACCGGCACGCCATGACTGGTGCCGGTCCCCAGAAGAATCATCTCACCCATGGGATCGGCTGGTCTCGTGAGAATCGAATCGATTTATTGCCGCGCTGGCAACGCCTCTCTCGAAGTCTACCGCGACCCGAAACGATCAACCACCGGGCCGCACGGAAAGACGGTTGTCGATCTCGAATCCACAGTCAACCGAAATCAGCCCAAGCCCCACAAGCAACCTATCTTTACTGCGGCGCGGGTGACCGCTACAATCGCTAATGTCGTTGCAATCGATACAACCGGCACAATTGGACCCAGCCCGTCCGCAACGATGGCCGAGTCCAGATCAAGGAACCGAACATGAATTGGATTCGATGGTTATGGCAAGACGAGCAGGGGGCTGTCCTCTCCGCGGAAGTGGTGACAGTCGGAACCATTGCGGTTCTGGGAGCAATCACCGGGTTATCGGTCGCGGCCAATGCGGTTGACGGAGAAATGAAAGATTTCGCCTATGCGATCCGCAGTCTCGACCAGAGCTACGAGATCAACGGCCATCGCAGTTGTGGCGCATGGACGGCCGGTTCGTGCTACCGCCAGCAGGATGTGCAGGAATCCATCCAGGCGCTGTGTGCCGATCCGTCAAACCCGGGCGAAGCCGAGAATCCGAACGCCACAACGCCCACCCCGGTGATCATCGAAGGCGATGCGCCAAAGCCCAATGATCTGCCCGCCCCGGCCAAGAAGGGTGCGAAGAAGAAAATGAAGGAAAAGGCCGAAAGAGAAACGAGCGATGACGACGACCGTTCGCCATCGAAACCGCCGAATGTCCGCTCGGACCGTGACGATAACGACGCGTGAACTCCTGTCGAGATTCACGACTGAAAAATCGCCCGGGGACGGCCATTCCCGGGCTTCTTTATTGGTGCAGACCCGATTCTGGCAATCGAATCGACTCCGGCACCACTGGCGCAACGATTTCCTTCAAGAACGACTGCGGTCCTTTCGATGCTGTACCTGAGTTGTCCATCTCTCTGGACGGCACGGGTGCCATGTCCCGCGATCTCACCGCTGCGACGGCGACGCCGCCGATAACCTGTTCGGCCTGGTGGGGCGGGGTCACGTCGATTCTGTTTTGGCTGGTGCTGCTGACTGCCGCAGCGCTTTACGCCGGGGTGGCACTCGCACCGAAAATCGTCCAATGGCAGCGCTGGCAGCAGGCGTACGTCGCCCAGCGTTACCAACTCGTCGAGCAAGAAAACCAGGTCGACGCGCTCCGGCGGATGGTCGCGGCCCTCGATCAAGACCCGCAGTTTGTCGCCGAGTTAGTTCGATTGGAACTCGATGCCAGCGCCGCCGGGGAAGAAGTGATCCCGGTGGATGATTCCCTGACCCACGATCCGCGGACTCTGGTGACCGCCCCATCTCACAGTGCGCCCCCAATCACGACCGACCCTTGGGAACCGTGGTTGCTGGTTCTCTCGACTCACGACTCGCTCCGCACCGGCTTGCTCACCGCCGCAGCGATTCTGGTGATCACAGCGTTCACCTTCCTGCACGATGGCAGTGAAACCCTGCGGGCCATGCGCGAGAACCAACCTGAATCCAGCCTGACCGTGTGGGAGTTCTGCCGCCGTCGGTATTTCTCGTTGCCGGTGACAACGGAGCTGACAACAAGTAAAGCCGGCGAGCGGGGGGACGTGAGTCCCCCCGGTGATTTATTCTGAGATTCAAACTCCATCACCGGGGGGACTCACGTCCCCCCGCTCGCCTCGGAGCGCTTTGCTGTCGCGCGGGTTGGCGACACGGTACGATTGGCTCGATCACTTCCACTCCGCATCAATAGCCCTGCGAATTGAGACCGCCGCATGAGCGAGACCCCTGCGTCGCCGCGTCCCGAAGAACAACGCGCCTGGAATGCCGACACGACGCCGGGTGGAAGTGCTTCTTCGCCCCCCGACGACGAAGCCACCTACAAGATTCCCGGTGGACTTTCGGGGTGGTCGCCGGGGGATCTCCCCGCTCCCAACCCAGACGGTACGGTTCGCAAAACGCCGGGCCGCAACGAACCCATTTCCGTCTCGCCCATTCCGAAAGCGCGGCCGCGAAAGCAGGGTTCCGATTGGCTCGCGCTGGCGGGCTTCAATGCCCTCGTGTTCATCGGCAGCGTCTGCGTCATGATGCTCGAGCTGACGGCGTCGCGGCTCATCGCCAAGCACGTCGGCAGTTCGCTTTATACCTGGACCTCGGTGATCGGCGTCGTCCTTGCGGGAATTACCATCGGCAATTACCTCGGCGGTTGGCTCGCCGATCGGTACGACCGCGCGAAAACGTTGTCATGGATGTTGCTCGCGGCGAGTCTTTCGTGTGCCGGGGTGCTGTGGATCGACCAAGTGATTACCGACCTGCCGAAACCCGATGCACTGTCATGGCCGATGTGGGTCTTGTGCCTCGTTTCAATGTCCTTCCTGCTGCCTGCATTGCTGATGGGCACTACGTCGCCGCTGGTGGCGAGCATGGCTTTGTCTCGCAGTTCGCGCATGGGGCAAACCGTCGGGAACGTCTATGCCTGGGGAGCATTCGGTTCGATCGTCGGCACTTTTGTCACGGGGTTCTATCTGATCGACGTGTGGGGGACACGGTCCATCGTTGGGCTGACTTCCACAATCCTTGCGCTGATGGCCATCGCCGTGGCAGGACCACGGTGGACGTTCCGAACGGCGGTCGTCTGCGGCTGGCTGCAGATGCTCGCAATTCTGTTGGCGATGGCGACCATCACCCGCCCCACCGCAACCGTGTGGGCTGAACGGACGGCGAACACCTGGAATCTCGGCTCCGATTCTGATCTCGCACGCGAGTCGGTCAATTCCTGGCGCGTCTTTGGCGGTGAAGTCGGCCAGAAGCTGCACGAACTTGGCCTGCTCGTCGAACTCCGGGGCGATCAACCGGGCCAGTATTACGATGAGAGCAGTTACTCCTACATCCATGTTAGCGACGACATGCTCGATGGCACGCCGGTCAAGGCCCTGCGGCTCGATAAGCTCATCCACGCTTACTACAACCCCGATGAACCCACGAATCTGCACTACGAATACGAGCAGGTTTACGCCGCGGTCACCAAGCAGGCGGCTCCTGCGCCGGCGACCGATGCGTTTGCGGTGATTCCGGAATTTCCCGGCGTCGACATTCTGCTGGAAAAGCTGCCGGACGGCGTCTCGTGGGAAGCCACCTCGCGACGACTCTGGGTCCGGACGCCATCGAAGGAAGTACTCGATGCGCTGCGGCAGCGATCACCCGATGCCGCGTATTGGAATGCCCTCGATTTTCTCCACACCGAAACCACGAAACCGCGTTGGGGCGGCTTCTCAACGGCATCATTGCCCACATTGCCTGAAGAAATCACGTTCCCTGCGGACGCGTTTCAAACGATCCGTTACGACCGGCATTTGGAAGTTCTCACGGCGTATGAACCCATCTCGGCGGAACTGCGAGACAAACTCGCAGCACTGAGTCCACAAGCCCCGTGGCGAACGGCGATCGAATCGTTGCGAAAGCGCTCGGCGAAAGTGAGTGCGTTGTTTCTCGGCGGCGGCGGCTACATCTTTCCGCGCTGGTTTCTCGCCGAGTTTCCTAATGCCGGACGGATTGATGTGGCGGAACTCGATCCCGCCGTTCACAAAGCAGTGCAACAGGAACTGGGGCTGACCAAGGCTGATGAAGAACGCATTCACACGATGATTGGCGATGCCCGCAACACTGTTGACGACCTGTTGCGTGCGAACCGACGGCTTAAGGAAGCCGGGCAGTCACCCGAGTTGTACGACTTCATTTACGGCGATGCCTTCAACGATTTCAGCATCCCGTGGCATCTCGCCACCGTGGAATTCACCCAGAAGCTGGCAGCCCTGTTGTCACCGAATGGGGTGCTGCAGGCGAACATCATCGATATCTATCCGCGCATCGAGCTTCCCGGCGGCAGCGTCGGCGCGTCGGAAGTCGATTACGACGGCGAAATTCCTGCAAGCCTGATTCAGTCACCGCCCGGAGCCGTGCTGCCGATCCTCAAGCCCGAACTGGCCCCACTGGAACTCAAACCGGGAACGTTGGCACGATTCATCCTCGCCGCGAAAACCACGATTTCCACGGCCGACGAACGCCGTCTCATGAAGGCGGCACCGGACGATGTAATCTGGGGTGCCACAGTGCAGGAGTTAGCGGCGAAGACCCGTGGGAAACCAACGCTACCGGTTCCTTTACCGGAAGCTTTGCGAGGGCAGGGGGCACTCACCAATGGTTGGATGCCGTGTCCGGAGCCATTCCGCGGGATTGAATCCTTCCGCATCGATGCCGATCGCTGGGTGCTCGGACTTCGCGGAGCGGTTTCCCCGGAATTGCAGCGGTCCCTGCGTGAATTACGGCCGGACGATGCTCAATGGACGCAGATCGTCGATCGCGGTGCCGAGCGGACCCGCAAACCGGGATCGGGGCGTTTTCTGGGGCGCTACGTCAATACGCTGGCGGCCGTCTTCCCGTGCATTTACGTGTTCAGCACGGCGCAGGAAGAACCGACGGAAGATCGCGACACCTTCGTCGCCGTGTGTTCCCGCCGACCGTTATCGATGCAGGATCTGGAGAAGACCGGCTACTGGCAGGGAGCGCCCTTCGCGTGGCTGGAAATTCCGGCCGCAGGCGAAAAACTGGTCCGCGGCGGTCAGATGGATTCCCTGCTGTCACTCGCCGAAGGACAAATTCTGCGGGACGACTTCGCCCCGGCGGAAAACCTGATGCTGCCTGTCTTTACGACGCAGGATTGAACGCAGCCCGGAAATGCAGGCACCCCGTGAATTCACACGGGGCGCGAAACCGCAAGCGGTGCAGACGGCGGACAACGGCGGTTAGAAGCAGAGCTTCTTCCGTTTGGCTTTGCGCGACTTCGAACTCGCCGGACGCCGTCCGTGATTGGCTTTATTGACTTTGCGTTGATTCTTGGCCATGACCCTACCGCTCCCTGAAAACCCCGGCACCACCGCCGGGAAGCTCCGCAAGATACCAGACCCGCTGATCGTTCGCAAGGACGACCAAAAATCGAAAAACCGCCCGGAAGAGATGCCTCCGGGCGGTGGAATTCGTCATTGGCGAACCGGGTTGGTTACTTCATCAGATCGGCGGCTTTGACCTTGATGGTCGCGACATCGGTCACGCTGCCGGCCTTGACCTTCACTTTGAGCGACTTCTCGATGTAGCCGGGGCCTTCGTGCCAGACGCGGAATTCATTTTCGCCTTCGGGCAAATTGGCGATCTCGAACTTGCCATCGGCCCCGGTGACCACCGCGTACGGATGATCGACCATCACCCAGTAACCGCGCATCCACGGGTGAATGTCGCAGCCGATCTGCATTGGCACGGTTTCCGCCTGGTTCTGGTTTGTGACATTCACACCGACGCGATCATTCGGCGTCACAATGAAGTTGAAGCCCGGATTCTTGATGGGGGCATTGCGGGTGTTGTGCGAGATCGCGTCGCCGTTCACCACCTTGATGGATTGCCCGACTTGCACCACCGCCACGTGCGGAATGAACTTGCAGCCGACTTGATCGTAAGTGATCGACATTTCTTTCGGCTTGGCGATTTCAGGATTGATCTTGGCGGGCTTCTTCCGCAGATAAACCACCACGTTCGCCAACCCTTTTGAGGCCGGATCGACGATGATCGTTTCATTGGGGACGCCGTCCTTCGCGCACACGGCCGCATCCTTGGCGTTCTGGTCACCCTTCACCACAAGAGCCTTGAGGGTGGGGATGTCACCATCCAGAACGATTTGTCCCTTGATGCCGCCCCATTGAGCGGAGGCCAACGTCGGGAAGGAAACCGCGACGGCAACCGCCAGCGTGCTGAACGTGTGGAGACGCATGGTGCTTCTTTCTGAACAAAACAAGGTGGGACAGTGGGCGGGACGTTTCTCAGGCAACCCCCGCTATTATGGACGATGCCGATGCTTCGGCAAGGGTAACCCGTCGCAACAGATGTCCCCACGGTGATTTTCTCGCAGATGGGAGCCGACGGCGAACCACTCTCCTTCATGACTGCAGCGCGGTGGCAATCGCGGAGACGTGTCGCAGATCGGTGCCGCAACACCCGCCGAAAATGGTCATGTGAGGGAGTTCCCGGCGCAGGGTGCGATAGTCTTCCGCCAGTTCGAGCGGATTGCCAATATCGAGATCGGGGCTTTCGTCCAACTCCGCATGACTCCGCCGGGAGGCATTGGCCCGGATGCCCCGAATTCGTTCACGCCACGGAGCCGGATCGCGCAGCACTTCCGCGAAGTGGGCCGGATGAGCGCAATTGATCATGTAATACTGCGGATAGCCGTCCGTCGCGTCATCCGTGTGTTGAATCGCGTCGGGGAGTGTCTGACCGGAAGGCAGTCGCCCATCGGTCTCCAGCGTGAACGAGATCACCGCAGGCATCGCGGCCCGACGGGCAGCCATGGCAATCCCGATGGCTTCCTCAACATAATTGATCGTGAAAGCCGTCAGCATGTCCGCCTCGGTTTCCGCCAGCTCATGAACCTGGACCTGGTGATAGCGCATGGCTTCGTTGCTCGACATCCGCGACTCCGTGCGGTAACCGTCGCCGCGCGGCCCCAATGCACCACTGATCACCATCGGTGTCGACTCGGTCGCGGCGGCGGTGCGAATCTCTTCCAGCAGGGCGATGCTCCGCCGATTCGCTTCGGCCAGAGTGATGGCGTCGTAACCCAGTTTCGCTCCCCAATCGGGACTGGCGCGCCAACTGGCACTGTCCAGAATCAGACCCATTCCATGCGCAACCGCAAGAGCCGCATACGACTCGTAATAACGCTTGAGAATGTTGGTCCCCGCTTCGGTGCGGAGCAGATCGAACGCCGCAAAATGGGGCAGAGGGAGCCGTTCATGAAACAACAACGTGGTTTCCAGCCCGCCGTCTGTGAGGAAGGGCTGACTCGCCAGCTGTGGCAACCCATCGCGATATCGGGCCATTTTCGCGGCTTTCTCTGACAGGAGCGATACGGGAAATTCCTAACGACAATTTGAACTCGGGAAATAACGATTTCAACCGCCACTCACCCCCGATGATTCTGAGCGGCCGAGTTGAAGCCCGCCACTAACTTCCGCACAATTGCCACACCTGAACACCGTTCCCGTAAGGCGTGTGATCCGCATGCTGGCGAAACTCTCCACGTACACGTTGCTCGGCATTGACGCCGCGGCGATCGAAGTCGAAGTCGATATTTCGCCCGGCGCCGTGCCGAAAACCATTCTTGTTGGTCTTGCGGAAGCCGCCGTGCGGGAGAGCACGCACCGCATTGAGCGGGCATTGATCAATAGTGGTTACGCCCGGTCTGTCGACCGTGTGGTCATCAACCTCTCGCCTGCTGACTTGCCCAAAGAAGCCGCATCCCTCGATTTGTCCATCGCTCTCGGACTGCTCGTTGCCAGCGGACAATTGCAGTCGGACAAACTCGCCAGTTACGGAGCCGTCGGCGAACTCGCGCTCGATGGTACCATCCGCCCGGCTCGGGGCACGTTGTCGATGGCGCTCGCGGCCAAGAAACAGGGCAGCCGCGGGATCGTTGTTCCGGTGGCGAACGCGCGGGAAGCCGCGGTGGTGGAAGGAGTCGAAATCATTCCGGTTGGTAGCCTGGCCGAAGCCGTTGGGTTCTTCTCCGGAGCGCTCGATATCCCGCCCGCGGTGTTTTCGTGGCAGGACGCCGTGTCGCTCTACGGCCGGTATCCCATCGACTACACCGACGTGAAAGGACAGGAGTCCGCAAAACGGGCCGCGGTGGTCGCCGCCGCGGGGGCGCATCACATCCT
>JAKFWC010000016.1 GCA_021732975.1 Planctomycetaceae bacterium | reverse complement strand
CACCCCCACCGCCGCCAAACCCACCACCGCCACCGTTCCCGTTGTTGTTATTACCACCCTGATAGATGTGTTGGTAGAACTCGGGGGAACCGTCGAGGGCGTGCTTGCCGAGACCGTACGCCGGCGAGACAAACGTGCGATTGTTGGCATCGGGGTTGCCACAGTCGGTCAGAATCTGCGCGATCAGCGCCCGGCGATGGGCATCGAGTTCGGGATCGGAATTGTTCTCCGAGCGTTCCACGATCACCGGGAACGGGGCACTCCGCATCCGCGCGGCGATCTCCAGAATCTTGTCCTTGCCGTCCGGCGTCAGTTCCGCCGAGGAAAGAACGAAGTCTTTACGGTGCAGGATGAAGTCGGCCGCTTCGCCATTGGTTTGCATCTGATGGAAGTGAGCCCGTTCGACCGCACCGACCGGATACTCTTCCTGAATGGCTAGAGAGCGTTGTGAGCAGAAGCTACACATGCCGCCACACTTGGACATTTTTCCAAGTTTGCTCTTCTTGCCGCAGTCGTCGCAGCCGGAATCGCAACCTGTGGAGCAACTGTCGCACTTCTTGGAAAGGCCGTCGAATTTCGGGAACTTGCTCTTCTTTCCGCACGACGTACAGCCGTCGCTCATCATTCCGTCGGAGCAGCCGCCGGTGGAACATGAACCGGTCGCGCAGCCGCTATCGCAGGAACTGCAGCCGCGATTGCCCCACATGGAGCCGGTCGCACAACCGGTGGCCGAAAGCATCGCGGTAAACAGCAGGCTGTATGCCAGCCCGCGGTGAGTGATCCGGAACATCCTGTCCCCCCTGTGAAACATCACTCGAAGAATTGATCCCCAGTGATGAGGCGCGATTCCAGTTCACCGCGTCGGCCCCCCGGCGCGGTGTGCGGTGCTGTTGGCTTAGTATCGGTTCGACCCGGCCTGATCGCGGGAGGCCCGCGAGGCATTTCGGTTCACCGGGGGACGAGATGTTGTGCCGTTGGTCGGCATAATCGTTTGTGTCGGACGAGTCGGTGTCGTGTACCCTGCTTGTGCGGCCCCGTCCGGTCCCGCATTCGGCATCATCGCCCCCCCATTGATGGGCAGACGACGGGCAGGGGGTGGCGGCGTCGGTCCCATAGGAACGGCCGTTGCCGGACCGGAAGGCATCCCGTTCGGCGTCGGCGTCGGCGACGTGAAGCCTGTCCCGTTCGGATTCGTCGGCTGCGGCGAGTACATCGAATTCGCCGGACCCGGATTGAAGTGCTGGTATCCGACGTTCGTCCCCACGCTGCCGCTGCCGTACGGCGGCAATTGAGAGTAAGTCGGGTCCGGCATGCCTTCGGTCATATTGTGCTTGTAGAACTCGTGATCCATGGGATGCGTGACTTCAAAGCCCGGCATCGGCGGAACTTCGTGGGCATCCATCGGCCGGACGATTTCCGGAGTGATGAGAATCAGAAGCTCGTTCTCTTCCTGCGTCGAACGCTTCGATGAGAACAGCAACGGACCAACCTTCGGAATGTCACCAAAGAACGGAATTCGTGTTTGCACGGTCAATGTCTTGTGCGACAGCAACCCCGCCAAGGCCAGTGTTTGGCCTTCGCGCATTTCGACAACGGTTTCAATCCGTCGCGACTGCGTTCCCGGAATCCCACCGACCGAATTGGCCGTATCGAGATCGCTGTACTCAGCCAACGCACTGATCCGGATCATGTCCCGATCTTCCACCGTAGGGGTTACCTGCAACGAGGTACCGTAACCGCGGAACGATGTCGTGGCGGCAGCAGCGCCACCGATGCCCACGGTCGTCGGGACGGCGAAGTCACCCCCGGCCAGGAGTCGTGCCGACCGACCGCTGATGACGGTGAGTTGCGGTTCGACAAGAATCTTGGCCGTGCCATTCGACGCCAGCCAATTCAGGAAGACGCCGATTTCTCCGTTTTCAAAGACGCCTCCCAACGTGGCGGGAACTCCCCCCATTGTCGACGTGATGATGTGGCGGCTGTCGTTGAACATCACGCTCCAGTCGATGCCCATATTGCGGGCCTGAGACCGATTCAACTCTGCCAGGCGTACGCGCAGATTAATTTGAAACTCACCCGGAATCCGCAGTTCGTTGACGATGAAACTGGAGCCGAGACCATTCGCGCCGTTTCCGTAGAGAAAATCGAGCCCACTTCCTCCCCCGGCACCAAGCGCTCCTCCGTAGGCCCCCGCGCCACCGTTGAATTGCGGTCCGAACAATCCGCCGTCTTGTCCGATGACTTCACCGCGGATCAGGGCGACAATATGGGCCGCTTCTTCCTGATTGCGCGCCTGACCGCGGACAATGATCTTGTACGACATCGGGACCAGATACACCTGACTGTTGGGATACAGCTTGTTGATCTTCGCTTCTAAGCGGCCGTAGTCGATGCGGCGTTGGTTGTCGAGATCGGGGTCGCGGATAGTCTTTACAAGGTAAATCACCGGGTCGGTATGGCCTTCAAACCACAGATGTAACGTGGTGGAACCACGGGCCATCCCGAGCAGCGAGAATTCTTTCGGTCCGAATTGAATCAGATCGAGAATCGATGGGTCGGCGATCGCGTAACGCACCAGATTGGCGCGAGTAATCATCAATTGGCTGCGGCGTTCGATGAGTTCGAGATCGTCCGAATGCTTGGGCATCGATTCGATCACTTCGTGCATCTGCCGCGCGGATTCGGCGGTATTCTGCACCGGTTGAATCACGCTCACAGGATTGGCACGCACGGCCCCCTGCATGAATGGTCCCCCTGCGGGAGCGATCATGCCCTGGGGCGGCATCATCACCGGCGGTTGCATCAATGACGACGCCGGCGTGGCGGGATAACCAGGGGGTTGCACCCATCCCCCCTGAGTGCCGGGCTGCTGCGGAACGCCGACGGGGAAATTCTGCGCCCAGCCGGTCGTAAGCAAACTGCTGACGGCAACGAGCCCAGCCAGGACCGTGCGGGATTTCCCAACCGCTGTTCCGCCCGAGTGCGGGCGACGCGGTGAGAAACAATCTGTAGGCACCATGCGAAGGGGCTCCTCACGATCCATCGATCGAGCACACCTGATACCACCCCGAAGCGGCGGCGGCGAAACACCATTGCAGGCGATGAAGATCCTCCCGACCTTCACCGCTCGCGCCGCATCTTGAGTGAAAGTGGTTTCTTTTCCGCAGGGTTACAGCGCACTCATGTCGCCGTATCGTCCGGAAAGGAAGACACTCCGGATCGGTTTATCGGAGCGGACGGTGAGGTGAGTGCATAGGAATTAGAAACGTGTCAATTGGGATTGGCGGCATCTCCCGCATGATCGTTACAACCCGCACAATCTCACATTGGGAAGCGGCCGACTCTGCCGGTGGCGGGGGGGAAGGGAATTGCCTCAACCAAAACAAAAGCGCCCCGACTGACGTGTCGGGGCGCGGAGATACTGATGGGGTGGACTAATCGGTTTACCAGTGAAGGTTCGTGTCCCGATTGTAAACAGCCCGGCCGGGATAGTACCACGGTGCGCGGTAGTTGTAATACGGAAAACGATAGTGGCCGTAGATCTGGTGGCGATGGAAGCCGGGGCCGTAATGGTCATAGTATGGGTTCCCCGTGTTCACGAATTGGCCGCCATTGGGGTCATGATAAAGGTACGGCGATCCAATGCGGGCTTCATACCCGCCGGGAGCCCAGAACGGCCCGACGCCAGCCGCCGGTCCGGCCCCCGTGGCGGTGTAACCTTGGGGAGGGTTTACGCCGCTGATGTATCCCCCCGAAACCGCGGGGCCAGACATCGGGTCAGGATGGTAAGGTGCTCCCTGGTATGGTGACGAATATGCCGGCATCGATGGATGCGGCTGCGTATATGGTGTCGGCGGCAAATAGCCTTGAGCTTCCACCGCCGAGAATCCACTGCACCATACAACGGCCGCACCAACCACGGTCATCCACATCGACTTCGGCATCGCAGTTCGTCCTTCGGGTCGCGTTTTCGACCGCGGTGATTCACATTCAGTACGGCCCCGCACGGGCGTTCCTCAAACCTACACGACGGGGAAGAAGGCGTCGTCGTCGAAGTTGCCGGAGTCGGTTTTTCGAGCGGGGACTTTGACGGCGGTGCCGAGCCTAGGAGTCCGCGATTCCGCAACTTTTCTGCTAGAAATGCGGACGAAAGCCGTGAGTGAAGTCGATATCAAAGACGACTGCGCTGTCGCTGCGCCGACTCGGCCGTTGATCTTGCGCAGAATGACACATTGCATTGCGTTCGGGGGGAATGCCATGGCTGGCGAACTTGTGACGGTGGCGTTGAGTTTGATGCTTCAGGTCGGGCAACCCGGCCCTTCGGAAACGCCGAACGCACCCCCACTGCAAAATGCCTTCAACCAATATGGTCACGAAGGCCAGTTCGAGCAGCGGTATCCGTTCGACTCGCAACAGAACTGGGTCCACGGTTACTTTCAGGACATTCCCGCGTACGGCGGCCACGTCTTCTTCCGTCCATACAACTACAAGGATGTGATGTCGCAATCGCAGACTTCTGCCGGTTGGGGGATGTCGCCGACGATGCCGTACTCGCAACAGTTCTGGCATCGCTATCACGATCAAGCCACGATGTTGAAACTTTCCCGGAGCAATCCCGGGCAAGTTCCTGCGATGCCAGCGATGGCCCCCGGTTATGCAGCCCCGCAGCCGAACGTGTTGCCCGCCGGTTACGTTCCGACCGTTGCACCGATTGGTTATGTCCCGCAGTACGCCGTGCCGGCATCCCAAGTCGGTTACGCTCCCGCGCCGATGAATTTTGCGCCGGTCCAACCGTATCCGACATTCCCCGTTCAGTCGGTTCCCGCACCGCAAGCCCCCATGATCACCGGCCCGTACCTCGCGCCGCAGTAAGTCGCGACAGACGCCGATTGCATCACACCCCGCCGCCTGGCATTGTTCCCAATGCCGGGCGGCGTTTTTTTCCTCCCTGACGGTCGCGGCTCGGACGGAAGACGTTTGCAAAATGTGCCGTCTTCATCAATTTCTCGCGAGGGTCGATTGCACGGACAACGCATCTGCGGAATGCTGTGATCAATTCGTCCTGCATCTTTGTTGGAAGCCTTTGCATGTCCCGTCCCTCGCTGCTGGCATTGCATCGCCGTGCGTTCGTTCTCTCCGGGTTGGCTCTCGCGGGATTACCGTGGCGGGCACAGGCTTCGTCACTGGTTGTAAAGCGGCATCCGGCACTGCGTGATTACCCGTTCACGCTCGGTGTCGCCTCGGGCGACCCGAGTCCTTCCGGCGTGGTGTTGTGGACGCGGTTGGCTCCCGACCCGCTCAACGGCGGCGGCATGCCCGAAGAAAACATCGAAGTCCGCTGGGTCGTTGCGCACGATGAAGGTCTCAAAGACATCGTGAAGGAAGGCCGCGCGATTGCGACCCCGTTGTTCGCGCACTCGCTGCATATCGAAGTCGAGGGACTCGAACCCGATCGCTGGTACTGGTACGGCTTCTTTGTCGGCGAGGACGCCAGCCCGGTGGGGCGCACGCGCACGATGCCCGGCCGCAATGTGATGCCCGCGAAACTCGACTATGCCTTCGCGTCGTGCCAGCACTTTGAAACCGGGCTCTTCACCGCCTACGAACACATGGCAAAAGAGCAGCTCGATCTGATCGCACATCTCGGGGACTACATCTATGAAGGAAAAGGCCGCGAAAAGCAGGTTCGGGAACACGTTGGTCCGAAATTGATGACGTTGGACGACTACCGCAATCGGCACGCGCAGTACAAGACAGATATGTACTTGCAGGCCGCACACGCCCATTGTCCGTGGTTGGTCGCTTGGGACGATCACGAATTTGAAAACAATTGCGCGAACGATCGCTCGCAGTACCCCGAGATCGAACCGGTCGATTTTCTCCGCCAACGCGCCCAGGCCTACCGCGCCTACTACGAACACATGCCCGTTGGCCCGATGAGCATTCCGCAGGGGCCATCGATGCGGCTGTATAAGGCTGTGTCATTCGGCCGGCTGGCGCAGTTTTCGGTTCTCGACACGCGGCAATATCGGACCGATCAACCTTGCGACGACGGGAATAAAGCCCCGTGTGATGCCGTGTTCGATCCGAATGCGACGATGTTGGGTGCCGAGCAGGAACACTGGTTGAACAATGCCCTGCTGCAGTCTCCGGCCCGTTGGAATGTCCTCACACAGCAGGTGATGATGGGCCGCGTGGATCGCAAAATTGGGCCGGAGGTCGGCTACAGCATGGATCAGTGGGGCGGGTACGATGTCGCCCGTAAGCGGTTGCTGAGCTTCATCCGCGACCAGAAGATTGCCAATCCCATCGTGATCACCGGCGACATTCACTCAAACTGGGTGAACGATCTGAAGATCGATTTTGATCGTCCGGAAGACCCCACTGTCGCCACGGAGTTCGTCGGCACGTCCATTTCTTCCGGTGGCAACGGTGTGAAAGAGCGTCCGGAAGTGACCCAGATGCAAGCGGAGAACCCGTTCGTCAAGTTCTTCAATGCTCAACGGGGTTACGTGCGCTGTTCGCTGACACCCGAGAATTATCGCGCGGATTATCAAGTCGTGGAATATGTCGACAAACCTGGCGCGCCGCTGGAAACCCGCGCATCGTTCGTCGTTGAAAACGGACAGCCCGGGGCGAAACCGGTCTGATAGCCTCGCAGTGGCGGAAGATTTTCGTAGGATACGGTTCTCGCCGAACCTGTGGCGAGAACGAATGTCCGTATCGACGTGAATCTCACACGCGCTCTGAGAAGCCAGATGACGGAGACCGAGTCCCACCGCGATCTGCCCACGGCGGAGTCATTGCCCGACCATCTCTTCCGACTGGCGCTGCCGGTACTTGGCGAGTATCTGCTGGTCTTCGGCATCGATCTGTTCGACGTGTACCTCGCCGGGCAATTGGGCAGTGCCGAGACCTCGGCGATTGGACTCGCGGCTTATGTCGTATGGATGGCATCGTTGATGTTCGGCCTGGTCCGCACCGGTGTCGGCGCACTCGTCGCCCGGTCGTGGGGGGCGGGCGATCGTGTGGCGGCTCGTCAAATCACCGCGCGTGGACTATTTCTGGGTTTCTTTCTCAGCATCTTCGTGTGGCGATTGTTGCAACCGCTGGCCCCGTTGTTCGCGCAATCGTTGACGATGGAAGGCAATTCGCAGTCCGTCGCGACGGACTTCATCCGCTGGGCTGCCTTCGGGCAACTCTTCTCTGGGGCGACGCTCATTGGTACCGCGGCGCTGCGGGGCACCGGCGACATGCGTACGCCGTTGGCCATCCTCGCCGTCACTAACCTTATCAATATGGTGG
The DNA here is from genome assembly GCA_021732975.1 of Planctomycetaceae bacterium. Lineage (GTDB taxonomy): Bacteria > Planctomycetota > Planctomycetia > Planctomycetales > Planctomycetaceae > DSVQ01. Next base: position 58,288 of record JAKFWC010000016.1, on the reverse strand, counting down.
CGTCGACCACTTGCGTCTACGGCTACGGCCCCATCGCACCGATGGGCGTCACGGGTATCGTCATCGGTACTGTCACGGCGCAGGCGATCGGGATGGTGCTGATGCTCAGCGCGTTAAGCAGCGGCGTAACCCGTTTACCACTGGCTTGGCGGGAAGTCCGCTTTCACGCGGAAACCATGTGGCGGATCCTGCGTATCGGCGGGCCGACGGTCCTCGACGGGTTGCTGAAATTCTCCGGACACTTCTTGTTCCTGATGGTCATCGCCCGGTCGTCACAGAGCGATTCCAATCAGATTATTCTCGCGGCCCACTTCATCGGCGTGCGGATCGAATCCCTGTCGTATCTCCCCGCCGAAGCGTGGGGGATCGCGTCAGCCAGTCTGGCGGGACGGTTGCTCGGGGCCACCTCGCCGGATGTCGCTTTGAAGACGGGGCATATGGCGCTTCGACAGTTCGTGTGGTACCCGGTGGTGATCTCAATTGCCTTCTTTGCGTTCGCGCCGCAGATTTATCATGCAATGAACGATGACCCGGCCGTAGCCGCCGCGGGAGTGCCGGCCTTTCGGCTGATGGCCTTGTATCAGGTGCCGAATGCGTGCCTGATCATTTTTGTCTACACACTGGTGGGAGCCGGGGACACGCGGTTCCCGATGTGGTGCTCGCTCTGCTGTAGCCTCGGCGTGCGCGTCCCCGTGGCCTATCTCTGCGGCGTGGTCCTCGAAGGGGGCCTGTTCGGTGCATGGATCGGCATGGGCGTCGACAACTTCATCCGCTCGGCGCTCATTTCATGGCGCTATACAGCGGGGAATTGGACACGGACGAAAGTCTGAAGTGGAGGGCTCCCGGTGGATCAGCGCAGGGCGCGAAACCGCAAGCGGTGTCGGTTGACTGGTGGAAGCGATCTCTACTCGGTCTTTTTCTTCTCGAGCGTCCCCCACATGTGGCCGCCGACTTTGTCGTGCTGCCACGTCCCGGCGTAACGGTCGCCGTAGAACATCACGCGTGACGTGAACGTCCCCAAGCCAGGAATCGTCATGTTGGTCAGCGAAATCATCGGCGTGTCATCGGCCCAGTAGACTTTGACCGGTACCGGGAACAAGACATCCTTGTCGCCGTACTTGATGCGGGCGGTGATGATCCAGTTGTCCCCTTCGATTTTCTCGGCCTTGGTGATGTCGTAGCGTTCGGCTTTGTTTCCTTCTCGGCCGGCGATGGAGAACGTGCCCACCATCGTCGTGTTGGTCAACAAGTCGGTGAACGCTTTTTCGAGCGTGGCTTTGTCCGGCGTCGCGGGGGGATCGGCTGCAAATACCGGAGCCACGACCAGCATCAACAGCACGGGCAACAAACGGAACATCGCCAGGTCTCCGAGAAAAAGAGGGCCTGTTCGGCCATGCCGACACAAACAGGACGAGTGAACATCGCGCCAGCGTCACCTCTGTGATACTATCGCCAACGCCTTGGTTTCGACAAACTGGACAGCGTGTTTTTTGTTTCCGTGTTCCCATTGTGCCGCGATATGCTCCCCACCGAACATCCTCTTCCCGGAACGCCGCCGGACTCGGCGCGGCTTCAATCCACCTGGCAGAAACTCGTCGATGTCGTGGCCCGTCTGCGGTCTCCGACCGGTTGCCCGTGGGATCGCGAACAGACGCTGGAAACGATCAAGCCGTATACGCTTGAAGAAACATACGAACTGCTGGAAGCGATCGATTCCGGCGATGACGCTGCGATCGTGGAAGAACTCGGCGATGTGCTGCTGCAGGTGCTGCTGGACAGTCAGATCGGTGCCGATGAAGGCCGCTTCGATCTGATCGACGTGATTGACGGCATCACACAGAAACTGATCGCGCGGCATCCGCATGTGTTCGGAGACGCCGAAGCTCGTACGGCTTCCGAAGTGAAGCAGCATTGGGATCGCATCAAGCAGCAGGAAAAACGGCGGGATTCGATCTTCGATGGCCTGCCCGCGTCACTCCCCGCACTCGCGCGGGCGGCCCGTATCGCCGATAAAGCCGCGCGAGTGGGTTACGATTTTCCATCGCGCGACATGTTATTCGACAAGCTACGGGAAGAACTCGATGAACTCGCGCAGGAACTCTTTCCGCACGGGCAACTTCCTGTAATGTCCGCGACGGTGGATGCTCCCGTTGTTGCCGACGAAACCATTACTGATGCCGCCGTGCGGGATCGTGTCGAAGGGGAATTGGGCGATGTGCTGTTCGTGATCGCGAACATCGCCCGGCGGTGGCACATCAATCCGGAAGAAGCCTTACGCCGCAGCAACGCCAAGTTTGAACGCCGCGTCCGCTACATCGAAGACGCCTTGCGACAACAGGGGAAATCCCTGCGTGACGCCACGCTGTCCGAGATGGAAGAGCTCTATCAAACCGGAAAACGAAACGAAAAGTCGACCTAAACCGCTTGCGGATTCGCGCCTCGCGTCCGCTCGCTCCGCAGTGCCTTCATTCTCCACGCAAATCAAAACACGCCAGCATCCGTTCATTGCGAATGTAGAGCCGCCCGTTGGCGAGCGCCGGCAGCGCCCGCGTGGTTCCGGGCATGAGCTTCAAGTTGGCTTTTTCAACGTACTGACCTTTCCCCAGCGCGACCACGCGGAGAATGCCATCGGTCTGCATCACGAGAAGTTGGTCCCCGGCGGCGATTAATGTCGCATAGACCAACCCGTCCTGTTCCCAGATCAACTTTTGGGGAATCGGATCGAAGCACTTCAGGCTGACGGGGCCGCCGTCCTGGCGACCGTCGATGCCATACACTAGCCCTTGGTACACAATCGGCGTGGTGTACTGGCTGGACAGCAGTTCGTTTTCCCATGTGACGGTGGCGCTTTTGGTAGCGAGTCTCACGAATTTTGCCCCGATGCCGTAGCTGGCCGTGAGCAGCGCCGAATCTCCAATGAGCACCGGGCTGGCTCCATTCACCGTGGGACCGCGGGCACCAAACGGCACGCGGAACAGTTCCTGGCCGTCGACGGGATCGAGACCGAGAAGTTGATAGCGGGTAATGACCAGCACGCGGCGTTGAGCGCCAATGGTCGCAGCGATGGGAGCGGCATAGCTGGCGAGCTCATCGCTGGTTTTCCAGATCGGCTTTCCCGTCGCCACATCAAACGCGACGACGCCCGCTCCCTTGGGGCCGCCGACGTTGACGATCACGAGGTTTCCCTCAACGAGCGGCGCACTTCCCGCCCCGAAGTAACCGCCGGGGGCAGCATATTCCTTGTGGGTCTCACGGTTCCACAAGGCTTCCCCCGTTTTCAGATCCACGCACATCAACCGCCCCTGGGCTCCGTAGGCGAAGACGCGCTGGCCAGCAATCGTTGGGACGGCTCGCGGACCGTCGTCATCGACAATCGCGGCCTGAAAGGTTGTGGCAAACCCGCGGTTCCAGCGGGGCTTGCCAGTCTCCGCATCGAAGGCCGACAGGGTTTCTTCGTCGTTCTGACGATGAAACAGCACCACGGTTCCCTCGGCGACCGCGACCCCTGCCAGACCCGAGCCACACGGTGCCGTCCACGCCGGCGTGAGTTTGCCGCTGGTCCATTGGGACCGCAGCGTTTCCTTCACCGCGATGCCATTCCGCTGCGGTCCCAGAATCTGCGGCCAGTCGCCAGCGATTAAGGATGGCGTTGTCAGGGTGAGGTAACAGAGGCAAAGTCCCCGAACCGTTCGCAGAATCATCTTGCCGATCACAGCGATACTCCGTTTTGTTGCCCGTTGCTAACTCGTAGCAGAATATCGAATCAACCTGATTCGTGCAGCCGGAAAGCCCACGAATGAATCTGCCGACATCGTTCGGGATGGCGACGTTCCGCGATTTCTGCGAGAGTCGATGCTCTCTGGAAAACTCGTGGACTTGCTTTGAGGAATGGTTGTCGTGGCGCGTGGAGAAAGATCGTCGTGGGAATGGCATCGGCCGTGGATTTCGAGCACCCGGCTGCGGTGTGCGGTCTTTGACTTCGATGGCACACTCAGCCTGATCCGTGGGGGTTGGACCGAAGTGATGGTCACCATGATGGTCGATCATCTCCTCACACTGCCCAATTCGACTGACGGCGAACCAGTCCTGCGGGAAATCGTGCGGCATTATGTTCTCGGTTTGAACGGCAAACCGACGATTTATCAGATGCAGCGTTTTGCGGAAGAGATTGCGAATCGCGGCGGTGTTCCCGGCATTCCGGAAGAGTATCACCGCGAGTATCTGCAACGGCTCGGCGTACGGATCGACGAGCGCAAAGCCCGTATCCGCGCGGGTGAGTCCACACCGGACGAAGTTATGGTTCCCGGTGCCCGCGCCTTTCTCACGGCGCTGGCCGATGCCGGTGTGGAATTAACGCTTGCCAGCGGAACGGAACTCGATTTCGTGCGCGAAGAGGCGCGGGTGTTGCAGATCGACCACTTTTTTGAAGGCCGTATCTTCGGTCCGGGCGCCGATCCCCATGCTTTCAGCAAGCGGCAGGTGATGCAGGATCTGTTGTCGCGACATCGCATTGACGGAAACGCACTCATTGGTGTCGGGGACGGTGTCGTCGAGACGCAGAACATGTCCGAACTCGGCGGCCTCACCATCGGTGTGGCCAGTGACGAGCAACATCGCGCCGGTGAGTGTGAGCCGTGGAAACGCGAACGGCTCATCGAATCCGGGGCGAATCTCATCATCCCGGATTATCACGATGCCGCGGAACTCGCCGAACGTATCTTAGCGAAACGATAATCGACAGAGATCGAGACGAAAGTTTTTGTTGGGTGAATGGTGTCTTGTGAGCGGCAAGGCGCTAGCCGCCGGTTCCGTGGCGCGCACGGATGTTTCAAGATCGTGAAGATACATCGTTTTGAAAAACCGGCGGCTAGCGCCTTGCCGCTCACAAATTGTTTGATCCGCTTATCCTGTGATAGAATCACGATCGCGACTCGGCACCTCTGCCTGAACATGAGAGGATCTCAAACATGCATCGTTCACGATTCTGCGGTTGGCTGGCGAGCATTCTGATTCTGACGGCAGGGAGTTCGGCGTCCGCACAGGCTCCGGGGACCGTTATTGAAGTCGATGGTACCTTGGCCCGCAATCGGGCGTTGCTGAAACAAGCCGCGGCGTTGCGAGAAGCCGGCGAATTGATGTCGGAGGAAGCACTGCGTTCGCAACTCGCTCAACCCACGCCGAGCGCGATCGCCTTTCCGCCGCCGAATCGCCGTCGGTTGACCTCCCGTCAGGTAGCACAAGTGGCTCGGGAAGCGATGGTCCGTATCGGTTGGCACGGTCGCCGCGGAGAGAAGAGCCGGTGGGAGATTCATCTGACCGGCGGGTACGCGGTGACGACCGACGGCGTCGTGGCCACATGTTATCACTGTGTGATTCCGATGAAAGGACTGCATGACGCCTCCCTCGTTGCCGTGGATCATGCGGGCAAAGTCCGCGCTGTCACAGCCGTGCTGGCGGCCAATAAAACACTCGACGCCAGTCTGGTGCGGGTCTCCGGCGATCCTCTGAAACCGCTGCCGTTGACCGATAATGTTGCCGTGGGTGATCCCGCCTACTGCTTCAGTGATCCGTTCGATCAGCACGGTTATTTCAGCAATGGGATCGTCAACCGGTTCTACTGGCTCAAGAAGAAGCGGGGCACTCCCGATACGCTCGGCGAGTTGCAGTTCCTACGGATCAATGTCAGCACGGATTGGGCGCCTGGCTCGAGTGGCGCCGCCGTGCTCGACGGATACGGCAACGCCATCGGTCACGTGGCCCGCATCAGCCCGCTCACGATGGATGGTGCAGCTGTCACCGAAGCCGAAGAGGGAATGTCGGAAGGATCGGCCGAAGAACCGCGACCGAAGCGGCAGGCCTCGGCGGCACCGGCCTCCGAGACCACGCTGATGGTCATTCACGAGGCGATCCCCGCGCGGGGGATTCTCGCCATGGCCGGCGCGTGGGATCCCAAGGCCGCCGCGACGCAATCCACGGTGAAAGCCGAGCCGTCCGCACCGTCCGTCTTCCAACCGGAGAAACCGGCCGAGCCAACGTTGGACATCGGCATGCCCGCTCCGCCGATGAAAGCCGCGAAATGGTTGCAGGGTGACGCTGTCGAAAAGTTCGATGCCGACCACGTCTACGTCGTCGAGTTCTGGTCGACGTGGTGCGGTCCGTGTCGCACTTCGATCCCGCATCTCAACCAATTACACGAGCAGTTCGCCGACAAAGGTGTCGTCGTGATTGGCCAGGATTGCTGGGAACGCGACGACGATCTGGTCGAGCCCTTCGTCCAGAAAATGGGCGATAAGATGACCTACCGCGTGGCCTTCGACGACAAGTCCGACGACGAAAAGGGAGCGATGGCCCGTACTTGGATGGAAGCCGCGGGCCAAACGGGAATTCCCACGGCGTTCGTCATCGATAAGCAGCAACGCATCGCGTGGATCGGTCATCCGATGAAACTCAACGAGTCGATGTTGACTGCCGTGCTGGCGGGGACGTTCGACATCGAAGCCGCCAAACAAGAGCGTGGCAGCGAACTGAAATTCATGATTATGGCGCGAAAGGTCTTGCCGGACATCGCCCTGGCGATCCGCGCGAAAAACTGGGAGCAGGCTGAAGAACTCGTTAACCGCTTTGAACAGGAAGCTCCAGAGCAATACAAATCAACAGCCCGGTTCCAAAGGCTGCGGATCGCGGTTGCCAAGAAAGACGGCCCGGCGATCAATCGAATCGTCTTGCAAATCAGCGATGATGACAAGATCGCGGCGATGGGTCTGAATCAACTCGCGTGGCAGATGGCGTTGCTGACGGATGTGGAAAGCATCGACCTGGAACTCGCTGAAAAATTGGCCCGCCGCGGTGTGGAAATGAGCGAGGAATCCCAAAAAGGGGCCGTGCTCGATACTTTGGCCCGCGTGCTGTTCCGTCGCGGCAAGAAAGACGAAGCCATTGCGACGCAGAAGGAAGCCATCGAGTTGAGCGAAGGCCTCCAGCGGGAAGGGTTGCAGAAGACGCTGGAAGCCTACGAAAAGGGTGAGTTGCCGGATGCGAGCGAATGATCGTCATGACGGTCCACAATCGGCTGTCGGAGACATCCTCGGTTCTGTGAGCGTGTTACGTGAGCTGCCTCTGTGCCAGGCCACTTCCGATCAGCGGACAATTCGTCTGGAAGCCAACTCCGAACCTGTTAGAATCCCCCCGGAGTAACGATCCTCTGAAATGGATTTCAACAGGACCGCTCTTATGCAACATTTCCGTGCATTCGGATGGCTGGCGGGGTTTCTGCTTCTGACAGTCGATATCTCAGCGACGGCGCAATCTCCTGCCTCGGCTGCTGCTGCAAACGCATTGAAGTCTTCTACCTCCATGCGATGGCGCCCGTTGCCCGAAGTCGTTCCGCCGTGGAAACGGAAAGCGATCCCACTGCCAAAGCCCTCTGTGCCGCCGTTAGACATGGGGATGGCCGCACCGCGATTGAAAATCTCGAACTGGTTACGTGGCGAACCGATCAAAGACTTTGCAGTTGACCATGTGTATGTCGTCACCTTCTGGACCAGCGACAGCGATGTCTGTCGGGAATCGTTGCCGTATCTTGAAAAATTGCACCGGCAGTTTGCGGATCGGGGAGTGATCGTCATCGCCTTGAATTGCTGGGATGAAGACCCGCACCGAGCGGCTTCCGTCATGAAGCACATCGGCGGTGACCTGACGATGCGCGTCGCTACCGATGATCGCCGCGCTACGATGTCGCGGACGTGGATCGGTGCGATGGACGAACCCTATGTTCCCATGGCATTCGTGATCGATCGCCATCAGCGCATTGCCTGGGTGGGTCATACGTCGAAACTCGACGATGTGATTCTCTCCGCCGTGCTGGCCGACAAGTTCGACACCCAACGAGCGATTGTCGACCGGAACGAGCGGCGGCGTTTTGCGGAAGCGGCACGTCGACATGCCCACAAAGCGATTGAGGCGCGGAAGCGGCGCGATTGGGCCGCAGCGGAAAAAAACATCGATGAATTCGAGCGGGAATCACCGGCTCGATTCCGTTTTTCCGCAGTTCATCAGCGGTTTCAACTCGCTGCGGAACGGAAGGATGGCCCCGCGGTGAATCGCTTCGCCCTGCAGTTGTCGGAAGATCCCGGTATGGCGGAGCGATTGAACGATATTGCCTGGGACATGGCTTTGATGGAAGACATCGAAGGGCTCGATCTGCAATTCGCCGAACGATTGGCGCGTCGGGAATTAGAGCGGAGCAAAGGTGTTGATCGAGCACACGTCCTCGACACACTGGCCCGCATTCAGTTCCGTCTCGGCCGTCAAATCGATGCCATTGCCACACAAAAGGCTGCGGTGGAATGCTGCGACGAACAAGATCGGATCTCGTTCCAATCCACGCTGACATCCTACGAAAAAGGCCTGCTTCCGGATGCGAGCGAATGACCGCGGAACCGCAGTGGTTGACACCGGAAACAACGCCCGCCTATCTGCTTGAGCATGGATGGGTGTCCGCTGGCGATAGCATGCATGTCCAACCGCTGGCGTGGGGCGTATCCAACCTCGTGTTGCGGGTTGATGTCGTCGGCAAGCCCGCATTGATTGTCAAACAATCGCGACCGCAACTGCGGACGAAGATCGAATGGCGCAGTCGCTGTGAGCGGATCTATCGTGAAGCCGACGTGATCCGTGCGGTTTCTCCACGATTTTCTCCCGGTGTGGTGCCGCGGGTGTTGTTTGAGGATCGCCCGAATTATGTGATGGGACTCGAAGCGATTCGGGCCGATCACGTTGTCTGGAAAGAGTCGTTGCTCCGTGGCGAAGTGAACCTGAGCGTGGCGGAAACGCTCGGGTCGATGCTGGCCACGATTCACACCGGCACGTTCGGCCGACGTGAAAGTCTTCCTGATCCCGAGGATTGGTCGTTGTTCGACGAACTGCGGATCGATCCGTTCTATCGCTACATTGCCCGCGTTCATCCAGAAGTGTCTGGGCCGATTAATGATCTCATCGCCGAAATGACGGCTCATCGTGTGTGTCTGGTCCATGCCGATTTCAGCCCGAAGAACGTGCTCGTGCATCCCGACGGTGTGTCGCTCGTCGATTTTGAAACCGGCCATTGGGGCGACCCGGCGTTCGATCTCGGGTTCTTCCTCAGCCACATCTTGTTGAAGTCGCTGCATCGACGACTGCAGCTCGATGGTTGGGTACTTCTTATCAGCCGCTTCTGGGAGCGCTATCGAAACGGCGTGATCGATGCGCGGACCGGTCTCGACGCAAACGCCATCGCCCAGCGCACGCCGCGGCATCTCGCGGGATGTCTGCTCGCGCGGGTCGATGGCAAGAGTCCCGTCGATTACCTCGAAGGCTGGCAGCAGGACTTCGTCCGTCGACACGCACTTGCGTGGCTTACTCATCCCCCGCACGACTTGGAGCAACTCGTGCGGGAATGGTTCCTCGACGTGTTGACCGCCTGACAGGCCTCGTCAGACTTACGCTCCGATGACAGCAATAGCCGCAGCATCATGCTTCGGATGTTTGCGGGCCCACCACAGTCGAACGCGGTCGAGATAGAGATAAACGACCGGCGTCGTGTAGAGCGTAAGCATCTGGCTGAGGATCAGTCCACCAACGATCGCGATGCCCATCGGACGGCGCAGTTCCGCGCCGATGCCGGTTCCCAAGGCCAGCGGCAAACCGCCGAGCAGGGCCGCCATCGTGGTCATGATGATCGGCCGAAAACGGTGAATGCAGGCCTCGTAGATCGCTTCTTCCGGTGGTTGTCCCAGACTTCGCTCCGCTTCCAGCGCGAAGTCGATCATCATGATCGCGTTCTTCTTCACGATGCCGATGAGGAGGAGAATGCCGATGACACCCATCACGTCGAGTGGAATTCCACAGACGAGCAATGCCAAGAGTGCTCCGACGCCTGCCGACGGCAGCGTCGACAGAATCGTCAACGGGTGGATGTAGCTTTCGTACAAAATCCCCAGCACGATGTAGACCGCGATCAGCGCGCAAAGAATCAGGATCGGCTGGTTCCGCAGCGATTCCTGAAAGACCTGCGCGGTTCCTTCAAAACGTCCCTGGATGCTGCCCGGCATTCCCAACTCCCGCGATGCCTGTTGAATGAGAGGCACCACATCGCCCAGCGAGGTTCCCGGGACGAGGTTGAACGACAGCGTGACCGACGGAAACTGCCCCGCGTGATTGACCGACAACGCCACGTTCTTCGAGGACTCGGAGAACAGCGATCGCAACGGCACCCGCGAATTGTTCGCGCCCGTGACATAGAGATACCGTAGATCGTCCGGTCCCTGTGAAAATTCCGGCTGGACCTGCATCACCACGTTGTACTGGTTCTGATCGCGATACATCCGCGAAACCTGCCGCTGGCCGAACGCGTCATACAGGCTGTTATCGATCCCGCTGATACTCACACCCAGGCGGGCTGCCAATTGGCGATCGATATCGAGCCGGGTCTGCAAGCCGCGACTTTGTTGATCGACATTCACGTCGACCATGCCGGGGATTTTCTTCAGTGCCGCGAGTAGCTTCGGAGCCCACTCGTTGAGTTCGTCGAGTGTGTCGGCACTGAGGGTGTATTGAAATTGTGCAGCCGACGGGCGTCCGCCGATGCGTAAATCTTCCGCTGGTTTCATCAACAGCGTGGCGCCGGGAATCCGGGCCGACTGTTGCCGCAGGCGGGCAATCACTTTATCCGCCGAGATTTTTCGCTCGTGCAGCGGCTTCAATGAGGCATACATGCGGGCCGTGTTGGTCGATCCGCCGCGACTCCCGCTCGATCCCACGGAACCGGACACCACGTCGACGGCCGGGTCTTCGCTAATGATCGCGACAGTCTGTTCGAGGATCTTACTCATCGTCTGGTACGACGTGTTCTGGTCGGCCTGCACCATGCCGATCAACCGGCCGTTGTCCTGCTGGGGAAAGAATCCCTTGGGGATAATGACGTATAGATAGCCTGTCAAGCCGATGAGCACCACGGTGACTGCGAGGGTGAGGCGTTGTCGCCGGAGTACCCATCGCAGTGTGACGCCGTACAGCCACAGGAAGCCGCCGAACAGCCAATCTGTCCAGCGCTGTTGCTTCGGATTGCCACTGTGCGCGTGGGGCTTCAGCAACACCGCACACATCATCGGCGTGGTTGTCAGCGAGACGATGAGCGAAACGCCAATCGCCACGGATAACGTAATGGCGAACTCGTTGAACAATCGACCGACGAGGCCCTGCATCAGCAGAATCGGGATAAAGACCGCCACGAGGGACACGCTGATGGAGAGCACCGTGAAGCCGATTTCGCGCGCCCCGCGCAGCGCTGCCTGCACCGGAGTGAAACCTCGTTCCAGGTACCGCGTAATGTTCTCCATCACCACGATGGCGTCGTCGACCACAAAGCCGGTCGCAATGGTCAGCGCCATCAGTGACAGGTTGTCGATGCTGAAGCCGACGAGGTACATCACCCCGCATGTCCCCAGCAACGAAACCGGCACGGCCACGCTGGGAATGAGGGTTGACCGCAGGTCGCCCAGAAAGACGAAGACCACGAGGATGACCAATGCGACGGACACTAGCAGCGTCAATTGCACATCGTGGACCGAAGCCCGAATGACGGTGGTCCGATCGACGGCCAGACGGAGTTCAATACCGGCAGGAATCTGCGCTTGCAGTTGTGGGATCAACGCCCGCACACGGTCAGCGGTTTCGATGATGTTCGCATTCGGCTGGCGGAAGATATCCATCGAGATCGCCGAGCGACCATTGAACAAGCCCATCGCCTGCAGATTCTCCACCGAGTCTTCAACATCCGCGACATCCTCCAGCCGAACGGCCGCTCCGTTGCGGTAGGTGACAATCAGCTTCTTGTAGTCTTCGGCCCGCAGCAACTGGTCGGTGGCAGCGATCGTCCAGGTTCGTTCGTCGTCGGCGATCTGACCCTTCGGGCGATTCACATTGGCATTGAAGAGCGCCGTGCGGACCACGTCGAGACCGATGCCGAGTTGATTGAGCACCGTGGGGTTGACCGAAACGCGGACCGCCGGGGGGGAACCGCCGCTGACGCCGACCTGGCCGACACCGGGAACTTGTGCGAGTTTCTGCTGCAGAATTGTCGCGGCGACATCGTACATCTGCGGCCGCGTATACGTGTCGGAAATCAGCGCGATCAACATGATCGGTGAATCGGACGGATTGTATTTGCGATACGACGGATTATTCGGCATGTTCGGCGGCAACTGGCCTCGCGCGGCGTTGATCGCGGCCTGCACATCCCGCGCGGCGGCATCGATGTTGCGGTTCAAATCGAACTGCATGGTGATCGAGGTCGATCCCATCGTGCTCGATGAACTCATCTCTGAGACACCGGCGATCCGGCCGAACTGCCGCTCCAATGGCGTGGCGACCGTCGCGGCCATCGTTTCGGGACTCGCCCCCGGCAGCGAGGCACTGACTTGAATCGTCGGGAAATCGACCTGCGGAAGGGGCGACACGGGCAGCAGAAAATACGCAATCGCCCCCGCTAACGATACCGCGAACGTCAGCAACGTGGTCGCCACGGGCCGGTGGATGAACGGGCGGGAGAGACTCATACCGCGTCCTCCTCTTCCTCCTCGTGGCTCGGTCCCGCCGTCTGGAAGCCCATGCGGTGCGAGAGCGCATCAAACCACAAGTAGATCACCGGTGTTGTGTACAACGTCAGGAGCTGACTGAAAATCAAACCGCCGATGATGGTAATACCGAGCGGGCGCCGCAGTTCGGAACCGGTGCCGGTCCCCATCGCCAATGGAACCGCACCTAACAGCGCGGCCATCGTGGTCATCATGATCGGACGAAACCGCAACAGGCAGGCATCGTAGATCGCGGTGGCGGGCGGCAGGCCTTCGTTGCGCTGCGCATCGAGGGCGAAGTCGATCATCATGATCGCGTTCTTCTTGACGATGCCGATCAGCAGAATGATCCCGATGATGGCGATCACGCTCAGATCAATCCTCCACAACATCAGCGCGACGAGGGCCCCTACGCCAGCCGACGGCAATGTCGAGAGGATCGTGATCGGATGAACGTAACTTTCATAGAGCACACCAAGCACAATGTAGACCGTGATCAGCGCGGCGAGAATCAGCAACGGCGTGTTTTGCAACGAAACGAGGAACGCTTCCGCCGTCCCCTGAAAGTTACCGACGATACTCGCCGGCATGTTGAGTTCCTGCTGCTTCTGACGAATCGCCTGCACGGCTTGCCCCAGCGATACCCCCGGAGCCAGATTGAACGACACCGTCACGACGGGAAACTGTCCCTGATGGTTGATGGTCAACGGCGTCTGCAATTCTTCAATCGTGGTCAGCGAACTCAACGGGATTTCGCCAGAGTTGGGAGCGCGGACGTACAAATTGTCGAGATCACGCGGCTCGTTGCGGAACTCGGGGCTGACTTCCAGCACCAGTCGATACTGATTGAGCTGTGTGAACATGATCGACACCTGCCGCTGTCCGAAGGCATCGTACAGGGCATCGTCGATCATCTGCGGCGTGATGCCCAACCGGGCGGCGGTGTCGCGGTCGATGACGACTTTCAATTGCAACCCGGACGATTGCTGATCGCTGGCGATGTCAGCGAGTTCCGGTAGTTCCTGCAACCCAGCGACGAACTTCGGTGCCCATTCGCGGAGTTCTTCGAGATTGGGGTGTTCGAGGCTGTATTGATACTGCGTCCGGCTGACGCGCGTCTCGACGGTGAGGTCTTGCACAGGTTGCAGGAAGAGCGTGATGCCGTCGACTTCCGCGAGCTTCGGTTGCAGGCGGCGAATCACGTCGGTGGCCGATTCGTGCCGTTCTTCCAGCGGCTTCAGATTGATCTGAATGCGGCCCGAATTCAGCGTTGTGTTGGTGCCGTCGATGCCGATGAAGCTCGACAGGCTTTCGACCGCGTCGTCGGCGAGGATGACTTTTTGCAGCGCCAGTTGCCGTTCGGCCATCGCGTCGAAGGAGACACTCTGTGGTGCTTCCGAGATGCCGAGGATCACGCCCGTGTCCTGTACCGGGAAGAATCCTTTCGGCGCGAGAATGTAAAGATAAACCGTGGCCACCAGCGTGAGGACCGAAACGATCATCGTCGCGGTTTGATGGCGCAACACCACATTCAGCGTCTGACCGTACATCCAGATAACGGTATCGAACGCCGATTCCGACAGCTTGAACATCCACGACTGTTGTGCCGCCGGCGTGTGATGCAGCAGCTTGGCACACATCATTGGCGTGAGCGTCAACGACACGACTGCGGAGACGAGAATCGCCACGCTCAACGTCACGGCAAACTCGCGGAATAACCGGCCGACGATATCGCCCATGAAGAGCAGGGGAATCAGCACGGCGATGAGCGAAACGCTGAGCGAAACAATCGTGAACCCGATTTCCTCGGCCCCTTTGAGGGCCGCGGTGAGGGGATCTTCACCATCTTCGATATGCCGCATGATGTTTTCGACCATGACGATCGCATCATCGACGACGAAGCCGGTGGAAATGGTGAGGGCCATCAATGTGAGATTGTTGAGGCTGTAGTTCAGCAGATACATCACGCCGAAGGTGCCGACGATGGAGAGAGGCACGGCGACGCTGGGGATCGCGGTCGCAGCGAAACTGCGGAGAAACAGGAAGATCACCAGAATGACGAGGCCGATGGTGGTGATCAACTCCCGCTGGACATCGTGGACCGAGGCCCGAATCGTCACCGTGCGGTCGGTCAGAATCGCCACCGATACGGCGGCGGGCAGCGATTCCTTCAACTGCGGCAACAGTTCCTTGATGCGATCCACCACCTCGATGATGTTCGCGCCGGGTTGACGTTGGATGTTGAGAATCACCGCGGGGGTTTCATTCATCCACGCCGCCTGTCGGACGTTTTCGACGCCGTCGATCACCTCGGCGACATCCTGCAACAGAATCGGAGCGCCGTTGCGGTAGGACACGATCAGTTGTCGATATTGCTCGCTGGTGAAGAGTTGATCGTTCGCCCCGATGGTGTAGGCCTGCCGGACACCGTCGAAACTTCCTTTGGCCTGATTCACGTTCGCCGCGGCGAGTGCCAGCCGGATGTCTTCCAGGCTGAGATCGAGCGCCGACAACGACGTGGGATTCGCCTGGACTCGAATCGCGGGCTTCTGACCGCCACTGATACCCACCATTCCCACTCCTGAGAGTTGCGAGATTTTCTGGGCAAAACGGGTATCGGCCAGATCCTGCACGCGTGACAACGGCAGCGTTTTCGAGGTGAGCGCCAGCGTCAGAATCGGAGCGTCAGCCGGGTTGGTCTTGGTGTAGACCGGCGGGTTCGGCAAATCGCGGGGGAGCAACGTGGTGGCGACATTGATCGCGGCCTGCACCTGCTGGGCGGCCACGTCGATGCTCAATTCGAGTGCAAATCGCAGCGTGACGACCGAACAGCCTTCCGAACTGCTCGATGTCATCTGCGTCAGCCCGGGGATCTGACCGAACTGGCGTTCCAGCGGCGCCGTGACCGACGACGCCATCACGTCCGGGCCGGCGCCGGGATAGAACGTCACGATCTGGATGGTGGGGTAATCGACCTGCGGCAACGCCGAGACCGGCAACTGCCGATAGGCCACCGCCCCGGCGAGCACAATAGCGGCCATGAAGAGCACGGTCGCCACCGGTCGCAGAATGAAGATCCGCGACGGGTTCATTACGGTGCTTTCGCCTCAGACGGAGCGGGCTGACTGGTCACTGCGGATGATGTGTCAGGCTTGGTCTCGGCCGGTGTTTTTTCGCCAGGCTTGGAACTTCCGACAGCACCTTCTTCCGGCTTCTTTTTGGCTTTGGTCACGACCTTCGCACCGGGCAGCAGTTTGTCCAGGCCATCGGTGACGACGATTTCATCGGGCTTCAGGCCATCGAGAATCACGGTGTCTGTGCCCTCGTTGGCACCCACTTCCACTTCCCGCAGTGCGACGGTTTCGTCGTCTTGAACGACGTACACGAACATCGAACTCGGCCCGCGTTGTACGGCGGCAGTTGGCGCGACGGTGGCGTTCTTCTCCGTCTCGACCAGCAGGCGGGCATTCACGAACTGATTGGGAAAGAGGGTTTCGTCTTCGTTGTCGAAAACGGCTTTCAACCGTACTGTCCCTGTGGTCGGATCGACCTGATTATCGATCGCCACGAGCTTGCCGACAGCGAGGCGATTACGGAAGTCGCGATCGAACGCTTCCACCGATAGTCCGCTATCGTCCCGTACGCGGCGTTGCACGCGGGAAATGTCATCCTGCGGAATCGTGAACACCAGCGAGATGGGCTGCAACTGCGTGATGACCGCGATTCCCGTGGGATCGTTAGCCCGCACAATGTTTCCGGAATCGACCAGCCGCAGGCCGATCCGACCGCTGATCGGAGCCGTGATTCGGCAATAGTCCAATTGAAGTTTGGCATTGGAGATCAACGCCTGATCGGTCTTGATCGCGGCTTCCGCTTGCTGCACCAGTGAGAGTTGCTCGTCGATTTGCTGCGCGGTGACGATCTTCGTCGCCAGCAATTGCTGATAGCGGTCCAGCGTCAGTTGGGCGGATTTGAGCGCGGCTTGATCGCGGGCGAATTGTCCCTCAGCCTGTTCCAATTGGGCTTGCCATAAGCGCGGGTCGACTTCCGCGAGCAAGTCTCCTTCTGTGACCGGTTGGCCTTCCTGGACCGCCACGCGGAGCAGTTCCCCTTCGACACGGCTGCGGACGGTAACCGTTTTGAACGCCGTAACGGTCCCCAGACCATTGAGGTAGAAGTTGACATCGCGCTGCCGGACTTTTGCAGTGCCCACAGTTACGGCACGTTGAGGCGGCCGGGTTGGTTTCGCCGGGCTGAACTGATTCGTAATCGGCGCGACATATGGTTCTAACTCTGCACGGTAATGCCAGCCGGCTCCACCAAGCGCCAGCACAACGATCCAAAAGACCCACGCTCCGCGACCGTGGTGAGTTGACTCAGTCGGTTTGTTCGGAGTTGGACGATCAGCCGTCGATAGGGGTTTGGCCAACCGTTTCGCAGCGGCATCCGAGGGCGTGTCAACGGGAGGAGCGGCCATAACGCGGTTCTCAGTCGAGGCGAATCACGACGGCGGATTCATCAGGCAGGTAAACAAGCGGTGGGGGGAGAAACACATCATAGCATACCGATCGGTCCGGCAGTTGTCTCGGGAATTGAACAACCTTCACAGAGAATCCATCGAAAGGGCTCGGCAAGTTGTGACGATCGTGACAGCCACACCAGCGCGTGTGATCATTTGCTATTTGCCGTGGGGCGTTGCATCCTTTTCCGAACCCCTCGTGTCACGAAAAGTTTCTGATAAAAAGTCGCGCGAAATGAAACGATTCCTGTTCTTCCTCGCCGCGTTCGTCTGCATCCGTGTGAGTTTTGCCGAAGAGGCAGACCGCCGTCGCCCCACCGCGTTGACCACGACTGGCGTGCCGGAGATTCCGACGGCACTCGTCGACCGTCTGCGGCAGTATCAATCCGTCCGTTCGGCAGCGTTTCGCGGCTGGGCGCCGGACGGGAACGGCATGCTCATCGCCACACAATTTGGTGGGACGGTCCAACTCCATCGCGTGTATGAACCGGGCGGCCGACGCGAACAGGTCTCCTTTGAAGAAGAACCCGTCAGCGGTCAGTTTCTTCCCGGACGGACTGATGGCACATTGCTCCTCGAAATGGCGAAGGGGGGCAACGAAAACTTTCAGGTATACCGCCGCCTCGGTCAGTATGGACGCCCGGAACTCTGGACCGATGGCAAGTCCCGCAATCTGCTCGGACCGATCAACGACGCCGGCACGCATGCCATCATTGCGAGCAACAAACGTAATGGCCGCGACATGGATGTTTATCTCGTTCCGTTGGCTGAGCGCGGTGAATGGACGGAGTTGATGCAGGTCGAGAATCAAACGTGGCACGCCCACGACTGGTCACCTGACGGCAAACGCGTGCTGCTGACTCGGTACGTATCGATCAACGAATCGCATCCCGCCGTGCTGGATGTCGCAACGAAGGTTGTGACAGAGTTGCCGCCTGGCCCGCTGCGCCCGGTCGTGACTCCCGATCCGCACAGCGGTCCCGCATCGTTCACGCAACTGCATTTCGGTACCGACAACCACACGGTCTACCTCGCCACCGATGCCCGCAGTGAGTTTCAGCAACTCTACCGGCTCAACCTCAACATGAGCGACTACACCCAACTCGCAAAGTGGACCAGTTGGACGTGGGATGTCGAAGAGATCGCCGTCGAGCGCAAGACGGGCGAGGTTGCGGTCGTCACCAACGAAGAGGGCTCAAGCGCGTTGTGGCTGCTCGACGGCGAAGACGTGAAGCAAGTCCCGGTTCCGACCGGCGTGGTGGACCATGTCGAGTTTTCACCCGATGGCCGCCAACTCGGTTTCACGCTGGCCCGCCCCAACGCTCCCGCCGATGCGTTTTCGTGGGATACCGCCGAGAAGAAGTTGACGCAATGGACCTTCGGCGAGGTCGGCGGCCTCGATCCCCAGACGTTCATCACCCCGAAGTTAGTTCGGTTTCCGTCCTTCGACAAGCGCTCCATTCCGGCCTTCTATTTTGCACCGAAGAACACCTCTCCCGACAAGAAATTCCCGGTGATCATTCAGATTCACGGTGGGCCGGAAAGTCAGGCGCGGCCCCTTTTCTCCGGCATCGAGCAGTTCTATCTCAACGAAATGGGAATTGCGGTGCTCGTGCCGAATGTGCGTGGTTCGGCAGGTTATGGCAAGACGTATCTCACGTTGGACAACGGCCCCAAACGGGAAGACAGCGTCAAGGACATCGGGGCGTTGCTCGATTGGATTGCCACGCAGCCGGAATTGGACGCCTCGCGTGTCGCCGTCAGCGGCGGTTCGTACGGCGGTTTCATGGTCCTGTCGTCACTGACGCATTATCCAGATCGATTGAAAGCCGGCATCGATAACGTCGGGATTGCGAACTTCATCACGTTCCTGGAAACGACGAGTGGTTACCGGCGGGATCTTCGCCGCGCCGAGTATGGCGACGAGCGCGATCCCGAAATGCGGGCTGTCTTTGAGCGCATCAACCCCACCGCGAACGCTCACAAGATTCGCTCCGCCCTGTTGGTCGCGCACGGCAAGAATGATCCGCGGGTGCCGTTCTCTGAAGCGGAACTAATCGCCCCGCTGGTCCGCAAGAACAATGCCCCCGTGTGGACAATCTACGCCGACAACGAAGGCCACGGTTTTCGCCGTCGCGAAAATCGCGATTATCTTACTGCGGCTTCGGTGTTGTTTCTGGAGCAGCATCTTGTCGGGAAAGCGGTGCCTTAGCTCGCAATAAATCTTTCCCAGTCCGGAGCGCAAGCGACGGGAGTCATCGTCTTCGGAATTCGCCCGTCGCTTGCGCTCCGGACTGAGAAAGGGGGGCGCGATCAAAGCCTTATTGAGCGCCTCTCATGCCCACAAATCGGCGATTGCGACGGCTGTTGTGCTGCCTGGATGTGTTGCAGAGTGGGCGCGTTTTGAACTCGGCGGCGCTCGCGGAAGAATGCCGCGTCAGTCGTCGTACGGTCTTTCGTGACCTCGCCGCGCTGCAGGCCGCCGGGTTGCCGGTCGCGTACGATGACGACCGGCAGGGGTATTATCTTCCTCATCGTGCGAAGCTGATTCCCACGGAATTGACGGTTGAAGAAGTCTTTTCGCTGTTGCTCGTCTGTCAACAACTGGGTGACCCGGATGCCGGTCTTCCGTTTCAATCCGCGGCCCGGCAAGCGGGTTACAAGATCTTGCAACAACTGCCGAAGAAATTGCGCGAGACCGCCGAGCACTCCGTCGATGCCTTCGTCATTCGGTTGGACTCGCACCACTCCCACGAGGCTTCCGAACCCGTCTATCGACAACTGCTGGAAGCCTTGATCGAACGTCGCCAGGTTCGCGTTCAATATTTCAGCTACTTCGACCGCGGCGCGATCTCGACGCTGCTCAATCCGTACCGTTTCGTCTACAGCCGGCGGGCATGGTATGTCATCGGGCGGTCGTCGTTGCATCGCGCGGTGCGGACGTTTCACCTCGGCCGCATGCAATCGCTGGTGACACTGCCGTCACACTACGAAATTCCGCCGCGGTTCAGTTTGAAGCGGTACTTCGGTCTCGCGTGGCATCTGATTCGCGAACCGAAGGACCGGCACGAAGTGATCGTGCATTTTCGTCCGCCGGTGGCGGGGAATGTCGCCGAAGTGCACTGGCATGCCACGCAGAAGGTGAAATGGTTGGACGATGGCACACTCGAATGGCGGGCCACATTGGAAGGAATCAAAGAAATCGCGTGGTGGATTCTCGGGTATGGCCGCCACGCCACGGTGATCGCCCCGGCAGCCTTGCGAGAAAACATCCGGCAACATGCCCTCGCGATGTCGACGCTCTACGATCCGTCGTCCACGCCGGTTCCGTGACGGGACGCGTGTCCCGATTCCCCTTAGACATTGTTGCGCTACAATTTCCCTCGTAACAGCGCGTGGATGTCTTCGCTTTCGTGTGCCACGGCCGTTTCGGCCGTGCGAAGTGGCAAAACGCGTTGAAAAATCGCACGGCCGAAACGGCCGTGGCACACAATCAATCCACTGGTTGGTAAGACAGACAGCACACGTGGCTGCGAAACATCTTGGCAGGATGGATGAATCATGTTGACCGTACGGCGGACGGATGAACGCGGGACGTTTGATCATGGCTGGTTGCAGACGGCACACACCTTTTCTTTCGGCGATTACCATGATCCGAAGTGGACGCAGTTTCGTGCGCTCCGCGTGATGAACGAGGACACCGTCGCCCCCGGACAGGGCTTTGGCATGCACGGCCATCGCGATATGGAGATCATCACCGTCGTGCTCTCGGGGACGTTGTCACATCGCGACAGCCTCGGTCACGAAGCGGCACTGAAGCCGGGTGAAGTGCAATACATGTCGGCGGGGACCGGCATTCGCCACAGCGAATTCAATCCGTCGACCAAGGAACCGGTGCATCTGTATCAGATCTGGCTGTTGCCACGACAAGCGGGACTGACGCCGCGGTATGAGCAGCGGCCGTATTCCGTGTCGAATCGACAAGGTCGTTGGCAGGCGGTGGCTGCCGGTGATGGGCGGGAGGGAGCGATTCCCATTCAGCAAGATGCCACTATTCTGCTGGGGGAAATCGCAGCGGGGCAAAGTCTCACTTATGACCTGCCGAAATCACGGCACGCCTGGCTACAGGTGATGTCGGGAGTGGTTACCGTTGCGGGCAACGAGTTGTTCATGGGCGATGGCTTGGCCGTCAGTGATCAGGCGGGATTGACCGTCGCGGCAACGTCATTGGCATTGGTGATACTGTTCGATCTGGCGTAGTTTACCCGTTCGGCACGTCCGACCGTTTTCCGGCGGACGTGTCCGGATCACCGCGTTGGCATGGCAATTCCGCGCGCGGCGCGGGTATATTTTCTGAGTCCGGCGAGATTCGGTGTGGGTCGTCGTAGCCGTCGGAGGATGAATGTCTGTCGCGACATCGGCTGGGGGTGGGCGACAGTGGGATTGGAGTTCGTGCTCAAAGGATCGATGATGATGATGCCCCCCAGAATGACACCCTCATGCGCGGGGTTGCCGCTGCGCTGGATTGCTGTTGCGGTGCTGGCTGCGGTTGCGTTGCCGCTTTTGGTCGCCCACGCGGAGAGCAAGCCGAACGAGAAGGATCTCGTGAAAGCGGAAGCCCATCTCTCCGTCGATCGCCTTCCGGCGGGCAGCAAGTGCCAGATTCTGATTCGACTGACCGTTCAACCCGAATGGCACATCGGCGCGAACCCGCCCCTTAATGAAGAAGATGTTGTTACGAAAGTCGAGTGGAAGGGCAAGCTTGGCTCGAAACTCTTGCAGGTGAAGTATCCCGTCGGCAAGAAGTTCACCCCCGAAGATGGCACGCCACAGCTGGTTTACGATGGCAAAGTCGATATCCGCGGCACGCTGGAGATTCCGGCCGATGCGGGCGGATCGAACGAAGAGATGGAAATCATCGTTCACTACCAGGCGTGTAACGACAAGATCTGCCGGATTCCGACCACGGTGAAACTCGCCGCAAAATTGCCCGTTGCCAAGCCGGGTGAGCCCGTGAAGCAGATCAACGAAAAACTCTTTGCTCCGCCGCCGAAATAATTCTTTCGACGGTCGCTCGGCAAACATCAATCGCAAGGACGGTCATGGATACTGCCGAACGGATGGGGCGGCGCTATACCGAAGGGGCGCTGGTCAAAACCAAGATCATCGCCACTCTCGGTCCTGTGTCGGAATCGCCCGAACGCATTCGCGAACTGCTGACCGCAGGCGTCGATATCTTTCGATTGAATTTCGCTCACGGCAAGTACGAGTGGTATGAAAAGACCGTGGCCGCGATTCGCGCGGCGGCTGCGGAATTGCATCGCACCGTCGGGATTCTCGGCGACCTTTCGGGACCGAAAATCCGTCTGGGCGAATTGCCGGAGGAAGGACTCCGCTGCCGGTTTAACACGCAGGTCAAATTCGTCCGCACGCCGCAGCCGGATCATCCCGAATATCTGACCTGCACTTACGAATCGCTGATCGACGATCTGCGTCCCGGTGATCGTGTGTTGCTCGCCGACGGCTGCGTTGCGCTGCGGGTGGTGTCTGCCGATCCCCTCGTGGGTGAAGCGGTTTGTCTCGTCGAACAGCCCGGTTTGATTCGCAGCAAGCAGGGGGTGAATCTCCCCGGTGTCGCACTGAGTACGCCGGCGATCACGGAAAAAGATCGGGCCGATCTCAATTGGGCGCTCGATCATCAACTGGACTTCATCGGCTTGAGCTTCGTCCGCAGTGCCGATGATATTCGTCAATTGCAGCAACTCATCGCTGAACATGGCACCACGACCCCGCCGTGGATCGTGGCCAAGATCGAAAAAACGGAAGCGATTGCCGATCTCGAAAATATTCTCGATGCGACCGATGCCGTGATGGTGGCGCGGGGCGATTTAGGCGTCGAAGCAGACATCACCCGTGTCCCTACGATGCAGAAACGGATCATTCGGCTCTGCAACGAACGACGGCTGCCGGTGATTACGGCCACGCAGATGCTCGACAGCATGCAGAAGAACGAACTGCCGACGCGGGCCGAAGTCAGCGATGTGGCCAACGCCATTCTGGATGGCACCGACGCCGTGATGCTCTCCGGCGAAACGGCGATTGGCGATCATCCCGTCGCTGCGGTGGCGATGATGAGCCGTATTGCCCAGGATTCCGAACGACTGATTGAACAACGTAGCGGTCCCGATATGCACTCTGTCCCGCGCAGTCGAGCGTCCGCCATCACGGAAGCGGTGACCGTGGGGGCGGGCGCTGCTGCGGCAAAGCTCGGGGCGAATCTCATCGCCGTGGCTACGTTCGGCGGCAAGACCGCGATGTCGTTGTCCCGGCAGCGACTCGGCGTCCCCATTCTGGCGATGACCGATCGTCCGGAAATTGCGCGCCGTTTAACGCTCTGCTGGGGTGTCTTGCCGGAAGAAACGCATGCGGTGGCGCTGCCGCCGAGCGAGTTGCTGGCTTATGTCGAACAACGGGGGAAAGAGCTGCAATTGCTGGAAAGCGGCAGCAAACTCGTCCTCGTCGGGAGCAGCAACTGGGCCCTCAAGTGGCATGATATGCTCCTTGCGCATGTGGTTTCCTGACCAGTCCGAAGCGCAAGCAAGGGCGTGTTCGCGCAAATTCGAGGTGTCACCGTCCGGAGCGCAAGCGACGGAAAAGAGGCCAAACACGCAGTCGCTTGCGCTCCGGACTGTGAGCATGCGAACACGCTCTTGCTCGCGCTTCGGGCTCGTTACGTGACCGCGGAGATATTTCGCCACGCGTCCTGTTGAAAGAAACTTCTCCATCCGGTCGGTGTCCCTTGCGACGAGGGTGATGGCACGCCGAAACGCAGCGCCCGACCGATGGTGCGGTGAATCGTCCAGTACCGGCCGCGGCAGGTGATCTTGACGACGTTCTCGCGGGGAATAAATGCCGCACCGGGGGCCTCGAGAAAGCTCTGGCCGAGCGATTGCCCGGCGTCCGGCAACGGCATCCATTCCTCGGAGCCCGTCATTTCATGGGCTCCGTCGGCCCGGCACCACAACGAGAACAGCGACCAAGACATCGATGACCGCGACGATGCCTCCGCGGAGACGATCGAACCGTTCGGCTGTGGGGTGAGCAACGGCCAGTACAACAGCCCGGTGGTTGTGCCCCACAGTTCGCCGCGCGAGGGAAGTTTGGGACGATCCCAACCGACCGGGCTGAGCCGCATGGTCGCCGTACCCAGGCGTTGACTCAGTTCATCGATTGTCGGGTCGGGGGTGTCGAGGGCGATGGCGTGCTTGCATTCGGGGCAATGCGTCCCCTGCGGGAAAACCCACGTCCAACAGTGATGGCACAGGACGACACGCATGGGGAAGTCAGTGGTTCATGGTCAGTCGTGGAAACCAAACGGCATGATTGTCGTGCAACCGGGTGAAATCCGCTACTCTTCCTGTCAAACAACCGTTTTCCCCGATCAAGCTCAGCACGATGTCCGCCTCGATCATTTCGCCGCCGCAGACCGTTATTATTGTGCACCCGAAGGAGAAGAAAGCGAAATGCACCGTAGCATGGTTGCGGGGCGACCCACGGTTCCAGTTTTTTCGGGGACCGCGCCGGCCGGACGACCTTTCCGGCTATGTCCGACTGGCGATGGACGGCCCGGAACTGTCCGCCACGGATGTTTCCGCCGGGTTATTGGTACTCGATGGGACGTGGAAACTCGTTGATCGGCTGGCGCCGAAGGTCAACGAAGTCCCCACGCGCCGGCTGCCGCCCGTTCAAACGGCGTATCCGCGGACATCGAAAGTGAGCGATGATCCAGAAGGGGGATTGGCGACAATTGAAGCGGTGTACGCCGCATTGTGGATTCTTGGTCGCGATGTGACGGGACTGCTCGATCGCTACCACTGGGCGGAGGAGTTTTTGCATCGGAATACGGATTTGTGGGCATCATTCTCTCGTTCCCAAGCTCCGCTTGGGAATGCTCCGTAGCGAGGCTCTGCCTCGCCGTCCTCCGGAGGAAGACGAGGCGGAGCCTCGGCGACGGATGTTCCCAGGCAGAGCCTGGGAACAAGTTGGAGCGCTGGAGGGTGCGCTTAACACAGCGATTTCCTCCGCGGACACTGGGTCGCGGCTAAACGCTGGCAGATTTCGCCGATTCAGGCCGAAATCGACGGGGATCACGATTTGTCGTTCGATCCGGCGGACAGCTCGTCTTGACGCGTTGTCTGATGTGTGGAGAATACCCGCCGCCTCGAAACAGTCCGATGGAATTCTGAACGGGTGGTAACCACACGGTTCCCCCATGATGAATCGTCATCGAAAATCGCGGTGTCGACACTTCGAAGGATGGATCCTTCTGGTCGACACCTTTACCAACGCGAACATTTCCCTTCCCCTGCCTGTTCGGCCATGCAAAGGAGTGCCTCAGCCGTGAAGAAGAATTTGCTGTCGGCGTCGGTTGTCGCCGTGTTGTCGTGCGTGCTGTCGCTCTCCGGGTCTGCCTGGGGTCAAGCCAAGCCCAATGAAGGGGCGGCCCCGGCGGCGTCCACCGCTCCGCACAAAGTGGCGCTGGTCGATATGGCCTACGTCTTTAAGAACTACAAGAAGTTTGAGGTTCTCCGCGAAGACCTGAAGGAAGAAATTCAGGCGAGCGAAGGCGAAGCCAAGAGCCGTGCCGAAGCCGTGCAGAACCTGCAAAAGACCATGAAGGCCTTGAATGAAGGCAGCCCCGAGTTCACCACGGCCGAGCAGAAGCTCGCCAAGGCCTCGGCCGAATTTGAAGCCTTCCGTCGCCAGGCCCAACGCGAATTCCTCAAGAAGGAATCGCAGATCTATCATCAGGTCTACACCGAAGCCTCGGAAGCC
This sequence comes from Planctomycetaceae bacterium, assembly GCA_021732975.1. Lineage (GTDB taxonomy): Bacteria > Planctomycetota > Planctomycetia > Planctomycetales > Planctomycetaceae > DSVQ01. The sequence continues at coordinate 32,323 of JAKFWC010000016.1, read as the reverse complement.
GTTGCCAAGTATGCCAAGTACTACAACTACACGCTGGTCATGCGGTTTAACCGCGAAGAACTCGATACCGAGAATGCCCAGAAGCTCATCGAAGGCATGAATCGTCAGGTTGTCTATCATCGCGGAGAAGACGATATCACCGAGTCGGTGGTCGACTTCCTCAACAAGATGTACGACAAGAAGGCCGCTTCCGCCGCCCCGGCAACGGGTGTGCGTCCGGCCGGTGCCACGGCTCCGCGAACCGCCGTCAACAAGTAGCGTTGGCTCGCTGAGTTTGTGCTCTGTGATAACGAATGTCGCGGCATCGACCCCGGCCGCTTTGATGGCCGGGGTCGAAACGCGTTTCTTTTCTCCACGATTGACTCACCTGGTAGCGGACGTTCCGGATGACGCTTCGCAAGCAACAGACAATTGCCCGCTCGACCAGTGTCACCGGCATGGGCTTTCTCACCGGTGCCGACATCACGCTGCACTTTCATCCTGCTCCCGAAAACACCGGCATTGCCTTTCAGCGTCTCGATCTCCCCGGCTCCGAACCCATTCCCGCCACGCTCGATTACGTCGTCCCCCGCCAACGCCGCACCGCGATTTCCAAGGGCTGCGCGACGGTGGAAATGACCGAGCATGTGATGGCGGCCCTGGCTGGGTTGCAGATCGACAACTGCCTCGTCCAACTCGACGGTCCCGAGCCGCCCGGCGGTGATGGCAGCAGCCTGCACTGCATTCAAGCACTGCTCGATGCGGGGCTCGTCACGCAATCCGCCGACCGTGCGGTGCTCGTTCTCGAACATGAATGCCGCGTCGCCGGCGAGCGCGATCACTGCGTGATCTCCGCCGGTCCGGTTCCGCGACGCACCATGGTCATCACGTTTGAACTCGATTACGGCCCGCGCTCACCCATTCGCCCACAACTCCTGACCTTCGAGTTTTCCCCGGAGTTGTTCGTCACGAATTTTTCGTTCGCGCGAACCTTCATTCTCGAATCGGAAGCCGAGGTGCTGAAGGCGCAGGGCTATGGTTCCCGCATCACGGCGAGTGACTTGCTGATTTTCGGGCCGAATGGTCCCATCGGAAATGAATTGCGGGCGTGGGACGAATGCGTCCGACACAAGATTCTGGATTGCGTGGGCGATTTTGCCCTGCTCGGCTGCGACGTGTACGGTCATTTTCGCGCGTATCGCTCGGGGCATTCGATGAATCACGCGATCTGCCGACAAATCGCCGCCGCGCATCGCACGCCGGATGTACACACCGATGAGGAGCGTCACGCGGCTTAATGGATCGGCGAATCGTGGCCCTTCGGAAGCGCCTCCGACGGAATCGCCAGCCAAGACAGTCAGGGACGACTGAGAATGACGAGACGGATTTCACCACTTTCGGACGTGCATCCGCAGGCACAGCTCGATGACGACATCGAGGTTGGACCGTTCTGCGTGATCGGTCCGGATGTGACCGTTGGCCGTGGCACTAAACTGCATAGCCATGTGACGATTGTGGGCCACACCACCGTCGGGCAACGAAATCAATTCTGGCCGGGCTGCGTAATCGGGGCCGAACCTCAAGACATCAGCTATTCCGGTGCTTCCACCGAAGTCACCATTGGCGACAACAATACCTTCCGCGAAGGTGTGACCGTCAATCGGGGAGCCGACAAGGAAGACGGCGTCACGCGGATCGGCTCGAATAATTTCCTGATGGCGAACGCGCACGTCGCCCACAATTGCTGCGTGCAGAACAATGCCATTCTCTGCAACGGCGTGCTGCTCGGTGGCCATTCGCATGTGCAGGATTATGCGATCATCTCCGGTAACTCAGTGGTGCATCACTTCGCCACCGTCGGCACATTAGCCTTTGTCAGCGGTGGGTGCCGTGTCCCGCAGGACGTGCCGCCGTTCATGTTGTCCGCCGGCAGCGACAACCCGGAAATCGTGACCGTCAATCTGATTGGTCTCCGCCGTCGCGGTATTCCCGAAACCACGATTCACGTGATCCGTCAGGCGTTTCGCATGTTGTATCGCGAACACCGGCGGCTGAATGAAGTGCGTCAAGTTTTTGCCGATCACAATCCCGGTCCGTTGCCCAAAGAAGTCCACACGCTCCTGGATTTCGTCGAGGCCTCGGGACGCGGAAAGAACGGCCGGGCTCGCGAAATCATTCGCTCGGCTCCGGCCCCCGAAGAATCTCAACGGAGAGCAGCATGAGTCGCGTTCGCATGGCGGTGATTGGCGTCGGAGCGCTCGGCCGTCATCACGCTCGCATTCTGAAATCGATGAAGCGCGTCGAGCTGGTTGCCGTGGTCGACAGTCACGAAGCCCGCGGTCGAGAAGCCGCTGAGAAGCATAACACCCGCTGGGTCGGTGACTACCGTACCTTGTACGATCAGGTCGACGCCGTGTCGATCGTTGTTCCCACCGTGGCCCATGGCGATGTTGCTGGCAGTTTCTTGTCGCAAGGCATTCCGGTCTTCGTCGAGAAGCCATTGGCCGACACGATTGCGACAGCAACGAAACTGGTGGCTCTGGCTGATCAACAGCGAGCTTTGCTGCAGGTCGGGCATGTGGAACGGTTCAACCCGGCGTGGGAAGCCGCTCGCCCGTATTGCAGTGCTCCCAAATACATCCGCGCGGAACGCTTCAGTCCGTTCACATTTCGTTCGACGGACATTGGCGTCGTGTTCGACATGATGATTCATGATATCGACTTGATTTCGTCCCTCGTCGGTTGCCCCGTGCGTGATGTGCAGGCCTTCGGCGTCACGTTGATGGGACCGTACGAAGACGCCGTGCAAGCGCGATTGGTCTTTGAAAATGGCTGTGTCGCCGATCTGTCCGCCAGCCGTGTGAACCCCGACGTGAAGCGGACCATGCAGGTGTGGTCGCATCAGGGGTGCGTGACGATCGACATGCAACAACGGACGGTTTCACGCATGGCTCCCTCAGCCGCGCTGTTGACCGGTCCATCGCCGGTTGAACTGGCGCGGCAAGCCGGAGCCGATATCGAGTCGCTGAAATCGCGCGTGTTCAGCGAGTTTCTGACGACGGAGAAAATCGACGTGCCGCCAGGCGATGCGCTCACGGCGGAACTCGCGTCATTCGTCAACTGCGTCCGCAGCAAGCTCCGTCCGCATGTCGATGGCCAGCAGGCACTACAGGCGATTCAAATCGCCGATCTCATCAACCGCCGTGTCGCCGCCCACCAATGGGACGGCGACGGTCAAGGCAACATTGGACCGCAACGGCGTCCGAGCCATCTTCGCGTCGTGGCATAATCGGCCATAACGGTCAGTGTGCCACGGCTCTGTGAGCCGTGGGACGTAAGACTACGCTGCACAAACTCACACGGCTGACACGGCCGTGGCGCACTGAGGTTGCGACATTCTAGGGCGTGAAATCGTCTGTCGGAGCGAGATCCGCACAGAACGTGGCGATGAGTTCTGCCGCCCGGTCGAGATCATCCAGTGAAACCATTTCGACCGGGCTGTGCATATACCGATTCGGAATGCACACGAGCCCGACTGCGACACCGCTGCGGGCGAGCTGCAACTCTGCCGCATCATTACTGCCCGCTCCGGCCAGCGCGTTGAGTTGAACTGGCAGCGACGCCGATTTCGCCAATGACCGGAGTCGGTCCAACACCACCGGGTTGACGTTCGGACCACGGTAGAGCACCGGTCCCTGGCCGAGTTTCACCTGGCCGTATTGATTCTGATCGATCGTGGGGCAATCGGTCGCATGGGTGACATCGACGACGATGCCGACTTGCGGATCAACGCCATACGCACTGGTTTGCACGCCACGCAAGCCAATTTCCTCCTGCACCGTCGAGACCGCAAAGATCGCTGCTTGCGGATTGCGTTCCGCGGCGCGCTTTGCCGCTGTCATGACGGTCCACACACCGACTTTGTTATCCATCGCCGCCCCCGAAGCGAGGCCGTTGCGGAGCTCAGTCCACCCCAGCACGACCGTCACCGGATCGCCGATGGTCACGAACGACCGCGCTTCCTCTCCATCTTTCACCGCGATATCGACCCAGAGATTCTTAATCTCGGGGACGACCTTGCGTTCATCGGTCGTCAGCAGATGAATCGGCTTGCGGGCGATCACCCCGTTGACCGGACCGCTCGATGTCCAGACCTGTACGCGCTGACCAATCAGCACCTGCGGATCCCACCCCCCGATGGCATGCACCCACAGAAAGCCGCGGTCGTCGATGTTCTTGACGATCAGCCCGATCTGATCGCAGTGTCCGGCAAGCATGATCTTCGGGCTGCCTTGCGGATTCACGGCGACAATCACATTGCCATGCGAATCGGTCCGTACGGTGGCTTTGATCTCGGTCGCGAACTTTCGCACCACGTCCTGGACCGGACGTTCGTAGCCCGACGGACTAGGGGCGTGTAGCAGGTCGGCCAGAAACTGACGTTCGTCCGCGTTCATCGTGATGAGGAACTTTCAATCAGGAGGGTAATCTTTGTTTGGCTGGGAAGGCTGCGGCGATTACGCAGCGGAGGCGGGGCTTTTGTCGGATTGCGTGGTCGCCGGAGCTCTGCGGTTTTTCCTGCCAATTTGGAAAATGAACGGCTTTTCTTTTGACCATTCGAGTGGGGAGTATTAGAACAGATTCGGGCTGGTTTCACGATGGCGTAGAGTTCCTCTCCCGACGATGGATGTCGCTTTGGGAACTGCAGCTTTCTCCGATGGACTGTGAAACCCGTCGAGTTGGATAAATTCTCAAGGAGGAGTGAGAACCAGCGTTTCGATCCGATGTTGCCGAGCGCTACCGGCTTTCGTCGTCATTGTCGTTCGCGATGACCCGCTTCCCGTCAACACCCGAGTTGACCGGACTGGTGGCTGGCTCTTTCGATTCAAAACGACTGATTCTTTGCACTTGAGGAGTACGAGTGCCGCGTTTGCGTGAAGGAGTCACTGATGCCCGTGGAAATGTACGCCCCGAACTCACAGACCGTGGCCGAACGCGTAGAACAAACGGTGCTGGCTCGCACTGGCGGTCGTATCCGCGGCTTGCGAGTCCAGCTGGCAGGGGACCGGTTGGTGATCACCGGCCGGACCTCCACGTACTACAGCAAGCAGTTGGCCACGCATGCGGCGATTGATGCCGCTGAGACTTCATTCGCTGTGCAGAATGAAGTGGAAGTCTGCTGAGGTGCAGCTCTCTCTCGACTCGAAGAGACCCAGACATAAGCTTGTCTGGGCGTCTGAAGAAATCATTGCGCCGCTGTTGGTGGTTCCGGTTGGGGACCGGACAGGGCTTGTTCTTCACCCCGCAGCAGGCGTTGGATGTTGCTCCGATGCCAGACGATAATCAGCGTCGGAATCACCGCGCTGAAGGCGGTGAGGCTCCAAACATTCTGATTGAACCAGTGCGGGGCGAGCAGGAAGATTTGTATTCCTGCAAATGCTGCGGCACCCAAAACCGAGCCGAGTGACACAATCCGCGTGGTGAAGAAGACCAACGCGAATGTCCCGGCGGCGGCCAGCGTTGCCCAAGGTGCCAGCACGGCAGCGACACCGAGCGCGGTGGCCACTCCCTTCCCGCCGCGAAAGCCGAGCCATACGGGAAAGACATGTCCCAGAATGGCACATGTTCCCGACAACACTTTGGCGTGCGATGCACCGAGTTCCGCACCCAAGACACGCCATAGCAGCAAGGTCGGCAATAACCCCTTGCCGACATCCAGCAGCAGAACAACGGTCCCCCATTTTTTTCCGAGGACGCGACTGGTGTTCGTCGCCCCGATGTTGCCGCTACCGAAGGTCCGCAGGTCCACACCTTTGATCCACCGCGTCATCAACAGGCCGAAGGGGATCGACCCGATGAAGTAACTGACGATGGCAATCAAAACAGCGGCGATGGTTGGTGTCATCGACAAACGAAACGGTCCTGGGGAAAGCGGTGCCGGGTCTGTTTCAGGACCGCCATTCAAACCGAAATCCGGCACCGCTGCCAACCATCGCTACGGTGTCGCGACCCCGGCCGGCTCGCTGTCGCCCGACAGGGGAGTGGGCGACGGCACCGGCGGAACCATCGGCGCCGTGGCGTTCACAGGAATGCCGGGGAACAAATCGTTCTTGGGATACGGGACCGGGGACGAGAATTCGGCAGGTTCCGTCTCCAGTTTCTCGTTCGGCTTGGCATAGCTGCGGGCCCAGGCGCGGCGGAGAGCTTCGTTCTGAGCGGCCGGCGTCCATTCTCCTTCGGCCAGGCTGACGCTGTTGACTTCCAGCACAGTCCCGCGGCGTTGATGAAGCTCGATAATCGCCTTGTTGTAATTCACCAGACTGGTGAAGTACGCGATTTCCGCTGCAGCCTTACTGGCCTGAGCACGCAGTACCAGGTCGACCGTGGCATCTCGTACGCCGGCTTCGTATTCCGCCTGGGTCGCTTGAACGCGGCGTTCGGATGCCACGCGGCGGTCGAAGTTCGTACGCGCCGTGGCGTAGGCGATATCAACACGCTGAATCGCTTCGGCCAGTTCGTGGCTGATGTCGAGTTCCTGTGCGGCGAGACCAGTGCGGGCTTTGATCAACTGCAACTCGGTGTTTTCCAGTTGTGCCCGAGCCGCACGCAGGCCGATCGGCATCGCGAATTGCAGGCCCATCGTCCAACTGGTTTGATCGCCGCGACCGAGCGTGCCGTAGGCGCTGTTGAAGCCTTGCTGTGTCACGCCGTCGTTGTTGGATGATGCAATCAGATTGTCGCCGAAGCCGTTCACGCCATAGCTGGAGACAAAGTTCAACTGCGGATTGCACGCATTTTCCGCGGCCATCCGTTGCAGTTCGAGGCTCTTGATTTGCCACTTCTGGCGTCGGAGTTCCACGCGCTTCGTCAGCGATTCCGCGAGCGACATGTCCCAGTTCACGTTGTATTCGGCTTCCAGCGGGTTGTCCGCCGGACGAATGAGGCGACCATCATTGACGGGCAGGCCGAGTAGCCGACGGAATTGGTTTTCCGTCACGTAGATGTTGTTCAGCGCCAATTCGACGCGGGCACGGGTATCGAAATAATTCTCGCGAGCCTGGGCTTCCGCCGCGGCGTTGCCACCGCTGGCGCCGACTTCCATCTTGGCGCGAATTTCACGCCAGCTACGGAGAGCACTGTCGCGATTGGCGTTTTCCGCATCGTACTGACGGTAGGCGAGGAAGAGATCCCAGTAGAGATCCTCCACATCGCGGAGCATGGTAATGACGGCGCTCTCGAAATCCGCAACGGAGATGTCTTCGTTGATCCGCGCGATCACCACACCCTGGTTGACGCCGATCAAACCGCCGAGGCCTTGCCGCGACGGACCGGCAATGCGGGTGTATTCGACACCGGCACCGGCCCACAACGGTTGCACGAACGCCGCTTGCAGATTCCCGGCATACGACGACGGAAACAAGGCCGTGGGCGAATTTGTGCCGAGGTAATTCCAGTTATGATTGACGCTGACATTACCGCCGGTCGCGATCGTTTTTCCGAGTTGCGATTGGAAAACACCGGTCTCAGACTGGTTGACAAAGTTGGGAGCCGCCGCAGAGTTCGCGAAGGTTTCGTTACGGCCCCACAACATTGATGTCGAGAATTGGGCATCGAAGTCGGCAAGGGCGGCTTCCACGCCCCGGTTGCCGAACAGGAAGCCGGTCGATCGCAAAGAAGGATCATAAACCGAGGGGTACTGCGACGGGTTCGCGAGCAGTTGCGCGGTTCCTGCGCGGGTGCGAATCATTTTGTTGTTCGCCAGCGCCGTAGCAATCGCCTCAGACAGCGGCAGATCCCACGCAGGAATCTCGTCTTCGTCCTTCACCGTCCGCGGACGAACCGAATGGACCACTCCAGCGGGAGTTTCCTGGTCGACGTTGGGATAATCGATCTCGAGCGCGTTGTTACGATAGTGCTGAAGATCGGCGTCACCCAGATAGTGAACCTCTTTGGGAGTGTGGCAGCCCACCATCACTCCGCTGACCATCAGCGCATTGATCCATCGGATCGACTTTGACCACCGCATCCGTGCGTCCCCCTTCGAGGCTGATGGGGCACGACAATCGGCTGTGAAGCCGATGACCCCCATTCACACGGTTCTGCCCAAACGCCCCCGTCCTTGGGAGCTTCCACAGAACCCGCACTTTGGGTATCGGCGGCAGCTTCGTCATTTCTCTATGTGTTTCCCTCGCGGTATCACAGCCACATAGGGCAAACCGAGTGCCTTCTTGACCAAAATCGTTTCGCCAGCGTCATTTCCTTCAATCGCATGGCCGAGAAATTGTAGTACATACCCCAATACAAATGCGCCCAGTGCCCAGTCCCACCGCGATTGCCAGGCGAACACCAGCGACACGATGAACGTCATCGGAACTCCCACCACATGCAGGAGTTGGTTCACAGGATGCTGGTGTCGTTCGATATAGTTCTTGATGAAATTCAGCACGAATCCGGTCTTCTTCTCAAGGTTTGAGTCGGCCGACAATCGTTTTGAGAGCGGCGGTTGTGGCGAGTCTAGGTTATTTCGGCAGAAACAGCAGAAGCCCAGGGAACAAGTTCCGCTGGGCTTCCTGGAAAACTCATTACCGAGCCGGTTCGACCTATTGGGCGAGCATCGTTCGCAATTCCACCAGGGCCGGAGTAATGCGCGACGAAATTCGGCCGAGCGTCGGGCGATCTTCCGTCTGACACTTCACGAGATACCCATAGGTTTCCCGCCACAGATTATAGATGCTGTCGATCTCGCGGCGCAGATTGCTGCTGGACACACCGGAAACCAGATCCTGGTGCAGTTGCAGCGTTTCTTCACGCAGTTGGGCAATCGCATCGAGGCATTGCCGCGAGAACTGCTGACGATCGCGGTTGAGCCAGCGCTTCGCAGCGTATTCGAGCTGGTCGGCCAAACCTTCGACGTTTGCCGCCAGTTCAATCGCCTGCTGACGGTTCAGATCGCCACTCTGGATTTGCAGCGATCGACCGAGCGCTGCGATGGTCTGCTCGATCTGACTTAATGCCGCCAGGGCATCGTCGCTTTTGAGATCGCTGAAAACGGCCGAGAAGTTCCGCTGCGCTTGTTCAATGTAGTGGTAAGCATCAATGACTTCGTCGCGATCGGCTCCGGACTTGACGATGTCGACGAAGTGTTCATTCACGCCATAGAACTCGCTCGCCACACCGGCGACGCGGTCCGCATGCTTCAGGTGCATCAACAGCTTGAGTGACATGCGATCGAAGTACTCATCGATATTCTTCTTTAATGCCGAGGCGAGGTACACCAGTTCGCTCGAATCGACCTTCGCAGGCAAGAGCAGCAACTGATGGATTTCGCCATCGCCCAGCGTGATGCGACGCAGGCTGCGTTCCAGATAGCTGTTGTTCAATTCCTGCAGTTTGGCACGTTGTGGGTACCAGACTTCCTGGAAGCGGGTGTATTCCGCGATGACATCGTCCATGTTGCCCGAGGGGTCGTCGACCAGCGAAGTCAGATTCTGCATCTGGACCCGCGCACGATTCAAATCGACCTGATACTTCCGTGATTCGGGTCCGCGGATCTCGGCTTGGACATCTTCGATCAGATTTCGAAGATCCTGTGCGAGGTCGTGGGTCTTCTGGACCAATTCCCGGCGGTTAACCTGCGGCCGCATGTCGATGGAATCGCGGATTTGCGTTTCGAGATCGCTGAGGGTCGCAACTTCGTCACGGACATCTTTCGATAAGCCGCGAACCGTTTCCAGCCGGTAAGCAAGCTCGCGCCATTGGGCGTCAAACTGCTGGAACTCCTCGACCAATTGCCGATGGTCGTTCAACCGCTGAGCATTTTTATCGAGGCTGATGGCCAGCGCGGCCAGCGAGTTCGATTCGTTGACCATCGTCCGGATGTTCGGCAAACGGCGCTGTTCATCGGACAGGAGATACGACAACTGCGGTACTTCGGTAGCGAAGTCCTTGATGAGCGGTCGCACCTTCCGCATTTCGGCAGTGAGTTGCTTCGTATCGCCCGGAGGAAATCCGCCCGGCCGAGTCCGCCGCAGCGAGAAGTCGTCGTCCATCATCCCCGACAGATCTTCGATGGACTGCCGGGCTTGATCGCGGGTGTAGCTGGCGGGCGAGGTGCGCGGTTGAGCGGCGACGGGTGTCGCAAAGCAGGCGACGGTGGCGCAAACCACGGCCGCGTGACCCAGAAGCGTGGTAACGGATACGACCGGCCGGCCGATCCCCATGTTCGAACAGCGCACCATGGTGCAGAATCCTTTCTGAAGGCAGACCGGAAAGCTCATCCGTGACCTGCGCCGATCCCGCAGGTTCTATTTTCGCGGCACTCTACCGGAAGACTTTGCCGGTTCCTAGACGAGTTTTGCTGACAATCCCAGCAGACAGACGGTTTTCGCGGAAATTGGACTGGACGGGATTGTGGGATCGTGTTCTTGCGACGATTAGCCGCGATCCGATAGGGGAGCGTTGTGTGGAGAGCATGACATGCGCCATACATCCCGCGCAGCGCTACTTCCGCGGACTGTGGGTCGCGGCTCAACGTTACTGCGGGCCGTTGTTATCGGATCGCTCGGTGGTTTGCGTCGACGGGACATTGGCGGGGGCGGTATTGGTCGCGGTCATCGCGCCCTGGTTGGCGCCGAAGAGCCAGACGCCGATCATGATGACCACGATGGTTCCCAGCGACAGCAGCCCAATGGCGAGTGTCTTTTCCCAATCCCATTGACGTTGCTGGACAACTGTCGGGACGGGCTGACTGCTGCGGACAGGGATTGTTCGTCGTCCCGCATCGGTCGCGCCTTTGGCGATCACGGTGGCTTTGGCCGAATCCCGTGCGGGTTTGGGGCTGACTGGTTCCACCCGCGGCGGTTCAATTTCCAGCGGACGTACTTCGGCGCGACTGGGTGCCGGTGCGGCATCTTGTGAAACGGGCTTCAAGAGCGGCGAGGCGATGGGGGCCGGTGCGGGCGTCGATGCTGTTGCCGGACGCGACACCGCATGGAGACCGGCGTACTTTGCGACCAGAGCCGCATGCGACTCGCGCCACTCGGTCCCACCATGTTCGACCAGCCAACGGCCCAGCGTTTCGGCGACATCGGCGGCGGTCTGGTAGCGGTCGCCCGGTTTTTTGGCCATCATCTTTTCGACGATCGCCAGCAAGTCCTCGGGGATATCGGGTCGGTCGTACTTGATCGACGGAGGCCGACGCGTTTGATGGGCCAGCAACCGCTGCACGAGAGATCCATCCGTGAACGGCGGGTGCCCCGTCAACGCATAGTACAGTGTGCAACCGAGACTGTAGATATCGGCCCGCAGGTCGACCTTGTGACTGTCGATGGCTTGCTCGGGGGCCAGAAAATCGGCGGTCCCCAGCACTTTTTCATCGTGCTTGATCGTCAGCGATTCCTCGTCGGACGCATTGAAGAATCGTGCGAGACCGAGATCGAGCAACTTCACCACACCGGTTTGATCGATCAGCAGATTTTCCGGCTTGATGTCGCGATGGACCAGTCCCGCTTCGTGGGCGTGATGTAACCCGTCGGCTCCCTGGCGGATGTAATCCACGAGTTCAACGTATCCCAGCGGACTCCGTTCGAGCACGGTTTTGCCGAGATTCTTCCCCTGGACGTATTCCATTACCAGAAAGTGAATGTCTGAGCCGCCCTCAGTCTGCTTGTCGACATCGAAGGCTTTTACGATATTCGGATGGTTGAGCGAAGCCACGGCACGGGCTTCGCGATGGAAGCGACCGAGGTACGACGTGTCCTGCACCTTGTTCGCGGGCAAAACCTTAATGGCGCACCGGCGCTCCATCATGATGTGCTCGGCGAGGTACACCGCCGACATTTCGCCCGTCCCCAGCAGTGACAGCAGACGATAGCGTCCGAGGATGAATCCCTTGTGTCGTCCCTGCAACAGCTTTTCGCATTGCCATTCCGTCAGCACTTTCCGCGCGATGAAGGCTTGCGCGAGGGCGGCGGAATCGGACAGGTTAATGTTGCTGCGCTGGAAGTCGTCCAGCAGCGCATCGAACCGATTCGCATCGACGAGGCCGCTTTGTTTGACGCCGGCCAGAAAACTTGCGGCGGTCAGTTTGAGACTCATAATATCCAAGTCCTACGCGGGCAGTGGGCAATCCGCCAGTTCAAATTCTTGCGGTCTCGATCAACCAAAAATGCTGTCGGCAGGGCCTTGTTGCCCGATACCGACCACTTTCAACTCGTACACCAAGGTCTCTCCTGCCAACGGGTGATTGGCATCGAGTGCGGCTTCTTCCTCCTGATACGCTCGCACCCAGACATGCAGGGTTTGATCGCCGATCCGGGCAGCAATCTGATCGCCTTCGGCCACGCGGTCGGGCAAGCCGCTGCGGGGGGCGGTTTGATGCCAGCGGGAATCGCGATAGCCGAATGCCTGCTCCGGCATGACCGGCACACGTTTTTGTTCGCCGAGCTTCATTCCCACCACCGCGCGGTCCACACCATCGACGACTTCGCCCGCTCCGGCGATGAAGATCATCGGTTCTCGATTCTGCGACGTTTCGATCACACAATCATCGTGCGAATACGTCGTGTAGTGGACGCGGACGCGGTCGCCGGGTTTGACGATATTGATCGCCATGAAACGGGTTCCTATAACAGTTCGCCGAGGACGTGAGAGTGACGATTCCGGCGGTGGGCCACTTCTTCCGCCAGGCGCATCGCTTCGTCCATTCGCCCGGCGGTTTGCAGCAGGCCGACAAATTCATCGAGGGTTTCCGCGGTCCGTGCGGTGGTTTGCGGATCGCTTTCTTTGTCCATCAATTGCAGGGCTCGTTGCATCCACGGGCGGAACTCCTGGAAGTTCTGTTGCAGCAGTTGCAGCCGCGCGAGGCGTTCCACACACGCGGCAATTTCTTTAGAGGTCACGCCTGGCATGCGTTCCGTCAGCGTCATGGCCCGGCGAAAGAACGGCTCGGCTTCCGCTGCGCGATCGAGCGCGATCAGCGCATCGCCCATGCGGATTAAAGCGCCGCGGAGATTCGGATGGTCGTTGCCGATCAATCCTTCACGTAGGGCCAGCTCTTGCTCCGAGAAGCTCTTCACGGCCGCATAGTCGGCCTGATGTTGTGCCGATTTCGCCAGCACACCGGCCAGTTCCGCCATGTCCGGTGCCGTTCGTTCGGGCAATCGTTCCGCAACGGCAAACGCCTTCCGCGCATTTCGCGCGGCGAGATCCCAGTCGCGACAGTTGAGCGCCACCTGGGCCCGCAAACGGTAGGTGGTGACGAGTTCCGGATGGTTGTATTCGCCGATCGTTTTCAGGATTTCCGCGGCACGGGACAGGGCCGCGTTCGCCAGAGCCGCCTCGCCGGCCACACACAGCGTTTCGCCTTCGATGAGGTATGCCAGGGCCACGTCCACGTCGTTGGCATCGGCGGCGCCGTCGAGTTCCCGGACGGCCATCGAGGCGTGTCGTAATGCCCCGATGTTCTCTTTGCGGGCTAACGCGATCTGCGCCAGCAACCGGAATGTCGCTGACAGCAGGATGTCGCGACGGGGAAAGAGTTCTTCCTGCATGGCCAGCGCTTGCTGAGCCAGTCGGTCGGCATTCGCAAGGCGACCGCGGCCGAGATACACGCGCGCTTGCGAGCAGAGCACCAGTGCCACTTGCGGATGTCGCGGGCCAAAGACCGCTTCGAGAATGCGTAAGGCTTCGTCGAGCAGCGGTTCCGCTTCCGCCCATTTGCCACGGCGGACGAGCACATCGCCCAACAGTCGCAGCGTCCGAGCCACCTGCGGATGCTTGTCGGACAACGACATTCGGCGAACCGCCAATGCATTCCGAAAGTATCGTTCCCCCTGCGACCACGCCCCCGTGGTGCAACGAATTTCCCCGAGTTCCATCAACGATTGGGCCACCAGCGGATGATTCGGGGTGAGCCCTGTTTGTGCGATGTGGAGCGCACGCTGGCTGCTGATTTCAGCATCAGTGAAGCGACGTTGCTGTCGTTGGCAAACCGAGAGATTGTGCAACGGCGCGATCAGTCGCGGATCGTCTCCTCCGAGCATCCGTTCCAGTGAAATCAGGTTTCGTCGAAACAGTCGTTCGGCGAGGACGTACTCGCGCTGTGTGAGATGGAGCGCGGCGAGATTGTTACGCGTGCGGAGGACATCCGCGTGATCGTCGGACAACTGACCGATCAACAACGCCGCCGCACGCCGGGCCGCGTCCCAAGCCTCGGCGTAGCGCTCCTGGGCGAAATAAACTTCGGTCAGTTGATTGTGGGCCTGAGCGAATTCGATCGTGGTGTCGGCGTGATCTTCCGTCAACAGAGCCACAGCTTCCTGCAAGCGGCTGCCGCAAGTGGTGAGGTCGCCATCGCGCATGCATAACGAAGCGGCCTGCATGCGGACAACGGCCCGGTCCGGCAAGGTCGCTTCGGCCGATTGGTCCATCTCCGTGATGAGTGCGTCCCACGCCGTCCGGCTGTCGGCAAGGCGGCCCTCTTCCAGGAGTGATTCCGCCAGTTGCTGGAGCGATTTGAGGACGCGCGGATCCCCGGTGGCTCCGTGAGCACGGGCCGCGGAAATCTGCTGCCACAACGGGCTGTCTTCCGGCATGCCGTTATTCCTCAAGGAAGACCCATTGTTCGACGCCCTCGGTTGTGGCTTCCGCTGTTTCGGTGGCGACGGGCACGAGTGTCGGCAGGGGGGGAAGAATCCCGGAGTCGTCTGTCGCGACGGGCTCGGTCTGCGCAGAACGCGATTCGTCACTCATTACGAGTCGTTCCCATCGATTCCGATAGCGGTCCAGCCGTGCGCGAACGGGGGCAAACGACAAAACCTGCGGAAGCGCCATTCGGAGACGTTGTATCCGTTGATTGATTTCTTCGAGTCTGGATTCCAGTTCGGGATGTTCGCTGACATCCATGGCGACGCGCGATGCGAGTTCATCGAGATCACGAAGCACATCGTGTCGTGTACGCTGGAGTTCCTGTCCGCGCAGCCGATGCAGTTCGCTCAGCACTGCCGGATCGGACCACACGGGCAATTCCAGCACGCGCGAAGTGGCCAGATGGTCTTCCTGCTGGCATTGCAAGGCAAAGGCCGATT
Source organism: Planctomycetaceae bacterium (assembly GCA_021732975.1). Lineage (GTDB taxonomy): Bacteria > Planctomycetota > Planctomycetia > Planctomycetales > Planctomycetaceae > DSVQ01. The sequence goes on along the minus strand of JAKFWC010000016.1, from coordinate 17,258 downwards.
GCCAATCCGTCCAGCCGGAGCGGATGTGTTCGAGAATCGCCTGTTCCAGTTCACCCGCTTCACCGATCGGTTGCCAGTGTTCATTGAGTTCGACATGCGGCATCTTCAGAAACTCGTCGTTCAAGACATGCCGGGCATCGGGTTCGTGCAGCGCGAGGGGAAGCTCGCCGGCGCACAGGCGGCGAATGTGTTCGACGACGCGGCGACAGACCGCCACTCCCGTCTGGACGATGTCGGCCGAGCGCGTGCGGGCCAGCACATCGAGTTCGGCCATGACACCACCAGTTCGCTCCAGCAGTTCGGTCCGCAACTCTTCCGCCTGTTGCGGTGCGAGTTGCAGGCCGCGCGTCGGTGTCGAGGATTGCAGACGCAACCACCGATTGCCGAGATTGATCGCTTCCAGCAGGATTTCCTGCATGCTGCCGGTGAGCGGTATCAGGCCACGGCCGCCGCTCGGCTTCGTTGTGGCCTGCTCGGCACTTTCGGTTTGAAGCAGGGCGACGGCTCGCGATAACTCGCTGCGCACGACCGACCGCTCCGCCGTCCCTTTCGACATGGGAGACAAGAGACGGTGTGCGAGCAACAGAACTTCCTGCCACCGGGCCCATTCCATCACGGCGTGCGGATGCCGTTGCGTGGGGCTGGCGAGAACCGTCCAGTGGGCATGCAGAAACAGCGGCGACGACCGTTGATAGGGAACGCTGCGCTTCACCGCTTGCGCCAGCCAATCACGAATATCGACCTCTAATTGCTGGCGTTCGGCCTGCCACTGCGTTTGCTCGGCCGGCGCCTGGAACAATTCCACGGCCTGACTTTGCAAGCGTTCTCCAAATGCCGCGACCCGGCTGCAGTAGTTGTAGAGATGACTCAGCCCTGGCTCGATGGCGAACGATCGCAGCACCGTTGAAGCGGCGGATGAGGCTCCCAGCAGCGCCGGCAACAATGCCGCCGCTCTCTGGAAGAATCCGAGCCCCAGCCGCTCGTCATCGCCGGCTGTGGCAGCTTGGGAAGAAGTCGCGAAGGGTTTGAGTTCCTGCTCGACATCCCGCGCGAGTTCACCGCGGGCATACGACAAAGACCGTCCCAGCACCAATGCTCGTAACAAACCGGATGAGGGGACGATGCCGCGGCCGGATGGCAGCCGTTCGCCACAGCGGGCCAGATGGGCGGCAAGGGCCACACGATCGTCGCGGATCAGTTGTCGAATGAGAGCATTGAGGCGGACAGCGGTTCGGGGGGATTCGGCAAGAATCTCGCGTGCAAGTCGGGCGGCGTCGTCTTTGTGCCAGACCGGTTTGGGGAGATCGAGGTCAATGACGATGGACGGTGAATTCGGCGCGGGCGAAGACGTATCCGGTTTGATTTCCGGTGATTCATCATCGACCATGTCAGCCGGCGGCTTGGTCGTCGAGACACCCGGCAGAATGCTCGACCCCGACAGAAGCCAGCGCGTGGTGGTCTCGGGATCGGTGGCCATCGCGGCATGCGGATCGGAACGCATTTCGTCGTCAGTCACCAATGGTGCGGACGGAATGGTGGGTGAGCTCGCGACGGAAGAGATGATCTCCGGTTCAGACACGGCTTCCGTGGATCGTTGAATCCGGCCCCGCACCAAGGCTGTTGCCAAGCCGCGGCCGTACGTTCTGGCGACGAGATCGTGCAAGCGATTCCAGTCCTCGTCGGTGAGTGCCGACGATTGGTCGCTGAGGGTGAGTACCGCTTGAAGTTCGTGCTCCCGCGAGAGAAACCGCGCTTGTTCGTCGTTGCCGAATTCGAGTGCCGACACCAACCGTTGCTGACACCGGCGGGCATCTTCGCGACAGCGCTCCAACGGGGCGTAGTCGGGAATATCGACATGCATTAATGCCATAATGCCGTCGAGTTGTCGAACGAGAGTTTCACGCTGTTGCGACTGATCGAACTGCTCGGCGAGGTGTTTCAACGAGAGGCGGACATCGACCGCGAATGCTCGACCGGTGATGTGCGATGCGAGCGAGCGCATTCGCTGACGATAGTCCGTCAGTTCGGTCAGCAAGTCGTCTTCGGGAACCAGCCCCGCGGTCTCGAGCTGGCCGGCACTCTGCGCGAGCGCGGTCGCCAACTCATCCCGTCGATCGGCAAGTTGGTCGATTTCCTGGCGAATTCGTACTGTCGTCCAAACACCACTCATACAGGGCCCTTCCGCCGGAGGCCGGTCTCAAAGATTCAATGAGGCCAGGCTTCGGTCGGGATCAATGCAAATCAAAGTTGTGCCAGTCCATGCATCGCTCAACCTTTGGGGCTGACGGCGTGAATGCTGTCGCCGCTGACGAGATCGTGCTCAAGATCTTCTTCCTGTCCGGCAGCGACCTGCTCGACGAGGCTTTTCAGTTCGGCCACGCTGCGGACATCGCCCTTACGTGGCAATGGAGGCACCCCTTCCTGCTCCATGCGAAGGTTCAAGGCCTGCAGCAGGTCTTTGAATACCGCTTCCTGCACGGCGGGGGCGTCAAAGGCGTTCACAACCGTGGCCATCCCCGGCAGGTAAGACAGCAGCGTTTTGTAGCGACACAATGCCATCGTGGTTCTCCAAATCAGTCATGTGAAGCGGGGCGGCATCGGAACCCGGCGTGAGCGGATCAATGAAGCGAATGCGCTTCGACCGGTTCATCGGCCAGTGTCATGCGACCGCGAGCCAGCGCGGTCGCCAGGTCGCGGCCCAGCGCCGCGGTCACCGTTGCCATCGCGTTGCCCCAGTCGTCGTCATTCAAGCTGTCGTTGTCTTCGACCAACCGTACGGCTACCGCCAGGGGGTGTTTCCCGGACTGCAGTGCATTCATCAATTCCACCGGTGGTGTGGCGGATATCAGCTCCGATTGGGCGGCCGCAATCGCTCCATACAAACGGTCGAACATCGGTCCCGTGGTTTCACCGCTCCGTGTTCGCAGCCGACCCGCACGATGCACGCGCTCGAGCGCCGCAGCGACTTGTTCGCGACGGGAGAGCTCCGCGGCCAGGTCTTGCAGCGAAACCACCCGCGCAGCCGCATCGCTCCTTCCGTCGAGCATGTTCTCTCGCAGTCGGCGGAAGTCCGCCCCGAATTGCTGCATCTGCTGCAGCAAGCTTTCGGGCGGCTCCCAGCCTTGCTCCCGCAATTCCACCGCAGCGCAGGCCATCGCATCGCTCAATTGGCGACTGTTGATGCGCAATTGCTGCAATTCCCGCTGCCAATGTTCCAGTTCCGCTATCTTCACGGTTCCAACTTCCGAACTGGGGGGGCGACATCAGAACATCACGCACTTAGAACGGCATTACGCTTTCGCTGCGACCGGGACGGCATCTTTCTTGACCGCCTCGGTCGTCGGTTTGGCCACGGATTCGACCTTGCCGCCCACCTGGAAGCGCCCGTTGAATGTCGAGCCCGATTCCACGTTCAGATTCTTCGTGATGACATCGCCGTCGATCACGCTGCTGGCCTTGATGATCAGCAATCCGGAAGCCTGGACCGTGCCGCTTACACGACCGGCGACCTCGGCGTGATCCGCGAGAATGTTGCCTTCGACGACGGAATCCGCCCCGACGACGAGTTTCGTTTTTGTGGTCACATCGCCACGAACCGTTCCTTCGACGACGAGATCACCATCGGCGATGATGTTCCCTTCGATGATGGTGCCCTTGCCGATCATGTTGGGATGATCCAGGCGGAGCGAGTTACTGTCGTTGACGACATCTTTCTTTGAGGAAACGGGAGCGGCGGGTGCGGGAACCTCATTCACCGCCCCTTTTTTCTGGTTTGATCCGAACATCGTGGCCATCGCTGTGACTCCAGAGGCAATGAACGAAGAGACCGCCAGAGGGGACACCTCTGCGTGTTGAGAAAACGCCTCACACGCCCGTATTTGCGGTAAGAAACAGTGTCACTGCAATTGTCATTCGACGGACCGCCAAGATTCACATTCTGCATGCTCGCGGCAGGGCTTTGCGGTGAATGTGCCGATTTTGGCGAGTTTCCGGTGCAGGAGTGCGAGTGGGACGCTCTGAGACATTCCCGAATTCGTGGAAGCGCGCTGGTTTCGCTTTACACAGAAGCAGACGAGCCACGCGGCGCGTGGCGAATTCTCAACGGGCGTTGTTTCGTAACGACAACCGAGCTGAGTCTGGAAGAAAAATAAATTTGTGCCAGCCAACACTTGAATTCCGAATGCCAAAATGTCATTTTGATTGCTCAAAATATTTGATGGCGGCAACTCCAATTCAAGGCCAGTGGGATGTCAAAACATCGCGGATTCACGTTGATTGAACTCCTTGTCGTCATCGCCATCATCGCCATTCTCATGGCTTTACTGCTTCCGGCAGTTCAGCAGGCGCGGGAGGCCGCCCGACGGACTCAATGCCGTAACAACCTCAAGCAATTGGGGTTAGCACTCCACAATTATCACGACCAGCACCTCGTCTTTCCTCCGGCGTACGTGGGTCACCCGATCGCCTCTGGAACACTTTTTGGTGTGATATTCCCCGATGACAATGCGAATGGTGCCTCCGGCTTTGGCTGGGGATCGCTCTTGCTTCCACAGTTGGATCAATCGCCGTTGTTTAATCAGCTCGATTTCTCACAGCCGTGCTGGGCACCGCAGCATGCGTCTGCGGCTAGAACCAAGCTCATCGCGTTTCTTTGTCCGTCGGCGACGGGCGGCAGCGATGGCTTTGTTGTTGAACGCTGGACCGCAGGATCGTCGGCGGCACCCAGCAGCCCGGTCCCTTACACCCCCGCCATGTTTTTCAGTCACTCGCACTATGTGACCAATGCGGGGATTCATCAGCCGTGGGGGCGGGCCCCGGCGTACTCACGAGATTTCTCCCAACCGGAGCCGATTCCAGCAACGGGAGAATCTGTGGTGCAGGAAGGGCCGTTCTATCGCAACTCCAGGATTCGCACCGCCGACGTGAGCGACGGGTTGTCGTCCACGATCTTCCTCGGAGAACATACGTCCGCGCTGAGCAACAAGACCTGGTATGGCACCGTTCCCTATGCCGCGACCTGTCCCAAACCGGGATGGCCATCCGAATGCAACAGCGCCGGCTGCTTGCTGGGAGCCCATAGCGGTCCCGACACGCACGATCATCCGCAGGTGATCATTCACGCGCCGAATCATCCGTTCGGTCACACCGATCAGATGCACTCGGAACATGTTGGCGGATGCCACGTCATGTTGGGCGATGGTTCCGTCCGCTTTATGTCGCAGTTCATGGACCCCTTCCTGTGGGTGGCGTTATCGACTCGGGCGGATCAAGAAGTGGTCGGAGAATTTTAATGGCGATTTCACGCTCGCTCAGCCGCTTCTTGCTGATCTCTGCAGTTACAGTTTGGTTCGTCGGCTGTTCGCGCCCGGCACAAATTGGCGTCGACGAGACTGCATGGAAAGAGGCCGAGGCGCTTTATACGGCCGTGACCGCACGGAAACCCGACCTGCTGGAAGCCAGCCGCGAACGATTGCGTTCGCTGCATGAATCCGGCCGCATTCAAACGCCGGCTTTTGAACAATTGAATCGTATTGCGGACCAGGCCCACGGCGGGGAATGGGATCCTGCGGCCCAAGCGCTTTGGAAGTTCATGCGCGGCCAACGCAAGGCTCACTGATCTCGTTCCGCCGGCGCGGCGATCCCTCGGGGACCCACCCGTAATGGATGGTGGTTCTCTCGTCTCTTTGCGTGCGAGTTTCTTATCGCGCACATCATTTCTTCATGATGGTGATTTACTTTCGCCGGATCGCGCGGTAGATAATGGCTTCTATCCGGTCTGCGAAAGCCCTTCGTTCTGAAGGGAGTTCTTCTTTTCATTCACTGTTCGAAGGGTCATGCGATGCCGCGATCGATCGTACGCCGTCGTCTTGGATTCACATTGATTGAACTGCTGGTGGTGATTGCGATCATCGCGATCCTCATTGCCCTGCTGTTGCCCGCAGTGCAGCAAGCCCGCGAAGCCGCGCGGCGCTCGCAGTGCCGCAACAATCTGAAGCAGTTGGGATTGGCCATCCATAACTATCACGACACGTTCAACGCATTTCCGCCGGGTTACAAGATCGTAATTGCCCTGCCAACCCGGCTCGACCATAACGTAGGTGGCGCGAACGTCGGTTTGCTTCCCTACCTGGATCAGGCACCGCTGTTCAATCAGATCGACCAGACCATGCCGATGGCCAACGGCATTCCGGGTTACAACGCCACCGCCCTGGCACAGAACGTCGCGGCAGCGAAGGTTGTTCTTCCCGTCTTCATGTGTCCTTCGGCACCGGCGCCATCTACCAATACCAATTACCTTTATCCCCAGGGTGCGTTCGTGGCGGGAGTTTTCCCGGCAGCAAACATGACGTGGGAAGGGGCGCGTTGCGATTACTCGGGCACGTCGGGCGTCCGTGGGACATACAGCAACATTGCCTACTTCAACAATGGCGGCAGTCAGCGCGATGGGGTCTTCCAGGTCGCTGGCGGTGTCACGAGCGGAGCAACAGTTCTCCAGCAGGGAGCGATGGGGCAAATGCGCGACATCACCGACGGGACATCCAACACGTTTCTCTTAGGAGAACGGACCGGCGGAACAACACTCTACTACAAAACCCAGCCTCAAGCGGCTCTGTCCGCAACCCCCTTGGGGCCCACCAATGGGGGTTCGTGGTGGGAACCTTTAGTTTACGAACACTGGATTCAGGGATCACTTTTCGATGGCAGTGGCAATGGCGGGCCGTGCGCAATCAATTGTACTAACATTCGCAGCAACGGCTTCCATTGCTTCCACACCGGTGGTGCTCACTTCCTGCTAGCAGACGGCACCGTGCGATTCGTCAGTGAAAACGTTTCAGCTCAAGTGTTCGCTGCTGCCATTACGCGCAAGAAGGGTGAGACGGACCAATTGGGTCAGTAACAACCCGTCTCCGGTAAGTCTGTCGGTGTTGCGGATACCATCGACCACCGCGGTCAATCGACTGTCGATGGCTACGCAGGATTCTGGTCGCCCCCTTCAACCGGAGCGGGGCGACTCTTTCTATGGCGATTACTCCGGTGATATGGCACCCAGATTGTTAAGGAATTGCGATGCGGGCGATTGGTCTGGTGATGGTCTGTGCCCTCTGTGTGATGATCGTCGGCTGTGGGCGCAAAGGCCCGCCGATGAAAAAGACTTATAAAGTGACCGGGAAAGTTCTTGTGGATGGAAAAGAACCAGGCTCTTCGATTCAGATGGAGTGCCACAATACAGGCGAAATTGATCGCCAGATGCACACGTTTTCGCAATCCAACACAAAGGATGACGGAACATTTGAGATCGCCACCTACACCAGTGGAGATGGTGTTCCTGCCGGTGAATACAAGCTCACCTTCGCCTGGCAGGAATTCAATCTGATGTCTCGCTCTTACGGTGGACCCGACAAGCTAAAGAAGCGGTACAGCGATCCTGGAAAGGCCGAAATCAAGTTTTCGGTGGTCGACAAGTCGGTCAATCTGGGCGAGATTAACCTCACGACGAAATAAATTGTCGTGATGTTCTTCCCGGCCATGAGCGACAGATTTTGCCGTAGCTGAGGTTGCCAGGCCGCGGGGCTTTCGCGTTGTGTTCGAGCGGAAGGGCCCGTTCTGTGGCGAGAGCAGCTACGTCTCTTTCTTGGTCGCGTGCGGTATAGTTGAAAACGATATGGTCGTTCTGTCACGTTCCCCATGGACACGTCAGGAGTCAGAAACTTGAAGTCGTGGCTGGTTTTCGGTGGGTTAGTGGTCGCGGGATGGTTCGTCAACGAGGCATTGGCGGCGGAAGCGGTAGCGCCGGCTGCCGATGACACCATCCCCAATTCGCTCTACAAGTACGTGGCCCGCCCGGAATCGGCTTACGGCTGGACGATCGAGGAACAGTCGACGATCGCTGGGGTGAAGGCCACGCGGCTCAAGCTCACGTCGCAGACCTGGCAAAACATCGTCTGGACGCATCCGCTCTACATCTTTGAACCGACCGAGCTGAAGCATCCCGAGCATGTGCTGTTGTACGTCACCGGCGGTGGGTTGGGCAAACTTCCTGGCAATGAAGATCTGGCCCTCGGTGCCGGACTGGCAAAACTTTGCGGAGCCCGCGTTGCCACGTTACACCACGTCCCCAATCAGCCGTTGTTCGAGAACCGCGTCGAGGACGATCTCATTACCGATACGTGGTTGAAGTATCTCGACTCCGGCGATGAAAACTGGCCGTTGCTGTTCCCCATGACGAAGTCCGCCGTCAAGGCGATGGACGCGGTGCAGGAATTCTCCCGCAAGGAAAACAAGACGGAAATCCGCGGCTTTGTCGTCACCGGGGCGTCCAAGCGCGGGTGGACGAGTTGGCTCACCGGAGCCGCCGATCGCCGCGTGATTGGTGTCGCCCCGATGGTGATCGACACGCTCAATTTTCCCAAGCAGATGGCGCATCAGAAGGCGACTTGGGGCTTCTACAGCGAGCAGATCGAGGACTATACCAGCAAAGGACTCGTCAAACCGGATGGCATCGCCCAGACAGAGCGCGAACACCGCTTGTGGAGGATGATGGATCCGTTGACTTACCGGCATCAGCTCACAATTCCAAAGCTGCTCGTCGTCGGTGCGAATGATCGTTATTGGGTTCACGATGCGATGAACCTTTACTGGGACGATCTCGTCGGTAGCAAACACCTCGTGCGGATTCCCAACGCCGGCCATAATCTCAAAGGTGGCCGCGAACTCGTCCTCTCCACGGTCGCGGCGTTCTTCCAGCGGACGGTTAATGGCAAGGTGTTGCCTGCCGTAACGTGGGACTACAACGAGGGAGTCGAGTTCCTCGAACTCCGCATCAAGACGACCGGCACCCCCGCCGCCGTTCGCGTGTGGACGGCGACCGCGATGACTCCGGACTTCCGCGAATCGAAATGGACATCGCAAGTTCTCAACAGCGATGACGGCAACTACCTCGCCAAGGTGCCGCGGCCGAGTGCGGGGCATGTCGCGCTCTTCGGTGAAGTCCACGATAACGACGAGTTCCTGCCGTTCTCGGTGAACACGCTGATCTATTGGGAATAGCGCGAAGAGCGGTAAGCGCTGGCGCTGGGAGACTGCAAAGCGCGAGCGTTGTGGGCGAATCTCTCGTGGTGATGGTTGACGCCTTGGCTGGGGTTGGTATCGTTTTCATCGCGGTCCACTTGTGATGGTGTGTCACATTGATGATCGTGGGGAACGATTCCGCCAGCGGGGGTGCATGATGCCAACAGTCGCGAGTCTCGTCCGGGTCGGACGGGTGACGTTTGGTAAGGGTGTGTTTGCTCAGAAGTCCATCGAACCAGAAATGGTGGTCGGACAGGTCACAGGCAAGGTCATCGACGACGCCAATTATGCCACGTCGTACTGCATCGATCTCGGTGGGGCGCTGTCGCTCGAACCTCAAGCTCCGTTCCGGTACCTCAATCATTGCTGCACGCCAAATTGTCGGCTCGTGCTGACCGAGTGCGAATACGAAGACGGCACGCCCGCTCCTTCGGAAGTGCATGTGGAAACGCTCACCGAGATTGAGGAAGGGGCCGAACTGACCATCGACTACGCCTGGAGTGCCGAGGGAGCGATCCCCTGCCTGTGCGGCAGTTCCCAGTGTCGCGGGTGGGTGGTCGACAAAAGCGAATTGGCAAAAGTGCGACGGTCGGCACGGAAGACCGCGGCTCCGGTGCCGAAGTCGCCGCCAAGCCGCATGCCCCGCAAGCCGCGTTGAATGTGAGGGTGTCTCCGTGATGGCTCGTGTTGTTGGTGGTGTGCTGGTTGCTTTGTCGCTCCTGGGTTGCGAATCCGCGGGGCCACCGAAGACGGAGCCTCCCGTTCCCACCGCTCCGGCGATTTCCACTTCCTCGTCTACCGGTGGAGGTGAAGCCAAGGGGACTGTGGCGACCGAGCCGATCGAGAAGGCCTTTCAGGGGATCACGCTCACCATTCCCGCGGGTTGGGAAGAACGCGATCCACCCAACGACATCATTCAAGCGGAGTACCGTATTACCGCGCCGGCGGGAGCCGTTCGCGTAACGATGTCCTCCGCCGGGGGAAGTCGGGAAGCGAACATCGAACGTTGGCGCGGGCAGTTTACGCGGGGGCCCAACGATCCCGAACCGCAGCAGGAAACGGTCGCAGTTGACGGTGAAGAAGCCATTGTGGTCGAACTGGTGGGCACCTTCCGGGATGGCTTCGGCGGCGGCGGTGAACAGCAAAATCATTGCATGCTCGGTGCTGTGATCCCCACCGGCCCCGCAAGCTTCTTCGTCAAAATGACCGGCCCGCGCGAAGCCGTGCTCGAACACCGCGATGCATTTCGCGAACTCGTGACGACCGCGAAGTTGAAGAATTGATCACAGACCGGAGCGCAAGCGACGGGAGTATTCCTGACAATGACTCCCGTCGCTTGCGCTCCGGTCTGCGACAGATCATCACTCCGGGCGTCGCAACAAGATCGCCGCTTGATGCCCACCGAATCCGAGTGACACTTTCAATACCGTGCGAATCGGTCTCTTAACCGCAGCGTATTGCACGAACGGCAGCATGCATTCCGGATCGACCTGATCAAGATTCGCACACGCCGGAACAACTTGGTCGCGCAACGACAAGCACGCTAATGCCGTTTCGACACTTCCGGCCGCGCCCAACAAATGGCCCAGGGCACCCTTCACGCTGGAATGCAGGATGCCGTCGGAGTCGGGTCCAAACACTTGCCGCACGGCGCGACACTCCGCGGGATCGTTCAGCCGCGTGCCGGTTCCGTGCAGTTGGATATGATCCGGACGCGACTCCCCGCATGTCATTTCAATCAGCCGGCCGAGTGCTTGCCCCGCGCTATCCAACTGCGTCATGCCAGCCGGATCGGTCGCCAACCGGCCGCCCACAATTTCAGCGTACCAGCGGACCCCACGTCGTTCAGCATGGGAACGCCGTTCGAGTACGAGGCATCCCGCGCCGGCGCCGACGACGAATCCCGTGCGGTCACGGTCGTAGGGTCGACATCCCTTCGTGGGGTCAGGATGCCGCGCCAAAACACCCAGGCGTTGAAACGATGACAACACGCCGGGATGCAGCGAGTCGTCCGCGCTGCCGGTCAGGACAAGATCGCATTCATTCGATTCAATCGCGGCGACACCGCGCAGAATGGCGACGACGCCCGTAGCACAGGCCGCCACCGGAGCGACACACGGGCCTCGCAAATTGAACATCGTTGCGAGCCGCGAGGCCGTCGATGAGGGCCAGCCGTCTTGCCAATCGACGGCGGGATCCGATCTGTTCATTGCGGCATCGAAGGTGTGCAGTCCACCTTTGCTGGTGCCAACAATGCATCCCATGCGCTCGGGATGGAGAGCCGCGTCGGCCAGTTTGGCATCGTCCCAGGCTTCCTGTGCGGCGAGCATGCCGAGGCGGATCACCCGGTCAGCGATCTCTTTCGGCAAACGAGCATTTTGGCGGATAATGGCCGGGTTGCCGGACCAGCGTACATTCGGCCAGTCGCGAGGCGATCCCCAATCGTGGCTAGAGAGCCACCGCCCCGCGCGATTACCGGCGAGCAAGCCTGCCCATGTCGATTCGCGATCACCACCCAGGGGTGAAACCACGCCGATGCCGCTGACCACGATGGGATCGTCGAGACTAGCCACCGAGCGATTAGCCAACGTCATGGCAGGACCGCCCGCAAATCAAATCCGCTGCCTTGCCGGTCATACGCGCTGGCTGCTGCGGCACACCGCGAACACAGCTCCCCCAGCGAGAACCACGAAAACTCCCGCGTCGATCATCGGGTTTCGCGCGGAAGCGAACGCCGCGGGTTGCGCAGGCGGAGCAGGGGCGGCACCTTGCGCCCAGACTGATGCCGTCGCGATGCCGCTTAGGAAGAATGCCCCGATCCACGCTTTCATGGCCGTTGTCCTTGATCGTCGATCCCGCACTTTGCGCCTGTGGCCCGGAATCAACTCCCTCGTATTCAACCCCACCGGTGCAGGGTGGTCAAGTCGTGGGTGTTTCTGAGGGGATGACCGTCACTGACGCTTCCGGCTCGTGATGCGTCTTTATTTCACGACGGTCCGCTGCATCAGTTCCACCAGCGTGCGAACATACGCCCCGGTGGCGCCTGCTTCGCGGTGAGGTTTTGTGCTGGAAGCGAACGCGGGGCCGGCAATGTCCAGATGGACCCACGGTTTCCCGCCGACAAACCGCTGCAGGAACTTTGCGGCGGAGATCGCACCGCCCCAGCGACCGCCCGTGTTCTTGATATCGCCGATGTCGCCTTTGATGAGATCGTCGTAGAAATCGAACATCGGCAATTGCCACAGATTTTCGCCCGTCGCCTTGGCAGCCGTCAGCACCTGATCGCACCAGGGTTGATCGTTCGCCATTGCCCCAGCGACATCTTCGCCCAACGCAACCACGCAGGCCCCGGTCAGCGTCGCCAGATCGACAATCCGGTCCACACCGAGATCGACCGCGTAACTGAGCACATCGGCCAGGACCAACCGTCCTTCGGCATCGGTGTTGAGGACTTCAATAGTGACTCCATTCCGAGCAGTGAGAATGTCACCCAGTTTGAAGGCATTGCCGCCGATCATGTTTTCGACCAGACCCATGAGGGCCACGACGTTAACCGGCAGCTTGAGCCGGGCGATGGCGACCATCGCCCCCAGCACGGTCGCGGCTCCTGCCATGTCACACTTCATTGTGAGCATGGAATCGGTCGGTTTGAGCGACAATCCGCCGCTGTCGAAAGTAACGCCTTTCCCAACCAGAGCGATTGTCGGCTGATCGGTCCCGCCGCCGCGGTAGTTCAACCGCACCATTCTCGGCGGTTGCGGGCTGCCTTGCGCCACGGCGAGCATCGAGCGCATCCGCTCCTGCACGAGACGGGGCTGATCCCACACTTCGCAGTCGATGCCGTGAGTCTTCGCCAGTTGTGTGGCACGGGCCGCAAAGGCAACTGGTGTCATTTCGGCAGGCGGACGGTTCACCAGATCGCGCGTGAGATTGATGGCGTCACCGAGGATATCGCCCCGCGTCGCGGCCGATTGAATCTCGGGGGTGACGGCGTTCGATGTCACGACCGTCAAAGCTGCCAGGGGATGCCGACCGCGCTCGGTCTTATAAAGGTCTTGTCCGACACCGGCGAGATGCCCCGCCTGCAGGGTAGCGGCGACGAAATCGCCGACCGAGATGGCCCCCAGGTCCTGCGCGGGCACCACGACGGCCACCCGCAGATTCGGCTTATCGGTGATGGCCCGCAGTGCGGACATCAGCGCTCGGTCGATGGTGGCCACAGTGGTGGTAGCGACGGTCCCCAGCCCCACCAGTAACACGCGCGGCGAGGCTCCGGTTAACCCGCGTAAGGCTAGCAATGCCCCCAGTTTCGTCGGGAGTTCGCCTGCAGCATCAAGTCGGGCCAGGATTCCGCCGAGCGCCGTGTCCAGACTCTTCAACGGATCGGACCAGACAACGGGGTCGGAAAAGGGGACCACCACCCAGTCTGCCGACACCTGCGACCAAGGACTCTGAACGACCGCGAACTCCATGCGACTCCCCTTCGCCCACCCCACTCGTTATGACACCTCGCCGATCGATGCCGGCAAGGACGGCCATTTCAGCGGGTTCGCGCGGCAGGCTCAAGTCCCGCAGCCGAATTCCGCCGTCCTTTTTCCAAGTGGCCGCAAACGTGACGCAAGATCTCAGGCGAGGCCGCGCGGATCGGTCAATTCCACAACGGGTTGAATGTCGCCATTTGAGCGATGCGGTCGAACCGTTCCGACCGGCGACAGGCTTCCGCCTGCCAAACCGGTTGACCACAATTCTGAAAATGAATCGCAGCTTGTTGCAGGCAGCGCTGTGCCGCCGGGAGCCGATTCATCGTGCGGAAGGCTTCCGCGGCGTTGAGCAAGTCGCGGCCGGCCCCGGCTTCATCGCCGATCTGCAGGTGTGCTCGATACGCCGTGAGGATGCCTCGTCGGGCCATGCGAGGTGAACCACGGCGGAGGGCGATCACACCGTGGGTCGCAAACACTTCCGCTTGCAGACGCGGGTCGTCGCCGAGCAAATCACCAATCGAGTCCATCAGGGATTCGGCAAGATTATACTGCTCGGAGGCAATCGCATCATTTGCGAGGTGAAGCAGGTCTTCGGCGCCAAAATCGTCCTGATACCGCAAGGCCTGCTGCTGGAAGCGACGGGCTAACGGCGGGTCGCCAAGTTCCCGATAAGTTGCCGCCAGGTTGGAGTAGACCGCCGCCAGCAGATCAAGGCGTCCTTGTTGACTGGCCGGTTCGACGATGCTCGTCCAGGCAACGATGGCATCGTGATATTGCTGTCGTTCGAAGAATAAGGCTCCGAGCGTGACTTGCAGGTCGAGCCAGCCCGTGCGAGAAAAAACGGCTCGCAATGTGGCGACAGCATCACCCCAGCGGCCGGCATCTAATAAGCTCTGTAAATGCGGCCAGAAGTGGTCCAATCGGTCGGCGTCGGAGGAACGCATCGGTAGGCTCTCGTCTGCGAAGGAAATCGGGCAAACGAGGCGTGAAATAACGTCCGAGAGTCCGCTATCACATCGGAGTTTGACGACCTGAGAGTGACCGTAGTCTAGTGAGTTTCCGCCTTGGATTTCAAGTCACCCTGTTCTTTGCAATGTGCCTATTCGATTTCATTGCAGAGGTTTGCGAAGGGCGTCTAGGTGTGAAATTCCTGGGCGCCAGGCTTGCCAGAATGGCAGTCTTGCAGCAAATCGTCCCTGGGTTTCCGCACGGGCTGGCAGTTTTCACTGAGAGTGTTCGTGTCGTAAACCATATTCTGAAATGCACTTGAGGATTGGATATTGAAAGGCACGGCGTATGCACACTGGCTGCGGCAACGTTGTTCTTCATCGAGACACCCGCGCTGCGCGCACCACTTGCGGCAGCCACAGGAGAAAAATGCATGGCGAAGAAGGCGGACAAGGCCTCGGTGGACCTCAAGTTGGCTCCACTCGGCGATCGCGTGGTTGTAAAGCGTGCGGCTGCAGAAAAGAAGACCGTCGGCGGCATCGTGTTGCCGGAGTCGGCGACCGACAAGCCCCAACGCGGCGAAATCCTCGCTGTCGGTGAAGGCCACACCAAGAACAACGGCCTGAAAGTGGCCCTGACAGTTCGCCCCGGCGATCTGGTCGTCTTCAGCAGCTATGCCGGTGACGAATTCAAGGTTAACGAAGAAACCTATCTGCTCATGCGCGAGAGCGACATCCTCGCCGTCTACGCATAGTTAAGCATTCGGTGGAACTTCGATACCCGTTTCACCTCACGAATTTCTACTGAAAACAACGTTCCCTCAACGGAGACTGACTCGCAATGGCCAAAATGATTGCGTTTGACCAGGAAGCCCAGGAAGCCATGCGGCGCGGCGTGATGAAGCTGGCCAAAACGGTCCGCGTCACCCTCGGACCGCGCGGCCGTAACGTCATCATCGAGAAGAGCTTTGGCTCGCCGACCGTCACCAAGGACGGCGTGACCGTCGCCCGTGAAATCGAACTGCCGGACAAGTTTGAAGACATGGGCGCCCGGATGGTCCGTGAAGTCGCCAGCAAGACTTCCGACATCGCCGGCGACGGCACCACCACCGCGACCGTGCTCGCCGAAGCCATCTACTGCGAAGGCCTCAAGGCCGTGGTCGCCGGGGTCAACCCGATCGACCTGAAGCGCGGCATGGACAAGGCCGTCGAGTCGATCGTCGAAAAGCTCAAGGGCATGTCGACGGAATGCAAGTCGAAGAAGGCCATTGCCCAGGTCGGGACCGTCGCCGCCAATGGTGACACCGAAATCGGCAACATTCTCGCCGACGCGATGGAACAAGTCGGCAAGGACGGCGTGATTACCGTCGAAGAAGGCAAGGCCCTCGCGACGACGTTCGAAGTCGTCGAAGGGATGCAGTTCGACCGCGGTTACCTGTCGCCGTACTTCGTCACCGATCCGCAGACGATGGAAGCCGTCCTCGAAGACGCTTACATCCTCATCCACGAAAAGAAGGTCACCAGCGTCAAGGACCTCGTGCCTGTGCTGGAAAAGGTCGTCAACGCCGGCAAGCCGCTGTTGATCGTCGCCGAAGAAGTTGAAGGGGAAGCTCTCGCAACCCTCGTGATCAACAAGCTCCGCGGCACCTTCAAGATCTGTGCGGTCAAGGCTCCGGGGTACGGCGATCGTCGCAAGGCGATGCTCCAAGACCTCGCGATCATGGTTGGTGGCCAGGCGATTTTTGAAGACCTCGGCATCCAGCTCGAAAACGTCCAGTTGTCCGACCTCGGCCGCGCCAAGCGGATCGTCGTCGACAAGGATAACTGCACGATCATCGAAGGTCTCGGCAAGTCGGGCGACATCAAGTCCCGCATCGAGCAGATCCGTCGCGAACGGGAAAACAGCACCAGCGATTACGACCGCGAAAAGCTCGATGAACGGATCGCGAAGCTCTCCGGCGGCGTGGCGCAGGTCAACGTCGGTGCGGCCACCGAATCCGAAATGAAGGAAAAGAAGGCCCGCGTCGAAGACGCCCTGCATGCGACGCGGGCTGCCGTGGAAGAAGGCATTCTTCCTGGTGGTGGCGTGGCCTTGCTGCGAGCCTCGGAAGCCGTCAAGCCGACCGGTCTGAACACCGACGAAATCGTCGGTTTCAAGATCATCACTCGTGCTTGCCGCGCCCCGCTCACGCAGATCTCGAACAATGCCGGCCTCGACGGCGCGGTGATCTGTGAGAAGGTGCTCGCACTCGAAGGCAACAAGGGTTACAACGCCGCGACCGGGGACTACGAAGACCTCGTCAAGTCGGGCATCATCGACCCGACCAAGGTGACCCGCAGTGCGTTGCAGAACGCCGCCTCGGTTTCGACCCTTCTGCTGACCAGCGATGCCCTCATCGCCGAGATGCCGAAGGACGAACCGGCCGCCGGCGGCCACGACGACCACATGCACTAACCGTTTCGGTTCGTCGCTAATTTGAAGCATGAAGCCCGGCATCTTCTGGAGATGCCGGGCTTCTGCGTTTTATGATAAGTGCCAGGCGCATTGCCAGCCCGCAGCGCAAGCAAGGGCGTGACGTTCCCGATTTGATGCAAGGCATCACGCTTGTCGTCAGTGCGTTCGTTGCGTGACGAGGATTGTTCTTCCTGGTGCCGTAGTTTCGGATCAGGCGTAATGGAAACGGCCCCGGTCACATTTTTTGTGAGCGGGGCCGTTTCGTTGTGACCGAGAGGAATCGCGTCTGCATCGCTGGCGCATCAT
>JAKFWC010000017.1 GCA_021732975.1 Planctomycetaceae bacterium | reverse complement strand
AAACATCAACAGGCACGAGCCACAGGCAGGTCGCGGCGAAGATCATCGCAATCGCTAGGCGTTTCATGGTCAATTGCTCCAGTTTGGTTTGAATTCAGGAGATTGTACGGATCGATGCCACCGTGTGTAGACGGCTTACTTCGCAGGCTTCACTCGAGTCATTTTGAGCGGTGGAATACCCTCGACGGTCTCATCCCCGAGTTGCAGACTGATCGGTTGCCAGGTCGTCGTCTCGCTATTCACTCGAACCAAGATGTTCTTTGCCGATAATTCGCCACCGTCGGCGAGAACGCCGTGCGACTCAAAGATCCAGGTGTTTCCTTCGCGTGTGCAGGTCCCTTCGGCGAATCCTCCGTCGGCTTCAAAAGTCAGGATCCTCAACTCATCGGTGCGAGGATCGATGCCGATCATTTGCATCGTCGACACTGTTTGATCTTTTTCTCGCAGCGAAATGGTGGCACGAATGTACGCTTTGGAGCCGAACCACTCGTAAGTCGTTCGAACTTCGGCATCGGCCCGCTTTGCCTCCCAAGTCCCAATTAACCATTCTAAGTCCATGAGATCGGCGGTTTTCTCGGGCCACTCATGAACAGCGACAATCAGCCATTTTGCATCCTCATGAATCAGATCCAGGCGATATCGCATGTGCTTCGGAGCTTCGCTTTCGACAGTCACTTTGAGCAGGCCCTCCTCTGTCACGGCGAGTTTCGATTTGAACCGCACGGACTCGACCTCGCGGGCAATTGTCTTCTTTGGATTCTCTGCAAAATGATTCGTCAAAGCCTTGACGATGGCATCGCGTCCCCGCAGCGGAGGGGCCTCATCGGAAATCAATTCGGCACCATCAGACAGGTGGGCGGCAATTTGATCGATATCGCCGCGAGAGAATGCCTCGACAAAGCTTTGCGTCGTCTTGTCGATGGCAGCACGGACGGCGGATTGATCGGCATTTGTCTGTGTCGACGGGGTCTTCAAGTTCGATTTCTGCGCTCCGTCCTGAGCATGAACCACCGTGTTTGAACCGTTTAACACATGCAGGCCAATGGCAACAGCCAGCGCCAATCCGGAAAGGAACAACAGGTTCTTGCGTATCATCATCGATGATTCTCCTTGTAAGTGTTTCTGACAGTGCAAACGATCGACGCGTTTGGGGGATGCCCGGGGGGTGAATCGGTTACGTGAGCAACCTCACGAATTCTCTTCAATCAACGCTTCGATCTTCCCAGCCTTCACCGCGGCCACCAGTGCGGCGTGATCTCTTTCATTCTGGTCCGAGTATGCCAAGGCAAACTCACCGATGGCTTGGTCGAAGTCATCCGATTTGCCAAGGTAACCGCTGATCAACGCGGCATCTCCGGATTTGGCATGGGCGTGGGCCAGTGTTCGACCGCACAACTCCGCATACAGCATCGTTTGCTGGGCGGATGCACCTTCTTCGATGCGAGCCGACATTTTCATGTCTCTGAGTTGTCGGATGAAGAAATCGCGGCCACGCCGACCCCGCATCCAGCCGAGAAAGATGTCACTGGCGGACTGCATCAGGCGTTGCCCCACGACGACGCGTTGACCGTGGTTTTCATACTGGCTCTTGCCTGCGTAGGGTTCCAGCACGGAGGGGCAGGCTTGCTTGAATTGAAGCAAAAGAGGGTGATTCTCAGCGGAGAAAAACAACCCGACAAAGCAGGCCGTGCCGACGCTGCCGATGCCCACCGCTTTGATGACGACATCTTCCAGGCTGTAACGGTCAAAGAGGACACGGCGTTCGTCAGGCAGCGATAATCGGTATTGTTCCAACGCTTCCCGAACGAGTGTCTCGTGTTCCGGATCTTGTTCTTTGGTGATATGAAACATCGCCGGGGGTTGGTCGATCAGACGACGGCGTCCCGCGATCTCTTCGCTGATCTGCGGATATAGATAATCGCTAATACGATGCTTGGCCTTGGCGACGATATCCTCACGAATCTCTCTGATCTTCGCATCCGGGGCCATGTCGATGATTGTTTGGGCATCCAATCGGTCATACCAGATGTCCAGCGGGCTCATCTTTGAGAATTCCCGCAATCGCTCCCGGTAGGCGCGAACGCATTCGATGGCGGCAGCTTGTGCGCGCTTGTCGCCAAGTTTGATATCGCGCACGGCCACGGCAAAACTCACTGCCAGACGTTTGACATCCCACTCCCACGGCGCAGGGAGTGTTTCGTCGAAATCGTTGATGTCGAAGATCAGGTTGCGTTCAGGGGTGGCGAACAGGCCGAAGTTGAGCAGGTGACAATCCCCGCAGGCCTGGACCCGCAGCCCCGTGGTGGGGGTGGTCGCCAGGTCGGCAGCCATGAGTCCCGCGGAACCACGCAGGAAGGTAAACGGACTCGGCAACATCCGCCCGTAACGGATCGGGACGAGTTCGGGCAGTCGACCCTGATTGGATTCCTTCAGGATCTCAATCGGATCACGGCGGTTGGCTGGTGATTCCCAACCGGCGTGACTTTGACGCGGCACGCTGTCACGCAGCGTTTTTCCGGCGGCGATGCGCTGGTCCCGTGAGCGGAACTCTGCCACGTTTGTCCCCGTCGGGAACCCTTCCGTTGTTTGATCCATTGGCGTTTTGTCGGTGCTGATCATGATGACCTCCGATTTCCGTCAGACAGTTGACCGAAAGCTCAACCTAAGCCGGTTGCGGTTTATCGACCGCGCAGAATGAGTCCGATCCTCCAACATTGTACCAGATTTGGAATTGGCCACGGATCAATGAGTGACTTCACAGGCTTCCCCGAACACGGACGCGGCCGTTCTGATCGCTTCCAGCACCGTGGGGAACCCGGCATACACAGCCATCTGCAGAATGATCTCGAGGATCTGGTCGGGAGTGCAGCCGAGGTTCAGCGCGCCGCGGATATGATCCTTCAACTCGGCCTGCAGATAGCCAAGGACGGTCAAGGCGGCCACGGTGAGCAGTTCTCTCGTCTTCAAATCCAAGCCCGGACGCGTGTAGATGTCGGCGAACGGAAACTCAACCAGGCAGCGTGCCAGACCGGGACTCGCGGCTTCGAGGCTCTTCAGGGCGGAGTCGATTCCCTGGCCCGAACATCTTCCGAATCGTGGCCAGCCCGCGGTCATAGCGAGTTTCTTCGGACTGCATACTCAGGTTCTCCATGACGATGATCTCGCCATCACTGGTAATTCTATAGGCATTCCCGAACCAAAGACGCCGCCGTACGCGAGTCGCTGCGACAGCAAGAACTGTGTCACTCGCTGTTGTCCTCCAATGGGTTCCTGTTCAGAATCTGACGCGAAAGATCTGCACCGATGAAACTCGATGGCGACCCCAAACTCCGCATGCTCGCCCTTTGGAGCGACTTCACGAATGATGACGGCCCCCTCAAGAAAAGCTCTTCACGCCGGACAACATCCATCTCTCGCCTGCCCGTTACGCGGTCTATGCAGTACGATTGAAGCCAGTATTGAAGGCGATGAGTCTATGAAGCACTCCTTCCCATTGTTTTTTGCCGTGCTGCTCATATCACTGGACATCGCGCATGCTGATGACACAGCGCGACTCGCAGTGATTTTCGCTCCGGTGGTTGAACATGGTGGCGTGGTCACAATCCCTCCCGGGGATTACGAACTGGACGGCAAGACGCCTCTGAAGATTGCTTCAGGCATGACCGTGTCGGCCTACGGCGCACGGTTTCATCTTCCCAAGACGCTTGGCGACAAGGCTCGGGTCGTTCTGTTTGCAGGCGAGAACGTCAGCGACTTTCGATGGTTTGGAGGCCATTTTACTGGACACGTCTTCGATCCGTCGAAGTCGGTGAACACGTGGGAGCCCAACGCGAATACTCGCCCGCTTCTCATTACCACGACGCCCGGTGGACGGACAGAGAATCTGACATTCCGCGACCTGACAAGTGAAGGAGTGGCCGGGGCAGTCATCACCGTGCTCGGTGCGGAAAAGAAGGGAAGCGAGCGGGAAGTGGAGACGTTTGCCAAGAACGTCACGGTCGAGGACTGCACGCTTCAGCGCAGCGGGAAGTTTATGTGGGACTACGGTTACCTGTGGCAAATCACGGTCTGGCCGGAAGATTACCACGAAACTGAGCGAGCAATGGCGGCGAAGTATTTTCGTCATGATCTGGTCCGGAGTCCGGTGCGGATGACGGCTGGTGACGACCGCGTGTTTTTCGACAACACCAAGCCGCTGCCGGTGTCAAAGAAACGAGAGGGGGCCGATGCCGACCGCGGCTATGACACCATCTGCTTTTTCAACGATCAGTTGCCATCGAATATTGTTCGCGGTCGTCAGTATTTCGTGATCGAAAGCACGCCGGAGTTTATCCGGATCGCTGAGACGCTCGGCGGTGATCCCATCCGGTTCACGGGCGACTCCGGCGCGAACACACGCCTGATTGCCGATCTGTTTCAGGCCCATCTTGCGCTCTATGCCCCCGCCGGCAGTGGCCCCGGCAAGGGCGCGTTCGATTTGGTTGGTTGCGAAAAAGTCATCGTGCGCGGTTGTCAGCTCAGCGCCTTGGGCGACACGATGCACATCCAGAAGTCGCGAGGCGTCGTGTTCAGCGGCAACCACATCACCGGCTCGCGCATGGGAGCCTTTTTTCTCGCGGAGTACTGCCAGAATGCGGTTATCACGGGGAACACGGTGGACGGGACCAACGGTTCACGCGTCGTCAGCGTCGAGAAATCTTGCGAGGATGTGACGATTGTCGGAAACACCTTCCGTAATGGGGGGCGAGGTTCGTGGATCAATCAACCTCGCAATTTCGTCCTTGCCGACAATGTGTTCGTGAACAATACCACGAAGTGTGAACGTGACCCGCAGCGGGGGCGACGCACGTTCGTCACGGGTGAATACGAACGCTACCCCGAAATCTATTTCACCACATATAAAATCGGCGGGCGCTATGGCAACGTCGTCGTGCGCGGCAATATCTTCACCAGCGGCACGCACGCCGAACACGCCATCACGTTTGCTGCGGGAGGTGACACGATTCTTGTCACCGACAATGTCTTCTCCGGCCCGGTGCGTACCGTGCCCGTGCCGCAAGGTTGCGAGAATGTGTCGATCCGAAGTAACGCTGGATTGCAGAATCAACCATGAAACAAACCCTCACATTCTTCACCGTTCTCCTGCTCGCGCCGCTGGCCGCGCTGTGCGGCGCAGAGCATCTCATTCAGCCGGGGGAGCCACCCCAGGCCGTCATCGACCAGGCAGTACCCGGCGACCGACTCATTTTCACGCCTGGTCTGCATCAACACGCTCTCGGTAAACATCGCGCGCTGCTCTATGTCGACAAATCCGTCGAGATCGAACTGCAGGAAGGGGCGACGCTGAGGCTCGCAGACAATGCGACGAAGCTCGAGACCGTGCCGGAAATCACGACCGATCAGGATGCGGGCAAGAAGCTCGACGACATGGAAGTGGGTGGCGCATTCGATCTGAGCGAGCCTTCCATTTTCACGATCGTGACGGACTCCGCGGGCAGCGACGGGCAACCGGACACGTTTGCGTGGGGAGTTTTTCACGGAGTGGACAATCCCGAAGGCAGCACAAAGCTCGGTCCTGCGGAGAGCAAGTTCAACGAAACTCCGCACCGGGGTGTGCCCATCACTGGCGACTGGCAGCAGTTGGAGCATGGAGTGAAAATCCGCTTCACAAGCAAGACCGGCCACAACAAAGGCAGCCGCTGGTTCGTCACCTACGATGGCCCCGAAGCCTATGGCATCCGCATCGGCCACGGACGGCAGGCGGACTACATCGAGAAGGTGCGCATCACTGGCAAAGGCACCATCGACATGAACGCCACACACAACGTGCAGCCCGGCTTTCTTGTGAAGGACATCAACGCCTGCGTGCTCATCCACGGTCGTGTCCGCGGCGTGGTCGTCGAGGGCATCACGATGACAGACACGAACCGATCGGTGATGTGTTATGGCGAGCACAGCGGACTTTTTCTCCCCGGAGGCGGTGTGATGCCGGGTGAGTCGTTCGACGCTGAAGACATCACCATTCAGTACACTCGCACCTTGAATCCGAACGGCGCAGCTTACCTGCTCGGACACCCTTCACACCGCGGACAACTGCGCAATGCGAAGTGTAATCACAACTATATGGAGACGGCGGTGACGGCCATCGAGCCAAACCATAACCTCGATGGCTACGAGGTCATCGGAAACGTCATTAAGAGCGGCGGCAACGCCATTCACTGTTGGCGCCACTCGAAGAACGGCGTCATCGCCGACAACATCCGTATCCACGACAACACGGGCAAACCGGTCGTGATCTTTGGCACCCCAAGAGGTTGGAAGCAACCGGAGCCGCCGGTGCTGCGCAATAACAGCAATCATCTCGGAGAAGCTGCAAAGGAGATCCGGCAACCATGAAACTCACTCTCATCGCCACCATCTTACTTCTCGCGACGCCATTCGCACTCCACGCCGCGGATGTGACGCCCCCCCGGTCCAATGTCATTCTGTTCCTTGTTGACGACATGGGCTGGATGGACAGTGGTGTCTACGGTTCCAAGTATTATGCGACGCCGAACTTCGATCGCTTCGCCAAAACAGCGTTGCGGTTCACAGAGGCCTACTCCTGCCCACTCTGCTCACCGACTCGGGCATCGCTGCTGACCGGACAATACTCCGCTCGTCACGGGATCACCAGTGCGACCGGCCATCTCGCCCCGCAACCTGCGAACTTCCAGTATCTACCCGATCGGGCGCCCGCCAACCGAGCGATGCGGATGCCGGAAAGTAAGAACTACCTGGAGCCATCCCAAATCACGCTCGCCGAGATGCTGCAGCAGTCGGGCTACCGCACGGCTCACATCGGCAAATGGCATCTCGGACTGACGGAACCACATTGGCCTGAACAACAAGGCTTCGATGTCGCCTTCCACTGTCATCCGGACCCCGGCCCGCCCGGAAATTACTTTTCGCCGTACTCGGTGATCCTCAGTAGTGCCAGAGCGAAGGGAGCCAAACTCGGCACCATTACAGACGGTCCGACCGGCGAATACATCGTCGATCGTCTGGCATTTGAAGCCGAGAAATTCATCGAAGCCAACAAAGATCGGCCGTTCTTTCTCAACCTTTGGCAATACGGTGTGCACGGCCCGTGGGGTCACAAGGAAGCTTACACGAAGGAATTTGCCGAGAAGAAGGATCCGACCGGACAGCAAGGTAACCCGATCATGGGATCGATGCTCCAGAGCGTGGATGAGAGCTTCGGCAGAATTCTGGAGAAGCTCGATGAACTTAAACTGACTGAAAACACGATCGTGATTTTCATGTCCGACAACGGCGGAAATTCGCACAGTCATCCCGATATCGAGAAGCAGGGTGGAGGATCAAAGCTCCTGAATGACTGGAAAACGTGGGCCGCTGGGCTCGCCCCGACAAACAACCACCCGCTGCGTGATGGAAAAGGCAGACTCTACGAGGGTGGTATCCGCGTCCCGCTGATGATTCGCGTTCCAGCGATGAAGACCGCTGGTGCGACGAACAGCAGCGTTGTTGGGGCTGTTGATATTTATCCGACTCTGCTCAGCCTTTTGAACATCGAACCTCATCCGGAACAAATCCTCGACGGGGTCAGTCTCAAACCGCTGCTCGACGGCACTGGCACTCTCGCACGGCCAGCCTATTTCACGTGGTTCCCGCATCTGGTGCCAGGGGTCGCGGTTCGGGCCGGAGACTGGAAATTGATCCGTCGCTTCGAGCCGAGACCGACGGAGTATGAGGGATTGCAGGAGTTGTTCAATCTGAAGGACGACCTCAGTGAAACGACCAACCTTGCGGCCAAGTACCCGGACAAAGTAAAGGAGTTAAATAATCTCATTGATCAGTTCACGAAGGACACCGGTGCGATCGTTCCTCAGCCGAACCCGGATTACAATCCGACACCCAAGGTCGAACCAGCGACTGACAAGACCGATCGTACAACTGGACTGGTGGCCCGATCGTGTGAATTCCATGTGCAGAAAGACTTCCTGCGGATCGTGGCCAGGGGCGCTACACCGTTCATCGGGATCGCGGGTTGGAAAAACAGTGGGGCGATGACGCTCACGCTCGTCGTCCGTACAAATAAGGGAGGGCAAGGTAAGGTCCACTGGAAGACAACAGAGCAGGCCGATTTCGTCGACGGTAAACAGCTCGTGGAATATCAAGTGCCCGCGTCGAATGACTGGCAGGAGATTAGGGTTAATCTGCCAACGGAAGGAAAGGTGGGCGTTCTACGGCTTTATTTGCCCGTTGGGTCGATAGATATCGAAGAGATCTCCTTCATCGGCAAAGACAGTAAGCCGATGCGCAGATGGATATTTGCCGAGAAGGTCAAGTAGGTATCACGGTGTGACGTTGGTCAGGGACGCGCGGTCATCGACCGTGACCATTGTCCAACCTAGGTTCATATAAAAGTCGAACCAAGTAAAACCCACTTTCCCCCGTCTTGCCGCCCTGCGAATCGCGCAGCTCCGCGCGGTTCAACGAATGATCCGTGGTCGCCCAATGCCACCCACGATGGTTAGATGTTCGCCAACATATCAGTCACTCCCGTGCGATAGTAAGACTCGTGATCTCCCAGATCCGCCCGCGACGATTGGGCGGTTCGTGGCCAAAGCGATGTATTGGCACCAATAACATCTCGAGCACGACAATGCAGCTCGATGAATGCGCCGTACTCGCTCAGAACCGACGAAGCGATCTATGCCGCCCGCCGTTCAAACGACTTCACCAGCCCGTCGACGTAAGACCGAACGACGACCTGATCGCGATCGACCGCGATGACTTCTTCCGGCTTCTCGCGCACCGGCGGTAAGTGCTCGCGGACCATGTGCGATCTTCGGGTGACCGCCTTCACCGAGAAGAAGTCGCAGGCCCACAGTGTGTTCTTATGGCGATCTAGAAACTGATTCCATTTGTCGGACGTACGGTCGGGCGCGGGTTCAATACCCTCTTCCTTGAGAATGTTCCGTACCGTCTGTCGGCTGATGTGCCGGATGCCCTGCCGTGGTTTGCTATGACTTGCGATGGTTTGCAAGGAATACGAGACTGCATCTAACGCCTTTATTATCAGCAGTTTCCAGGCTTCTCGGCGCCTTTGTTTCCGCCAGCAACGGAACCGAAGGCTGGCTGTACCTGGCCGCGGTCGAAGACCTGTTCACGCGGGAGATCGTGGGCTGGTCGATGTCGGAGCGATCGACAGTCGCCTCGTGGTTGATGCCCTGGCAATGGCGATCGCCCGGCAATGTCCCGGTCCCGACCTCGTGGCGCATTCCGACCGCGGTGTGCAATACGCCAGCGAGCATTACCAGCGCTTGCTCACAAAACACGGCATCACGTGTTCGATGAGCCGTAAGGGGAATTGCTGGGACAAAGCACCGATGGAATCCTTCTTTGCCACCTTGAAGAAAGAATTGGTTCATCACGAAGAATACGAAACCCGAGCGGCAGCCCGGCACAGCCTGTTCGAATATATCGAAGTTTTCTACAACCGTGTCCGAAGGCACTCTGCCCTCGGATACCAATCACCCACCCAATTCGTCGAAGCCGCATACCCTTTTTCGAGCGCCCACAAAACGTGGGGAAGTCCAAGGAGTAATACTAGGGGCTTGTCTTGGGCATCAGGGCGGGATCGATAGGAGGGTACTTGGAATTAATTTGCGGGCCGCCGCCGCCGGTGGCCATCGCAGTGCCGGCAGACTTCAGTTTGCTGTCGAGATCGAACTTGACGACGTTGGGTTTGTCCTTGGTCGATTCCAGGATCTTAATCTTGAGCTTGTTCTGCTTGGGACTGCTGTACGCTTGAGGGATGGGTTTCTTCGGCTTTCCCATCACGCTCGGCATGAACTGAACTTCGTAATCGCCTGCCGGTGCACCATCTCCGTTGGCATAACAACTGAAGGTGATCTTTCCATCGGCATCGACCTGCCCTGACACGCTGGGCCTGGGATTCTTGGCATCTATGGATTCCGGCAACAGTAGAAAAGAGGCCGGGCCGAGCGGCTCACCATCCATGGAAAGACTGCCTTCCGTGGGGTAGACCTTAAGTTTTCCACTCCCGCCACAACCCGCCGACGCCGCTGCGAGCATGCAGGCGAGAATGCCGAGAAACTGCCGACGCGCTCCCCAGCGACAAACCGGCAAGGCGTTCCAATGACAGGCCAACCAAGTCTTCATGAAGGACAGCTTTCCTGTAGTCAGTATCGTGATCAGCGTTCGTTGACAGGGCAGGGCAAGGAGTGCTGTTTCCATCGGGGCTCTGTCTTACGGAGAACCGAGGTAACGGTGGTTAATTGCCTGACTCGATTCTATCCGAGTCACGGTCGGTTGCGACCGACCCTCTGAAGAAAAATCGCGAAAAAAATGGTCGACACCAAGTATCGGGTAACGCCACGTAAAGACTGCGCTTGGGAAAAAAACAGCCGTCCGCCACCTTGCGACAGCGGACGGCCGAGAGTTCAGACCGACGAAATGAGCAGCCCTTCGTGCCTGAAAGGACTACTCCACATTCGCGGTTTCATTCCCCGACTTGGTATTTGCGTTCCCGTAGACCTGGAAACTGATGTTCTGCGAAAGGAACCGGACCGTGCCATCGGCCATCAGGAAGTGGGCACCACCGGTATGCGTGCTTCCGGCACCGGGCCATTCGGTATTGATACCCCAAGCGTACATGAAGATCGGAGCGTAGTGATGCGGTCCGCCGCCGAGGAACCAGCCGCTAATGGTACTGCCATCAGGGTGTTTCCAATTTCCATTGTCGCCCTGATACACGGCACCGGTGAAGGTTGAAGCGACAAAGGCCGAACGAGGCACCGCTTCGCCCAGACCGACGCGCAAGACGCCAGTACCCGTGGTATTGAACGGGCCATTCTTGTGCGACAGGCCGGTGGTCTCGCCCACAGCAATAGTGTTTGAGGTACCGTCGATGATGTCCCCCATCTTTGTATGTTGCGGGCCGGTGAAGATCCCGCCGATCTGCGAAGTGGATTCATTCCACCAGTGATAGCCCTCTGCGGCAGAATAGTTAGTGACGGCGATGTTGCGGTTCGACCCCGGTGGCTCCCCAATCCCGGTATCGGATGGGCAGCGGAAGGCGGCCAACTGTGTGGCGACAATCGCTTGATTGGTTGTGGGCAGTCCGCTGGATTGCGCCCAAACGGGGAGAGCAAAATTCGTGCTGTTGTACAACGGTGCCTGGTCAATATAGGGCAGAATCATTGCGCACCACGTGTGATTCCGCGGTGCCCAAACCGGGGCGGCGGAAGTTCCCACGTTCGCAGCATAGTATCCCTGCGAAGGGAACCGACCGTAGTTGTCGTGATAGTTGTGCAGTGCGAGTCCCAACTGTTTCAGGTTGTTGCGACATTGGGTGCGGCGAGCCGCTTCCCGTGCCTGCTGGACGGCCGGCAAAAGGAGCGCGATTAGAATCGCAATAATCGCAATCACCACCAGCAATTCGATGAGCGTGAAACCTCGGGATGCCTTCTTGTTGGCCGAACATTGATGCATGGATCACCTCGCTGTTGAATACCAGAACTGGCATAACTGGCGAAACAAACGCCAGACAAAGACTTCCGACATGGAAACGGGAACAAATGACGACAAACGCCTGAAAGGAGAGAGGTTTACTCTCTAGTCGTTGAGGCTAACGCGATGACTTTAGAGAGTCAAGAAATAATCATCAAAACGAATCGATGCCACTCAATATAGGCAGGAGAGGCGATCCAGCCGGGAAGAATTCCCACGACATTTGCAGATTGAGCACTTCTAAAAAACACTCTGCTATCGTCCGGGAATCGACGAACGTGGAGACTCATTTGACCGAAAGAGGAGCTTCCGTTGAGTCGGGGTAGGGGATATCGTCGCCTTGGCGAAGAATCCACGAGGAATCATGACCGACCGCGGTCCATTCCTGTGAAACTCCGTCGCCCCAACGAACATTGAGACGGTCGACCTGAACAGCGGTTCCGAGTCCGAACGACAGCCGTCGATCGTTGGTCGCGAAATATCCGTCCCCCCCCGTCAATTCTCGCCGCTGCACGCGACCGCCGGCCTCGATGGTGATTCTCGCCCCGATCGCATCGCGATTGGTGGACCGGCCAATAAGGCGAACCGTGAAAAAATGTCCCGCACCGGCGGTCTGGTTCGTCAGGAGCATGGCGGGACGATCCTGAAAAACAGCGACCGCATCGGGATGGTCATCGCGATTCCAATCCACCGCAGCGACGGCGCGACCGAGGCCTTTTTCTCGAAAGACGGCACCGGCGGCGTGGCCCGGTTCCTGCCAACCCGCACCGCTGCGGTTCTGAAAGAGTTGCAGCGGCATCTTCCAAGGGATGCCTGTGGCACTGAAATCGTCAATATGGCCGTTGGCAACCACCAGGTCGGGCCAACCATCGCGGTTAAAGTCGATCGCCTGCGTTCCAAATCCCAGCAATTGCATCGTGGGGGCCACCAGTCCCACGGCAGCCGTGGCATCTTCGAAGAGGCCATCGCCAAGATTGCGATAATACGTGTTGTAATCATTGTAGAAATGGGTGACGTAAAGGTCGAACCGGCCACTGCCGGAGAAGTCCGCCGCTGCGATTCCCATACCCGCCTGCGACCGTCCGTCGCCGCTGAGTGCGGTCCCGGAAACGAATCCGCTTTCCACGAATTGCGGGATTCCGTCGGTGATCATTCCTGTGTGACGGAATAGAAACTTGGGAGTGCCGTCGTTGGCAACGTAAATGTCCTGCCAGCCGTCATCGTCGATGTCGAGGGTGAGGATGCCGAGGCCTTTTCCATCGGGAGCCTGCAGCCCGGCGGCAGTCAGTTCGAGTTGCCGGAACGAACCATTACCCGCATTGAGATAGACCAGATCGGGTTCGCCTTCAAAATTTCCGGGACTGCACGCGGCGAGTTCCCCGGTCGGCGTTCGGCACGTCTTCTCGGCGTCCAAAACATAGTTGACCACGTACAAATCGAGCAAGCCGTCCCGATTGAGATCGCACCAGGCAACGCTCGACGACCAATGAATCGGCTCCGAAGCGAACTGCGCGGAAACGTCCTGAAACGTGCCATCTCCGAGGTTGCGGAAGAACGAGTTCCGGCCGTAGTTCGCCACGAAAATGTCCGGGAAGCCATCGTTGTCGAAGTCCGCGGCGGCCACACCCTGGCTATAGCGATTTTCAAAAATCGTTGTCGATGCCGTGATATCCTGAAACGTCCCATCGCCGCGGTTACGGAAGAGACGATCAGTGTGCGTCGCGTCTGACGCGGCATACGGCAACGAACAACCTTGGGGAAAGTACAGATCGGGCCAGCCATCGGTGTCGTAGTCCAGAACGGCGACTCCCCCGCCGAGACTTTCCAGCAGATACTTGAACTGGCTGGGACCATTGAAATGCTGAAAATGCAGTCCCGCGGACTCGTGCTGGTCCCCGAGACGAATCGGCGGTGCCGGGGGATCGGTTCCCTGTTGCGGAGCGGAATGGGGGTGGCGTAATTCCTGCATCTCGCCGGATCGAGATGCAGCGACGAGAAGCTGCCGTCCGAACTCCGGCAAGAGGTATTCCGGCAGGGGCTGAGCTTCTGCCGCTTGAAGTCGCGTCCAAAGTTCTCGACCGCTTGGATAGTCTGGGGCGCTTGCGGCCAGGAATTCCAACCAGAGTTGCGCTTCGTTGGGGCGATTCAGTTGGATGAGTAGTTCCGCGATCTTGGCAGCCATCCGTGCTACGAGATGTTTCTGATTCGTATCACCGGCGAGGATGTGAGTGACGTGATCGAGGTACAACTCGACCAGCCGGGTCCGTTGGAACTGAAGTTGGGCCTCATCTTTGCGACCCGCGCGATCGAGGGCCACGGCGAGACGGTAGTGGGCGTGGCGGTCGTCCGGCGTCCAACGGACGACATGCCACCACGCTGCCGCGGCCGAATTCCAGTCCGATCGGGCATCCGCCAGCAGCGCTTTTCCACGCCAAACCCAAAATGAACCTGGATCGCTACTGGTCAACGTCCGCGCCAACTCCAGAGTGCTCTCCGTCTCGCCACTGCGGACCATCACTTCGATCAACAGCCCCTGAATCGTCTCACGGTCGGAAACTGCCAATGGCGATTCCTGCAGCAGACTTCGAGCCTCGGCGAAGGACTCTGCGGCAAGTTCGTCGCGCACGAGTGCAATCAGGCTTGCTTTGTCGGTGGGATCCTCCGTGACGAACTTTCGCAACAGTTTTCGACTTCCCTCCGGCCGGGCGAGTTCCGTCGGCGCCAGTTGAAATTGAACGTATTGATTCAATCCCCAGGGTTGGATCTTCCGTAGGCTTAGCAACTCGTCGCGGGCGTCGTCGCCGCGGAGTTGCAGCAGCAGCAATTCGATCAGGGCCATGCGGGCGGGCTTGAACGTGGGATGCAACCGGATCGCTTCGCGGAAGGACTTTTCGGCAGCTCGCGCCGCGCCGCGAGCTACTAGCAGGCTGCCTTCCAGAAAACGGGCCGTGCCGGCAACCGATCCCTCCTTCAACCGAATTCGCCGAATGAAGTCCAAGGCAGCTTGATCATCGCCGGAATCACGGGCCAGTTGAGCCCGAAACAGCAACGCCTCAGGGTGATCGGGCCGACGCCGGAGCAACTCCTCAAGTGTAGGCAGCGCCTTCGCCGGGTCGCTTCCTTTGAGCGCGCTCTTGGCGATGGCCAATAACTCCGCATCACTCTTCGCCGTCGAGCGGTCACAGCCGGTCATGAGACCGACGGCAAGAACTAAGAGCATCCGGACTGACATGCACTAACTTTCGGGTACTGGGGTCATGGCGTGGGTCAGAAAGATCTGGGCGGAATTTCAAACAGGTCTTGGAGCGGGCCGCGCACTCTGCCAAATCGTGAGGCGAAGTCTGCAAGACTGAAAGAACCCCGCGATCCATGTCAAAAAAACGATCGTTGCCAGCCAGCCAAGTCGTTCCCACTGAGACTCGCCTGTCCAACGCCAAGGCGCAGACCGCAGAAACGGTTTTGACGGCGGCTGGTCGCGGTTCTCGTCCATGCCCCCGATTCTACCAGCGAATACGGGAACTGGCTGCCGTCCGCGTTGCAAGATTGAGCCGCGGGATCGGCCATGATCTGCCCCAGACGGCCTGATGGTAGCCTGTCGTAAGCGACACAATCGGCCTGACTCATCGAGTGGCCCACGCTCTAAATGACGGTGCAGCAAATGACGGTGCAGCGGTTTGAGGAATCCTCAAATTGGAACCGAGATCTCCGGTCGTTCGACTGGAAGTAAACACCGGCAGCGATGGTCCCGCACAGCCTAAATCCTTGAGATTTCAAAAAAAGCTGTCTCCAGGGCTTTTTCAGAATTTCAGCGTCCGTTCTACGGACGCCGAAGACGCCACACCATTTCCCGACTTTCGCATGCTGATTACCAATTCCTGATCGACCCGCGCGTTGGACAACCAAATGGGCCGACTCAATTTGCAGGCGAAGCGTGCATAACGAGGTGAGCCACCAGCTGTTTCATCAATTTGAGACGAGCGCTATCTCGTGAGAAAGTATGATCTGCGTGCTTGATGGAATGGATTTTCAATTTCCCGGATCGTTCTTGGCGTCGCGCGGTGGCTCGTGCGTCCTTCATCAAGATCGTCAGACCAGGGTCGTCGCTCGCGAAGAACATCGCTAGTTTGCGGTCGGCCGCGGCAATCCGTGTCAAGTCGCCGGGTAAATCATTCTGTTCGGGATGCGACGGAACACGAAATTGTTGAGCAACATCTGTCAGCCGTGGTTCGTGTTTGCGGCGCGGGATCAGACCGACAAGCTTTCGTATCGCCAGTTTCATGGCGCCGAACAAGCCGATGTGGGTGCGACCAGAGACGAGTTTCAGCCACTTCTCCCACTTCCACAGCGACTGATAATAATGAGTGTCTTGGAAGAGCATGCGAGCGGTCATGTCATCATCGATCGTCATTCCCTCTCGCCAGAAAAACGTCAGCGGGTTGATGAGTATGCTTTCGATCAACAACGAGGACTTGAGTTGCGCCGCTGACTGAAAGGCGATGTAGGCACCAGAACAGAGTCCCATTAACACCTGTGGCTGATCGCCATATGCGGTGC
Organism: Planctomycetaceae bacterium; assembly: GCA_021732975.1. Classification (GTDB taxonomy): domain Bacteria; phylum Planctomycetota; class Planctomycetia; order Planctomycetales; family Planctomycetaceae; genus DSVQ01. The sequence goes on along the minus strand of JAKFWC010000017.1, from coordinate 49,742 downwards.
AAACATGTTGTAGGGTCAGCTCCACATCTCGAAACGCCGTCGCCGGATACGGGTCATTCTCCGCATTCGGAGATGTTGTCACGCTGTCGCCAAGACCGTGTAAATCGATGCGGATGGTGCGAAAGCCCGCCACAGCGAATTGCCGTGCCAGCAGGACGTTGAGACGTCCGGGACCGATGCGATACGACGACCCGGCGTTCAACAGGACGATCGTGGGTCGACCGTCTTCGACTACTTCCGGCTCGGTGACGATCCCAAAGATGTCTGGTGACCGACTGATCCAAAGAGCGTGTTCCGAATAAGAGCATGCTTTCACGCCCACCGAGAGTGAAGATGTCTCGCGATGCACCATGTGGACTGAAAGGTCCGTCAATTGATGGGTTTCAATGCTGAGATCACAGGGTGATTCACCGGAGATCTGCTGCTCCAGCCAATCGCCGATGGTGTCAATCGCCAATGTTGGCACCAGGCTGCGATGCGGCTCCCGCATCATCGCGGCATATCCCGGCAGCCGGATTGTCTCCACATGCGACCCGCATTCATCAAACCGTGCGGACATCTGCTGATCAACGGGAGTGTCGTCGCCCAACGTCACGAGAATTCTGTGGCATCGCGGCCCTCCACTGTTCCATTGAATCTCGTTCAATGACGTTGCGGTGTCGGCGGTCAGGACAAAGCCCGCGGCTTCGATGTTGTCTGTGGGAGAACCACTGGGATCGCGGGGCGCATCGGCCATGCGGTCAATGGCTCGGAGTTCCCGTACGAAATCACGACCTTTGAAGACCGGAGCCCAGAGGACGACGTTCTCGATATCCTCGCGTGCCAGAGCGTTCGTCGCCAGCAGCGCTCCCAGGCGCAAGCCAACAATGCTGATTTTGGTGCAGCCCACCATGTCACGCAGATGTTCCACGGCATCCCGCACGTTAGCGAGCCAGCAGGCCACACGATCCGGGCTCTGCTCATGACTGCTGGAGTCACCGTGACCAGACCAATCAAACCTCATCGTCGGAATGTTTCGGCGCGCGAGGCCATCGGCAAGATGCCGTAACGCCCGATGGGAATGCAAGTGCTCGTAACCGATCGGCGGACAGATCACCACACCATGACGGTAGTGGTCCGCCGCTTCGCGCGCGTGCAGCCACGCGAACAGAGAATCTCCGCGGCTGGAAAAATAAAAGGGATGCCGTAGAACATCAGATGATTTCTCCGCGACGGACGTGCCGTTGTCGATGGAAGGGGGATCGAGTAGGGACCGCATGATTAAGCCTTCGCCGTCGTGGTCGTAGGTTGAGGAATCACCGTCATAGTGCCGTCGACGTTGAGGGCTTCCACGTCGACTTTGATTCCGCGAGGCAACTGGTCCAGCGCGCGAAAGCGGACCGACTTCCGTCGCTGTGGGGTCAGGTGGAAATAGTTGTCGCTCGGCTGGAAGCCCTTGGCACTCAATCGCACGGTCTGCAGGAACGCGTCGGCGTCCAATTCCAATTGCCACGTCTGCGAGTCGATCGGGTTCAACGCAGCCGTCAACGTATGACCAGCGAGAAACGCCGGATTTTCGCGACGCAGGAAGTAAAACGCTTCACTGACGACATTTCGCCGCGCATCCATCAACGTGGCGATCACGACATCATGGGCCGCCGGACCGAAGCGGTAGGCGTAGTTCACGTCGCAGAACCGACCAAGCAGCTCATTAACATTGAGCGACCGCGTTTCACGGCCTCGCAAGGAAATGGGGCATTCTTCGCGAAGGACTGTCTGCCGCGGCTGTTTGAGCAGTGTAATCTCGATAATGACATCGCTGTCGGTCGCGGACTCGTTGATGATGTGGAGTCGCAGACCGCTCAATCCCTCATCCGTGATGGTGAGCTGCTGAGATTGCCAGGCGCGCTTGAGGTAGTAATATGTCGGTTTCGGTTGCCCGTATGAGTCCAACACCCCCCACCCGGCGGCAGGCCACAGGTCTTTGTAGAACCAGACGAGTCCGCCTCCATTGGAACTGGCCGCACTCCGCCATTCGGCGAACGCTCGCGACATCATTTCGCCAGGAACCGTCCGGCTGAGCTGCTGATACCGTAGCGGGTCGGAAGCCCGCAGCGGCATGGCTTCGACACCGTAAAGTTCGTGCAGGTAATGATCGCGAATGTCCTCGAAGTCCCAGCCGGCTCCGGTGTCGCGCGGAACCCGTTGCTTCCATTGAGGAGCATGAGTGACGAGTCCGCCCCCGTCCATGATTTCGGCAATCACCGCGGATTCGGGCAGATTCGAGAAGCCGAGGCATTCGGTCGTGAACTTCACGTCGGCTTGCCGCAATTCGCTCAGCGAACGCCGATAGGCCCCAATCCCGTAGTAGTGCGAGACACCACACTGCGGATCAAACGGTAGCGTGCCACCGGTCGGTGAGCCGCGGACATAAGATGCGGACGGATGCAGCTCATGGCACAGTGCGGGAAGCGTTTCCGCGAACCACGGATTGCTCCACATTTCCTCAGGAAGTCCCAGCATGGCCGCTTGCTGTTCGATTTCACTGCCGCCGCAATACACTACGACCGAAGGGTGGCCTGCGGTGCGACGAAGCAGTTGTGTCGCTTCGACGGTGATATTCTCGACGAACGCCGGGTCATCGACAGGGTAAGCCATGTTGGCGAACATGAAGTCCTGCCAGACCATAAGTCCCAGCTCGTCGCACAGCCGGAAAAATGTCTCGCTCTCGTAGATCATTGTCCCGCCAACGCGCAGCAGGTTGATGCCGGCCTCGCGTGCCAATTCGAGATCACGTCGCAGCAATGCTTCCGAACCGTCAAGAACAAAGATGTCGCTGACGGTCCAGCAGGCACCGCGGCAATAGACATCTTCGCCATTGATTCGCACGGCAAAACCGTGGGATTGCTCGTCGATCTCCAGTTGCCGAAACCCAATCGGTGCGAGCGGAAAAGAATGGGCTTGATCATCGACCCACACTTCGATGGATGCGTCATACCGTGATTGCGGACCATGCGTGTGCGGCCACCATCGATTTGGTTGGGGAACGACCAAGTCGCCCAGGAGCGTGATGGATTCCCCCTCAGAATCTGGCTCAATCCGTAATGGTGTCGTAACATTTCCAACACGCAGTGTGGCTCGCTCAATCGGCCACGCGGACTGGAATTGAGACCGAAACGTGACCACGCCTTCATTCGCTACGAGGCGCGCTTGGATGTGTGAGTCAATCAGCCGGACTTTACTGGACTCAAGGCGAATGTCGCGCCACGGGCCGACCGCCGCGACGGGCGGGGACCAACCGGGAATATGACCAAGGAGTGTTGTACGAAACCAGCGAAGCTGCTGATGATCGACGAGGTTCGTCTTCCAACGCGGCCTTGGACGTTTTTGTTGCAGAGCCGATGTCAGCGATCGGAAGACAATCGCGAGAGAATTCTCCGTCAGCACGCAGTCGGTAATGTCGACTCTGTACTGACGAAACATGTTGTCGGTTGCCTGCACTCGCTGACCATTGAGCCAGACTTCGGCGAGCGTAGCGAGACCATCAAAGACGAGCTCAATCGGAGTATCACTGAGCGGTTGCGCAAACGTCGCGCACCACCACCAGTCGGATGCGTCGATGTCTACCGGGCGGTGGAAGTCCCAACGTCCCGCTGCCGACAGGGCCGACGCTGCGGTTCCGGGAACCGTCGCTGCATGCCACTCAGCGTCCACCGCGACGAGCTCATCCGGATGCGTCACGCTGCCCGCGCGCGTGGCGCAGCACTTCCATCCCGTGAATGCCCATGCGTTGATGACGGATTCATCGACTGCGGAGACAGCGGTCATGGTCGACATGGTGACTCCCGGCTGGTTGGCCGCTTGGAAACTACAGCAAGCGGGCCTTCAGCGCGGTCATGGTGGAGTCCCACTCCGCCGCCATCTCATCGATCACAGAAAGATTCAGCGGTTTTTTCCGCGCCACGGCCCGCGCCAGGTTGAATTGCAGCGATTTTGCCCCGGTCGATAACGTCGTTAATCCCGCTACGGGGGCTTCGAGGCCAGTCACATCACGGGCCTGCAACCATTTCAGATAGGTCGCTGCTAACTCATAACACGAACCGAATTGACGCAACGTGGCAAACGAGTATGCGTGGAAATCGCCGATCGGACGATCGACCAGCCAATCCAGATCGGCGGCAAACCGTGACTTGAACGCGACGAATGGATTGAATGCCGGTAATGCTTGCAGTTGCCGGCGCAGAATTCCAACCGAAGCCTCAACCAGCGCGGTGCCGGTCAGTTGCTTCCCGGATCGGCGTTTGACGAATTCCACATACGGCGGCAGATGCGTCGATTCGGGTGGCTCAGTCATCCGAAAGACGTTCGTGAAATCGTCACCGGCCAATTCGTAATACCCTTGGCCGTGGAAGTATCCCAGTCGGCGTTCGGGAACATCGATGGCCACCACGGCGACCGTCGATTTTTGATGTTGAATTCGATATGCCGTCCCGGCGGTGTCCGGGAGATAGTACGAATCGAGCTCGACCAGGACTGGTCGACCGCGGCGAATCTGCTCTTCAACATGACCGGCCAGTGGCTGCCAGATGGCAAGTTCCTGGACATCAAGTCCATACAGGTCGCGCAGGTCGCCCAGCGAAAACTTGAAGAACGTCCATTGATCCCCCTCAAAGTCAATACCGATCGTGAAGGGCATCGCCGCGAGTGGTTCAAAACCCCAGGCGTGCAGCAACTCGATCCACACGTCGACGTAGCAATTGGTCTCGGCCCAAGTGCGGTCTTGTGTGTGGATAAGGTGCCGTTGATATTCGGCGGGGCTCAGGGAAATGACGGGAGCGGTCATAGTGCGAGCGCATTCTGAACGTCGGTCGGCCAGAAGTCCGGGTCGAAACCGTGTTTCATGAACAAGGCCAGGGCAATCCGCTCCAGGCCGAAACCGATGCAGGCGGTGTGTGCTGGGGCACCGTTAGGCGTCTGAATCTCGAACGCATTACCAAAGTAATCGAGATGGTAATTGCTCGAGGCAATCGCGGTCGGGCGCTCCTCCGTGGCAACCGCATGGACGAGCTCAAACTTGAGGTCTTGATCCTTCTGGGCGGCCGCCATCATTTTGCCGCGGCGTCCAAAGAACGGATCGTTCGCGATGACTTTCCGCGCCGTCAGGCCGACTTCTTCCAGAATCTCCAACCCCAATTGCAGCCAATATTCCTGATGTTCCTGGGCCTGCTCCGGTGTCCCAAGACGGACGTACTCGCGTTGACGAAAAATCTGCATGCGGGCCGGATCGACGGATGGTTCATGGCGAAATACGAACGACCGCAAGTCGACGATCCGACCGTCTGACGGCAGCGCCGTCCTCGCGGCCGTGGGATACAACGGATAGCATGCCGCGGGAGTCATCATGACTTCCGAGGGCGTTAATTCGCGCGTCCAGTCGTCTCCCGCATCGCGCTGCGCCAAGAGTCGCTGATGGTCCCGTTCGTTGCCAGTGAAACTGTGGACGGAACCCATCAAGTCCGGGAACGATTCGATGTGGGTCGTCTTGAGATACGTTTCCCGATTGAGAATCGCCGGGAAGCGCATCACTTCCGCCCGCAGGTGCGAACCCCGTTGTGTGACCAGCCGCTCGAACCGTTCAACAACGTCCTCGAAGACACCGCTGAGCCCGTAGACGCCGTTGACGCCGGACGGGATGAGCAGCCCGGCCTCGATCAACCGGGTCTGACATTCCTGATACGCATCCGTAATGGTTTGTGTGGTGACGCACATGTTCAAAATCCTTCTTTGTGCGCCATGAGCATGGTCGCGTTCAGTTTGGTGATGCGATCGTTATTCACCATCACTGCGGCTCCGTAGGAGTCGCGCAGATGGCGGGACAGGCTGAATTTGGAGTCGTTGCGATAGCCGGCAATCCCGCAGATCAGCAATGCACGGCCGACGATATCGACAATTCGCTGCGACGCCGACAGCTTGAGATTGTTGGTTCGAATCGCAAAACCGAACCCGTGTGCTCCTTCCGGATTATCGGCGTCCAATAATTCCTGATATTCGTGAGCGAGGCCGCGGACGTTGTGTCGCAGCTCTTGCAGAACCTGATCGACTTCGGCCAGCCGAATCGCGGCGAGCGGTGTTTCTCCAGGCGTTTTACGGGCCTCGACCCGCAGGAACGCCCGCGCCCGGTTGACCGCATCGGCAGCAATGCCGGACCACAGCGAAGCCCAAACAATGTGCGAAACCGGATGCATGGTCTGCGAGAGGATTTGATCGAACGGCGTCGGCAGAATCTGCTGCACGTCTCCTTCAGCAGTCAACGTGAAACCGGAACTGCAGGTGCCGCGGAATCCGAGCGTGTCCCAATTCGAGATCGGCACGGCGGTATATTCACCGCGACTGACCAGAATGTGAAGTTGCTCGCTCGCCTGCGCATCGGGAGCGCGACGACAGGAGACCAGGATATCGTCGGCTTCCTGGCCGTAGGAAATCACCGGCGCTTGCTTTGTGAGTTTGAATCGACTGCCCGCGATTTCGGCGGCGCAGATGCTGGACCGCAAATCACCGCCGGTACCGACTTCCGTCGTTGCGGAGGCCATCAAGCGCTGTTCGTCCACCAACCGCTTCAGATAGCCACGAAAGAAAGACGATTGCTGCGCGTGATGCGTCACGCAAGCCACCTGGATGCAATGCATCGCGTAGATCATCGCCGTCGAACCGCAGTATTGCCCGAGGACATCGCAAACTCGGGAGAGTTCGACGACGCTCAACCCCAGTCCGCCATATTCCTGGGGAACATACGCGCTGAGCAACTCGGCGTCGCGAAGAGCACAGATCGATTCCGCCGGAAACCGCGCGGCCCGATCTACATCATCCGCGTGAATCGCCAGGACGGTTTTGCCGATTTCGTGGACCTGCTTCAACAAGGAATCCCGGCGGGGCGTTGTTGATGTCGGCCGTTCGACTGTCGTGGTCATCATCATGTTTTTGCGATCGCAACCGGGGAATGAGCTGGGGAAACTCACGGATACCTCACGGGGCATCACGCAAGAAGAGATTGAATGGCTTCCTGAATGTTGGCAATGCTGCGAAACGTATCGCGGCCGAGCATCGATTCCGGGAATTCCAGGTCGAAGCGATCTTCCAGCGCCAGCATGACCCCGACAGTCGCTAAAGATGTCAGGCCGACGCTGTACAGATCGAGAACATCGTCGGCATCCACGAGATCTCGGCCAAGACGAGCGTGCTGGGCAATCACTTCTCGAATCACACCCACATCAACGGCAGGGCTGCCGATCGACTGACTCATGGACCTAATCTCCCGAATTAACGTTATGTTCCGCAGAATCGAGCTTCGATGAAGTCGTGTTGCCGTTCACACGGTGACTTCTAAGGACACATCGAAATCTAGCTCGCTTATTTCAGTCACGCCGTGATGTCACAAGAAAAAAAGATGACAGGGAGTAACCGTGCGGTTCAATGAATGATCCGTAGTCTCTCAATGCTGCTCGCGACGATTAGGCGGCTCGTGGTCCGAGCCATGGCGGAAGCGATCAGAGTTAGCAGGGGATGAAAAAAACGCGTCACCGCGACCGGCACCAGCGCGGGCGCTACAACTCGTGCAAATGCGTGAGATCGCCCGGCAGTTCCAGGGCTTCGACCTGCAATCGAAAGAGGGCGATGGCAACTCGAAAAAAGAGCTGCTGGTCCTACCGACGCCGCTGAATCGCCATGCTGAAAATCCTGCACTGGGGGATGTCACCGCGAAGCCCCGATTCGCGCTGATCTCAGAGGTCGCAACGCGCGGCGGCATTTTCCGCCTTGCCAGTGATATGCCCTTTCGCTATGGATGAGCGAATATCGTATTATCAGTGGGGCAGGCACCAAACAGGGGGACGGATGATCAGAAGCAGCTACAATTTGACACATCTGAAAGTGCTCGAGGCGGAAAGCATCCACATCATCCGCGAGGTGGCTGCCGAGTTCGAGCGGCCGGTGATGCTCTATTCCATCGGCAAGGACTCAGCCGTCATGTTGCGGCTGGCGCAGAAGGCGTTCCACCCCGGACGGCTTCCCTTCCCATTGCTGCATGTTGATACGACTTGGAAATTCCGGGAAATGATCGAATTCCGCGATGAGTTCTGTCGCGAGCAAGGCCTCGATTTGAAGGTCTGGATCAACCCGGATGGGCAGGCCCAGAACATCAACCCCTTTGACCACGGCTCGAAGAAGCACACCGATGTCATGAAGACGGCGGCGCTCAAACAGGCGTTGAATCACTACCAGTTCGACGCCGCGTTTGGCGGTGCCCGTCGCGACGAAGAGAAGAGCCGGGCCAAGGAGCGAGTCTATAGTTTCCGCGACCGTCTGCATCAATGGGACCCCAAGAACCAGCGGCCGGAGCTCTGGAATCTGTACAACAGCAAGGTCAACAAAGGTGAAAGCATCCGCGCCTTCCCGCTGAGCAACTGGACCGAACTGGATGTCTGGCAATACGTCCACATGGAAAACATCCCGATCGTGCCGCTCTACTTTGCAGATGTCCGTCCAGTCGTCGAACGCGACGGTACGCTCATCATGGTCGACGACGATCGGATGCGGTTGCGACCTGGCGAGGTGCCGATGATGAAACGGGTGCGATTCCGCACGCTGGGCTGCTACCCGCTTACGGGAGCTATCGAGAGCAACGCCACGACGCTGCCGGAGATCATCGAGGAAATGTTGCTGGCGACAAACTCCGAGCGGCAGGGCCGGGTGATCGACCACGATGAGACCGGGTCGATGGAGCAAAAAAAACGCGAAGGCTATTTCTGAGCAGTTCTCAGCTGTGGGTTGTCAGTTCTAGGTTAGGAAGCAACCGTGGAACCGACGACCACTGATTTTGACTAAGAACTGAAAACCGAGAACTGAGAACTACTCCATGCAAGCCGTTGATTTGAGTCAGGAAGACATCCACACCTACCTCGCGCGCCACCAGAAGAAGGAGCTCCTGCGGTTCCTCACCTGCGGCAGCGTCGACGACGGCAAGAGCACGCTCATCGGCCGGTTGCTGCACGACACCAAGATGATCTACGAAGATCAGCTTGCGGCCGTGAAACGCGACAGCGAGAAGGTGGGCACCACCGGTGCTGGCGAGATCGATCTCGCCCTGCTGACCGACGGCCTTAAGGCTGAGCGTGAGCAGGGGATCACCATCGATGTCGCGTATCGTTACTTCTCGACCGACCGCCGCAAGTTCATCATTGCCGACACGCCGGGACACGAGCAGTACACGCGCAACATGGCGACGGGGGCCTCGACATCTCAACTGGCCATCATTCTCATCGATGCCCGCCACGGCGTGATGACCCAGACCCGCCGGCACTCGTATATCGTGTCGCTGCTGGGCATCCGACACGTTGTCGTGGCCATCAACAAGATGGACATCGTCGACTACTCTCGCGATGTCTTTGAACGAATCAAGGATGAGTACACCGGTTTCGTCGCCAAGCTCGAACTGCACGATATCACCTTCATCCCGATGTCGGCGTTGAAGGGCGACAACGTCGTGTCCAAGAGCGATGCGATGCCGTGGTATTCCGGCCCGCCGCTGCTGGATCACTTGGAAACAGTGCACATTGCCGGCGACCGCAACCTGACCGACTTCCGTTTCCCGGTGCAATACGTCCTCCGTCCGAATCTCGACTTCCGCGGCTTCGCGGGGACGATTGCCTCGGGTGTCCTGCACAAGGGCGACGAGGTGATGGTGCTGCCGTCTGGCAAACGCAGCCATGTGAAGTCGATCGTGACGTACGACGGCGACCTGGACGAAGCGTTCGCCCCGCAGGCCGTGACCGTGACCCTGACCGATGAGGTGGACGTCAGCCGTGGCGACATGCTCGTTCTGCCGGACAATCTGCCGAATGTCAGCAGCGAGATCGAGGCGATGGTGGTGTGGATGGCCGAGCAGCCGTTCGTCCCCGGCAAGTCCTACACGCTGAAGCAAACCACACGACAGGTGACGGCCGAAGTCGCGTCCTTCCGGTATGGCGTCGATGTCAATTCGCTGGAACACCGGACGGTAGCGCGACTGGAGCTAAACGAAGTCGGTCATGTGCAGCTTAGCCTGACCCAGCCGCTGGCGTGCGACGCTTATCGCACCAATGCCGCGACCGGAGCGTTCATTCTGATCGACCGCCTGACAAACAACACCGTCGGGGCGGGAATGATTCTGGACACCGGGACGGCGAAATCCCAAGGCGACGTGTGGGCCACGGAACCGGCCGCGCTGTTGAAGACGCGCGAGAGCCTGATTGCCCCCGCGGAGCGCGAGCAACGCTACGGCCAGGTGCCGGTGACAGTGCTGCTGGTGGGATTGACGGGCAGCGGCAAAAGCCAGATCGCGTATGGGCTGGAACGCCGCCTGTGGAACGAAGGCCGGGCAGTGACGGTGCTCTACGGTCAGAACATGCGGCAAGGGCTGAACCGCGACCTGGGGTTCACGGCCGACGATCGCTCGGAGAACCTGCGGCGGTCAGCCGAGGTCGCAAAATTGATGAACGACGCGGGAGTGATCACCATCGCAGCGTTCGTGGCACCACATGAGGCAGTGCGCGAGAAGGCGAAGCAGTTGATCGGCCTGGACCGCGTGCTGGAAGTCTACTGCACAGCGCCAATGGATGTGCTGCGGACACGCGACCAAAGCGGCGCGTACCAACTTGCCGACGCGGGCAAGATCGCTCAAATGCCGGGGGTGACTGCGGCGTTCGAGGAACCGAAAGGACCCGATCTCGTGCTGCAGACCGACCGGGTCAGCGTCGACGATAGCGTTAGCCGCATCGTCGAATTGATGAAGTCGAGGGGGTATTTACCCGGCGCTCGTAGTGGCGCGTGAGAACACCCCATACTCACGGCAAGGACGAGGAGGTCATCATCCATCCAGCTCTTCTTCCACCAAATCAGTAAAATTCACGCTTGAGTAAAGCAACATCGAAGCGTAGAAACCGACAACGCCTCTGAAAAACAGGGGTTCTGCGCACATCTGACAAGCGTCGGAAAAGCGACCGTCGTCGATGAAACCTAAGGGTTCTACAGACAAGCGTGCAATAGAGCGAGGGTGAGGCGGATCCTCGATCGCCCGATCGCAACTGAAGACTCTGCGAGGGCTCTTCGGTGTGGATTGAAATTCGCGAAGCTCAGCCAGCGCAGATGTTCAACGCCCCGATAAAATGAAGCTCATGATTGAAAGCGTGCCAGAGTGGTCTGGCTCAGGAAATCGGTGATCTGACCGCGGAGTTGAGTGAGTTGCTGGTGGAGCGGGCATTGGGGGCCGGTGCCGCACCAACCTTTGCCGAAGGGGCACATGAGGCTTTCTTCGATGCGTTCAAAGGGAGCGATGACCTCACTGAGCGTGATGGTACGTGGGGGGCGGGCGAGGGTGTAGCCGCCACCGGGCCCCGGAGAGCCGGTGACCAGACCGATTTGTGAGAGCGTGGTCAGCACCTTTCCTACGATGGCCTGTGAGAGTTTTCGGCGCTCGGCGATCTCTCGTGAGTTCAGCCGTTTTCCCCCCTCGGCATCGTAATGCTCCGCCAGCAGACTGGTGGCGGAAATCGCGGCCTGAGCGACTTTACCATAGGGTGTCATGCGGTTTGTCCCTATGGCAGGTGTGGGGCCGTGGAGTGCAGCCGCCGCGAATGAACCGCGGCAATTAACTTGATGAGCACCGTCAGCACGAGCATGCTAAACGCCCAGATGCCAGCGGTCACCTTCCACTCGGTCGGGCTGGGAGAATACTCGACGATCTCGTGCAGCGTCGAGGGAATGAAGCCGGGAACGACCAGCCCCATCCCTTTTTCGATCCAGATCCCGATGATGCACATGATACAGGCGGCGATACGGACACTCCCCCGTTCTAATGCGTGCGGCATGCAGAATAATGCCGTTCCCACGAGATTCAACGTGACCGCGGTCCAAATCCAGGGTACCAGACCCGTCGCACCGTGGCTGCCGAAGAACAGGTACCGCGCCGCTGCCGCATGCCCACTCCCGGTGTAAAAGAGCGTGAACAACTCGCTGAAGAGCATCAACAAATTAGCCGCCATCGCCACGCGAATAATCTGAATCAATGTCTGCGCCGGGCGGGGTGACCACTCCCAGTTCGTTGTGGATCGCAAGGCGCGCAGCACCAGCAGAATGAACGCCGGCCCGCTGACGAAGGCCGACGCCAGAAACCGGGGAGCCAGCAGCGCGGTATTCCAGAACGGTCGTCCACCCAACCCGCAATACAGGAACGCCGTCACCGTGTGGATGCTGATCGCCCAGATGATCGAAAGAAACACAAACGGCACATACCACCGGGGATTCGGCTTGCGGCCCAAATAGCGCATGTAGAGCAAATAGCCGACGATATGCAGGTTGATGGCCAGGTAGCCATTCAGGACCAGAATATCCCAGGTCAGCATCGACATCGGCCAGTTGAACTTGCCGATTCCAGGGATCAGATGCCAGAAGCGGTCAGGGCGACCGAGATCGACGACGACGCTGAGCGTACTCATCAGGATGGCAGCCACGGCGACCGCCTCGCCAATGATCACCAGCTCGTGCATCTCTTCGTCGTCATAGAGATAAGCGGGGATGACCATCATGACGCCGCCCGCGGCCAGTCCTACGCCAAAGGTGAAGTTGGCGATATACAACCCCCAACTCACGTGATCGGACATGTTGGTCACGATCATCCCGTCGCGAACCTGTACCGCCCAGGCATTCGCGCCGACGAGGGCGATCGCGGTCAGCAGCGTCATCCAACCGTAGAAGAGCCAGTTGCCATCGGTGGCGACGCCCAGCGAGCGCCACAGAAAACGCGGGTACGACTCGACCGCACCGACCGTGCGGTGAGCGCCGTAAGGGGATGTGATGTGAGGACTCACAGACACGGTGTTACTCGTCGAAGAAATAGTAGAAGCGAGGCTTGGTTCCGAGTTCTTCTTTCAAGACAAACGTGCGTTTGTTTTCGACCACCCAGCGAATCTCGGAGTGGGGGTCGAGAATGTTTCCAAAGACGCGGGCTCCCGTCGGGCAGGCTTCGAGGCAGGCGGGCATCTTCCCTTCGCGCGTCCGGTGCAGGCAGAAAGTACACTTCTCCATCACCCCTTGCGGGCGGATGCGGTTCGAGAGGTAGCCCTGATCCGGATTGATTTCTTCCGCCGGTATCTGCGGGGCTTCCCAGTTGAAACGGCGTGCATGATAGGGGCAGGCCGCCTCACAGTAGCGGCAGCCGATGCACCAGTTGTAGTCGACCACCACAATGCCGTCTTTCTCCTGCCAGGTCGCTTCGATGGGACAAGCCGTGACACAGGGAGGATTCTCGCACTGCTGACACTGCACCGGCATGTAGAACTTGCCGGGCTGGGGCACCGGATGATCGTAGGTCGCATCCCCTTTCTCAAAATCGATGCCGCCCATCACCATCTCGAAGACGCGAATGTAGGAATTGTTCGTCGCCCGATCGTGGTTATTCTCGATGTGACAGGCTTCGGCGCACTTGCGGCAGCCGATGCAAATGCTCAGATTCAGAGCATAGGCAAACTGCACGCCGGGGATTGCCTGCGGATCGGAGATCGTGACATCGACTCCGTGGTCCTGCTTGCAATCCGCTTCCAGGCGGCGGAAGACTGCTTGTTTCTCATCGGGCTTCAGTTCGCGGTAGTGCTTCTGCAGAAACTCCTCGACACTGACATCTTGAGCCCATTCGGTCAGCGGTTTCAATGCCGTGGCCCAAGCTGCCAGCCCGAGCGTGGCTCCGCAGGCTTTGAGAAACCCGCGACGCCCCGTGGGTTCCTGGTCGAGAATCGGCAGAGACGGTAGTGGCTGGCCGCTACTCATGTGAAACTCCTGACGACACGACCGGACGAAAGCGATCGCGCGGGGCAGCGACCGGAGTGAACGTCGGGTACTTCGGAGCATGGGCATCGTGGCAATGCAGGCAGTGATTGCGCTCACGACCTCCCCGAGTCAGATCCCAGTGCCCTGTCATGCCGCCGTGGGAACCGTGCTGATAGTCTCGAAATTGTGTCCCGTGGCACTGCGCACAGAGCCTCATTGAGTCGGTAAACGGCAATGAGCGTCCATCGGCCAATCTGAGTGAGGAATAGTTGTCGTTCGCATCATGGCAACTGATACAGGTCAACTGCCCGTGGGCGAACTTCAGACCCTGATGAAACTCGTCGAGGTCCGTCGATTGGGCTGTGGTGGCGTTCGCGGCGCGGACACGATGACAAGCGGAGCACTGCAGCGAAACCGGTTTGCCGTGGGGGTCTAACGTGGCGGTCGGCACACCTTGAGGAACGGGAGGCTTGCGGATGACAACCGGATGCCGTTTCGCCGCCGCGGATTCCGCCGCGACCACAAGCGGGCTCTGGCCCCCGCTTGATTCACTGCGTTGACAACCCAGCATCAAGCAAACAGCTGCGATAAAACCCCAGGAAGTGATTGACGTGGGAGTCATCGTGGCCGGTTTGTCCTGAAAGAAGCGCAGTGAACTTCGGGGCGTCAGCCTCGTTTGTGTCCAACAGGGGAGCAGTCTATCGACCGCTGATCTCGAATTCAAGAAAAGAAATTCTGTTATTCTTGATATCGACCGTCAGGACCGATATCTTGCGTGTGTTGAATGCATCCCCTGAACGGAGCACACGCATGTGGATCAGCAGTTTTGTCGTCTCGTTGCCAACAGCCGAAGAGTCGGCGACGGCGATTTTACGGGCATTAGCAGCGATCCCCGCGTTCACGCTGGGGGAACGGCAGGCATCCCGGTTGCCTGTCGTGTTGGAAGCGCCGGATGGTTCGACGGCTCGGTATTGGCACGAATGGGTCGAGCAGCTCCCGGGCGTCATCCAAGTCGAGGTCGCATTCGTCAGCTTTGATGAATCCGAGCCGTTGTCAGATCAGCTCACCAGTGAACTGACCATGACCGTGGGAGATGAGTGACATGTTTGAGACGCACTCGACAGATCGTCGCCTGTTTCTGAAGGCATCGGCTCTCGCCGCAGCGGCATCACTCGCACGTGACTCCCTCTTTGCGGCCCCGCCCACACCGCCCGGCGGGGTGGAGTTGCCTGTGATTCCCGATGTCACCTGGAACAAGGCACCCTGTCGGTTCTGTGGTACCGGTTGCCATGTGATGGTCGGCGTGAAGAACGACCGGGTCGTCGCCGTGACGGGCGATCGAGAAGCGGATGTCAACAAGGGTCTCCTGTGCGTGAAGGGTTATCACGTCGGCATGGTGTTGTACGGAGAAGATCGATTGCGGACCCCGTTTCTGCGGAAAGACGGTCAGTTGGTCCCGATCTCCTGGGAGGAAGCCATTGCCGTCATTGCCCAAAAGATCCATGCCGCGCCGCAGAAGTTCGCCTTCTATGGCTCGGGGCAGTGGACCATTCCCGAAGGTTACGCCGCTAACAAATTCATGAAGGGCGGGCTCAGCAACAATCACATCGACCCGAATGCCCGGCTGTGTATGGCTTCGGCGGTGACGGGATACATCAGCACCTATGGCGTCGACGAGCCATACAACTGCTACGACGACCTCGATCATTGCGATGCCCTCGTCCTGTGGGGAAACAACTTCTCCGAAATGCACCCGGTGCTGTTCAGCCGGGTTGTGGACCGTCGGCTGCGCGGGCAAAAGGTTGAACTGATTGATCTGACGACGCGGCACACGCGGACCAGCCAGCAAGCCGACCACGTGCTGCTGATGCAGCCGCAATCCGATCTGGCGATTGCCAATTGTATCTCGCATCAACTGCTGGAACGGAATGCCTGGGACCGTGAATTCGTCGAGAAGCACTGCCACTTCCGTGGACCAGGGAATCCCCAGACTCTCAAGGGCGAGGCGATCACCTTGGGGCAATTCCAGGCGTCGGTTGCCGAGTACACCGTCACCAAGACCGCCCAAATCAGTGGTCTCTCCGAACAACAATTGACGATGCTCGGCGATCTCTTCGCGGATAAGTCCCGCAAGATCACCAGCTTGTGGTGCATGGGAGTCAACCAGCACACGCAAGGCACGGCGATCAATAATTTGATCCACGCCATTCACCTGCTCAGCGGTCACTTCGGTAAACCGGGTGACGGACCACAATCACTGACTGGCCAGCCTTCCGCCTGTGGGACCGTGCGCGAGGTGGGGACACTCGCTCACGCCCTACCTGGCGACTTGCGTGTCGACGATGAGAAAGGTCGCCACAAAGCCGAAGAAATCTGGAAGCTCCCCGCAGGCCGCATCAACCCCAAGCCGGGGCACCATACCGTGCTGATGTGGGAGAAATTCTGCTCGCCGTCGGATGTCGAGGGAGCGATCGACACGATGTGGGTGCAAGTTACAAATCCGGGACAGTCGCTGCCGAACCTGCATAAACTGTTTGATAAAAAGGCCGAATTCGAAGGCAAGTTCCTCATCGTTTCCGATGTTTATCCCACCGCCACGACGGCACTCGCCGATCTCGTGCTCCCTTCGGCGATGTGGGTCGAGAAGAACGGCATCTTCGGCAACTCCGAGCGCCGCACCCAGCAGTGGTTCCGCATGGTGAAACCACCAGGCGAGGCCCGCGACGACTGCTGGCAGACGATTGCCGTGGCCCACAAACTTATGGAAATGGGACATGCCGGAATGCAGGATCGCGATGGCCAGTTCCTCTTCCATCAGGCCGATGCCGCTGGCAAAGAGATCCCGGTCTGGGACTGGTCCCACTACTATGACACCAACGTCGATGAGCGGCTGTACGAAGAGTACCGGCAGTTCAGCACCATCAAGCACAAAGACCTCGCCCCGTATCCTGTACTGGCCAAATCCCGCGGCCTGCGCTGGCCGGTCGTCCAGCAAGCAGACGGTTCGTGGAAAGAGACGACTTACCGCTTCGTCGAGGGGACCGACCCCTATGTCGCTCCCGGCAAGGGATTTCAGTTCTACCACTCGGTCACTCAAGACGACCGTGCACTGATCTGGTTCCGGCCCTACGTTGCCCCGCCCGAAATGCCCGATTCCGAGTACCCGTTCTGGCTCGATACCGGACGCGTTCTGGAACACTGGCATACCGGGTCGATGACGATGCGGATTCCCCCGCTGCGCCGGGCGATGCCGGCCGCGTATGTCGAAATCAACATCGATGACGCGAATCGCCTCGGCATCCGCAGCGGGGAACAGGTGAAGTTGCAGACTCGTCGCGGCGAGCTGGTGATTGCGGCATGGATCGATGGCCGAGGGAGTTGCCCACCGGGGCATCTGTTTGTGCCATTCTTCGATGAGCGTAAGTTAATCAACCGGTTGACGCTCGAGGCCCATTGTCCGTTCAGCAAAGAGCCAGACTACAAGAAGTGCGCCGCCCGAGTCGCGAAGGTGTTGTCATGAGCACTCCTCGTCCTCAGGAAGCCCCTCCTGCGTCCAGCAGATCCCTGGGCGTCGGCCGTTCGATGACGATCGGTGGCGCGATCGCAGTCGGGATCGGTCTGGTGGGCTTTCTGGTCGGTATTGCGGAACCGGTGATCCCGCAACGTGCTGTGAAACTCGTCGCCGCAGCTCCCACCGAGTCCAGCATTGTCGCGCCGTCTTATCGAGAGATCACCGCGCTGACCGTCGGACCGAATCGGACCTGGACCTCCAACCTGGCCTCGTTGAAACAACCGAGCCCCGATCTGTTCGCTTCGGTCGCTCGTACCCCTGCGATGAAAGAGGCTGCGCTTCGCGATCGGTTGCGGACGCGTGCTTTTGACGGAGCCCCACCGGTCATTCCACATTTCGTTGAGCAGCAATCGGCCCAGAGTTGCCTTGTCTGTCATGGAGAGGGCCTGCTGCTAGGGAACCGCATCGCCACGAAGATCAGCCATCCGCATTATGCCAACTGCCTCGGATGTCACGTAGAACAGGCGGGAGGGCTACCAATCGCTGCCCCGGTCGTCTCTGTGAACTCCAGCGAAGAGCCCGCCCCGGGGCCGATTCCGGGAAACGTGTTCGCCGGGCTTCTCCGTGCTGGCCCAGGCACCCGTGCGATGCCGGGTGCGCCACCAACGATTCCCCATACGGCCCACCTGCGTGGCGACTGTATGAGCTGCCATGGCTTGATCGCGCGCCCCGGTCTGCGGACCACCCACCCGTGGCTCCAAAACTGCGCCCAGTGCCACGCCACGGCTGCAGAGATCGATCGATTTCCGTTCAGCACAGGTTTAACCACTTCCGCCGCAAGTGAAGAACCGTTCTTGTCGACCAAACAATTCCGTGCGGATAAGAAACCATCCTTATGACTTCGCCCTCACCCACTCAGTTGCCCGACGGTCCGCCGCTGCCCGAGATGCGCGAGGCGGTTTTATCACGGGACGATGTGCTCACCCTCGTCGCCGATTTACAGGCCCATGCCCAGATCACCGGGACACTCTGTAAGGCTGCCCCCCAGCAGCAGACGCCACTGCATAATATCTCCCTCGAAACAGCCGTGGAGCAATTCTTCACGTGGGCCGTGTCCGCCATCCAGATTCGCTACGCCTACGATGGTCATGAATGGACCGACACGCTGCTCAACACACCCGCTGGCATGCGCTTGGTGCGTTGCCAGCATCCAAGGTTCTCAACTGCGGGATCGCCGCGTCCTCAATGACAGCCAATTTCACCAGTCAGCATTCACGTTCTCTCCGTCCTTTCCATCAAGGAACCCACCATGTTCTGCAACCAATGTGAGCAGACCCAAAATGGAGTCGGCTGCACTGATATCGGTGTTTGCGGCAAAGACCCTGATGTTCAGTCACTCCAGGAGATTCTCCTCTACGGTCTCAAGGGAATGGCGGCCTATGCGAATCACGCCCGGCGACTCGGCAAGTTCGACGAGAGCGTCAGTGCCTTCATCGAAGAAGCCCTCTTCGCCACGATGACGAACGTCAACTTCGACATTCCGACGCTGTTCGAAATGGTGCTCGAATGTGGGCGCAAGAACCTGCGCGTGATGGAATTGCTCGATCAAGGTCACTCGGAGCGCTTCGGTAAACCCGTCCCGACGACCGTGCGGGAGGGGACAATTGCCGGGCCGGGGATTCTGGTCACCGGGCACGATCTGGTGGACCTTGCCAATTTGCTGGAGCAGACGGCCGGGACGGGGATCAATGTCTATACGCATGGCGAGATGCTGCCCGCTCACAGTTACCCCGGCCTCAAGCAATACCCGCATCTCGCGGGCCACTACGGCGGTCCGTGGCAGAACCAGCAGTGGGAATTCCCGATGTTCTCGGGCCCGATCGTGGCCACGACGAACTGTGTGCTGATTCCCTCGGATACGTACGCGGACCGATTGTTCACAACACGCGTGACAGCCGTGCCCGGCGCCACGCGGCTCAAGACGGACGATTTCTCGCAGGTCATTGCCAAGGCCAGGACTTGTGAGCCGCTGACGGACAGCTTCGTTCGCGAGTCGACCATTGGCTTTCATCACAGCGTGATTCTGAGCCTCGCTGACAAAGTGTTGGCGGCCATCCAGTCGGGTGAGATCCAGAGGTTCTATCTGATTGGTGGCTGTGATGGGGCGGAACTCGGCCGCAACTACTACACCCAAGTAGCGGAACAATCGCCCGAGCAGTCGGTCATCCTGACTTTGGGTTGCGGTAAATACCGCATTCGCAACCATGACTACGGGACCGTGGCAGGCATTCCGCGGTTGCTCGATATGGGGCAATGCAACGATGCCTACGGCGCCGTGCAAGTGGCAGTCGGACTGGCCAACGCGCTGAACTGCGGCGTCAACGACTTGCCGCTGGAAATCGTCTTGTCCTGGTTCGAACAGAAGGCCGTCGCCGTGCTCCTCACCTTACTGGCTCTCGATGTCAAGGGGATTCGCGTCGGCCCGGTCCCGCCGGCCTTCATCACTCCGAACATCTTTAAGGTGTTGCAGGAGAAGTTCGACTTGAAGCTGATCGAGTCGGAACCGCCCGCCGAACTGATCCAGCTCGCCGTGTAGTCGAATCGCCGCCGGGGACAGTGTCTCCACCCCAGAGCCTGTCCCCGGTCGCTCGTTCACGACCGGGATTCATTCCACCTCTTTGTAGAACTCGATTCTTTCCATCATGCACACGATCGACGAACCACGTCTGGAAACCGATCCGCAGTATCGCTATGAGTTTCTGGCGGGCTTTATCGGCTTCGGTCCCGACGATGTGAAACTGATCCAGGCGGCCGCACCGCATCTGGGACCACGCGTGCCACAACTCGTCGACCAGACGTACCAAAAGCTGCTCTCTTACGACGCCACCGCCCGGCACTTTGTCCCCCGACAGCACGGCTTCGACGGACCGACTCCTCCGGATGTCAAATCCCTGTCACTCGATCATCCGCAGATCCAATTCCGCAAAGATCACTTGAACCGGTACTTCATCCAACTGATCGGCCGTGCCTATGACGCGAAGATGGTGCAATACCTGGATATGGTCGGCCGCATCCATACGCCGAAGGCAGGCAACCGCGAGATCAACGTCCCGCTTGTGCAGATGAACGCCCTCATGGGGGTCCTCTCGCAGGTGCTATTCCATTCCATCTGCGAATGGCCGATCACACCCGAACTGCGTCTCAGGACAATTCTGGCATTCAACAAGCTGCTGTGGATCCAGAACGACTTCATCAACCGACATTACCAGCCAGAAAGCGTTGGAGAGTGAGCGACCATCGGGTCGACCGGCCGGATGGTCACTCACGAATTGAGTTTCAGAATCTGGTCTGCGATCGCCGAAATGCCGGTTCGCGGCCAGATGGGGCATTCTAGGTTCTCGTAGCAATCATCGCTGACCAGTGCCACGATCCCCGGCACTGCGATTGCCAGCGGAACCTGCTCCATGCATGCTCGCCAGACTTCCACCTTCACTGCATCGGCCTGCTGCTGCCCCTCGACGAGCACCAGATCGCAATCGGCAAACAGCGGCTCGAGCTTGTCGATCGCTGTCATGCGATCCGCTTCGCTGTGCTCGCGAAATGCCGCCGCCATCGCCGGCCCCACCAAGCCAACGACGACCGCTCCAGCCTGACGGTGCAGATATGAGTCTTTGCCTGGAGCGTCGAACTCATGGTGATGGTGAGTGTGCTTGATCGTTCCGATCTTGAGCCCGCGCTGAGTCAATTCACGAACCAACTCGACGATCAGAGCTGTCTTCCCAGAGTTCTTCCTTCCAACAATGTGAATTCGCTTTGCCATGTCATGGCTTCTTACCGCGGAGTTGTGAAATTCGTACGATTATCGACGATGAATGTTTCAAGAATGCCAGATCACTCGTGAATCAACCAGCAAGAACATAAAGGGCGAACACATGGCCCGAGCTTCAGCGGTAAATCTCAAAGGACTGGGCCCAGATTCTGATATGCGCCGAAATCGTGGAAGAAGAGACTCTTGGCAATCCGGTAGGCCCAACTTCGCTCGGGGATTTCTTCACCAGGCGAGTATTGTGAGGGGCGGTTCTGCATCGCCTGCAATTCGGCATGTGCCGATTTGCGGACGGTTTGGTCATCCGCACTGTGCAATACAACCAGTTCGTGCAACAGATCGGGACGTTCCAGCACGATGCAGCCACGCGTCGATTTCGCGGCGAGTTCTCGAAAATCCCGCAGGAAGGCGGATTGCGAAATGACCTGATCGATCGGTCGCGGATCGTGAATCGATTCCTTCGCGAACTGGACGATCGGGCACGGTTCAATTCCGCCCCACGGGTTGATGTGGTGCGTCAGTCCGACCGCGGCCGGACACAGCGCCTGGCCTTGACCGTCGAAGTACGCATCGACGATTCCAATCGGTTTCTTCGCGCGCATGTCGACGACAAATTGCCGGATCCGCCGTTGCTGATCTTTTGACAGACACAAATCGGGGTTCGGCAACGGTCCCATCGGGCGGTAGACGTGAAACCACGTGTAGAGCACGCCCATGTCGATCAAGCGATCAATCCAGGCTTCGTTGACGAAGTCTTCGAGATTCGTCTGACAGACGCTGGTACAGACGCCGGTGATCAAGCGGTTCTTCAGGCAGTTCTCAACCCCCTGCATGGTCTTGGACAGGACGTTGGTCCGGCCGCGGCGCTCATCGCTGATCAGTTCGGTCCCTTCGACACTGATGAGCGGCGTCACGTTGCCGAGGCGACGTAATTCCTTCGCCACTTCGTCGGTAATGAAGTGGCCGTTGGTGAAGACCTGGAAATAGCACTTCGGATGCGCTGCGAAGATCTCCAGCAGTTGCGGATGCATGAACGGCTCGCCGCCGACGATGCCAAAGAAGGAATTTCCCGCAGCTTGAGCCTCGCGGATCAGGCGATTCATCGATTCCAGGCTGATCGTCTGCTGTTTTGCGGAGACATCAACCCAGCATCCTTGGCAACGCAGGTTGCAACTGTTGATCACGGACACGTACAGGAACGGCGGGAAGTATTCACCCTTCTTTTTCAACCGGCGTTTAAATCGTTGGACCGAGAGCGCCCCCTTGAAGCCGAAGTTGTAGGCCAGTTTCCATAGCAAACGCTTATCCGTTTCGAGCAGCAGCCGCTTCGCCATTCGGAGATACATGAGACACACTCCCCACCGACACCGCGATGGATCAACAAGAGACCAGTACGGTGATTACACAGGCTGCAGGCGGTGCGTCGGCACCGGTCGACCGGGACGGAACTTCTGCGTCTGCTGCTCCGTCGCGGTGACGCCTTGGGCGGCACACACCTCGACGAGTGCCGCCCGCACATGATCGGCAAGAATCAGCGGATCACACGCTACGCGCGCATTCACCACGAGATCACAATCGGACACCCGACAGCGGGACGGCAGCGATAGTTCGGCCGACACGGTCGTGCTGACCAGATTCGCAACGCCGAAGAAACCTTCCCACAGCCCGATCGTCTTTAGGTGTGCGGCTTCATACCCCGCATCGGTGAGCGACTGCCGCATCTTGCTGACGATTCCGAGCAACAGCGTGTCCAAATCGAACGGTTGTTCGGCATGCAAACGGACACTGCTGTTGAGCCAACCGAGTTCGGCTTCACCTTCTGCATATACGTCGTAGTCGATATCCAGGACGCGACGGCAGAAATCACCTTGTTGATCGAGGAACTCGACGAGTTCCTCGAACCCGGCACCGGTTTTCGCAGAGATCGCCAACCGCGGCGTCTGGGGATGCCGTTCGTCGAGCAAGCCCTGCAGCTCGCGCACTTCTGCTGGTGTCAGTTCATCCACGCGGTTGATGAGAATCAGGTCGGCCTCTTCGAGTTGTTTTTCGAAAATGTAGGCCGCCTTCGGTGAGAAACCACCGCCCGGTTCGTTTCGCAGGATGCGGCGACCCTGGCTCGGCTTGAGGATCACCGTATACGGGGCGATCGAAAACTGTGCATTGTACAACTGCTTCAGCGGTTGCAGGACGGTCGCCACCAGATCGGTGCAACTGCCGACCGGTTCCGCGAGAATGATGTCAGGAGCCTTCGCGGCATCGAGCCCCTGTATGGTGCTGATGAGGTCTTGAAAGCGACAGCAGAAGCAGGCGCCCGCAACCTCGCCGACTTCAAAACCTTGCGCTCTCAATGAATTCGTATCGACGAGATCCGCGGCTTGATCGTTCGTAACGATCCCCACCGAAAGACCGCGGTCGGTGTAATGGCGAGCCAGTCGGGCCAGCGTCGTAGTTTTGCCGGCTCCGAGGAAGCCCCCTATCATGATAAACCGAATCGTACGCTCGGAAGTCGACATCGTGTGGCCTTGTGACGAGGGTGACGATCACTCCAGAATGAACCGGCATCGTAAACCGCGCGGAGCGCAAGTGGCAATCGACCTTCCCCAGCAATGTGTACAGAGGTCGTGAAAAGACCGATGGCGTCCTTAATCTGGTCCCTGATTCCGATGACGAGTTCCCATAAAGACACGCTCCCGGCGATTCTCGGTGGCCCCGCAGTTCGGCCAATGGGTGCCCCCACGTGGCCGCGGTCCGATGGTGCTATTACTGCGGCTCTGGAGCAGTGCGCACGGTCGGGCACCTGGGGGAAGTATGATGGCGAAAACTGTCAACGGCTTCGTCAGCAACTGGGTGAATACCACGCAGCGGACCATGTCGCGCTGTGCAGCAGTGGCACGGTCGGCATCGAACTGGCACTGCGAGGATTGAACATCGCGGCAGGGGATGAGGTTCTGCTCGCGGGATATGATTTCAAGGGAAATTTTCTCAATGTGCTGACGGTCGGAGCGACACCGGTGCTGGTGGATCTCGACCCACAAACCGGTCAGATGAACCCGCAACGCGCTGCCCATGCGATTGGTCCGAAAACACGCGCGATCATTGCGACGCATCTGCATGGAGGTGTCGTGGATATGTCGGCATTGCACCAGTTAGCGGATGAACACCGACTCGCCATCATTGAAGATGCGTGCCAAATGCCCGGAGCCAAACTGGGATTACATCGTGCGGGCATGCAGGGCGATGTCGGCGTCATCAGCTTCGGTGGCAGCAAACTCCTGACTGCCGGCCGGGGCGGCGCAGTGCTGACCAATCGGGCGGATGTGATTACCCGCCTGCGGCGTTACAGCTTCCGCGGGAACGACGCTTATCCTCTTTCAGAATTGCAAGCCGCCGTCTTGTTACCGCAACTGGAACAGCTTGACTCCCGTCGTGCCGAACGACGACGACGCGCTGATGACCTCTGCAAACAACTGGCAGATGTTCCCGTGTTGACGCCGATTCATGTTGTTGCCGGGTCAAATGAAACCGACTTCTATAAAGTCGGCTTTCGCTATCACGCCGAAACCTGCGGCGGGCTTTCACGCGACGTGTTCGCAGCCGCGATGCAGGCGGAAGGAATCGCGCTGTTTCCCGGATTTCGGGGCCTCCACCTGATTCATGCCCGCAGCCGTTTTCGTCAAGCTGATGAACTTTCCGAAGCGACTCGAGCCGATTCCGATTGGCTGGTGTTGCATCATCCGGTGCTCTTGGAAGGAAGCAGTGCGATCCGTGAAGTGGTGATGGCGGTGCGGAAAATCCACGTTCATGCCGAACATTTGCGGACCGCGAATCTGTCCATCCGTGCAACCGTCGGTCCTTGGGAGAGTAAGTCATGACAGCGGAACATCTGACACCCATCGAAGCTGTACAACGCTGCCAGACCATTTTTGCCCATGCCTGGATGGTCCGCACCTTTGTCAAACACAGCCCCGAGGCGGAAGAGTTTACGGAATTGATGCAGGTGGCCCGCGTGGTGTTCGACGTGTCGCGGTCGCTGGAATCGCGCGTCGAAGATCCGCCGGCGTACTTTCGTCAACTGCGCAAGAAGATCGGATCATTGCGAGAAGCGGCAAAGCAATTTCGTGTGGATGCCCCGCTCGCCTCCGATCACACCAACTTTCGGCAGGCGGTCATCTCGATGGATGCATGTGTCACCGAATGGGAACTGTTATTGCGGACGATTCCGTCCGATTCACCGACGGTTCCCCCCCAAGTGCGACTTCCCCTGCGAGCGCTTGACGATGGGTCGTCCGCAGCCGACGATAAGACAGCTTAATCTCCTGCCTTGGGTCCCGCCTTAACATCCCGCATTGTGGAAAAGTCCCGCTGCATGGCCGATGATGATCTGGTTTTCATGATGGGAAAGTACGAAGCACGCTTCCCCGTGGATCGTCAGTATAGCCGTTCGCACCTGTGGCTCTCGCGAACCGATGCGGGCTTTCGCGTTGGTTTCACCGCTTACGCCGTGCGATTGTTGCAAGACGTTTACTTCCTGGACTGGTCGATCGATCCCAACACCGTGGTGAAGCACAAGCAGGAAATTGGACAGATCGAAAGTTCCAAAGCCGTTTCCACGTTGTACGCCCCTTGTGAAGGTCACGTTCGCGACTTCAATGCTGCGCTGATGAGCGACCCGTCGCTGGTCAACGTCGACAACTACGACGCCGGCTGGCTGTACCACTTTGAGACCGAAGCCCCGCTGATGTCGCCACAAGAATACTTCGCCCACCTGGAAGCCACGTGGGAAGTGACGCAGCGGCTGCTGAAAAGCCAATACAACGAGTAGATTCCCTCGCGATCGAGAGACAAGAACGACATGGCCGCCCGTAAAATTACCGTCGTGGTCTCCCAGGCCCCCGGCAAGAATCCGAACAAGCGGCAACTCGAGGAAGAGATTGCCACGCAGTTGATTCTGTCCGGTACCGCCGAAGTCTCATTGATTCCGCATCTCTACGATTTGCCCGAAGATCACCACGGCATGCTGTGGTTGCGTTCCATCTCTGGTGATATTGTCGTCTGTAGC
Organism: Planctomycetaceae bacterium; assembly: GCA_021732975.1. Lineage (GTDB taxonomy): Bacteria > Planctomycetota > Planctomycetia > Planctomycetales > Planctomycetaceae > DSVQ01. The sequence goes on along the minus strand of JAKFWC010000017.1, from coordinate 23,513 downwards.
TGGTTGTATCCCCGCGCCACGCGTTGGGTTCTCGATCGCAACGATATCCGCGGCCACGAAGGCGTTTCGCTGCTGAAGAGTGATGAAGATGACGATGACAGCGAAGAGGCCGTGGGTGAATCCCCGCAGGGCATTGGTTCGGTGAATGTGCCGAACCGCAAGATTTACGTCCTTGATCTCCGCCAACACACCGAGGCCGCGGTCTACATTCGGGAAATCGAGCGAATCGCGAACGAAGCGACCGTGCCGCTGGTGTCGTTAGGTTCATTGGGTTTGACGAATGGCTTCGCCGCGCCGAAACCAGCTCCCGCGTTGGCGATCACATCGCCGTTTGTTGCCACGAATGGCACCACGGTCCCGGTGATTGCCGAGACCGAAGCCCGCCGCCGCTGGTATCCGGTGATCGATTACAGCCGCTGCACCAACTGCATGGAGTGCCTCGATTTCTGCCTGTTCGGTGTCTACGGCGTCGACGGGATGGATCGCATCCTGGTCGAAGAGCAGGACAACTGCAAGCGCGGTTGCCCGGCGTGCAGCCGCGTCTGTCCCGCCAACGCGATTATCTTCCCCGAGCATAAAACGCCAGCTATTGCGGGAGCGGCAACATCCGCTGTGGGGGATTTCAAGATCGATTTGTCGAAGCTCTTCGGTGCGCCGTCCGCGTTGGAAATAGCCGCTCAGGAACGAGACGTTGAACTCGTCGCCGATGGTCGCGAAGCCGTAGGGATGCAAGTCGGCATTCCGAAACGACAAACCGAAAAGCCTGCACAACCGCGTGATGCCCTCGACGACCTCATGGACGGTCTCGATTCCCTCGACTTCTAACGAACTGCACACGCTCATACTTGAGAACCGAATACCGTGACGCCGCTGTCTCCCCATGAACTCCGTGATGCCTACGAGCGTGCGGCCTCGGCTTTGCTCGCCGAAGCCACACCGGCGGGGAATTGGGTAGGTGAACTCTCGGCATCAGCCCTCTCGACCGCGACCGCGATCGCCACACTTTCCCTCTTGGCGACGAAAGCACCCGCTCGCGCGTCGGAAGTCCGACCATTGATCGAGCGCGGTCTCGCCTGGCTGGCAACGAAGCAAAATTCCGACGGCGGGTGGGGCGATACCATTCTCAGTGTCAGCAACATCTCCACAACGATGCTGGCCCGCGCGGCGTTTGTCCTGAGCGGCGAAGCACAGCGTTTTAGTGACACGATCGACGCCGCAGTCGGATACATTGACCGTCAGGGTGGTGTCGCGGCGGTGCATGCCCGGTACGGAACCGACCGCACGTTTTCCGCTCCGATTCTCACGCAATGTGCCCTCGCAGGATTGGTCGACTGGCGTGAAGTCTCGCCGCTGCCGTTTGAACTGGCCTGGTTGCCTCACTCGTTCTATAAATTCGTCAGCCTGCCGGTGGTCAGCTATGCTCTGCCGGCACTGATCGCCATCGGCCAAGTCCGGCACGACTTTGCTCCATCGCGCAATCCGTTGATGCGCGCGATCCGTAACATGGCCGTGGCCCCCACACTGGCTAAGCTGACGACGATCCAGCCCACCAGCGGCGGTTTCCTCGAAGCGACGCCACTGACGAGTTTCGTCACGATGAGCCTCATTGCGATGGGCCATATTGACCATCCCGTCGTCCATCGCGGGGTGCTGTTCCTGCTCGACTCCATTCGCAACGATGGCAGTTGGCCCATCGACACAAATCTCGCCACGTGGGTCACCACGCTGTCGGTCAACGGACTCGACGCGGACACTCTGCCGGAACCGAAGCGGCGAGCCCTCGCCGAATGGTTGCTTGGTCAACAGAATCTCGTCGTCCATCCCTACACGCAGGCCGCACCCGGCGGTTGGGCGTGGACCGATCTGTCTGGCGGTGTTCCCGATGCCGATGATACCCCCGGGGCCATTCTCGCATTGCTGAAATTGTGCCGCCTCGATGGCTTGACCAACCGTTGCCATCAAGCCGTGTCGCGTGGCATCGACTGGTTGCTCGACCTGCAAAACCGCGACGGCGGATGGCCGACGTTCTGCCGCGGTTGGGGCACGCTGCCGTTTGATCGCAGCTCCGCCGATATCACGGCTCATTGCCTGCGGGCGATGCATGCCTGGCGATCACTGTTAGCAGACGACACGGCTGCCCCCCCCGCTCAACGAGCCCGTATCGAGCGCGCGATCACAAACGGGATGCGTTACCTCGCTCGGCGTCAACGCCCTGATGGAAGCTGGTTGCCACTGTGGTTTGGCAATCAACATGTCGCGAACGAAGAAAACCCGCTCTACGGCACGGCCCGCGTACTGATGGCGTTTCGCGACCTCGACCGGTTGAGCGACATCGAAGCTCAGCGCGGACTGCGCTGGTTAGCAAGCCAGCAAAACGACGATGGCGGTTGGGGTGGACAACGCGGCGTGTCCTCCAGCGTCGAAGAAACGGCATTGGCGGTGGAAGCACTGTGTGTTGAGGATGACCGCTTCGAGAGCATCCGGAGCCGCGGATTGCAATGGCTGATTGACCGCGTGAACAGTGGTTCGATTGCGGAACCGTCACCCATTGGATTCTACTTTGCCAAGTTGTGGTACTTTGAACGTCTCTATCCGTTAACATTCACGGTCTCCGCATTGCGACACGCGCTGGCTTGCTGCGAGCGGATGCCGAACAACGATGAAGAGCTTGCCCGTTCCGTTGCAGATTCGTCCGCAACTCCGGCAGCCATACCTTGTGAGAGTGCGAGATGACTGCATCGACTGCGACCTTGCCGATGGAATCCGATACCGCTCACACGGGCGGTGAAGAACCGACTGCGGCACTCCCGCCGACCAACGGTGCGGAAGGGGCCAAGCGGCGCAGTACATCGCACCTCAAACTCGTGCCGCCGACGTTGGCCGAGCGCGAAGAGATCAAGACCGCGGCGGAACGATACGCCCAGTCGCTCGACAAAAGCCGGCCGTTCACGCGTTCCGTCCTGGAAACACACGGCCGCAAGCTGCTCGAACAAATGGGCAAACCCGAGGGCTATCTTGGGTTCGCGATGGTGATGGTCGGCAACTTTTTCTGGAAGCGGCAGTTCCTGGCGTTGCCGTTCAATCGCCGCATGCTGCTGCTGCCGCACTGTTTGAAGCACGCTGATGGCTGCCCCGCGGAATACGATGAATTCGGTCTCGATTGCGAACGCTGCGGGGCCTGTTCAATCGCCGATTACAAAGTGCGAGCCGAACAACTTGGGTACAAAGTCCTCGTTGCGGAAGGTTCGCCGGTGGTCCTGAAGATCATCGTGTCGGGTCACATTGACGGCATTCTCGGCGTCGCGTGCCTGAATGTTCTCGAAAAGGCGATCGACAAGGTCTTGCTCGCGGGTGTGCCGTCGTACGCCGTACCGCTGCATTCCGGCGACTGCAAGAACACCACGCTCGATGAAGCGTGGGTGTGGGATTGCCTCGACAAATACGAACCGCTCGATGTCGCCGAAACGTCCGGCTACATCCCGCTGATGCGGGCCGCGAACCGCATTTTTGATGAGCAGTTCGATGAAGTCGTACCGCCCATGCGCGAAGTGCGGAACACGGCCGACCCGATGTCACCGCTGCTGTTCACCGAAACAGTCGCTCGGGAATGGCTTGTCCGCGGCGGAAAACGCTTACGGCCATTCGTCACGCTCGCGGCGTATGAAGCATTGACCCGCGATCCTAACCAACCACCGCAACTGCTCGCCGACGCGCCTGACTATCCACTGTCGGTCCGTCGCATTGCCGCAGCGATGGAAGCCTTCCACAAAGCCTCGCTGGTCCATGACGACATCCAGGACGACGACGGCTATCGCTACGGCCAACAAACGCTCCACCGCAAGTACGACACCGGGAACGCCATCAATATCGGCGATCATCTCATCGGACTCGGCTATCGACTCATCACACAAACGCGGAAGGAACTTGACCCCGCCGCGGTCGCGGACATCGCCGATCGCCTGGCCGTCGCGCACATGAAGTTGTGCGAAGGGCAGGGGGCCGAACTCCGTTGGAACGGCCCGCACGTCACCGCGCTGACTCCGCTGGAAGCGATGAAAATCTACGCGTTGAAAACGTCGCCGGCGTTTGAAGCGGCCCTCTACGCCGGAATCCGCATGGCGGGACCGTCGGAAGCGTATGACACGATGATCCCGCAGTTCAGCCGTCACCTTGGCGTGGGTTTTCAGATCCTCAACGATCTGCAGGACTGGGAAGAAGGCGCGTCGAACAAGCTGACCGCCGGTCGCGATGCGGAAACGTTCAAGCCGACTTTGCTGCTGGCGATGGCGTTTGAAGCCGCGACACCCGAACAGCGGATCGCGCTCACCGCGATGTGGAATGATGTCTCGCTCGTCAACGGATCGCGAATCGCCGCCATTCGCCACTGGTACACTGAACTGGGTATCTTCGCGAAGGCGGAAGCGCTCGTCGAGAAATGTCGGGCACGGGCAGAATCGCTCGCCGATGAAACAGAGCCGGTGGCCTTGCGGGAGCTGCTGTATTACATCGTCGATTCTGTGCTGACGCGGGAAGCACCGCCACCGCCGCCACCGGTGGTCGAACTGCAACTGACGAACCGATTGTCGACGTTGCCCGTCATCGCCCATCCAGGCGCGACCTGATGCCCGCACCGTATCTGCTGCAACTCGGAGATCGCATTCAACGCGGACTGCAACAACTGCCGGAAGAGTTCCGCCAACGCCATCGGACATTTCTTCTGTCTCGGCAGCTTCCCGATGGTGGTTTCTCCGGGCGCGATGTCGATCTCAACGGCGAACCGCTCTTTGAGGATGGTGTCCAGGCCGATCTCTATTACACATCCTTCGCTCTCCGCGGTTTGGCATCGCTTGGGGAAATCGATCCGGTAGCCGCCGCTAAAACCGGCGACTGGCTGAAACGCAACGCCGGGCGCACGACATCGGTGATCGACATCGTCAGCTGGCTCTACTCGGCGATCGTAGTCCAAGGCGCAACGGGGACCGATCTTCTCGCCGATGTCGCGCCGGATTGGTCCGAACGTTTGGCTGTTTTGCTGGAGAGTTTTCGTGTTGGGGACGGCGGTTACGCCAAGTCCATCAGCGGGGCTTCCGGAAGTACCTATCACTCCTTTCTGGTCGCACTCTGTTATGAACTGATCGGCCGCAGCGTGCCCGACGCAGATCGCTTGATTGCCTTCGTTCAACAACGTCAGCGTGACGACGGTGGGTTCGTGGAAGTCGGCCCAATGCGCCGCAGCGGCACCAATCCCACAGCGGCTGCGGTCGCCCTGCTCAAAATGTTCGATGCTTTCGATGGCGCAACCCGAAGCCGTGTCGTCGACTTTCTCCAAGAAGTCCGGGGTGACGACGGTGGTTTCCAGGCCAACACTCGTGTCCCATTCTCGGATACGTTGTCAACTTTCACGGGCTATCTGACCAGCCTCGATCTCGATGCACCGGACATTATCCCCCCGGCAAAATTGCGGCGGTTTCTGAATCAATTGGAGTTGAGTACAGGCGGCTTCCTCGCTGCCGCCTGGGACCACATCGCAGATGTCGAGTACACTTTCTATGCTCTTGGAACCATCGGATTGCATCAAGCCCTTTGAGATGTCCCATTGAATGCGCCTGGTCAGTTCGGCACGACGATCCCCAGACTCGCGAGTTCGCTGAGGAATTGGGCGCGCTGATCCTGACTGATTGATGGACTCCCCGATCCATTATTCGGGTTCACCACCAGGACTTTCGCCATTAACTGGTAGAATCCGGCATTCCCCGATGCGTAACCGTATTCAGAGAACGTAGATTGATTCACCCGGACGTAGTCGTCCAATCCATAATTCGGCCACCGATAAATGTAGATGCCGTCCTGAATTCCGACGAGTGTCATGTCCGGCGAGTCAAAGGGAATTCGAGAGATAAAATCCCGATACAACGTCGCGGACTCTTCGACAGAAACATTCGCGGTGTTTCTCGACTGGACTGCCGACACGATCGTGGTGTAGGAAAGATTGTTTCCCGAGAGGGCGTCCACGTAGGTGCAGTTGAATGTCGGGTCGAAGATGTCAAAACTCCACGATTGCTGATTCCGAATGGGAACCACGACCGTGGTATGGATCAGAGCGTCGGCACGATAATCACCAAGACCGACGGTGAGTGAATCAATGCTGAACAGCTTCAGGATATTGACGTAGAATTCACCAACACCGCCGCAAGTCGATCCAGCTTTGTCAATCGCATAGCCGCTGAAGTACGCTTCACTCGCGCTGCGGGCGCCGTTCAGCAGTGGATTGCTGAATAGAGCGGAGTCGACAGCATTCGCGGCCCAGTTACGAAGCAACCGGGCGATGGTGCGCGTGTCACCGACAGCAACCGCCGACCTTAAACCAGGTGTGTCCGCGAGAATGATCGCTTTGAGGGTTGCATCAGTCGCTCCAGGGACATCTGTCGCCAATGAGGTGGAACTCCACGTTCCGAGACTGATGGAGGTGGATTGGTTTCCGTTGAATGTTCGCGCGCTCCAGGCTGCCTGCGACGGTGAATAACCCGCGACATCAGCGCGGCGGTCGTGGTTGAAATCTCCGACGGTGACCGATGTCCAATCGGCGGTCTCCGGCCAAAGCCCAAGATCGAACAGCAGGTATCCACCCGCATCCTGAGTGAGGCGATACCAATGTCCGTTGAACGTACTGCGAGCGAGGATCGCATCACGATCTGCATCGATGAAATTACCGACCGCGGTGAGGTCAAGCGACTGTATCAGTAAGTTCTGCGCAACCGCGGTCTGCGTGGCAATGACGCCATCGAAGTCCATCCGGTTCCAGGTACCGGATACGGTGTTGAAACCATAAACAGCCTGGTGACCCGTTGCGCCAAGGTCTGCTACAGTCACACTGTTCCAGCTCCCCACAGTGTCCCAGTAACCCAGCGGTGTGAGGTTGAACCGCCCCGAACCATACCACAGACCGTACCAGGCACCGGAAGAAGCATCGCGTGTGACCACGGTCTGGCGACCATCACCGAAGAAATCCACCACGCGGGTATCGATATAGTTCCGTCCCGATGCCAGGCCCTGCAGCGGATGCGACGAAAACCCGCTTCCAATACTCCAGAGTCCCTGCCAGAAATTCGTCCCGGCATCACGGGCCAATACCACCGGGCGGCCGGTTCCAAAGAGATTGGCGACCTGAAAGTCGACCCAATTCGTGGAGGTCGACCAATTGGCAATGATGGTCGAACTGACGACTCCATTCACCGACCGCAAGAGATGCCAGTTCCCCGTGGACGCATTTCTGGCCAAGACATCGACCGTGCCATTGTTATCGAAGTCGACAGCCTGCCAGTTCAGCCAGCTCGCGGAGGGATCCCAATTAGCGACCTTGGTGGTAGTGGGTTCTATCCCGACAAATGTGGTCAGCCACCAATCGCCGGTGACCGCGTCGCGGGCGAGCAGGTCATTGTCACCTTTGCCGTCCATGTTGATGGCGTAGCGATCACTCCAGCCGGAACCATAGGCCGTCCACGAATTGAAGCGGTGGGAAGTTAACGCCCCATTCTCGACCGAGATGATTTGCCAGTTGTAGGTACGTGCATCCCGGCCGATCACATCGAGATAACCGTCAGCATTGAAATCACCGACACCAACGTCCTTTGGAACGAGTCCGTATGCAGGAGAAGCGAACGCAGTGGATGTAAAACTCCCGTCGTTTCCCGAAAGGAGTCCACGCCAGACGCCGGATCCGGCGTCCATGCCGACGAGATCGGTCCGTGCGTCATTGTTGAAATCGCCGGCGCGAACGAGAGCATACGCCGCATTCGGTTGCCAGGTGCCGAGAAGTTTCGTCTGCACGCTGGTGCTGGACGAAGTGAGTTCATACCAGCGACCTGTGCTGACCTGACGGGCGACGAGATCTTCGCGGCCGTCGTGATTGAAGTCACCGACCTGCGCATCGGCATAACTGCCTGGGCCCCAGGTCGACACGCTGGATGTGGCAAAGCCACTACCAGCTGACCAAGTAAGTCTCCATTCGTTGGACTGTGAATTGAATCCGATGATCGCGTTGCGGCCCGCCCCCCAGAAATCAATCGCATTGATATTGGTCCAACTGCCACCGGGGCTCCAGTTCCCCACGGTTTTCGATTCAAAGCGACCGCTCACAAACGAAATTGCAGTCCAGTCGCCCGAATTGGCGTCCCGTTCCAGAATGTCGGCGCCGGCGACACCATCGAAATTCGCCACCACGACAGACGAAGGGCTTCCACTGATGAGGGGATCAAGGAAACTGGCATCCAGGAATGTCGACCCCGTTCCGAAGAGTGCGTTCCAAGTTCGATTGCTGGAATTATAGCCAACGATGTCGTCGTAATTGTCGCCATTCAGATCCGCAAATGAGACATGCTGCCAGTCGATACCGGTCTGCCAGGTGCCAATGAACCGAACGTCGTAGCCACCGTCGGCACGAGATGTCGCTGTCGCCCAGTTGCCGGTATTCCGGTCCATGGCAGTGATGTCGTCCCGGCCGTCATGGTTCAGATCCTGCATGGTCAGAAACTGCAGGTCCATATGGGGGATCCATGTGACAATGATTCCGGTCGCGATTCCGGAACCGGATTGCCATTGTCCATTGAAGGAGCCGGTTGCTGGATCGTATTCCAGCAGATCCTGATGACCGGTTCCCCAGAGATCGCCGTGAACCACAACCGTCTCCCCGACCGCGTTCTCCCACGATATCAGGGATTCGTTGACAAACTGCGTGCCATCGAAGCGAGCTGCCTGCCAGTCGCCCGTGGAAACGTTCAGGTCGATCACGCCAAAGTCCGTCGGACTGGTGGTGGGATCGACCGCCGGACTGGAGAGAAGAGTTCGCGATTCGAGATACTCGACCATCGCGGGAATGTCGGTCGGCGAACGATGTCCCGAACGGTTTCGTGGCAATGATTTGAACGAACTGAATTCAAAAGGCCACATTCTCTATTACCACCGCGAAATGAACCCGCTCTTTCGTTTTCGATGTCGGTGCAGAATCGCCCAAACTGGAATGTACGGCACCGACGGCCGCAAAGCGGTCTATGGAAGAGCACTCCGACAGTCAACACCAGAACGGTAAAAACCAGCCTGTATTCCGTAGTTTCGTGGCTGTTCAAGTCACCCACCCAACAGGGCGGCAAAAATTGCCGATTCCGGTCGCGGCGATGTTTTCATACGTCACAAATCGCCACAGTCGCTCGATCATTACGTTGTCGATCGCCCGATCCTTCCCATCCATGCTGATCGCAATCGACTCCGCGGCCAACGGTCCCGTGAACTCCTGGCTCGTGAACTGCGCCCCTTGATTCGTGTTAAAGACTCCGGTCGACCGTATCGCAACGCTTCCTCCAGCGTCGCCAGACAGAACTCCACGCCCATGCTGCTCGATAGCCACTAGTGGTTTCCACTCAGCAGTCACCGCCCGATCGTCGTCCAGCAGGGTGCAAAGGGGCGCATTGTGAGTGAGGCTTTGTGTATCGGGTCGCTCACAACCTCGCGTCACCCGAACAGTTTCGTTAACCGGCACAGACCGTCATGCGGGGGTCTCATCGGGGGTCTAACGGAATAATCACCGGATATCGATTGAATCGACCATGCCGCCCGCATCGATTAATGAGGCGTGCGGTGCCGCCACGATGGATTGCGGTGGGCAGGAATCGCCGGTCCTCAGGTGGATGAATGGAGTCATGACGCCAGTCAAGCGGATTTTGGCGACGCTTTCTCCGTACTACCGTACCGTCGTCATGTTGATGCTGGTTCTCGCTGGTTGCCAAACAGCGAGACCTCAACGACTCGTTGAATCGTCCGCGACCAAAACCTCGGGGGACTCGACCGCGGATCACAAGGGGTTACGTCCTCGCACAATCGTACCGGTCTCGCTGGAAATCGACATCGAGCCAACACAAGCGCGCGTCCCGGAGCCAGATACAGCCGACCTGACGGCTTCCGGACTGTCAGTGATCGAGACGCTCCCCGATCTCGAAGCCCGCGCCTTGTCTGAGAACCCGACTTTGCGGCGCATGCAGCAAGAAGCGGCTGCGGCCTGGGACAAGACCCGATACATCGCGACGCTGCCTGATCCTTCGGTGGGGAGCACGTTCTTTGTCCCCCCGATGAACTTTGAGCCGGATCGTCAGGTCGCTGATCTACAACTGATGCAGATGATTCCCTGGCTTGGCCGGCTGAAAGCGGAAGCCCAGAGGGCCTGCTTTGAGGCACTGGTTGCGGAGAATATGTATCACGCCGAGCGGCTGCGAGTCGTGGGCGATTTACGGGCCACGTGGTTCAAATACTACGTTCTCAACAAGCAAATTGAGACCACACTGGCCGATCAGTCCCAATTGGAGTCGTTGATCAAGACGGCCAATGCCCGCGTGGCGACGGGCGATGCGCAGCCGGGGGACGTGCTCATGGCGACCCTGGAATTGACGAGTCTCCAGGAGCAGTTGATTTCCTATCGGCAGCAAATCGTGGCAACGAATGCGGAACTCAACCGGCTGTTAGGCCGTGACGCGGCGATTGCGATCCAACCACCTTCGGAAATTGCCCCGGAGTTTCCGGACTGGGATCATGGACTCTTGAAGGCGGTGGCCCTGGAGTCGCAACCCGAGGTTGCGGCTGCCCGGTTGCGGACAGCCGCAACACGCTGGGGCGTGGAAGTCGCACGGCTGCAGCGTCGACCGGACCTGACTTTTGGTGTCGGCTGGGTATTTATGGACGCCCCGGGCGCCACCATGAACGATGCCGGTCGCGACTCCTTAACGCTCGGAGTTTCCACGACTCTGCCTCTCTCACGCAGCAAGTATGAGGCAATGCTGTCCCAAGCCACTCGGGAGAACCATGCAGCCCACGCCTCCGTCGACGAAATTGTCGCCCGATTGGATGCACAATTGCGGGACTTATGGGAGCAGGCGCGGGCGAGTCATGAAACCGTGCAACTGTACGAGAGGTCCATTTTGCCGCAAGCCCGGCAGACCTTTGATGCCGATCTTCAGGCACTCACGAACAGTTCGGTCACATTCGATCGCGTCATTCGGGACTATCGCACCGTGCTGAATCTGGGGCTGGGTTATCACCGCGCGCTCGGGCAGCAAGCGATCACGCTCGCACGCATTCGTCAGACTGTGGGCACAGACCTCGTGGTCGTGTCACCAGCGCTTCTTCCGCCATCCGCCGAACCCTGATCCGAAGAAGACACTTCCTCAACGCCACCGGTTGTTATACGATCGAGCCTTGGGGACTACGATGCGGCGCGAACCAAACACTCCGAGCCAATGGACAAAGACGCTTGTCCTGCTGAGCGTCTTGCTCGGCAGCGGTGAATCGACCGGCATTTGTTCTGGTGGCCCCCGCGCAGTTGGGAATTGCGCGAGCTACATGCGGAAATGTTGCTGTCACCCGGTTGCTTCAAAACCAGCCTGCTGCTGCCGGGTGAAGTCGGAGTCGCCGGTACCGATTTCGCCGCCCCCCGCGGGGACGAACCGGGAACTCCGCAGCATCGAGTGGTTCCCGTGGGCCAACGCCGAGTTACTGTCATTCGCCGCGAAGGTCGCCGTCCTGAACGCGCTGCAAGAGCAACGCGTCATGCATACGACCTCCGCCCCCTCCGTCCAAACCCTCTTCTGCATCTGGCAGACCTGAACTAGTCCTGCGCTACCATTGCGCGCGGATTTCTATTGCAGCCCGGCTGCGGCTTACCCGTGGCCAATAGAGATGGTGGACACCAACTCCTCGCACCATCGTGTCATCGGCGGTTCGAGAAGATGTCGTCTGCACTTTCTGGCTCTTTGGGACACTCCAATGACGAATCATCCCCCTGCGCCGGCTCCTGCGGCAGCGGCCTCAACCAAACGTCATCGTGTTCACTGGCTGGTCAGCCACCTGCTTCCAGTGGGACTGTTTTTCGCGACCGGGGTCGTCTTGCTGGCCTTGATTGGCCTCGCACAACGTCTCGGCTGGATTCAGGCTCATGCCGTTCCATCCAGCCTGGCTTCTGCCGAGCCGGGAACCATCTACACCTGCCCCATGCATCCCCAGATTCGGCAGCCAACTCCAGGACGATGCCCCATTTGCGGCATGGAATTGGTCCCTGCGTCGAGTGGCGCCGCGAACCTGGATGAGTTCGCCGTGAAGATCGAGCCGGCCCAGCGCCGTCTGGCCAACATCCAGACCGCACCGGTCGAACGGGGGCCGCTGGAGGCGACCGTTCAAGCCGTCGGTTCGATTGCGATTGACGAGAGCAGGCAAGCGACGATTGCCGCGTATATCGACGGTCGGCTCGAACGGTTGTTCGCCGACTACACCGGCGTCGAGATCAAGAAGGGGGACCATCTTGCCATCATTTACAGTCCGCAACTGTACGGCTCGCAGGTGGAATATCTTGAAGCTCGAAAGGCGATCAAATCCGCCGACGGAATCCCCGCGATCCGGCAGGCGCAAGAGTCCCTCGCCGCCAATACGCGGCAGCGACTTCGCGAATTCGGGATGACGGATGAGCAACTCACGGAACTCGAACGATCCGGCAAGGCCGAGTCGCGATTGACGATCTACGCTCCCCAAGGGGGAACGGTTGTCGAAAAGCTGGCTGTCGAAGGGAACTACGTCAAAGCCGGTGATCCGGTCTATCGCATCGCCGAACTGTCGACGGTCTGGCTGATGTTGCGGCTGTTTCCCGAGGACGCGACGCGCATTCGCTTTGGTCAGAGCGTGGAGGCCACGATTCAGTCCATCCCCGGAGAGACGCTCATCGGACGCGTCGCCTTCGTGGACCCGACGGTGGACCTGAAGACACGGACCGTCGGCATCCGCGTGGAACTGCTGAATGCAGACCGACGGCTGCGACCGGGGGATTATGCCACCGCGCGGATTCGCCTGCCGATCGGCACTCACGGGGAAACCTATGATGCAAACCTTGCCAACAAATGGATCAGTCCGATGCACCCGCAGATTGTTCGCGACGAACCGGGACCGTGCCCCATTTGCGGCATGGACCTCGTTCCGACCTCGCGGTACGGGTTTGCGAAGGAGCCGCTTCCGCACCCGGAATCGCTATATGTGCCCCGGCTGGCGGTGCTGCTCGCCGGAGCAAACAGCGTGGTGTATGTGGAAACCAAGCCAGGGCTGTTTGAAATCCGGCCCGTAAAGCTCGGGCCGATTCTCCGGGACAAAATCGTCATCCTGGACGGTCTGAAGTCGGACGAACTGGTGGCGACTGCTGGCAACTTCCTGATCGACTCTCAAATGCAGCTCGCGGGCAAGCCCAGCTTGATCGATCCTTCCCGGGCAATCGCCCACCAGAAGCAACCACAGGGGCCGCTGGTCCTCAACACGGCGGCAATCGCAGTTGTTGCGGGGCCGACGGGAGAACAGCTCGATACGCTGTTTGCGGCCTATTTACAGGTTCAACAGGCCTTAGCCTCGGACAAGCCGCCCCCACCGGACGCGGCACAAGCTCTGCATCAGTCGGCCAGCCACCTGCAGAAATCAGAAGCCATTCCGGAATTGGCCAAAACGTTATCGAAAGAGATCGAGACTCATTCCGCGCATCTCCATCATTTGGACCTCGCCGGTGCTCGGAAGGCTTTCAAACCGATCAGCCATGCCGTCCTGCGACTGGCGGTGCAGGTTCGCAGCGAGGGGGCTCAGAAGCCATTCACGCACTTCTATTGCCCGATGGTTCCGGGCGGAGGGGGCGACTGGCTCCAGACAACGGATCAACTTCTGAACCCCTATTTCGGCAGCAAAATGTTGCGCTGCGGTGAAAAGGTTCAGAGCCTCCCTGCGACCAGTCCGCCAACGGTTCAGCCGAAAGAACAGCAGCCCCCCCAGATTTCTGTTCCTAAGAAAGCTGGGGGCTGAACATGTTGCGATCCGCGATCGACTTCTGTGTCCGCCAACCCGTCCTGACGCTGCTCGGCGCGATCGTCATCGCCGCGATTGGCGGCTACTGCGCGCTGGTCGTCCCCATCGACGCCATCCCGAACGTCGGCGAGAACCAGGTCATCGTTTTCACCGAATGGCCGGGCCGCTCGCCGAAGGATGTCGAAGATCAAGTCACGTATCCGCTCTCGGTCGCCTTGCTGACGGTACCGCACGCGGAAAGTGTCCGCGGCAAGAGCATGTTCGGCTACAGCTTCGTGCAAGTGACGTTCGCGGATGGCACCGATTTCTATTGGGCACGCACCCGCGTGTTGGAGCGGTTAGGCACGGCCATCGCATCGCTGCCGGAAGGGGTGACGCCCACGCTGGGGCCGGACGCAACTGCCTTGGGACAGATTTTCTATTACGTCCTGGAAGGTCCGCGAGGGATGAACCTCGCCGAGCTGAGGACCATGCAGGATTACGTTATCAAATACGAACTGCAGTCCGTTCAGGGGGTCAGTGAAGTCGCCAGCGTCGGCGGCTACGTTCGCCAGTATCAAATCGAAATCGATCCCGACGCCCTGCGGTTCCATGACATTCCGCTGGAGCGGGTCATCGCAGCGGTGAAAGACTCCAACATCGACGTAGGTGCAAAAACCGTCGAGTCAGGGGGCATGGAATATGTCATTCGGGGGCGCGGATTTATCGGCCAGAACAAAGATACCGAGCAGTCGTTGGCCGACATCGAGCAGACCGTCGTGCTGTCGCGGGATGGTGTGCCTGTGAGAATTCGCGATCTTGGCCAAGTCCAGTTGGGTCCGGATTTTCGCAGTGGTGCGATCGATCTCAACGGTACCGAAGCCGTGGGCGGGGTCGTCGTGATGCGGTTCGGCGAGAATCCGCGCGAAGTGATTCAGCGGGTCCGGGAGAAGATCCAGCAGATTGAACCGGGGTTGAAAGGCGTTCGCGTGGTGCCGGTTTATGACCGGACGGGACTCATCAACGAAACCGTTTCGACGCTGACCGAATCGCTGCGTGAGGAACTGCTAATCACGGCCGTGGTGATTGTCCTGTTTCTCCTTCACATGCGGGCCAGCCTGATCGTCGCGGTGACGTTGCCGATGGCCGTGCTCATGTCGTTCATCGGCATGCGGTGGTTTCAGATCGACGCCAACATCATGTCGCTGGCGGGAATTGCCATCGCCATCGGTGAAGTCGCCGACTTGGGCATCATCATCTCCGAGAACATCTATCAACACCTCGTGGAATGGGAGCGCCATCGGCGCGGAGCGGAAGGAACTCAAGATCCGATCGACACTCGCAGTCGGACCGACGTGATCATCGATGCCACGCACGAGGTCGCGCCGGCGGTGATGACGGGGGTTTCCACGACGATCGTCAGCTTTCTGCCGGTGTTCTTCCTGACCGGACGCGATCACAAGCTCTTTGCGCCGCTCGCCTGGACCAAGACGTTCGCCATGTTCGCGGCCCTTTTGGTCGCAGTGTTTCTCGTGCCAGCCCTATGTCGACTCCTATTGCACAGTTCGCGCTGGTCCCTCTGGCGCGGGCTTGTTGTCGCGCTGGTGGCGGGCGTTGCCGGAGCGGTCGCCGCCATTCTGCTCTGGCATCCGTGGCTTGACGAGTTTTCGCCACTGCCGCTGTGGGCGACTGCAGCTGTCATCGCGGTGGTGATCGGTGGGTTAACAGGCCTGATGTCTCGCGAACGCCTGCGGCCGATTGAAGAGAATCCAACCAGCCGACTGATTTTGTGGATTTACGAACCTATTCTGCGGTTCCTGCTCGCACACAAACTCAGTTTCGCGATGGTGCCCCTGGGCATCATCTTCCTGGGAGCGGGAGCCTGGTTCGGACTGCCGACGATCTTGTCACCCGCGGAACGATTCGCCCGCTTGGTCGGAATGGAGCCGAACGGATTGCCCGGTTACGTGGATCTCAAGCACCGCTTTCCGGGTCTGCGAACCGACGACTGGATTGCGCTCGATGAGGGGACCTGGTTCTACATGCCCACGCTGTACCCAGCGGCCAGCTTCTCGCAGGGGATCGAGGTTCTGCAGACACAGGATGCGTTGATTCGCGAGATCCCGGAAGTGGAGAACGTGCTGGGCAAGATCGGTCGGGTGGAATCGGCGCTGGACCCCGCGCCGGGTGTCATGATTGAGACTTACGTGATGCTCAAACCCGACACCGCGTGGCGTCCGGGCGTGACCATCGAGAGTATCTGGGAGCAGATTAACGCCGTGGCTACATTGCCAGGTGTGACTCCCGCGTCTCCGTTGCAGCCGATCGAAGGCCGAGTGGTGATGCTGCAAAGTGGCATCAAGGCTCCAATGGCGATTCGCGTCTACGGCGACAATCTCGATGGACTGGCGGAAGCCGCCCGACAGGTGGCGGAACAGTTGCGAAAGATCCCGCAGGTCAACGGGGCGACCGTGAATCCGGACATTGTGCTGGGCATGCCCTACGTCGAGTTTGAAGTCGATCGCGAAGCGGCCGCACGCTACGAGATGTCCACCATGGCCGTCAACCAGATCGTCGAAACGGCCCTCGGAGGGATGAACTTAACGACGACGGTGGAGGGCCGCGAACGCTACCCGATTCGCATTCGGTATCAGCGAAATCTGCGTGAGCGGATCGATGACATCCCACGCCTGCCAGTCGTGACGGAAAGCGGCGAAGTTGTCCCGCTCGAGGCATTGGCCAAGATGAAAACCACCTGGGGGCCGGGGATGATCAGCAGCGAAGATGCGCGGCTGGTCGCCCACATCGCGTTTGCCCCCACCGGAATGGCCGGCGATTTGGAAACCGTGTCCGCGGTGGAGAGCCATCTGCGACAAGCTCAGGCGGACGGCACGTTGACCATGCCGGCCGGGTATGCTTTGTTGCCTGTGGGTTCGTTCCAGAATCAGATTGAAGCGAACCGGCGGCTGGCCGTAATCATCCCGATCGTAATCCTCGTCGACCTGCTGATTATCTATCTCAATTTCCGTAACCTGGTCCTGACGCTGATCATCTTCTCGCAAATCCCGATTGCAGTCTTCGGAGGCATGATTGGCCTGGGTCTTTACAACATCGAGATGAACACCGCCATTTGGATTGGCCTGATTGCTTTGATCGGGATTGCGGAGGACGATGGCGTGGTGATCGCCACCTACATGGAACAACTCTTCAACCGCCGTCCGATGAAGACCGTCCAGGAGTTGCGGGATGCCACCGTCGAAGCGGGCCGACGGCGGATTCGTCCCTGTCTGATGACCGCTTTCACGACCTTTGCGGCGCTGCTGCCCGTGATGCTGGCGACTGGCCGGGGAGCAGATGTGGCACGGGCCATGGCACTGCCGGTCTTCTTCGGGATGTTTGTGGAGCTCGTGTCGCTGTTCGTGGTCCCGGTGCTCTACTGCGGTTACATGGAAGCCAAGCTGCACGTCCTGCCGCCGGAAACTATGGAGGACGCGGGGCAACCACTCTCGCCTTCGCCACTCTCACAGTCCTTGGAGTTAGCCCCTGTCTGAACGAATTGGCGCTGGCCAAGCAATGTCGAGTTTGTTTCTCTTCGCATTCCTGCCAGCACTGATACTGACGAGCCCGTCCGTGTCGCTGGATCACGGCTCGACGCCCGGACATCTGCAACGGCCTCAAGAGTGTGTGGCTGGTGGTCTTCAATCGGAGGGCAAGCGGGACTTCAGATACGCCACCGCACCGCTTAAGGTCTGCAATTTGGCGTAGTCTCGTTCGGGAACATCGACGTGCGTGTGCTCGTGCAGGGCAATCACATAATTCTGAAAGTCCATCGAATCAAGGTCGAGTTGTTCACGCAAGTTGGCGTCGGGTTCGATCTGCTTCGGATCGATTTCCGGGGCAATCTCTCCCAGGAGTTGTACGATCAGCGACTGGAGTTCAGACTCAGTCATAGTTGGCTTGGCTCCTGCAGCAATCGTTCCACCGTTGAAAGAAAGACCGCCCCGCGGTGGCCGTCGCTGACGCGATGATCGGCGGACAGCGTTGCGGTGATGACGGATCGCGAGACAATTTCTCCGCCGACAGACCAGGGCCGTTCAGCGACCTTTCCGAAGCCGACAATCGCGACCTGTGGTGGATAGATCACACCGAAGACGGACTCAACGCCGTTCTCGCCCAGACTCGTAATGGTGATTGTCGGATCAGACAATTCGGAAGCCCGCAGCCCGCCCTTGCGGACACGCGTCACCAACTCGCGAAACTCGCGCATGAGCTGGTCAAGAGTTTTACCATCCACATCGCGAATCGCCGGGGCCAGAAGGCCGCCCTGCCGTAATGAAATCGCAACACCGACGTGGATTTGCGGTTGAAGAACAACCTGTTGACCATCCCAGATGGCATTCAGTTCGGGAACGGCCCGCAAGGCGCGCGCCACAGCCTTGAGGAGCAGGACTCCGTAAAGCAAGCGGTCGGTGACGGGGCGGCTTTCGTTTTCGGCGGACAGCCACGTCATCGCCGGATGCATGTTGATGGTCGTGCTGAGATAGTAGTGGGGGATCTCCCGCTTGGACCGTGTCATCGCGGCCGCAATGCTCTGCCGCATCCGTATATTGCGTTCCTCGGGAGTCAGATCGATACGTGAGGCGGCCTGCGATGGGGATATGGGCGTTGCATCCGCAGCCTTTTGAATGTCGTCGCGTGTGATGGCACCGCCAGGGCCCGTTCCATGAACCGTGTGAGGATCGACGCCCAATTCCCGCGCCAGGCGTCTTGCCGACGGGGACATCGGCACGCGCTCGGTGTCGCCTGGTGTCGGGTTGGGAGTCATTACGACAGCAGCAGGTGGGCTCGCGGGTGTCGGCGAGATTACTTCGGCCGATGGTGACGTAGCACTGGTCGTCGGTGACGCTGTTTGATCATCTTGAATGACCGCCAAGACGGTTCCCACGGGAACTCTCGCGCCCACTGCGGCAACGTGGCGTTCGAGAACTCCGCCATGGAATGCTTCGACACCAATGACACCTTTGTCGGTCTCGACATCGGCAATCAGGTCGCCGCGTTCAATTCGATCCCCCGGCTGCTTGTGCCAGCCGACGAGCGTCCCGGCCTCCATGTCGGCCCCGAGGCTGGGCATTTTGAATTCACTCATGATGGGCCAGCAATTCCTTGATCGTGGCGACGATTCGCTCGACCCGCGGCAACGCCGCCTCTTCCAGATGACGGGCATACGGAATTGGCACCTCGGCACTGCACACCCGAGCCACCGGCGCATCGAGATCGTAGAAACCCCGTTCCATGATCTGCGCACTGATTTCCGCCGCCAGACTGCAAGTCCGCCAGCCTTCATCCACAATGACCGCTCGATGGGTTTTCTTCAGTGAGGTCAGCACCGTGTCCATGTCGAGCGGCCGCAGCGAGCGCAGGTCGATGACTTCCGCCTGGATTCCTTGCTCAGCCAGTTGATCCGCCGCCTGCAGGCACTTCCACAAAGAACCGCCATACGTGACGACTGTTACGTCATTGCCCGCGCGCCGAACCGCGGCGCGAAACAGATCCTGGGGCGGCGATTCGTCCAGGTTGCCTTCCATCGGATACTGCAGCGCGTGCTCAAACACGATCACCGGGTCGGGTTCCTGCAAGGCCAGTCCCAACATGTACCGCGCGTCGGTGACCGTCGCTGGTGCCACAACTTTGATGCCGGGAATGTGGGCATACCACACTTCGAGGCTGTGCGAGTGCTGTGCGGCCAGTTGTCGCCCGCCGCCGGTGGCCATGCGGATGACGAGCGGTACGCTGAACTGCCCTCCCGACATATGACGCAGCGTGGCGGCACCATTCACGATTTGATCGAGCGCCAGCAAACTGAAGTTCACCGTCATGATTTCGACAATCGGGCGCATCCCGCCGAGGGCCGCGCCAATCCCCGCGCCCACGAAAGTCGATTCGCATAACGGCGTGTCACGGATGCGCTCGGGACCGAACTCGTCAAGAAAACCTTTGCTGCACGCGTAGGCCCCGCCATAGCGTCCGATGTCTTCTCCCATCAGAAAAACGCGGGGATTCGTCTGGAGCGCCTCGCGAAGCGCCGAGCGCACGGCTTCGCGATACGTCATGCGGGGCATGTGTAAACATCCTTCAGCAGATCTTCCACCGGTTCCCAGGGCCCCGCTTCCGCGATCGCAACGGCGGCAGCCACTTCGGCGGCAATCTGGGCTTCCATCTCGGCCAGTTCCGCGTCAGTCAGCAAACTTTCCTGTTGCAACTTCGTCGTGAACAGGGTGATGGGATCGCGATGCTTCCATTCGTTGACTTCATCCTGACTCCGATATAACTCCGCATCGTACATCGAGTGCGCTCGGAATCGATACGTGCGGGCTTCCAGTAAGTACGGGCCCTTGCCAGCCCGTATGTGATCGACCGCCACCTGCATCGCTTGATGGACAGCCAAGACATCCATGCCGTCAACAATCGCGGAGGCCATTCCGTAGGCGTCCGCTTTGGCATAAATCTGTGTCTGCGCTTCATGCCGTTCCAAAGCGGTTCCCATGGCGTACAGATTGTTCTCGCAGAGGAACACGACCGGCAGCTTCCAGAGCGCGGAGAGGTTCAGGGATTCGTGGAATTCCCCCTCGTCGACCGCTCCATCACCAAACAGACAAGCCGTCACGCGGGGATGTCCCTGCATCTGGTCCGCGAGTGCTAAACCCACAGCGACAGGCAGTCCGCCCGCCACGATGGCGTTGCCCCCGTAAAATCGCAGCGCGGCATCAAAGAGATGCATCGAGCCGCCACGGCCGCGACTGCAACCGTTCGCCTTCCCGTACATTTCGGCCATGATGGTCCCCGCCGACATCCCGCGCACGAGCGCATGGCCATGCTCACGATACGTGGAAACGATGGCATCATCTGCCCCTAGTAACGGAATCGCTCCCGCGGCGACGGCTTCCTCACCGATGTACAAGTGCAGAAAACCCCGAATCTTCCCCGCGGAGTAGAGTTCGGCCGACTTCTCCTCGAACCGCCGGATGCGAAGCATGTGGCGTAACAGTCCGTGGGATTGTTCGCGCGCGGATATCGCGCCGGTCGTCACCATTCAGTTCTCCTCCAGGGTCGAGGTGTCGCCCTCGGCCAAACCGAGTTCTCGGGCCTTCAGAAGCCGACGCAGGATCTTTCCGCTCCGGGTTTTTGGCAGCTTGTCGATGAATTGAATTTCTTTCGGCGCAACGGCGGCACCCAGTCGGCTGCGAGCAAAGCCCAGCAAGGTGCGACGGAGTTCGTCGGTCGGTTCATGCCCCGGCTTTAACGCGACAAACGCTTTCACAATCTGGAATGCTTGCGGGTCGGGTTTACCGATCACACCGACTTCGGCCACCGCGGGGTGTTCGAGCAGAATGCTTTCCACCTCGAACGGTCCGATGAGATGACCGGAGGTCTTGATCACATCATCCTTACGGCCGACGAACCAGAAATATCCATCAGCATCCTGTTTGGCCAGATCACCGGTGAGGTACCACCCGTCGGTGAAGCATGCCTGATACCGTTCGGGCTCATTCCAGTAGCCGCGAAACATCGACGGCCAGCCGGTTCGCAATGCCAGTTCGCCTTCCTGATTCGGGGTGGCAACGAGTTCGATGGTCCCCGTCTCCGTCTGGTGGACGATTGCCGCTTCAATTCCCGGAAGCGGACGCCCCATTGAGCCCGGTCGGACCTCCATACTGGCATAGTTGGCGATCATGATGCCGCCGGTCTCGCTCTGCCACCAGTTGTCGTGAAACGGCCGACCGAACGCCAGATCGCTCCAAGCCACGGCTTCAGGATTGAGCGGTTCCCCCACACTGGCCAGGAACCGCAGACTGCTGAGATCGCGTTGCTTCACCGCGTCTAATCCCAGTCGCATCATTAAACGGATGGCCGTCGGTGCTGTGTACCAGACGGTGACCCGTTGTTTCTCGATGACACCGTACCAACGGTCGGCGTCAAAGTCGGCTTCGTCAATCACGCTGGTGATGCCGTTGGTCAACGGAGCAATGATGCCATAAGAAGTTCCCGTCACCCAGCCGGGGTCGGCAGTGCACCAGAAAATGTCGTCGGGATGGAAGTCCAGCGCGAGCTTCCCTGTGATATGGTGAGCGACCACCGCTTCATGCACATGCAACGCCCCTTTGGGAGTTCCGGTCGTCCCGCTGGTGAAGTGCAACAGAGCTGGATCGGAGGGATCGGTCGGTGGAATCTCAAATCGATCCGATGCCGCGTTGAGCAGGGTACCGAGATCGTGCGTGTTCGGAATCGTAGCGGCCGTGTCAGAATCACTCAGAATCAGGACATGCTCCAGATGTGGCAGCGCATTCCGGATCGAAGCGACCTTTTTCTGGTAGAGCGCTTCCGTTGTCACGAGTACGCGGCCCTCACCAATGGAAAGCCGCGAACGGATGGGCTCTGGACCAAACGCCGAGAACAATGGACAGAAGATCGCACGGTGCTTCAACGTGCCCAGAGCCGCGATGTAGAGTTCCGGAACGCGACCCGCGAGAACGTAGACCCGATCCCCCGGTGCCACACCTAGGTCTTGCAAGACGTTGGCGAAGCGGTTCGTTAATCCCGCCAGTTCGGCATAGGTGATGTCGCGTTGCCGTCCAGATTTTCCCAGCCAGCGGAGAGCAATGCGATCGCGTCGTGCCCCTTGCGCATGACGATCGACGGCCTCGTGGGCGATATTCAACCCTCGTCCGTCTGGCAGTCCATCTAACTCACGGCGCGCACTGTCCCAGGAAAAATCCGACCGCAGCGCCTCGTAGTCCAACAGATTCGGCGCGAGTGTTTCCTTAGTCGGAACTTTGCGAATCGGTTTGAACGACATGAACTCGCGATCCCGCAGTCATTGGACACGGAGCAACACAAGCTGAACTTTGTATCACCGTCATCCTGCTCGTGAGAAGCGCGGGCAGGATGTGTCGTCACTTTTCGACCATGCCGCGGGAATGTCACTTCACCGCGAGATTCGGCCTGTTCATGTTGGGTTGACATCCGAGATCGCCCCGACGGTCCCAACGATTTCGGCGAGTCGGGTTTGCAACTCGGCTTGCGGAAGCTGGGTGAGATTGGCGTTCACTTCCCGTACAATTTTGCGATGCAGCAGGTGTGGCCAGGTTTCGCGCAGCACGCCGAGAAACTCGGGAGGAGCGACGACGAAGAGCCGATCGAACCGGCGATCGCGGCTGGCTTGCTCCAGGTACTCCACGATTTGTTTGGCGAAGACCCGCGCTTCGACATGTCGACGATCTTCGTGCGGTTCGGTTGCGGATCGTGCTCCGCTCTGAAGTTGAATGCGCCCCGCTGCGTCGCTGTCGCGGTCCTGCGGATGCAGCCGCCCTTCGCCATGAATCAGGCTGACGATCGTGGGAAACGGCTGCAGCCCATCTGGAAGTGCGTGCAGAATGTTGGCGCGGCTGCGGTCGGCTAGCAGAATCCAATCGACGTTGAGCATGACAAAGTTCCTCAATGGAGATGATGGATGTGGTTGATTGCGAGTGAACGACCCACGACGGTGTCGACGGATGCCATCGTGTCTGGATCTTTGAGATTCGAGCCGCCCGTTCCGCAAATCTCCGGAACGCGGCGTGTGCTCCGGAGAGATTGCGAACCGTTTGTGGTCCGAAAGATTCAGCCTTTGA
>JAKFWC010000015.1 GCA_021732975.1 Planctomycetaceae bacterium | reverse complement strand
TTGATGTCAAAACGGGTGTGAGCCCCTGTCCGATAGTTTTCCATCCCAGCAATTCTAACCCTGCAGCGTAAAACCTAAAGGTGTCGCCTGAAGGCGAGGGTTTCGGACCCATTGCGAGGACAATGAACATTGGCTTTCCTCCTGCGGTACAATGGGTGAAGACAGACACTCCATCCCATTGGTTGGTTCAGATGACACTGTTTGCGCTATATGTTCCGAAGCCTGCCGACCTCTATCCGCACATTGCAATCTTGTTGATCCTGTTCGGTGTGTTTTACACCCTGATCCACGAATTGAAGTTTTATGCACCCATAGCCGCCATCTTGATGCTGCTGGGGTGTGCGATTGCGCTCGCGCTCGATCCAGACTTGCTGGCTGCAGTCCACAAGGATCTGGGGGAATATGGCGACATGGCACGAGAACAGAGTGGCACAAACTATAGCGACACCTTTTGGGGAATCACTTCATACATGCACGTTGGACGAGGTAGTTATGTCGCCTTGGTGGGGATGCTCATTGGATTCGTTTTGCACACCGCCATAATTGGGGTGTGGAAATTGTGGAGACGATCATTGAATGACCCGCGGAAGGCGGAACGTTCGCGAATCTCACGAGAAAACACGGAGTGACGCTTGAGCCGTGGGCTTGCTGGGCGTCAACGCAGGTCTGGCTTGAACCTTCGACCGGCAGCGAACCACCGGCCCCCTGAGCTCACCCGTTCCCGCGCCGTTGCCGAACCAGCGCCCCGGCGGAATCTGCGTCCTGCAAAGTGTTTTTCCATGCTGCCCACACCACGGCGAACCACCTTGTGGCGAACCGAGTGCGGGCGGATTCCACGATCGTCCGTCTCCCTTGGGCTTCACGGTCGAACAGGTCTTGTGACCTTTTCGTCGAGTCGGTTTGCAGCCGACGTGTGGTACAGGAGTCGAACCTGTGACACCCAGATTAGTGGTCTGGTGCTCTACCCTCTGAGCTAACCCGCTCCCCTGAGTTCCGGTTAGAACCCATGTCCGGAACAGACGCGACCGAACCCTGCCGGGTGGTGCGGCTGCCGCTGGACGGAGACATCAATGGAGCCTTCCTTCAAAGAGACGCCGGTGGGAGTCGAACCCACTGAATGCGGCTTTGCAGGCCGCCGCCACACCGTGTGACTTCAGCGTCGAGTTGGCTAAGGGCTAAGGGACAGATAAGACGTGAATCAACTGCGGTCTTCTCTTTTTCTTAACCCTTAGCCATCAACCCTCAGCCCTCCAATGTCCCTGCCAGGAATCGAACCTGGTCTTCGACCTTCGCAGAGTCGCGTGCTTCCGGTACACCTCAAGGACAAACAATACCCCACCGAGGAATCGAACCTCGCCCAACTGCTTCGAAGGCAGTCATGCGTCCTCCACACCCGCAGGGCAAACAAAGCCGACGACTGGATTCGCACCAGCATTATCCGGTTTACAAGACCGGCGCTTTTCTAACTTCAGCCACATCGGCAAATCAGCACGAGCGTGAGGATTCGAACCCCATGCAGCGGCTTTGGAGACCACCCGCTCTCCCAGGAGCACGCTCGTGTAATACCGCCGAGTCCGAGGAAAAGCACTCGGCGGCGGTCGTCATTCATCCAGTTCCACGGTCCAGTACGCCTCGCTGACGAACTTGGACCAGCTTTCGATCCGCATGTCGTGCCGGGCGTACAACGGTCGCCACGTCGGACGGACCGGCGTCTTCCGCAATGGCATGTGCGCTTCGGTGGGCGTGCGGTCCGCCTTCCGCTTGTTGCACTCCAAACAAGCCAGCACACAGTTCTCCCAAGTACTGGTGCCGCCGCGCGAGCGCGGCAGCACGTGGTCAATCGTCAGGTCTTCGCTCCCCGGTTGGATGCCGCAGAACTGACACGTGTAGCGGTCGCGCTTGAAAATGTTCCGCCGGCTGAACGTGACCGCGTTCGTGGGAACCCGGTCATACTCCGTCAGCGTGATCACCTCCGGCACGCGAATCCGAAACGTCACCGACTGCACGAACGGTTCCTCGTCCTTTGGCACCAGCTTGGCCCAGTCGGCCCACGTGTAGAGCTGGAAATCCGACGGATCGACGATCCGCGCCCGTTCTGCCGCGACCAGCGTCAGCGAGCGGGCCACCGAGGCCACGCCCACCGGCTGCCAGTTGCGGTTCAGGACCAGCGTTGGTCGGTTGAGAGTTATCGTCATCGTGGATCACTCCAAATCAATGTCGAATGAGGAAGGCAGAATGTCGAAAAAAATGCGGCAATGAAAAGCCTCCCTTTCGACATTCGGATTTCGTCATTCGACATTTCCTAAATGGGTGTTCGAACGGAATCGAACCGTCACCTTCGGCGTCACAGGCCGACATGCAGAAACCACTACACCACGAACACCATGTTGGCAGTCAAGAGCCGAGAGCTAAGAGTCCAGAGCCAGAGAAGAGGTTCACGTGCTGATCCCATCTGGCTCTCGACTCTTGACTCTCCGCTCTCGACTCATCCAGCGGAAGGAGCGGGAGTTGAACCCGCAAGGGGCTTTCACCCCCATTCGGCTTCCAACCGACGCCCGGCACCCATCGGGAGGCCCTTCCGTTGTTTTCTGAATACCTCGACCAGGACTCGAACAAAGTCGATGACTACCGCGGTCGGCCTTCATCCTCGCTATCGCTCGGCGGCCTTCCTTGCTTCCCGTTAGAAGCGGGGAGTGATCTCCGTTTCACCATCGAGGCCATGAGCGGAAGGCAAGGGATTCGAACCCTCACGACCTTCCGGCCGCGCGGTTTAGCAGACCGGCCCGGCAAACCTTATCCGGCTACCTTCCGTAATTCAGTGGACTCACCGGGAATCGAACCCGGATTGCTGCCATGCCATAGCAGCGTCGTACCGTTAGACCATGAGCCCAGACTTCGAGAGGTCCGTCCGGGAATTGAACCCGGTCTTCCGCCTTACCACAGCGGCGTGCTTCCGGGACACCTACAGACCATCGATTGATCCCGGATGGAGTCGAACCATCGTGGCCAGCATGTCGGGCTGGAGTCGTGCCGTTGGACCACGGGATCAAATGACTGAGATGGGAGTCGAACCCACAAAATCATCAGGCTCTCGACCTGATCGCTTTACCAGTTTGCGTACTCAGTCATGGGAGAGTTGCAGGCCCCGGTATCGATCCGGGTGCCTCACCTTATGAAAGTGAGTCGGGCACCTGCCCTGCCTGCAAGAAAGTGACCAAGGGGAGAGTTGAACTCCCAAGCCCACAAAGGGGCACGACGTTCTGAGCGTCGCGTGTCTACCAGTTGCACCACTTGGTCTTGTCAGTGACCCGTGCGGGAGTCGAACCCGCGTTGCCGGCTTGAGGGGCCAGCATCCTGAACCGCTAGAAGAACGGGCCATACTTCATCGTGTGCGTCGGGCAGGAATTGAACCTGCAATGCCCGAAGGCGGGTGGGTTACAGCCACTTGAGCACGCCCATGCTCAGCCGACGCTCTTTGCTGCGCGATCACGAATATCCCGCAAACGGATGTCGCTTGCGCGTTGGACGTGATGAGAGTGACGCGAGTGGGAGTCGAACCCACAGAATCACAGAGGTTTGAGCTCTGCCGCTTTGCCAATTGCGTACCGCGCCAAACAAGCCCTCTCGATGGGATTTGAACCCACGATCTCCACCGTGACAGGGTGGCGAGCACTCCGGACTGCTCCGCGAGAGGTCTTTTCCCGCGCGTCGGACAATGGGTTGGAGTCGGGAAGTCGTTCGCGCGATGTGATCGTCCATCGCGCGGGCGACTTCCATTCTTTCAATCCATCGTGCGACGCGAAGGAAAAAGCTCGGGTGGGAGTCGAACCCACAGCATCTCTGGTTCTAAGCCAAAGTGGTCTGCCGATTGCCTACCGAGCCATGTTTCCATTGATGCCCAAGGCGGGAGTCGAACCCGCAGATGCTCGGGTTTAAGCCGAGCTGCTCAACCAGTTGGCATACTTGGGTGCGGATCATGAGTAGTCCCGGATGGACTCGAACCATCGTTGTCTGGGTGTAGGCCAGAAGTCGTCGCCGCTGGACCACGGGATCGGGAGGGCTGAGGGCTAAGAGCTAAGGGACAGAGAAGAGGTTCACTGGCGATCGTCTTTCCCGTCTCTTAGCCCTTAGCCATCAACCCTTAGCCTCTTGAATGGACTCATCGGGAATCGCACCCGAATCCTCGGTTTGCAGGACCGATGTCTTTCTGTTGGACCATGAGCCCTTGGGGGGGAAATGTCGAATGACGAAATCCGAATGTCGAAAGAAGAGGCCGAGCTCACCAACCCTTTTCGACATTCGGCCTTCCTCATTCGACATTTCCGATTTGCAGGAGTTGGAATCGAACCAACGCCTCCGGGGTCAGAGCCCAGCGTCACTGCCAGCAGCAACTATCCCGCAATAATCGTGCATCGAAGGATACGATGCTCTTCTACAAATTCGTGAATTGCGGGGGCAGGAATCGAACCTGCGGACTCGTGGTTCAAAGCCACGAATTTCTACCAGCAGAAACTACCCCGCAAAGGGAAGAGGGACGGGTGGGACTCGAACCCACGCGCGGGTGCTTAACAAACACCTGCTCTGCCGCTGAGCTACCGACCCAACACAAAGACTACCGCGAACCGACTTCATCCTCGCTACCGCTCGGCGTCGGTCCTTGCTCCCATGTGGGAATCGAACCCACCTGTTCAGCTTGGAAGGCTGACACCTTTGCCAATCGGTCAAGGGCACATGTTTCTGTTCAAGGCGGAAGCCGTGGGACTCGAACCCACAACGGGCGTTTCGCCCGCACCTGTTTTCGAGGCAGGCTCCTCATCCGGCCGGATGACTTCCATTTGTTGAAGCTGCGGAGACAGGAATCGAACCTGTGTCACGACGGTTAACAGCCGCCTGCCCGTACCAGCACGGACACCTCCGCAATCACATCAGTCAGCGTGGTCGGATTTGAACCGACGTTCTCGTGGTCCCAAGCCACGCGGATTTCCAGACTTTCCCACACGCTGAGGAAGGCTAAGGGCTAAGAGTTTAGGGCTAAGGGACAGAGTAGAAATGCTCATCTTTCCCTTAGCTCTTAGCCTTAGACCCTGAGCAAAGCTGCACCCAGTGGGAGTCGAACCCACACCTCCGCCCTGGCGAGACGGTACGCTGCCGCTACGTCATAGGTGCATTGAATCCTGGCCGAATTGTCAAAGAGCAATTCCATCGCGCTCAACGCGCGACAGACATCCGTTCGCAAACCCATTCGTGATCGCGAACGAAAGAGCACCGGGTGGGAGTTGAACCCACGTTGCCGCATTACGGGTGCGGAGTCTTGGCCGCTGGACGACCAGTGCGTAAGGGAGGCTGAGGGTTGATGGCGAAGGGCTGAGGGACAGAAAGAATGGCATTCTCTGTCCCTTAGCCCTCAGCTCTGAACTCTCAGCCCATTGGGACCAGACGGACTTGAACCGTCACCTGCTCGGTTAAGAACCGAGTGTGCTGCCGCTAACACCTTGATCCCGTGTTGTTTCCAGTGGGGCCGGAGGGATTCGAACCCTCGCCGGGCAGATTAAAAATCTGCTGTGCTGCCGTTACACCACGACCCCGGATGAGGACGTGGCAACGTTTGTCTGTCAGTTCCTGTTGCATGATCGATTCCTTCTTTAATCGCTCGGGACGGAGTTGAACCGTCGCTGTCGCCGTATCAGAACGAAGTGCTTCCGTTACACCACCAAGCGGAATTGGCTGAGGGCTAAGGGTTAAGAGCTAAGGGTCGGAAAACTGCCATCAACCATGTTCTCTGTCCCTTAGCCCTTAGCCATCGACCCTCAGCCCTCATTAGCCCGTGTGGGATTCGAACCCAACCTAGCCAGCTTGAAAGACTGGCAACCTCACCAGAAGTCGAACGGGCCATATGGGTGGACGTACCTTCTCCGTGATCCGGCGAAGCGGATTGTTTTGAATGTGGGCTGGAAGGCGCTCGAATCCTTCTCTCCTGGTCTTCAGCCAGGCGCTACACCATCTCAGCTACCAGCCCAGACAAAAGAAAAAGCCCGGTGTCCTGTTTGTGACACCGGGCTTTTGAAAGCTCGCGGAAGGCTTAGGGCCGATGTCACGTGCGCAGGGGATCGAGGCCCTGTTCGTTTGAAAACAGCTCGCCTCGCAAACCTGTACTTCCCGGATTCCCAGCAAAGTCTTGCCGGGTTTCGGGATACACGGGTTGCGCGGCGAGTCGATTCGCTGGATCAGCGATCTTCCTCGAATCTCTCTGTGAGCAATCGGACATCAGCCGGGAAAGCATCATGATCCGCAAGACCTGAGAATGAGATTCATTCAGTTGATAATCGCGATGACGACCGCCGCTATCGCAGTTAACCAATAGATGCGCGCCGGTGCGAGAATGTTCGCGGGAAAATTCGGCAACAGAAAGAATTCTTCGGCTCTATTCTTCGACAATCTGTTTCGCGAGTCGTTTCACGGCCTGCTCGGCCTCTTCCCATGCGAGTTTAGCGTCGAAGACTCTGCCCTTCTGATCGCTTTGTAATTTGCTCGTTCTGGCAATTAAATCCTCGTTTCCCGTTCCATGAGCCATCGCCGAGGCCTCTTTGTATTCATCCAACTTCGCTACCTGACGACGATAATACGCCTCTGCATCAGCGGCCAATTCCCTTGCCGCTTGCATCTTGTCGGCTAGCGAGGGTTTCGTCTGTGCCGGTGGGACGGGCGCAGGTTTGGACTGACAGCCAACTACGCACGCGGCAACGAGCAACAGCAACCGAACGAGCATCACAATTCTCCGAAAGCAGGGTGGATCGAACCAACCCGCCATCGGAGCAGACGAAATTATCGACCGCAAATTTTGCAGTCCGCAAGGGGGCCTAGCTGCCAATCCCCAGCGGTGTGAGGGCGATGATTGTGTCGATTGCGTTCGTGCCACTCGGCAGGAGATGATTTTCACGAATCTTAAGTACGTTGAGATAACCACTGGGCTGTGGTTCCCAGCCTTCCGCACGGCGGCGATAGAGATAGAATCGGCCGCCGTCAGCGAGCAGAATCTTGTCACAGGCGGTGAGCTGCAAGTGTCTGTGTATCGAACGGCCTGCTGCAACACGTCCTGTAGTCCGTGGCCCATCCCCTTGGCTTCGCAAACACGGCGGCATCTCTGCTGATCAGTCGGCGTGCCGCTGAAGATCGCGAGATCAATCTTGCGCCATTCGACCGCCAGGAGTTGCTCCGACCATCCCAGCGCTATTAACAACGGCAAGATGATGTGGGCAACGACCTCGTGTTCGGTCGGACGTTCTTTCATCCCCGATGACTAATACCACTCAATTAGTCGCCGTTGCTTCTCTAATGACTTCCGTAACTGGTCCACTGCGGTAAAGCCCAACCCGCGACGAAAGAGGGTTTCCGAAAGCTCATCTAGAGACAGTGCAGGCGGCGGCGATTGTGGCAATGGTCGTAATGACCTTGATTGGCATCGATCGAAAAGATGGCGGATGGGTTCGATAACGGCAGTGTCAGCAACAGAAGTTAACGCCGGGATCTGCTTGCGTGCATCGAACAGCAATCGCTCTGCCTGTACCTCGGTCAGTTCGTCAGTGAGATCATGCTGCCAGACAACCCGGTAAGTATGCTCGGAATCCCACCCGAAGACATCATCGAAGATCGGGGAATGCTGGTATCGCCGTCATCGGGGCCCTTTCCTCAGCGAGTTTCCTTCGCGAGAGCAGCTTCGAACTTTCCGCGCTGAAGCTGGACCCACTTCTTGTATCCATCCGGGTCCACCCAGGCAGCCGCGCCTTCCTTTGCGGAGCGGGTCAGTTTTGCGTCGATGCCATAGACCT
Organism: Planctomycetaceae bacterium; assembly: GCA_021732975.1. Classification (GTDB taxonomy): domain Bacteria; phylum Planctomycetota; class Planctomycetia; order Planctomycetales; family Planctomycetaceae; genus DSVQ01. The sequence goes on along the minus strand of JAKFWC010000015.1, from coordinate 65,484 downwards.
CGTTGTGGGGCGTCAGCCAGATGTCCGGTTTCAATGAATCCAGAACACGAAATGTTCGCGAGAAATCATCCTTGATTCCCTGGTAGGACGGATTACTCGTGACGCGATAGCCGGGATTCACGCCGGTCCCGTCCGCAAAGACGACGGTGTAGGTTTTCCCATTGTCGACCACCTTTGTGACATAGGTCGTCGAGCCTTTGGTGTGCCCTGGTGTGAGAATGGCCTGAATGGAAATGTTGCCCAGCTTGACCTCGTCCTCATCCCGGAAAACCGTGTCGACTTTAGCAAGGTCGAAGGCAAACTCTTTGACGTGTCCATAATGAAAGTCGGCCTTGCCGCCCGATTCAAAGAGAGCCTGTTCCTCGCGCATCATGGCGATCTTAGCCCCGGAAACTTTCTGAAGATGGGCGTGACCGCCGACATGGTCGATATGGGCGTGACCAGTAAGGATGATTTTCACATCCTCCGGCTTGAATCCGAGTTTCCGGATTGATGCTTCAATCATCGGACCCGAACCGGGCATGCCGGTGTAGATGAGAATGTGTCCCTCAGAACCAGTGATAAGAAACGAGCCGAGGCCCTTCGTTCCCACGAAATACACCGAGCCAAAGAGCTTCGCCGGTTCCGCAGGTTCGTCCCATTGGCGGAACTTGCGAGCCGTCTCCAAGAAGAGCACTGGGGCGTCAGCCAAATCTTCTAACTTTGGTTGAGCCATCGCCAGTGAAGGAGAGAAGTACCATAAGGCTGTCAGGCATACAGCTATCTTGACATTAACTTTCGCGATCATGGATCATCTCCTTAACCAGCAGGCAACAAAGCACATTGATTTTGAGGAAGCGGGCTAGGAATGTGAACTCCGAAGGAGAATTGTCGCCACCGGTGGCAATATCGGATGGCGATCGCAACGACAGATAGCCTGTGGTTTGCCGCATCCATTGCTTTTGGGTAGGACGATCGCCGAAACTCCACGAAGGAGAAAATCATGACGACTCGGACCAAAGTTGATGAATTCATGGATCTCGGTTTGGGAATCCACGCTGCGACCTACGTTGCGGTTGTCGGTGGTTTAGCTTCCCTGAACCTCAACCGCATGCCCGATAAACCGTGGGTACTCTGGGTCGCACGAGGCTGGGGAATCGGGCTCGCGGCTCATGCAGCCGCTTGCCAGGCCGTAAAAGGGCCGGAATAGAGAACTTCGGCTTCCGCAGCTGAGGGTTAGTCTGCGAACACGACTACGACCCTCAAGCCGGTTCCTAACCCTCTGTAAGGGCACGACTTGGCAAGAATTGCCGCAATCTGGCCGGATGTGTCTCAGTCAGACGCAGCGCGTTGTCCATTCCGTTGTACGGTCGCCCACGAAAATGACCCGAGCGCTCGCTTCGCTCGGGAAAAGAAATGCATCCGGAGGGACTCGAACCCCCAACCCTCGGTTCCGAAGACCGATGCTCTATCCATTGAGCTACGGATGCAACCTGCTTCTGTGTTAGATCTTGCGTCGAATTCCGCAGGCCTGCCAAACGGTTTTTCGACGGCTTTTAGACGAATTCTAATGAACTTGCCACCCGGCGTAAATCGGCCCGGCAAAGTCGTCAGCGTGCGGAGAAAACCAGAAGACAGCGCATCTGCGAGGAAAGTTGCTCCCTGCATCGTGCCAGAGTGGATTATGGCGACTTTGTGCCGCGGGCCTGGCCGACTTGGCGGCCAAGCGTGGCCTGAACTTCCTGCGACTGTCCCCAGCGATAAAAGATGAACCCGAAAACGACCCCCACGGTGGCGGCGGACAGCACGGCACCCGGACTTTGAGTGAACGTGCTGTTCTCGGCCGCAGCTTGTGTCGTGAGAACCAACCCCACGAGGCTGATAATCAACCCCAGTGCGTCCGAGAGAATCTCAGCGATGCTGAAGCCCATCCGGCTGAGCACCACAAGTTTGCCGATGACCAGTTGCAATGCATAACTGATGACGCCCGTCGCCATGATCGCAAAAGCGAGCCAGTGAAACATGGGAAACGCCAGTTGCTCGGCGAGTTGATAAATCGGTTGCAGAAGCCCGGCGGAAATCTGTTGGGCCTGTCGCGATTTATCGAGTTCCTCTTTGAAGGCTTCGGCTTGCCGTTGGGCGTCCAGAAGGGCCTTCTCCGCCGCGGACTGCGTTCCCGGTTCTTCCGCGGGAGCCGTTGTGGTCGGCACGGGCGAGGCGGGCTCTTCCTGTGCGGAGAGTATCCCGCCATGCCATAACAGGCAGATCAGTGCGACAATAAATCCCGATCGCAATCCAGACATGATGACAACTCCTTGGTGGGGAACAGCCCGGATCCAGAATACCAGAACCGTCCCGAAGCCTAACGAAACGGAATGGTCGGCGGATGATCAATCCACGAAAATTCTCTTGATTTCATGGATTCCGACTTTGCCGCCGAAGACCTGCGCGACAAAGACGAACCGAGATCGGCCGTCAACTTCACTGGTGTCGGAGGGAGGGGGGAAGTAGATTGACGCGGAGCGGTTCCGTTGTCGATCCCCTTGTTCCCGTAGCTCAGCTGGATAGAGCGGCGGTTTCCTAAACCGCAGGTCGCGTGTTCGAACCACGCCGGGAACACTTGTTTTCCGGGCTTAAACGTACGTCGATGAACGGCGCGCGGGTCCGTGGACATCCCAAGGGACAATGCTCCATGGTCCCTTGCGACGGAGATCGGTCGATTCTTCTCGGCCGAGATGCCGTTGGAGTAACGATAATGCCGTTGTGTTCCATCCGGTCGCCATGGATTGCGGTGTGCGTCGTTCTGATCAGCGGCTCGGTGGGGATGGGACAAGAGCGGTCGACCGGCCGCGTCCTGTTCCAGGAAAGCTTTAACGATGCGGAGTTGGGTCGCCGCGGATGGTACGACATCAGCCGTGTTCGTCTGGCCGACCAGGCCTTCGCCGGTAAAAGTTGCATCGAATATGACTGGATGCGTGCGGGAGAGGGTGTGTCGGGATCCGCGACGATCCGCCATTTATTTGAACCCACCGACCGCGTGTATCTCCGTTTCCAACTCAAGCTCTCGAAGGATTGGGGATGGACCGGACGGAATTATCATCCGCACTTGATCCAATTCATGACGACAGAGGACACGCAGTGGCATGGTCCCGCGGCCAGTCATTTGACGGTTTATGTTGAGCCTGTAAACGGAAAATTGCGGCTCGCAGCACAGGACATTCAAAATCGAGATCAACCGCACGGTCTCACGCAAGGCCCGATCAAAGGGGGCTATAACGGCAAGTTCTACGACAGTCGTGAGAGGCATTTTCGCGATGATGCCTGGCACTGCGTCGAAGTGTATTTTCAGCTCAACACACTCGACAAGAATCGTCAGCAAGCCCATCAGGACGGCATTTTGCGGGCGTGGTTCGACGGTCAACTGGTGGTAGAAGAGACCAACGTCGTGCTCCGCTCAGCCGACTTTCCGGCGATGAAATTCAATCAGATGCTGCTGGCTCCGTATTTCGGACCGGGACTCGTGCCTCACGCGCAGAAGCTCTGGATCGACGAGGTTCTTGTCGCGACCGATCGCGTTGAAGCGAAGAATGCTATCGAGAAGTAACGTCCGACCGCCAAGTGTGTTCTCGATACTGACGGGACTGTTGTAACCCCGACGGTTTGCTTCCTTGACGTTGACATTCCGCAGCCGGGGCGGTTTGCTAATTTCACGGGCGATCGGTCCTCTCTTTCCACGAGACCTCATCATGTTGCGCACAGCGATTCTTGGTACGGCGATGGGACTGTCTTTAATTGGTGCTGCCTGGGCTCAAGAGTTTCCGAAGCCTGGACCCGAGCACGATAAACTGAAAGAGCTGGTGGGTGAGTGGGACGCCGTGATGACCATGGGCGACCAGAAGTCGAAAGCCACGGCGACGTATCGGTCGATCTGTCACGGCATGTGGGTGGAAAGTGATTTTCACGGCGCGATTGGCGATCAGAAATTTCAGGGCCACGGTCTGGACGGTTACGATCTGAAGAAGAAAAAATATGTCGGCGTCTGGGTCGACTCGTTTGAAAGTGGACCGATGCATTTTGAAGGGGATTACGATCCCCAGAGCAAGCTGCTAGTGATGACGGGAGAATCCCTCGGTCCCGACGGTAAGCCACAGAAGTTCAAGAACACGACGGAGAACAAAGACAAGGATCATTTCACCTTCAAGATGTACATGGTCCTACCGGGCGGTCAGGAACAGTTGGCGTTCACCATCGACTACACCCGTCGCAAATAGCCGAGATTAGGAACACGAATTCGACGACGGCTTGCCCTCCGCGCGGGCTCATCTATCATTGATTGGGAGTATCCGCGCGGAAGTCGCCATTCTTGTCGGCAAGATCGCGCGCGAGACTTTCCCGATGGAATCGCGCAGCGCTCTCTTCGACAGGATGATCTCCGTTGACTCCGATTCGACCGGCCCATCAGGAATTGTTGGACCACCGTTCGTCCCATGCTCGGGAGGGACATGTTCCCGACGTGGCCCAGTTACGACAACTCGCGTACGTGATGGATAGCGCGTTTGAGATTCCCGGCTTGGGAACGCGTGTCGGACTGGACGGCTTACTGGGTCTGTTTCCGGGCCTGGGTGATCTCCTTTCGTCTCTGGTCACGCTTTACATTCTGCAGGCGGCTTCCAAGCACGGCGTGTCGCGCTGGACGATGACGCGGATGGCCGGTAACAGCCTGCTCGATTTAACACTCGGGGCGGTCCCCGTCGTCGGCGATGTCTTCGATGTCTACTGGAAATCGAATCAACGTAATGTTGAACTCCTGCGACGGCACATCGAAGCCCAAGCCGCAGGGACTCGATCGGCACGGAACAGCAACCGGTGGTTTCTGGGAGTGGTGATTGCGGGGCTCATTCTCGCTCTGATCGGCAGCGTGACGGTTTCGTGGTTCCTCGTCACGTGGATCCGTCTATGGCTGTTTCCGGTTGCATCCTGAGGCGTCTCGCTGTGCGGGAAGAACCTCCCAGCCGGTCACTTCGACGATGTCTGGCCGCCATTTCCCTTCCATTCGGCCGCCGTCCTTGACACCTGCGTTCCCGCCCGTCAGAACAGAGGCCGCGCGGTGAGATCGCCGTGCGTCTTCCGCCACAGGTGTTCGCATGTTGATGTACGACCAGTTGGTGCTGCTCTCCGGCCGCGCCAATCCCGCCCTTGCCGCCGAAATCGCCCAGTACTTGGGGATCACCCTTGGCGCGGTCGACATCACCGATTTTCCTGATGGCGAAACTTCGGTCCGGCTGAATCAGAACGTCCGTGGCTGCGATGTCTTCCTCGTTCAACCGACAGGACCGAACGTTAACGGCAACCTCATGGAGTTGCTGATTCTCATCGATACCTGCAAGCGGGCTTCGGCGGCACGCATCACCGCGGTGCTGCCGTATTTCGGTTATGCCCGGCAAGATCGCAAGGACATGGGCCGCGTTCCCATCACGGCGAAACTGGTCGCGAACCTGATTACCAAAGCTGGGGCCGACCGTGTACTGGCAATGGACCTGCACGCCGCGCAGATTCAAGGCTTTTTCGATTGTCCGGTGGATCATCTCTATGCGGCACCGATCCTCGACGATTACTTCCGCAGCCTGAATATCCCGCCGGAAAATCAGGTGATCGTTAGTCCGGATGAAGGGAGCATCAAGCGCTCGCTGCAACACCTCGAACATCTCGGCGGACAACTGGCCATCGTTGACAAGCGCCGCTCCAGCGCGGTTGACACCCGGCAGGAAAACCTCATCGGCGGTCCGATTGCCGGCAAGACGGCGATCATCTTCGACGATATGATCACCACCGCCGGTTCCATGTGCGGCGCCGTCAAAGTCGTGCTGCAACACGGCGTGGCGAAGGTGTATGTCGGTGCCAGTCACGCCGTCCTTTGCGGTCCGGCAACGCAGCGACTGTCCGAAGTTCCGATCACAGAACTCGTGGTGACCAACAGCCTGCCGCTTCGGCCCGAGCAGATGCTGCCTAATCTCCGCGTCGTTTCGGTCGCCCCGCTGCTGGGTGAAGCGATCCGCCGCATTCATCGCAACGAATCGGTCAGCTACCTGTTTGACTGATTGCATCCCTCTTCGCGCTGTCGCCCATTTCGCCTACAACCTCGATAGTTTCAGTGCGATTCGGGGGGCCAAAGTATGTCCGTTGCGGCGGAGACACCACAGCGTGTGCCTTGGATTGTCGTCTGCTGCGCGCTGGGTTTGCTGCTCATCGGGTTGACCGGCATCGAGCGAGCCGACGAACTCTCGGACGGTCAGAATCTCTTTGCCCGGCAGGTGACTTGGGCGATTGTGGGCGTTCCCGTGCTGGTGTTCGCCATCGCGGTTCCGTATCGCCGCTGGCAACCGTATAGCTATGTGTTGTTCGCGCTGACGCTGCCATTGTTGATCGTCGTCTTCTGGATGGCCCCACGGAACGGTGCGCGTTGCTGGATTCCGCTCGGTTTTTTCGATTTTCAGCCGTCCGAGATGGCCAAACTTGCGTGCATCATGACGCTCGCGAACTATCTGATGGCGGCGGATAACTTCCGGCGATTGAGCGGCCTCATTCCACCGTTTCTGGTCACCATGATTCCCGCAGGATTGATTCTGAAAGAACCCGATCTCGGTTCGGCGATGCTGTTTCTTCCCGTGATGATGGCGATGCTGTTCGCCGCCGGGGCGCGACCGCGGCATCTGTTGATGGTGATTGTGCTGGGAATGGCGTGCCTGCCGGTCTTCTGGATGGGGATGTCGCCTGAGCAGAAATCGCGAATCACATCGCTGTTCAACCAAGTCGACGGCGGTCCCGCACCGCAGGGGGATGGCTATCACCAGCATCAATCCAAGCTGGTCCATTCGCTCGGTGGGGTGTGGGGCAGTGAATGGTCGGGAATGCCGCTGGAAGACCCGGACGCGTACCATCTCCCCGCGGGGCAAACCGACTTCGTCTTTAGTTGGGTTGGTGAGCGTTGGGGGCTCGGCGGCGTTGTGGTGACACTGGGACTGTATGCCCTGTTGTTCGCCAAGGGTTTACACATTGCCGCATCCACACGCGATCCCTACGGAAGATTGCTCGCGGTGGGAATTGTCGCACTACTGGCATCGCAGACCATCATCAATGCCGGGATGACCGCAGGCATTGCCCCCATCGCGGGGATCACGCTACCGCTGATGAGCTACGGCGGTTCAAGCCTGTTGTCGACATGCATGGCCCTCGGCCTGTTGATGAACGTCGGCATGCGCCCGGGCTACTACGTCGCCCCAGAACCTTTCGCCTTCCGCGACTGATTTCCCCCCCCGTGACGCCCAGAGATTGCGATCCCTGGGAAATTCTCTTCCATCATCGTGTCTTTGAATCTGTGCTAATCTGTGAAATCTGTGGACGCCTTCCCTTTCCTTGAACGGCAGCGTGATGGATCTCAAATCGGCGGCCTACTCGCCGGAATTATTCGCGGCGTGTGGACAAGAGCTCTGCACGCAACTCGAAACGTACCTCGCGGAGAAACACGCTCGTGAAGGCCGAGTCACGCCGGTGCTGGACCCTCCCGCGATGATTGCGGCGGCGCGGGAGTGGATGCAGACGACGGCCCCGACATCGGCGGAAGGGCTGCCGCAGCGCTGGTCGGCGATGATCGAGACCATGCTGGCGAACGCACAGAATCTGCACCATCCGCGGTACATTGGCCATCAGGTTCCCGCGCCGGTACCAATCGCCGGGTTGTGCGATGCTGTCGGCAGCGTCACCAATCAACCGATGGCGGTCTTTGAGATGGGACCGTGGGCCACTGCGGTGGAACGGGCATTGGTCAATGCACTCGGCGAACAACTCGGTTTTACGGCCGGATCGTTTGCAGGCTTCATCACACATGGCGGATCGCTGGCCAACTTCACGGCGTTGCTCACCACGCGCAATGTCGCGCTCGGCGATGCCTGGGAGGACGGCGTCGATGTGCCGTCACAACAATCGTTGATCCTGACACAAGCCGACGCCCATTACTCCATCGCCCGGGCAGCGGGCATGCTGGGGTTGGGAACTCGCAATGTTGTGAAAGTCGGTCTCGATGACCGTCGCCGGATGTGTCCCAGGGCGTTACGCACGGAGTTGGAAAAGGCGCGTGATGCCGGTCGGAAAGTGATCGCGGTCTGTGCGAGTTGTTGCACGACGCCCATCGGAGCTTTCGATCCGCTCCCCGCGATTGCCGATCAGTGTGAAGAGTTTGGCGTGTGGTTGCACGTCGATGCAGCTCACGGCGGGGCAGCGTGTTTCAGTGGACAGCATGCTCACCTCGTCGAAGGAATTGAGCGGGCCGACAGTGTGGTCTGGGATGCCCACAAGATGCTGTTCGTCCCTGCGCTCTGTGCCTTCGTGTTCTACAAGAACCCCGTGCATCGGTTTGAAGCGTTTCGACAGGACGCCCCGTATCTCTTCGATCCCACCGCCCCCGGCATGGCAGAATATGATGTCGGCCTGCAAACGGTCGAATGCACCAAACGGGCCGCGGGGTTCGGCCTGTGGGGCGTCTGGAGCCTGTTTGGTTCGGATCTGTTCCGCACGCTGGTCGAAGAGACGTTCGCCTTGTCGCATCAGTTCTACGACGAACTGCGCGACAGCGTGGACTTTATCCCCTTGCACGAACCGCAATGCAACATCGTCGTCTTCCGTTACCAGCCGCCCGAATGGTCCGACGTGCCGCTTGAAGAAATGGGTCTGCGACAGTTGAAACTTCGGCGGGCGCTCATCGAAACCGGGGCGTTCTATATCACCGCGACCAAACTCGACGGTGTTGGCGCGTTGCGGGTGACGATCATCAACCCGCTCACCACGATTGATGATTTGCGCGGCCTGCTGGATGCCATTCGTGGTTTTGCCCGGTAAAAAGGATCTTCGTCACCGGCGGAACGATTCCGTTGATGAAAAGGCAGCGATGCGAAACTCATTGTCGCATTTGAAGTTGTGAATGCGGGGTTGGGGGCACGTACTTGATGATCTGTACGTGGATGGGTACACTAATCCTGTATGGCGTTTCGCGGGCGGTCAGTACGTCGCCTGAATGGGGAAGCGAACGTCGTACCGGTCTCGTTGGACCGCGTGTCTTGCGGTCGGCTCCGATGTTCGAGCCGAACCCCTTTCCACACGACCAGTTCGGAACGCGGACGCATGCCCGAAGTCCTCGATTTACGGCGAGCCGACGATCCGCGGGATGTGATCCATCGAGCGTGTGAGGAACTCTCGCAGGGCCGCTTGGTCGTCCTGCCGACCGAAACCTTCTACACCGTGGTCGGCGCATCGCTGCAACCGGAAGCATCTCAATACGTTCGGTCATTCGGCGAAGCGACCCTCGTGGTCAAAGGTTTGGACGAAGCACGGGATTACATCACGACGCTTCCCACAGCGGCCCGAAAACTGGCCTCGCGTTGCTGGCCCGGTCCGCTCGTGCTGTCCTTCGCATCGGAAATGCTCGGGGGGTTGTGGAAGCGGTTGCCAGCGAACACGCAAACGGCTCTCACGACGGAAGATCGTGGCGTCAGTATCCGCACCCCCGCACACGCTGTCTGGCACGAAATTCAGCGGCTGCTGCCCACATCGCTCGTCGCGCTTGCCGACACCGCCACCGGAACGGGGTGGCGCACCGCCGCAGACGCTGTACGAGCGGTTGGAAATGGAGCCACGCTGATCATTGATGACGGTCCCAGTCGTTACGGCGAAATGACGACCGACATCCGCTTTCAGAATGCCGAGGGTCTGTGGTCGATTCGCAACCCCGGTGTGGTGAGCGAACGGAATCTGCAACGACTGGCCAGCGAGATTATTCTGTTCGTCTGTACGGGAAACACCTGCCGCAGCCCCATGGCAGAAGTCCTCTTTCGCCGGGCACTTTCGCGAAGGTTAGGTTGTGCCGACGACGATCTGGTCGATCGAGGTTATATTGTCTTGTCGGCGGGGCTCTCCGCGGCGGTGGGCGCCCCGGCCAGTCGCGAAGGAGTGGAACTTCTCGCCGAGGAAAAAATTGATTTGCGCGGCCATGAAAGCCAGCCGTTAACCGAACGGTTGCTGAATCAGGCCGATCAGATCTATGCGATGACGCGGTCGCATCGCCAGGCGATTCTGGCGGAACGGCCCGATTTGACCGAGCGCGTGCAGTTGCTCTCCCCCGACAAGTCCGATGTTTCGGACCCGATTGGGGCCGGGCGCGTAGCGTACGAAACATGCAAGCAGGAAATTCAACGATACGTCGAGGCTCTCGCCGCGCGGATCGTTCCGGAGACGAAAACGACGCCATGAAAATCGCTGTCGCAAGTGATCACCGCGGATACCAAGTGAAGGCGAAGATCCTCGAACAGGTCGCCGCGCTCGGGCACGAACCGTTGGACTACGGCCCGCAATCCGGGGAGAACGTCGACTATCCCGACTTTGCAGCGCGCGTGGCCCAGGCGGTCACCAGCGGCGAAATCGATCGCGGCATTCTGATCTGCGGCACCGGGATGGGCATGTGCATCGTCGCGAACAAATTCTGCGGCGTCCGGGCGGTCCCATGTCACGACGACCTTACCGCGGAGATGAGCCGCCGTCACAACGATGCGAACGTGCTCTGTCTGTCGGCCGATCTGCTGGGAGAACGGCTGGTGAGCCGCATGGTCGAGATCTGGCTGACCACCGATTTTGAAGGCGGGCGTCACGCCCGGCGGTTGGAGAAGATTGCGATGTTTGAATCCCAAAACGGCTGTGTCCCGCGTCCACCGACGCCGACACAGTCGACGGGGCCGTAGCGGAATAAACGCCTGGCCGCAACGCTCCGCGTTGAGTTCGATCAGCACTGTCATCAGACACAGCGAGGCGGAGCCTCGGGGACGAGTTAATTCGTCGTTATCACCACCAAACCTATGCATCCATCCCGGTAGGAGTCGGATTTTGAGTTCTATGCCCTCTCGCTTTAGCAAGACGCACGAATGGGTCGCTGTTGACGGTGATGTGGCCACCGTCGGCATCACCGATTTTGCAGTGAAGCTCCTGAGCGACCTCGTCTTTGTCGATCTGCCCAAAACAGGGAAAGCCGTGATCCAGGGCGAACCGTTCGGCGAGATCGAAAGCGTCAAGCACGTCAGCGATCTCTACTCACCAGTGTCGGGGCAGGTGGTTGAAGTCAATACGCCGCTGGCGAACAACCTCGAATGGTTGCAACAGGATCCGCATGCAACGGCGTGGATGATCAAGGTGAAGATGTCCGATCCCGCCCAGGTGAATAGCCTGCTCGATGCCACCGCTTATGCCGCGCATTGCGAGAGTGAATCGCACTGAGGAATTTTCGACTCCGTTTAGCCGCGACCCGACCGGGGAGCGCTGCACACGATCCGAAGAGCGCTCCCCCACTGGGTCGCGGCTAAACAATTCTCATTGATCTCGGACTTCCCGTAATGGCTTATTTGTTTCGCACGCCGCAGCAGCAAACCGAAATGCTGCAGACCATCGGCGTGCCGTCAATCGACGAACTCCTCACGCAGATTCCCGCGGGATTGCAGCATCGCGGGTTGTTGAAGCTGCCGCCGGCGCTGACCGAGATTGAACTCGAACAGCACGTGCGGCGGTTGGCCGCCGATTCCGACGGAGCATCAACGCGAACGTGTTTCCTCGGCGGGGGGGCCTACGATCATTTCATCCCCAGCGTGGTCGATGAAATCACCGGCCGCGGCGAGTTCTACACGGCCTACACGCCTTATCAGGCCGAAGCGTCGCAGGGAAGTTTGCAGGCGTTCTTCGAGTACCAATCGCTCATCTGTGAACTAACCGGGCTCGATGTTTCAAACGCCAGTTTGTACGAAGGCGGCTCGGCGATCAGCGAAGCCGTGACGATGGCGATGCGGTCGACCGACCGTCGCGGCAACGTCGTCCTCTGCGGCGGCGTCCATCCGGAAGCCGTGCAGGTGGTTCAGACGCACGTCCTGCATTTTGGCACCGATGTCCGCGTCGCACCGCTGGTTAACGGTGTAACAGATCATGCAGCGCTCGCGAAACTCGTTGACGATCAAACCGCCGCGATTGTCGTGCAGGATCCGAATGTCCTCGGCGCGCTGGAAGATGTCGCCGCGGTGAGTGCGCTGGCGCATCAACAGGGCGCTTTGTGCATCGTGGCCTTCGATCCACTCAGCCTCGGCGTACTGAAACGGCCCGGCGAGCGCGGAGCCGACATTGCCGTCGCGGAAGGGCAATCGCTCGGCATCCCGTTGCAGTTCGGTGGCCCGTATCTGGGTGTCCTCGCATGCAAGAATGAATTCGTCCGCAAGCTGCCGGGGCGATTGATCGGCGAGACCGTGGATCGCAATGGCAAGCGGTGTTTCGTGCTGAATCTGCAGGCGCGCGAGCAACACATCCGCCGGGAAAAAGCCACGAGCAACATCTGTACGAATCAAGGCTTGATGGCCCTGCGCGCGACGGTCTATCTCGCGCAAATGGGACCACAAGGCCTGCGGGAAGTCGCTGAATTGTGCTGTCAGAAAGCGCACTATGCCGCAGAGAAACTCGCCGCCGTGCCTGGGTTGAAACGGTTCTCGACGGCGCCGTTTCTGAAGGAATTCGCGTTGACGAGCGACAAGCCCGCATCGCATTGGCAAACGAAAGCGGAAGCCGCAGGATTCGACATCGGCCCGTGCTTGAACCGACTGCCGGCCATTCTGGGGATGTCCGCCGTTGATCGTGATCGAGCATTCCTCGTGGCAGTGACGGAATGCCGGACGAAAGACGACATCGATCGTTTGGCCGCGGCACTTCAAAGTTAATAAGAGGAAAGACGATCCACAGATTTCGCAGATTGGGAGAGATTTGCAGAGGAAGAAGCACACGAATGCTCTTCTTCTCTTCCGTTTCTTCCACTCTGTGTGAATCTGCGAAATCTGTGGATCGTCTTTGAATTCCGTTAAGCGGCAAGCGTGGTCAGTGAGATTTGAGTAGGAAAAAGCATGCGGAATACGCAGGCCGTGCAGTTGTTGTCAGAGTTGTCGCATACGGGTCGCCGGGCGGAAACGTTTCCTGCCGCGGATGTGCCGGCGCATTCGTTAGCGGATATGATTCCGGCGGAGTATCTCGCGTCACAGCCGCCGCAATTGCCAGAGTTGACGGAACCCGATGTCGTCCGGCATTACGTCAACTTGTCGACGTTGAACATGTCGGTCGACACGCACTTCTATCCGCTCGGCAGTTGTACGATGAAGTACAACCCCAAGCGACACGAACGGCTCGCGAAGTTGCCCGGTATTGTCGACGTGCATCCGTATCAATCTGCGGCGAACATGCAGGGATTGCTCGCGATTCTGTATGAGATGCAGGAGATGCTGGCGGAGATCGCCGGGTTGCCAGCAGTCTCGATGCAACCGGCCGCCGGTGCGCAGGGCGAGTTGACGGCGCTGCTCGTCGCCGCGGCGTATTTTCGCGATAAGGGCGAGCACCGGACGAAAGTCGTGTTCCCCGCGAGTGCTCATGGCACCAACCCGGCCAGTGCGGCGATCGCCGGGTTTGATTGTATTCAACTGCCGGCCACGGCAAACGGTTTCATTGATCTCGACGCACTCCGCAAGGTCGTCGACAAAGACACCGCCGTGTTCATGGTCACCAATCCGAATACGCTCGGGTTGTTTGAACCGGACATCGCGGCGGCCGCGCAGATTCTGCATGACGCGGGCGGGCTGGTCTACATTGATGGTGCGAACATGAATGCCATCATGGGGATCACGCGGCCGGGCGACTTCGGCGGCGACATGATGCATTACAACGTCCACAAGACGTTCACTGGTCCGCACGGCGCGGGTGGTCCGGGTGCCGGTCCGATTGGCGTCCGTGATTTTCTGAAAGATTATCTGCCGGGTCCGATCATCACGAAGACCACTGCCGTCGATGGTCAAGTCACGTACGATCTCACGACACCGGTGAAATCGATCGGTCGCGTGCGAACCCACTTCGGCAACGTCGGCATTCTGCTGCGGGGCTATTTTTACTTGCGAACCTTGGGAGCCCAGGGGGTCCGCGATGCCGCGGAGCAGGCGATTCTCAATGCAAACTATTTGAAAGCGGTGCTCGCGCCGATTCTGAACGTGCCGATGGGGAAATACTGTCTGCACGAGTTCGTGGCGTCCGCGTCGGACGTGCTGAAAGCCCGTGGCATCTCGGCGATGGAAATCGCCAAGCGATTGCTCGACTTCGGTTTCCACGCGCCGACCGTTTACTTCCCGTTAGTCGTGCCCGAAGCGTTGATGATGGAACCGACGGAGACCGAATCGAAGGAAACGCTCGACGCCTTCGCTGCGGCGGTGGCAAAGATTCTCGAAGAAGACGCCGCGTTCCTGAAAAACGCCCCGCACACGCTGCCGATCAGTCGCCCGAGTGATGTCCAAGCCGCGCGAAATCCGGTGCTGAAGTGGACGCCGTGTCTGCGCGATTGATTCCACTTAGCCCCCGGTTGTCCGCAACCGGGGGTTCTTGCTACGAACCACGGATGAAATCCCCCCATTGCGGACAACGGGGGGCTAAATGAGCGCCGATGCCGTTGCCGTATCCCGAGTGCCGTCTGATCGTCGAGCCGGAACTGCTCTCCGGCGCGGACAACATGGCACGCGATGAGGTGCTGTTGGAAGCGGCGACACTCGGCGGCGGGCCGGTCCTGCGGATGTACACGTGGCGTGAGCCGACGCTGTCGCTCGGTTACTTCCAGCAGCGAGAGCCGTGGATGGAGTCGTCCCCGTGGTCCGAGACCGCGATGGTACGACGACTCACCGGTGGCGGCGCAATTCTGCACGATCGCGAATGGACGTATAGCTGCGTCATCCCCGGTCGCGATTTTCGCCTGCACCATCCTTACGACCTCTACGACCGGATTCACGATGGGATTGTCACATGGGCCGCGGGTCAGGGATTTTCGTTGCGACCGCGGGGGGTGAATCACCGTCAAGCCGATGAACCGTACTTATGTTACCTGCGCGGCGATTCCCATGACCTATGTTTGGGGGAATCGAAGATCGTGGGAAGTGCGCAGCGGCGCCGTCGAGGGGCATTGCTCCAGCACGGAAGTTTTTTGCTGCAACATTCGCCTCTCGCTCCCGAGATTCGGGGCATTCACGATCTGGCATCCGAGACCGTGCTGACCGGAGACAGACGCTCACTGGGAATTCAGTTGGCGCATGTGATCGGAAGTAATGTAATTGAGAACGGGTGGACAGAAAGTGAATTGTCGGCCGCCGAAGGAATGCGACTGAGAAAATACGCGGCTCTGGAGTGGCGTTAAGGAACCGTAATGTGGCGGACGATCATGAGGGAAAACACATTAGGAGTTGTTGACAGTTCTGGCCGTGGCGTGCTAGCGTGATAGTTGCTGGATCGATGTCCGTGGAGCAGATCTCTCATTCTTTTTGTTTGCCCCCGACCGGTCTTGCACCCTCATTTCCATGTTGAATCCTCCGCTCGTTTCCCGTTCTTTCGTTGAATCAGGTTCCCTCGGTTACAACAAATCGAGCAGTGGCAAAGTCCGACAGCCAGCGGAAGGGTGAGGCATTTCATGATGCATGCCGAGTTCAAGGTTCTGGGTGGTAAACACCAGGGCCGTAGTATTCCGATCAACACCAAAAAATTTCTGGTCGGCCGCGAGCAGGACTGCCATCTCCGCCCGAACAACGATCTCGTCAGTCGCCATCATTGTGTTTTCATCGTCGATGATTACACCGTTCGGCTCCGCGATTTGGGCAGTACGAACGGCACGCGGGTGAATGGTGAACTCGTGCGCAATGAACGGGTGTTGGCCGATGGCGATCGGATCACCATTGGCAAACTCGAACTAGAAATCGTTATCCGCGAGCACGCCGCTGTCGTCGTGCCGACGGCAGCAGTTCCTGTCGCCGCTGTGGCTTCGGTCCTTACGGACGCTCCGCTGGCCGCAGAGGAAATGGGCGTTTCGGCCAATGCCACGATCGAGCTGCCAATTTCAGGCCTCGATACGACGAATCAGGAAGCCGGGGAAACGGCGTACGAAATGCCCGCCTTTCCCGGCGCTGCCGCCACACAACCGATGGGAGCGTTTGCGGGTGATACGGCGATCCTCGGTGGGGGTGCGACGCCGGGAATGATGCCCGGGATGATGCCGATGGGCATGCCGCCCGGTTATCCGATGATGCCCGGCTACCCACAGCAGATGGGTTATCCTCAAGGCTATCCCGGTTATCCGCAGCAAGGCTATCCGCAACCGGGTTATCCGATGGGGTACCCCATGCAGCAGATGCCGGGCTATCCCATGATGCCGCAAGGGTATCCGGGAATGCCGATGCCGACTCCTGCGGCTCCCGAAAGTACGGCTGCCAGCCGGGAAGCACCGGTGAAGCTGCCGCCGCCGGAATCGACGGGATTACCTGCTCCGCCCCCGCCTCCACCTGTGGCACCAGCCCCCGTCGCGGCCGCCGATGGGTCTGTTCCGCCGCCGCCGCCTTCAGACAAGCCTTCCAACACGGCCGCGGATATTATTAAGAATTACATGCAGCGCCGCAGTCGTTAGGCGGATGTTCCGTTTGTCCTGACAAGGCCATTGGCTGCCTGCCGAGAGGAATTCCCGCTATGTCCGCTGGTGACCCCGCCGCCAATCAGGCCGAAGTTCAACGCCGCTATCGTGAGTTTCTCGATCTGATGCCGCTGACGCTGTCCCTCGCCGGTCTGCCGACCAGTGACATTGGCAGGTATTTCACCGAAGAGCAGATCGAAGGGCGGTCGTTCACGATCCGTCATGCCTACAAGGCCGCGCGGGGGTTGGTCCGCGAGGCGATCACGCGGTGATACGCGGATTCGTCACTTGCGCTTCGCGTGATATCCCGCAAAGCGCAAGCGTCAATCTCACCTCTTTCGCCCCTCGTGAGTTGGGTTTCTCAGTCTCTGAAACCATCGCCGGGTTGTCCGGGTAATGGATTCCGGAAAGGGACAAGCACCCCGTGGACGATGAGTGCGAGTTGGCACGCCGCTGCCTCGCTGGCGATGCGGACGCCGTGCGCCTCTTCGTCGACCGATTTCACGCACTCGTTTTCAGTCTCTGCTTCCGCATGCTCGGCCATCGCCACGATGCGGAAGACGCGACGCAAGACGTGTTCGTACGGGCGTTTCGGCATCTCGATCACTGGGACGCCACACGTCCGTTACGGCCATGGCTGATGACGATTGCGGCCAATCGGTGTCGCACCCGCCTGTCCAAGCGGACGAAAACACCGGTAGCGATGGAACATGCTCACGAAATCGCGGGGGACAACCCCGCACGGTCGCTGGATCTCGCGGAAGAACTGCAACGTGGACTCGGAGAACTGCGGGACGATTATCGCCTTTGTTTCCTGCTGTTTTACGAACAGCAACTTTCCGTGCAAGAGGTCGCAGCCACTCTCGAATGCCCGGAAGGGACCGTCAAAACCTGGTTGTATCGGGCTCGAAAATTCCTGGCCGATTATCTGCGACAGCGCGGAGTGGTGACCCCTGATGGATACGAATTGCACACGCCTTGAAGATTGGCTGGTGGATCAGCCGGATGCCGGTGGCGGTAACCTGCCCGTGGAATGGGGGCGACACCTTACCGAGTGTGCGACGTGCGCGCAGCGCTGGCAGGACGAACTCCTGTTGGCAACGGCCCTCGTCGTCTGGCGGGCGAAGCCCCCCTCCCCACCAGCGACAACAGCCTTGCTGACCACGCTGCTCGCCGAAGTCGCAACGAAGCACACGACCCAACGCCCCGCAGTGACCGCGACCTCACGGACGTTGTCGGGTCGCGTCACATGGTGGCCGATGCTCGCCGCCTCCGCCGCACTGGTGATCGTGGGTGTCGGCTTGAGTCGCTTGTTGCCGACCGATTCCACCCCGCCGTGGGTCACGACGACAAATGCCCCCGATGCCTCGGAGCAGTTGGCGTTCACGTCCACTGTGGGCGCGATGATGAGCCGGTTGGAAGGCTCCTCGCATGATTTCCTGACAGCCGGTCAAAACGCCTTGCCACGGTTCCCGGGTTTCCAGCAGAATGAAACCTCGACATCGCCATTTGAAGCGGGCGACCTGATCGATACGGAAGCCCCTTCCGCGGTGTTACGTTATGGCCAACCGCTGGGACAGGGTGTGGGTGACGCGTTTCGGTTTTTGCAGTTTGCGGTGCCGACAACATCGACGGATGCGGGTTGATGGGAACGCCCCAGGGATGGCAATCCCTGGGCTTCGATGTGATGTTTCCTGAGATCGGGGAGTGACCCGTTGACGATATCGAATCAACAATCGACTGGTGCGGGTCGGCCTGGGGCGTGGTCTTCGTTCGCGCTGTTGCTCGCGGCGTTTCTCTGCGGCGGCGCTTCGGTGGCTTGGGCGCAAACGGCGTTTCCGCTGTCGTCGCTGATTGATCCCGAAGTCGCGCTCTACATCGAAATTGCCCATCCGGATCGGCAATGGGACGCGTGGGAACGCTCGGAACTCGCCCGCCGTTGGAAACAAACTGGTCTCGAAGCACTGCTGGCGAAATCCGATCCCGTGCAAAACTGGCGAAAGATGGACCGGGCGGTGTCTAATGCCACGCAGACCACGTTGACCGATCACATCCGCGGGCTGTGCGGTGAAGGTTTGTCGCTGGCGGTCTTCGTGCCGAATCAGGGACCGCCGCAGGGACTGTGGGTTTCGCGAGCCCGTTCAGCCGCGGTGCTGCAGGACACGCTCAAAGCCTGGGATACGCTGGAACCGCCGCTGAAAATGGAGCGCCGTGGTCAGCCCCGGGCCGAGTTCTTTGCCCGTCGGATCAAGAAGGATCGCAACGAACAAGTTCTGTTTTATGCCCAACGGGACGACGTGCTGATCTTGTCCGATCAGGAACAACTCGTCGCCGGATGTCTGCAACGCCTGGCCGATCTGACAGCGACGCCTGAAGTGCGCTCGCCGAACACTCCCGCACGCAGCTTTCGCGCGGAAGCCGAAGCCGTTGTTCCCGAACCATCCCAGGCGGCCATCTGGATGTATGGTAACCCGCGCGCATGGGATCGCTTTCTCGACCGCGAGTTCGACAATTCCCCCGGTGCGCAATTGGCCCGCGGTGTCTGGCAGTCGCTCCGTGGAATCGGGGCTTCCCTCCGCACGGACGATGGAATCACGGTGACCGTGGCCGCCGCATTGGATCCCGCAAAGCTGAACGCTGATTGGAAAGCCGCCGTCGATGCCCGCGATCCGTCCGATCCGCTCGGCATGCCGGAACAACTCTCCATTCTCCACGCCGCCCCCGCCGATGCCGTGGCTGTCGCCGGAGGATCGTTCCGTCCCGCGTGGTGGATGCAACAACTGCAAGCGCTGCAAACCGACCGGGAACGCGCGGATGGCAAGCGACTCGATCGCGTGCTCCGCGGCGCGTTTGGTGGTCTCGATCCGTGGGCTGAGGTCGGCACGGCGCTGTTTCGCGATTGGGGAGCGTTCGCGACCCGCAAAACTCCAGCCGGTTGGAGCATCGATCCGAACGATTGGCATGTCGCCCTGTTACAGACACTCACGTCATCGGCGGGTCAGCGGTCTGATCTCATTGCTGCGATTGACGACGCATTGGGCCTGGGGATGCAGCTTTTCGCCGCCCACGCCAATGCCGAGAACCCCGACGCCGCTTTGGTCCCTATGCGAACGCGCGACGATGGAGCGATCGGTCGCAAGATGACCGGCCGGCCGGCGTGGCAGTACGGCTACGAAATCGCCGGCAATCGTCTCTGGGCGGGTTGGCCGCCGGACGATGTCCATCGTCATGTGGCCACCGATTCGCCCCTCGCCACCGGAATGGAGACGGAACTATCGGCCCTGTCTCGCCGCGAGTTTCCCAAACCTGCGCTCTTTTCCTGGGTGAATGTCGAGCGCCTGCGAGCAGCGCTTGTGCCGAATCCCAAACGAGCCGCCGACAATCCCAAGGCAGAACTCCCTTTGGCCGTGTCGCATCTGTTCGACCGCTGTTTCGCTGCGGTCTCGCTGGAACCACAGCGCATCGAGTTCAAACTCGGCGGCCGCTACGCCCCGGCCCGACAATAGAATCGCTGTTTGCAACCGCTTTTCTATCAAGCGGTTATGCTGTCCCAACCTCGCATTGACCGGGGTTGGCAATGGCGAGTATCCTTCCCGACCCGACGCAGGGATTGCGCGGACGATTGTCGCCAGGAGGGCTTCGCGTGTCTCAAGCCGCCGCTCAGGCTGTGGTTCCCTATGCTCGTGTCGAGCAGCTTCGGGAAGCCCGCAGCATCGTTGCGCACGAAGGCCAGGCCCTCGTCGATCTCTCCCGCCGGTTGGACACCACGTTCTGCGATGCCATCGAACGCATCGTCGATTGCCGTGGTTGCGTTGTCGTCACCGGCGTGGGCAAAGCCGGATTGATCGGTCAGAAGATCGCCGCGACGATGTCCTCCACCGGCACCCGGGCGTTCTTCCTGCATCCCACCGAGGCGTTTCACGGCGACCTCGGTAGCCTCGGTGCCGAAGACATCATGCTCCTTCTCTCCCACAGCGGCGAATCGGATGAAGTCTGTCGCTTGCTGCCATGGGTTCGCAGCCTCGGCTTGCCGATGATCGCGATCACGGGCGAAGCACACAGTACATTGGCCCGTGCTGCGGATATCACTATCGCGCTCGGTCGCCTGATCGAAGCGGGGCTGCATGGATTGCCTCCCACGACCAGCACGACTGCCATGCTCGCTGTGGGCGATGCACTGGCCTTGGTGGTCGCACAGTCGCGCGGGTTCACCCCCCAGCAATTCGGCCGGTTGCATCCCGGCGGCAGTCTGGGCCGTCGTTTGACCCCCGTGAAAGAAGTCATGCGCCGCGGCGATGAAATGCGGCTATCAGTGGAAACGGCGTCCGTGCGGGAAGTCCTCACCGGCCTGCAACGCCCCGGTCGACGGACGGGGGCCGTCATTCTCGTCGACGAACAGGGACACCTCAGCGGCCTCTTCACCGACAGCGATCTGGCCCGACTGCTCGAACAACGTCGGGACGATCAGCTCGATCGTCCCATTGTGGAAGTCATGACCGCACGGCCGATCACGATTCGCGACGATGCGATTCTGGAAGAAGCCGTCGGCCTGCTCAGTGCCCGGCGTCTCAGCGAACTGCCCGTGGTGGATCACGAACATCGCCCGGTCGGATTGCTGGATATCACCGATGTGATTGGCCTCATGCCCGCAGAGGGGTAACCGTAACCCGCCCGTCGCGCGAGCCAGGGCGTCATTGAATTGATCACGCCCTGGCTCGCGCGACGGGCGGGTTGAAGACGGAAGGAAACACGCTCTTTGTTCCTGCGGCGTTTGTTGATAACGATCGGAACTGCGGCAACTTTATGCGGCGTCTTTGCGCTGTATTCGGAGTTCATGCGCCCGTTGATTCCCGCCGCGCCCCCGCAACCGCAACCCGTCGCTACGGTCATTGAGAACGAAGCCACGCGGCCGGTGGAAAATGTCCGCATTGCTGAAACTTACCTCGCCGCGCAACAGCCGTGGACGACCGAAGCGCGGTATCTGCTCCGCAGTGCGCAGGGAGCATTTCTCTACACCAATGACTGGCAACCGGAGGGCAAGGAAGGCCGTATCCGCCTCAGCCCGTTTGCCATGGCGTGGATCAGCATCAACAAAGAGACGGGCTTGGAAGAAGCGGTCACCGTCGTGAGTGAATCGGCGTCGCTCAAGTTCTCGGGAACATTCGACCTGATGTCGGCCGACGCCGGCCGCGTGATCGGAGCCGCGCTGGAAGGCCGGACACGGGTTACCGGACCGAATGGTTTGATGTTCGACGGTCGTAACTTTCACTTCTCCGAATCGTCGTCGAGTTTGTGGAGCGAGCAACCGGTCACGTTCACCTATGCCGGCAACAAGGGGAATGCGAATCGTTTTCAGGCCGATTTGATCCCGCAGTCGGGGCCTCCCGATCGTGACCGTCCGCACATCTTCGGTGTCCGCACGGTGCGGCTCATTCAGAACGTGCAGATGGATCTGCAACTGAAACAGAAGAATGATCCCATCGCATTGAAACTGCGGTGCAGCGGGAACTTCGAGTACAACATTCCGCAACAGACGGCGAAGTACGAAGATAAAGTCGTCGCCTCCCGCGAAACGGCCAAAGAGGAATTTGACTGGATCGAATGCGACCGCCTGACCGTGCTGTTCGGCGATCCTGAGACCGATACGGCGGCGCTCGATGTGCCGATCGCGGCTGCGGGAGGATCACCGGAATATCAGAAACTGAATCGAACATGGAAATTCCGCCGCCTGCAAGCCGAACGGTTTACGCCGACCACGATCACAACGGCCGGCAAGAAAGTGCCCTCGTTTCAACTGCACTCGATGCAGAACAAGTTGCGGGCCTCGTTCCGGCAACTTATCTATGACGGCGAGCAGCAACTGCTGTTGCTTCGTGACGACGACGGTGTGAAAGTCGTTCAGGCCCAGACGCAAATGCAGGCCCCCGAAATCATGGTGCAATTGGCGGAAGGACAGAAACTCGCCGGGGCGCTGTGCCGTGGAGAAGGCTGGATCAATTTCCGCGATTCAAAGACCAACACGGTCTTGTACGCCGCCGACTGGAAGCAGCACCTCCGCCATGTGGCGAACGCGGCGGAGGGCATCGATCTGATCGAACTGGCAGATACGGCATCGTTTCGACAACCGAACGAAAACAGTGCCCTCGGTGCGGAATTGATCCGCGTGTGGACCACGCCCCTCTCACTTGCGGGAAATCTGGTGACGGGGGACGCAACTCCCAAACCGACCGCGGAGAAGGAGAAGAAAAAGAAGCTCGATGTCCAACTCCGGCGGTTGGAAGCCACTCAAGATGTGGTTCTTGTCAGCCCGCAACTGGAGGGCCGTTGCCAGAAACTGGAAGCCGTTCTCGACACCACCGTGACGCCTCGTGAATCGAAACCGGGAACTTCGCCGCTGGGCGCTCCCAAGCCCAAACGTCACACCGATGAAAATAAGAATGAGTCAGAGAAGTCCGACGAACCCGCGGAGTTCCCCATCGTTGCCGCCGCCGATCAGATCCGCCTGCGTCTCGTACCGACAACATTCAATCAGCCCGAAGTGGCGGAAGTCTGGATCGACGGGCAAGTCACCATGAGCCAGCAGCACGGCGGTGGCCGCGCCCCATTGGCCATCAAAGGCGACCACGTTCATCTGCAAAACAACGGCGGCAACGAACAGATCGCCGACATCACCGGAACCCCGGCCACGGTTCGCGAAAACGGTCTGTTCCTGGAAGCGGGCACGATTCATCTCGACCGGGCCGACAACCAGATGGGTGTCGAAGGTAAAGGATTGTTACAACTGCCTGTGAAGAATGACCTCGATGGCAAACCGTTGCCCGCGGCACAACCACTCGAAGTGACCTGGAAGAATCGTATGGCCTTCGACGGTCGCACCGCCGACTTCCGTGGCAGCGCTCGTGCAGAATTCGGCGAGCGACGGATTCAATGCGAACGGATGGAAGTGATTCTCACCGAGCGTCTCTCGTTCACCGAACGAGCACCGCGGTCGAAGAAAGGTGCCGATCCGCAGACGCAACTTGCGGCCGTGCATTGCTACGACGATGTTAAATTTCACGATTACACCCGCGATGGGACGAATCTCGTCGGAATTCAACAAGCCGACGTGTGGGAGATGCACATCGACCGCGTGTCGGGAGAGATGACCGCCCAGGGACCGGGTCGCATGCAGATGTGGCAGCGCGGACAAGGTCACCGGGCGCAAATTGCTGCCCCGCAAGCCGTCCGCGCCAATGCGCCCACGCACGTCGACGCCACCGAATGGGAATACACGTTCGTGAAGTTCGACGGAAGAATGGAAGGCAATCTCCACCGGCGCCATTCGACTTTTCGCGATCGCTGCGAGATCATTCATGGGCCGGTCAAGCACCCGCAAGACATCCTCAATCGCGACAATCTTCCCAAGGCCGGCGGCTTGTTGAAATGTCAGGTTCTGGAAGTCATGCAGGCCGCGGGTGTGGCAGACGAACGGGGTAAGATTCAACTGCTGGGGAAGGGCGATGCCGATCTTGAAGGCTACGGCTTCGTCGCCAAGGCCGATCAGATTGCTTACGACGAAGCGAAAAAGTCGTACACCTTGCGCGGCGTCGGCAAGAATCTCGCGCGGGTCTGGCACCAGGAAACGCCCGGCGCCGAAGCACGCGAAACCGCTCTTCAATGGATGGAGTTCTACCCCGCCACCAACACGTTCCGCGCTGTGGGCATCACCGGCGCCGATGCTGGCCGATGATCACCGCGCCGGCGTGAGCATCATTTTGGAACTCGTTCCCAAGCTCGAACGCCCGTCACCGAGGCACTGCCTCGTCTTCGTGTCTATCGAGGCAGTGCCTCGCCTCCGGACGTTCGAGCTTGGGAACGAGTCGTAAAGTTGTCCGAGTTCTAGTCACTGCTCCATCGGCGTGAGCGTCATCCGCCGCAGATCCATCACTGCCGGACCGGGCTTCTTGATGGCCTTAACCGTCAGTTGATACCGTTTCGCCTCGGCAAGATCCAGAACACCCAAGTCCACGGGCTCGAAGGCCTGAAAGCCGCCGGTTTCTTTGACGGTGTAATTCATCACTTGGTCATCGACGGTGAACTGCACCTCGCTGCCGCCGGATCCGTTGCCGCAGCCGATGAGCGCCTCGACGCGGTATTTCCCCGGCTGTTTCACAGTGAACGCGAACTCGGCCCAATCTTCGGGCCGGACCCAGAATCCCAGCGTGTTCTTGTGCGGCATCGGTTCGTACCGCAGTTGCAGTCCATGCACGCGCGCGGTCTTCGCCCGCAGTTCGATCGCGCCGTTCTTGCCCGGCGGATTCGGTTCATACTGCGGATTGGGCGTCGGCATCTGGGCATTCACCGTCCGTCGCCAATACTCCAACTCACCATGTAAGCTTGAAACTAGCACATGCAACTCATCATGCAGATTGCGGCTTTCCCGCGGATCGGCTTTGAGATCGAAGAGTTCCTGCCGACCATCTTCGTAATATTCGATGAGCTTGTAATTTCCCTTCCGTATTGCACCGCCGGGTCGTCCCCCCTGATTGGCATAGTGCGGGTAGTGCCAATAGAGCGCCCGCGGGGCGAGCGCTTCATCATTACGAATCAATGCGGCGAGTGAGACGCCATCGATACCGGGCGGCGCGACACGTCCACACCATTCGCATAGTGTGGGCAGCAGATCGATGCTGCACACGGGGGTGTCTTGCATCGTTCCCGGTTTGATTCCCACCGGACCGCGCATCAGCAGCGGGACGCGAATGCCTCCTTCATACAACCAGCCCTTGCCTTCCCGTAGCGGGGCATTCGATGTCGCCGGTGTCTTCGGACCTTCGGTCGTCGCGAGTCCGCCGTTGTCGGATGTAAAGATGATGACCGTGTTGTCGAGCAATCCCCGATCCGCCAGTTTCTGTCGGACTTTTCCCACCGCGTTGTCGAGAGCTTCCAGCATCGCCGCGTAGATCGGATTGTTCTGCTGGCCGGTGAATGTCCCCGCGGCCGGATAATTGGCGACCATTGCTTCCGGGGCCTGCAGCGGCGTGTGAACGGCATAGTGCGGCAGATACAGAAAGAACGGCTTGTCGTGGTTCGCCTCGATGAATTTTTCGGCTTCGATGGCCAGGCGATCGGTCAGATACTCGCCTGTTGGCGCATCGGACAATCCCGCCATCTTGCGACCGTTCCTTTCAAACGGCGCGAAGTAACTGAGCGGCGTGCCGGTATGATCCCCTGCGATGTTCGTCTGAAACCCTTGTTCGAGCGGACCGAAACCCTCGCCACCGAGATGCCATTTGCCGATGTGTCCAGTCACATACCCGGCGTCGCGAAAGAGCTCCGCCAGCGTGGTTTCTTCCAGCGGCAATTCCTGACGAATCACTGGTCGGTTCAGTTCCTGCGACGGTTGATCGGGACGGCCGGGCAACCAATCGGTGAGATGCAGTCGCGCAGGATACTTGCCCGTCATGATCGCGGCTCGCGTTGGCGAACAGACCGGACACGCCGCGTATGCCTGAGTGAACCGCACCCCTTCCGCCGCAAGTTGATCGAGATGCGGCGTGCGATGAAACTTGCTGCCGTAACAACCGAGGTCCATCGCCCCGAGATCGTCCGCCACGATCAGCACCACATTCGGCCGTGCTGCAGAGCAGAAGGTCGTCATCAAGCATGTAAGAAGCAAACCGACGAATGCAGCATGTACCGTCATGATGTGTGTCCCGGATGAAAAATGATCGGGACGCATCATCACCAAATTGAGGGACATTCGGCAATCGAGGAAGCCGTCACAGCCCGGAGCGCGAGCGACGGCCGAGTTTCTGACGGCCGTCGCTCGCGCTCCGGGTTGTGACAGATGCAACTACGCCGCGCGACGCGAGACGTTCGCCAACACATGTTTTTCGATGAGCCGTTGCAGTCCGCGCCACACGCGTTCGGCGGTCAACTGTTGATGACACGCCATGTGTTGTTCGCCGGTATGCGGACAAGTCTTGTGATAACTCGCGGCGCAGGAGACTTCAGTGGAGACGAATTCGTGCGCATCGCCCGGCGGTCCCGAACGAACCTCGCTGGTGCAGGTGAAAACGCCGAGCGAAGGCGTTCCCAATTCCGCGGCGAGATGCAACGGACCGGAATCGTTCGAGAACATCGCATCCACGCGGCTCACCACTGCGGCAAGTTCTTTGATGGTCGTCCGTCCGGTGAGATCCCGCACGGAGGCGTTCGGAGCGGCGGTTTGAATGCGTCGTGTCATCTCTTCTGACGCGGCCCGATCCGCTTTCGCACCGACAATCACCGCGGTCCCACCCCACGCATTCGCCGCGCGAGCCAGTACATCCGCAAATCCAGCGACGGGCCAGCGCTTCGTTTCCCACTTCGCGCCCCATTGCACGCCGATCCACGGCCGGGGCATATCGGCCAGCCAGGTATGTGCTGCAACGTGGGCAGACAACGGTACTTGGACCAATACACGGCGAGGGATGTCACCAACGCCAAGGGCTTCCGCCACGCGCCAATACCGCGCATGGGCTGGCATGTCGCGCGCGGTGCCGGGAATCGTATAAGTCGTTGAGAGATGCGCTCCCTCCCGCGCGGTTTCCAGTCCGATGCGGTGTCGCGCCCTTGTCGCCCATGTCATCAACGCGGACCGCATCAATCCTTGCAGATCGAAGACGAGATCAAACCGCGCTTGCGACAACTCCCGGGCCAGTGTCGCCACTTGCGATAACGTCGGCCGTCGGTCACACCGAATGATTGCATCGACATCGGGATGCCCGGTAACGAGGTCAGACAATTCCCGCTGCACCACCCATGTGATGTGGCTGGATGGAAAACGTCGCCGCAGCGCGGGCAACAACGGCAATGCCTGTACGACATCACCAAGCGCACTCGGCTTGATAATGGCAATCCGCCGTGCATCGAGTCGCTGTAAATCCGTCGTCGCCGTTGATCTGATCATCCGTGACCATCCCCTTTCATGCGCCAGAATGGTAAAGGGAGACGGGACTTCGGGCAACGGCAGTTCATTCTGAGCAGACTTTATGGGTGCAGTCGCATACGCCGCGGTCAATTCGTCAACAATGGAATCGCGCGGAATGCCATCCACGGACGGCATGGATTACAATCGCCTTTGTCCGGTCCTCCCCACCGTCAGGCTTCTATCAGGGATGGTCATGTCCGACCCCGTTTCTGCTCCCGCGCGGCCGTTTGCTCACTTGCACTGTCATTCGCATTACAGCCTGCTCGATGGGGCCACGCGGATCGATCAGTACATCAAGAAGGTGAAGCAGCACGGGATGACCGCGGCGGCGATCACCGACCACGGCAATCTGTATGCGGCGCTGGAGTTCTATCTTGCCGGGAAAGACGCCGGGATTAATGCGATTCTCGGGATGGAAGCGTACATCGCGCCGGGATCGCGGTTCGTGAAGACGGGGGCGTCGCGCACCAAGGATGCGTGTTTTCATCTGACGTTGTTGGCAACGAATCGCATCGGGTTTCAGAACCTTGTGAAGTTGTCGTCGCGGGCCTATCTCGAAGGGTTTTATCACCGGCCGCGCATTGATAAGGAATTGCTCGCCGATTGCAACGAGGGCTTGATCGTTCTCTCGGGATGCGCTGCCGGGGAATTGTCGCAACTGCTGCTCGCCGAGGAATGGGAACAGGCCGAAAAACTCTCCGCGTGGTACTCGAAGACGTTCGGCGACCGGTTCTACATGGAGATCCAGAACGCGGGTTACAAGATCCAGCAGGACTGTGCCGAACGCACGGTTGATCTCGCCAAGCGGATGGGGATTCCCCTCGTCGCCACCAACGATGCGCATTATCTAAACCGCGAAGATCACGCCGTGCAGGACGTGCTGCTGTGCGTCAATACGAAGAGCGAACGCAGTGACACGAACCGCATGCGCATGGAAGGCGACCAGCTTTTCGTTCGCACACCAGAGGAAATGTACGCCGCGTTTCCGGGGTTCGAGGACGCCGTCGCGCGGTCGCAGGAGATCGCCAACCGCGTTGATATCTCGCTCGACCTAAAGACCCGGCACTTCCCGGTCTTTGCGACTCCCGATAACAAGAGAGATATCGATTACCTGAGAGAACTTTGCGAAGCGGGCCTCATCTGGCGCTATGGCAAAGAGAACATCACGCAGGCCCATCGCGACCGGCTCGATTTTGAACTCGGCGTCATCCTGAAGATGGGTTACGCGAGTTACTTCTTGATCGTGTGGGACTTCGTCCGCTTTGCGATGGAACGCGGCATCCCCGCCAGTGCGCGTGGTTCGGCCTGCGGCGCGATCGTGGCGTACCTGCTCGGTCTCAGTCACGTTTGTCCGCTGGAATACGACCTGCTGTTTGAGCGGTTCCTCGATCCGAGCCGCACCGAACCGCCGGATATCGATATCGACTTCTGCCGCGATCGTCGGCAGGAAGTCATCGACTACACCAAGGCGAAATACGGCGAAAAGAACGTCTCGCAGATCGGCACCTTCGGCACACTCAAAGCCAAAGCCGCCATCCGCGATGTCGGTCGAGCGCTGTCAGTCCCGCTCAAGCGCGTCGATGAAGTCGCCAAGATGGTCCCCGATGAACTCAACATCGAGTTGAAGGAAGCCATTGAAAAGAGTGCGGAACTCAAGGAAGCCTTCAACACCGATCCGCAGGTCCGCGAACTGCTGGAGATGGCGATCCAGCTCGAAGGCCTCGCGCGATCGGCCGGCACACACGCCGCCGGGGTGGTGGTGAGCGACCGCCCGATTGAAGAGTACGTGCCATTGCAGACGATCTCCGGCAAGACCGACATCGTGACCCAGTGGGAAGGTCCGACCGTCGAAAAAGCCGGCATGCTGAAGATGGATTTTCTGGGCTTACGCAATCTCACGATTCTCGACAAAGCCGTCAAGAACGTGAAGAAGCATCAGGGCGTTGACATCGATCCCGTCAAGTTGCCGCTCGATGATAAAGCCACATTTGCATTGCTCCAGCGCGGCGAAACGAAAGGCATTTTCCAGCTTGAGTCCGGCGGGATGCGCGATCTGCTGACCAAGATGCGGCCCGACAAATTCAACGACATCATCGCCACGTCCGCCCTGTATCGCCCCGGTCCCCTCGAAGGGGGCATGGTGATGACATACGTCGACGTGAAGAACAAGCGGCAGCCGCTGCCCAAAGTCCATCCGATCATGGACGCGATTCTGGACGAGACCTACGGCGTGATGGTCTACCAGGAACAGGTGATGCGGATTCTGAACCGGCTCGGCGGCATCGAGCTGCCGCAGTCGTATCAGTGCATTAAAGCGATCAGCAAGAAAAAGCTGGAAATGATCGCCAAGTACCGCGAGCAGTTCATTGCCGGGGCCAAAGCCAATGCCCTCGCGGAACAGACGGCGGTCGAACTCTTCGGCATGATCGAAAAGTTCGCGGGTTACGGCTTCAACAAATCGCACTCGACCGCTTACGGTGCAGTGGCCTATCAGACGGCCTATCTCAAGGCCCACTATCCCGTCGAGTTCATGGCCGCGCTGCTGTCCTGCGAGATGGGTGAGACTGAGAAGATCATCGAACATCTCGATGATTGCCGCCGGATGGGGATCACGATCCTTCCGCCCGATGTGAATCACAGCGATGTCGAGTTCACGGTCCGCGGCGACAAGATCGCGTTCGGTCTCGGGGCGATTAAGGGGGTCGGTGAAAGTGCGGTCGGGGCCATTGCCAGCGAGCGCGAAGCAAACGGGCCGTTCACGAGCATCTACAATCTGACCGAGCGGTGTGACCCGAAAGCGGTGACGAAGGGCGTGCTCGAACTTCTCGTGAAAGCCGGAGCGTGCGACAGCTTTGGTGGGCGCCGGTCACAACTCTTCGCCGTCGTCGAACGAGCGGTGCAGGGTGCGGCATCAGTTCTGCGCGACAAACAGCGCGGTCAGAAAAACCTCTTCGGCGGCGACGAAGACGAATCCCCGCAGGAAGCCGCTGCGGCCAGTGTGCAGGCGCTGCCCGAAATGCCCGAGTGGCCGCATCGCGAAAAAAACAACTACGAAAAAGAAGCGTTCGGGTTCTATCTCACCTCGCATCCGCTGACGGAAGTCGCCACGGAACTGGCCGCGTACGCCACGCATCAGCGTGAACAGTTGGTCGATCTGGACGACGGCACGGAAGTCATCCTCGGCGGCATGATTTCGTCGATCAAGAAAGCCCAGACAAAGAAGCCGAGCCGTAACGGTCACAGCAAATATGTCAACTTCGACTTTGAAGATCCCACCGGGATCGTCCGCTGCATCATGTGGCCGGAAGAATTCGACCGGCTCGGCCATAAGGTGGAAGCCGAAGGGATTCGGTTCATTAAAGGGAAACTCGACAAACGGAACCGCGAACCGAATGTCATCGTCGACAGCATGTGGACGCTCGACGAAGCCGAGCAGAATTTCACGCGACAACTCGCCATCAAGTTCCGCAAAGGCTTCCATGACGGCCGCGTGGTGAACCGCGTGCGGGACATTCTGCAGCGCTATCCGGGCAAATCGGAAGTCGTTGTGCTGGTGGAAACGCTCGATGAAGAAGACCCCACGTGCCGGTTGCGGTTCGTCGCCCAGAAACCCATTGCCATGAAGGTGACGTGTTCGCGTGAACTCAAAACCGAGCTGCGCGATGTCCTGGGCGATGGCAGCCTGATGTACATCGCCGAAGCACGCCGAGCCTCCACCAAGCCGCAAGGTGTCGGACGATAACCTTATCCCGCTTCGCGCCTCGCGCTGATTCCACTCGGTGGTCTCCGCGCGAGGCGCGAAACCGCAAAGCGATGTTGGTGACCGGTTCAACAACTCTGGTCTACTGGCAACGGACCATTGCAGCGAACATCCCATCCCATGTGAAATCGGTTGCAGTGGCAGCAACCGGTAATCCGACTTCCTCCGCTGCGGCTGCGGTCACGGGGCTGATCGCACACAATCGGGTGCGCGCTCCGAGATGTTGCCGGGCCGCAGGTGTCAACAGCTTCGCCAGACTGCGAGCGATCGACGGACTTGAAATGCCAACCCAGTCAAGTTCGCCGCGCTCAAGCATCGCCAATTCAGCCGCTGGCAGTTCGGTGACATCGCGATTCGTGTAAACGACAACTTGCTCGAACATAGCCCCCGCGGCCTTTAACCGTTCGGGCAAGACATCGCGACCCCGATCCGCTCGCGCCCATAACACGCGCTGATCTTTCACCAATGGCACCAGCGCGTCGGCAAGCGTCTCCGCTCGATACTCATCCGGGACGACATCACAACGCAATGAGAACTCTTCGAGCGCGGTCGCAGTGCTCGGACCAATCGCGGCGAGTTTACAACGTCCTAGCTTCCGCACATCACTGCCACGTTGCCACAGTTGCAACAACAGACCGCGGACACCGTTTACGCTGGTGAAGACCAGCCAATCAAATTGATCCAGACGGTCGAGCATCGCATCGACCGCGCTGATGTCCGGCGGCGGCCCGATTTCAATCGCCGGAATCACGACGGGGAGTGCTCCCATCGCAACGGCTTGATCGATCGCAGTCTCGGCCTGATCTTCCGGGCGGGTGATGCCGATGACTTTTCCAAACAACGGGCGATCTTCAAACCATTTCGCCTGGGCGCGAACGCGGACCACCTCACCGACAATTACCAGTGACGGCGGCGATAGCCTGGCTCGTTGCACCACCTCCGTCAGTTCCGACAGCGTTGCCGTGACCGTCCGTTGTCGCGATGTCGTGGCTCGATTCACAACCGCAGACGGGGTGGAGGCCGACTTACCCGCCGCGATCAATCGTTCCACGATCTGCGGCAGACGGTGCAGTCCCATGTAGAAGACGAGCGTGCCAGGGAATCGTGCGAGGGCCTCATAATCGACCGCGGATTCAGGTTTGGCTGGATCTTCGTGCCCTGTGATGAACGCGACAGCGGACGCATGATCGCGATGGGTCAGCGAGATTCCGGCATACACTGCCGCTCCGGTCGCAGCCGTGATTCCCGGCACGACCTCAAACGGAATCCCTTCCGCAGCAAGGGCAGCGGCTTCTTCACTGCCGCGCCCGAAGATGAACGGATCGCCCCCCTTGAGGCGGCAGACCGTCAACCCCGATTTGGCGGCATCAATGAGCTGACGATTGATTTCCGCCTGATCGAGATGCCGATCGCCCGGTCCGCCGACTCGGCATGTTCGCTGGGCGGTTGCATGTGAATGTCGCAGCAACAGCGGGTTGACCAGTCCGTCGTACAGAACGAGATCGGCTGCTTCGAGACACGCCTTGCCGCGCAGCGTGAGCAATCCCGGATCACCCGGCCCGGCACCAACGAGGAAGACGCGACCGGACATCTGTCAGTGGTCCGTTGTCAATGGTGAAGAGAAAAGTCAGTCCCCGTTCCCGTTGTGCGCGGGGCTCTTCGCAACCGGACAACTGACCACGGGCAATCCCCTACTTTTCCACGATCCAGATGTTGCGGAACCGGACCGGATCGCCATGGTCCTGCAGGAACAACGCGCCGGGCTTTTGGTTAGCCTGTCCACCGCCCGGAGTCGTCTTCAGTTCCAGATTTTCGTGAACGATGACACCGTTGTGCTTGATGGTACATTTTCCCGGGGCGGTCACTTTGCCCTCGGCGTCGAACTTCGTTCCGGTGAATTCGACATCGTAGGTCTGCCATATGAGCGGCGGGAGGCACATGTTCGTTGACGGGCGGGCGTTCTTGTAGATGCCGCCACATTCATTGTCTTCACCGGTGAGGCCGAACGAATCGAGGATCTGGCACTCATATTGATCCTGCAGGTACATCCCGCTGTTGCCCCGGCCCTGACCGGAGGCCAACGGCATGAACGGCGTGCGGAATTCGAGATGTAGCGTGAAACTGTCGAACTTTTGCTTGGTCCGCGTGCCAACGCCCATCAAGCCGGATTCGGCCATCTTGCCCGGTTCCCACACATCAACATTGCTGCCATCAAAGAGAACGATCGCTCCGGCAGGAGCTTTCAGGCCAACGGTGGGTGATACGCGGTTCAGCTTCTTGAGATCGGCCTTCTTGTCACCCCATGTGAGCGCGAGCGTGTCGCCTGCGATGACCGCGCTGCCCCCTTCCCCTTTAAGAATCGTCGCTGCGCCGGTCTTGCCCTCCTCCGTTTTGCCGGACAGCGCGTGTCGCCCCTTGCCATCCCACCCGGCACCAGGCAATCCGCCGGGCAACACCACGGCATCGAACTTTCCATTCCCCTTGGCGATCACTTGCACGCCGATCCCTGAATCGTCCAACTTGCCTGCATACTCTCCCTGCACAGCGAAGTCTGGCCCCGCTTCCTGAGCATCGAGAAAGGCCTTTTTCATTGGGTTCTTTGGATCATCGGCGGCGAAAAAAACGGACGCCATCATCACACTGGCAAACAGAGAAAGACACCAATGGTTCTGCATGGAGGTTGCTCTCGAGGGGCGAAGTCTCAAGTGGGAAATCAGTTGGAGACACCGTACCAAGCGATGATATCTACCGGCAACCGAGTCAAAGGAACATCCGTCGTTCGTTGTCGATTCCGGATGGATCCGTATCGAATGCCCCCAATCCCCCCGCTTGCGGTTTCGCATCCCGTGCTGATCCCACAGAGTGCGAACCGACATCACGCGGTGCTTTTGAGACATGCCGCGAAACCGCAAACGCTGTTGGCTGCCGTTCTCACATTCCCGGATCAGGACAATCCACAAAACACGGACATGAACACAATCCCTTACGAGGGAACAAGTTCTGTCTCAATCCTAAATTTCTCGGGGTCTGGAAGCCGCGTCAGGCTAGATTTCGTGAACGCCCGCCGGTAAAAATCCGATTAATCAGGGGACGCGGAACAACACGAACACTCTCCCCAAGCGGAGTGTCGATACAGTTGTCGCACTATCGGGGGGTTAGCTCAGCTGGGAGAGCGCTTGCATGGCATGCAAGAGGTCAGGGGTTCAAATCCCCTACCCTCCACTTCAGCGAAGAAAGCCGGCGGACACTGCGGTGTTTGACGGCTTTTTTCCTTTTGAGGCCAAGAAGTTACGACTCGTCAGTCGGCATGGCGTAGCAGTTCAACTGCGGCACGGCTTCACATTCCAAGTGGCGGAAGTCGTTCAGAGAATTGCTGTTACTGGGTTCAATCATCCCCTTCCCTCTCGGCGATCAGCATGTCGCGAAACAGGCGATCATGATGGGAAAACCGGCTAGATAGGAGGATGCTCAACCGTTTCCTTGCCTCCCATCGAGCCATTCCCGAAACCCCTGAGCATCTTGTCCTGTATACACCGCTCTGAACACCTGCGGTGGAGGAGTCGTCAGTTCGGACTCAGCCTCTTCTCTGCGGGGCCCACCAGCGTCTGCAACGCTTGGACAAAATCAACGGTTGAAATCCATTTGAGGTACAGCCACCGAAGGAGTCCCTTGAGGGGCTTCGACTTTCGCAGGTACGGCGGCAAGTTCGACGACGTGAACCGCACCCGCTTTCCCGGTTCCGGCGACTTGTCCCGCACCCGCGGCTGCACGATTTCCAGCGGACCGGTACCGGTCAAAATCTTCCGCGCCGGGGACGCACCATTTCGCACCACCCGCCGAACACTGGAGCCACTTGCGGACTACGAATTCCGTCGAGAGCACCTTCGCGACCATACGGTTAAGACATCGTCGCATCAAGGTCATAGCCCACTATGGTTCAGAAAATGGGGTCAGTCCACCGTGACCACGGGTGTTTTCGCCCAACGGGCGATGGTGGCGATCAGCTTTTCGCGATTGATCGGCTTCGTGAGATAGTCGTTGCAGCCCGCGTTGAGACACTTTTCATGATCGCCAGTCATGGCATTCGCAGTGAGGGCAATGACCGGAGTATTGTCCTTTTGTTCCCGCAATTGTCGGGTTGCAGCATACCCGTCGAGGAGCGGCATCTGGATATCCATCAAGACGACATCGAAGGCTTTCGTCAATCGGGCCGCCTCGATCATCTCGAGCGCGATGAGACCATTGCCGGCCACTTCGAATGTCGCACCGACTTTTCGCAGATTATAGGCGAGCAGTTTCTGGTTGTCCGGCGAATCGTCGGCGACGAGGACGTGCACGTTTTCCAGAGAAAGAGCGACGGGGCCGGAATGGCTCGATCCGACGCGGTGATTCACGGTGTCGTTCAGGCAACGCCCGCACGTAACGGTCAGCGTGAACGTACTGCCTACGCCCTGCTGACTCTCTACACTGAGCTCTCCCCCCATCAACATGGCTAATCGGCGTGAGATCGCGAGTCCGAGGCCGGTCCCGCCGAATTGTCGCGCTGTACCGGAATCGGCTTGAGTGAATGGTTGGAAGAGATTCTTGAGCTGATGATCTGCGATGCCGATGCCGGTATCCGTCACCTGGATTCGGAGAATTCCTTCCTTCTGCTGACAGTCCAACCAATCGACGGACAGCGTCACGGATCCCAAACTCGTGAATTTGATCGCATTGCCAATCAGGTTGACCAGAATCTGCTGCAACCGTGTCGGATCGGTCAAGAGCCTGGGGGGAATCGATTCTGACATCTCGATAAGGAGGCCGAGTTTCTGTTTCTTTGCCCGGCCGGACATCAATTCGATGATGTCGCGGATGAGTTCTCGCGGAGCCGTCTCGACCCGCTCGATGGTCATCTTTCCCGCTTCGATCTTCGAGAGATCGAGCACGTCGTTGATAATCGCCAGCAAATGCTCTCCGTTGCGATGCACAGTTTGAATCACCTGCTGTCGCTGCTCGGCGGTGAAGTCCGGATCGTGAAGCATGTCCATGTAACCGAGGATCGCCGTCATCGGCGTCCGAATCTCGTGGCTCATGTTGGCGAGAAAATCGCTCTTGGCTTGAGTGGCAACATGGGCTTGCTGGCGGGCGGCCGTGAGATCACGGACGAGTTGTTCCAACTGGGACGTGTGTTCTGCTTCGCGGGTCTTCGCCTCAATGAGATTGAGCGTCTGTTCTCGGAGTTCGACTTCAATCCGCCGACGTTCCTGAATCTCGTCATTCAGCTGATAATTCTTTGCGGAGGCATCTTCAAAGCTCTCTTGAAGCGACTCGTTCGCGACTTCCAACGCTCGTGTGGCTTCCAGTAGCTTCTTGCGCTCTTGCCGAAGGCATTCCAGTTGTCGCGAAGCGAGCGTCACGTCCTGGATTGTCACCAACGCTTGCAGTGGATTCCTGGAGATCAGCCGAATCGACGTTTCCTGAACCATCAAACGTTCATCATTGCGGAGCTTGGCCGGAATGAAGTGATGATGCAACGCGGCAGAGAAAGCTGCCGGCGCGCCGGTAGTGAAGACGGCAGCCAATCGCTGAGCATATTTGGCCGCAAGCAGAGACGGAAACAGATCGGTGAGTTTCCGCTGAATCGCATCGCGTGCGGACAGGCCCGTCCATTCCACGAGCGTCCGGTTCCAGGCCAGAACGGTCGAGTCGGCAGCGAGCAGACACAGGCCAACGGGTACAGAATCAAGCATTTGACGCTGCGCGTCGTCGAGAACAGAAGTGACTTCGAGTGCACCGACAGTCATAGATGCAGCCGATCGCTAGACATGTTCTTTGGGGGCGACAATCTATTCCGGGCCAAGCGAGCATGTGCCGGGCACGAAGTGATTTTGTGCCGTCACGATGCCGTTTGAAAGACCTGCTCGATCAAAGTCTGTACACACCCGCCCGCGAATACGATGGCAATGGTCCCGCGGATTTCGCTGTGCTGCACATGGAACTCGACATTCGCAATCAACAGTTCCGCGTCCGTGTCGTTAGACAACAGGAGCCACGACAACGCAGGTTGGTCATCGAATAACGTCGGCAGGGAGTAATCGAAGACATCGCCCGCGACATTGGACAACGACCCCAATACACCGTTCAGAACGATATTGCCGACCTCGAGCAAGATTCCGCTGAGTTCGGCATCGACTTCCGTAGCGAGGGCTTCCCCCCCCGACAGAAGCCCTCCCAGGATCAACGCGCTCGATTGCGGGAACATGAGTGCCGCGCGGCCATTGATCCGACCGCAGAAATCCTGCGTGACAACCGTTGTCGACAACGCGCCGCCGCTGGCTTCCTGAATGATTGGTTCATTTTCGCGGCAGAAGCGTACGCGCGGGACGGTGAGTTCAATCCGCTCACCGATCAAATCGCTGAGTGATGCCGCTGCCCGTCCGACGCCAATATTGACCAGCTCGGTCAACGCATCGATCGTGTCTTCTTCCAATACTGGCAAATCGTCGCTCATCGCAAGTACTCGTGCTCTTGAGATTAATGGGCGCAGGAAAAACTTACGCTGGCGCTTTCCAGGGTCGCGGCAACGACGGCACGCAGTTCATCGGGTTGAAAGGGCTTGTTCACGAAGGCGGCAGCGCCTTGTTCCCGGCAAGCGGCTTGAGACGTTGTCTGGATGTCTGCCGAGACGATGATCACCGGTGTGGCACTTCCGCGGGCACGAAGTTCGGTCAAGAACTCCAATCCTGTCATCCGTGGCATTAGCAGATCGGAAATCACCAGGTCGGGTTGGCATTCCGTATGTTTTTCCAACCCGTCGATCCCGTTGACGGCTTCCACGATTTCAACGGGAAGTGACTTCAGGGCCGCAATCACGCGACCGCGGCCGAATTTTGCGTCGTCAATCACAAGAACAGTCGTCATGGACGGAACCTCTACGCAGAACCGAAAAGGTGTTAGAACAGGCAGCCATAGCGCACGGACGGTGTTCACAATCGAGAAACCATTTCACCAGGAAATGGCATGCAGTCCGCCGAACGGATTGCACTGAAGCTTGTGTCACGAACTGCGCCATCTTCGCGTGTTTCCATACGGCAACACGTGGCAAATTGAAAACACGGCTGTAAGTAACAATTATCGCGGATGTAACGACGGCGAAGACTGCTTAGAGATTAGTTTCGGCGAAAACTACGGTGTCCGACATCACATGGCAGAAGAAGACTTGTTCACAAACTGATCATGCGGCATCCGGGCTCGGCTTCGTTCCGGTACTTGTCGGTCTGGGGGGTGACGCGCTCTGCCAAACAGGATTTGAGAGCAAGAAACAGAGTGATCCGAGAGCGCTGAGCGCCTACACTTTCACGCGGCCGCCAACATGACCCAGGTAATGACAGCGGATGGTAGAAGGTCGCCCGTCTGGAATTCGCCTTTCACTTTTCCAACCGCCGTCATGTCACGTTGTCCCGCGTGGACAGCCCTTGGACAAAAAGTTCAACTGATGTCCTCTTGCCTCCACTTAAAAAAGCCTCGTAACTGTCAAAGGTTACGAGGCTTTTTTATTTGGGGGGTGTGCTTTCAACGGGCCATTCTCAATCGTGATAATTCGTGCGCGGTGTGCGAACTGGGATTCGTGAATAGGCATCCTTTCGGTCTAAGATTCTCGCCGAGGCAGAGAAACTTCTGTCGGACATTCAAATACGGCACATCATGTTGAAAGCGCGTCCCCCCGGTCCGCCAACGCGTTGGTTTGGATTCCCGCTGATCGGTGAGATCAAGCGGGATATTCTCGGCTTTTACTGCCGGATGCAGCACGAGTATGGTGACTCGGTCTTCATGCAATTGGGGCCGT
This sequence comes from Planctomycetaceae bacterium, assembly GCA_021732975.1. GTDB lineage: Bacteria > Planctomycetota > Planctomycetia > Planctomycetales > Planctomycetaceae > DSVQ01. The sequence goes on along the minus strand of JAKFWC010000015.1, from coordinate 26,420 downwards.
ACCGGGACTATTCTTTTTTTCACCCGGACCAGATTCACGAAGTCCTGGTCGAGAAAGCCAAAGCGTTCGTTCGGTTCAAACGACCGCTGGATGTACTGCGGCAATGGAATGGCGACGGCGTGCTCATCACCGAAGGCGAACAGTGGTTGAGCCATCGACGATTGTTGCAGCCCGCATTCCATGTGAAGCGATTTCATACCTATGCACAGTCGGTGGTCGATACCACGACGCGGTTGCTGGGCGAGCAAGTGCCACGGGAATCGACCGTCAATTTTCAAGCGACAATGACCGATCTGACCACCGCGGTGATCTGTCGCACGATGTTCGGGACCGATCTCGGCACCACCGTGGCGGACATACGTCGGGCGGTGAAGATTCTGGCGCGTGTTGCCCTCAACGAAATGTTCCAACCCTTCACGTGGCCTGACTGGTTACCTCTGTCCGGCAAGGCAGAAAAACGCTGGGCGATGCAGAAACTGGATACGACGATTCGCGGATTCATTTCACAGCGACGGCAAGCGGGTGGGGATGCGGGCGACTTGCTGTCGATGTTACTGCTCGCGGCGGACGAAGAGGGCGATGGTTGCCGCTTGACCGATGAGCAAGCCCGCGATCAATGCGTGACGATCTTTCTGGCCGGGCACGATACGACGGCGGCGGGACTGACGTGGTTGGGCTGGATCCTGGCGACGCATCCGGAGTTTAGCGAGAAAGCCGCGGCCGAAGTGGATGTCGTGCTTGGCGGTCGCGCACCGACGTTCGCGGATATCCCGCGGTTGGGCATCGTCGAACGGTTGGTAAAGGAATCGCTGCGGTTGTATCCCCCGGCGATTGCGGTCTTTGCTCGGCAAGCCGTGCAGGACGTGCAAATCGGCGGCTGGGACGTACCGCGCGGCAGTGTCGTCCGGTTGATGTCGTACATCACCCATCACGATCCGCGCTGGTACCCCAAACCAGACCGTTTCAATCCCGATCGCTTTCTGCCGGAACGCATGACGACATTACCCGCGTGTGCTTACATCCCGTTTGGTGCTGGTCCGCGGGTTTGTCTCGGGCAATCGTTCGCCATGATGGAGATGACTCTCGTGGCGACACTGTTGCTGCAACGATATCGCATCGTACCGGGGCCGGGGCAAACGACACCCATCCTGGATCCGAGCTTGTCGCTGCGTCCCGTGGGCGGCCTGCGATTGACGCTGACGCCGCGGTCATGACCCGGCGGTGGGAGGTGCGTTCGCGGAACCGCCGATCGTCCATTGATAGTTGAGAATCCGACGGCCGCCGTCTTGTTCGAGACGGAGCCACAACGTTTTGCCCTTGAGTCTTTCAGTGTTCGGCAGACGATAAAACTTGTGGTCTTCTCCTTGACCGAGTTTCGTCACGATGAGTTTCTGACGGCGGTCGCCGGGGACGAACAACGTGCAGCGGAAATCGAGCACTTCCGGAGGCGAGGTACGGTTCACGACAATCTGCTCGATTTCGAGGCCGCCATCGGGCAGTTCATTTTCGACGACCTGAATCGTCACATCGTCCGTTCCGACGTGATAGGGGCGATATACCCGAAACCGCCGCGGACGATCGCTGACGATGTCAAAATCGAGGATGGTCATCTGCGAACCGAGCCGGGCGTTCTGCGGTAGTTTGATGTAGACCGGCAGCCGAAACGCTTCCCCAGCGGCAATTTGAATCGGCCATTCGCGGACATCAGCTTCCCACTCGTTGGGCAAGGTGAGCGTCATCTTGCCGCTCACCCCTTGCGGAAAAGTATTCGTGCCGATGATCGAATCGCGATGGTCGCCGTATTCGCTTTTCATGCGGCCTTGTTCAAATTGAGCCGCAATTCGCCAACGGGCCACGGCTTCAAGTCCGCCGCGAATGAAGGTGGGGAGTGGCCCGGCGTCGACAATCTGCTCGCCAGTTTTCGCATCGATCCGCAGCGGTGTGCGCTGTCCCCAGAGATCGAGGGTATACGGTTGGTCGCCGAAGTACAGTGATTCCGAGACCGGAGTGTCGTTCCAGATGGCGACAATCGCTTCACCTTCGCGGGCGAAGACGGCGTTCGGCGTCCCCTTGGGCAGAATGAAGCTGCCGATGTACTCCGAATTCTGCAGTGCGAGGGTTGCCGTCCGCCAAGCGAGAAACAGTTCCGCGGGAGCACCGTTCGGCTGCAGTAATCCCGAACGTGGATGAAAGATGTCGGTGGCGAAAATCGCGGGGGCTTTGCGAACCTTGGCGTTGATCAGCGCCTGGGCCAACGCGCTGGCCCGTGTTGAAATATCTTTGTCCGGAAGGTCCGCGAGTCGGATCGTTTCCCAGGCGGGCATCCGGCGGGTAACGGCTTTGCCGCTGTCGCCGTTCGCTTCGGTATCGGCACCGCGCGTCAAGGAAAGAAACGAAACAGGAACCGTCGGCGGGACAGCATCTTTTGCGTTCCATGGAATGCCCACGCGGGCGATCATGCTGATGCGTTGAATCTCCTGCCGCACGGTTCCTACGGTGGTGGGCAAGGTCGCAAGACCGCGAAAGCTCGTGTCGTTGTCGCCGCCGAGTTGCCAGTCATGCACGTTGGAAGAAAACCGGGCGATAACCGGTTCGAGACTGCTCTTCCAGAAATCGCGAGGCAAGGTGAAGACTTCGCTCACCCCCTGCCAGTCGCGGGCAAACTTGACGCGAATCGCCGGCGGCGGTTCGCTGAGGACGCCGACCGAGCGCACCCCGACGGATGCCAGGCGGTCGAACATCATGGCGACTTCGCCCGCTTCCTGCGGAACATCCATTCGGGCCACCTGCCACAACGGATACTTCACCCAGTTGATGCCCGCCTGAATGGCCACGTGCGGTAATTCTTCCCGCTGTGCTTGCGGGAGTTCCTGCGTGAAGGACCAACCAAACTCCCCGGACGTACGAGCTTTGTCTTTGTTGACCAGCTCGACAATCGCCACCGTTGTCTGTTGCTGCGCGACCACGTACTCGTCGCGGCGAAGCACGGCTTCCACCTGATAAAACCCCGGGGGCTGCTTGCCGAGATTCCACTCGACGGTCTGCGGGGCCGAGAGCGATGACGGGGCCGCATCTTCCGGCAGCGGCGTGTCCGCTTCGAGAGCATTCACCGAAGAGGCCAGCACGGTTGAATGGGCGTCGCGCAGGAAATAGTCCAGCGTGTATTGATGCCCGGCATCCAGTCCGCTCACCTGGCTGGACAGGCTCAGCGGCGCGTCGGTTTTCAAAAAGGTCGTAAAGAAGGAGCGGTTGAGTTCCAGTCGCGGCATCCGACCCAACACAAGTTCGTCGAACCACACCTGCGCTTTGATGTCGCGGACATCCCCGGCTCCGGGGGCGAGATGACAACCCAGTACGGCGAAATGGACGTTGGCATCCGGCGTCAACGGACCAATCCGCACGCGAACCCATTCGCCGTGGGTATCGAGAACGGGCGGCGACAATCTTCGCTCAATCCGTTCGCGGCGGTGGTTGAGCAGCGAAATCGAGAGAATCGCCGCATCATGTTTCAAGCCCTCGGCTTTTGCCCAGCCTTCGAGATAATACGTGTGCAACCCATCGACACGAGCCGGGGGAGAATAGATCGCCGCGGCGCCACCGTTTGCTTTGAAGCACAGGCTGGATCGGTCGCTGCGGCCAACGGTGTTGTCGATGCCGATACCGACGTATCGCGGGAAACCGGCCCCTTTTCGACGCACCCAGTCGTCGGGATCGCCATCGAGATCGATGTCGTCTTTCGCGCTGAATTCGTAACGCAGGACCGGAACCATCGGCGACGCGATCGTCTCCGGTTCCACCGCGGCTCCCCAGCACTGACACAGCAGCCAGCAGAGCGATATCATGAGGCGAGACTCGAAGCGACGGCGGCGGACAGTTCGGTCTCTATCGGCATTTTTTGCAGATGAATCGACCCGTTGACGCCACGGACGGCCGCTGCCGATCGTAACGATTTTCCGGTTCTGTTCGCCCTCGTTTTGAGAACGCACCCTGCATGCTGTCACGATTTCGTTTGGCGATTGCTACCCGTTGTTGGGGGCGAACTCCCTGGGAAGACTGGCCCGCATTGGCGGCGACTGGGGCGCAAGGGATTCAGTTCGATGTCCGCACGGAGCTCCCCGCCGGGCAATTGACCGGAACCGGTCTCCGCGACTTCATGCACGGGATTACCGAGAGCGGCCTGAAGGTGAGTTCGACGGTCTTCCCGTTGAAACGACCGCTGTACGATCAGATGGAACTCGACCGCAAGCTGGCGGCGATCCGCACTGCGATGGAGTTCACCCATTCGCTCCGCTGTCCGTTGATGTGCATCCCGCTGGGCAAGCTGCCGCATCCGGATCGTGCCGCCGACCAACAAGTGCTCCGCGAGATGGTCACTGATCTGGCGACGTTCTCCAATCATGTGGGCGTCGCGCTGGCCTGGACCCCCATCGGTGACAGTGCCGAGGAGGTTGCCACGATTCTGCGCGATGTGAAAACGGGACCGACCGGCGTCGACTTCGACCCTGCCTACTATGCCATGACCGGGCGATCATCGACGGAGTCACTGCGAGCCGTGCGCGACCTCGCGATCCACGTGCAACTCCGGGACGGCGTGCGGATGCTCGATGGCGGTGGCGACGAAACCGCGCTCACCGACGGAGCCGTCGATTGGGTCGAACTCCTCGCGCTGCTCAGCGAAATGGAATATTCGGGCTGGCTCACCGCCATCCGCAACCGCGGTGACGACCGCCCCGGCGATTGCGTCCGCGCGATCGAATTCGTACAGCGAACCTTGCTGGGTGGGTGAAGATAAAGGGTTTCGCCGCGAAAAACTGCAAGAAGACGCAAAAGAAGCAAAAGAAGCAAAAGAAGAGGTCCGGTGATTTATCTGGTTGGAAAGGAGATGCAATGTCAGTTCGAGAGGAAATTCTGCAACGCGCTTTAGAGCTAACCCCCGATGATCGCGCTTATGTTGCGGACCAACTGGAAGCCAGCCTTCCAACGGATTCATTTGTCGATCATGAAATCGCTGCGGCTTGGTTCGAGGAGATCGAGCGCCGAGTCGAAAAATACGACCGCGGAGAGTCCACAGCTCTCGGATTCGAGGAAGTGTTGGAGAATATGCGTCAGGCTTTGGCAGCGAGACGGGCATCGTCATGAACTTCCGCGTCCTGCCCGAAGCCAGCCATGAAAACATTGCCGCGATGCTTTAGTATGACGCCCAGCGACCCGAATTGGGTGATCGATTTCAAGCCGCGGTTGCCACTGCATTTCAAACAATTTGCGATCATCCAACTCGATTCGCGCGAGTCCCCCGCTACCACGGGAAGTTGGAATTGAGGCAAATTGTTCTGGATGGTTTTCCGTACCTGGTCATCTATTCGGTACGTGAAGATGAAGTTCTCGTCGTGACGATCGCTCATTCAAAACGACGGCCACTTTATTGGCTACGGCGTTTGAAAGACATCTGAGGCTTCGACCGTGATCACTTTTTCGATACGACCTTTCATTGGTGGCGATGATCGTGAATGAATCGGCTAGCCCAATTGTTGTCATCCTCGGAGCTGGGGTGCATGGGGTGGCGATCGCACGGGAGTTGTTGCTGCAGCGAATCCCGGTCGTGCTGGTCGACGCCTTCGATATCGCGAATGGAGCGACCTCGAAATCGTCACGGCTGATTCACGGCGGGCTGCGGTATCTCGAATACGGTGATGTCGGCCTCGTGCGGGAATCGTTGCTGGAACGCGAACGATTATTGGCGTCGGCACCGCACTTTGTCCGACCATTGCGATTGTTCATTCCTGTGCGGTCGGCGTGGTCCGGCCTGCGACGGTCCGCGATCGGATTTTTTGGGCTGCGTCGCACGGAATGGGGCCGCGCACTGGAAGGCCCGGCGGTCCCGCGCGGATATTGGCCGACGCGCATCGGGCTTTCGATGTACGATTGGCTCAGCGGGTCGCAAGCCTTTCCCGCGAGCGAAGCGGTCGACTTCACTGATCCCGGGGTGCCGCATGTGGACCGGTCCCGTTACGCCGGAATGCTGGCGTATTCCGATGCCCAGATGCTGTACCCCGAGCGGTTCATTCTCGCGCTACTGGCCGACGCCGTCCATATCGCCGCGTCGGAACACGTCCCACTGGAAGTGCTGACACGACGGACGGTTTCGTGGGAGCAAGGCCGGTTGCGCCTCACGGCGGACAACGGCACCGCGACCGACATCACACCCGCACTCATCGTCAATGCGACCGGCGCATGGGGTGATCGGACCTTGCAATCACTCCGAGTGGATCATCCCCCGTTGTTTGGCGGGACGAAGGGAAGCCACATCGTTACCTGGAACGCGGAACTGAAAGCGGCTCTGGGTGAGCACGCAATTTACGCCGAGGCCGGGGATGGACGGCTGGTTTTCGTCTTGCCGTTTGGCGATGCCGTGCTGATTGGCACCACCGATGAATCGTTCACGGGATCGCCGGGTGAAGTCGTCGCGACTCCCGCAGAATTAGCTTACCTGCTGAAGTCCGTCCACGATGTCTTCGGCATCACATTGACCGACGATGACATCACCGCCCACTACTGCGGGGTGCGACCGTTGCCGGTTCAGGCCGGCTCCAATGCGTCGATCTCGCGTGACCACTCATTGACATGGCAAGCGGCGGATGCCATCCCCATACTGACACTCGTCGGCGGGAAACTCACGACATGGCGGGCGTTCGCCGAGGAAGCCGTCACCGCGGTGTTGCAACGTCTGCAACGCATCCGACTGGAAGCGACTGCGACCCGCATGGTTCCGGGACATGATCCGCTACCGAACGGCTTATCCCCCGGTCCGGAATTATGGCAGTTCTGGGCGATGGAATTTCAAACGACGCCGGAACAAGTCGCAGCATTGTGGCCGTTATACGGCACACGGCTGACGACCATCCTGCAAGCCACGCGTAGTGAGAAGGGCCGTTCCATCACCGGCACGGCATGGACCTCGCCGGTCGTCCGTTGGGTCATTGAGCACGAGTGGGTGACGCGGCTGGAAGACCTCGTCGAACGTCGGTTGATGCTTGCCTTCGCGCGGGAACTTTCGATGGCGATGTTGGATGATCTCGCGGACATGCTGATTGAGGCGGGACGCCTGAATGAATCACATCGCGCGGAGGAAGTCACCGCGTGTGTCGCTCGGTTGCAGCGGTTTTATGGCCGATCGCACAATGAAAGAAGCCCAGGGAATGCATTCCCTGGGCCTCTGTTGTGACCGATGTCGCAGATCACATCACGCCGCGCGGCGGATGCGTTGCGTGGTCGGGGCAACTTCGCGGACGATCTTCTGCAGCGTGCCGACGACCCGTTCCTGATCGGCCAGCGGCAGTTCAGGATAGATCGGCAGCGCCAGAATATCCTTCGACGCGGCTTCCGCTTCCGGGAATTGTCCGGGGCGATAACCGAGGTGCGCGAAGCACTTCTGTAGGTGCAGCGGCTTCGGGTAGTACACCGCGCAACCGACCTTCGCTTCTTTCATCTTCTGTTGGATGTGGTCGCGAAGTCCGCTGCGAACGCGGACGCAGTATTGGTTATAGACGTGCCGGGAATCACTCTTCGTCGTCGGCAACACCAGCGTATCGGTCAATCCGGTTTGACGGAACATGTCCGCATACCGCTTCGCATTCCGTTGACGGGACGCCGTCCAGAATTCGAGCCGACGCAACTTCACTCGCAGCACAGCGGCTTGCAGCGCGTCGAGCCGGCTGTTCATACCGACTTCGATGTGCTCATACTGACCGATGTCGCCGTGAACGCGCAGCCGTTTCAACCGCGCGGCGAGTTCCGGATCGTCAGTGGTCATCATGCCACCGTCGCCTGCACCGCCGAGATTTTTCGTCGGGAAGAAGCTGAAGCAACCGACCGCACCGAGCACCCCCGCACGACGGCCCTGATATTCGGCACCGATCGCTTGGCAGGCGTCTTCGACGATGGCCAGTTTGTGCTGCGTGGCGATCCGCCACAGCGGCTCCATGTCAGCACATTGTCCGTAGAGATGGACCGGCAGGATCGCCTTGGTTTTCGGCGTCACCGCGTCTTCCACGCACTGGGGATCGAGGTTGAACGTTTCCGGGTCGATGTCCACGAACACCGGCGTCGCCCCGGCGCGAGTGATGCAGCTCGCCGTCGCGAAGAACGAGAACGGCGTGGTGATCACTTCGTCACCTTCGCCGATGCCGAGCGCCTGCAGCGCGATGATTAGCGCGTCGGTTCCCGAATTGCAGCCGATGGCGTGCCGAGCATCGCAGTAGGTGGCGATTTCGTTCTCGAATTCGGCGACTTCGTCTCCGAGAATGAATTTCTGTTCGGCGAGCAACCGTTCGACCGCGGACAGGATCTCGGTCGACATCGCATTGTATTGCGGAACGAGATCGATGAACGGAACAGGGCGCTCGGCGTCTGTTGCGAGAGGGCTCGGTGGAACAGTGCCAGGCGACACAGAGATGGTCATCAGCGACTCCCTTCGCTTCCGACGGACATGATTCTAACCGCTTCTTGTGGAAACGACGTTGTATGGCATCGTCCTGATGCCGGTCCCAAGTTGAGTTCACTCGGGACGATTACAGCGAGTTTATCGATTCCAGGAATTGCATGGATTATCCGTTGCGAACCCAACCCCAAGACCCGTTTCGAGTTCCTTCTCGACAACGGCCTGCAGGTAGGGATAACACCGAACAACGGACTCTAGAACGCGCTGCAAAGTGTGTCAAGGTAAGAAAATGCGTGAAGCCCAGAGAAAGCATTCCCTGGGCTTCTGCAAGATTCATCGACCGGTCAATTATGCCGTAGGGTTGATTTGCGCGAGCTCCGCTTCCGGGTCGGGAGCTGCTTCGTTGACCGCCGGCGTGCGGTCATCGACGTTGTAGGCCAAGCCCGTGAGTTGTAAGAGGCGGATGGACCAGAACGTCGGATCAAGTTCCCACCAGCGGTGACCGGCCCGGGCGGTGTGCGGATGTGCGTGGTGATTGTTGTGCCAGCCTTCGCCGTAAGCGAGAAGCGCCACCCACCACAAATTGCGTGACAGGTCTTTGGTTTCGTAGTTGCGGTAGCCCCACAGGTGCGTCGCCGAGTTCACGAACCACGTTGAGTGATACATGAACACCATTCGGGCACAGAGACCCCACAACACGAAGGGCACGCCACCGATGAAGTAGAGCGCCACACCCGAGGCGACCAGCCACAGGAAGTACGTCTTTTCAAAGAATTGCATCATCCGGTCGTGCATCAGGTCCGGAGCAAACCGTTTGAACAACGCCTGCTGTTGCGCGGGAGACCGCTTGACCCACAACCAGTTCATGTGCGCCCACCACGAACCGACGGTTGGCGAATGCGGATCACCTTCCTGATCGGATCGCATGTGATGCAGCCGGTGCGTCGCGGCCCAAACCAGCGGCGACCCTTCGCCGGACAATGCTCCACAGACCAGCGTGAAAAACCGGGCGGGAGTCGTCAATTTCATCGAGCGGTGTGACAGGAAGCGGTGATAACCCAGGCAAATCCCGAGGCTGCCCGTCATCCAGTGCAGCAGGACGCATGTCGCCAAGGCGGGCCACGTAAAGAAGAAAGGAGCGGCGAGTGCCCCGATGTGCATCGCCCCAATCCACAACACCACGATCCAGTCGACCTGTTTCCACGTTAGTCGATCGGGCGAGAAGGAATCGAAAATTTCCTGCATTGGTGCCGACACGGCTGTCGGTTTGCTGGGAATGACGGGGGCGCCACGACGGGACGCTTGGACCGACATTTTGGCCATACGTTCGGAGCGTTTGCGTTCACGGGGCGGACGAAGCGTAGTCGACATGAGGAGCTCTTTCTGAGGGCGTCCTGAATGACGCGAGTCCTGATCCATCCAACCAAGGCGAATCCATCCGCCCGGTTCGCTCCAGGTTGTCCCCTTCGCGACGCAGGATTTATACGCTCCCATCGGAAATCGCGTGTCAGGCGTCCGTCATCTCTTTGTCAAACTTTCGTCACGACCGTAATCCATTACCTTCAAATGGCTTACAGAGATTTATTGCGGTTGTCACGGGGTGCGAAACCGCAAGCGATGACTGGGAAGCGGTCATTTATTGATGGTCATTGGGGCGAACAGCTTGAATCATCCGCTTGCAGTTTCGCGCCCCGCGATGATCGTTTCTCCGTGCAATCCCCTTCATCATCGCTATACTGACGCGGCGCTCCTCAACCCAGGAGTCTCGTCGGAATGGGTCACCCACCATCGGTTCATCGCTGGAATCGTCGTCAAGCCCTTCACGCTGGGATGATCGGGTCCGGGTTGTTGACTCTCCCGGAATTGTTGCGACAGCGAGTCACCGCCGCAGAATCGCCGCCGCGGGCCAACGCCTGCGTCTTCATTTTCCTCTTCGGCGGTCCCAGCCATATCGACCTGTGGGACCGAAAGCCACTCGCGCCGCGTGAAATCCGGGGCGATTTTCAGTCCATCGACACCAACGTCCCCGGCATCTCTCTGTGCGAACACTTGCCGAACCTTGCGCAACAGATGGATAAACTCTGCCTGCTGCGGTCGATGACACATCGGATGAATGTCCACGGCCCGGCGTGCAGTGAAATCTACTCGGGGCGACCGTACTTCGGACCGCCGGTGACCGATCAGGCCACGCCGCAGGATTGGCCCTCGCTGGCCTCCATCGTGAATCGTTACGGGCGCTCTCCCGCAGGGTTACCGCCATCGGTGGTGTTGCCGTGGTATGCGCAGTTCGTCGGACAGGACAAGCGCATCGCGGGGCAAACCGGCGGCCGCATGGGGGAAGAGTTCAACCCGTTTTTGATGGAAGGCGATCCCACGCAGCCGGATTTTCGTGTCCACGGCTTGGAATTACCTGCGGATGTATCCACTCGGCGGTTACAGGACCGCCGCCGCTTACGGGAACAGATCAATCGCCCGTCAACCACGTCCTTACGGATGGACGACTACTACACCGCCGCATTTCAAACGCTGGAGCGAGCGGAGACGGCCGGAGCGTTCGATCTGCAACGGGAGCCGCGACCTGTCCGTGAAAAATATGGTTGGACAAAGTTTGGACAGAGTCTGGTCTCAGCCCGGCGGTTAGTCGAGGCGGGCGTGCCTTTGGTCACCGTCAACTGGGCCGACAACACCGGCATGGACAAAGTCTCGCCGCACTGGGACACGCATCACGACAACTTTACCAAACTGCGCAATGACCTGTGTCCGCCATTCGATGTGGCTTTCGCGGCGTTCTTGCAGGATCTGAGCGACCGCGGGTTGCTCGACACAACTTTGATCGTCGTCAGCGGCGAGTTCGGTCGCACGCCCCGTGTCGGCCTCATCACCCAGAACGGCATGACAGAACCCACCGGCCGAGACCATTGGCCGCATGCCTTCACGGTGTTGCTCGCGGGAGGTGGTGTCCGCGGCGGTCAGGTTTACGGTGCGACGAACAATACCGGCGGGTACGTCGCCGACAACCCCGTGACCCCCGCCGATCTCTCCGCGACGATTCTCACGCACCTCGGCATCAACCCGCACCGCGAATACCACGACCAATTCCAACGCATCCCGCAACAGCTGTCCGAAGGACTCGTCATCAAGGGCCTCTGAGCCCACCGACTCTGCTTTGCGGTTTCGCGCCCCGTCTCGATCGTTTCACCTTGTTTCCAACCGCACCGGCACGCCGAACTTCGGACGCAGTGTAAACGTCGGATCGGGCACAATCGGCTCGGTCGTCGTCCGACGAATGCGGAAGCGTTGCAGGATCGTCGCCATCACCAGCGGGGCTTCCATCAGCGCGAACGTGTTGCCGATACAGATGCGCGGCCCACCACCAAACGGAAAATATGCAAACTTCGGCCGTTGCGGATCGGGTGTGAGAAACCGTTCCGGCTGGAACGCGTGCGGGTCCGGCCAGAACGCTTCATGACGCTGTGTGATCCACTGGCTGATGACGATGAACGATTTCTTGGGCAGCGTGTAGCCACCAAGTTCGTCCTCGTCGATCGATTGTCGCGGTTGTCCCCACGCAGGCGGGTAAAGTCGGATCGTTTCGTCGTACACCGCGCGGGTCAGCGGTAGATTCGGTAAGTCTTCGAGGGTCGGCGTCCGGCCTCGCAACACACTGTGGATTTCGTCGTAGACGTTTTCTTGAATGTCGTGATCTTCTCCCAACAGCGACCATACCCACGCGAGTGACGCCCCGACGGTTTCGTGGCCCGCCGTGAGAAGCGTCAGCACTTCATCGAGCAACTGCTGATCGGTCATCCCACCGCCGGAGTCTTCATCCTGCGCGGCGAGCAACAACGTGAGCAAATCATCCGGCTTGTCGTGGCTTGCCCGGCGATTGGCGATGATTTTCAACACCACCCGGTCCAGCACGCGTTTCGCCAGTGCGAACTCGCGGTTCCGCTGATTCGGCCACCAGACCGGCGTCCACGGCGAGTAATTCATGCGGTAGCTGACATAATCGAACGTGGTCCGAAAGGCTTGGCCGACTTCATCGGCATCCGCGGAAATATCTGTGCTGAAGAGTGTATTCCCGGCAATCCGCAACGAGAGTTTCATCATCTCCGGCAGAATGTCGAAGGTTTCCGTCGGCGACTTCAACCGCTCTCCCACGAACGCGGTCGCCGCTTCGGTCATGGCGGGGACCAGCCGTTCCAACTGTTGCCGGTGAAACGCGGGCTGCATCAACCGGCGTTGTCGCAGCCAGAAATCGCCGCTGCTGGTGAGAATACCGTTGCCCGCGAGCAAGCCCACCGTCTTGGGAAAGAAATCCGGCTTGCGGAAGTTCTTGTGATGCTTCTGCAGAATGTGTTCGACAGCGTCCGGATGCGTGAGCAGATACACATCGACGCCGGGAACCATGCGGATGCGGACATAGTCACCGTACTCGCGATGACACTCCCGATAGAACTCCAGCGGCTCTTGCTGAAACCGCCACAAACACCCCCGCAACCAGTGCCCCCGCGGTCCGGGCATGAGCCGTTTTGTCGCTGTTTCCATGAGGTAATCCTCGCGTCACGCCCAACATGCACCGTCGAATTTATAGACAGCGACGCAAAGAATGTGTTCACGCGACGGAGTGATTTCTCAAGAACGGGAGCGGTACGGAATTCGACAAAAAGAGTGAAGAGACCCACGATTCAGAAATCGTGGGCTTCTGGAAGAATCACCACTGCTCGTTGAGACCGTCGAGCATTTTCACTGTCGCTTGCAACATCTGCGGCAGGCCTTTGCCCGTTACGGCGGAGACTTGCAGCACGGGCTTGCCGGTCACTTCCTGCAACAGTTCCGCGGTCGCTTCGGCGTCGAGCATTTCGCACTTGGTGACCACCAGCAACTCCGGCCGTTCGGCGAGCGTCGGATCGTACAACCGCAGTTCTTCGCGAATGTTGCGGTAGTTGTCGATCGGGTCCGATTGATCGTCCGGACATGGTTCCACCAGATGAACCAGCACTTTGCAGCGCTCGACGTGCTTGAGGAACTCGTGTCCCAATCCGACGCCGGCATGCGCCCCTTCGATCAAACCGGGGATATCGGCGAGCACAAAATCTCGATCCAACCCCACGCGGACCATGCCGAGATTGGGATACTTCGTGGTGAACGGGTAGTTGGCGATCTCGGGTGTCGCGCGGGACAATCGGCTGAGCATCGTCGATTTGCCCGCGTTCGGCTTGCCGATGAGGCCGACATCGGCGATCACTTTCAGTTCCAGCGTGACTTCACGCCGTTCACCGGGTTCGCCGGGAGTGAAATCGCGCGGAGCCCGATTGGTCGACGAGACGAACCGGGCATTGCCACTGCCGCCCTGGCCCCCTTTGGAAACGGTGATGCGTTCGCCGTGTTCGACGAGGTCTTTGAGAATGAAGTTGCGCGTGGTATCGCGCAAAATCGTGCCCGTGGGAACGCGAATCAACAGGTCTTCGCCGTCCCGCCCCGATTTCAGCGAGCCGATGCCCGGTTGCCCGTTGCTGGCGTTCCAGTTCTTGACGCCGACGAGATGAATCAGGCTGCTGACATTTTCATCGGCTTCGAGAATGACGTGCCCGCCGCGGCCGCCATCGCCGCCGTCCGGACCGCCGCGCGGCACGTGAGCCTCGCGACGAAAGCTCATGCAGCCGTCGCCGCCGTCACCCGCTTTGCAAATAATCGAAACCTGATCGACAAACATCCCACACTCGCTTCGCAGACGGAACGGTTCCCAAGAACCCGAGAAAGACCGCCCCGCAGGGCTTCACGACCGACAAACCGTCCCGCAGCGCCATCAACAAAGAGTGGCCGAACCGCATCCACGGCTCGACGGAGATTCCACCAGTCGTGCATCATTCTAGCGTGGCGCACGATCTACGCGAAGAGTGGCGAGAAAATGGGGTACTGGTTGAATATAGAGTTGGTCAAAAAGTGAGGCTGGGATTCCAGGGCTTTCGGCGTTGTTTGGGGCAGTTTAAGGCACAGGCACGAGTCCCGTCCATGCCCCAATGACGTAAATCGCGATCAATATAAACAAGAGCATAGCCGCGATCGTCGCAAGCATCGAAACACCCATGGCGCAGCCACCGAGCGTGTTAGTTGCCGTTTCATTCAGTGCATCGCGGTCCCGTTCTTCCATGCTCCCGATTCTACCAACGAAAACGCCCCCGGAGAAAAGGATGAATCGAATCTCAACGGTTGTTTATGCGAACGGTCGAGTTCCGTATTAGGATGTGTCGACCCGGAATGACGAGACGCGAAGATGACGGTAGCAAAATCGAACGAGACGACGATCAACGGCCCGGTGGCGGTGACAGCGCCCTCGGAGCCGCGGACCGTTACGTCGATTCTGCGCCGTCGCGTGCTCGATCTGTTCGTCATCGGCTGGGTGACCGCCGTCGGCCTGACCACCGGACGGCAACTGGTCGACTGGTGGCGGGAAGATCCGAGCACGGTCCCGCAACCCATCCACGACGCCGGTGAGGACTGGTACCGCCGTCCGGTCGAATTCTCCGTCGGCCAACGGGGCGTGCCGATGCATCGGTCGCCGTTTGTGGGCACGCGGGCCGAGGTTGAACGCCGGTTGATGCAACTGGTGCAATCCCGTTTGAAAGACGCCGCGCTTCCGGAGAGTCCGCCGGATAACGACGAACGATCATTTCTCGAAAGGTTGAAGGCCGAGCTGCCGATCGCGACCGATCACGGAAAGGGAACGCTGTACCGTTGGCCCGCGCCGTGGCCGGGCGTGGTCGGGACATTGCCATCGAGTGAGATCGAGCGCATTGTCGCCCACGGGTTCGCGGTTCCCTCGGGCAATGAAAAGTGGACAGTTTTCGTCCTCTCTTCGCTCGCGCTTCGCGGATCCCAAGACTCGCAATCAACATTGCCTCCTGGCGCACTCCCGCTGTTGTCCTGGACCGATGAAGCCGGACGCCGCGTCGCGACCTTCCGCGGTACCGGTTTGCTCACCGAATGGGTGGCGTTCTGGGAACAACAGCATCGGGAAGCGACATGCACCGTGCGCGAGGTCAATGATGATACGGCGACACTGCAGTTCCGCACGGAAACCTTCGTCACTGATCTCCAGATGCAACGCGGTGAGGACAACAAATTGACCGGCGTCTGCTGGACCATCCCGCTCGCCCCGGTCGACACGTTACAATCACTGCCGACCGATCCCGTCTCCGCCGCTGAGCGCTCAAAGGACACTCCGTGAAAGGCATCCCCGGAATCATTGTCGCCGTCGGACTAGGGCTGATCGGGGCCTTGTGCAACTGGTTCTATCTCGATCGGCTCGCCGGGAAAGAAGCCAAGGAACAATTCATCGGCATCAAGGCGGGTGTGCAACTCAACTCCGGCGACCCGATCAAGGAAGAACACCTCGTCCCCATCGGTATCCCCCGCAGTAACCTCGGCAACCTTGACCAGGTCGCCCCGCGCTGGTCGGCCTACAAATCCGTCATCGGCTTCCCGACCATTCGCACGTTCCGCGGCGGCGAAATTGTGCTATTTGATGATCTCACCACGCCGGGGCAGCGGGATCTGAGTGACAAACTCGGTCCGGATGAAGTGGCGATGTGGTTGCCGGTCGACCCGCGATCGTTCAGTGCGGCCCGCGTGAATCCCGATGACGAAGTGATGTTCATCGCCCCGCGGTCTGGAACCGATTCCCCCACGCCGATCCCGGAAGACAGCCCCGTCGGCGTCCCCTCCGGCTCAGGGACCAGTGAGGTCATCGGCCCGTTCCGGATTCTCGAAATCGGCACCCGCACCGGTCGTCCGGAAATCCAGAAAGCCGCCGGTCTTCGTAGCGGTAATGAGTCCTCGCTCACCGTTACCGCGAAGCTCGTCAACGGGCGATTGGAACCGAAAGCCGAGCGCCTCACCGACATCATCCGCCAGACGCGTTCTCAAGGCTTGCAAGTGTTACTCCTCCCCAAAAAGAAAAAGTAACCTACACCGCTTGCGGTTTCGCGCCCCGCGCCAATCCCACCGCGTGCTCCCCCACGCTATGATGTCCCCGCGACGTTATTTCCGGAGACCACGCGATGCGGATTGGACATTGTCAGCTTGATTCCCAGCTCGGCGACTTCGCGGGGAATCTGCAGAAAGTCCTCACGGGATTGGAACGGGCCGACCGGGAACATGTCGACATCGTCTGTTTCCCAGAGTGTTTTCTCACCGGATATCCCGATGATGGCGACATCGCGCGGCAAGGTGCGTTTGCGGTCGATTCCCCGCAGATGATGGAACTGCTCGGGAAAACCAGTCCGTTTGAAACGCTGTTTATCGTTGGCTTTAATGAGCTTCGCGGCAACGATCTCTACAACACCGCCGCGATTATCCACAAGGGCCATCTGCTGGGGACGTACAGCAAATGTTCCGCGTACATGAAGTTCCACAAGCAGGGGCGTGAGTTCCCGGTCTTTCAACACAAAGGGCTGACCTTCGGTGTCGTGATTTGCTCCGACGGCGGCTTCATTGAACCGGCTCGGTTGCTCGCGTTGCAGGGAGCCCAGGTGATCTTCGCCCCGCACTTCAACTACATCGGCAAGGAAGGTTTGATCGCCCACTTCATGAAAGTCCGAGCCGATCACACCGCGCGAGCCGTTGAGAACAATGTGTACTTCGTCCGCGGCAACAACGTTTCGATCGGCAAAGAAGAGTGCATCACCAAGTCGGACGGAGTCGGTTACGGCGACAGCTACATCATCGACCCGCATGGGGAAATTGTGGTCCGCAGCCGTCGACATGTCGAGGATTTCATCTTCGCTGACATTGACCCAGTGACCGATCGTAGTTGGGGCGTTGGTCGGTCGATGTGGAGTGCTCGGGAGTTCGGTGAGAAGCTGATAGCGCTCTCCCAAAAGAAATAAATCGCCCTCGTTCCCAGGCTCCGCCTGGGAACGGGCATCCGCGAGGCTCTGCCTCGCTGGTTGAGTTGGCAAAGATCGCAAAACGAAGACGAGGCGGAGCCTCGATACCGGACGCTCCCAAGCGGAGCTTGGGAACGAGTTCAAGTTTCTAAAGCGAAGAAAAACGGAAGTTGATGTCCACAATAAATCGTCGTGCCGTCGTCCTGCTGAGCGGCGGTCTCGATTCCGCCACTACGCTGGCGATCGCACGGGCGGAAGGTTACGGATGTTTCGCCATCTCGTTCGACTATGGTCAACGGCATCGGTTTGAACTCGAAGCCGCCCGCAAAGTGTGCGATGCGCTCGGTGTCGTTCAGCAGATTGTGGTACCGATTGATCTGCGTGCCTTTGGCGGTTCCGCGCTGACCTCTGATATCGCGGTCCCCAAAGGTCGCGATGCGGATGAAATGTCCACGGGCATTCCGATCACGTATGTCCCGGCGCGGAATACCGTTTTTCTGTCGCTGGCCCTCGGTTGGGCGGAAGTGCTCGGAGCGTTCGACATCTTCATCGGCGTGAATGCCGTGGACTACAGCGGTTATCCCGATTGCCGGCCGGAGTTCATCGCCGCGTTTGAAACCCTCGCGAACCGGGCCACGAAAGCGGGTGTCGAGGGGACCGGTACATTTCGCATCCACACACCGCTGATTCATCTGACGAAAGCGGAAATCATTCGCCGGGGAGTATCGCACGGCGTTGACTATGGCCTCACGCACAGCTGTTACGATCCGGACGCCCAAGGCCGCAGTTGCGGACATTGTGATTCGTGCCAGTTGCGGCTGAAGGGCTTCGCGGAAGCGGGCGTGGCTGATCCTACGGTGTATCAACCCGTCAGTTAGCCCCCGGTTGTCCGCAACCGGAGGTTCTTCTACGATACAATCGGCAGCCCCCCGTTGCGGACAACGGGGGGCTCAATGTTTTTCGTCCGTGATCGCGATCTGCCGTGCGCATTGCTGAAATCTTCGATTCGATCCAGGGCGAAGGCCTGTACGCGGGAGAACGCTCCGTTTTCGTCCGCACCACCGGCTGCAACCTGCGCTGTTGGTTCTGCGACACCCCCTACACATCCTGGCACCCCGAAGGTTTTTTAGTGCCGTGGCAGTACGTGTTGAAGGATGTGAGCTCGGCCGGCGTCACGCATGTGGTATTGACTGGGGGAGAGCCGTTGTTGCAGCCCGACATCGTGCCGTTGTCGAAAGCACTGCGGGAACGCGGGCACATCGTCACTATAGAAACCGCGGGGACGGTGTATCGTCCCGTGCAGGCTGATTTGATGTCCCTCAGCCCGAAACTGGCGAACTCGGTCCCGGAAACGCAATCGGTCAAATGGTCCGCACGGCATCGTCGCGATCAACACCGGCCGGAGGTCATGCAGCGGTTGATGGCCGAGTCACCGTACCAATTGAAGTTCGTCATCGACACCGCCGCGGATCTCGAAGAAGTTGTGCGGTATGTCAATACGTTGGGCAACATTCCCGGCGAGAATGTGTGGCTGATGCCGCAGGGGATCGCCAACGACATTCTTTCAACCAAAGCGGAATGGCTTGCTCCCGCCGCAGAAAAATTGGGCTTCCGCTTCTGTCCGCGGAAGCACATCGAGATGTTCGGGAATGTGCGCGGGACGTGAAAATGAAGAGACCCACGGTTCAGAAACCGTGGGCTTCTCTGGCACTTGACTCTCAACTCTTCGCTCTCGACTACTTCGTAAGTTTGCGGACTTTGTTGTTCGAGCTGTCGCCGATGTAGAGATTGCCGTCCTTGTCGAAGAAGACGCCGTGTGGACGGAAGAGCCGGCACTTCTTCGGGTCGCCATCGGGGCCGTCGCCTTTCTGCCCATCGCCGACAATAGTTTCAACGATCCCCGACTTCAAACGGATCGCACGAATCGTGTTGCTCTCTGTATCAGCGAGATAGATGTCGCCGTCAGGACCGATCGCGACCCCTTTCGGGCCATTGATCTTGGCGAGTTTCGCATCGCCCCCATCGCCCGAGTAACCCGCCTGACCCACCCCGGCGAGATGTTGCAGCACGTTCTTCTTGCGGTCCCAGCGATACACCGCGCTTCCTTCCCGCAGCACGATGATCACATTCCCGCCGGCATCCACCGCAAGCGTGCGCGGTCCATTCAGCGGCGTTCCGGCGACCGCTGCTCCGTCGGGCGTGGGTTTGCGTTCCCCGGTTCCTGCGACGGTCTTCACGATCCCTGAAGTCAGATCGACTGCTCGGACGCGGTGGTTCTTGATGTCGCAGATGAGCAAGCCTTGCGGGCCGTCCAGCACGACCGAGATCGGTAGATCGAACAGCGCTTGCGTTGCCGGGCCGTTATCACCGGAGAAACCGGCTTTGTTGCCGATGCCCGCGACGGTTGAAACGGCTTTCGACTTCCAGTCAATCCGGCGAATCGTCTGGGTCAACATGTCCGAAATGAACAGATTTCCCGCAGCATCGAAGCGGATTTCATGCGGCTGATTGAACAGCGCCTGATTTGCCGCTCCGTCTCGGTAACCCTTCTCGTTGCCGACGCCGGCATAGGTACTGACGGTCTGATCCTTTGGGTCCATCCGCCGGACGACATTGCCGCCGAACTCCGCCCAGTAGAGCGCCCCGTCGGGACCGATGTCGAGACCGAAGGGTTCGCTCACCCCCGCCTTCAAAGCCGGGCCGCCGTCACCGCTGGTGGTTTTAGCCCCCGTCCCCGCGATGGTGCGAATCTCAGCCGCGAAACCAGCGTCGTGCAGCGTCACAATGAGACACAGTGATAAACAGAATCGCTGCATAAGTAGCCCTTCCTGTAGCGGATGCGATTGCACTCTTCGTAGAGGCAGCATGCCGCGACATCGAGATGGCGTCAACGATTCGGAGGCGAAGAGTTCTTTGCCACAAGAGGTACGGAAGACACAAACGGGGAAGAAAGAATCATCGCTTTTGCTCCACGTCTCTGCTCCGGTCTCGCATTTCTTTTTTTGTGTCTTTTGTGTCTTTTGTGCTTTTTGTGGCAAAGCAGCCTCTTTGCCTTTCGCTCATTCAACGAAAACAGCCGACACAAGGTCGGCTGTGGGATTCGCATTGAATTGTGACGAGCCGGAAGCGTAAGAGACGGATCTTCTTGAAATCCCCGTCGCTCACGCTTCCGGCTCGTTGAGAGCTTAAACCGGCGAGGCACCACCGGCGACGAGACGCTGCATTTTGGTGCGGCGTTCGGCACGGCGACGGGCCCGGCGGCTCACTTCGCTCGGCTTCTCGTAGTATTCGCGCCGACGCATTTCCTTCTTGATCCCGGCATGCTCGACCAGCTTGCGAAACCGCTTGACCGCTTCCGCGATGTGCTCGTTCTCACGCAACCGTAACTTAACCACACAGACCTCCGTCGGGCACAATCACAAGCAGGAAAACTGACCAGGATCAAAAAACGCCGCTTCTGGGGCGGGTCGAGTAGTATAAAGACGCAGACGTTCTTCGCCAAGTCGACCCGACCGAGAATTTCATCGACCCGAATCCAGGAAAGATTTCAATCTAATCGCTTGCCGCTTCGCGGACGGACGATGCTCTTCATTTATCAACCCCATTCTCGGCGTAGAGTGAATTGTAAGTGCATTGTTGATAATGTCTTCCGTAGATTTTTACGTGCGAAGTTGAACGCGATCATCCCCCGGTCATTGACCGGGGGCTAAGACTGCGGGAGGGAACATGACCGACGGTTGTCCGGACGAATTGGATTACCTGCCGCGGTTGCCGAAGGACAAATCGCCCGGCATCGGCTGCATCGGCAGCGGTTTCATCATGGCCGATTGTCACCTCGTCGCTTACCGGCAGGCGGGGTTTCGGCCGGTGGCCATTGCGTCCAAGAACCCGGACCACGCCGCCGCGGTCGCCCAGCGACATAGCATTCCGAAGAGTTACGCTGACTATCGGCAGCTCCTCGAAGACCGAGACGTATCGGTCGTGGACATCGCGGTGCCGCCCGATTTGCAGCTCGGCGTGGTGCGGGAAGTTGCCCATCACGCCGATCACATTCGCGGCATTCTCGCGCAGAAACCGTTAGGGATGAACCTCGCCGAAGCGCGGGAGATTGTGCGGTTGTGTCGCGACGCCGGGGTGCGACTCGTCGTCAATCAGAATATGCGATATGACCAGTCGGTCCGTGCGGCGAAGTCGCTCCTCGTGCAAAACCTGCTCTGTGATCCGGTCTTCGCGACGATCGATATGCGGGCGATTCCCCATTGGATGCCGTGGCAGGAACGGCTCGGCTGGGTCACGCTGCGGATCATGAGCATTCATCATCTCGACACGTTCCGATATTGGTTCGGCGACCCGGAACGCATTTTCGCCAGCGTGCGACCCGATCCGCGGACCAAGTTTTCGCATCAAGATGGCATCTGTCTTTACATCTTGGAGTATGCGTCCGGCCTGCGAGTGTCGAGCTGGGACGATGTGTGGACCGGTCCCGCGAAAGAAGGAGCTGCCAGCGACATCGGTATCCATTGGCGAATCGAAGGGACCGCCGGTCTCGCGCGGGGGACTATTGGTTGGCCGAAGTACCCCGAGCCGACACCGAGCACACTCGACTATTCCACCATGCGGCATCCGGGACAGTGGTTTCAACCGCGGTGGAAAGAGGTTTGGTTTCCGGACGCGTTCGTCGGACCGATGGCGGAATTGCTGTGCGCCCTCGAAGACGGCACACCGGCGAATCTCGATGGCGAAGATAACCTGAAAACGATGGCGCTGGTGGAAGCGTGCTATCAGAGTGTGCGCGAGCACCGGGCCATTAACCCCGCGGAGTTGTGATGGGAGGAGACCCACGGTTCAGAAACCGCGGGCTTCCTCTGTCTTGTGAATGGCCCTTTTTTCTGGCTCTGGACTCTTGTCTCTCCGCTCTTGACCTACCGCAGCGCTTCCAGTGCCGTCAATCGCATGGCGGTAAACGCGGGGATGAGGCCACCGAGGAAGCCCATACCGATGGAGAGCAGCAAACCGCAGCCGAGAATCACCGAGTCGATGGTGATGCGGAGCACGACGAATTTCCCGCCGCCGCCCGGTCCGCCGGTGACAATACTGTTCGCGGTGAAACCATCCGCGAGTGAACCGATGAGGCATCCGATGATCCCGCCGAAGACCGCCAGGACCAACGATTCCAACAGGAACGAGACGAGAATTTGCCAGCGCTTGTAGCCGAGCAACCGCAAGACGCCAATGTCCTTGGTGCGCTGGCTGATCGCGGCGAACATCGTGTTCATCACGCCGAAGATCCCGCCGAGCGACATAATGCACGTCACCACGGCGATCGCCACCAGGAATTGAATATTTGTCGACGACAGGTTCGCGAAATATTCCGATTCCACCTGCGGCGCGACGGCGGCTTTTTCGTATTCGGTCGTGAAGAACGTTTTCAATCGAGTCGCGGCGGCATCGTGCAGGGCCTTCGCTGTACGGGGCGGTAATCCGGTCAACGACACTTCCGCTTCGGGATTATCTGCGGGAAGTTCCTTCACGCGGTCGGCGAGCAGTTTCTTGTGTTCTTCCGTCAGCCAGACCAGCGGGACTTGAGTATCCTCGCCGACTTTCACCGTTTTGCCGTTTTCTTCCTTAGTAGGGGCTTCGACAATCTTGACCAGCTTCCCGGAGATCGCGTCTTCCACCAGCGACTTATCGACGAAGGTTCGGGCCACGAGCGTCGTGCAACCCGACTTGCCGAACATCGGACCGATGAGCGATTGCTTCGCCCAGACTTCGGAATCGTAGGTCGATCCGCTCGGTTTCAGCACGCCAGCGACGATCCATTCGCGATCGCCCACGTGAAAAATATCGCCAGTGTCGAGTCGATCCTTGTTCTTCGCTTTGGCGAGTTCTTCCGGTGACCGATCCGCTCCGAGTTCCCCGGCGATGCCGTTGCCAAGGACGACTTCCACCAGCGACAACCCGTTGCGGCCTTCGACTTCACGCACGCCGGCGGAAGAGAACCATTCACCGCCCGGTTGTAATTCCATATTATGAACGCGGGCCGAACGGGGTGCATCATCCACACCGCGAACTTGCAGGAACCGCCGCTTCGGCCGTCCTGGTTGCGGGTTGAGAATCGGCTGACTGGCGATGAGATAGGTTTCGCGGCTGGTTAACGGTTGGCCATCCGCGTCTTTCACGATGCCGCGCTGATTTTCGAGATCGCTGAGATCCGCGAAGCCAAGATTGCTGAAGCTCTCGTCGGTGGCCCCCTCGGCGAGAATCAGCAGGTTACCCGGTTGGCCACTGTTCTGCGTGAGGGCATACATGCCGTTCACGAAGCCAAGCATCACGATGAGCAGACCGATGACCATGGTGAACGCGAGCGCGGTCATCGCCGTGTTCTTCCACCGCACCATCAGGTTGAGCACATTATAGCTCACCGGCACGCGATTGATCAAAAACAGCAGCACCAGAACCACGGCACACGCGGCGATGAGCCCCAGCAATGTTTCCTGCGGATGCAGGTAAACCCACACGACGGTGCGGAAGATTTCGGCCATCGGTCACTCGGCTCCTCAAAGTCGGGCGATGTTTCAATTGTCATCCGCGACGGCGTACATCAATCGTCCGCAACTGCAGAACATCCACTTCCCGCCCTTGAGTTCCAGCATCCGTTGCGAGGTGAGCTGCAGGTTGCAATGCGAACAGAAGCGATTCTGTACCGACGCCAGGGCATCGGCTCCGAACGCCTGCACGGCTCGGCGGTACTGCGGGACGATGTCGTTCGGCAGAAACGCTTCCGCTTTGGCAACCTCGGCCTGCAGCACTGCGGCTTGCTGTTGAAGACCCGCCTCCCGTGCCGAAACCTCCGCGGTCACTTTTGCCAGATCCGCTTCCGCTGCCGCGACATCCGCTTCACTTTGTTTAACCTCGATCTGCACCTGATCGATCTTCGTCAGTGCTTCGAGAATTTCATCCTCGAGGACACTATTGGCCATCGTGTCGGCGGCAATCTGACCGGTCAGAATCTCGTACTCGCGGTTTGATCCCACCGCATTGAGTTTCGTCTTCAGGTCATTGATCTTGTTTTCGTTCGTCTTCAGTTGCAGATTCTTGGAATCCGCCGTCATCCGTGCTTGTTTGAGCGATTGTCGAAAGGCTTCGAGTTCCGTCTTCTTGCGATCGACCGCGATTTTCTTCGATTGAATCTGCCGTGGTCCCCGCGTGAGATCTTCCTGCACGGCTTGCAAACGCTGATGCACTTCGTGAAGTGTTTTCAAACCCTGATTCGTCGCCGTCATCCGCCCCGTCTCCCAAAGAACGCGCTCCGTTCGAGCCGCAGAACCACGAAGTATAACAAGAACGGACGCCGAAACGGAGATGGGGCCTCAGAGTTTTGGTAGGGGCATTGTCACTCTCCCCTGAAGACGGGGGCACGGGGGCCGCACTTACGGAACCACGGGTTTGACAAGGCTTTGCTTCGCGGACGATGATGCGGGGTCGGATGGGAACGAACATGATTGCTCTGCGGAGTTGGCTGCGTGGATGCTGTGAATCCCGAAAATGATCTCGCGGCGGTCGAGCGGCTGACCGCCGCTTATCGCCGCATCACCGAACAACTGGGCCAGATCATCGTCGGTCAGCGGGCGGTGGTGGAAGAACTCCTCATCGCGATGCTGGCCGGGGGGCATGCCCTGCTGGTGGGCGTGCCAGGGCTGGCGAAGACGCTGATGGTTCGTACGCTCGCCGAGACGTTGGAACTCAGCTTCAACCGGGTGCAGTTCACGCCCGATCTGATGCCCGCGGACATCACCGGCACGGAAGTCATTCAGGAAGACAAATCGACCGGAGCGCGCGCCTTCCGGTTTCTCCCTGGTCCCGTCTTCGCGAATGTCGTGCTCGCGGATGAAATCAACCGCACGCCGCCGAAAACGCAGGCCGCGCTCCTCGAAGCGATGCAGGAACGGCAGGTCACGGTTGGCGGTCAACGCCACCGTCTGCCCGATCCGTTCTTCGTCCTCGCCACGCAGAACCCCATCGAACAGGAAGGGACGTATCCGCTACCCGAAGCGCAGCTGGACCGCTTTCTCTTTGAGATTCTCGTCGACTACCCGACCGAAGACGAAGAGTTTCAGATCGTGCGTCAGACGACGCTCGGCGAATCGCCGCAGGTGGAGCGAGTGCTTTCGTGTGCGGAATGGCAGGAATTGCAGCACGTAGTGCGTCGCGTGCCAGTGGCCGATGCGGTCGTGCGGTATGCATTGCAGTTCGCGCGATTGACGCGAAAGTCGCCGCAGTCGCCGGACTTCGTGCAGAAGTACATCAGTTGGGGCGCCGGTCCGCGGGCGAGCCAAAATCTGATTCTCGGCGCCAAAGCCCGCGCCTTGCTGCAAGGCCGCGCATACGTCAATGCAGAAGATATCCGCGCCGTCGCCGCCCCGGTGTTGCGACATCGGCTCGTCCTCAACTTCAATGCCGAAGCCGACGGCATCACTCCGGATGCCATCGTCAAAAAATTGATCGAACTCATCCCCGAGCACGCCCCGTTGCCCAGCGGTATGCCGAACGTGTTCAAAGTCGCGAAAACGTCTTAGCCCCCGGTCAACGACCGGGGGATGTCGCGTAAATCATGAGAATTCGCGACTGTCATAGGCATGGAACCCCCCGTCATTGACGGGGGGCTAAGACAAGTTTGTTTAACAAGAGTTCATGACGGAGCACCCGATGATGTCCGGTCCCGATCGTTTGCAGATCATGTTGCAATGGCTGATGTATGCGGGGCCATCGCTGGTCATGTATACCATTTGCCTGATCATCGCCTCAACACAATTGACGCGGCATCCCAAACCGGCGCGGTTCGCGTTGGCCGGTTGCGGGGTGCATCTGTTGTCAACCGGAATCAGCCTCATGCGCTTCGTGGCGGTTTCGGCAATCGGAGTGACGGGTTCGCAAACGGAAACCATCATGATGGCATTGAGCATACTAGAGCCTGTTATTGACTTATTTCGTGGATGCTGCTGATGTTACGGGATGAGCACGACACGGAGGTCGTATCCCAGCGACGTGACGGATGGGGAATGGGAGTTTCTGCTCCCGTATTTGTGTCTGAT
>JAKFWC010000005.1 GCA_021732975.1 Planctomycetaceae bacterium | reverse complement strand
TCCGGACGGACTTGCAGCGCCAGCCGGGGGCGAAAGCGAATTCCTAGGGTCAAAACCCAGGACCGAATGAGAGGGACGCAACATCGCGTCCGCAAAAAGCCATTGGACCTGGCACAAATCCAATGGCCGAGCAAGTCGCACAGAGGATCGAGTTGGCGGAAGTGTAACAACATTCATGAGAATGTCTACCCGGATCGACACGAATTCTCGAAATCCACTCGGGAACCCGTTTCACAAACCATTTCACGGCTGGTGATTACGGCTGTGACGAAATTGTCGCCGCCGTTGGTGCGTCGACGCCCCGTGTTGTGCACGGGTCTCCCGACCCCGCACCTCCGATGACCGAAGGTCTCCTCTTTGAGCGCGAAATGCGGAGACCTGCGGTCGGGCAGAGTGCGGGGTCGGGAGACCCGCGCACAACGAAGTGAATACGTTTCCCAAGGCATTTCACGGTCAGTGATTATGATTTGACGAAAGCGAGGACAGACTGTCGAACCATTTTGGAAAAGTGTGCGCCAGCCACGCTTCGGCGACAGCCGGTACGCCCGCTCTCAGTTCTGAGGTAAATGAGGTTACCAATTGCTGGAAACCGGTCGCAAATTCGGAGGGAGAGAATTCGACTCGCTGCCAGTCTTCATCGCCATCGGCTCCGGAGAGTTCTGACTGAATGATGCTGAAATAACCGTGGTTACTGTCTCGTTCAAACAAAAACGCTGGTTGGCCTTGTTCACCTTCATCGTAGATATACCGACCATTCGGCTGTTGCAGCGCACATGCCGCGTGATCGAGTTCCACCAGCAATTGCCCGAAACACACGTCGTCGGGGCCAAAGTATCCGAGATGCGGAACGAGCCGACCACCGATTTCCAATCGTAATCCGCCGTGAATGTGCTCGTCGGCGATGAGATCTGCAATTGGCCGCCGGTCGGTATGCCCGACCGCCTCAAGGTTCTCCTCGATCCACATCCTCACTGACTTTACTTCGTTACTCACAGGTTGGTCCTGTTGAATCCCACGGTTCGTTTTTATGACCATACCTATAAGCGTAACAAACGAATGGGAAATGTCTTGAGTCCTTTTGCGCCTTTTCGCGGCTCAATCCTCTTCCTCCGTCAAACCGCTGTAGGATGCGAATCGCTTCGTTGGTAAAATCATGCCGTGATTCGCTCAGTCAGGGAGGACTGCTCATGCCGCTGCTCGAATGTCTTGGTCTGGTGAAGCAATATCCGCGGCGGGCGAAGAAGGCCGTCGATGGCGTCAGCTTTCACGTCGACACCGGCGAGATCGTCGGCCTGCTCGGCCCCAACGGGGCGGGCAAAACCACCAGCTTCCGCATGACGTGCGGCCTTGTCGCCCCCACCGCGGGCAAGGTGATGTTCAATGGCGTCGATGTCTCCCGCTGGCCGTTGTACCGCCGGGCTCAACAGGGGATGGGTTACCTCCCGCAGGACGAAAGCATTTTCGTCAAGCTGTCGGTTGAGCAGAACCTCATCGCCGTCCTCGAATTCATGCCGCTCAGTTACCGCGACCGCATGGCCCGCGTGAACGACCTGCTCGGTCAGTTTGGGCTGACCGACAAACGCCGGCAGGTGGCGTCCACGCTCTCCGGGGGGGAACGCCGCCGACTGGAAATTGCCCGTTGTCTGGCTACAAAACCGAAACTGATCCTGCTCGACGAACCATTCACCGGCATCGACCCCGTCACGATTCACAGCATCCAGGACATCATCTTCGAGTTGCGTAATCAGGGAATTTCGATTCTGCTGACCGACCACCGCGAACGGGAAACGCTGACGATCACCGACCGCAGCTACATCGTCTTCGCCGGCAAAATTCTCTGCAGCGGCGACGCGGAAACCGTCCTCTCCGACGAACTCGCCCAGCAATACTACTTCGGCAAACGCTTCGATGCGGGTTCCATCATCGAAAGCAAAACCGCCTTCACCCGCGCCGCATAGGTCATGTCGGGTTAGACGATATCGCCGTTGTGCGCGGGTCTCCCGACCCCGCACAACTCCTCGACCGTAGGTCTCCTCTTTCTTCCAACTGTGCCGTAAGAAAAATGCGGAGACCTACGGTCGACAGAAGTGCGGGGTCGGGAGACCCGCGCACAACATCTGTCGATCCGATTTCATTACACCAGAATGTCGCGATTTTTCTGTTCGCCTTTGATCTCAAAGCGATGAACGTGCGTTGTGCCGCTGATGACGGATTGGCTTTTCGCGACCTTCATGAAATTGGCGGCGGGGCGCGGTGACTCGCGCCAGCCGAAGAACTTCGACGGTTGTTGCTCCGTCACCTGAAAATAGAGTGCGTGATCGTACTCGGCGGTGTCATGGACCTTGCCGTCATGAATATGCACCGTGGGGAAAAAGAGCTGATCGGGCTTTCGCCGCGGGAACTCGAATGCCATCGGATGTACCTGGCGACTGTCCGCTTTCAGTTTGAAGACGGCAAAGCCCCAATCGCGATGTTGCGGCAATTCCTTCAGCCAGATTTCGCTGGGCAATTTGAAGCGTTCATCCAGCCGGTCGAAATCGTTGACTGTCGGTACGAACGAAGCTTCGAATTCGCCGACCTTGACGACCGTGAGCTTCGGCTTGCCGCCGCCGAAACTCCCGCTGCCGACTCCGAACCCTTCACTTTTCGCCCGTGGTTTGGGAAAGCCAGATTCCAAATCACGGAAGAAGGTGGGGTAGTCCGCAAGGTTGGGAAATCGCACATCGCCTTCCATCGACTTCGTCGGAACCGGCAACGGCAAAATCATCGCGACATCGGCCGCGGACTCGAACTGCATTTCATAGACGAGATACTGCCGTCCGCGTCCGGCATTCCGCGCGAAGAGTTTCGTATCCGCGACATGCTCAACCCGACCGGAAAAACAGCACATGGCGGTCTCCTGTTGTGAGTGTGGAACTACTTCTTCGGCCGAAACGCTTTAATCTTCGTCTCATCGGTCGTGAGGTACGGCCCTTCAATCAGATCGATACAGTACGGAATCGCCGGGAAGACGGCGTCCAGACATTCACGAATGGCTTTGGGTTGACCAGGGAGATTGACGATCAGGCTGCGCCCGCGGATGCCGGCGGTTTGACGGGAGAGAATTGCCGTCGGCACCTTCTGCAACGAAACCTGCCGCATCAGTTCCCCGAATCCAGGCATCATCTTTTGGCAGACGACTTCCGTCGCTTCCGGCGTGACATCGCGTAACGCCGGGCCGGTGCCGCCGGTGGTGATGACGAGGCAGCATCCTTCTGTATCGCACAAGTCTTTCAGCGTCGACTCGATGAGACGTTGTTCGTCGGCAATGATGCGTGAGATCGCTTCAAACGGCGAGGTCAGAATCTCGGCGAGATACTCCCGAATCGCCGGGCCACCACGGTCTTCGTAGACGCCCTGGCTCGCACGGTCGGAAACCGTGACGACGCCAATGCGGGCTGGTCGAACATCCGTCATATTCGCAACGCGCTTTCGTCTTGTGTGCCACGGCCGTGCCGGCCGTGAGTGAGTGCGGAGCGTATTGCCAATTCGCACGGCCGACACGGCCGTGGCACACCATCAATTGAGCTATGCCCACATTTCGTCACGCAAGCCGTGGTGGTGTCTGGCCGCGGCGATCAACCGGTCCAGCCCGGCTTGCCTCGGTTGAGACAACCCGCAGCGGAGGCCGATCACGCCGTCATGGGGCGATAACGCCGTGGCAGCGACGATGCCCGCGATGTCGAGCGTGCCCGACCCCGGTTCAAACCCGCCGGGATAATCCGCGAGTTCCACATGCCCGAGGATCGCCGCATGCCGTTGCAAATACGACACGACATCAATCCCCGCTGACGCGAGACGGTAAGTGTCAACGGACAAGCGACACAGCGGATGATTCACTTCGTGGACAATTTCGGCAAATAGGTCATACCATCCTCGGTCCGCGGGGAGATGAGCCCACGGTTCCACGACCCAAGGTCGTGGGGGGCGGTGTGGATCAGCTTCATTTTCCAGATCGGACAGTCGAATCATGAATTCCTGGAGGCTGCCGACCACTCGCTGCCTCCCGGTGAGCGTGGCGACATCGTCAAGTCGGCGTGGCGTGGCGTCGATTTCCGATCGCCAGCCAGAATGCGGGACACGGTGAGCATCGAGCATTGCTGCGCGTGAGCGATGCCAACAACGGGGTGAAACGAGGACCGGCCCGAGCACGAGTCCTCGTTGCCGGGCTGCCGTATTCATCGTCGATTGCTGGGTCGATGTGCGATCCAGCAGTTGTGAATCGGCGAACGCCACAAACCCGGCCTCGGCGGCGGCGTGAAGTTGGGCGACGACATCATCACCGCACACGTTCTCCCACAGTCCCGGTTCCGGTGCCCATTTCCACGGGCGACGTGACGAGGATCCGGCAATCACGGATGGCAATGGCATAAGTGGGGCCAAAGCCGTCACCGCGGCGGCTTGGAGAAACTCACGACGATTGGGGGGGGATGTGCTCATGCTGATAGAGTCAAATGTCGCCCGCGGAGTGTCAAGCGCAGAACATCATCACGGATCAATTTGCGGCGATGATGTTATCCACTTTTCATCTACGAAGCGTTGGCAAAGAACGCGAACGACATCCTTCTCCAATGCCAACCGCTCGCCATGGACCAGCAGCGCGGTGGACCACACTTCTGCAATTGCCGCGGTGGGGGCCATCACGGTGCAACTGGCCGGATGAGTGATCGCGGCATGCCGAATCGGATCAATGATGTCATGCCGTACTGTTGTGCGCGGGTCTCCCGACCCCGCACCGGCATCGGACCGCAGGTCTCCCCGGTTGTGCGAGACTGCGTTGCCATCAAGGAAGAGACCTTCGGTCAGCGGGGAGTGCGGGGTCGGGAGACCCGCGGACAACACCGACGGCACGGCCGATGTCGACATCCCCGCGTGTGACAGATGCCACTCAGCGGCGGCTTGCGTTTCCTCGTCCGGATGCCGGATCGCAATCGGCCACCCGGCGGTATCGGGTGGGGAACCACTGGCCGCGACTGAACTCGTCCCCGCATGCAAACATGCCGCAGTGATGCCGTGTTGTTGGGTGATCGCTAATGCACGATCGATCGCATACCCCTTGCCGTAACCGCCGAAGTCGAACGTGATGGCGTCGACCGTGCGTGTCACAGTGCTGGGGGGCGCATCGAAGTGAATTGCGTTCCATCGTTCCGCGGATGCGAGCGGCGTCGATAGCCTCCCGGCTGCTTCCTCGCAGCTGGGAGGCTGGACCGTGATGTCGAACGCATGCTCGGTCCGTTCCCACCAGGCGCGGCAATCCAGCAGAATCACGAACAACTCCGGCGACACGCGCATCGGCACACCAACGGCAGCGTGATTCAACCGAAACACTTCGCTCGCGGGATCAAACCGCGACAGCATCCGTTCGACACGGGTGATTTCATTGAGAGCCAGCTCGGCCACCGCCGCGAGATGCCCACGGTCTTCGCCACACAGGAAGACCTCGCACCAGCAGCACATCGCGGCTCGACCGGCACGGTAGACGATGGTGTTCATGAACCGCCCTCGCTGTGCGCGGGTCTCCCGACCCCGCACAGCATTGTGACCGCAGGTCTCCTCTTTCGTATTCGATGCCGACCATTCAAAATGCGGAGACCTTCGGTCGATGCAGAGTGCGGGGTCGGGAGACCCGCGCACAGCGAGGGACACATTCAATGAACGGATAGCGGTGCAAATCGTCGCACAATTTCACGCGCGCTGCGGAGACCGTCGACGGCGGCGCTCACGATGCCCCCCGCGTACCCCGCTCCTTCCCCCACGGGATACAACCCCGCGATGTTCGGGCATTGCCGGGATTGCAGATCGCGCTCGATCCGTACCGGGGCACTGCCGCGCATCTCCGGACCGACGAGAATCGCGTTCTTCAGAAAGTCGCCGCGCAGCTTGCGATCCAACAGCGGCAATCCGTTCTTGATCGCCGCAATCACAACCGGCGGCAGGACACCATCGAGGCTTGCGGGCTTCACGCCGCGTTCATAGCTGCACGAATAATGCGTGTCCGATGATGGCCTTTGTCCGGACAGAAACTCGCGGGCGGATTGAATTGGCGAGTGATATTCCCCGCCGGTCAATCGAAACGCGGCGGCTTCGTATTGTCGCTGCAGAAACATCCCGGCGAGCGGATGATCGCCGCCGAATTCGTGCGGTTCCAGCGTCACCATCACGCCGCTGTTGGCGAACGGCGTGTCGTGTCGCGAGTTGCTCATGCCGTTCGAGCAGAAGCAATCCGGCTCGGAAATGCTGGGGATAATCACGCCGCCAGCACACATGCAGAACGTGAACACGTCCTTCGTGCCGCGGGCCTGCAACGTGTAATCGGCGGCTCCCAGCAGTTGCAGATACTCCGGCTTGCCGTACTTGTGCCGGTTGATCTGCTCCTGCGGCTGCTCGATCCGCAAGCCGAGTTGAAACGCCTTCTGCACGAACGGTACGCCCTGGGCATGCAGCGTTTCATAGGTGTCGCGGGCACTGTGGCCGATGCCGAGAATCACCTGCGAACCGGCGATGTATCCCGACGACGTGAACACGCCGTGCATGCGCCCATCGTGGATGTCGAGCCGTTCGACACAGCAGCCGAAGCGATATTCTCCACCCAGCGCTTCGATCTTGCGGCGAAAGTTGCGACACAACATCGGCAGCCGGTTGCTCCCGAGATGCGGCCGGTTCTCATAGATGATGGACGGTCGTCCGCCGCAATCGACGAAGGCCTGCAGCGACCATTCGACATCGGGCCCTTCGAGTCGACACGTCAGCTTGCCATCGCTGAAACACCCCGCGCCCCCTTCGCCGAAGAGATAATTGTCCTCGCGATCAAACGCCCCGCCGCGATCAAACGCCCGCACCGCCGGCACCCGCTCTTTCACCGGCCGGCCGCGCTCCAGAATGATCGGCCGATACCCCTTCAGCGCGAGATAATACCCCGCGAGCAACCCCGCCGGTCCCGACCCGATGACGATCGGCCGCTCGGCCAACGGTTCGTCCCCGCCGCGCGGATCATCAAACGGCGGCGGTTCGTAAAGCACGGCGTCATCACGCAACCGGCTCTGCACCGCGGGCGATTTCAACGCCGCGTCGGGAAGATCGATCAACGTGGTGTAGACGTATTGCAGATTCGCCGCCGACCGGGCATCGAGGCTCTTCTTCAGAATCCGCCAGCGCTGCAAATCGCCGGCCGAAACCCCCAGCCGCTTCGCCAGCAAACCGGGCAACACGTCCTCGGGAGTTCCCAAGGGGAGACGTAAATTCGAAATACGAATGGGCATGAAAACTCAACCGGCAGCGCGTTAGTTGCACGCGAAACCTTGGGGACTGTCAGTGGTCCGTGGACATGCAGGGCATTGTATCGCGGATCGCTCAGATTGCGCAGCAAGCTGGGCCGGATCACTCGCGGTTGCTTTGATGTCCTTGATCGTCGAGTGCATAGCGTACGGAGCGCGATCGGCATTGAAAGCAACAAAGAAGTGGGATCTCTCCTTCATAGTCGCAGCCGGCACATGACAGACACATAACCGAGCCGCACTTTTCGCAGACAAACGCCATGTCAACGGCCTTTCCTTTGACCGCGAAATCCCTCGTGCCACATAGAGCGCAACTGATCACCATCAACAGATTATAACATCGCGGGTGGCTCAGATTGCACAGCAATCTGAGCCACCCGAAGCCCTTACTCCGAAGGAGTTGCGTCTTATAGCCCAGGGTAGCTCGTTTCACTCGCAACCCTGGGATCGTATGGCCCATGTCCGTGACTACCCTGAAAAGGTTGCGTCCTTCCCATCCACGCGATGACGTAACCCCTGCGGGGTATTTCGACCGCGCGGATCGGCAACCCAGGGTAGCCCGCTGCGCGTGCAACCCTGGGCTATGGGACGCAATCCCTTCGGGATAAAACTACCACGCGGGTGACCCCGTCAGCTTACGGGTGAAGATCGCTCCGTCGTAGCCGTGGGTTCGTTGCGGGTGCAGCGTGATGTAGTGGGGGGCGGTGCCGGTCCAGCGTTCGCCTTTCACCTTGTGCTCGGCGAAACCCTTGTCGGTGAGTGCCCAGATGGTGCCGGATTCGAAGGCCAGGTCGAACGTCACAATGGAGTCCAGCCACGGACTCAGTTCAAACGCCGCCGGACGGTACTTGGGGTCCCAGTCAGTCCCGTCGACCCGCTGGGCGTGAATGCCGCCGCTCAGGACGAGCAGTTTGGCGTCCGGATACTTTTTGGCGAACCGTTTGAGATTCTGGGCCATCGCGGTGTCGCGCTCCTGCGGGGTGGTCGCGGCGACCGAGTCGAAGCAAAGCACGGCCGCGAGTTTCTCGGCCCGGAGTTGGGACAGCAACTGCACCATCGCCACGCTCGACCGGCCATCCTTGATCTCGCTCTTGAAAAACGGGCTGGCCCGCAGCACCGCGTCGTCGCCGGTTACCAGGTAGCGGTCGAGAGCCCGTTGTTCCGTGGTGGGAATCTCCAGCGCCACCACCGGCGGCGACGCATGATGGCGGGACACCAGCCGCACCAATCCCAGAAAAAGCCGCGGCCCTTCCCGCGTGCCATGCATCTCGCCCAACCAAACCACCCGCTTCTCAGCGATGAGGTCGTAAGCACTCGCGGGAAATTCTTCCGCTTTGTCGAAGGGAATTTCCGCTGCGAATGCCGGGGAGATGGTGGCGAGAAGTAGTGTGACAATCTCGAAGGGCGATTTCATTGATGAATGCCGTTAATCGCGGTGGCGAAAGTCGGCTACGGGCTGAAGATCGTGCCATTGTCACGCGCTGAAGCGGATGCAACGACAGCCCCTTGAAATCGCAGGGGTTCAGATTGCCCGTGGGCAATCTGAACCACCCAATCGATCAGGGGCACCTCGGTCAGGCTATTTCTTGCCTTTGCCTTTACCACCGAGGATCGAGATCGAATCGCTGCCGAAGACCGTTCCCTGGTTGGTGAGCCAGGCGTTGAGCGAGAGCGCCGTGGAAGAACGGTCGATGGCCCCGAAGTTTTGTAACGTCGTGAGATTGAACGTCAGCAGCAGGTCACCGATGCCGTCGCCATCGACATCGAGAATTTGAATGTTGCTCGGTGCGACTTTGTCCCCCGTGCCCGTTTCCGGGTCGGTGAGGACCGCATCCCCCAGTTCGATCGATCCCGGGACCACGCTGGTGACATCGAACCCGGGCGAGCCAAAGACCGCGACATGCAGCGGCTTGGGATTCTTCGTGTTCAAATTGATCGAATTGGAAACGGTGGCCGGATCGATGTCGATTTCAACCTCGACCGGCGGTGGCACGGGACCGGTCACCGACAGGCTGGTGATCTGGCCATTGATGAAAACCCGCCCGCCAAACGTTTCGCCATCGATGGTCACCGACTGCTGAAAGTCCACGACGAGGATCATATTGTCCGTCGGGAACCCTTCGGCGGATGCCGGGAGGTCCAGCGAACGCGGTTGCGGAGTTTCGTCTTCAAAACGCATTGTAAAATAGGGCAGGTTCGCCCGCGCGACACCCCAACCTTCCGGCAGCGCGATCGGCTGAGTCCCCATGGCAATTCCCGAATAGGAGAAGTTTGCCTCTTGCGACGCCACGATGCCGAAGCCGGCGCCGGTCGACAAGAACTCGAAACCGTTGATGTTGAGTGATCCCCCGGAAGAGAGCAATTCCGTGTAGCGCTTGAAGCCGGTCCCGCCGTTGGTGAGTGGTGAATCAGAGTCGTAAGTGTAAGTTCCCGAGAACGTGCTGCCGACCGGAATCGGTGTGAAATTGATCGCGGGCGCTCCCACGGCGTTGGCGTCGACAACCGACTGAATCGTCCCTTCAAACCTCAGCGTGATCTGAACTGCCGATGCAGGGGATACGAAGACAGCCAGGAGCAGAGCAATCGCGGACGACAACCGAATCATGGCGCTTTCCGATCTGGTGGCGACGGGATCAAGACAACGAAATGTGCACCGAGTCTGGCGTGTCAGGTGAGCCGAGTCAAGCACCCTCTCAGTGCGGTTCAGAAGACCCTCTTGGCGCGTGTGGCTCAGATTGCCGCGGGCAATCTGAGCCACACGATTAAGCTGGGGCACTTGGGACTTGGCTGATTCAGGGCAAACCGGCAGTCTTGGAAACCACGATGGGAGAATCGCCGAAATCGCCTTCGAGCCATCCATGATAGCCCAAGCACATACCGTCACCATTCCGGAGATCGATTTCAGTCAGGTCCGTCTCTTTTTCATTGCCATCCGCGGCAGCGATACGAATAACGAAGTCAAACTCGACTTTATGGCTCGCGTTGCCAATGCTTCCACTGACACCATCGATCACCATCATGAGCCCGTAAACGGCATCATCGATTCCTTTTTGAGCCGCAGCACGTGCTTCGTCGGTCAGCGCGGGATCGATTCGTTCCCTCGCATATTGCCGAACATCCTCGAAGACGATGAAACCGGCGGCGTGTTGCAACCAGAGTTCTAGCTCACGCTTGCCTGCAGGAGGATAAGCGAGATCATACTGCCATGTTGCCAAGAGACTATTCCTTCCGCCTGAAACCTTGAATCACCGGGGGGACTTACGTCCCCCCGCTCGCCTCGGATGACGTATCCAACCCCAGTTGCTGCATGCGACGATAGAGCCGGGCGCGGGGAATATGAAGAAATTCGGCGGCGCGGGTCATGTGGCCTTTGGCGGTGGTGATGGCGAGTTCGATCTGTTCGCGCTCGACCTGTTCCAGCAGCGCGTCGAGCGGCATCGGTTGCGGGCGTTGAAGGGGGCCCAGTGTGAAGGCGTCCGCGCCGCTGTGGAAGCCGAGCGGCAGATGTTCGGGCAGGATTTCGGGTCCGGTCGCATTGGCATGCGCGGCGGTGATGACGCGCTGCAGTTCGTCGAGATGACCCGGCCACGGATAGCGGCGTAACTGCTCCCACGCAGCTTCACTGAAACCGGCGACCTGGCGATCGCTGCCGCGGTTGTGCTCTTCGAGAAAAAACTGTGCGAGCGGTCCGAGATCGTCGAGCCGTTCCGACAACGGCGGCAGATCGATCGTCAACACTTGCAGCCGATGCCACAACTCCAGCAGGAATTTTTCGTCGGCGACCAACGGCGCGAGCGGTACTGTCGTCCCGGCGAGAATCCGCACGCCGAGCGTTTGCTGTTCCGGCGCGAGCAACTCCGCGATCCGTTCCTGCACGTCGGTCGGGGCGGCGTCGACATCGGCGAAGTACAACGCCCCCGGTCGCAGTGGAGAATCACCGTGGGGTTCTTCGTGGAGTTGCCGCAGCACCCGCTTGATTTCGAAGCTCGGCGTCATGCGGCAATCAAACGGCACGAACGGCCGCCGCCCGGTCGCACTGCCATAGTGAATCATCCGCGCGAAATGTTCCTTGCCGGTCCCCGCCGCGCCGGTCAACAGAACGGGAGCCGTGGTTCCCTGCGCGACGCGCACCTGCTGCATCACGCGCTGCATTGCCGGGCACTTCGCGATGACGTTCTTCTCCCCGTAGGTGCGACGCAGAGTGTTCCGCAGCGCCGCGAGTTCCGCATGCAACCGTTGGGAGATCGTGAGCGGTTCGGAATCATCCGGTGTGGGGACCGCGAGGATACATCCCATCACGGCGGCGATGGTGGTGCCGTCTGCATCGAGAATCGGCCAGAAGTGAATCAGCCGCGGCTGCGGTTCTTCGGTGCGATGCGGCAGATCGACTGGTTGCCGCCCCGGTTGTCCCGACCAGGCGGATGCCGGTGCAGACAGCGCCGCCAACACTGCGGCGACGGTGTGCGGATCGCTTTCGGTGACCAACTCCGTCCGCTGCCCAATGACATCTTC
The DNA here is from genome assembly GCA_021732975.1 of Planctomycetaceae bacterium. Classification (GTDB taxonomy): domain Bacteria; phylum Planctomycetota; class Planctomycetia; order Planctomycetales; family Planctomycetaceae; genus DSVQ01. The sequence goes on along the minus strand of JAKFWC010000005.1, from coordinate 63,505 downwards.
GGCGGTCCAACCGGTCGCCAGTTCACACCCGTGATTGAACAACACGACCTGCCGCCGCGCGTTCAGCATAAAGCACGGCGTGGGCGATTCCCGCACCAACGCCAGCGGCCGAGCAACGGAAGCGGAACGACGAGGCATAGCGATTAGCGTTGGTAGGTGATCGTTGGTAGTTAGTAGGCAGACATCATCCTCTGCGGATCAACGACCAACAACCCACGACCAACATTCTTCTACCGTTGCACCCTCCCGCGGCCGCCGCCTTTCATCAAGACTTCGATTTCTGTGCGCGTACTGCCGTTGAAGTCGCCGATGATGCTGTGTTTCAGACAGCTTGCGGCGACGGCGTACGTTAATGCCGTCTCCGGAGACGACAGTTCCGGCGTTGTCAGCGCGAAGATTAAACCACCGGCGAAGGAATCGCCCGCACCGACGCGGTCCACGATGTTGCGGATTTCGAACGGTTCGTATTGTCCATCGGCGTTCGTCGGGGCGAACCAGGATTTTCCACCATCGCGCTGGTAGAGCATTGCTCCCCAGTTGTTGTGACTGGCGGAGATGCTTTCGCGGAGAGTGATCGCCACCTGTTGGATGGTCGGGAAGCGATCGACGATTTGTTTCGCGACACCGATATAGGCGTTGGCATCAATCTCGCCTGATTCCACACTGGTGTTCGCCGCGTGGATGCCCAGCACCTGCTCGGCGTCCTCTTCATTCGCCACGAGCAGTGTGATGTATTGCAGCAGTTGCTCCATCGTCTTGCGGGCTAGCACGGCGGGCTTGGTGCCGGGTTCCCAGTTCCACAACTTCTTGCGGAAATTGAGATCGCACGAGACCGGAATGCCGCGCTCGTGAGCCGCTTTCGCCCCGGCGAGCGATGCTTCCGCCGCGTGCTTGCTGATGGCGAGCGTGATTCCCGTCACATGGAACCGCGAAGCGTCCTTGAGAATCGTCGCCCAGTCGTATTCTGCCGCAGGAGTCACGGCGATGGATGATTCCGCCCGGTCATACGTCACCGCCCCGGCCCGCTGATTGGCTCCGGTCTCGACGAAGTAGATGCCGAACCGCCCGGCTTTCGATTTGCGGACCAGATCCGTGTCGACGTTGTACCGCCGGAGTTCGGCCAGGAAGGCATCCGTGACGGGATTGTCCGGTAGCACCGTGCAATACGCGGCCTTCCCCCCCTGCATCGCGACCGAGACGGCGACGTTCACTTCCGCCCCGCCGAACGTGGCGTCGAGTGAACCGGGCAGAACCTGTCCAAGCCGCAGAAAACCGGGCGGCGCCAGCCGCAACATCACTTCACCAAACGTGACCACACGCATCAGGAACTCACTCATGAGAAAATCCGAAATCCGAATGTCGAAATTCGAAGGAAATCCTAATCAAGAAGGCAGAAAATCGCGCGGTTCGGGCCCGGTTTTCCCCGTTGGGATTTCGAATTTCCTTGGGATTTCGAGTTTCGGATTTCGTGCTTCTTCAACATGTGTGACAACCTGCTGTCACAGGGCGTGCCGATACTACTGACCCGAGAATCGTGAATCCAGGTGGCGGTCGTGGTTTCGGTCCGGAAGTTCGGGATGGAGCTTCCGTGACGGTTTTGCCTGACGGACCACGGCCGCCACCATGGAAAATCGTGGAGGATCGAAGACGGAATTGAACGCTCGCTCGCCGTTTAGCGTGATCCCGCGTTCGCAACCGTTGCCGCCGGTGTCGATGCCGGACCGACGTGATACGATTGGACCTGTGCGGTCCCTGTCGTCGTCCGATCCCGCAGCGTTCACGAGGCACACATGTTTGCGGCCCGATCTCGATGTTTTGCGGCAATCGTTCTTGCGTTATTGACTTCTTCTAAAATCCATGCACAACCCCCGGTTGCCCCGAAGCCGACATTGGCGAATGTGGCGTATGGAAAACACGAGCGGCAGGTCTTGGACTTCTACCAAGTCAAAGGAGATCAGGACACACCGTTGCTGTTTTTCATCCACGGCGGCGGCTGGATGACCGGCGACAAGGCGAATCCTGATTTCCTCGCCCAGTGCCTCGCATCCGGCATCTCCGTCGTCTCGATCAACTACCGACTCCTTCCGGATGCCACCGCGGAAAAGATCGTGCCGCCCGTGAAGGCGTGCCTCGACGACGCGGCCCGGGCCTTGCAGTTCGTGCGCAGCAAAGCGAGCGAATGGCGGATCGATAAGCATCGTATCGCTGGTTGCGGCGGTTCCGCGGGCGGGTTTACCGCGCTGTGGCTGGCCTTTCATCCCGATCAAGCGGATGTGAAGAGTGCTGACCCGATCGCCCGAGAATCAACGCGGTTGAGGTGCGTCTTGGCGTTTGTCCCGCAGACGACGCTGGACCCGCAGCAAATGCAGGCCTGGATTCCGAACAACCAATACGGCCCGCACGCTTTCGGACTAGGTAGTGTTGAAGAGTTTCTAAAGAAGCGTGACGCCATTTTGCCGCAGATTGAGAAATACTCGCCGTATGTCCTCGCCACCGCGGACGACCCGCCGGTGCTGCTCTTCTACGACAACCCGCCCAACCTCGGCCAGCCCTACAAAGACCCGCCGCACTCCGCCAACTTCGGCGCGGGTCTTGCCGAAAAACTCAAAGCCGTGGGGATTGAGCACGAGATTAACTACAACAATGACTACGCAAAGATGAAGTACCCCGACCTGTTCAGCTTCCTGCGCGAGAAGCTCAAGGCCATCTCGCAAAAATGATGGTCGATCGACGGCTTCGGTGAATTCGCAAGAGAGAAAGCGGCATGAAATTCGGTCAAGTTAACGATCCCGCAAAGATTGATTTCACGATCCCGCCGGATCATCCCGACACGCCGAAGGTGTTGAAACAAGCCTCGAAACCGGATGATTTCGAGGTCTATGTGGGATGTGCCAAGTGGAATAAAAAGGATCTCAAAAACTTCTTTCCGAAAGGCGTGAAAGACGAGCTCGCCTACTATTCGTCGCAGTTCAATTGCATCGAGTTGAATGCGACCTTTTACCGCTTGTTTCCTCCGGAAACCTTTGGCAAGTGGTATACGACAGTGCCGGAAAACTTCCGGTTCTTTCCTAAACTTGAACAGACGATCTCACACTACAAGCGGTTGAAAGATGTCCAAGAGACCGTCGAACACAACGTCGCCAACATGTTGCATCTGAAGGAAAAGCTGGGCATGCCGTTCCTGCAGATGCACGATAATTTTGCGCCAAAGGATTTCGACCGAGTCGTAACGTTCGTCGAAAGCTGGACGTATGACGTTCCGCTGGCGATCGAGTTTCGGCACACCGGCTGGTACAACGACGCGGCCGTTTCAAGCCAACTGTATGCGCTGCTGGAAAAACACGGCATCACGAATGTGCTGGTCGATACGGCAGGCCGTCGCGATCTGATGCACATGCGATTGACAACCACGACGGCCTTCATCCGCTGGGTCGGCGCGAATGAGCCCCAATCGGATCGCTTGCGCCTCGATGAATGGATCGGGCGCATCGCCAAATGGAAAAAAGCCGGTTTGCAGAAACTCTTTTTCTTCGTCCATCAAAACGACGAACAGGAATCCCCCGCCCTCGCCGCCCATTTCATCGAACGGCTCAACAAAAAGCTCGGCACCGCTTTGGCCATTCCCAAGACGCTGGAGGTCAAGGGACTTTTTTGACGGGGGATCCGTATTGTGTGCCACTGGCTCTGCCAGTGCCGTTGCAGGACCGACGCGGTAGTTACGACGTATGGGGTGTCAGTGTCCCCTCGGCGGATCCTCGGCACGACTCGGATTCCCTCTTGGGGAGATCGCGGGATTCTTCTTGACCGGGCATATAGTTGCATGTACAACTAAACTGGATGCATGAAGTGGGAGTCGAGCGTATGCAAGCGATGATTGACAAAATTGCCAGCGAGTGCGTTGCCGTTCGGCTACGCATGCTGAATCGCGTCGTCACCAATATCTACGACGACGCCCTGCGGTCGCTTGAGCTGAAGGTGAGCCAGATGAATATTCTGGTCGCCACAGCCAAGATGGGGACGGCTCGTCCCATTGAAGTCTGCGATCATCTCCATCTCGATGTTTCCACCCTCAGCCGCAACGTCGAACGAATGAAGGCTCGTGGCTGGCTGGAAGTGGTACCCGACGAGGACGGCCGCTCACAGCCTTTTCGACTGACACCACAGGGACGTAAGCTCCTGGAAAGGGCGATTCCAGCCTGGAGCGAGGCGCAACAGCAGGTCAAGAAGGTTCTGGGAGACGGGTTCGTGGAGCAGTTGAATCAAGCCATGAAGCGAGTCAGCAAAGGGGACGCGGCAAGCTGACTTTTTTTCCCCATATAGTTGCATGTACAACAAGGAGCAGCCATGAAGCTCGAAGATCACCCGACTGTGCAGCGGGTTCGCCTTAAAACTGCACTTTCCGAGCCGTCGAAGAATGAGTCGCTGGATGCCGGATGGCTGAAGCAACTCGTCCTCGATGCTGGCGCTGATGACGTGGGGTTTGTCGAGATCGGCAGACCCGCTTTGGACGATCAGCGCGAAGACATCCTCAAAGCGTTCCCCCACACCAAGACACTGATCAGCTTCGTGGTTCGCATGAATCGAGAGGCCATTCGGACACCGGCCCGCTCGGTCTCCAATACCGAATTCCACCACAGTGGTGATGAAGTCAATGACATTGCCCGAAGCGTGGTTCAGACTCTGGAAGACCGGGGGATTCGAGCCATGAACCCGGCGATGGGCTTTCCGATGGAAATGGACAAGTTTCCCGGCAAGGTTTGGGTCGTGTCGCACAAGCCGGTTGCGGTGGCGGCAGGGCTGGGAATGATGGGCATTCACCGCAACGTGATTCATGAGAAGTTCGGCAATTTCATCCTGTTGGGGACCATCCTGCTGGATGCCGACGTTTCACAGTCTAGCCAGCCGATCAACTACAACCCTTGCCTAGAATGCAAACTGTGCGTGGCTGCATGTCCTGTGGGGGCCATCTCGCCGGAAGGGGATTTTAACTTCTCGGCCTGCTACACCCACAACTACCGTGAGTTCATGGGCGGCTTCACCGATTGGGTCGAGCAGGTGGCCGACAGCAAAAACGCCTACGACTATCGCAGTCGGGTCATCGATGCCGAGTCGGCTTCGATGTGGCAAAGCCTGTCCTACGGGGCGAACTACAAAGCGGCGTACTGTCTGGCGGTCTGCCCGGCCGGAGAAGACATCATTGGACCGTTCCTCACCGATCGGAAGGCACATCTCAAGGAGATCGTGCGGCCGCTTCAAGAGAAGGCAGAGACGATTTACGTCAACAAAAACTCGGACGCCGAGGATCATGTCGCCAAGCGGTTTCCCCATAAAAAGATCAAGCACGTTGGCAACACCCTGCGGCCGAACACCATCGAGGTTTTCCTGAAAGGAATGCCAAACGTCTTCCAGCCCGGCAAGTCAGTAGGATTGAACGCCACCTTCCACTTCACCTTCACCGGCCAGGAGCAGCGACAGGCAACGGTCGTGATTCAGGATCAAAAGCTCAGAGTGGAGGAGGGGCATGTCGGCCAACCCAATCTGCACGTGACCGCTGACTCGCAAACGTGGATCGGCTTTCTGAGGAAGGAAAAGAACGTGGTGTGGGCGCTGCTACGGCGGAAGATTCGGCTCAATGGCCCACTCAAGCTGCTGGTGGCGTTCGGAAAGTGCTTTCCCCAGTAACCTAATTGAATTTGTAATCCGATTTGCCGCCTCAATCCCGTCTTCCACCCCCGGATGCTGGCAAGAAAAAGTTCAATCGCCGTCCTGTTCTCTCGACATACAAAAGCCCGGCGTCCATTTTGGACGCCGGGCTTTTTGTTGAATCTTAGCGGGCGCTGGGATCACGCTAGATCGCGAGCGAATGAGGCTTACACCCATTCGCAGATCAATCGGTCGGAAAATTTCTGGGGCGATTTGTCGAATTCCGGTCCGGCCGTTGTTCGACTGTATGGTGAAGGCAGGGCAACCGGCCCGCCCAACGACCGTTACATACTGGAAAAGTCATGCCGCAGTATTTGGTTGCGATTCACCACCCCGACGACTATGACCCGTTCGTCGCAGAGGACGCTGCGATGGACCGTGACATCGACGTGCTCAACGAAGAGATGGTGGCAGCGGGTGTCCGGGTTTTCGTGGGCGGCTTGCACCCGGCACGAAGCGCGAAGTCGCTGCGGGCGCAACCCGATGGCAAGGTGCTCATCACCGACGGGCCGTACCTGGAGACCAAGGAGCACGTAGGCGGTTTTTGGGTGTTGGAAGCCGCTAACTTGGACGAGGCGCTGGCGTGGGGACGCAAGGCCGTCGTCGCCTGTCGGGTACCGGTCGAGGTGCGTCCGTTTCACTGACGGAAGAAGTCTCAAGGTCAGAAGAAAATCGCGGGTGCTGCGATCATGCGAATCGCAAGCAAATGAAGCTCACACCCACTCGCGGATCAAACGGCCGTCGTTGAGTTTGATCGGGCGGCCGTCCTGGGCTTCGACGTGGAGGTCGTCGGGGAGGCCGAGCTTGTAGAAGATCGTTGCGGTGATGTCTTCCGAGAGGTATTGGTTGCGGATCGGGGCGCCCCCTTCCGCGTCGGTCGCGCCGATCACACTGCCGCCCGGAACGCCTGCGCCGGCCATGATCGCGAAGCCCGCGCCCGCCCAGTGGTCGCGGCCGCTGGCCGAGTTGATCTTCGGCGTGCGACCGAAGTCGGTGAGCCATACGACCAGCGTGTTATCGAGCAATCCGCGCTGTTCGAGGTCGCGCACCAAGGTCGGCAGCGCCTGGTCGACCTTGGGAATGAGGTTATCCTTCAGGGCTTTGAAGTTGTTGGTGTGCGTGTCCCACCCGCCGTCGGTGAGGGTGACGTAGCGGACGCCCGATTCGATCAACCGGCGGGCCATCAGACAGCTTTGACCAAACTTGTTGCGACCGTAGGCATCGCGCGTCCGTGGGTCTTCCTGTTCGACCTGGAATGCCTTGCGGGTTTCCGGGGCGGTGATCATGTTGAACGCGGTGTGATAGTGCTCATCGAGCGCTTCAAACGCCGCGGGTTGGACGCTGCTGGGACGTTGCAGGCCGTCGACGGTTTGAATCATCCGTTTGCGGCGATCCACGCGATCATTCGACATCCCGTTCGGCGGCGTGATGTCGCGAACCACAAAGTTCGCCGCGTTCGGATCAGAGTTCAATACGAACGGCGCGTGTTCCAAACCGAGAATCCCCGGCTTGCCGCCGCCGAAGCGGTCATCCAGCGACGTTCCCAATTGGATGTAAGGAGGCAACGCCGTCTTGAAGCCGAACTGATGGCTCACGACGGACCCCATCGTGGGGTAGTGGACCGCGGGGTTGAAACGCTTGCCGGAGAGAGCGTATTGATCGGCGACACCGTGGCTGCCGTTCATCGGGTTCCAACTGCGGAGCAAACCAAAGCGGCCGAGTTCCGCCGCCATCCGCGGGACGATCTCGGTGAACTGCACGCCGGGGACCGCGGTGTCGATGACGCCCAATTCGCCCTTCACGCTGATGGGGGCATTCGGCTTGGGATCGAACGTGTCATGATGACTAGTCCCGCCCTGGGTCCAGATCACGATGCAATTGACGTTGGTCTTGGTGACGGCTTTCGCGCCGGTCGCTTTCGCCGCCGCCTGAGCCGCGAACAAGGTGGGTAGGGAAAGCCCGAGTCCGCCGAGGGTGCCGATTTGGAGAAAGCTGCGGCGGCTGACGCCTTCGCAGGTCCGGTTGCAAGTCGGAAAAAGATTCAACATGGCAGGCTCCCAAGGCGGGGGGTGGGAAGCAGTACCGTTGGGAAACGCAGAGGTCTCCCAGCCGATCCGCTGGCGTGGCCAATCACATTCTAGATCGGCAACTGGGGACGGATCAAGCGACTCTTGCGCAAGAAAAATGGGGTGGTGGATGGCGATTGGTGCATGGCGGATGGACGGATCCGGATGTCCGCACCAAAACGACTGTGCTGAATAGTTGCGTCTCAACTATCTTTCAGCACAGCAGTTACGGACAGAGGTTGGGTGTTTCAGTCGTTCACCCATTGACCAATCGCCGTCCGCCGTCCGTTTTCCCATCTGCAAAGCGGCAAGCGGGGTTGTGAAAAATTTCCCAACATCGGGAGACGTGGTTTTGTGCTTGGATTCCTGCCGATCAACACGTAATAATGATTGTCGATACGACTTGCCCGCCAGAACTGCCCGCCAATTTGCCTCCCCTTCTCGATCCGGAGGACCACCACATGAAATTGCACTTCCTGTTTACAGGACTGGTTGCCGTTGTTCTTTGCGGTTCGGTGATGCCCGCTTGGTCAGCCGATGGCGCGGGACTACGGGTTCTGCCTGCGGAAGTTGCGCTGAAGGGCAACTTCGCCCAAACGCAATTGCTCGTGTCACCCATGACCGAACCGATGTCGGACCGCGTGACCGATCTCACCTCGGCGTGTGCGTATGCATCCTCGAATGACGCCGTGGTGACGGTCACGCCAGCGGGGCGATTGATCCCCCGTGGCAACGGGACTGCGATCATCACTGTCACGAAAGACAGCCTCATCGGGCAAGCGCCGGTCACAGTATCGGATGTGTCCGACGCACCGGTCGTCGATTACTACGAACAGGTGCGCCCGGTCCTGGTCAAAGCCGGCTGTGCGATGGCCGCGTGTCATGCCGCGCAGCATGGCCAGGGCGGTTTCAAACTGACGGTGTTCGGTTTCGACGCCGCCGCCGACCGCGGAGCGATGGTGCGGGAAGGTCTCGGCCGACGGATCAATCTGCTCAACCCGAAAGAGAGCCTGCTGCTCCGCAAGCCCACGATGGAAACTCCTCACAGCGGTGGCCGCCGACTCAAAACCAGCTCGCGCGATTATGAACTGCTCGCGGCGTGGATTGCTTCGGGGGCTCCCAATCCTGCGGCGAAAGAACCACTGATCGAGAAACTCGTCGTCACGCCGAATGAGCGCGTCGGCGATCCCGGTTTCAAACAGCAACTGCGCGTGGAAGCGTTCTACGCCGGTCAGCCGCCGCGCGATGTGACCGCATGGTGCCGGTTCGATTCGCTCGATGAAGGTGTGGTGCAGGTCACCGGCGATGGTCTGTGCACCGTCACTGGCCGCGGGCAGGCTCCGGTCATTGTGCGGTTTGAAGGCCAGGCCGATCTCTGCACCTACGTCATTCCCTACGGCCCGCCCGCGACACTCGCCGGGTGGGTTGATCAGAACTTCATCGATACCCTCGCGACCGAAAAGTTCCGTGAGCTCGGCATCGAGCCGTCCGGTCTCTGCGATGACCTGACGTTCTTGCGCCGCATCTTCCTCGACGCGACGGGGACATTGCCGACCGCAGAGGAAATTGCCGAATTCGCTGCCGACACCGATCCGCAGAAGCGCTGGAAATGGATCGACCGAGTACTCGGTCTGAGCGACCATCCCCAGCGCTCGATCTACAACGACCGCTATGCCTCGTACTGGACGCTGAAGTGGTCGGACCTGCTCCGCAACAACAGCCGCGATCTGCAGGACCAGGGGATGTGGGCGCTGCACAACTGGATCAAGGGACAGTTCCGCGAGAATGTCACGTTCGACAAGTTCGTCGCTCAACTCGTGCAGGGCAAAGGCTCGGTCTTCTCTAACGGTCCCGCGAGTTTCTTCCTCGTTAACAACAATCCCAACGAGATGGCGGAATCGACCGCGCAGCTCTTCCTCGGCACCCGACTGCAATGTGCCCAGTGCCATCACCATCCGTTCGAGAAATACGGGCAGGACGACTACTACGCTTTCGCCGCCTTCTTTGCCCGCGTGGGGATCAAGACCAGCCAGGAATTCGGTCTCTTCGGCGGCGAGCGCGTCGTGATTGCCAAGACCGGCGGTGAAGTTCGCCAACCGCGCACGGGGCAGGTGATGAAGCCGAAACCGCTCGAAGGGGACGCCGCCGAAAACACGCTCGATCGCCGCATTGCCCTCGCCCAATGGATGACCGCCCCGACCAACGAAGCTTTCTCAAAGGCTGTGGTGAATCGGTATGTGAGCTACCTCCTCGGCCGCGGTTTGGTCGAACCGGTGGATGACCTGCGGCCGACCAATCCACCGACGAACGTCGCGCTGATGAAGGCGCTTTCGGATGATTTCTCAAAACACAATTTCGATTTGAAACATCTGGTCAAGACGATCATGTCGAGCCGGCTGTACCAGTTGGATTCGCAACCGACGGCGCAGAATGCCGCGGACAATCGGTTCTACAGCCATTTCACGGTACGGCGTCTCGGGGCCGAACCGCTGCTGGATGCAATCGATTTCGCCGCCGGGACGCAGACGAAGTTCAAAGACCTTCCGGCCGGAACGCGGGCGATTGAAATCCCGGACGCCGAGTATCCCGATTTCTTCCTGAACACGTTCGCCAAGCCCCGGCGGGTGAGCGTCTGCGAGTGCGAACGCCCCGCCGACCCGAACCTCGCCCAGGCCCTGCACACGCTCAACGGCGACGTGATCAGCGGAAAGCTCGCCGACAAAAAAGGCCGCGTGGCGAAACTTCTCGCCGAGAAAAAACCGGGGCCGGAGATCATCACTGAGTTGTATCTGAGCACGCTCAGCCGCAACCCGACACCGAACGAACTCACCGCCGCGGAACAACTCGTGAAGGATTACCCGTCGCCGCAGGAAGGCTATGAAGACCTGTTATGGGCGCTGATGAACAGCAAGGCGTTTTTGTTCGTGCGGTAACAATCCACGCTTCGCGGTTTCGCGCCCCGCGCAAAGTGTTTCTCAATGCCCGGAAATCGACCACCATGACGCCCGACCATGGTTTGATGAACGCTCTTCAGGCCCATGTCCCGGAAGCGAAGATTGTCCATTACTTGCTATCCTTGTCACACCCGGTCGGGCGACACAAAGCCGTTTGGTTTCATCAGGTGGGATTCCGGCCGGATGCCTGGCAAGAACTGGCGAACGCTCTTCGTCAGCAAGCCGCCTCAGGGATCGTGATGTCTGAAGAGATGACGGAACATGGTCGGAAATTCGTTGTTGAAGGGGAGATCGTGACCCCAGATGCAGGGCAGGTCGCATTGACCAGCGTCTGGATGCTGGATGATGATGAGATCCCGAGATTCGTGACCGCATATCCAGCCTGATGACCCGTTTTCAAAAATGAGCTTCGCATGAACGTTCAAGAACTCGACACCGTCACGTTGCTGGAAGATCATCCTGAACACGGATTATCCATCGGTGACGTGGGAGCCGTTGTCTACGCGCCCACCGGCGCGATATCCGCCGAGGTGGAGTTCCTCGCGTGGGATGGCAACACTGTTGCGGTTGCTACGATTCCCCTGGCACACCTTCGTCGGCTCGAACCGCAGGACATGATGCATTCCCGCCCCCGGCCGGTCGCACCGCAGACTTGATGACCTCTGGTTCTACAAAGATGCCTGGGAGTCGTTGCGATATGAACCGTGTCCTCGCGAGTTGCGTGCTCGTTCTCTTAGCGACGTATTTCGTTTTGTCGCAGCCCGCTCCATCTCCGAGTCATCTAACCGATCAACAGCGAGTCGACAACGCGATTGCGGAAATCGTCCTGAGTGATATGACGACCCGCGATGGCGATGAGATGGGCTTTTCGTTTTTTCGAGAACGTATCCGTACGATCTATGTTTATGAACGTGGGCCGGAATGGATTGGTGATGTTGATTCGGCATTGAGGGACTACGAGACCGGAGAGTCCGCTGTTGCCGACCGTCTCGATGTGATCGAAGCGATCCAGAACATCAAGGACCGCCATGCGAGTGGCGTGTCATTGTCGACATACCGGCCTCGAAACCAATGTCTGCGGATGGTCCCTTTCGTCGAACCATCACCGCCAGTCGTATATACAGGCTGGTACTTGGATTGGCTGATCTGGTGGCACACCAGCGATTTCGGAGGAGCGTGCCAACGGCTTTGGTTGAGATCTCCGTTCGCAACGCCTTACCAGGCACGGTTGCCGATCGAAGTTTCAGCGCCGGGTTACTCAAATAATGGCAACATTGCTGTCATCTGGATCTATTGTCCCGAATACCACCCATCCTTTGGCACTTATGTGCTAGAGCGAACTGGCAAGACTTGGCGCATTGTGGCGACGGGATTTCGGGTCACGCTTTAGATTCTTAGCGATCCGTTAGTCCCACTTTGATCGTGATTCGTGCGAATGTCGAAAAGGACCGAACCGATGTTGCGAATGATTACTGTCACTGTGGTTGCGATGCTCACGACATCGACGGTCCATGCACAGACCTCGTATCCGATGGTAATGAGCCTCAAGCCCGTTGCGGTGCAGGTGGGGACGACGGCGGAGTGTGAGGTGCAGTCGCGCTACACGATGCTCGGCACCTTCCAGGTTTTCGTCAGCGGCGAAGGCGTCACGGCGGAAGCGATCGCGCCGGAGATGCCTGCGCTCAAGCCGGGTGAGAAGCCGAAAGAGATCACAAAACTCAAGCTGAAAATCACCGCGGCGGCCGATGCGCTGCCCGGTGTGCGGGAGTTCCGGCTGGCGACGCCGAACGGGGCGAGCACGCTGGGGCAACTTGTCATCGTGCGCGACCCCGTCGTTGTGGAAGCGGCCGACAATAACACCCGCGACAAAGCTCAGGCGGTCACGTTCCCCGCCACGTTGTGCGGTGCCATCGAGAAGGCCGAGGACTTTGACTATTACAAGTTCACCGCGGAAGCCGGGCAGTCGCTCGCCTTCCATGTGCGGGCGCAGCGGCTCGAAGACAAGATTCATGATTTGCAGAACCACATCGACCCGATTCTTTTTCTTCGCGATGCGGCCGGCGGTGTGATCGCGATGTCCGACAACGCGTTCTTCGCCGACCCGTTCCTGTCGCACACGTTCGCGAAGGCGGGCGACTACTTCCTTGAGATCCGCGATGTCCGTTATCAGGGCAATCAGGACTGGGAGTATTGCATCGAAGTCAGCCCGCGCCCGTTTGTCACGCAGATGTTCCCGATGGCCGTCCGCCCGGGGGTTGATACTGCCATCGAACTCTCCGGGTCGTTGCTGCCCGCAGGCATGACGGCGACGGTCAACCCGCCCTCGCTTGGCACGTCTTCCTTCCAATCGATCCCGGTGAAGATCGGCGAGACCATCACCAACCCCGTGCCGGTTTATGTGACGGAATCCCCCATCACCATCGAACCGGCCACCGAGAACGACGCCGTCGCGATGGCCGTCCCGGTCACCATCCCCGCGGTCATCACCGGTCGCATCGAAAAGCCGTCGGACCTCGATGTCTACTCGTTCCCCGCCACCAAAGGCCAGAAATTCACGTTTGAAGTGCTGGCCCGGCGTCAGCAATCGCAGGTCGATTCCTACCTGCGGATTCTCAACGACAAAGAACAGACGCTGCGCGAAGACGACGACGGCCGCTTCGGTCGCATGCTGCACTCCGACACGCTGATTGAAGGCTGGGAAGCCCCGGCCGATGGCACCTACTTCGTCGAGATGCGTGATGTTCATCTCCGTGGCGGCGACGGTTTTGGCTATGTGTTGAAGATCACGCCGACGGTGCCGATGTTTGAACTTCTTGTCGACACGGATAAAACCAACCTCACCCCCGGCACGAATGGCGTCCTCTTCGTTCGCACAAACCGCAAGCATGGTTTTAAGGGGGATGTGGAACTCCACGTCGACGGTCTGCCGCCCGGTGTCACCGCGACGTGTGGTCGTGCGTTGACCACAAAATATCCCGATGGGGCGATCGTCCTCACCGCCGCGCCGGATGCCCAACTCGCGGCGTCGAACCTGCGGATCTGGGGGACGGCGACGATGCCGCAGGGGGAAGGGCAACCGCCGCTCGAATTCAATGTGGAAGCGGCTCCGTATCAGGAAACCTACAACCCCGGCGGCGGCCGCGTCCACTGGCCCGCCGAGAAGCACCTCGTGAACGTCGGCAGCCCGAACGATCTCCGCGCCGTCACCATCAGCGAGACCGACATCCGCTTGAAACCGGGCGAATCCAAAAAGATCGCGATCAAGGTGGACCGGGCCGCCGACATGAAGGCGAACGTGGTCCTCGACCTGACGTTCAATCACCTCGAACAAATCTACGCCAGCAGCCTCCCCGATGGCGTGACGATCGACAGTGCCAACAGCAAAACGCTCCTCTCGAACGGCGCCTCCGAAGGCTACATCACCATCAAGGCCGACAAATCCGCCGCCCCGGTCGAAAAGCAACTCAACTGCGTGATGGCGAACTTGTCCATCAACTTCGTCATGAAGGCGACGTATGCCAGCGCGCCGCTGTGGATCAGCGTGGACAAGGCAGAGTAAGATTTGCCAGTGGGTGGGTTGCAGTCTGCGCCGACCCAGAGTACGCCGCTTTGTCGAAGACCTGCACGCGGATTAGCTGCCGTGCTCATGGATCGCGACATAGCCTCGGATGGTGCGTCTCGAAGACTCGACGGCACCCTACGAATTCGATGCACAAACGACGCCGTCGCGGATGACCTGACGGACTTGCAGGCGTTTTGACAGTACGAGGATGTCTCCGCGTTTGCCAGGTTCGAGGCTGCCGATATCCTTGTCCATGCCGACGCGTTCGGCGGGGGTGAGGGTGGCCATGCGGATGATGTCGTAGAGCGGGGCGGAGGTGCCGGCGGCCATCGTGCGGACCATCCGGTCCATGCCCGCGGTGCTGCTGGCGAGGGCGCTGCCGTCGAGCATGCGGCCGACTTCGCCATCGTGCCGGAACCATTCGCCGTCGGCTTGCGGTCCAAAGCGGTATTCGCCTGGCGGCATGTCGAGGGCCCGGCTTGAATCGGTCACCAGGCACAATCGCCGCGGACCTTTCATTCGGTACGCAAATCGCAACAGCTCCGGCGACAGATGGCAGCCGTCGGCGATGACTTCCGTGCTCATCTCCGGCTCCGCGAGGACGAATTCTTCCATGCTCGCCTGCATCGGCGTGCCGCAACGGTCGCGCAGTGAAGCGACCGAACTCATCGCACACCAGAAGTGATCGACGTGTCGCAGCCCGGCTTTGAATCCGGCGGCCATTTCGGTCCACGTACTGTTGGAATGCCCGCAGGTAACGAGACATTTCCTGCGCCGGGCAAAGCGATAGAACTCGACCGCTCCCGGCAATTCGGCAGCGCATGTGGCAATGCGGATCATGCCGGTTGCGAAGTGTTGCTCGTACTCTGCGCGGTCGGGCGGCCGTTGTCCCGCCAGGTTGTGACAGCCGACCTTATCCGCGGCGAAGTACGGGCCATAAAAGTGGACACCGGCGATGCGCGCCGCGTCGGTCGGGTTCGATTTCATCACAGTCTTGCACGCATCGATCATCGCCGTGAGTTGGGCGGGCGAGCCGGTGGTCGTGGTGGGAAAGATCGTGGTGGTGCCGTGTCGCAGGTGACACCGGCATGCAGTCAGAACGGCATCCGGTGTGCCATCCATGAAGTCGGCCCCGTTGCCGCCGTGAACGTGGAGATCGACAAATCCCGGTGAGATGAATCCACCGCGGGCATCAATCAAGGTCGCGCCCTTTGGCACTTTTGCCTCAGCCGATTCCAGGGCAGAAATGCATCCGTCGCGGATAACGACGCGCGCGTTGTCCCGCAATTGATCCGGAAGGATTAGCGTGCCGTTGGTGATGATGACGGTGTCGGTCATGGCAGGCGATTTCGCAGGGGGGGAGTCTTCAAGTCAAACTATCTTACTCGGCATCGCCACCGCCGTTGATACAATGCCGCGGGGTTTGAACAGGAAGCGGGGGAATTCTGATCGTATGTTTGAGCATCATTCGCCACCGCCGATCTCGCGGTGGCGATTTATCGGCCGCTTTGTCCGCAGTGTGTTAATGGGGCTCGCGATCATCTTCGGATCGCTGCTGCTGGGCATGTGGGGATATATCCATTACGAAAAGATGTCGCAGACGGACGCGTTTCTGAATGCCTCGATGCTGCTCTCCGGCATGGGGCCGATGAACGAACCGAAGGCCGAAGCGGGAAAACTCTTTGCGGGATGGTACGCCCTCTACAGCGGCTTCGTGATGATTCTCGCCTCGGGGGTTGTGTTTGCGCCCTTGATTCACCGCATGCTGCACCGCTTTCATTCTCCGCATGCGCATCATGTGCTACCACTCCGTGCAACCGTGGCTGTCTTGCCATCGAATGTCCCGCCGGGTTCCAGTAAGGTTGATCCCGAATGATCATCGTCTTGCGCTTGCTCCTCGGTGCGATCGGCGGCGTCATCCTGACGGCGGGTCTCCGCTGGGGGTTGTGGTGCTTCGATGTCCCTCTGAACTGGCCGAACGGGCAACCGGTTTCGTGGGTCATCATCATCGCTGCGGGCGCGGTGATCGGCATGGTCGATGCGGCGATCAAGACGTTTCAGGACCATCGCCGATTACTCGCCAATCAGACGCTGGCCGAGCGGCAGGAGTGGACGTTCAGCGAGTGGGTGGATCCGTTGCTGCCGGATTTTCGACGGACATTGTCGCTGTTCCGACGGGACTCGCTCCAAACCTCGCACCGTATGACGGGATCGTTTGCCGGTCGCGCGATCGATCTTCTTGATGTCAGCTATTCGGAAACGACGGGGTCGGGCAAGAGTCGGTCGACGCAAACTTACAATCAAACGGTCTATCGTTTTCCCGGTTATGGTCAGTCGCTGTGTCCGTTCCGCGTGGTCCCCCGGTCGCGGATGTTTCGCTGGCTGGAAGGGCTGCTGACATCGACGGAAACGGAACTGCATCCCCCGGACGGCTTGGACGAAGATCAAGCCGCGGCGTTCGAGACCTTCCGAAAACAGTACCAGCTTTCCATCGACTCCATTGGCATCGATACGAATGTTATTCCGCGCGTGTTTCATCCGTTCGTCGTCGCCTGGTTCTCATTGCATCCCGGTTGGGTGGTCGAGACGGACCAGGTCGATTTGCTCATCTGGACGACCGGCCGCCGCGACTGCGGCGAGCAACGACTCGCCCGGTTGGAAGAGGTCTCCGAACTGATCCAATTGTTCGAGGCCGGGGAACGGGCGACGGAAACACTCGGGGCGGTGGAGGTCGAACGCAAACCACATGCTCCGAAGTCGATCCTCAACAAACCGTTCATCGTTTTCTTCGGTACGGCGATGGGCATGATGGCCGGTTTCTTTTGCAGTGTTGTACTGATGTTGACCGTGCATCCACTGGTCCCCAAAGGGCCGTGGAACACGCCGGCTTTCATCGCGATGTTTCTCGTGCCGATGGTGCTTGGCATGATTTCCGGGATCCGCTTCGGTTATCTTCATGCGACCGGTGTGGAGCTAGCCAAACCGTGGGAACGAAAGCGAAAGAGTGAATGATCATCCCTTTGAGAAAGCGATTGATGCGTCCATTAACAACTTGCATAGCGATCATCCTGTATTTGATGTCGTCGCTGGTTGTCAGTGCGGCGGATTGGCGATTTGAACTTCGCTTCGATAAGAAAATACAACCAGAACCGTTTACCGGGCGGGTGTATGTTTTCACGACAGAGAAGAAGGACTTTGAGCCGCGGTTAGGGCCGAACTGGTTCGCGCCGGAGCCGATTTGTGCAGTCGATGTTACCGACTGGCAACCCGATGATCCGCTGTTAATTTCGCCGTCTATGCCGGGACTGCTGACGTTGCCGCGGCCGTTGGAAGAATGGCCGGTGGTTGCCCGGCGTGTACAAGCTGTGGCGCGGTTTGACCCGTGGGAACGAACCGTGGGCACCGGTGCCGCGAATGGTTTCAGTACCGTGGTCGAAGTCCCTGCGGAAGAGCCGAAGGAACCGATACGGCTCACGATCGATCAACTTGTTCCTTCGCGGTCCTTGAATGAAACGCAATGGACGAAGTTGTGTGAAGTGCGGTCGGACAGACTGTCAGAGTTTCACCGGCGGAATGTCTTCGTCCGTGCGGCGGTCCATCTCCCCGCGAGTTATTACGATCAACCGGAACGCCGCTACCCGGTGATCTTCAACACACCCGGTTTTGGCGGCACGCATTATGACGGCGTCCGTAATGAACCGATCAAGGAAGACAACCCCGGTGGCGTGGAGTTCATCCGCGTCACGCTCGATCCAAGTTGTCCATGGGGACATCACGTGTTTGCCGATTCTGCGAACAATGGTCCGTGGGGGACCGCGCTCGTGAAGGATTGGCTGCCGGAGTTCGAGGAGCGATATCGTACGGTCGCTCAACCGCATGGACGCTTCGTCACCGGACATTCCTCCGGCGGGTGGACGTGTCTATGGTTGCAGATCATGCATCGCGAGGTTTTCGGCGGCGTCTGGAGCACCGCTCCCGATTCCATCGATTTTCGGGACTTCTCCCGCGTGAATATTTACCGGCCGGGTGAAAACTATTACCGCACCGATGCCGGCCATCGCCGTCCGATTGCCCGCAAGGGCGCCTATGAGGTGCGGTTATGGCTCGACGACTTCGATCTGATGGAACGCGTCCTCGGACATGGTGGTCAGCTTGAAAGTTTTGAAGCGGTCTTCGGTCCCCGCGGTGAGAATGGCCAGCCGAAACGACTGTGGGACCGCCACTCCGGCGTGCTCGATCCCGCGGTGGCCAAAGCGTGGGAAGCATACGACATCAACCTCGTTCTCGAACGCAACTGGGCAACGCATGGTCCCAAATTGCAGGGCAAGCTTCACATCTTCATGGGCGAGCACGACACGTTCTTTCTCGAAGGCGCCACGCGGTTGGTGGGAGAAACGTTAAAGAGACTCGGCAGCGATGCGGTGGTCGAGATGCATCCCGGCAAGGATCACGGATCATTGTTGACCCCCGAATTGCGGCAACGCATCCGCACCGAAATGGCGGAAACGTTTCTGCACGGGGAGAAACGCTGATCGCATCGTTTAGCCGCGACCCGATAGGGGAGCGCTGTGTTGACCGTAAAACGCTCTCCCCTATCGGGTCGCGGCGAAACGGGTTACCCCAGTTCCGTGTATTCGCGGCGTGAAAACGCATACGCCCCGAAGGTAGTCAGCGCGAGGATGGCGCAGATCATCACCCACATCGCCGATTCGCCTGAGATCGCGGCGAACATTTCCACATCCGCGGGCGTTCGCAGTCCGAGGTTATACGTTTTCCCGGCATCGAACAGCATGCAGCGGAGATAGAACGCCACGGTGATCCGCTTCACCGTCCCCGGCATCTGAATCAGCAGCACTTCCAGAAAAAACCAATAGGCAAGCGACAGAATTGTCCCGTGACGGAACATCGCTCCCAGCAGCAGAAAGACGCTGGCATACATCAGTCCCGCCAACAAACTCGCCGGAAGATAAATCGGCAGCAGCGTTTTGCCGGGTTCGCCGGCCAGCCAGCACAGCAGGGCAAGTGTGCTACCGGACCAGATCGCGACGAGCAAGCTCACGGCAATCGCCTTCGTAAGGTAAATCGCCGCGCGGGGAATGGGAGTCACCAGCAGATAGATCAACGATTGATCCTCCCGTTCGCCGCCAATGGCTGATGATCCATAACTGATCGCAAAGATCGGCATCAGGAAACTGATGTATGTCGGCAGCAGCATGTAGTCGGAAAAGCCCATCGCGGTCCGGTGACCGCGGTACGACCACGCCGCCACAATCATTCCGCAGACAATCGTCAGGCCAAGATTGACGAGTGTCTGTCGCGAGAATACCTGTCGCTGCAACGTCAGCCGAAAGAGGAACAGACAGGCTCGCACGATTCGCATCGTGGAGGACGCAGGTTCTGTCGACGGTGAATCGATTTCGGACACGGAACCGATTCCCTTCAAAACCGCGCTGCGGCGGACATCACGTAACCGAAGGTGGCTTCCGTGGTCACGTCGGTCGTTTCCAGACGCTGAACATGAAAATCGCCCGTGGCCGCCAGTTGGGCCAGCAACCGGAACAGGACCGGAGCTTGCACGACCTGCAGTGACAATTCATCGTTGCGGGTGATCGTCACTCCATGAACCGACTCGCAGTTCATCAATTCCCGCGCGAGCGCCCGGGCCTGCGGACAGATCACGCGAACTTGTAATGGCAGGTCGGCGAACAGCGCTCGAATCTCGCCGAGTGTCCCCTCCGCCAATACCCGCCCGCGACCCATAAAGATCACTCGTTCGGCAAAGGCGTCCATTTCTCCAAGAATATGGCTCGAAACCAACACCGCTTTCCCCCGCGCGGCGAGCGCGCGAAACAGGTCCATCAGTTCGAGTCGACCGACAGGATCGATTCCGTTGAGCGGCTCGTCCACAACGAGCAGATCGGGATCGTGGATCAAGGCTTGGGCGAGCTTGATCCGTTGCCGCATCCCCTTGGAACAGCCGCGCAGCCGACGATTGGCGCGGTCCGCCATCCCTACCTGTTGCAGCGTCTGTTCGACGCGGTCGCGCAGTTCCACGCCCGTCCAGCCATGCAGCCGGGCCATCGTGATGAGGAACGTGCGTCCGGTCATTTCTTCGTAGAGCGTGTCGACTTCCGGGCAGTAGCCGACGCGCTGTTTTGCCGCGGCCGACCAGGCCTGATGTGGACCGATGCGGACTTCACCCAGCGTGGGATGCAAGTGTCCCGTCAGCAATTTGATCAGCGTGGTCTTCCCCGCGCCGTTGGTACCAACGAGGCCGGTAATCCCCGCATGAACGGCGACCCTTACGTCGTTCACACCGATCACGGGGCCATACCATTTGGTGACCCCGTTGAACTCCGCGACGGGAGCGGTCATAGTCGCCGCGGTCATCGAACGACCTCCACGGCTTTGACGCGGTAGACGATTAATGCCAGGCTGACGAGGCAGACACCGACGAGCACCACGGCCGTTTCTGTCCCGGTGGGAATGCGGTTCTCCGGCAGGCTGCCAAACGCCCAATGCCCGATGCGGAGCATGTCTTCCCACAGGGCCAGCAGCATCCACCGGCGATCCCCCGCCATTTCCCGCAAGGCACGCCCCAGCGCCGTGAGAAGGACAAAGATGCCGAGCCACGTCATCGCCAACGGGACGGTGCGGGGGATCCACGATGCCACGGCGAACAGCAGCAGACTTTGAACCGTCGCCAGCACCAGCCCAAAACCGAGGATTCCGCGGGCAATCGTCCAGTTCTCGACAAAATAATCGAACGAGTTACTCAGCACTCCATATTCAATATACAGAATCAGTGCTGGAACCGTGGTGATGAGCGAGACTATTGCAGCAATAGATAATAGTTTTCCAATAATGTAATGTTTGCGGTCCATCGAGCGGCTGAGATAAAAGATCATGCCGCCGTGCCGCGTGTCGGCACCGATGAGCATCGACCCCGCGAAGGCCAGCAGCAAGGCCGCGATTCCGGCTTGCACGTGCATGAAGGTCATGTACGCCTCACCGGTACCGGTCAACTTGAAACCGTCAAGAAAGCGGGCGAAGTCGCGACTTTGCACGACGAGCGTGGCTTTCAGATAAATGAACGAGAAGTGGTACAGAAAGTTGAGCAGCCCCAGTCCGAGCAGCCCCCAGAACAACCAGCGACGCATGATTAGCCCGAGCGCAACCCGCACGATGGCAAGCACGCTCCACCACGGTGACCGGAGCGTTCCCGTCCACGGGCGATAACCAGCCTGATCCAGCGTTGTCACCGCCCGTTGTGGGTGATTGTCCACCATACATTAGTTCTTTAATACCAGTCTGCGGTAGACTTGTTGCAGATCCTCTTCTTCGGGAATCACTTCCTGCAGAACCAGATTAGTGTCGATGCTGCGTTCGAAGAGTTGCCGAGTCGTCCAATGGTCCGGCACATCGACCTGCGCCTGATCGCCACTGGTGGCGAGGGCTACAGTGGCACCGTCTTCTCGGAGACGGGCGAGAAACCCGCCGGCATCCCCACTCCAACGTAATCGGAACCGCCCCGCCCGCTGTTGACACAAGTCTTCGATCCGGCCGACACCGAGCACTGAACCGCGATCGACGATGATCACCTGTTGACACACGCGGTCGATGTCGCCCAGCAGGTGTGTCGAGAGTAACAGTGATTTGCCATGCCGGGTGGCAATCGCGCGCAATAAACGTAGCATCGCATCGCGACCGGCCGGATCGAGTCCCGCCGTGGGTTCATCGAGCAGCAGCAGATCGGGATCGTGGACCAAAGCGGCCGCGAGTTTCAGTCGCTGTTTCATCCCGACGGAATAATCTTCGCAGTTCCGGTACCGGGCTTCATCGAGTTCCAGATGCGACAGCACTTCATGAGCCCGCCGCAGCGCTTGTCGACGCGGCATGCCGGACAGTTCACCGGCGAGGGCGACAAGATCGACGCCGCGTACGCCGGGAATGAGCGATTCGGCTTCGGGCATGAATCCGATCCGACTGCGGAGCGGTCGCGATTGCCGACGGATGTCGAACCCGAGCACCGTGCCCGATCCCTGCGACGGCTGCAGTAATCCCAGCAGAATCTTCAGCAGCGTCGACTTGCCCGCACCGTTCTGGCCGATCAAGCCGATCGCGCCGGGCTCGACGGAAAACGTCACCTCATGCAGTGCGCGAAGCACGCCGTAGTGATGCGAGACGCCGTCGAGTTCAATCAGGGGCATAGGATCGATGATCGAGAGTCGGTGATCGGAACGGATTCACTCTACAGCACACACCGACAGTGAACCAGCGGAACGCACGGGGAATGTACCCGAATGTGGTGACCGCGGTTTCACGGGCGGTGAGAAGGGACGCTGGGATTCTGCGAAGCGCGAGCGGCGGAGTATCGATTAATAGCGCGCGTGTTCTTCGCAAATCTGAATCGAATGTTCGCTGAAGAACTCCTTGCGCCCCCGTTCTTTGGCGCGGAGATGGTCCGGATGCTGCTTCCATTGTTCCAACGCAGTCATCGAATCGAACTCCACGATCGTCACTGCTTCGCCATCGCCCGCCGTGAAATCCTTCACGGCGAGGAAGCCCGGGATCTGTGACACCAGACCGTACATTTCTTCGTACAACGGCCCCAACGCCGCCATGTCGGCGTCGGGGCGGAGACGAGCTCGAAAGACGACGACGATCATGTGGTCTACTTTCCCGTGAGGACTTCTGGTTTCGTCAGATGGAAGTAGTGCCCGTGGTCCGCGGTGACGATCACAAGGGCGTCTTTCCAGTTGCTGTGCTTCTCAACCCAGTCGGTGATCACCTTCACTGCATCGTCGCCGCTGATGACAGCGCCAATCGAATTGTCGAGATTATCATCGTGGTTGGCCCAGTCCACATCACCCGGTTCGACCATCAACCAGAAACGATCGCGTCCGCTGAGGACGGTAATCGCCGCGGTTGTCATCTCGGCGAGCGTCGGGTTCTCTTCAAGATCGGCGGGCAGGTATTCTTCTGCCTTCTTTGAGCGACCGGGAACAGGATTGAAATCGCCGTCCGCGGTGCGGAAGGGAAGGTGCTTCGTCTTACCAACACCGTAGAAACCGAGCAGCCGGGTTTTGTCTTTAGCGGCGAGTTCCGCGGCCTGTTGCAGACCGGCGCCCCCTTTCACTCCAGACTTTCGCACTGACGTGACGTACTTTCCGCCATTGGCGATGTCCACAGTTTTGAGATCGTCGGCGGTGAGATACGCGTTGCCGGGTACGAAATTCGTTCCCTGGCCATTGTCCTTGTCACGCTCGTCGCCAAAACCCGTCCCGATGATGACATCCAAACCTGGCAGCGGCGTTTCCGGGTGCATAATCGATTTCAGGCCCAGCAGGTCACGTGTCAAATCCTGATAATCGTCGCGGTCGACGTTGTGCGCATAGGAGCAGGCCGGCGTCGCGTGACTGATCGGCACGCTGGAAATTGCCCCCACGGCATAGCCTTGCTGCTGGGCCATGTGAGCGATTGTCGTCACCGGAACGCCTTGAGCATCGACGTTCACGCCGCCATTAAACGATTTGATGCCCGCGGTCATACTGGTCGCCGAGCACGATGAGTCGGTGTAAGCATGCTGCAAGTCGGCGGGCTGGTTCTTGCTGATGAGATACTTGATGTCGGTACCCGGCGACCATGGTTCAGGTCCGCCGAGTTCCGCGTTGTACCCGCCGAACAGCTTGCCGCCAGGATTCTGTACGGTCTGCTTATCGACATCGACCTTGGTCCCTTCGTTGTGCGGCGACGTACAGAAGAAGCCGAACTGCGAAGTTCCGTTGGCAGTGTAATCCAGAAAATGGAGTCCGGTTCCACGGCCGCCGTTATACGCCACTTTTCCGGTCTTGAAGATGGCGGCGTTGCGCGTCGACTGCCAGTCCATGCCATCAAAGATCACCAGGAAAATATGCTTCTTGCCTGCAGCAAGGGCCGCTTTCTGAATGTCGAAGACGTTGGTTTGATCGAAGTATTCCGCCTGCGGATTGACCGAATGGGGTGGCGTACGGCCATACAACCGCTTCAAGGCGGTCGCGTCGCGGTACGGACTTTTGGCACCTTGGTACGACTTCAAATCAATTCCATTGCCCGCTCCAAGTGTGCCGAACGTATAGACCGGAATCAGGCGGTTGGAATGCGTGCCCCATTCGATATAGTTGTCAGGCGTGGTTCCCCAGTATCCCCACGGGGCTTGGCCGTCTTCGATGGCTTTCGTCTGGAGGGCCCGCACGAAGTCGTCCGCCGATGCTGATGTCATCGTTGACGAAACCGCCAGAATGAGAGTCACTCCGAAAATCACCGCCCGCTGCATTGTGCTGTCCTTTGTGGCCGTACCCGTAACTGGTGGGATGCGCGTCGCTACCATTGTGAGGATTACGTCCCGTATGAAAAGCGTCCGGGAAGAAGATTTGATGAAATGTCAGGGTGAGCAGAGCATCTTTCGGAAGCCTAGGGAATGCTTTCCCTGGGATGTTCTTCCTTGCATCTCCCGCGGCGCATTGGTACTCAACGGTCTGGGCGAATTGGCATCGAGATGTTCTGTCGTTGTGAGCTGGTATGAATCGTTCACTGGATTGTTTGTGTGCCGGGATTATTGTCGCCGATCAGGTGTGCGAACCGGTCGCTCAGATGCCGCCCCCCGGCGGATTGGCTCTGTCGCCGCGGATGGAGTTCACCGTCGGCGGGTGTGCGGCGAATGTCGCCTTTGACATGGCAAAACTCGGTTTGCGGGTCGGTCTCAGCGGCTGCGTCGGCGATGATCTCTTTGGCCGGGCGGTCACCGAGATGCTGCAACAGGCGGGAGTCGACTGCCAGGCGCTGCGACCGCTGACGACCCATGCCACCAGCGGAACGTTCGTGATCAACGTGAAAGGCGAAGACCGGCGGTTCATTCACTGCGTCGGCGCGAATGCAGCGTACGACGGCACGCAGATTTCTGATGCTGATCTGCATGCCGCGCGGGTGTTGTACGTCGGCGGATACTGTCTGCTGGAAAGCCTCACGCCGGAAAAAGTCTGGCGGCTGTTTGAACGGGCTCGCGCTGCTGGAGTGACGACGGTGCTCGATGTCGTGCTGCCGGAGCAGGGGGCGTATCACGACTGGATTACGCCTGTGTTGCCGGTGACGGATTGGTTCTTTCCGAATTTTGATGAATCGAAGCGACTGACCGGTCTGAACGATCCGTGGCAACAGGCCGCGAAATTCCGGGCCGCCGGTTGCCGCGGGACGGCGATCACCTGCGGTGCAGACGGAGCCGTGCTGGATGGACCCGATGGCCGTTGGCAAGCCGGTGTGTACAACGTCCCCGCGGTGGATGCGACCGGCACCGGTGATGCGTTTGTTTCCGGTTTCATTTACGGTCTGCTGCGTGGCGACACGCCGGATCGATGTTTGCGGCTAGGAGCAGCGCTGGGGGCCAGTTGTGTGCGGAAACTCGGTGCCACAACGGGTGTGTTCACCGCGCCGGAGTTGAACGAGTTTGTCGATCGGGAAACGCTGGTGGTGACGAAGCAAGTCGGGTAGTACGCGGTGGAATTGGCGCGGGGCGCGAAACCGCAGGCGGTAACGGTTGCCGCAGGGAACCGATCGTGATGGTATTCTGAATTCTCTGTTCCTTAGCTCTTAGCCATCAGCCCTTAGCCTCATGGACGACCCCCTCCTCACGCCGGTGCAGTTCGTCCGCGGGGTGGGACCGCAGCGGGCCGAATTGTTCGCGAAGCTTGGCATCCACACCGTCACCGATCTGTTGTGGCATCTGCCGCGGGATGTGCTCGATCTCACACAGCTTTCCGCGGTCTTCGAGTTGAACAGTGACCGCGTTCACAGCATTCGCGGCGAAGTCGTCGACCGGGATGCGCGACTGACTTCGACCGGCAAAACGATGACGGCCCTCCTCTTCAAGAGCGATGGTGGCTTCGTTCGCGCTGTCTGGTTCAACCAGCCTTACATGCTCCGCAAGTACGAACTCGGCCAGCATGTGTTGTTGACGGGGCAACCCAAGCTTCGGGAGCGCCGGTGGGAATTTTCTCACCCTGAGACTCAACCGCTGGATGTCGACGATGACGATCACACGGCCGCGCCGGGCGTGCTGCCGCGGTATGGGTTGACCGAAGGGTTGCGGATGCGTGATGTCCGCCGGGCCACGGCGGGTGCGGTGGATGAGTACGCCGATCAACTCGCCGAGTTTCTGCCCGACGATTTCCGCCTCGAACTGGGATTACCACGGCTATCGGATGCGGTGCGACAATTGCACGTTCCATCGACGATGGACGAGTATCGGGCCGGTCGTCGCCGCGTGTTGCTGGACGATTTGCTGGAATTTGAGATCGCCGTTGTACTAAGACGCCGGGCTTGGAATCGTGAGAACAAGGCGATTCCGCTGCCGTGTTCCAGCAAGATTGACGCACGGATTCGGCGCCTGTTCGCGTTTCAGTTCACCAACGGGCAAGACCAGGCGGTGACGGAAATCGTGGCGGACATCGCACAGGAGCGGGCGATGCACCGCCTGCTACAGGCCGATGTCGGCGCGGGCAAAACGGCGATTGCCATGTATGCCATGCTGGTGGCCGTCGCGAACGGAACGCAAGCCGTGCTGATGGCACCGACGGAAGTCCTCGCGCAGCAGCATTGGAGCACCATCGAGCAGATTCTCGAACACAGTCGTGTCGAACGGCGGTTGCTCACGGGGCAACTCACTCCGGCTGCCCGCAACAGAGTCCGTGAAGAGATTGCCAATGGCACCGCACAACTCATCATCGGCACGCAATCGCTCATTCAGGAAAGCGTCGCCTTCCATCGGCTCGGCCTCGCGGTCATTGATGAGCAACACAAGTTCGGCGTGGGACAACGTGGTCGCTTTCATTCCGGCGAGACGGCACCGCATCGCCTCGTGATGACGGCGACTCCGATTCCGCGCAGCCTGTGTCTCACGCAATTCGGCGATCTCGATCTGACATCGATCCGTGAGTTGCCCCCCGGTCGTCAGCGCGTGGTGACCAGCCGCGTGACCGCGGACGCCGTGCCGAAAGCGTGGGGATTTCTGCGGAAAAAGCTGCGTGAAGGCCGGCAAGCGTATCTCGTCTGCCCACGGATTGAAGGGGATGAAAACGACGATTCCCCCGGAGCCGAAGCGTTGTTTCGCAGTGTGTCCGCAGGAGAACTGCACGGCTTCCGTGTGGGCCTGATGCACGGTCAACAGGACCGTGACATGCGTGCTGCCACGATGGATGCTTTTCGGCGCGGCGATCTCGACGCGCTGGTGGCGACAACGGTCATCGAAGTCGGCGTCGACGTTCCCAATGCCACATTGATGATGATCTTCGCCGCGGAACGGTTCGGCTTGTCGCAGCTTCATCAACTCCGCGGCCGCATCTGCCGCGGTCTGTTTCAGGGATATTGCTTCCTGCAGTCCGATGCCGGGCAACCCGAAGCGGTGCGGCGGTTGTCAGCCTTGGAAGCCAGTGCGGACGGTTTTCAACTGGCGGAAGTCGACTTTGAACTCCGCGGGCCGGGCGACGTGCTCGGCACCCGTCAACATGGCGACATGCCGCTGCGCGTGGCCGATCTCGTGCGCGATCGCGACTTGCTGGAAGAAGCCCGCCAGATCGCTGTGGCTGTCGTCGATGACGGCCGCATCGACTCGCCGGAGTTCTTTACGCTCAAACTCCGCGTTCTTGAACGCTTCGGGAAAATGATGGATCTGCCGCAGGCGGGGTAGGGCGCGCCAAATGCCGAATGACGAAGGCGGAATGTCGAAAAAATGCAAAGCGTGAGTTCACTGGCTTCTTTCGACATTCGGATTTCGACATTTCCTCTCACGTTTCGACAACCGCCGTGAGCGCTTCGCACAATGGTGTGCTCCTCGTCGGTTCCGCGAGAATTTCTGCAAGCGTGGTCGATTGAAACGCCGCTTCCACATGAGCCAGCGCGTCATCCATGCGGCGATGCAGCGGGCACAAGACTTTTCCGTGGCTGACGAGCCCTAACGGACACGTATGAATGCGTTCGATCGGTTCGACCGCGTTTACAACTTCCAGAATCGTCAGTTCGGCCGGCATCTTGCACAGCGTGATGCCGCCGCCGACGCCCCGCTGGGTGTGGACGATCTGGTGGCGCGCGAGTCCCTGCAGCACTTTGGAGAGGTAGGGTTTGGGGACGCGGGTGGCCATCGCAATCTGATCGGTGGTTCGCCCGGCGGGAGCTTCGTTGGCCAGATAGACCACCGCCCGCAGTGCGTATTCGACGGTCTGTGAAAACATGGTGGATGACTTCTCGTTCCCACGCTCCGCGTGGGAATACAGGTCCGAGACGCTCCGCGTCTCTCATTGTTGGATAAAAACTTGGATGTGACGCAGAGCGTCGCAGCCGTGCGTTCCCACGCGGAGCATGGGAACGAGTTAACGAGTTACTTGCTGGAAACTTTATCGCCGATCGCGGGCATCCAGTCTTTCGGAACGCCGGGATGTGTGGCCACGAGGATTTCGCGAATCGCCTGCCGATCCGCCGTCGACAGATGCGCGAACTCTTTCTCTTCGGAACCGGCGAGGACTTCCCCCAGCCGTTTCCAGAAGAGCGACAGCAATTCGTCCGGCAGTGCGGTGAAGCTTTCCGTTTCAATGAGATAACTGCACGGATATTTGAACATCCGCGTTTGCAGATCGAAGTCGCGCAGGGAACGACCTTGGGGATCCCGTCGGCCGCGGTTAGTGAACTCCGTCGCGAATCCCGTGTTGCCTTTCACGGCCGCCGTTAACGAAGTCTCGTTCACATACAGGAAATACTTCACCAGTGATTCCGCGGCGTTCTTCATGATGGTGTTGGTGCTGTCCCAACGATGGCCGGGCGGTTCTTTCAATTCGCGATTGAGACCTTCCTCGCGATGCAATGCCGAGCGGACATCGAACGCCGTTTTCGTCAGCAGGTTATGGCCGCCGGCTTGATGCGACAGAACCAACAGGGCCACGAGATCGCTGTGGCCGTTGAGGTACGCGCCACAATCGAACTTGGAACTGAGGTCCGTGAGATTCAGCCCGGAGGGATCGCGCTCTGCATCGTTATCGGGACGGCCACGGTAGGTGAGATTGCCCAGGTGTTTCTGGTCGCCATGTTCTCCCGTGACGTACCAGCCGCCGAAGCGGTCGGCGAGCGGACTGCTGTGATCGATGCGGAACGAGCCGGAAGCGAGCAACGGTTGCCCGCTCTTGTCGACATACATCGATCGCACCAGATGACCGGGAACGCCTCGGGCCTGTCCACCGGCATGGCAGACGAGGCAATTATCCGTCTGGCGGCGAAACCGCGGGGAGTCCTGCGGTTCCTGCTTCATCGTGTAGTAGACCGTTCCCAGTTTGGCATCGGCGACGGAAACCTCCAGCACTTCGCCGTTGCGGCAATAGCCCATGTAAACTTCGTCGTTGAAATAGAGCGCGCGGGGTGTCCTGGGACTGATCTTATGCCGTTGCAAACTCGTCTTCGAAAAAACCAGCGACTGGCTCGATTCCGGTACATCGAGCGCCGTCAGCACGGAGCGGAGGTAGCCCCACGGTTCTTCAAATTGCAGGGCAACATCACCGGCGATGAGGCGGTCTTGCAGCCGCGAGACCATGTTATCGGGAGTCGTTTGACTGTATTCGATCGGCGCGCGATCAAAATCGTCTTGCGCCCATCCCGCACGCACTCCGAACGCCACCACGAACAGAATCAACCACGGCCTCATCGGAACCTCCGGTGAATGCGGATATTGTTGTCCAGAATTAAAGTCTATCGGCAATCGCCTATGGAATCAAGATGTCGTTTCCGGGTGGGATGAGCAAGCTTGCTGTGGAGGTGGGGCCACTTTCG
Source organism: Planctomycetaceae bacterium (assembly GCA_021732975.1). Taxonomy (GTDB): domain Bacteria; phylum Planctomycetota; class Planctomycetia; order Planctomycetales; family Planctomycetaceae; genus DSVQ01. The sequence continues at coordinate 33,377 of JAKFWC010000005.1, read as the reverse complement.
GAAGCGCGTCTGGAGGCTTCGCCATCGATAGATTCACTTGTTCCATCACTTTGGCCAACCGCTCCTTGGCGACCTTGAGAACCCAGCGTGCCCAAGCGAACTCCGTCGCCAGAATCGCCAACCCGCCGAAGATGGTCACCCAACCTGGCCCCGGCAGGGCCAGCATCGCTACCCCTGCCAGAATCACCGTCCCGCCGATCACAGCGATGACGATTTTACGTGCTTGCCGCCAGAAGAATAACTTCCACCGTACTCGCAATCGCTGAGAACGGAGCGCGGTTTTCTGCTGCTGATCCATCGCCACGTTTAGCAAAATCCTTTGGGTCGATCGGTCATTCCCTTAATGAGGAGCTTTCATCCTCGCGGTGTCAATGGTTCAGAATAAACTCATTGGCATTCAAAATCGCCCAAAACACGTCTTGCAGGCCCATAACCGGGTCGCGGCCACCGGCGCGTTGGTAGGCGCTGTCGAGAGCCCGCAGTTCCCCCGGCGATGGTCGGCGCGACAACGCAGCGAGGAAGAGGAGTTCGATTTTCCCCGGAATCGTTTTCACTGCGGGCAAACCTTTCAGCGATTTGGACTTCTTCGTGTTTCGCGTTTCGACCAACTCGGGGATGTTCCCTTCGTAGACGGTCCGCAGAAAACTTCCTTTACCGCCACTGATCGCGTTGCGGACGAGGTCGCCGTTCATCATCACGAACGCCTGCGGGACTGTACCGTTGAAGGTCGAGGTTTCATCGTTTTCGTCGGTGCCAAACGTCTGCACGAACTGCTGCAGCCATTCGTCACGTTTCTGTTCCGACTGCTGGAAACTGCGGCCGGCTTTATCCGCGGCCGTGGCAATGAGCAGGGAATCGTACAACTGCTCGGCGGTGAAGGGTTTCACGCCAACGTGAGTGAACAGCGGCGTGGACCCCGTTCCGGGATCATCCGCGGCGTTCTCTGGTGTGCTGCGGCTCGTGAGTTGATACGCCTCGCTCGCGGTGATCCAACGGATGAGCCGTTTCGTATCGAAACCGCTGCCGCGAAACCGCAGCGCGAGATAATCGAGCAGTTCTGGGTGCGAGGGTGGATTGTGCGGCCCCATATCGTCCACCGGTTTCGTGAAGCCGGTGCCGAGGAAATGCCCCCACAGACGGTTCACATACGCCCGGGCCAGCAACGGCTGCGAGGGATCGCTAATCATCGCCGCCAGTTGATGCCGCGGGGCAACGATGTCCGTTGGCGGGCTGTCCCCATCGATAAACCGCCGCGTGACGGCTTCCATTGTGCCGTTGCGTTTCTCGAAGAAGACGACCGGATCGGCGAGATCGTCGGTCATGTAGATCGTTTCGTTGTTTTGCCCGACATTCTGCCGGCGCGTGCCTCGGAAGAACGCGTTGAGTCCCCAAAATTGCGATTGTTTCGCGTCATTGAACGGATGGTTGTGACACTGCGTGCATTGCACCTGCTGGCCGAGAAAAATCCGGGCCGTGATCGCGGTCGCCGGGACGGCCATTTCATTGAGATGACTGGCGAGAAATCCAATCGCCCCATTGTCATCGGAGCTTCCCGTCGCGGAAATCAGTTCGGCGGCGAACCTGTCGTAGCTCTGATTCTTCGCGAGGGCTTGCCGCAGCCACTTGTCGAGATCGTTGCGGGCCGCGCGATTGCGCCGGTTCGAGCGCCCGACGAGCAGGTTGCCCCAGATCGTCGACCAGTGCTCGATGTAATCGGGGTCGTCGAGCAGTTCATCAACCAGTCGGCGGCGTTTATCCGGCGCGGTGTCCTGCAGAAATTCGAGCAGCGGATTGAGTGCCGGAATGTGGCCCACGGTATCCAGCGAGACCCGCCGCGCGAATTCGCCATCCTCCGTCCGTGGCGATGGTTTGACCTTGTTGTCTTCCCATGCCTGTCGAATCTGCTGGTCAATTTCGGCCACGATTTCATCGTCGGTCTGAGCGGAAGTGGACAGCGGACAGGCCACCGTGGACAGCCAGAACACGGCGGCAAGCCACAAAGTCTTAGCCCCCGGCGAGCCGCCGGGGGACATACGTCTAAACACGACACACCCACGTCCTGCGACAACCATCATCGGAGCCCTTCGACAATCGCAGCCACACACCAGGAAAGGAATCTGTCCCCGCAATCCTACCGTGTTCCATCAGCCGATGCTGCATCCAATCACTCGTTCATATGATTCCATAGGAATGCAGTACTGAAATTCAACCGCTTGTTGACCGCAGCATTCTGTATGAGCGGCGAGTTCTCCGTCTATTGCGAGACGATTCGTGAATCATTCCTCGCAGTCAGGCGGCACCCCATTTGCGGGTGTCGACCGCATCACATCGAACGTAGACGGCATCGTCGCCGTCTGGTTTACGTGCGTGCCGTTCGGGGAACGGTTCCAGAAGTCTGCATCAAGGGGGAGAACAAGATGGATCTGCGCAAGGCATTTTTTGTGTTGGGGTTGGGGGCGTGTCTGGTGTCCGCGACCACGGTCTTCGCTCAACAACAACCGAACCGTCCAGCTGCCGCACCCGGTCAACCGGGGGCCAATCCACAGGCAGGCGGGCAAGCAGCGCGACAGAATTCCGACCAGACACTGGCCACCTGTGTTGCGATCGCCAACAAGAATGAGGTGTCGCTGGCCCAGTTCGGCAAAGACAAAGCCGAGAGCGAGGAAGTGAAAGAATTCGCCGCGATGCTCATCAAGGATCATCAGGCGTTGTTGCAGAAGCTGCAAAAGTTCACGCCCGAAGCCGCCTCCAGTTCAGCGCGATCTGAAGACACGACGGCTCAAGCGGGCGGCGTCCAGCCAGCAGCCGGAACAGCCCGCAACACCGCCGGTGGTATTCAGCAGACCGCTGGAACGCAACCAGCGGCCCAGAGTGGCCAGGGAGTCGATTTCGTGCAACTGCATCGCGAAATTGGTCAGCAATGCCTTGCTTCGACGAAAAAGAAACTGAGCGAGAAGGAAGGCAAAGAATTCGATCAATGTTTCCTCGGAGCACAGATCGGTGCACACATGGGAATGATCGACAAACTGACCGTCTTCCAGAAGCACACGTCGGGCGAATTGCAACAACTGCTCGCCGACGCCACGAAGACCACGCAAGCGCATCTCGACAAAGCCGAGAAACTGATGAAAGACCTCGACGATTCATCAGGTAAGTCGTCGAAATCGGAGAAAGAATCGAAGTAACGCGATTGGGTTGCCAGTCGTCGTAAACGATTTCGCCGCGAGCTGGAATGAGAATGTCTCATTTCGGCTCGCTCCGTTTCATACCGCCCCGCATCAACCTGAGCCGTCCGTTGAAGTATCTGGTCCTGTGTGCCACGGCCGTGTCGGCCGTGCGATTTTGCCGAGCGCTTTGCCACTTCGCACGGCCGACACGGCCGTGGCACACAATAAATCCACACGCTGTTCGGTCACCTTCTGTGCCAATGGTGTCGTCGCAGGAACTCAGAACCGCCCGGAAAACGCTCGTCTGCGAACTGCCCGAGAGTAGATTTCTTGGTTACAATCTCGGCCGAGAAAATTCGGTGTGGATTGACAGTGGCGAATTCCCAGAACGGTTCCAGAAAACATGGCAAGCAGTTTATTCGATCTCTCCGGTGATGTGGCGGTCGTGATTGGCGGCACGGGGGCGCTCGGCGGCGGGATGGCGGAGGCCCTCGCCGCGGCGGGGGCGACCATTGCGATTGTCGGCCGTAATGCGGAGAACGGTCTGAAGCGCGTGCAGGAAATCGAAAAGGCCGGCGGGAAGGCCATTTTCCAATCGGCCGACGCGATGGACAAGGACTCGCTGACCGCCGGACGCGACGCCATCATCAAAAAGCTCGGCGAAGTGACAATTCTCATCAATGCCGCCGGGGGGAACAAACCGGAAGCGACATTGCCGCCGGGCAGCGACTTCTGCAAGTTGCCCGTGGAAGCGTGGAACACCGTCTTTGAGTTGAACCTCGCCGGCGGCGTGCTGTTGCCGTGTCAGGTGTTCGGCGAAACGATGCTCGCGGCGGGGAAGGGGAGCATCATCAACATCGCGTCGCTGTCGGGGATGACGCCGTTATCGCGCGTGGTGGCCTACTCCGCGGCGAAGGCGGCAGTGATCAATCTCACGCAGTTCCTCGCACGAGAATGGGCCACAAAAGGCATCCGCGTGAACGCCATCAGCCCCGGTTTCTTCCCCGCGGAACAGAATCGTAAGCTCCTGTACAATGACGATGGCAGCTACTCGACCCGCGGCCAGCAGATCATCGGCCACACCCCGATGTCCCGCTTTGGCAGTGCGGAAGAACTCGGCGGCGCAACCGTGTGGCTGGCGTCGTCGAAAGCCTCCTCATTCGTCACCGGCCAGAACATCGTCGTCGACGGCGGCTTTTCGTCCGTGACGATTTAACCGTTTAGCCGCGAACCAACGGGGCGCGCGCAGGCTTCCAGCGTTTACGATGCCGTCCACAACCGGAATTTGACATGCTTCGCGGCCGCTGAGAAATCCTGGTCCGTCGACAGCAGGACCAAGTCATGTCTGCGACACAGTTGGATCAGCAGGGCGTCGATGGTTCCGACCTGAATCCCACGACGGCGGCAGGCGTTGCGGACTTCCGCGGCTTCGATGTGGTCCTCGCGATCGGGCTGAAGGAATGCCAGGGCCGACAAGCGTTCCACAAGTTGCGTGCGTGCCTTCGGACCGGCGAAGCCTTGCAGGAGTTCCTGAAGGATCAGCCCGGTTGTGAAGACCTGATCCGCTCCGAGCAATGCCTGTCGTAGAGCGACGACCTGAGGCTCGCCTTGTGACGTATCCCGGCGGAAGGCCAACGACCAGACGCTGGTGTCGACGAGGAGGCTCATCGCTTGCGCGCCCGCTCGGCCTTATAGTCGAACGAGGTGTCCCAATCCAACTTGCCGAAGAGTTCGGCCACGAGGCGTTGTTCCCGGCGGGCGATGAACTCTTGCAGGGCGCGGGTGACGGCGGCCTTCTTGGTCGGTTCCCCACTCACGCGGAAGGCATGCTCCAGGAGATTCGGGTCGAGAGCAAGATTGGTGGCCATGTGTAACTCCTTGCACGGGAGTTTACACATCGGCGGTCGGGGCTGCAACCACCGCGTCCTGCCGCCGAACGCCCACGTTCACCCGCGGCTTTGCCGCCCAGCGGTCCATCGAAGATGGAACAAATGCCCGCGGCGGCAAAGACGTCGGGTGCAACGTGTTGTTGGGCGGCGTCGCCGCGACTCGGACGCCACTCCTGTCGCTCATCGCTCACCCCTTTTGCCCGGAATTCGTGCTAGCGCGTCAGGCGTGCCGATCTTCTCCAAAGCTGAGATAGCGGCCTGAGCGGGAGAGCAGTCATCCCAAGCGTCCTGGACCATCTCATGATCATGAACCAGCCGAGCGATATCCTCGATCGCCGGGGCGCATCTCAACTCGCCTAGTGCATCCAACGAAGCCCAACGTACCGCTGAATTGGAAGAACCGAGACACTGTCGCAGCGCCGCGGTCGCCACCTGGTTCTCGTCATCTCCGATTCTCGCCAATGCTCCCGCGCACCAAACGCGGTTCTTAGCGGGGCGTGATGCATCGAGGAGGATCGCCACCAACCCGGGACGAGCTTCTGCCGGAAATTTCTCCACCGCGGCCAGCGCAGCGATCCGGTCTTCGATCTTGGGGGAGCCGATCAGTGTGAGTGCCTCCTCAGGAGTCACGCGCAATCTCTCCAAGCCGCCCAACTCGTATTCGACCGCCGAAGTGCGGTAGAAAATTGCCGCACTATTTTGGTCGAGGTTGTATTCACAGACTTGAATATGGCAAGATCGCCGCATGATTTCAAGGTGTCTTTGATCTGTGGGCGTGCTATGCCGCAAAGTCCCCTTCCAGACTCGACCGCACGCCCGGCGATGTCTCCCGCGACCGGATCGCCGCTGCCGCCACCACCGCGATTTCTCCAACAAGTCGCCCAAGCTTGCCGGGTCCGTCATCTGGCCTACCGGACCGAACAGGCTTACGTGGGGTGGGTCAAACGGTTCATTCTGTTTCACCACAAGCGGCATCCGCAGGAAATGGGAGCCGATGAAATCCGCGCCTTCCTGACGCACCTCGCCTGTAACCGGGCTGTCGCGGCTTCGACCCAAAATCAGGCGATGAACGCCGTCCTGTTCATGTATCGCGAAGTCCTCCACCGCGAGCCAGGCGATTTCTCCGAATTTCAACCCGCCAAACGAACCAGGCGGTTGCCGACCGTCCTCACCGTTGGCGAAGTCCGCCGGGTGCTCGACCACATGGAAGGGACTCATCGGCTGATGGCCCGGTTACTGTATGGCTCTGGCATGCGGCTGATGGAATGCGTGCGGCTGCGTATCAAGGATGTCGACTTTGAGCGCGGCACCATCACCATCCGCAGCGGCAAGGGGGACAAAGACCGTGTCACGATGTTGCCCGAAACGCTACGGGAAGAATTGAAGGCCCACATCGAACGATTGAAATCGCTGCAAGAACACGACAGGCAAGCGAATCTACCGGGCGTCGAGTTGCCGAATGCCTTCGCCGTGAAGTCTCCGAACGCGGGGATCTCCTGGGCGTGGCAGTGGGTCTTTCCGGCAAGAAGCGTTTCGCGCGACCCCCGCAGTGGCATCGTGCGCCGGCACCATGTTCTGGAAGATGGTCTACAACGGGCCATGAAGCAGGCGGTTCGTTGTGCCGAAATCTCGAAACCGGCCAGTTGTCACACGCTGCGGCATTCGTTCGCCACGCATCTGCTGGAAGCCGGGACCGATATCCGGACGGTGCAGAACCTGCTCGGTCACAGCGATGTGAGTACGACGATGATCTATACGCACGTCATGCAGAAGCCGGGTTTGGGTGTCCGTAGCCCGCTGGACAGGTAGCTGCGGGAACGGGAACGAAAACTGCGGCGGCCGCGGCTTCTCCTGCGGTGAAATGAATGGGGGTTGCTGGTATCTTGGAGACGGATGATTCGTGAAAGAGCGAAGAGCGAGAAGGGAATAGCGAATAGTCAGAAAAGACAGGCTGGCGCTCGCATTTTCTCCGGCTATTCGCTACTCCCTATTCCCTACTCGCTGAAAAGAAACGGTCTTCTCCAGCGATCCACAAACCCCGATCCACTGTCCACTGGAAGTTCCATGTCCCTGCCGATTCGCACCGATGCCTGCCAGCTTGATTTCCTTGCCCTCGGGGCGCTCGTTCATCGTCTGGATCCGGGCATCATCCCGTTCCGCAAGGCGAAATCGTTCGACATTCACGTCTCCGGTGGCGAGTACAACGTCGCCGCGAACCTCGCCGATTGCTTCGGGCTGAAGACCGCGGTGGCGACGGCGATGGTCGACAACGGCATCGGCGAACTGGTGCAGGGCCGCGTGCGTGAGATGGGCGTGACGCCGTTCTACAAGCACTTCAAGCACGACGGCGTCCGCGGGCCGAACATCGCCACGGTGTACAGCGACCGTGGCCAGGGCGTCCGCGCTCCGGTCGTGTTCTACAACCGGGCCAACGAAGCCGGGGCGATGCTCAAGCCGGGCGATTTCGACTGGAAGGGCATCCATGCGGGCGGCGTGAAGTGGTTCCACTCCGGCGGGATCTTCGCCGCGCTGTCGGAAACGACGTCGCAGGTGATCATCGAAGGGATGCAGGCCGCGAAAGCCGCCGGGGCGATCACGTCGTTCGACCTGAACTACCGGGCCAAGTTGTGGGCGTCCGTGGGCGGTGAAAAGAAGGGCCAGGAAACGATCGCCCAGATCGTCAAGCACGTCGATTGCCTGATCGGCAACGAAGAAGACCTGCAGAAGGGTCTCGGCATTGAAGGTCAGGACGTCGAGCATTCGTCCAAGCTCGATCCGAACTCGTTCTTCCAACTGATCGACAAAGTGGTGGCGAAGCATCCGCACATCAAGATGGTGGCGACCACGCTGCGGGAAGTTCATTCGACGAACCGTCACGATTGGGCCGCGGTGTTGTGGCTCGAAGGCCAGAAGTTTGTCAGTCCGACGATGAGTCTCGACGTGATCGACCGCATCGGCGGCGGCGACGGTTTTGCCGCCGGGTTGATCTACGGCCTCCTCAGCGGCAAGACGCCGGAGCAAGCCCTGCGCCTCGGTTGGGCCCACGGCGCGTTGCTCACCACCTTCCCCGGCGATACCACAATGGCCAAACTCCCCGAAGTCGAAGCCCTCGCGAAGGGTGGCACCGCTCGGGTGCAGCGGTAGTCAATCGGGATTGACGGTTGCGTCTTTGAATATCAAGAGAGACCCACGGTTAAGAAACCGTGGGCGTCATGCGTTCTTCTCAGAAAGAGAGATTTATGTTGCAGCGTGTAGTGATGATTGCGGTGGTGGTGGCTCTCGTGGGGACGCGCTCCGCGTCGGCGTTTCCGCCGATTGCGCCGCAGATTCCGGAAGCCTACAAGGATGTCGCCGAGTACAAGGCGTTCCTCACGACGTTGGAAGGTCTGAAGACCAAGTGTGATGTCTGCCACAAACCGGGTGCCGACAAGAAGGCCCGCGGGCATGGTCTCAACGACTTCGGCAAGGTCTACCACGACCGCTTCAAAGCCAAAGCGTACAAGGCCGCCAACGAAGCGAAGGATACCGCCGAATCGATGAAGCTCTTCAAGGAAGCGTGGGAGAAGTCCGTCACCGAGAAGAACGCCGAAGGCAAGGTCTACCTCGATCTCATCAAGGAAGGCAAACTCCCCGGCAAGAACGACTGATTCCCGCCCGTCATGATTGATGTCCAGAAGCCCAGGGAATGCTTTCCCTGGGCTATTTTCGTTTATAGCGTCTGTGACATTTATGCGGCCCACGTCGCATTTTGGCAACCCGCCCGCAAATCGTGAGCTAGGTTTCCGTATCGACCCTTGGGCGGATCGTGCGTTCGGCACGCCCCTCCTTCGCAGCGACAACGGAGTCACGGAAATCATGGCAGCCCCTAGCTATTCCCCTGCTCGTAACGGCCGCAATACCGGCGGCGAAATGGACTTTGAAAGCCTCAAACGCCTCATCCACGGCCGCCTGGTCGAAAAGCTCGATTTGTCACGCCTCGGCGATCTCGAAGGGGACACGCTCCGTCGCGAAATCCGTCTCGTCGTCGAACATCTCTGCGATACCGAAAACCCACTGCTCAACCGGGCCGAACGCGAACGTCTCATTGAAGAAGTGCTCGATGAAACGTTCGGCTTCGGTCCGCTCGAAATCCTGCTGAAAGAGCCGGGGATCGCGGACATTATGATCAACGGTCCCAAGGCGGTCTTCGTCGAAAAAGGGGGCCGGATCTACAAGCACGAAGTCACCTTTCGCGATAACGCCCACCTGTTGCAGATTCTCGATCGCATCGTTTCCCGTGTGGGTCGACGGTGCGACGAATCGAACCCGATGGTCGACGCCCGTCTGCCGGATGGTTCGCGTCTCAACGCCATCATTCCGCCTTTGGCGCTCGATGGTCCGTCGCTGACAATTCGCCGGTTTGGTTCCAAGCCGCTCGGTCTGGAAGACCTGCTCAAGTTCGGCGCGTTCACGCCAGAGATGGCATTGCTGCTCGAAGGAGCGATCAAGGCCCGGCTGAACATCATCATCTCGGGCGGCACCGGTTCCGGAAAGACGACGCTGCTGAACACGCTGTCCAGCTTCATTCAGAACGATCACCGCATCATCACCATTGAAGATGCGGCCGAATTGCAACTTCAGCAGGAACACGTTCTGCGGCTGGAAACCCGGCCGGCGAACATCGAAGGCAAGGGCCGCGTTTCGGCGACCGATCTCGTGAAGAACGCCCTCCGTATGCGTCCCGATCGCGTGATCATCGGCGAATGCCGCGGTGCCGAGTCGCTCGATATGCTGCAAGCGATGAATACCGGCCACGAAGGTTCGATGACGACCATCCACGCCAACACGCCGCGCGACGGTGTGGCCCGTCTCGAAACGATGATCTCGATGGGCGGTTTCGACATCCCGTTGAAAGCGTTGCGGCAGCAGTTCGCCGCTGCCGTGGACCTGATCATTCAGGTGCAGCGCTTACAGGGTGGCCCGCGAAAGATGACGTACATCACGGAAGTCCTGAACATGGAACAGGAAACCGTGGTCATGCAGGACATCTTCCGCTTCGTGCAGGACGGTGTTGACGAGAACAGCAAGGCATTCGGACATTTCGAGGCCACAGGCGTGCGGCCCTCGTTCATGGCCCGACTGGAAGGCGCCGGCGTGAAATTGCCCGCCAACCTGTTCCAGCACCGGGCGTTGGGGAAGTAGTTGAGAACACCGTTGCCCACTTTGGAACGCGGAACAATGGGCTTCAGTCGTGATCGTACCGCGAGGAATTAGTGATGGATCCCATTCTGCTGATCTCGATTGTGGCCTTCGTGGGGGCGTTTGCTCTGGCGGCGGCCATTGCCGGTCTGGCGTTCGACTTCCAGGCGACCAAGGCGGAAGACCGGCTGGATGTCCTCGCCGGGGGAGGACGGACTCCGTCGGCGGAAGCCCGGAAGGGAATCGTTAAGGACGATCTCGTTAATCTCGGTAAAGGAACGTTGCAGGGACTTAACAAATTCACGAAGAGCTTTGGCTCTTGGGGATTATACCTGGAACAGGCCGATTCACCGGTGACATTTCCACAATTGGTCCTGATCGCTGCTGGATGTGGAGTTGTCGGAACCGCGGCGTCATTCCTGGGCAATGCACCGCTTGCGCTCCATCCGGTTATCGGTCTGGTCGCTTCAACATTTCCCTTTATCTGGATGTCATTCCGGCGTGCGGCGCGGTTTAAAGCCTTTGCGAAACAACTTCCCGACGCGCTGGAACTGATCGGTCGGGCATTGCGTTCCGGGCATGCGTTGGGTTCCGGCTTGAACCTCGTCGTACACGAAATGCCCAATCCGATTGCCCACGAATTCAGCCTCGCCTACGAGCAGCAGAACCTCGGGGTGTCGATTGAAACCGCGCTGAAGTCGATGCTCAAGCGGATGCCGAACCTCGACCTGAAATTCTTCGTCACCGCAGTCGCCATTCAGCGCCAATGCGGTGGCGACCTTGCGGAAATTCTCGACAAGATCGGCTACGTGATCCGCGAACGCTTCAAGATTCTCGGCACCGTTCAGGCCCTTACCGGTGAAGGTCGTTTGAGCGGTGTGGTGCTGATGATTCTGCCGATCGCCATCTTTATTGCCGTCTATTACCTGAATCCCAGCTACGTCATGCTGCTGTTCACAACTCCGCTCGGTAAGAAGATGATTACCGCCGGGATTGTCATGCAGATTCTTGGGGCGTGGGTGATTAATAAGATTATTGATATTAAAGTGTGATCTCGACGGCGACTGTTTCGGCGGAATTGCACTTCGGTACGCATTCAGAAAGACGCTCGTATGGATATCGCCACACTGCTGCCTTGGGCAATTTTCGGCGCGATCACGCTCGGTTTGTGGGCCGTGATGTCGATCTTCAGCGGCAAAGAGAACCGGGCCACAGATCGCCTCGAAGAACTGAAGAACCCCATGCAGCGGGCCGACAAGAATCGGTCGCAGAAGAAGGGCATGGCAGCGATGATCGAGCAGGCCGCGCCGGCGCTCTCGCATGCACTTCAGCCCAAGACCGAACTCGAGCAGAACGAACTTACGATCCGGATGGCGAATGCGGGATTCAACAATCCCAAAGCCCCGCAGTTGTACTTGGCGATCAAGTTTACCTCGCTCATTTGCGGCGGGTTGATCGGTACCGGCTTCGGGATGATGCGGTATGGAATGACGCAGAACGGCTACGCGTCGATCGCGCTCATCGCCGGCGCGGCGTTTTATTTGCCGGAAATTGTGCTCTGGTACATCCGATCGGGTCGAAAGCAGAAAATCTTCCTGTCGCTTCCCGATGCGCTCGATTTGCTCGTCGTTTGCGTGGAAGCAGGGCTGGGTCTCGATGCGGCCATGCAACGCGTCGCCGAAGAACTGGCCGATGTGCATCATGAAATCGTCGCGGAAATGAATCTTGCATTGATGCAATTGCGCATGGGACGGACCCGTCGCGAAGTATTGCACGATCTCGGCGTACGGACGGGTGTCGACGATGTGAAATCACTGGTCGCGATCTTGATTCAAGCCGATAAATTCGGTTCGTCGATCGCGCAGGCACTACGGGTTCAATCCGATGCGATGCGGGTGAAACGTCGCCAGATCGCCGAAGAAAAAGCCCAGAAAACTGCGGTGCAGATGCTCTTTCCGCTGGTGCTGTTCATTTTCCCCGGCATCTTCGTGGTGCTCGTGGGGCCGGCCGCCATCAAGATGTGCAGCGACTTATTGAACTGATCTCACGCCTGACCAGCCCGTAGCGCGAGCAAGGGTGTCAACCTCTGCGTGACGCCCTTGCTCGCGCTACGGGCTGGTGAGTCATTCCCCGTTCGTATCGCTCGGCGGTTTTTCGCCGGTCCAGCGTTCTTTCCATCCACGGCGAAATTGTCGCGTGGGGGGAGTGGGCGTGGGTAAATCGATGGCACCAGTCGAACGATGGCTCGCAGCGCGAGTCTCGTTCTTCGTCCAGAGCGGCGTCGGTTTGATGTGAGGCGGTCGCACCCCTTCAAATTGACGCACGCGATCTTGTTCTTCCAGTTCGAGCAGCACGTTGCCAATCGAATACGGCGGCAGTGCGGCCAGCGCTGTGAGCGTCTCGGCCCGCATCGGTTCGTACCGGGGTTGTTGTCGAGCTGAACGCCGTTCGGAGAGGGTTAACGACACCAGCGTCGCGGTCAGAATTAATCCGCCGGCGACAATCAAGCCCATCATCCACGGCGGAAATGCGGCCATAGCGCCCGGATGGGGGACTGTGTCATCCCAATCCAATCGCGCCGCCACAATGGTGGGAGCGACTTCGACACCCTGTGGAGTGGCATAGCCTTCCCGCTTCAAAAAGTAGCCAGTGACAAAGATCGGCACTCGGGATTGGATGCCCGGTTGCAAATCGGCTCCCAGTTGTGAGGCCACCACCCGATACGCATGCGGCGCGGAGTCCGGTGTAACGATCCACGCCTCATAGAGCGTTTCCAATCCATGCGAATTTCGGGTGGCCTTGAACGGCGTTAACCGCCAGAGTTCTCCGGCCAGTGCTACGGCCTGACCACGATAGGCCGCGGGGTCGGCCATCAGGTTGGCGTATTGCACATCGTGCCGCACACGCGCATCGATCTCTTCCGGCCGGCGTCGTGTTTCCTGCAGCAGATCAAAGAACGCGGTCGATTCGTCGTACCGGACGCCGAGCGTGTTGTCGCGCACGAGACTGAGATCCGTGCGAAGCTGCCGATTCGGTGGTGTGACAGGCTCATTGTTGCGGCGGGGGCGCGGCGGCGTTTCGGAAGCGAGATCCGGTGGTGGGGCACGAAATTCGTCGTCCGCCAGGTCGTTTCGTACCGGTGAGACGAAGTCCGGGGCCAGCGTCTCCTCGGGTGATTCGACGCGGGTTGTCGCCTGGGGTTGATGAAAAGCCTGAAAGGCGATCAGCACCGTGCAGCAGGCGACGATGAAGAACATCAATTGCCAGACCCACGACCGCGCACCGAGTCGTTCGCCGGGGGGAAATCGCAATTGCATCGTCACTCCGCTCCATCGAAGCCGCGGCACGAACGCCGCCGGGTTTTCCTGTTCGTCGCATTCTAACCCGATTACCCGGGTTCACAATGCTTTCTTCGTGAGCGGCAAGGCGCTAGCCGCCGGTTCTTTCACACTGCGAAGAAATACACCGGCGGCTAGCGCCTTGCCGCTCACAACGGAATTACTTCACCGATTCCAACAACGCGCAGGTGTCATTGAGCACGTTCTCATTCTCAAAGCGTTTTTGAATCTCGCGGCATGTTGCCAATGTGGATTGCCGATTCAACACGGCAGTCAGCGTCTCCGCGAGTTTTGGTCCCGTGACATTCTGCGGTAACAAACTCCCGCCGACGCCCAAGCGTTGGATGCGGTCGGCGGTGTCCATCTGGTCGAAACCGAACGGTGTGATGACCTGCGGCACGCCACCGGCGAACGCCTGCGATGTGGTGCCGATGCCGCCGTGATGCACGATCGCCGCACAGCGAGGCATCAAGGTGGCCAGCGGGACGTAATCGAAATGGACCACGCCGGGCGGCAGCTCTTTCGGAACCTGATCCGCAAATTTGGTGAGCAGAATTCCACGGCGTTTCATGATCCGGCAGGCTTCGGCCGACGCCGTCAACAGGTCTTTGCCTTGAGCCATCCCGGTGCCGAAGGTGAAGACGATCGGCGGATCACCGGCTTTCAGAAAGGCTTCTACCGCTTCCGATAGCTGCGTGTTGACGGCATCGAACCGCGGGAAACCGGTCTGCCGGAATTGTTTCGGCCAGTCGGACGAAGATGCGAACCACTTGGGAAACAGTCCAATCGACAACCGCTGCGCGTGAATCTCTTCGATCATGTAGTGTTTCTTGCGTGGCAGACCGAGTTCTTTGCGCAAGACACCAAGCGAGCGATCGAGCAAGGGATCGAGCTTGCCGCGGTCGATCAGCCAGAAGAGTCCACGGACCACAAACCGCGGCCAGCGTTCGCCAAACTTGATGCGCGGGTACACCGGCGGTTTCTCAATGCTGCGAAGAGCGACCGGTTGCAGATGGACCGTGACCGCTTTGATACCGAGTTTTTCTTCAGCGACGCGGACGGCCATCGCCAGGGTGCCGCCGACGAAGACCGTATTGGGGTCTTCCTTATAGAGTTTGTCGATCAATGCATATTGCTCGCGCACCGTCCGGAGGACGATGGGGCTGCCGAGCAGGACTTCGATGCCTTGATTCGGCTTCCACAGGTTGGGATCGGAAACGGTCGCCTGATAATCTTCGACGGATCCCACGTCGATCATTTTCAGGTTCAACCGTTCGATTTTCGGGCGGTAGTAGGGATTCGCCGCGATGGTCACCGTATGCCCGCGGTTCTGTAGGGCGGTGGCGAGACCCAGAAACGGATTCACATCGCCATCACTGCCGACGGGGATCAACACGAAATGCATGCTCGTCGCGACTCCTGAAAATCGATCGATCAATTCGATTCGTCATCATACACGAATCCCCCACCCGTCGCTTGCCGTTTCGCGGGAGTGCGGGTTCCTGATGGATTCGCGGTTCTGCAAGCGTCTCGATATTATCGAAAGTGCATCCTTCACCTTGATCGTCGGCAGGAGTTTCCCGATGCGGCTGCTTGTTGCGTGTGCCTTTTTCAACCTGGTTGCGATCACCTCTGCGGCAGATTTCCCGCAGTTTGAAGCCGTCACGATTGATCCCGAAATTGGCAAAGTCTGCTACGCCGTCAGCCCGGCCGATGTGAATGGGGACGGCAAGTGCGATATCGTCGCCGTCAGTGAGAACCGCATCCAGTGGTACGAGAACCCGACGTGGACCAAGCACGTGATCCTCGAAAACCAGACGGCACTCGATAACGTTTGCCTCGCCGCGCATGACATCGACGGCGACGGGAAAGTCGATTTCGCGGTGGGGGCCGGGTGGACAAAAATCGGCACGATTCAATGGATCACGCGGACGGCCGATCCGAACGCCAAGTGGAACGTGCATTTCATCGGCAAGGAGTTGAGTCTGCATCGCATGAGTTTCGCGGATGTCCTCGGCAAAGGCCGCCCGCAACTGGTGTTATCGCCGTTGCTCAAGACGGACGGAGCCGGCGTGCGGTTTGAAGCGTTGGAAATTCCCGCGAACCCGCAGACCGACCGCTGGATGCCCACGATTCTCGACGAAAGCCTCAATCGCATGCACGCGCATACGCATTTCGATTGGGATCAAACGGCACCGCTCGACAGCATCGTCGGTGCGCAGGAAGGTGTGTTTCTTATCCAACGCAATACTCAGGGGCAATTCACCAAGACTCAACTCGGCAGCGGTACCGATGGTGATAAGCCGGAACTGCGCGGCACTGGCGAAGTGAAGGTCGGTCGTTGGGATCAATCCGGAAAACGTTTTCTCGCGACGGTCGAACCGATGCACGGCACGCAAGCCGTGGTCTATTTTCCGCCGGCCGACGGAACGGGCTTATGGAAGCGGCATGTGCTCGATGACACACTCAAGCAGGGGCATGCCGCGTGGACCACGGATCTCGACGGCGATGGCCGTGATGAAGTTGTAATCGGTCACCGCGAGCCCGGTCCCGGGCCGGTAGTTGGTCCCGGTTTGTATGTTTATCACAATCGTGGCGATGTTCCCACCGCGTGGAAAAAGCACGTGATTGATAACGGTGGCTGTGCAGTCGAAGACGCGTTCGCCGCAGACTTCAACGGCGATGGCCGCCCCGATCTCGTCGCCGGCGGTCGCGCGACACACAATGTCAAACTGTATTTGAATCGCGGAAAGTAACTCGTTCCCACGCTCCGCGTGGGAACGCACGGCCGCGACGCTCCGCGTCGCACGATCGCTTCACCGGACACGATCAAGAGAGTCGACGCGGAGCGTCTCCGCCCGGTATTCCCATGCAGAGCGTGGGAACGAGGATATCGCGATGAAAATGCTGTTGTTGATCCCTGCCATCGGTTTCATGCTGAATGTCGCACTACACGCTGCGCCGCCGTTGCCGCTCGACAAAGTCGCGACAGCGGACGAACTCGTGGCCGAGGCCCAAGCCCTCGGTGCGGACATTCAGGAGTGTCTGAAGAGTCAGGAGAACTTCGACGAGTTCGGCGCGAAACGGAAGCACGCGACATCGCTGTTGATGCTGGTGGGGCAAGCGCTCGCGGAGCACCCGCAGCCGTCGAAGCTGAAGGCATCGGGGGCTGACCTGCGGGACGCCGCGATCAACCTGAACCGGGCACTGGATTACAACGCCGCGAGGGCTGCCTTCCCGGCGGTTCAAGCGGCGCTCGACGGCAAGGCTTCCGGCAAGGCTGTGGTCGATGTCGAATGGTCGAAGCTGATGAGGTACCGCCCGGCAATGGATCAGATGAATCAACGTCTGCCCGCGCTTCGTCGGGTGATGCGGCGGCCGAAAGATCCGGTGACGGAAAGTCGGCAAATGCTGGCGATGGCGATCCTCTCGCTACCGATGCACGCCGACCCTAAGGTCAAAAATCCCACAGACATTCCCGAGTGGCAGGCGTTCACAACCTCGATGCAGACGCATCTCACGGACGCCACGGCGAAACTCAGGGCGAAGGATATCGCCGCTGCGAATGAGGCCTTCGTCGCCGGGATGGCCAACTGCAACAAATGTCACGAACGGTTCAAGGGGCCGTGATTGCCCACTTGCGGTTTCGCGCCCCGTGATGAGATCACTGAGTGGTATCGGCGCGAGGTGCGAAACCGCAAGCGTGAGTAATCGGATTGCTGGCGGGCCCGTGATTTCGGTGTCATGACACGGAATTTCGACTATGAAATCAACAGCCAAGAATGCCGGCGTTCCGCTGGTTTTTACGATCATCTGGTCGCTGATGACGCTTGGGTTTGACGGCGCCATCGGCTACATGTTCTGGCAGGCGCTGCGATCGTACCAGTTTACGGAAACACCCGGTTCTGTCACCACCTCGCATGTAGACGAGAGTCGCGAAAAGGGTGGCAAACGGTCTTACCGGCCGAAAATTGAATATGAATATCAGGTCGACGGAAAAACGTTGCACGGAACGCGTTGCCAGTTCAGCGACGGTAGTGTCAGCGGAACGGGGGCGCGGAACTCCGTCCGCAAGATCGTCGATCGTTATCCGGTCGGTGCCAAAGTCACTGTGTTCTATGATCCGGAACGCCCTGAAACCGCGGTTCTGGAACACGGCATCACCGGTACCGAACTCTTCATGCTGCTGTTCATGACGCCGTTCAATGGCATCATGCTCGGGTTATGGTCGGGAACGTACTACCACCGCGTGCGGGGAAATGAAGAGCCGTTGCAACGCTTGTTGCGGCAGACCGCGTATGGTTGGGAAATTCACGAACGCTGCGGTCTGATCACAGCGTTTCTGGTGGGAGTTTCCGCGGCCGCGTTCATCATGATTTTTCCGGTCGTCTTCGGGATCGGCTTCCAGCCTTCGCTGCTGGTGATGGAAATCGTCTGGTCGATCGTGCTGTTGGCTGGAGTGGTCGCCACCGTGTTCATTCTCGGCTATCCCCAGGGGGCTGCAATCGATGATATGGATGGAACGATTACATTACGCGGCTGGTTTGGAGCAACCAAAGCCTCCGTGCCGCGGTCCCTGGTGAAGTCCGTCGATGTGAATCAGGGGAAGTATCAGGAAGGTTCCCCGGTGATGTTCGAGGTGGTGCTCACTTACGAAGACGATGCCGGGCTACCGCAAACGGCCAGCATCGTCTCTGGCCAGTCCCGCGAACGGGCCGACGCCGTGCAAGGCTGGATGCAGGAGAAGCTCGGCATCAGAACCACGGGTTTGGAAGCGAGCGAGGATATGTGAACTGGATCGCGAAACCGCATCGCGACGATTGGCTATCGATAGCCGTCTTCACGATAGGCCTCGACTTCAAACGGGTTGTCGAGGTACGGGTCTTTCCCTTTGGCTCTCATCCATGCACTGGCCAGCAGATACGCCGGAATGAAGAACGGCCCCCAGCGTTCATACTGGCGGACGTGGATGCGCTCGTGGCCCCGGGTCTCGGCGAGCGTGGCTTCACACTGGCCGACAACGACATGCCCGAGTGTGATTGCTGCAATGCCTCCTTCGACCGGTGCTCCGCGCGATAACCAACGCAGAAACTTCGGGCCGGTGACTTCGAGGACGCCATCCACCCATTTGCCGCGTCCCCCTTGCAGCAAGGCGATCGAGGTTGCCATCAACCCCACCGCGGAACTGGGGGCGACCCATGCGTATACGGCAATTCGTCGTAGTCGCCGCATGGGGGAACTCAACTTGGTTTAAGGACTTGCAGCTTCCCCTGGCAGAAGCGGCAGGCGACCTTCAGGCCCATGTACTTCGGGTCAAACCGCAACTGCTGATTGCAGTGCGGGCACTTGGCGTAGACATCGGCGGCACGCATCATTGGACTGGCGGGGTCGAGCAGCAGACCCGCCTGACAATGTTTGCACTGCACGCGCTCGCCCAGGTACTTCTTCGCGATTTTCAGTTCGCGCTGGCACTTGGGGCATTCGCAATAAAAACCCGCGTGTTCGACTTCCGCCATGCAGTCGAGCTCCTGTAACGGCTCGAACGTCGGCATCTCGACGCTCGACTTCGTCAGTTCCGGGTTGAGCAACTGCCGGCATTCCCGGCAGTGAATCATGTTCGGCGGCATCCATTCGCCGCACTGGGGACAGTTCCCGCCAGGCCATTCCGCCATGCCGCGCCTCGTGGTCCTTGTGGTGCTGTGCCCGACGATAGGGCATACGAAAACGGCCATCGATTGGCGCTGGCCCGTCGCCCCCCGATCAGCCCCGGAATGGTCACGTTCTATCGCTGGCCCGTCATTTTCCGGCCGATTGCGGCGCCGCCAGACAGGCCAGCCGATGAAACGATCGCAAATAGAGTTTCCCATTTGCGACGGCCGGTGTCGAGTGGCTGTTGTCGCCGAGTTCGCTGAATCCATGGAACTTGTACGTCGGACTGGCATCGATGACGGCGACTTTTCCCGATTCGTCGACGCAGTAAATCTTCCCGCCGATACAGATGGGCGAGCCGCTGAACGTGCCGCCGATGCGTTCCTGCCAGACCGTTTGATCGGTTTTCGGATCGACACACATCACCACGCCGTTGTCGTTCCACATGTAGAGATGGTCGCCGTAGGCAATGAGGCAGGGGACGTACGGTAGCGTTTTTTCACGACGGAACGTCGTCGGGGCGATGCCGTTTGAGACACTGGCGGGATCGACACCGATCAGGATGGTCCCTTTGCCCCCCTGTCCGCACGTCGCATAGATTTTTCCCTGGCCGTATACGGGGCATGATACCGTCCGCTGGGCGAGCGGTTCCGATTGCCACAGCGATAATCCCGTCCACGGATCGAGTGCCGAGATTCCCGTCGCTCCGTTCAGACAGATCAATTGCGGCTTGGAACCGGGTTGTTCGATGATGATCGGCGTGGCGTAGGAGGCTTCCCGAAACGGTCGCAGCGTGCTCCAGACGAGTTTTCCGTCGCGGCGGTCATAGGCGACGATGGAACTGGGGCCGTCCTGATCATTCGGCATGATCACGAGATCTTCAAACACAATCGGCGATGCACCCAGGCCGTGCTGGCTGCTGAACGGGCCGAGCCATGTTCGCCAGACGAGCGTCCCCTCAAAATCGTAGGCGGCGAGTGCACAGCGTTCCTGATCGGAGAACGCGACATAGACCCGTTCGCCATCGGTCGCCGGAGTCGACGACGCAAAGCTGTTCTTCTGGTGCTTGCGGTTGCTGTTGAAGCCCATCGACCGCACCCAGCGAGTTTCTCCGCTATCGGCGTCAAGGCAGTAGAGCGATCGCACCAGCCCGGCGTCGATCGCGGAGGTCACGAACAGCGATTTCCCCCAAATGGCCGGAGCGCTATGGCCTTCACCGGGAAGATCGACCACCCATTTGTAATCAGATTCTTTCCAGGTGGTGGGAATGCCTTGCTCGGGGGCGACTCCGCTGCCGTCAGATCCCCGAAACCGCGGCCAATTTTCGGCGGAGGCCGCGCCGGCCAGCAGCAGTGCCACGCATCCCGCTCGCAACCAATCCGTCATCCGCACCATCAGTTCGCCACCTTCGATCAGGGGGGATTTGGGTTTCGTCTTTGCCTGAGGTCATGTCGCGTCGTCGATCCGGTAACGCATCAATCCTTGAGCATCTCAGAGGCAAGCATGTCGTGCAAACGCCAGAGTCGCAAGCGTTCGTGTGGATCGTACACCTGTCAGTCCTGCCGATTTCCCGCGGCAGGAGTGACTTGTCGCTTGGCGTGATTCCGAAATATCTTCACAATGGATGAGCGTCAGTACGGTGATGCTGCTGACTTGACCTCTCATGCAAACGGCTCGGGCCCCCGGAGTTGTATGTCTGCCGAAGCGTTCCTCATCGTGAAGAATGGTCCCCTGGAAGGGCGTCAGTTTCGACTCATTCCAGGTCAGATCACCACGCTCGGTCGTGCGCCGACGAACCGGATTGCCGTTCCGGACGAGGTCTGCAGTCGTAATCATTGCGAAGTCTTCCAGTCGGGCGGCCGCTGGCTGGTGCGCGACCTCGGCAGTCGCAACGGGACGAAAGTGCAGGGCCAGACCATCGACGGTGATTGCGCGTTGTTGCCCGGCCAACAGATCCAACTCGGGTCGACGGTGTTGGCGTACAGCCTCGATCCCACCGCGGAAGCCGGCGAATCGACGCAACGCGACCCGTTGGGATCGGATACATCGCCCGAAGTCGTGATCGTCGGAATTCAGCCCGAGATTCTGCATCGCAGCCGACAATCGAGTTTTCGTGTGGCGGAAGCCCATACGCGCGATCGCTTGGGCCGCGATTTGGCCCGACTCTACCGCCTGGCGATCGACATGGGGACCGCCACCGACATCGCCGATCTGGCCGAAACCGTTCTGGAAGGATTGCTGGCCAGTACAGCGGCCGATATCGGTGCGGTGTTGATGTTGCCGGTGCCGTCTACCGGCCTGCCGAATTGTGCCGATTTGCAGGTAGTGGTGTATAAGTCGCGGACGCCGATGCCATACCAGCGGGTCTCCGATTCGTTATCGCAACTGGCCATGTCCGAACGCGATGCGATCCTGGCCCGCGATGTGAGCGAGGATCTGCGGCTGTCTAAAAAAGAAAGCGTGAATGAGATCAGCGCGCAAAGTGTGATTTGTGCAGCCCTGCGCTCAGGTGAATCACTGCTGGGTCTCATTCATCTTTACTCCACGGATCTCTCTCGACCACTGGAACTGGACGATCTCAATTACACGCTCGCCGTGGCCGACCAGTTCGCGATTGCCGTGGAAAACATTCAACGTCGCGAGCAACTTGCGGCTGGACTCGAACGAGCCAAAACCGAGAACCAGACACTCCGCGAACAACTTCGCGTGGAAACGGAACTCGTGGGCGACAGCACTTCGATGAATCGGCTGCGCGACCGATTGAGTCGCATTGCTCCCACCGGCGCAACGGTGCTCATTCGTGGCGAAAGTGGTGTAGGTAAAGAGCTTGTGGCCCGAGCCATTCACCTGAACAGCACGCGCAAGAATGGTCCGTTCATCACGATGAACTGTGCCGCGCTCAGCGAAAGCCTGCTGGAAAGTGAATTGTTTGGTCACGAGAAGGGATCGTTCACGGGAGCCGTCAATCGGAAGTTCGGCAAGTTCGAGCAAGCCCATCAGGGCACGATCTTCCTCGATGAAGTCGGTGAAATGAGCCTTGCGATCCAGGCGAAATTCCTGCGAGTTCTGGAAGGGCATCCCTTCGAACGCGTTGGTGGTGGAACGCAAGTGCAGGTGGACGTGCGTGTGGTTGCCGCGACGAACCGGGCGCTCGAAGAAGCGGTGGCTGAAGGGCAATTCCGCAAGGATTTGTACTTCCGACTGCAGGTGGTGGAATTGACCGTGGAACCGTTGCGGGCGCGGCGGACGGATATCGCGCTGCTGGCCCAGTATTTCCTCGATAAATTTGCCCGGAAGATCGGCCGTCCGGCAATGGACTTCTCGCCCGCAGCCGCGGAACTGCTGAGGAGTTACGACTGGCCGGGCAATGTCCGCGAACTGCAGAACACCATCGAACGGGGCATCATCCTGGCCACCGGTCCCCGGATCGATGTTGACGATATTCAACTCTCGGCCTTGGGGCGCTCTTCGACCGATACCATCAGCAGCCTTCCGCCGGCCTCGAACGATTTCCAGCCGCAATCGCTGGACGACATCGAGCGGCAACATATCCTTGCTACGTTGCAAGTCACGGGGGGGAACAAATCGCAAGCCGCTCAGCTGCTGGGCATCGAGCGATCTACGCTGGACCGTAAGCTCAAGCGTTATGAAAGTGATCGCAAAACACCGATATGAGGGTGTTCTGGGAGACTGGGCATCGCTGGTGGGCGATATCGGATATTGTCGATAGGCTTGCTGATGGCAACCTCGCGAATCTTCAGCAGAAGCAATTTATTTCGCTGCAGTTTTCGCGAAATGACTTAGCCGCCCGTGTGAGAGCACGATAGATTCGTTCGGGCCGCCTGCAAGGCATCGGCAATCGCTTCCGATTCGGGAAACAAAGTGGTTCTCTGAGTCGGGAAAAACGGCTCTTCTCCGGGGGCAACCAAGAATTTTTGTTGACAATCCGGTCGTTTGCCAGAAGAATACCTTCGCTTTGGTGATCTCCCTGCCCGCTGTCCTACCGGCACGAAGCCTCCGGTCCCTCCGTGTGAGCCATGAATGGCACCGTTCCCAGCCCCCCGCTGACGAACGTCACTTTGGACACTGCATGTCGAACACCCAGGCGTAATTGGGCCGATCCGATTTCGTTTTTTGAAATCGCGCTTCGGCGGTAGTCGGTGATGGAACGTCTTAGTAGTGGAGTCGGGAATGTCGTTCGATTACGACGTAGATGAACTCGAAGATGAAGAAGTTGGGTACGCAGTCTCGGATGACGAAGAAGTCGCCGAGTACGAAGACGGCGAACTGAACTTCGAGGAGATCGATTTTGAAGCCTTGGGAATCGATCCCGGCGCGCCGACGGCGGCAAAGCCCGGTTCGGAAGAAAAGGTGCTGATGCTGGCCGCCCGATATGCGGCTGGCGTGCCTCTGTGGCACAACCGGGACTGCTATGATCATGGCCCTGGTGAAGCCGGAGCTCGGCTGCTCCGCATGCAACAACCTGCCAAGAACTAAGTTTCAAGAAGAAACGGCAACGTCCCAAACGTTGCGAACTTCGGGCCCCTTCAGACCGCGACGTTCCCAAAACGTCGCGGTCTGTTCGTTTTCACAACGAGCCGGAAACGCCAGCGGCGGCCCCTTTTCCTGCTCGCTGAATCGAAGAGATTGCGGAAGAGGAAGTGTCCGTTGCTGACGCTTCCGGCTCGTTTAACGCAACCATCGCCTGCCAGAAACTGCCATTCCCGCATTGCTCGGGATGCCTTACATTTTCGCGGTCTTTCCCTACCCATTCGCGTCGGCGCGTTTGTGAGATCGTCGAAATGAAGATTCGGAGCCGCTTACTCGTCAAAATTCTGGTGTGGACCATCGTTCTCATGATCCGTGTGATCATGTTGACATGCCGGAAGGTGTATGTTGTTCCGAGCGACAAACTGCGGCTCGATTACACAGTCGCTGTCGATGATCCGCTTCGTTTTGTCGGCGTAATGTGGCACGACCAGATGCTCATCCCCACCTTTGCCAGTCATAAGGCGAACCGCAGGCGGACGAGTTGCCTCATTAGCCAGCATAATGACGGGGGGTACCTCGCTGAAGCGATGCGGATCATGGAATTGACGCCGGTCCGGGGATCCTCCAGCCGCGGCGGGGCACAAGCCGTCCGGCAGTTGATGAGTGATGTCGAAGGGCAGCACATCGTCATCACTCCCGACGGCCCGCGCGGCCCCAGGCATGTCTTTAAGCCCGGCGCAGTTTTTGTGGCATCGCAAACCGGTCGCCCGATCACCGCCTGTGCTTACACCTGCCGGAGTGAGTGGCGGATCAAGGGAACGTGGACCGACCAACTAATCCCCAAGCCGTTCACGACGATTTATCTCGTTCACAGTGAGTTTCTGACGATTCCGCCCGACATCACGCGGGACCAGCTCGATTTCTACGCTGAGCGCGTGCAGCAGATGCTCGACGAAGTGAACATTGAAGCCGAACGCCTCGTCGGTCGGAAATACACCCCGCCGCAACGCCAGGAAACTCTGAGAAGTGCTGCCTAGTTTGTGCTTTGCAGGATCACTCAGTCCACGCACTCAAAAAGTGTCTCTTCTACGAGACATTTTGTCGGCGCCGCTGTCGCGAATCGGATTGTAATTCCCACTGCATTCCGCATTGTAAAAACCGCAACTTCCTCTTGACATGACAATCGTCGACAGCGGTGTGGATCGTGTGACGGCGCTGCATCGCCTTTGTTGGAAGGACGTTGCGGATATTTTACGTGCCTGTGCCAAGATTCTGAAAAGCTCGGCACACCGGTTGCTTTTCTCTTCTGCCGCGGTCAGAGCGACCTCGCCTGCGACCACCACGGGGGTGCGATTCGCGGTTCTTCGAGGCGGTTTGGCCCCATCATGGAGGAAACTCAGATGCTCGTCTTAACCCGGAAGAAGACCGAAACAATCAAGATTGGCAATGATATTGTCATCACTGTGATTCAAACGGGAAAGGGGACCGTCCGGCTGGGCATCGAAGCTCCGGCTCATATCCGTGTTCTCCGTGGTGAACTCGCCCCGCACACGACCACCGCCCCGGTCGCCGGGGCCACGACGATTGATGACGAAGAAGCCGCGATGGATCGTTTTCTAACGGAACTCAATACGCTCTTCGGAATGAGCGACGCTGACGATCATACAGAGTGTCGGCCGCTGATCGCGGAAGCCGCACTGTAGAGAGAAGCGTTCGTTGTTGTCACGGGGCAACGAAGAGGTTCGCCCCTACGACATCGTCCCTCATTGTTCATCTGCCGGCAGAATGTGTCCCATCTTGTCACGCTTGGTGGCGAGATAATGCACCCGCTCTTTTTCCATCGGTGCAATAATGGGGACTTGCTCGACGAGTTGCAGATCGAACCCCGGAAACGCGTTAATTTTCCGCGGATTATTTGTCAGCAGCCGCACCGCGGACAAGCCAAGATCCTTCAGAATCTGCAGGCCAATCCCGTAGTCGCGCGAATCGGCTTTATAGCCGAGCTTGTGATTTGCCTCGACGGTGTCCAATCCCTGATCCTGCAGTTGATATGCCTTCAATTTCGCGACGAGGCCAATTCCGCGGCCCTCCTGTGGCAGGTAGATCACCGCCCCGACACCTTCTTTCGCGATCATCTCCATCGCGAGGTGCAGTTGGTCGCCGCAGTCGCAGCGCAGGGAATCGAGCACATCACCGGTGAAGCACGACGAATGCACGCGCACCAGTGGCGCAGGGACCGACTTCAAATCGCCCCAGACAATCGCCAGCGGTTGTTGATCTTCGTATTGCACGTCGTAAGCAATGACGTGGAATTCACCATAGTTCCGTGTCTTGAACGGGACATCCGCCTCGCGTTTCACCAGCTGCTCGCGCATCCGCCGATAGCGAATGAGTTGCTCGATGGAGATGATCGGCATCTGTTGTTTGCGGGCGAGGACCACGAGCTCGTCAAAGTGAGCCATGCCGCGACCGGTTTCGCTGAGAATCTCGATCAGCACGCCCACGGGTTGCTTGCCCGCGAGTCGCAACAGATCAATCGTCGCTTCGGTGTGACCGGCCCGTCGCAACACCCCGCCATCTTTCGCCAGCAGCGGCGAAATGTGACCGGGCCGCACGAAGTCCCGCGCGGCGGACGCCGGATTTCCCAATTCCCGAATGGTCAACGCCCGGGCTTCCGAACTGACACCGCTGCCGCTATCGCGATGGTCGATCGGTGTGAGAAACGCCGTCCGATTGGGGGCCGTGTTCCGTTCCGCATCGACAATCGGTGTCAGCCCCAGCCGTTCGGCGGCTTCGTGCAGCAACGGCACACAGAGCACGCCCGCTCCGTGTCGCAACATGAAGTGAACCATCTCCGGCGTGATATCTTCCGCCGCACAGATGAAATCGCCTTCATTTTCCCGCTCTTCCGCATCGACGACAATCACCATTTTTCCGTCGCGCAGGGCTGCCACGGCGTCGTCAATACTGTTGAATTCCGGCGGCGTCAGATGCGGCATCACAAGGGGCCAGTTCAGCGTCAGGGCAGGGGACCACAACAGTATTGTAGCGCATCCAGTAGTAATGTGACACGGTTCCAGCGAGGATGGTGCGCGTTGCCGCCCCGTGGAGACTCACGACCGTGGAAACCCCTGCTGAACCACCACTTGAGGAACACGATCCCGCCGCGCCGCGCATGTGGCAACTCTGGCGACCGTTTGTCGGCATTCACCAGTGGTATTTCTCGCCGGGATATCCGCCGCCGCTGCGGAATTTGACCGGGTGGACGGCGGTCTTTCAGACGACCATGTTGTGTGCGGCTATGGGACTGGTGGCCGGAGCGCTCGGCGTGGTGATCGTTGTCGCGACGAGCCTGCTGTTGCGAGGGGACGGTTTTATCCAGGTATCACTGCTCGGATTCGCATACGGCATCACGGTGATATTTCCCTTATCCCGCTGGATGAACCGGAATGTTTTCTGGTCGGCAGCGGGGATAGTCGTTTGCGTTGTTTGCTTTTGCGTCCTCATTGTCAACGCTTGGTTTTTCAACGGGTATATCCGCTCATGGACCGGGCGAGATGGTACGGCGTATTTACGATTTCTGCACAACCTGGCGGTCTTTGCACCACCCATGATGCTCCTTGGCGTCTTCATGCTGGGACGGCAACGAAGACCTTTGTGGATGCTATTCGCAGTGTTTTTCTCTGTGGCGGTGTTCGCTTTCTCGATGGAATCGCAACGTGCCATCCAGCGGCATTGGCCACGCGCGTTTCAATCGAATGTGATCGTTTCCATGACACTCAGCTCGCAGCCGTTGCTGGTCTCGTGGATGTGCCTCACAGTTGCACTCGGCATGCGGCTCTGGCCGTCGATGCGGGGGCCCGAACCGCCTGCCAGTTGAAAACCGATGTGGCCGTTAAAGCCGACGTATCCCGCAAAGTCACATCCCACACCGCGACTCTGCGGATTTTGTCGAACCGACGCAACTTGGGCTTTGCGCCGCTTGACAAAAAAGCAGATGTTGATATGTTGGAAGTTGCGAGTTTGTGAAAATCCGTGGAATTCCATGTGGCTCGGGTGCCTCCCCCGTTTCATTCGTGAATGCCGCGTGCTGAACCTGCCAGTGGACCTGCCCGAATCGCCGGGATAAAACCTGTCGATTACCCGCCTGAGTGGTGCCGTTAGACGGACCGTGGAGAATTGTCCCATGCCCGAACTGCGTTCGTTCCGTTCGCTGTTGTGGATCGCCGGTGGCGTGCTCCTTTCGAGCAGTACCCTCTTCGCGGCGGCTCCGAAAGGTCTGGGCGATCCCGGCCAATTGACGGCACTGCGGATCGAACCGAACCTCACCGGCCAAGGGCTTGCCATCCGCGGACGGGACAGCCGCCAGCAACTCTTCGTCACTGGTGTTTACTCGACCGGACAACTGCGTGACCACACGCGAACAGTCCAGTTCGTCACCGAACCCGCGGGCATCGTGCAGGTTGATGCCAATGGTTATCTGACGCCAGTCGCCGATGGGGCCACGACTGTCAAAGCCATCGGGTCCAATCTCGTTGCCGAGTTGCCGGTCCATGTCACCGGTTTCGCGAACGATGTCCCGGTGAACTTCCCGAATCAGGTCGTGCCGATCTTTACCAAGCTGAGTTGCAACAGCGGCGGCTGCCACGGCAAGGCGAGTGGACAGAACGGCTTTAAACTGTCGCTGCTCGGCTTCTATCCGGAAGACGATCACGAGTTCCTTGTGAAGGAAGGCCGCGGTCGCCGCATTTTCCAGCCATCGCCCAGCCAGAGTCTGCTGTTGACCAAACCGGTGGGCCAATCGCCCCACGGCGGCGGCAAGCGGATGGAAGTTGGTAGCTATGAATACCGCTTGATCTCCCGTTGGATTGAACAGGGCATGCCCTACGGTGCTGCCACCGATCCTGTCGTCACGGCCATCAAGTGCCTGCCCGAAGGCCGCGTGATGGATCGCAGCACCGATCAGCAGATCACGGTCGTCGCGATGTATAGCGACGGCAGCAGCGAAGATGTCACTCGCATGGCCCTCTTTGAAGCCAATGATCCGGAAATGGCCGAAGTCAATGTCAGCGGCTTGGTGAAGACGCACGATCTCGCCGGGGAAGTCGCAATCATGGCCCGCTATCAGGGTCAGGTCTCGACGTTCCGCGCGACGATCCCGCTCGGGGCCGAAATCGCTCAGAAGCCGACGCCGAAGAATTTCATCGACAACGCCGTCTTCGGCAAGCTCGATATCCTCGGCATTCCGGCCTCCGCTCCCGCCGATGATGCGACATTCCTTCGCCGAGTGTCGATCGACCTCACCGGCACCATCCCGACCGAAGCCGAAGCCCAGGCGTTCCTCGCCGATGCCGATCCCGCCAAGCGCGACAAGATCATCGACAAACTGCTCGACTCTCCGGCTTATGCCGACTACTTCGCCAACAAGTGGAATATGGTCCTCCGCAACAAGAAACGCGGCAATGACCAGCAGGCCACCACCTACGCCTTCTACCGCTGGATTTGGACCACGCTCTACGAAAACAAGCCGTACGATCAATTCGTCCGCGAGTTGCTGACCGCGTCGGGCAACGCCGACGATGTCCCCGCGGTCACATGGTACCGCGAAGTCGATCAGACCAACGAACAGGTGGAAGATGTCGCCCAGTTGTTCCTCGGCCTCCGCATTCAATGCGCCCGCTGTCACCACCACCCGTTCGAGAAGTGGAGCCAGGACGATTACTACGGTCTCTCCGCGTTCTTCAGCCGTGTCGGCCGCAAGAACATCATCGGTGCGAACAATCAGATGCGCGACAAACGCATCTTCCACCAGGACACGCAAGGCGTCGCCCAAGCCCGCAACGAACGTTCCGGCAAGATGCTCGTCCCGGCCGGTTTGGGATCGAAGCCGCTGACGATCCCGCAGGAAGAAGACCCGCGGACACACCTCGCCGACTGGATGTCCGACCCGCAGAACCCGTTCTTCGCCAAGGCTCTCGTCAACCGTTACTGGAAGCACTTCTTCAGCCGCGGCATCGTGGAACCGGAAGACGACATGCGGGAAACGAACCCGCCCGCCAACCCGGAACTCCTCAATCAACTCGCGCGGAGCTTCATCGACAGCAAGTTCGACCTGAAGCAACTCTGCCGGACGATCGTGAAGTCGAGCACGTATCAACTCACGTCGCTGCCGAACGAGTACAACCTCAAGGACAAGCAGAACTTCTCGCGCTACTACCCGAAGCGGCTGACGGCGGAAGTGTTGTACGACGCCTTCCATCAGATCACCGCGACCACGCAGGCCTTCGGCGGTCTCCCGGCCGGGTCGAAGTCGATGCAGATTCCCGATCCGTCGATGGCCCAGAACGTCTACTTCCTGAAGGTCTTCGGCCAGCCGCAGGGCGACACCGCGTGTGAATGCGAACGCTCCCAGGAAGCGAACCTCGCGCAGAGCCTGCACCTGCTCAACAGCGCGGAAGTGCAGAACAAAGTTGCCGCCGGCAACGCCCGCCCCGCGATGCTCGCCAACGACAAGACTCGCTCGGACGACCAGAAAGTCCGCGAACTCTACCGCTGGGTCTACGCCCGCGAACCCGAAGCTGACGAACTCAAAGTCGCGCTGGCCCACCTCGAAAAACACAAGGACAACCCGAAAATCGCCTGGGAAGATGTCCTCTGGGCATTGGTGAACACGAAGGAGTTCTTGTTCAACCACTGACCGTTGCGATCGTTTCATAGGTTGCGTCGCGACGCACCCTGCGGACTCCGCAGCCGTGGTACGATCACGTTGACCGGGCGACCCACGCACCGACAAGTGCGCCGCGTAGGGTGTCACTGGCGAATGTACTCGTTCGCCAGTGTCTTCGGATCGGAGCGTTGTGACAACAGGCACTGGCGGTCCAGAGCGACCGCCAGTGGCACCCGATGTCAACGCCGCCGCCACCAGCAGCACCAGCAACGGCTTGAACGATTTCGAGAAGACGTCGCGCAACCATGCCGGCGGGAACGGGCCCGGTTCCGGTTCCCCGGGTGGGGGAAAGTCGCCCAGCAGCGAGGAGAGATCCATCGGCGGCGGGACGACTTCACGCGGCACCCCCAGTCCGGGAACCACACTGGGCTCGCAATCCGGTTCGATGCCGACCAGGAACGCCGGGCGGACATCGGCCGGTTGTGGTTCCAGCCAACCGCGGTAGCGGTCGATGATCGCGGGCTTGGGACCGAAGCGGCGGTCGAATGTCGTCCAGCTCCGGTCCGACAATCGCGAAAACTCGCCCAAAGTGGGATAGCGGTCGACCTCCCGCGCGGCCGCATGAAACTCGCCGAGCAACTCGTCTTCCGAATAGACTGGTGCGATCGTCACGCGTCGCGGCAACCCGGCGGCGACACGCAGATTGGTCCAGTTCCCCCAGCGGTCATACACGATATTCCGCGAAATCCCCGTCTCTTCCCGAAAGCGATACAACGTGATGTCCGGCCCCTGCTCGACCGCCAGCCGCCGCAGCGTCTCCAGCAGTTCTTCCCGAGTCGTCATGGGCCTCTCCCTCCTGCCAGTCATGTGATGAGGCTGTGAGTTTTTCAAAAGTAGCCCTGTCGCTCCGCGACAGGAAAGCCGTGCGGTGGACGCGGTTCGCGATGTCCGGCCGTCTCGATCGGGCATCGCGTGTTGTTTTCTCGGCTTTCCTGTCGCGGAGCGACAGGGCTACGATAAAATCACAGCCTCGGTGCGTGGTGCGTGATTTTCATAAGCTCGCACTGGTATCGCCGTTGGGCAAGAGGGAGTTTTTCGATTTTTGAGAGGTGAGAAGTCCGCGTGGACAGAGAGGACTACCAGTGCTAACAGCACGGCCGGGCGCGTCGCGACGCACTCTACGGAACTGGTTCCCATGCTCCGCGTGGGAACCCCCGGTCTTCGACGCTCCGCGTCGTCTTCGGGCGGCGTGAAGCGTTCGTGCGACGCAGAGCGTCGCGGCCAGGCGTTCCCACGCAGAGCGTGGGAACGAGTTGAAAGATCCATCGGCGGGACGGCTTCGCGCAGCACTCCCAGCCCCGGAACCACGCTCGGCTCGCAGTCCGGTTCGATGCCGGCGAGGAACGCCGGACGGACATCGGCCGGTTGTGGTTCCAGCCAGGCGCGGTAGCGGTCGATGAGCGCGGGCTTGGGACCGAAGCGACGGTCGAACGTCGTCAAGCTCCGGTCCGACAATCGCGAAAACTCGCCCAAAGTGGGATAGCGGTCGACCTCCCGCGCGGCTGCATGAAACTCGCCGAGCAACTCGTCTTCCGAATAGACCGGTGCGATCGTCACCCGTCGCGGCAGCCCGGCGGCGACACGCAGATTGGTCCAGTTCCCCCAGCGGTCATACACGATATTCCGCGAGATCCCCGTCTCTTCTCGAAAGCGGTACAACGTGATGTCCGGCCCCTGTTCGACCGCCAGCCGCCGCAGCGTCTCCAATAGTTCTTCCCGCGTTGTCATGCCCCTCTCCCTCATGCCTGTCGCGTGGTGCGTGATGTTCACAACCTCGCACTGGTAGTCGCCGTTGGGCAAGAGGGGAGTTTTTCGATTTTTGAGAGGTGAGAAGTCCGTGTGGACAGGGATGAATACCGGTGCTAACGGGGTACCACCGGTTGCCTCAACCAGTGCCGCGCAGCGGTCGGAAGCCTCAAGGCAGAATGTCCAGTCCTTTCAGCCTGCTCCCGTCATCGGCATACCGATCAATTTGTGTTTCTTTCCGCTGCCAAGCATGATTCTGATAGCATGAACGCGGATCGAGAAGCTTCCAGCCGCGATCGCGGCACCGGTTGAGGCAACCGGTGGTACCCGGTTCTGAAGAGCTTACCAATGCCTGATACTCTTACACCGCTCGGCAAATCCATTATCTCGGTCTTGAGTGGACAGCCTTTCCATCTGATGTACGAAGAGCGTAATAAAAACTCTACGGTCGAAGACCTAAACCCACTCCTTCTTCGGCAGTTAAACGGCGATAAGCGGGCTTACCCGACTTTACCTGGAACTCAGTGTGACTTGGTTTTCTTGCACCAGAACGAAATGACGTGGATGGAGACGAAGCTTCTTCAGACGCACAATGGAGGTAATCGAGACGACTGGCGATTCGAGGGAAGAAACGGGAATTTCAAAAAGCATCTTGGAATTAAAGAAGCGGAACATGCGTCAGCAGTCAGGGATGTTCGTGATCGGTTGCCGACTCTCGATCAGAATCGATCAGCCCATCGGATTGCTTTTCTGGCAGTAGTTTATGATTCTCCACGACACCGGTTTGATCAATTTCTACCAGCCTTCACTGTCGAAGGCAATCTTTTCAGTTGGACACAGTCGATTCTGATCGAACAGCCGGATCCACGACCACGCGCTCAAGCGGAGGCCGCGAGGATTTCGGTTTACCTTTGGGAACGACGAGTTGTCCAGACGGTGCTCTGAGGCAGAGTGTGGCATCGCTCGATCTTGTCGAAAGACGTGGATGTGTCACTGCTTCCCGGGTGTCCCTGATTGACTGGGTGGCTCAGATTGCCCGCAGCAATCTGGGGCGGCGCCGCCGCGAAGAGGGTGCGTTGGCAAGTGTGATTGGATAGAGAGGTGCAAGTCCTCTTCAGGGAGACGTTCTCCGTCCTGTAGCTGACCGAAACTGCGTCGCCGCGAGGCGGGGTGGGGAGCATCGGGAGGCGAA
>JAKFWC010000004.1 GCA_021732975.1 Planctomycetaceae bacterium | reverse complement strand
ATTTTACAGCGCGACACCACGGTCAAAGACAACATCCGCGGCAAACGACTCCGCGCCGGCTGGGACGAGCAAGTCCTCGAACAGATTTGGACCGCCTTTTCCGAGGTCTAACATGCGATTGCCCTGGAATCAACACCCTCGTGGAAAGTGTGGAGGCTCCCGGCCATCAGTCGCCGGATGATGCAGCCTGCCGAGGAACGAGCAGTCGGACGAGGAGCGGGAGACAGCGACGACGGGAT
The DNA here is from genome assembly GCA_021732975.1 of Planctomycetaceae bacterium. Lineage (GTDB taxonomy): Bacteria > Planctomycetota > Planctomycetia > Planctomycetales > Planctomycetaceae > DSVQ01. The sequence goes on along the minus strand of JAKFWC010000004.1, from coordinate 75,199 downwards.
AAAAACCGCACGCGCCTGCTTCGGACCGGCTCCAAAGTGCGGGGCTTTGGGGCCCCCCCTGCGCCCGGACACTTTCTCAGCAACGCATGGGGCGACGGTTCCGGCAAGTTTCTTACCCGCGAGGAAATGGCACTGCTGAGACGCGCGATCGGGAGGGATTGGACTCTCTCCGCGATTCAGCGTCATGAGTTCGTACGGCTGGTCTCCCGCACGTTGAAGCGGTTTAAAGACGAACCGCGGGTCGTGATCTCGGTGGGAATGACCATGCTCAGCATGGGCGCCCAAGACATCCGATTCCGTGATCGAGCCATCCGGGCCATCCTCGCGCGAGTGAGGCAGCCATGAGCGAGCCCACAACCTTCGACTACCAGCGGCCCCGTGGTGCCGATTTCAAACTGATTCAACGGGCAATCCGTCACGGCTGGCCGATCCCCCAGGCGACCCGCACATCACTCGCCGAGTTTTGCAGGCGAGCGAAGCTCGACAACCGAACTGACCGCATCGCCCGTCTGGCTGGCGAAACCCTCGACATGCTCGCGCACAGTATCGAACAGACCATCGGAAACCTACCTGAACAAGTCCCCGCGACCCGTAGTCCTACAGGTCATGTTTTCGCTGACAAGACATCATCACCAACGAATCACGCGGTTTCCTGACCGAACGGTTCTAGGTCAGTTTGCTAGGACGGCCCAAGATGTCATTCACCTTCAAGTTCCCCCCGGAAGTTTTGAAAAAGCTCAAAGCGATCAAGCACGACATTCAGGCCGAGCAACGGCAACTGTCGGAGGCCGTAGGGGTGGATTTGCTGTCGAAGTCGCAGCAGGCCTATCTGATCAAGTCGCGAGGAGGAACCGGCAGTGACGGCATCAAGTGGAAGCCGTTGGCGGCATCGACTGTTGCCAAGCGAAATCGAAGGGGCAAGCAGAACACGAAGCGGAATACCACTAAGAGCGGCAAGGCCCGTCCTATGGGCGGCTCAGTCGACATCGGCCGCGACGACGGCTTTCAGCTTTCTTCCGCGAAGCCAGGCTATCAAGCCCCGTCATCAAAAAAGAAGCACGGCGGCAACATCTTCCGGCTGACGAACACCTCGATCACCGTTGGCTACGGGATGAGCTACAGCAAGTATTTCGACGAAGACCGCGCGATGTTACCGACCGTCTTGCCGCAGAAATGGCGGGAGTCATGCGAGGCGATTGCCGCGCGATGGCTCGAAAACATCTTCTCTCAACTCACCGATTGAAAGGGTGCAATTGTGACGGAAAAGTTCACAGTAGGCTTCAACGACGAAGCCTCACAAGGAATCAACAAGCTCGAAGCCAACGTGGCGGATGTTGGTCAGGCCGCCGATAAGGCGGAGAAGGAACTCAATCAAGCTGCCGGAGCGGCAAAGAAGCTCGGCGACACCGGCAGCAAAGACACGAAGCGAATGTCTTTGCAGGTGACCGAACTGAACCAAGGCCTTGAGATCGCAAAGAAGGGCTTTGAACTCGCGACCGCGGCGGTCGGCTCGATGGCCGATGCAGGGAACGAGGATGCTAAAGCCCTAATCGATTCGTTCGGCAAGCTCATCGACGTGATGAACGGGCTCGGCGACAATCAGAATGTTCGCGATCTCCTCTTGGCCTTGGCTGACATCATCGGCAACAAACTGGCTCCGGCCGTCGCGGCCTTGCCGAAGTGGTTTGCCGAAACGTCTCAATGGATGGCGAAGATCGGCACTCAGGCCGCGGAGTTCACGGGGTTCTTTCCCGAGGGGACAGCCGAAACTTTGGAAGAGGATCGCGTGCGGCTCACGGAGATTGCCGAAGCCCAGCGACAAGTGAACGAAGAGCGCCGCAAGGCATACGAGATTGAGGGCAAGTCCCTGGAACTCGCCGAACGGGCTGCCTCTGACCGTGAACTCGTCAACATCGCACGGCTTGAAAACGAACGGACGTTGAACACCCTACTGGAAGACGAGATCGATTTGCGTCGCGAACTCTCCACCGTGGGCGAATTGTCGGGAAAGAAACTCGAAGCCAGCGATAAGCGGCTCGAAGTAATTCAGCGGCGACTGGCCGAACTTCCGCAGAAGCGGGCCGACGCCGAATCCAAGGCCGCGAACGAAATCGCACAGACCAAAATCGATGGCGAGCAACGGTATCAGGATGCAGTCAAGGCATCCGCAGAAGTGAACGCCGACATCGTTGAAGAACGGTTGCAGAAGATCATCGAGCAGGCCAATGCGGCAATCGATCGTTTGACGCAGGCGGTGGCGCAGGCGAAGGGCGCGGGCGGCGGGAATCTGCTCGATGAGACTCGCGCGGGCATCTCCGCGGAGTCCACACGGGCGCAACTTGTCAGGCAGGCGCAAGGCCATCACATCAGACGCATCGTCCCGTCTTTCCGTAGAGGGCGCCACTCCCTCGTTGGAGTACGTTGGATAGCGCACGGTCAGTCCGATGAGAAGCGCCAGTTCGTCACGGAGTGCATTTATCCACGCCTGTCGATTTCCAGCGAGTGTTGTGGCCTTGAACTCCATTTCCGTGGCAGCGATTTGAGCCTTGACCTGCATTTCTGTGGCTTGAACTAGCATCTTCGTGGATCAAAGCTGTATCCATGGACCGATAACGACTGCGAGAATCGCCGTGACTGCAGGCAGGATCGACACGACTTCGCCAACTGAAAGGCCCATGTTGCGATTCTCCCGCTGATCGCTTGCTACGGAGTTGAAAAGGCATCACCGGGAGCAGAAAACGCGTGAAGGGTGTTCGCGGATCAAACCAAGAGTGTCTCGCCGACAAACCCCCCGGCTTTGACGGCAAACACTGTAGCCAGTTGTTGTGAAGTGTTCACGATTGCATCAGCAGCATTTAGAGGTGTAAGCTGTTTTCATAGCGGTTTGATTGAAAAGACCGTTTCGGAGATGGATGCTTCAGGAGCTAGTGCCCTTACGGGCGTGCAGGTTCGATTCCTGTCCTGGGCAATGTAAGTTAAGTCCAAGCCGATTCGACTGTTACGAGACCCGCGGGGAGCGGCGCGGCAAAATTTCCAGGCGAATGTCAGTAATTTTACTGACAAACGGGAATATGCCATGCCACATCCTCGTTTTGTCGTTCCGACAAGGCGTCTCCACAAACCCAGTTGGCGAGTCGTGGTCGACATTGACCGCCGCCCGGTTTATCTCGGGCCGTGGGGCTCTTCCAAGGCTGGCGAGGCCTGCGGAATACGTCAATCACCAGATTCGGCATCTGCGGGGACTCTTCCGATGGGGGGGGTGTCTCTCGAAATCGTACCGCCCGTGCAACTCACGCTCGAAACGGGGCGTCCGGTAAGAAAATGCTGAAACGGTTTCATGCAGTGAATCACGAGTCAACGGTTGTTGCACTTCAGTGGCGGTCGGTTGCTGGGCAGATGGGTTATATGAGTGCCGAAACGTCATTGACGCGGCCTCAATCTTTGGGCTAGCATCATGATATACGATAGCAGTCGATGCATAGATCTAAAGCGATTCTATGGCAGCAGAAATCCCCAACAGCGATGTGAAACAGGCTTTCGTGGTGATGCTGCGCCTCGCCTGCGTTCTCTCGTTATGGCACGCGCCGATTCCGTGGGTACACATTCACTCGACCGACGCCGCTGAACTCGCAAACCACATCCGACAATTTCATCCCGAACTGCTGGAAACTGCGCTCGCTGAGCCACCCGGTTGGCATTGGCATACGGTCTTGCCGCCATGGGGACGAAATCCCTCTTCAACTTCCGAAGAGGAAGAACCATCTCCCTGGACGGTAATCGGGTTTGCCCCGGCCGTTGTGGTCGCTGCGGTGTCGTGGCACGTAGATGTCGATCATGCGGTCTGGAACCCCGTGCATCAGCCGATGATCTCGTCGGCGTGGTCCCAAAGCGCGGGTTCAGTGGACAAATCTCTTGATACATATCTGCAAAGTCGCAGTGCGCAGCAAATCCTCAGCGTCTGTTTGTGCTGAGTGAAGTCGGCCTCCGGGCTGCGCTGCTGTTTCATGATGCTGCGTGCTTATCTGTTGCGCTGACTCACGTCGCGCGAATGTTGCACGACTTCTCCCAACTCTCGCCGTGATGCCGTTTGGCGGCACCGGTTGATTTGCATCGCTCTTGGGAATTCCCCCATGAAGAATCGCTATTTTTCCACGATCGCAACCACACTCATTGTTATCTCAGCGGTGGGGTTGCTGGCATGGTATTGGCCGCGGTCACCGCATGGAACGCATGCTGAAGCTGCAACCGAATCATCCAATGAACAACTTGCATCGATGGTCCTCACTCCGAGGAGGGTCGAAGCGGCGGGCATCAAAGCAGAGCCCGTCCTGATTCGTTCCTTCCAAGCCGAACGCACGGTTCCGGGCCGCATTCATTACGACGAAACCAAACACGTCGAATTGCGATTGGCGACCGAAGGCGTGATCCGCGAACTGCGTGTTCGTCCGGGAGACCGCCTGACCGCAGGGCAAGTGGTCGCCATCGTCGAGAGTCCGGAGATCGGACAACGCCGGGCCGATGTGTTGCTTTGCGAAGCGGAAGAACGCCTGGCCGATCGGGAGCAAAAACTAGCAACGTCGACGCAGACCAATCTTCTCCGCCTGCTCGGACGGCTCAAGGAATCGGTTGAACTGACGATCTTGTTGACAGAGTTCGAGAACGAGCCATTGGGCGACCATCGCGAATCCATTCTCGCCGCTTATTCCAAGCGGATTCTGGCCGACCGGATCATTGCCAAGTTGCAACCGCTCGCTTCGGATGGAATTGCATCGGGGCGATCCATGCTCGAACAGCAATCGGCCCGTGAGACCGCGCAGGCGTCATTTCAATCGGCGTGTGAAACGGCACGGATTCAAGCGGCACAGCGGACGCTGAAGGCGGACACCGTCGCCGATGATGCACGTCGTCGAACCGCAATTGCTCGTGAACGGTTGGGATCACTCATCGGCGTGACCAGCGACGATGCCCTGATGAGTGAACCGAAAGAGGCTCTCAGTCTGTGGCAACTCAAGGCGCCCATTGCGGGAACCGTTGAAGAACTGCCGATCGCAGCCAGCGAGCGCGTCACGTCGACGACATCCTTGATGACGATCGCCGATACGACCTCGCTGTGGGTCCATGCGGAAATTCGCGATCGCGATTGGGGGGCGCTCACGCTGGAGCCCGGTCAGAAAATCCGCATTGAACCGTCCGCGCTGCCTGGTCAGTTTGTGACGGGGGAAGTGGTCTATGTCGGTCGGACGCAAGGGGCGGAGACGCGGGCGGTTCCGATTGTCGTCCAGATGGTGAATGAGCAGGATCGGTTACGACCGGGGATGTTTGCGCGTGTGTTCCTGCCCGAAGGAGCACCGCGCGAAGTGCTCGCCGTGCCGACATCGGCCTTTGTCCAGCACGAACGGCGACAGTTCGTCTTTGTCGAGGAGTCCCCCGGCGTCTTCCACGATGTCGATGTGGACCCCGGTCTGCGAAACGCGGATTGGGTTGAGATCAAAAGTGGTCTGAAGAACGGCGAGCATGTAGTCACCCGCGGAGCATTTGCCCTCAAAGGGGAGCTCCTACTCGAACCGGAAGAGTAGTCACCGCCCGGCAGTGACGATCACAACTCCAAATCCACTTCCCGTTCAACACCAGAAGGGCGGCGTTCCCGCATGTTGTCGAAACTGATTGAATTCTCGCTAGGCAATCGCATGCTTGTCCTCACCCTTGTCGGGTTGATGGCCGGTCTAGGGTTGTATGCCGCCGTTTCGTTACCGATCGATGCTGTTCCCGACATGACCAACACGCAAGTCACTATTGTGACTGACTGCGGATCCCTCACGCCGATTGAAGTCGAGCAGTACGTCACCTACCCGGTGGAATGGACCATGTCCGGACTGCCGAATCTGCAAGAACTCCGCAGCATTTCCAAGTTTGGCATCTCCGTCGTTACCGCCGTGTTCCACGAAGGAACCGACATCTATCGCGCACGACAACTCGTCACCGAACGATTGGTCGATGCCGGTAAAAACATTCCCCCCGGGTATGGCACGCCACAGATTGGGCCGCTGACCACGGCGCTGGGTGAAATCCTGCAATTTGAAGTCCGCGGCGAGAATTACACCGCGATGGAACTGCGGACGATCCTCGAATGGCAAGTCGCCCCGCGGATGCGCACGATCCCTGGCGTCACCGACATCAACACGCACGGCGGCTTCTATAAGAGCTATGAAGTCCGTCCCGATCCCGATCGGCTTGCTGCCGCGGGCGTGTCACTGCAAGACGTATTTCAGCGCATCAGCGACAACAATGCCACTGCGGGCGGTGGCTATGTGGTCCATCATGACGAACAACGTTTTATTCGCGGTCAAGCCCTGCTGCAAAGTGAGGACGATCTCCGCCGGGTGGTGCTGAAGGAGACATCGGGTACGCCGTTGCTGCTCGGCGATGTGGCCGAAGTGGCAATTGCGCCATTGCTGCGACAGGGGGCCGTCACACGGGACGGCCGTGGCGAAGCTGTCACTGGCATGGTGATGATGCTCTTCGGTGCGAACTCGCGGGAAGTGGTCCATGCTGCGAAGGAGCGGATCGAGGAAATCAACCGCACGTTGCCGCCAGGGATCTCGTTAGAAGTGACCTACGATCGCGCCGATCTCATCGAACGAACACTGCACACGGTCGAAAAGAACCTGTTGGAAGGGGGCGCGCTAGTCGTCATCGTACTGCTGCTCATGCTCGGAAGCTTTCGTGCCGGGTTGATCGTGGCAATGGCAATTCCCCTCTCGATGCTGTTTGCAGCCAACCTGATGCAGATGACCGGCATTACCGCGAGCTTGATGAGCCTCGGAGCGATTGACTTCGGTTTGATCGTCGACAGTTCGGTGATTATGGTCGAGAACTGCGTTCGTCGTCTTGCGGACAATCACGCCGGCCGGCCCACTGATGAGGTGATCCGTGATGCAGCGATTGAAGTCCGCAAGCCAACGATGTTCGGCGAACTCATCATCTCCGTCGTCTATCTGCCGATTCTGGCGCTGCAAGGGACCGAAGGAAAACTCTTCCGACCGATGGCGCTCACGGTTCTCTTTGCGTTGGCCGGATCGCTGGTGTTGTCGTTGACATTCATGCCCGCGATGGCGGCGATGTGCCTGCCGAAAAAGCCGCAAGAAAAAGAAAACTGGTTGATTCGGCTGGCGCACTTCTTCTATCTACCGATCGTCGATCGCGCCGTGAAGCATCCTGTATGGACTGTCGGCATCGCGGCGATGGTCTTGGCGGTGAGCGTCCCTGTGGCGATGCATCTCGGGGCGGAGTTTATGCCAAAGCTCGACGAAGGGGACATTCTCATCGAGTGTGTGCGGTTGCCGAGTGCCACCATTGAAGGCGCCGAGGCGCTGACCACGCAGGTCGAAAAGTTAATCGGTGCGATGCCGGAAGTTCGTACGGTCTTCAGCAAAACAGGGCGGCCGGAAATCGCCAACGATGTGATGGGCGTCCACCAGACGGACATCTGGGTCTTGTTGAAACCAGAGAAAGACTGGCCCGCTTACAAGTCACGCGAGCAACTGATTGCTGAAATGTCGAGCCAACTCAGCGAGAATGTGACCGGGGCGATTTTTGGCTTCACCCAACCGATCGAAATGCGTGTTGATGAATTGGTCGCCGGGGTGAAGGCTGATGTCGCCGTGCTGATTTATGGCGATGATCTCCAGACACTCACTCGTCTCGGTCGCAAGATTGAGCATGTTCTGCGCAGTGTGGACGGCGCGGTCGATGTGAAGTCGGCTAATCAAGCGGACCTGCCGACACTGCGGATTCAGGCCAAGCCCGAAGCGCTCGCGCGATACGGCGTGGATGCTGTGCGGGTGATGGATGCGATCTCGACGCTCGGCGGCCGCAATGTGGGGTTGGTTTTCGAAGGTCGCCGACGGTTTCCCATCATGGTCCGCATCCCCAAGGAATGGCGGGAAGATGTCGATCGGTTGACGCAGCTACCGGTCTTCTCTTCCACGGGACGGCAGGTCCCGTTGGGAGAACTGGCCGACATCATTGAAGAGGAATCGCCTCCGGCGATCGAGCATGAAGCCACGGAACGCCGCACGTTTGTGCAATGCAATGTTCGGGGACGCGACATCGCCAGTTTCGTGCAGGAAGCCCAACTGCGCATCGACAACGACGTGAAGTTGCCCAGCGGGTATGAACTCCGCTGGGGCGGCGACTTCGAAAATCTGCAATCGGCCAGTCTGCGGTTGGCCCTGGTTACCCCGGTGGTCTTGCTGATGATTTTCCTGCTATTGCACACCACGTTTCATTCCGCACGGCTGGCGTCGCTGATCTTTATGGCGGTGCCGTTTGCCGCATCGGGCGGAATTCTCGCTTTGGCATTACGCGGGATGCCGTTCAGCATCTCCGCCGGCGTTGGATTCATTGCGCTGTTTGGAGTCGCGGTGTTGAATGGACTGGTGTGGGTGAGCCACGCAGAGCATTTGCGGCACCACGGCCACGATCCAAAACTGGCGGCCGAAGAAACCGCGGAGAAGCGATTACGCCCGGTCCTCATGACAGCGATGGTGGCCAGCTTAGGATTCGTACCGATGGCGCTCTCGACGAGCGCCGGCGCAGAGATTCAACGCCCACTTGCCACCGTCGTGATCGGTGGATTGATCACATCCACGTTGATGACCACACTGGTTATTCCCGCGGTATATTCCTGGTTCGTCCGCGGCTTACCCGTCGACCCCGAACAGGCCGGAATGGCGCATTGAACAATCATCAAGCCCGAGGTGAGCCGAGTCTACTCGGGCGACGAGGCCTTGTTACGAGCCATGAAGAACCGCAACGATGGCCCCTGGAACGAGACTGAACAATTGAGGAGTAACCGTGGCGCAAACGAAGAACGGCAACACAATGAACAAAATCACTTGGGTTTTGCTGGCGACGCTCAGCTGCGTCATGTCTTATTCGCGATCTCATGCGGATGAGCCGCGACAGCCGTTCGTTGTGGCTCACCGAGGGCTGCTGGTCCACGCCCCGGAAAACACCTTGGCGAACTTTCGAGCATGCCTGGAGCTGCGGATCGGTTTTGAGTTTGACGTGCAGCGGACCAAAGACGATGCATTGGTCTGCGTTCATGACGACACGCTGAACCGGACCACCAATGGCACCGGGCGTGTTTCGGAACGGACGTTGGCTGAAATCCGCACGCTTGATGCGGGAAGTTGGTTCGATCCGAAGTTCGCCAGCGAACGGATCCCCACCATTGATGAAGTTCTTCGGCTGGTGGCCGAGTACCGTCAGCACGAGATCCTGATTGCGGTCGATCTCAAAGCGGAAGCTGTCGAAGCCGAGGTCGTAAAGCTGGCGGAGAGGCACCACGTCGTGCCCCGACTCTTGTTTATTGGCAGGACGATCTCGGAGCCCAAGGTGCGGGAACGAATCAAGCACGCGTCCGTCACTGCGCAAACGGCCGCGGTCGCAAATACTTCCGAGGAGTTTCCGCAGACGCTCGCGGCCCCCAACGCGGATTGGGTCTATTTTCGATACATTCCGATCCCAGCACAGATCGAGGCGGTTCATCGGGCCAGGAAGCGGGCGTTCATCGCCGGCGCGACCGTCGCCGGTCACCAACCGACCCAGTGGCAGCAGGCGGCTGAGGTGGGACTCGATGCCATTCTGACCGACTACCCACTGGAATTGAGGGCGCTTCTCCGGCAGAATCAGCCCCGCCGGTGATGAATGGTCGCGTCATTGTCTCCGGTTGCGTCGTCACGGGAAGTCCGTTATCCGTAAGGAGTCCTCACAGCATGTTTCGCGCACTCGGTCTACTGGCGGTGGTGTTGATGGGCATGGTCTGGATCGGCATGGCGCAGGAAACGCGGCCGCCACAACCGCGTCCGGCGGCCAGGCTTCCAGGGGCTCGGGCGGAAATCGACGCGGCCCAGTTCCCATCCCTACAGGCGGCGCTCGATGCCATTCCACCCGAAGGGGGCGTGGTCCGGATACCACCGGGAATATTCGAGATTGCTCGCCCCCTGATTTTGTCCCGCGGCGACACGCTCATCCAGGGGGCCGGGACCGCCACGCACATCAAGAACACGAACACCGACGGGCAGCCGGCGCTCCTCATCCAGCACGCCGACGGTGACAAGGTCAAAGCCGCCGACAAATTGTGGCGGGTGATGCTCAGTCAGTTTCGGATCACCGGTCAGGAGAAAAGTGGGAACGGCATCGAGGCCGTGATGGTCAACGAGATTTTCCTGCAAGGCGTGACGGTGAGCGACCACGGCGGCGACGGGATCAAACTCGATCGCTGCTACGAAGACCCCCGCGTCAACGCTTGTCTGATCACGTACAACAAACAAACCGGCCTAAACCTGCCGGGTTGCCACGACATCGTCGTCAACGGGAACCAATTTGAAGAGAATCGCGACGCGCTCCACTGTTTCGATGCTTTCAACCTCTGTCTGACCGGAAATTGCATCGACGATCACCTCGGCGACGGCGTGGTGATCGAGAATACCTATGGTTCCGTCGTCTCCGGCAACATGATCGAAGAGTGTGATGGGCGGGCGATTGTCCTGGCCCGCGATTGTTACGGGATCACCTTGTCGTCGAATGTGATCGCTCACAACGGTGGCGGTATTGATCTGGTCGACGCGCATGGTTGTACGGTGTCGGCAAATACATTTCCCTTGTTGAAGCTGCCGCCGAAAGCCAAGGACGGAACCCAGCCGCCGCAATTGGAGACACGGTGCCTGCGGATCGGCAAGGACAGCAGTCGCATCACCGTCACCGGGAACAGTTTCTGCGACAGCTACATTGGTGAGGGGACCGTCCAGCGCAAACTGAACGACCAGCTGGCGGGCGGACTAGTGCTGGAGGGGACGCGCGACATCACCATCACCGGCAACACGTTTTCGAGTTTGCCGAAGGCCGTGGAATTGCGGGCGCCGAAAAGCGAGAACATCCTCTTTTCCAACAACCTGCTGATCGATTCACCGACCGATCCCCTCCCGTAACACGGCGACATTCGCATCGAGGAAGCCGAAGCTTTTCATCCATTCGGCACAGCGCTGTGGCCAATCGTTAATCGGTTTGCCATCTTTGCGCATGCCGAATCCGTGTCCACCCTTCGCGCAAATGTGGAGTTCGGCCGACAGATCACGCTTCTTGTATTCCAGATACAGCATCGCCGCTTCGATCGGATTGGCTTTGTCATCGTGAGCGACCAACAGGAACACCGGCGGTGCATCCGCCGGGATGTTGAATCCGGGCCGGAACTTCGATGGGTCGTCCTTGTCGAGAAAGCCGCCGCCATAAATGAAGACCAGGAAGTCCGGACCACGCGGGTCATCGAGTTCCGGCTTCTGGGGATAGGTCCGATTGCCTCGATCCCACGCGACATGCCCGGCGAGGTTCGCTCCCGCCGAAAATCCCAGCAGGCCCACCCGCTTCGGATCGAGTTTCCATTCGGCCGCGTGATGCCGCACCAGACCCAGGGCACGCTCTGCATCCTGGACGGGCAGCTCAAACATTTCCTTCTCGTCGCGCGTCGGTGTGCGGTACTTCAACAGTACGGCTGTGATCCCCAACGAGTTGAGCCATTCGCAGACTTGCGTCCCTTCGTGAGCGTACGACAGAAACATGAAGCCGCCGCCGGGGGCCACAATTACCGCCGTCCCATTTGGCTTTTCCGGCCGAAAGACCGTGATGGTCGGATCGACTACATCCGTAATCCGATTCGGGCGCGCTCCACCATAAGACTGAATCAGTTTCACCGTCGCCTCGGACTTGGGAACCATCGCTGTTGGTGGCCCATCCGGCCAGAGTTTCAGGGTGATTGGTTCCACAGCGACCGATGCGTCAGCTGCGGCGCACAGGACAACGAGACTCAGCAAATGGGGTTTCATATCGTTTCGCTCTCCAAGGCGAGTATGTCCGGCTCCACAGACTGACGGACTCAAGTCACTTTTGCCACACCTCACGAAGACATGGTACAAATACGGTTGAATTTTGTTGACCTTTGATGCCGGAACATGCTGATGAAATACGTATTGCAGTTAACCGTTTTCTTGCTGGTCTCACACGCGACGGTTCAGGCCGCGGATGTGCCTTCCAAACCAAAGATTGGAACCCTCGCGGCTGGGAAAGTGCTGTATCTTGGCAACAGCATCACGCTGCACGGTCCGGCTCCCGCCATTGGCTGGACAGGGAACTGGGGTATGGCGGCCAGCGTCAAAGAGAAGGATTATGTCCACCTTCTCACCGCGGAGATCGGCAAAGTCACCGGCGCAAAGCCGGAGATCAAAGTCCGTAACATCGCGGACTTTGAACGCGGATACGACAGTTTCGATATCGAGAAGGAACTCAAGGACGAATTGCACTTCCAGGCCGACCTCGTGGTCGTGGCCATTGGCGAGAATGTGGCCGAACTCGCCAACGATGAGGCACGGGACAAGTTCGCCGCGGCCTTCGCAAAGCTCCTGTCGGTTCTTAAAGACCACGGCCAACCGACGATCTTCGTCCGCAGTTCGTTCTGGCCGCATGAAATCAAGGATGGCCTCCTGCGGAAGGCGAGCGCGGAGGCCGGCATCACATTCGTGGATATTTCCAAGCTGGGACGCGACAAATCCAATGCGGCCAGTTCCGAGCGGAAGATCGAACATGCCGGCGTTGCAGGCCATCCCGGTGACAAAGGAATGAAAGCCATTGCGGATGAGCTTTTTACGGCCATCCGCCGAAAGGGAATGCTGGCTGAACGGTGATTTCCGCAGTCCCCTACGAGCTGGGATTCGCCGACGAAGCGGCCGAGCAGTTCGCGAGGATCGACGCTCAGGGACCGTGATGCCGATCGGCATTGGGGCGGACGAAGGCGTCATTCCCCTCATCGCGGACTTTTCTGCTTGTCGACGGCACTAAGACCAACACGAAGCGGATTGGAGCTGCTTCATCTCGGTCCGATTGGCGAATCAGCAGGATGGTTGGCAACCGAATTGTACATCCACCGAAGAAAACCAATTCACCATACAAGCGGTTATGATCGGAACACGAGAACGGCCGGTCGGGCCGGCGCAAACGGAATTCTGTGAAACAAGAATGGTCACGATTGGACGAACATTTTCAACGCCTGTTGCGGTGTCTCGATCATGAAGCGGCGACGGAGACAAGCGCACTCATGGGCAGTTCCCGTCGGTTAACGGGAGTTGCTGCGGAACAAGGCGGTACCACTTTGGTGGGCCTGGCGATTCGAGACGAAACCACCGGCTTCGGCGGACGTGTGGTGTTGACGTTAGGCAAGCGCGATCGACGGCTCGAACTCCCTTGGACCCGACTGAGTGCGGGAACTCCGGTTATCCTCTCGGAGGAAATCGCGGCGGCCGATGCCGTCTGCCGCGGAATTGTCGCCGAACGGAATCGTGAGACGATCACCGTGGCTTTATCAGAGTCGCCGGAGCCCGTTGCCGATCGCCCGACGTTTCGCCTTGATTTGTCGTCGGATGAAATCTCCCGCCAGCGGCAGCGGGATGCGTTGCACAAAGCGATGGCCGCCGAACGCGGGACTCTGGCAGCATTGAAGCGATGTTTGTTGGGTGAAGAGCCCCCAGTCTTCGGGAAGTCGAAAACATGGACGCCGTTATCCGCTTTGGATGACTCTCAGCGCGAAGCTGTGAGCCATGCGCTGGCAGCCGAAAGGATCGCGATCATTCATGGCCCGCCGGGGACGGGGAAGACGACCACCATCGTCGAACTCATCCGGCAGGCCGTCCGCCGAGGAGAGCGTGTGCTCGCCTGTGCTCCCAGCAACTTGGCGGTGGACAACCTACTGGAACGGTTGCTGGCGGGCGACGAACAGGCAATCCGTCTCGGCCATCCGGCCCGAGTCTTACCGGAACTGCGAGAGCACACGCTCGACATCCTGGTGGAAACGCATTCGGATCTCAAGCTCGCGCGCGAATGGACAAGCGAAGCCTGGTCATTGCGCCGGCAGGCAAGCAAGTACAAGCGGACGGCTCCCCCACCCGGCGAGCGCCGCAATCTACGGGCCGAGGCCAAGCAACTGCTCGACGATGCACGCAAGTTGGAATCGCGATTGGTCGCCCATCTGCTGGATTCGGCGACCGTCGTCTGCGCTACGCTGACTGGACTCAATGCGGAACTGCTCGGCGAACGTATCTTCGATCTGGTCGTCATCGACGAAGCCGCTCAAGCGACCGAACCGACGTGCTGGATTCCTTTGCTCCGCGCACGTCGACTCGTGTTGGCTGGTGATCATTGCCAGTTGCCCCCCACGGTCCTTTCCCACGAAGCCCGAAAGGAGAACTTTCACGTCAGTTTGATGGAGCGGCTGCACTCGCTTTGCGGGAAGACGATTTCAAGGCGACTCACGACACAATACCGCATGCACGAACAGATCATGCAGTTCTCGTCGGACGAGTTTTACGAATCGTCGCTGATCGCCGCCAACGCGGTTCGTCACCATCGGCTGGCCGATCTCTCCCATGTGACAGCGAGCCCGCTCACGGAAGTCGCGTTGAAATTCTACGACACGGCAGGATCGAGTTGTGACGAGCAAGCGGAGGCCGAGGGCTCCAGCCGTGAGAATCCCGGCGAAGCGAACTTTGTGGCGCAGCATGTGGCCGCACTACTCGACGCGGGAGTTGCTGCGATGGAGATCGCCGTGATCACACCGTATGCCGCTCAGGCCCGCCGACTGCGGGAGCTCATTCCCGACACGACAGTGGAAATCGATACGGTCGATGGTTTTCAAGGACGTGAGAAAGAAGCGGTTGTCATCTCCCTCGTTCGGTCCAATCCGCAAGGTGAGTTGGGATTTCTCACCGACACCCGTCGGATGAATGTCGCCCTCACACGGGCGCGCCGCAGCCTGACGGTCTTCGGCGACAGCGGCACTCTAGCAAATCACGAATTCTATGTGCGACTCCTGGAGTTCTTTGATGCCCAAGATGCTTATGGTACCGTCTGGGAACTCGGCGATGCGGTAACATAGCCCCACTTTGGCTCGCATGGATTTCATGCAAGGAGACGATGTCAACCATGACCTTGCTAACCAATCTTTTCGCCGACATTCCTACGCAATTGCCGGACGAATTGTTCACGCCCCTGCTCACTGCTCTCGATGTCCGCATTGAACGGATCGTCTCGCACCGACACGTTTCCCCGGACGCCTTTTGGTATGACCAGGATCAGCACGAGTGGGTGGTCGTGCTGAAAGGGGCGGCGCGGCTTCAGTTTGAAGAACAGGTCGTGGAGATGCGTCCCGGTGATTTTGTCAACATCCCGGCCCACAAGAAGCATCGGGTCGAGTGGACGACGCCGGACGAGCCCACCATCTGGCTCGCCGTGCATTACGGGAGCAGTTCGAAATGACCTCGGAAGATCCCTTTCGCATAGCTTTGGTCATCGAGATAGTCCTCACGATGTCCATTGGGATTTATCACCGCCTGCAAGCGGCGTCTTCCCGTGAGACGATTTCACGAAAGGAAGAAGGTTACCTGTTTGCCACCGTTCTCCGACTGGCCGGACTGTGCCTCTGGGTCGTCACACTGGCCTATTTGATCTCTCCGCTGTCCGTCGAGTGGGCGACGTTTCCACTTGCCCGCCACATCCGGTGGGGCGGTGCGGTCACGGGTATTGGCTGCGCATTCCTGATGTATTGGACATTGAGCAACCTCGGCAAAAACCTCACAGATACTGTGGTTACGCGAGCCGCAGCGACGTTGGTGACAACCGGCCCGTACCGCTGGGTCCGACACCCGTTCTACGTGACGGCGGCATTGCTCATGGGGTCCGTAACGCTCCTGTCTGCGAATTGGCTGATCGGTGTCAGCAGTCTGTTTGTGCTCGGGTTGCTGGCGATTCGCACGCCCAAGGAAGAGCACATGCTGGTTGAACGCTTCGGCCAGCAATATCGTGACTACATGGCGACGACAGGTCGATTCTTTCCGCGATTCTCACTCGGCAGGAAATTATGAAACCGCACACTTGGCTTTTGGCGACGGCTTTACTGACCGCTTCCACACTCGATGCCGCAGAGCTCCAGAACGTCACGTGCGAAGGAACGTACTCGCATCATCTGCAAGGAATCTGTGCCGATCGGGAAGCGATTTATTGGTGCTTCACGACGACGCTCGTGAAGACCAACCTCCAAGGCAAGCTGCTGAAGAATGTGCCGGTCGCCAACCATCATGGCGATCTCTGCTTTCACGACGACAAGCTGTACATCGCCGTGAATCTGGGTAAGTTCAACGATCCCCAAGGCCATGCCGACTCATGGGTCTATGTGTACAACACCAGCGATTTGTCGTTCGTTTCCAAGCACGAGACGCAAGAAGTCCTCCACGGAGCGGGTGGCATTGGCGCTCGAGACGGCCATTTCTTCGTGATCGGAGGACTCCCGGAGGACATCGAAGAGAACTATGTCTATGAGTACGACGCGCAGTTCCAGTTTCTCAAAAAGCACATCATCAGGAGTGGGCACACGCATCTGGGAATCCAGACGGCCACGTTCGTTAATGATCGCTGGTGGTTCGGTTGCTATGGCACACCAAAGATCCTGCTCGTGACCGATGCCAGGTTCAAGATGGCGGGGCGCTACGACTATGATTGCTCGCTGGGCATTGCCGGCCTCCCCGATGGCCGGCTCCTCTCAGCCAGTGGCCGTTGTGAGCAAGGTCATTGCACGGGCACTGCTCGTCTGGTTGAGCCAGATGAGAAAGCCGGGCTGCGAATCATCGAAAAGACACCGGTGGAGAAGTAACCATGAGAAACGCCGACGAAGATTCCCTCCGTCAGGGGCGACGAGCCTTTCTTCAGAACGGAACCCTGTTGCTGGCAACGGCGGCGGCGGGGAATCAGTCGTTCCTTTTCGCCGACGACGGCAAACATCCGCTGCGGGTCGGCCTCGTCACGGACCTCCACCACGCGGACAAACCCTCTGCTGGAACACGGCATTATCGAGAGACATTGGGCAAGCTGGCGGAAGCCGCCACCCAGTTCGAGAAGGACAAAGTCTCGTTCGTCGTGGAATTAGGTGATCTGATTGACGCCGCCGACTCGGTGAAGACCGAGCAGCGTTACCTCCAGACAATCAACCGAGAGTTCTCAGCGATCTCAAAAGAGCGCCATTACGTCCTGGGCAACCACTGTGTGGACACACTCACCAAGGCCGAGTTCCTCGATGGTGTCGAGCAGAAGCAATCGTACTACTCATTCGACCGCGGCGAGTTTCATTTCGTGGTGCTCGATTCCTGCTTTCGTAGCGACGGCGAGCCCTATGGCCGGAAGAACTCGAAGTGGAACGACGCCAACATTCCTGCTGCGGAAATGGATTGGCTGCGAGCCGACCTGAAGGCGACCCGCAAGCAGACCGTTGTCTTCGCCCATCAACGGCTGGATGTCAGCAACGACCACGGCGTTAAGAACTGCCCGGAAGTCCGGAGGATCCTTGAGGAGTCCGGCAAGGTCTGGGCGGTCTTTCAGGGTCACAGCCACCAGAACGATCTCAAGGATATCGGCGGCATCCATTACTGCACGCTGGTGGCGATGGTCGAGGGTTCTGGTGTCGATAACAACGGGTACTCCGTCTTGGAAATTGCCCCCGCTGGCACCATTCGGCTCACCGGTTTTCGCAAACAGAAGGGATACTCGGCCAGCCGAGTTGCTGTTGCGGGAACGCGTTGAGTTCCGTAGTGGTTTCGATCGTCCGGTACTCGACACGCCGTGCCAACTCTCTTATTGTGAACGGGCATAGACGCATCAACGATGGGTGCCACGTTGTTCGATTGGCAGATAAAGAAGATCAGCACATTTTTGCCGGAGAAACGGGATGCCGCCGATTGGCGTGGGAGTGATCGGCAGTGGGTTCATGGGGCTGACCTACAGCGAGGTGATCGCCCGGCACGCGCAGGGATGCCACCTCGTGGCAATCGCGAGTGGGCGGAATGCCAGCGTGCTGGCTCAAGATTACGGCGTCGCTGCAGAAGCCACGGTAGACGCCTTATTGGCTCGCGACGACATCCACGCTGTGGTATTGGCAACACCCGACTTGAGCCGGTTGGAACTCACGCAAAAGGCGGCTGCGGCGGGGAAGCACGTTCTCGCCGAGAAACCGATGGCTCCGACCGTTGCCGAATGTGATGCGATGATTGCCGCCTGCGCTGCCGCCAAAGTGAATCTGGCCGTGGTGAAGACCGAGCGTTACCGCAAGATCACTCGCAAGGCAAAAGAGTTGATCGATGCGGGGGCGCTCGGCCCGGTGCAGATGCTGCGTACGGTCTCCGCCTTTCCGTTGCCATTGTCGCGACAGCTCTTCGCCGAGCGGGGATGGATGTCCGATCCGCGCGGTGGCGGCCTCTTTATGGGAATGGCATCGCACAATACGGACTTTCTCCGCTGGCTCACCGGTCGGAACGCAGTCAAGGTGTTTGCTCACGCGACCACTTACAGCGACATCCCAGGTCCACCGTTGTCGGTCATGGCGCAGATCGTCTTTGAAGACAACATCATGGCTCATATGTGGATCACCGGCGAATTGCCGAATCCCAGCCTTCCCAGCAGTGAAGTCCGCTTTCAGGTCTTCGGACGCGATGGCATGCTCGATCTCGAAAACTTTGAATATCTCGATGCCACCCAGGGCGACAAATGGGAGCGGATCTACACTCCAGAGCGATTCGATTATTTGAAGGAACCAAAGTCGCCCATTCGATTGTTCCCGCACATCGGCGTGATCCAAGAGTTCATCGACAGCGTGCACGAGCAACGACCACCGCGCGTCGGAGGTACCGAAGGCCGTGCCGCGGTGGAGTTATGCGAAGCGTGCCTGATCTCGGCACGAACGGGGGAAGCGGTGACGTTGCCGTTATAACGTCAGACAATTTGCAAGCACCGCGATCGGTTCACAGGGGAGTGGAATGACGCAATTGCCGCCGGCCGGGACATCGACGGAATGCCCGCTCACCTGGCCGCAGCAGCGGTGGAATCTCATCCTCTTCGCCGTCTGCACGGGGATGCAATACCTCGCGGCCCCAGTGCTTTACGTTGGCATTACGCAGGCTTCATTATGCGACCATCTGGGAGCCGATGCCCGGACGGCTAATCTCCCGGGGACGTTGTATTTCGCGATGACGGCCATGCCGGCGCTCATTGCATGGTGCTTTCCGCGTGTCTCGTCATTGAAGCGAACGCTGAGCCTGTGTTACGGCGCCACAGCATTGATGCTGGCGCTGCTGGCCATGACGCTCGCCCTGCCCGTTTCCCCGGTCGTCAAGTTAGCGATGGTGATTGTTCAAGGCGGCGTTTCCGGGGCCATGATGCCTGCGGCCATTGCCTTGCTTTGGGAAGCCATGGCACGCGGCTCCGATGAATCGCGCCGCGGCTTCGCGTTGAGCCTGGCGTTTGGGGCCGGACCGCTGCTAGCCGTTCTCGGATCATTCGGGCAAACGATGCTGCTTGGCGGGAATCTCTTCGGTCTGCGTTTCACGGGGCTGGAGTATCCCACCGGCTTCATCGTTCTGTTCGCCGCCGGGGCGCCTGCGATGGGAGTAACAGCGTTGCTCGCGCAGCTCTTTATCATTACGCCAGTTGAACAGGAACCGCCGCGGGAACCCGTTGCAGCCGTGATGGGGTTGTTGATTGGATTGCCGCTGATGTTTGCATCGGTAACATTCATGCAACTGGCCGGTCCGTCGGAGTCCC
This sequence comes from Planctomycetaceae bacterium, assembly GCA_021732975.1. Classification (GTDB taxonomy): domain Bacteria; phylum Planctomycetota; class Planctomycetia; order Planctomycetales; family Planctomycetaceae; genus DSVQ01. The sequence continues at coordinate 55,510 of JAKFWC010000004.1, read as the reverse complement.
GACTGCAACTCCTGCCACTGCTGGGAACGATCTGCGCTACCGGCGCGGCACTCGCCTTCATCTATCATTTCCGTTCGATACTCCGGCAGCGCGTGTTGTTGCTGGCCACATTGGTGACGGTGCTGGTCTATTCGGGGAACGTCATTCCATCCAATATGAATTTGTACTCGACGGATGCGTTGGGCGATTTGCCGGAAAAATATGCGGGGGTGCAGAACTTGTTGCGTTTCAGCTTCAAAGTGGTCGCCGGGGTCTTCCTGGGGTGGGTGCTCACGCGCACGAATCCACGGGCCGGAATGCTGGTCACGTCCTGTATTTTTCTCGCGGCGCAGGTGTGGGCGATCTTCGTCACCGGGCCGTGGTATCTGGTTGCGTTTGGACTGCACGGCGCGGGTGAATTGATTGGAGTCTATGCCCCGAATTACCTGGTGTCTGCATCGCGCCGGGATGAGTTGCGTCGCAACATGGCGTTCATGACGATGCTGATGGTCCCCGCCGCTCCCGCCGGCTATCTCTATGGTGCGATTGTCGACGGCGTAAAACGGGCCGATTGGACTCCCTGGGGAATGAACAGCGCGACGCTCGGCTTCCGCCTTAGTTTTCTTACCTGCGCCACCTTGATCTTGTCCGGTATCATTCTGGCACTCGCACGTTTGCCCACGACCCCGCAACCCAGCCGAACCGATGTGGCTCATCCCTGATAGACTGAAGGACTTGATTTCGTGTGCCACGGCCGTGTCGGCCGTGCGTGGAGACAACACGCTCTGTACCGACGCACGGCCGACACGGCCGTGGCACACAAGACTTCGATAGACTCCGAACGGGCACCGCTTAATCGCTGAAAAGGACTCCCCTTGCCTTTAATGACCATTCTGAATACCGGCCGTTTGGATGAACGCGAATCGGCTTTCCCACAGGCGGTGCAGCTTCCCAAGGGTGACATCCTGTGCTCCTTCAGCGTCGGCGGGGGACAGTATGTTCACGGTGGAACCGACTGGGCGCGCTCTACCGATGGCGGAACAACATGGCGTGCCGAAGGCACATTGCTGCCAGGCACACAGGAGCCTCCTTCAGCCAATGCCCTTAAACTGAGCCTATCCCACGATGGTCGAACCATCTATGCCTATGGCACTCGCTATTGGGCCAACCAGAACGATCGCTTCGGCGAACGACTCGGGGAAACTGTGTTCTGCCAGTCGACCGACAACGGCCACACATGGTCCGCTCCCAGTGTCGTGCCGCTACGCGATTGTCCAATGGAAGTCTCTCATTCGATTCGGCCGCTGGCATCGGGACGACTGTTAGCGCCCGGAGCAGTACTCGCCCAGAAAGACCGCCTCGGCGAAGAAGTGCTGGTCGCCATATCCGATGATGGTGGTCGTACCTGGCCAGAACAGCGCACGGTCTTCCGCGACCCCAAAGGTAAACTCGGCTTCTGGGAACAAAAGTTCGCGGAGATCGTTCCCGGCACGGTTCTCGCGCTCGCCTGGACCATCACGCTCGGCGACTATCACGATCAGTGCAACAGCTTTTGTCTCTCGCACGATAACGGAGAGACATGGGGACCGATCCAATCCACCGGTCTCCGTGGACAAACCATGTCGTGTCTACCGCTCGGCGGCGACAAATTGCTCGTCCTTTACAATCGCCGTTACGGTCAACAAGGCGTCGTGATGGCACTCGTCCAATTTACGGAAACAGCCTGGAAGGTGGTCAAGGAGGACTTGCTCTACGATGCCCAGCAACATCGTGATGCCCCGGAATCCGGCGCGACCGGCGTCGACGAGCTGGCGAGCTTTCAGTTCGGCTTTCCCACCGCCATTCGTCTGAACGACTGTACGATCCTCGTCACCCATTGGTGTGTCGAACACAACATCTGCGGCATCCGCTGGACCAAACTCGCGGTGAACTGGTGAGTCTCGCGCGGTAAGAAAGCCGTCCCGCGATCGTGAGATTGGCGGCAACAGTAAATGGCATGGAATCATAGAAATCGACGGTGAGATGAAGCCCGCACATCCGAATAATCCACTACACGGCATCACGCTGGCAATCATGTTAGAGCAGTTGGTCGCGTATTATGGTTGGAAGGACCTGGGGACCAGAATCCCGATTCGATGTTTCAATCATGATCCGAGCATCAAGTCCAGTCTGCGGTTCCTCCGCCAGACGGACTGGGCACGAGCCAAAGTCGAAGCGCTCTATCTGAGCAGCCAAGGCCAGCTTGAATCGCAGGCGCGTTCAACGAACAGCCAAGCACCTGAATGAAGGTGACATCGCCCGACCGGGAACGCCGAAGCTGGTCCACGCCTCGGAAGTACATCGCGGCTCCGCATTGATCACGCGTGCTCGCAGCGACGTACAGGTCGTGGACCACTTGTTGTAGCCGTTCCGGATATTGCAGAATCTGCCGATCGATCAAGTGCGCGAACGATGCCGTGACTTGAGGCAGGGCGGATTAGCTAGCGCTATCGATGGAACCTAGGTGACTCCATTGGTTTGACAATTGGAAAGGACGAGGGATGCGATTCTCACGGATCATTTACGCTGCGATTCTGATGCTCTCCGGTTTCCCTTTTGCAACGGCGGCCGAAGTGGGGAAGCCCAACATCGTGTTTTTGCTAAGCGATGATCACAGCTATCCGTTTCTCAGCACGTATGACAATCCGAACGTGAAGACGCCGACGCTGGATCGGCTCGCTTCGGAGGGGATGAAATTTCATCGGTTCTTCACGGGGGCTCCACAGTGTGTGCCGTCGCGAGCCTGCTTAATGACCGGGCGTTCTCCCGTCGCGGCGAAGATGACGCGGTTCTCGGCACCTCTGCCGCGGGAAGAAGTCACGCTTGCAGAACTGTTGCGAGAAAAGGGCAAATACTTCACGGGCGTTTGCGGTCGGAGCTTTCATCTCGATGGCTCCGCGAGAACCGGTCACGCAGTCGCACAGATCTTCGAAAAGTATGACCTCAAAACCTTCAAAGATCGTGTCGATTTTCTGAATACCTGCCCGGATAACGCCGTTGCCGTTCAATTGGGGGAGTTTCTCAATAAGAAGCCGGCGGACAGGCCATTTTTCATGTGGGCCAATTTCAGTGACCCGCACCATCCGTGGAACGCGCCAGCCGAACTGCGTCCCGAGCCCGCCGCACTTGTGTTGCCGCCGCACTGGCCGGATTTGCCCGGCGTGCGCGAACAACTCGCCGATTACTGCGCGGAAGTGAATCGCGTGGACCGCACGATTTCCAGTGTGCTGGATGTGCTGAAGCAACGCGGCTTCATCACAAACACACTGATCGTCTTCTGTGGCGACAACGGGGCAGCCCTGCCGCATGGCAAAGGTTCACTGTATGACCCAGGGTCCAATGTGCCCTTCCTCGTCTGGTGGCCGGGAGTCGTTCAGCCGGGCGGCGATACGAAGGAACTCATCAGCGGCGAAGATCTCGCTCCGACACTGCTCGCGGCGGCGGGAGTCGCGCCCGGACCGAGAATGAGCGGCGTCAGCTTCCTGCCGTTACTGAAAGGCGAGCCGCACCAGCCGCGCAAGCACGTTTTCATCGAACGCGGCCCGCACGGGTCTGCTCCCGTCAACGTTAGCATGTCGAACTCCGGCTACGATCTCAGTCGCGCGGTTCGTAGTGATCGATTCAAGTTCATTTACAACTGTACTCCGTGGATTCCCTATGCGCCGGTCGATTCGGCGGGAGGTTTAGGGTGGAAAGAAATGCAGGCCGCGAACGCTGCCGGGAAACTGTCTCCTGGATTGAAAGCAACGTATTTCACAGCACCACGTCCCGTATATGAGCTGTACGATCTCGATGCGGATCCCTCGGAACTCAATAACCTTAGCGGCAAACGGAACATCGCGACTATTGAGCGCGAGTTGCGGGAGGCGCTCGCAGAAAAGATGATTCTCGATGGCGACTACTTACCCCTTCCCGCGTTGCTCGACGAAGACGCGCCGTCGGTAAGACGAAATAACGGACAGCGGCGGAAAAACGCCAATGATTGATGCGGGACCTTGCACGCTCCTCTCAGCACTCAGGATCAACCATGAAACTCATCATTCCAATTTCAATGGCGTTGATACTTGCCGCCGCAACCGTTTCGTCTGCGGCGGACGAAACGGCTGCTTCTGCATCGAAGAGCAGAACCAGATCAAGTGAAGGGCCAGGCACCAAAGGTCCGCCCGGAAAGCTGTTTGTTTACAAGCACACTGCCGGTGAACCACAGCAGATGGAGATCTTTTTTCCGCCGAACCACGATCCGTCGAAGGCGAAAGTGCCCGGCATGATTCTGTTCCATGGCGGAGGCTGGAGCGGTGGCAATCTCCAGCAGTTTCGAGTTGCCTGCGCGTACTTTGCGAGTCGTGGTCTGGTTTGTGCAACGGCCGATTACCGGATGCTGAGTGCTAATGAGGCCAGGCAGCTTCCGGCGGGCGAAACGAAGAAACGCGTCTGTGTGGTCGATGCAAAAAGCGCGATTCGGTGGTTCCGGCGGAAAGCTCCGGAGCTTGGTATCGATCCCCATCGCATCATCACGGGCGGTGGCTCAGCAGGTGGACATATCTCGGTGCTGGCGACAACGAACCCCGGCCTGAACGATCCGGGTGATCCGAACGAGATCGAGACCAGCGTTGTAGCCTACGTGCTCTTCAACCCAGCCTTTGCGCTGGATGACGATCAGGATCTTGAGATCGATGTGCTACGCCATCTCCAGCCCAAGTTTGCCCCAGCCATTGTGTTCTTCGGTGATCAGGATCCCTGGAAAAAGGGCTGGGACAAGGCTCACGCGAAGCTGATGTCCCTGGGTAGCCGTTCCGTCGAACTCCAGATCGCGCCCGGTCAAGCTCACGGATTCTTCAACCGAGAGCCGTGGCAAACCGCGGCTCTCATCGCCGCTGATCGCTTCCTGGTGAAGCAAGGATTACTGTCCGGGGAACCCACTCGACCTGCTCCCGCAACTGGCGAGAAACTGGTGCTTGCCAATCCATGAAACATCTCCGATGTGGAAGGTGTCAGCGAGAGTAATCCGCACCGGAAAGACTTTTCAGAACCGACTGTTGCCAATCGCGAAGCTTAGCCTCGAGTTGGTCAGCCAGACCGGCTTGCTGATCGAGCAGGTTCATTTTCTCGGCAGGATCGGTGGCAAGGTCGAAGAGCTCACGTTGGCCGCCGCGTTTGTTGTCATGAATGACCAGCTTGAAACGGCCATCGATAATCGCTCGCGGGCCAAGATAGTCTGCATCAGTCTGCGCCGGGTGATGGAAGTTGGTAAAGTCGCGTGTGGCCTTGCCATTCATCAGTTTCACGAGGGGTGTAGTCCCTTGCTGTCTCACAGGATCGATGTATGGCCGAGGTTTGCTCTCGGCCAAGGCGGTCGTGTTGAATTCCCAGAAATGGAGGGGAAGCGGACGCTCCATCAACTTACCGTCCATCGCAGATGTTAAGTCAATGCCATCGAGAGGACGATCCGGCAGCGGTTGACCGGCGAGTGAGCAGAGAGTTGGCAGCAGGTCGCATGTACTCGCACGGACTGTTGAGACGCGAGGCTGCGGAACACGCGCGGGCCATTCGATTAAGCCGGGAACCAGCACACCGCCTTCATAGACTTGGGATTTAACCCCACGATGCGGCCCGCCGAGTGCGCCGTCCGCCGATGTGCCATTGTCACCGCAGTAGAAAAGGAGCGTGTTTTCGCGAAGATTTTGCCGAACAAGATGCTTTCGTAACTTGCCGATCGCGCGATCCATCGCCGTGATCTCGGCATACCGTTCGCGGAGGACCTCCCCTTGCGGCCGAGTTGTCGGACCACCGGTTTCATTGGAAGTGAGAGCGACCGGCTTCGTGTATTTTGCCGGCAAATCATCATACAGCGCGAGGTCTTCGGGAAGTCCGCGGTAAGGTTCGTGGGGCGAACCAAACCAGACGACGGTCAAAAAGGGGCGATTCACTGATCGCGTTGCATCAATGAAGCGGATGGCTTCGTTGATGACGATCTCGGAACTTTCCCCCTGGATCACTTCGGGCGGACCGCCGTTGCGCGACAGCGACGGGTTCAGCTCGAAGAAGTTGTCGTGCGAGAGCCACTCGTGAAAACCCATCGCACCGGGATTGACGGGCGAATCTTTCTTCACCGCGCCGACGTGCCATTTGCCGAAATGCACACAACGATAGCCAGCTTTGCCGAGTAAGTGCGCGATGGTGATCTCTTCCGGTCGAAACGACCAGCCTGGCGCAAAGGTACCCATGCGGTTGGGATGCCGTCCGGTGAGAAAGCTCGCGCGGGTCGGAGAGCAATTCGGATGCGCAGCATAAAAGCGGTCGAACCGCAATCCCGTCGCGGCCATCTCGTCGAGCACGGGAGTCTTGACATGGGGATGACCATTGTAACCGGTCTCTTCCCAACCATGGTCATCGCCCATCATCAGAATGATGTTGGGGCGCGACTCATCCGCAAACGATTGCCCGGCAAACAACGCCAAGAAAATCAACGCCAGGGAGCATCTCCGGATTTGCACGGGGCTTCTCTCATTCCGAGTTCGATTGGGTTGTCCGTTGTCAATGAAATCGACTTTACACCGATCATCACGGAATCGGGGTCGCGGTTAGAGGCTGGCCAGAAATGTGATCAGATCTTGCATCTCGTCAGGGGTTAAATCGATGTCGATTTGATGTCGGAACTTCTTCACGACATCTTCCAAGGCATTCGCCCGGCCATCGTGGAAGAAGGACGCATTGTGGCTGACGCCGCGCAGTGACGGCGGGTTGAATTGCGAGTGGCCCTGTTCGTCGCGAAGTTTCACATCGACGATTTGAGAGGAGGTGAACGTGGGGCCGGTGTGGCAGCGGGCGCACTTGAGTTTCTCGAAGACGGCGGCACCGCGCGCGACCGCGGTGGGCTTCGATAAGCTTGCCAACGGCGGAGGCGGAAGCGTGCGAAGAAATACCGCCAGATCATCTGCTGCCTCGGCGTTCAATGGTTCGCCTTGCATCGTCGAACGCACCGAGTGCTCAATCTGTTCGGTCAGCGTCTCGAAACGCCCGCTCCACGCATAGGGAGCCGTGTCTGCCACGCCGCGGAGAGACAGCACGCGTTTAGGACTGCCGAATGATCCGTCGGTGAAATTGTCATTCAGTTGTCCATTTGTGTGCCCATCGATATGGCAACTCGCACAACTGAACCAGCCATCGTGGGAAACTTTGGCGTTGTGAAATAACCGCTCGCCGCGATCGGCCGCCGTCAGTTCGGGATGTGGGCCGAGCGAAATGTTTCCCAAGACCTGTCGCCGAGTTAGATCGACGACGGTGACGGAATCGCTGAGCGAGTTCGCCACGAACACACGTTGACCATCGAGGCTTAGCGCCACTGCCGTGGGGTGGTCCTCCATCGGTAACCGATAAGAAAACAATTGCTTGCCGTCGTCGAGCAGCAGTTCGTTCGTACCGCTCAAAGCCACAGCCAACGCGCCATCAGCCCGCAACACGAATCCGGCGGGATCCCCGGCACCGCGTTCGGGACCACCGAGGTAGTCAATGACACTCCCCTCCAGCAATTTGGCTTTCGGATCGAGAACATTCGCCATCGGTAGTGAGCGCAGGCAGTTCGTCATCAGACTGCCCCAATGCACATCGTCGAACGTAGTATGAGCCAGACGGCTCATCATCTGGTGTGTCATCACCAACCGCGGTTTTGTTGGATGAAGCCGCATTTGCCGGATGGCATGTGCGGGAAGCTCTTTGATGGATTCCACGCAACGGTCAGGTAGAAAACCATCCGCAACATTCAGGACAGCGAGTCGCGATCCAAACGCATCCGCGACAATCAACTTCCGTTGCTCATCGATAAAAAGCATCTCGCGCGGCGCGAAGGGGAGTAAGATTTCTCTGACTGACACCGCGTTGCCGGGGTCACCCAGCCAGGCTGAAATGTCGACGACGCTGATCGTTCTCGACCAGAGGGAGGCTACGAACGCTTGACGACTATCCGGGGCAATCCGAACTGTGACCGGATAGGGGCTGACGGCGAGCCGTTTCATGACCGCGAACGTCGCGCCTTGCCGACGGACTGCGATCAGTTCGTGTTTCACTTCATCCGTGGTCAACAACAGTGTTTCGTCGGCAGGGACCGTCGCCAGGTCCGACAGTTGCTGTCCGACGACCACTTCACCATCAACTTTCAGCTGGTCCAGATCGAGCAGCGACAACGAGCCGCTTCTCTGATTGGCTGTGACGAGTTGACGCCCGTTGTCGACAACGACGAGCGCTACCGGTCGCCGCCAGTGAGACGGAGGTGCCGCTCCGGCGATTAGCGGGCCAAGGATCGAATCGCCCCCACCGATGAGCATCAGCGCTACGAGCCATTTCGGCCACGTTGAATTCATTGACGAAATCCTGGTGCGATCGGTCAAGATTCGCGACACCCGCCATGCGTGATCGCGTTCAATCCGTCCGTGACGGAGGTGAATTCCTGATCTTCATCGGGAAACGCTGCGACAGGAATTGTTCCTGCCAAGCAGAGGGTACCCATCACCATCCAGGTGCTGATTGAAATGCAACTGCGGCAATCGGCTCGCGCCCTTTGAGGGTCAAAACCGGATGTCCATCGTCGATAGAAGTTCGTCAAGACCATGGAATTCTCTCCCGTCACTATCGAGTGAGACAGCCCGACCCTTTGAGAGATCGTACATTACCAAGCGAATTCGGCAAGAGGCGAGATTTTGACCGTCTGACATTGGCCGCACGGTCCGAAGCGATGTTCGATGGGATCATTGGCAATGACCTCAGCGGCAAAATCGCGGAAATGGAGTGTCTGATAGCTGAATGAAAGCAGCCTCTCGGGCTGACCTGCCCCTAGCGGAGTTGCGGGTCACCAGATGCAGTGAATGCGGCTTCCTAATTCGCATCCATCCGTCCACCCGTCTATGCTCCCTTCTACCAGACCGATAGTGCTCCACGGTTGCATTCGTACTCCTACGGTCACTATGGCCATGGGGTGGACACGGTCACGGTGGGAACGGCGGTCACCACGAGTTCGCGGATGGCGATGAAGGCATAAACAAGAGCGGGCAGGCATGTATTCCGCCGGCTCTTTGTTTACGCCATCCGCAACGCAGGGACGATCTCGGCTCGGGCGGCTTGCCAGGCCGGGGCGATGCCGGCCAACAGTCCTACGATCGCGGAGGCTGCGAGTCCCATCATTGCCAACGAGATGGACGGCACGAACGCGATCAGAATGCCTTCGGTCCCTAGCGCGAGGCTGGATGTTTGCAGAATTGCCAAGGCGGTTCCCGTGCCGAGAAGGCCACCGACCAGACTCACGACGAGGCTTTCGCTGATGATGAACGCGAAAATGTGCCAACCGGTGAAGCCGATTGTTTGCAGCACGGCATGTTCGCGAAGTCGGTCTTGTACCCCCATCACGGTCGTCGTGGCGACCAGTCCCAGGACCATTACCACGCAGGCCAAGCCCAGATAGCGGATGAAGCCGACCAGTTCGACGAGATCGCCGACGGCCTTCGCCTGAAAAGCCCCTTTTGTTCGCGTATTGGTGGCGATCGGCCCGCTACGGTAAAGATCATCGATGAGCTTTGAGGCCATCTGAGCATCAGCAGATTCCTCCAGCAAAACTTCCACTTGAGTGGCGGTCCCCACCGAATTCAAGCCGCGGGTCCGTTGGAGGAATTCGAGATGGGTGTAGATCATGCTCTCTTCTGCCGGCACAGACGATTCAAAAATCCCGGCAATGGTGACCGTGAGCGTCCCGATCGAAAACTTCTGTCCCACGGACAGCTTTCGACGTTGGGCGACTGCGCGCCCCACCAATGCAGCGTCGCGCTGGCGTTCAAACTGCGACCAATCACCCTCACTCAGCGTAATCGGCCGCACACGACGGAGCTTTTCGGCCGGCAATCCGTTGAAGACGACGATGTCCAAACTGGCCCGGCAGTTGTTCATGTAAACCTTGATCGGCACGGCCTCTTTCACACCAGGTAACTTACGGATGCGGAACGCATAGTCTTCGGGCAACTTACTCGTGCTGGGACAAAAGCGATTGGCTTGAAAGACAATCAGTGACCGATCCTGGCGTTGCTCGTGGAGCAAGCGATCCAGCCCTTCCTGCACGGCACCGACGAACGTGAACACGAACATGGCCACGGCCGTCCCGCTCACGGTCAGCAGGGTTCGGGTACGATGTCGCCACAGCGTTTTCAAGACATAGGGAATGTAACGCAGCATGTCTTAAATCCTTCCGGCAGTGGCCGGTAGTGACTCGAAGAACACGCCCTTTTCCAATCGTAGGCGGCGCGTGGCAATCAGTGCCGCATTGGGATCGTGAGTGACCATTAGCAGGGTCATACCCAACTCGGTGTTGAGACGCTGCAGCAGGGCTAGAATCTGTTCGGTCGTTTCCGCGTCGAGATCGCCCGTGGGTTCATCCGCCACAATGATGGTAGGATTCGCAACGAGAGCCCGCGCGATGCCAACCCGTTGTTCCTGTCCACCGGAAAGCTGCCGAGGATAGTGGTCGGCCCGGTCGGTCAGCGAAACGGCTTCCAGCGCAATGTTCACCCGTTTTTCGCGATCGCGGGATGATAGTCCCAGGAGCAGCAGTGGCAGTTCGATGTTTTCGTAGGCCGTCAACACCGGCACGAGATTGTGCATCTGGAAGATGTACCCGACGTTCTCGGTCCGCCAGCGAGCGAGGCGTGTACGCGACAATTGCGTGATGATTTCACCATCGACAAGAATCTGCCCCGATGTCGGCCGGTCGATGCCTGCAATCAGATTTAACAGCGTGCTTTTGCCCGAGCCGCTGGCTCCCATCAGCGACACGAATTCCCCGCGTTCGATCGTGAGATCAGCATTCTTGAGCGGCGCGATCTTCTGGTCGCCCTTGATGTATTCTTTGGTGATCTGCTGGACTTCAACCAGGGACATGGACGCTTCCTTCACTCTTTCGCGCCGTGGCGATGAATTTGCGACGACTTGACCGGCGCGTTGCCTGTCGAGGGCGTTGCCTGAGAGTCGTGTCCCAAGGTCGGGTCGCTGCCTGTCACGCGAATCCGTGCACCGTCGACGAGCGATTCCCGCCCTCCGGCAATCAATCGATCGCCGACATTCACGCCAGCAACAACTTCAATCTGACCATCCGATGTTGCCGTGCCGACTGTAACGCGTCGTAACCGGGCTGTCCCCGATGTTTGGTCGGCAAGCCACACGGTCGCTTCGCTGCCCGAACCCTGGACGACTTCGCGCGGCGCAAGCAATCGCAACGGGGGCGTACGGCCCTCAACATTCGGTCGGGGAGGAGCCAGAAACGTCACCTGTACGAGCATGTCTGGCTTCAAAACTGGCGGTGGGTCATCAATCGTGAGTTTCACTTGCAACGTATTCTTCTGAATGTCCGTAAGAGCTGTGGCGAACAGGACGTGACCCATCAGCGGATGCGGACTGGCGGGTGTTTCGATCCACACGGTCTGGCCGGTCAGAACTTGCGGAACATCATCCAGCCGCACGTCGGCACGGACCTGCAAACGTTGAGGATCGTACATCGTGACAACGGTGCTGGCGTCGTGAGCCGCTGCCTGATTGATTCCCATCAGCCGACTTCCGGGTTTGGCCACCAGCGCCAGGATATTTCCTGCTGTGCGGGATTTCACTTCGGTCCGTTCGAGCTTGAGACGGGCAGCATCACGCACGGCACGGGCTTGTTGTACCTGAGCTTCGGCTGCTTGGACCTTGGCCTGCATCTCGGCGACTTGTCGGGTTTCATCAACTTTCAATTCCAACTGTCGCCGCAGGACATCGCGCCGTTTGGCCGAAGCCTGTCGCTCGCGTTCCAGCGATTTGGCTTGCTGACGGTGCTCATCCAGTGTGGCGAGTGCCGTCTCCAGATCACTTCTGGCCCGTTGCACGGTGATGGCGGGGACGGCATCGAGGGCTTTCTCTTTGCTTGCCAGTTCTTGCTCTGCAAACTCTCGGCGTGCCTCGGCACCACGGACGGAGGAGGGAAGCCGCGCGAGTTCCGTTTCGATCTTCGTCAACGTTGCTTCGGCATCGGCTAGCACTGCCTGCAACGAAATCGGTTCGTCAAAGAGTGTCTTTGCGGCTGCCAAAGCGGCCCGCGCCGAGAGGACTTCTGCTTCGCGCAGACGGACATCCGCTTCGGCGCGTTCCAGTTCGATTTCCGCATCGCGGCGAATGAGGCGCGCGATGACCTGCCCCGCTTCCACGGGCTGACCCTCGACGACCAGCATCTCCTCAACGATTCCTTCCGTCAGAGCGGAGACGACGACCGGTTGTGGTCGGGGCTCAACCCAACCCGCCGCTTGAAAGAGCGGTGTGTCGGCGACCACCACTTCCGACCGGCTGGCCATCACTGTTACGACCGTCACGGGTTTCGCTGGCCACAGGCTGTCGCGCAGTGACCAGCCCAGCACGCCGGCGAACCCGCTGAGGATGACCACGGGTGCGACATAGCGCGTCGAGATATGTCGCGGACGATGAGCGCCGCGCCTGGAAGAGCGCGGCGCTCGCTCAACCGCCAATTCCTGAAGATTCACCGGTGTCGTCATCGGACGAACCCCTGCCAAGACTATTTCGCTTCTGTTTCAGGGACGACGAACACACCGCTCGCGAGGACTGTGAGATTTCCCGCTTCGTCCCGCTTGGCTTTTCCCTTCACAACGACCGTTTGCAGCTCTTTCAATCCCAGCAGTTTTCGGGCATCCTCTTCGACCGTGCCACCCGCGGCGTCGACAACCTTGATCATCGCCCGGTTCTTCGGGAGTTGATCGGTCGAGCAGCAGTAATCCCACGGGGTCGGACAGCCTTCACTCGGATGGCACGGATTTAATTTCGGATCGACAATCGTGAAGGCCGCACGCCCCTCAACCCACGGGCTCGCCCCACCGCCGATGCGCCCCAGGATCGTCACGTCGACACCGTCTTCAGCCGACTCGCGCACATCGGCGACGGGCTTCGCATCCACGGGTTGCTCATTCAACAGCATCGCCATGCCCGCCGCGGAAGCGGTTGCTGGTGTGGCGGCCGTTTGCGTTGTCGGAACCGTGGTGGATTGCCCGCACCCCAGGACGGCCAACGCCAAGCTCATCAATGTTGCCCAAATCCCCTTCGACATGGTCTCTTCCTTCGGTTGAAAGTGAAAATCAGATGGCTTTGAGGCCATCCACTACGGGCATCCGTAACGCTCGCCAGGCAGGTGGGAGTGAACCCAACACGCCAATCGCCAGCCCCGTGGATAACCCGTATAACAATGACACGCTGTCCAATCGCAGCGTGAATGCTCCCATCGTAAACCGCACGGCCAAGCCGTTGAGCAGTGGCAGCGCGACTGCTGCCGCCAGCAACGAACCAGCCGCGGCTAACAGCACCCCCTCTTGCACAATGCTGAGGGCAATGGCCCTTCGCGAAAATCCGATCGTTTGCAGCATGGCCAACTCGCGAACCCGCCCCACGATGGCCCCGTACATCGTGTTGAGTCCGGCAAAAGCTCCTGCCCCGGACACCAGCAGCACGATCAACCACGCGACGCTGCGAACCGGACCGTAGTGCGTTTGCAGCGAGGCGTAATAATTCATTTCGGGAGTCGCCTCCCATTCGAGATCGACACGTTCTTTGCAGAACTCGCTGACATCGGCGAGACCTTTTGGTTCACTGACCGCGACGGCGACGAGGCTCAAGTCTTGTCGCTTCATCGCCTGTTGCAGGTCATCGACGAGGCACCAGATTTCCGATTCAAACGCCGCCCCTGCCGCGGCAAAGCGTCCACTGATTTTCCACGGGCGACCTTCGATCCGCACCGTGCGACCGATGACCAGTTCGGCTGGATCACACCCCAACTTGGCCGCGGCCAGTCGCCCCACAATCACTTCCCCCGCGGCGGGCCATGTTCCTTCAATCAATTGAAACTGACGACGGACGAGCGGAGCAACGAGCGTGACGCCCCGGACAAGCCCCATCGCCGGTTCCTTCACAGATTCCGTCGTGATCTCCGTTCCCAGGTACAACTCGGGAGATACGTGCTTCTGGCGATAGCGCGTCTCGACCCGCCCTAAGCTGGCGGAGAGCACACCGGCCCCTTGGCCGGGAATCGTGGAATTTTCAATGTTCTCACCCGCCCCGAGCGAATGCACGAGGACCACCAGCGGGTCGCCGCTGACCGCCAGTGAAGTTTCTAACCCGCGGACGAATGCCACCACCAAGAACACCAGAAATACCACCGTGCCCAACCCCAGCAGCGTGAGCGCGCTACGACCGGGCCGTCGCAACAGGTTGCGGACGCCGTAATCCCAGGGAAGTGGTCGAAACATCAACATGGGGATCGATCACATGAAAGCGGAGAGGCTGGAACCATTCCGTCGCGACAAGAGGCACGATCCCATCGACGACTTAGTAGCAGCAAAGATGGCGCGGCGCTAGGCGATCACCGCGGGCCAGAATGGCGGGGCCGTTGGGACACTCGAGCGCTCGATCAGGACGCGCCTAGACCTGCAAAGAATGCAGCGCAAGATGGCGCGACCGCCCTAGTCGCATCCGGCCGATAGCGTCATTGTTTTCATGACATGCTGCGGCAATGCTCAATTCAAGGGGAATGGCAACATCAGCAGCCCCAGTTCCCCAAGTGACCGACTGGTCGAAAGAAATCGAGATGCTGTCGGTGAGAACCGCACCATTGCAGATGCAGTCGCAACGCTGACCGTCTGAATTTGGCTCGCGAGGTTCGTCCGAATTCGTGTTGCAGCGGGAGCAACAACAACACTCGCCGCCGGCCGTGAGCGTGCCCTGACCCTCTGCCATTCGCCCCATGCAATCAAAGGGGCAGACAAGGAGGCTGGCGAGCATCGACAGGATGAGCAACAAGTGACGCATTCTTCCGACTCTATCGGTCGAGGCCAGCGACAGCAATCCCAACTTCTCCGCAGTCGCTCTTAGAAAATGTTGACCTTCCCTTGTGAGACCAACGCCGCAACGCTATTTTCGATCAATCAAAAACAATTATATTGTTTCACGAAAAAAAAGTTGAGGAAACAGGAAATGCAAGCCGGTCGCCGAGCGTTCACTCTGATCGAACTCCTTGTTGTCATTGCGATTATCGCGATTCTGATCGCATTGCTGCTTCCCGCTGTTCAGCAAGCTCGGGAAGCTGCCCGGCGGACGCAGTGCCGGAACAATCTCAAACAGATCGGCTTGGGGCTACACAACTACCAAGATGCCTTCACGGCCTTTCCGCCGAGCTACGCGGCTGTGCCCGGCGTCACCACAACCGTGGGTGGGCAATGGTCGGTGTTTGCTCGCATCCTGCCCCATCTTGACCAGGCGAACTTGCAGAATCTGGTCAACTGGAACGTCGCCTATTCAACGCAGGTCAACGTGGCGACGACCCGCGTCCCCCTCTATCTGTGTCCCAGCGAGCCGAATGACGTGACGCGTGTCAATCCCGCGACGGGTGTCCCCCGCGACTACCCGGCCAACTATGTGGTCAACTTTGGCACATGGAAGATTTATGACCCCACCAACGGCAGCGGCAGCGATGGTGCCTTCTTTCCGAACAGCAAGATGCGACCAGCCGACTTTACCGACGGGATGACCAACACGCTCTGCACTGCCGAGGCCAAGGCGTTCACACCCTATGTGCGAAACACTGGAACCGATCCGGGGGCGACGCCACCGACGAGTGAGTCCTTCGCTTCCGGACTAACCGGCGACGGATGTTGCATCGGCACTTCCCTGCAACTCAACACGGGACACACCGAATGGGCCGATGGGCTTTGTCAGCAAAGCGGCTTCACCACGACTTTCGGTCCGAACGCGCGGCTGCCCTACACCGTGGCCGGTGCCCAATACGACATCGACTTTGTCTCCTGGCGCGAAGGCACCCATGCCACGCGCGTGACTTACGCCGCGCTACCGACACGGAGCCATCATGAGGGCATCGTTCATGCACTCCTGATGGACGGTTCAGTACGTGCGGTCAGTGAGAACATCGATCGGCAAGTCTGGCAACGGTTGGGGACTCGCGCCGGCGGCGAAGTGATCGGCGATTTCTAGGCCCGAAAACGCCCCATCGAAATTCTAAATGCGCTCGTTGTCCGCGCAGAATCCCTCCTCCATCAGAGAGCTTCCTCGATGAGATCCACTCATTGCCGTTCCCGATCCTTCACACTCCCGGTCTTGATGCTGCTCTTCCCGTGGGCGGCGGCACTCGGTCAAACAGATTTCGGTGATCCTCTACCGGGATTGACTGCCAGCGAGTTGAACCGGTTTCAGGCGGGCAAAGCCGCATTCAAAGAAGTCGAAGGAACTGCCGACGGTGTCGGTCCCGTCTTCAATCGCGATTCTTGTGTGGCGTGTCACGACAATCAGGCAACTGGTGGTGGTAGTGCGATTTTCTCCACACGGATTGGTACGCGGATCAACCGACAATTTGACCCGCTCGTGCGACGAGGGGGCCCCGTCATCCAGACCGAAGGAATCGTAGGACGGGAAGGTTATCTGTATGTGGGCGAAGTGATTCCTGCCGAAGCGACGATTATCGCGCGGCGACGAACGCCGCAAACCTTTGGTTTAGGATTGGTTGATGCTGTGCCTGACATGCTTCTGGTGGGATTGGCGATCAAGCAAGCGTTGCGAACTCCCGAAATTGCAGGACGTCCAAATTTTGTCACCGATCTCCGCACGGGACAGTGGCGCGTCGGTCGGCTTGGATGGAAAGCCGCCGTACCAAACCTCACAAATTTTTCCGGCGACGCCTATAAGGAAGAAATGGGCATCACGACACCGGGGTGGCTTCCCGACGAGGATGGTCGGCTCATAGACGACGAGAACCCGCCACAAGGCGACACCAGCCTGCTGGAATACAACCCCGTCGGAAATCCCAATGAGGGCGACATCGAAGACGTGGTCCTCTTCACCGACTTCATGACGTTCCTGGCCCCGCCGCCACGGGGTGTAATTACAGTCGCTGTTCGTCAGGGAGAAAAACTGTTCGCGAGCATCGGGTGTGCGGACTGCCATGTGCCAGCGCTCTACACCGGCAATCATGTCTCCCCGGCACTTCGATTTCGCCGGGTGGCGGCCTACTCTGATTTCCTTTTGCACGATATGAGTGCGCTCGGTGACGGAATCGAACAGGGGCAAGCCCGCGGAACCGAAATGCGCACCGCTCCTTTGTGGGGTCTGCGGACGCAACCCAGTTTCCTCCACGATGGCCGCGCGACGACCCTAAGAGAAGCCATTCTGCAACATGCCGGACAAGGGAGCTCGGCTCGCATTCGGTTTCAACGACTGAAGTGGTGGGAACAGGAACAACTGCTCGCGTTTCTGAACTCATTGTGATGTGTTTTCGGCAAGCGATCCCCCACTCAGATTCTTGGCGAATTGGGCCGGTTGTAACAGTTTTTCCATATCTCCTATTCCATCTTTAAGGATCGAGCACAACTTGCCGATGCAACGATGTGTATCGAAGCGTCCTTGTGTCCGATGAAATTACCATGTTTCGGGTGTTGCTCACTGCGCTGCTTTTGATCCCGTGTCCAGATTGCTGGATGCAACGGTTGGCATTCGTGACTTCAGCAGCACCGACATCGACCACCGCGCCAACATGCGACTGCTGTGACCACGACAGCAACGACAAATCACGCCCAGGGTCGCCAAGTCCAAAACCTGATTGCGCATGCAAGATTCCGGCGATTGTCGCGCTCCAGAGCGATCAATCAGGCGTTCCATGCCATCCAGCAATCGTCGTAACAGCGAGTGTCATCGAGCAGACGCAGTTGCCGGCCGGAGTGATCGTTAGTGGAGATACTTCCGTCGCCTATGCGACCGGGCCGACCCGTTCTTCTCCCTTGCGCCAATAATCCGCGCGGCGAGTTCTGACATCGCTTCGCGACGGTCGTGGCAATTCCGTTTTCTTGACCCCAGGGAGGGGACGCATGTTTGCCATCCGCTTATTCATGGCTCGCATCGCCGCCAGCGGCATGCTGGGCCTGTCATTCACACTCAGCGCTATTGTCACCGCGGATGAACCGGCTGCGGTACCACCTGCCCCCGTGGCCAACACCGAGACCGGTCTCACACTCGAAATTCTCACTTCGATTGCCGAGTCAACCAGCCCGACCCTGACGCAGGCTGCGGCGGAAGTCCAAGCTGCACGGGGGCGCGCCCACCAAGCCGGCCTCTATCCCAATCCCGTGGCGAGCGGCGGTGCGCAGCAATTGGGCGGCCGAGACAGCCAATATTTCGGACAACTCAGCCAGGAAATCGTGACCAAGCATAAGCTGCAACTTGCGGAAGCCGCGGCTTGCCGGGAGGTCTTCCAAGCCGAATACCGGTTCGTGCGGACGCGCTTCGACCTGCTCACAAACACGCGGCAAGGCTACTACGCTGTTCTCGCCGGTCAAAAACGGGTCGACGTGTTGCGGCAGTTAGTCGGCATCGCCAATAAGTCCCAGGCTGCGGCGACCCGACTCCAAGACGCGGGCGAAGGAACCCGCGGTGACTTGCTGTTGTTTCAGATCGAACTGGAGAAGGCGGAAGTGGCCTTGCAAAACGCCGACGCCACGCTGGCAGCGGCTTTACAGCAACTCACAGCGAGTCTTGGTGCGCCCGAGATGGAATTGCAGCGTGTTGAAGGGGACTTGCGAGTTTCCCTGGCCCCGTTTGCCGAGCAAGTTGTCATCGACAGCTACATTCCGTACAACGCCGACATTTCCATGGCCGAACAGGAAGTTGATCGAAATCGATTGATCCTGAAACGGGCGCAAGTCGAGCCATTCCCCAACATCACCGTAAACGCCGGTTACATGCGGCAATATGTTGGCAACGACAATATCGCGATTCTAAACCTGTCCGCACCGCTTCCTTTGTGGAACAAGAATCAGGGGAACATCAATGCCTCGGCTGCCAACGTGACAAAAGCCTCGGCCAATGTCGCCACGGTGAGGAACGGCATTGCCAAGCAGATGGCGGGGGCGCGGGGACGCTATCGAGCTGCCGATCAGCTCGTGGTCCGCTATGAGGAAAAAATCATTCCACTGGCTCAGGAAAGCGTGAAGCTGATTCAGAAGGCGTTCGATCAGGGGCAATTCGACTTTCTGCGATTGTTGCAGGCGCAGCGGGCGTTGGTGGAATCGCAGTTGGGATACGTTGGCGCTCTGGAAACTCGCTGGATGACCGCCACCGAACTAGCCGGGTTGGCACAGGTGGAAGCCTTTCCCTGAGTTCGTCGCTTCATCACAGCGAGTTCGAACGCAATGATGTTGCGATTGCAGGCGTTGCGTAACTGGATGGAATAAAAAGGGATACGCCGGACTCCCTCTTGACCTATCGAGGTTGGTGACGATAATTCACCCGCAGATTGAAGGAAATTGTTTCGTGCGGACTTGGATCACACTCCTGGCGCTCGCTTGCTTCGTGCCACAGCAATTTACTTGCTGTGCGCAAAGCTGCAGCACCAGCGTGGAGACCGAAAACGCCCACGAAACAGCGTCGCCATGCAGGCATCATGGGGAGCACGGTCACAAAACGCCGCCGGTTCCTCACGATCATTCTTCCCATCATCTCTGTGTCGCTACGCACCTGTTCTACTTGGCGCGAAGCGATGCCGGTTCTCAGTTGTCAGATTTGAGTTGGATCCACGCTGCTCTTCCTATTCAGGTGGCTGTGGTCGATCTGAAGCTTGACGGCCCCTGCGCCGTTATGGCTTCGCATTCGGTCCCGCCGTCTGAAGCGGGGCAAGTCCGCGCCCTCTTGAGCGTGTGGATCATCTAATCGCGTCCAGGCTTTCTTTCGCCTGCGAACTGCGCTCTGTTGTATAACAGGCCCCGAGTCGGTTTCGGCTGCGCTCATCCTTCGCCCACCGTCTGGGACGGCGGTCGGCGGTTGCTCTCGGATTGTGTGATCCGTGGTGGGCCTGTTCTCGCAAATCTGTTTCTCGCAAA
Organism: Planctomycetaceae bacterium; assembly: GCA_021732975.1. Classification (GTDB taxonomy): domain Bacteria; phylum Planctomycetota; class Planctomycetia; order Planctomycetales; family Planctomycetaceae; genus DSVQ01. Next base: position 35,555 of record JAKFWC010000004.1, on the reverse strand, counting down.
TCTGTGGTGTCGAGTTTCTCGACGCCTGCCGGTGCGACTTTGATGCGCACCGACACTCGTCAAGAAAGGATTCTCTCATGGCTGAAATTCTGTTGACGCAACGCGGCCTTCTGGACCGCGTTCTCGTTGGGATCGTGTTCTCGCTCGCAACGGCCTCTTATGTTTGGTCGGCCCCGCCAGCCGCCGGACACGCACATCCCGAGAAAGGACCGCACGGTGGCCCCCTGCTGGAGTTGGGCGACGAAGAGTATCACATCGAAGTCATGCTCGATGAGAAGATGAATGTTCTGACGCTTTATGTCCTGGATGCAGCCGCCAAAGCGTCGGTACCGACCGAAGCCAAAGAGGCGATCATCAATCTCAAGCACGGCGGGAAGCCGGAACAGTTCAAACTGAAAGCTATGCCATTAAAGACCGATCCCACGGGGATGGCGTCCGCTTTTCAGTTGAAGAACGAAGAACTGGTTCATGATCTGCACCACAAAAACAACGATGCCCGGCTGGCAGTGAAGATCAAAGGCAAGCCGTACACCGTCAAATTCGACTTGAAGCATGACCACAAACACTGATCATTGACATCGACCGTTGACGCGCCCGGTTCTGCCCGGTGGCGACGATCACTCGTCGCGCCGGGTGGCGCTGAGGCTTCTCCCGCACACCGCTGATTCCTGTCCGCTGCAATGCAGCGCAGGAATTCGCAGCACAGAAACTCGTCAAAGAGCCCCGATCATGCGCCTGCCCAAACAACTTCTGATTGTCGGTGCGTTCGCAATTCTGGCGGGAGTCACGGCCGGAGGAACCATCGCCACGCGCGACCGGTGGCTTCCCCTGCTCACCGCGAAGAAACTCTCGTCCACTTCTGAAGCGGGCCATCATGATCATGCCGGTCACGATCATGGAGCCGCGGGCCATGACGGCGACCAAAACCAAAACAACATACCGCTGTCGGACCAGGCGCGGGCGAATCTCGGGTTGAAAACCGGACCGGTGGAACTGTCGGACTACACAAAGAACTTAGTGATTCCCGGCACCGTCGTCGAGCAACCAGGACACAGCGAACGCCGGATCACAACTTCACTGGCGGGAGTTGTCGTCAAAGTCCATGCTTTTCCCGGCCAGGCCGTTAAACCGGGGGATCCGTTGCTCGACATTCAGCCAACAGGTGAATTATTGACGAACGCCCAGGCGGAATTATTGAAATCGCTGCAAGACATCGAGCTGGTTGATATCGAACTGAAACGGCTTACGCCCTTAGTGGAAAGCGGCTCAATTCCCGCCCGAAACAAATTGGAAAAAGAATATGAACGCAAACGGCTCGATTCGCAAAAGCTGGTGCAGATCCAGGAACTCCTGGTCCGCGGGCTGTCTCCGTACCAGATCACCGAGATGGTGGAGCATAAGACTTTGCTCCGCGAGTTCACGATCCACGTCCCCGGCGGACCTCCGAAGGCACCACCCAAAGAGGAAGGTCACAATCATCAGTCGATTGTACCGACGGGTTTGCGACGGACTCCCGAACGATTGGAATCCGTGACCGCCGACACGGTGTATACCGTCGAGAACATTGACATTTTCCCCGGCAAGCTCGTGCAACCGGGTGACGAGCTATGCGATCTCGGACTGCACACCGAACTCTATCTGGAAGGCCATGCCTTCGAACGGGACAGTCGACTGATTGCTCTCGCCGTTCAGGAGCAACGTCCCCTGACGGCTTTATTTGAGGGAGAAGGTGAGGAACCGGAATTGCGGGAAGGATTAACCATTCGCTATGTCGAAAACTCGCTCGATGCAGCCACGCGAACGCTACGGTTCTTTGTTCCACTCAAGAACGAAGTGATTCGCGACGCTCAGGCGGATAACGGCGTGATCTACCGTTCGTGGCGGTTCAAGCCGGGGCAGAAGGTGCGACTGCTGATCCCGATCCAGAAACTCACCGAACAAGTCGTTGTGCCGGCTGATGCCGTGGTCAGCGAAGGACCAGACACCTATGTTTTCCGCGTCAATGGCAAGCTCATGGAACGCGTGCCCGTGATCGTCGAACATCGCGACCCGCGACACGTGGTCATTCGGAACGACGGCAGTGTGTTCCCCGGCGACGAGATCGCCATGAACCAAGCGTATCAGATCAATCTCGCGCTGAAGAAGCAGCAAGGCTCCGGCGTCGATCCGCACGCCGGACACAATCACTAGCCCATGTTCCGGCATGCGCGGCACACGCTGTACGTCTTTCGGTAGAACATCATTTTCTCGCTGAGTATCAAGGTGTTGTTTGCCGCCCTCACATTTGGGGGCTGGTCTTCGATGTGGGGAGCAATTGCGGCCGATGCCGGTGCATCGCTGCTCGTTGTGATGAACAGACTGCGACTTCTTCGCAGCCCTTGATCCACCGCAGACCGGATACAACAACGTCCAGGAAATTGGCTAATTCATGAACTGGCTCATTCGTTTTTCTTTGCATCACCGGTTGCTCGTCGTCAGTCTCGCGATGATTGCGCTCGGACTCGGCACGCAGACCATGATCGGCTTGCCGATCGATATTTTCCCGAATCTCACCCGCCCTCGTGTCACCGTGATGACCGAATGCCCCGGCCTATCTCCCGAGGAAGTGGAGACGCTGGTCACGTTCCCGATGGAGACCGCGTTCAATGGTGCCACGGGCGTGGAAGCCGTCCGCAGTTCTTCGGGCATCGGTCTGTCGGTGATCTATGTCGAGTTTGGCTGGAACACCGACATCTATGTCGCCCGCCAAACTGTCAATGAGCGGCTGGCCACGGTGAGCAGCCGCATGCCGGAAGGGGTGAAGCCGGAACTCGCCCCGATTAGCTCCATCATGGGGCAGATCATGATGATCGGTATGTACAGCGAAGGGGGCAAGACACCTCCTTTGGAAGTTCGCACCTTGGCCGACTGGGTTGTCCGCCCGCGGCTCTTGACGATTCCCGGCGTAGCCCAGGTGATCACCATGGGCGGCGGACGCAAACAATTTCAGGTGCTTGTGGACCCCGACCAACTGACCGCCTTCGGTGTCACCTTGCAGGACGTGGAAGGCGCACTCAGGGAGAGCAATCAGAATGCCACCGGCGGCTATGTCGAACAAGGATCGCTGGAGTTTCTGGTCCGCGGCGTGGGACGAATTCAATCCGTTGCCGACCTAGAGGGATCGGTAGTGAAATCAACGGCCGGCCGCGCAGTTCTCCTTCGCGACATCGCCACCATCCGCGAAGGTGGGCAAATCAAGCGCGGAGACAGTTCCGTCAATGGCCACCCGGCGGTGGTATTGACAATCGCCAAACAGCCGCAGGGTGATACGCGACGCCTTACCGAAGCGGTAACTGCGGCACTGGAAGAAGTGAAGAAGGCGCTTCCGCCAGACATAGTCATTGAAAGCAGAATCTATCAGCAACGCGAGTTCATTGACCGGGGCATTGAGAATGTCCTGGAAGCCCTGCGCGATGGGGCGATTCTAGTGCTGATTATTCTATTCCTGTTTTTGCTCAATTTTCGCACCACCTTCATCACGCTGACAGCCATTCCTCTGTCAATCGTGCTGACGGGGTTGTTCTTCTACTGGACCGGCATGTCGATCAACGTCATGACGCTTGGTGGCCTGGCGGTAGCGATGGGAGAATTGGTCGACGATGCGATTGTCGATATCGAGAACGTGTTCCGACGGCTGGGGCAAAACGCGGGACGGGCAAAACCACGACCGGCGTTGACCGTTATCTATGAGGCGAGTATCGAAGTTCGCAGCGCGATTGTGTACGGCACGATGCTGGTGATTCTCGTCTTCGTGCCGCTGTTTGCCTTGTCAGGCGTCGAAGGTCGGTTGTTTGCACCGCTGGGCATCGCCTACATCGTTTCGATCCTCGCCTCGTTGCTGATTTCGCTCACCGTCACGCCGGTTTTGGGGAGTTTGCTGCTATCGGGTAAAACCGCCCAATCTCACGGGTCCAAAGACAGTCCTTTGCTCCGGTACTTGAAGGCCATCGCCACGCCGATCGTTCGTACGAGCATGCACCCGCTGGGACTCACCGTGATCCTGCTGGTCGTGGGAGTTGCGATGGTCGGCAGCGGCATTCTTATCACACAGCTTGGAACGGATTTCTTACCGCAGTTCGATGAGGGAGCGGCGCAAGTGAATGTGGTCTTGCCTCCGGGGTCATCACTGGAGGCATCCAATCGTGCTAGCGCCATGGTCGACGCGGCCTTCCGTCGTCACATGGTTGACAAGGAACATCCGAACGGTCTCGTGCTGTACTGGGTTCGTCGTAGTGGTCGGGCGGAAATGGACGAACACGCCGAAGGCGTCAACATGACGGAGTACATCGTCACGCTCAATCCGCAGAGCGGCGTCTCCCGCGTGGACACCCTGGCAACACTCCGAAAAGAATTGGAAGAGATTCCGGGTATCGAATATGAAGCCGAACAGCCCCTCGCTCACTTGATCAGTCACATGTTGTCCGGCGTTTCGGCACAGATCGCCATCAAGCTGTACGGCGACGATTTGGATGTGCTTCGACGCAAGGCCCAGGAAATCAAATCGGCGATCACTGGTGTCGAAGGTCTGGCCCCGCCGGTCGTCGAAGCCCAACAACTCATCCCGCAGCTTCGTATCGAACTGAATCGCGAACAGTTGGCGGCGTATGGGTTGACCGCCGGTTACGTCAACGAGTTCATCGAAACCGCCTTGAATGGGCGAGTGGTCTCCACTGTCCTGGATGGTCAGCGGACGTTCGATCTGATGGTTCGATTGAAAGATGAATATCGTACCGACTTCGATTTGATTCAACGGCTGTCGGTCAATCTCCCGCAAGGCGGGCGCATTCCCCTCTCCACCGTGGCGCGGGTTTATGAAGCGGGTGGCCCGAACACGATCAATCGTGAGAACGTCCGCCGCCGGATCACGATCCGTTGCAACACCACCAATCGTGACCTTGGAAGTGTCGTAGCCGATATCAAGCGGGCCGTTGACGGCAAAGTCCAATTGCCTGAAGGCTACTTCATCCAATACGGCGGCCAATTCGAGGCCCAGCAGGAAGCGACGCGCACAATCACTTTGCTAAGTCTTGTTTCCCTGGGTGGCGTGTTTCTCGTGCTTTACACGTTGTTTCCCTCGGCACGCATCGTATTGCAGATCATGTTCGCGCTGCCCACAGCCTTCGTCGGCGGAGCCATCGCGCTCTGGTTGACCGGACAGACGCTGACCGTCGCCAGCATGGTCGGGTTTATCTCACTCGGTGGTATCGCCGCGCGGAATGGCATTCTGCTCGTCTCCCACTACATGCACCTCATGCGCGAGGAGGGTGAAGGCTTCACAGAGCAGATGGTGCTCCGCGGCAGCCTGGAACGACTCGCCCCGGTCTTGATGACCGCACTCACCGCGGGCATCGGCCTCGTGCCACTCGTGCTCGGTGGCCATCAACCCGGCAAGGAAATCCTCTACCCGGTTGCAACCGTGATTCTCGGCGGCCTCATCACCTGCACGATCTGCGAATACGTCGTACACCCTGGCCTGTTCTTCCGATTCAGCGGACAAGATGCCGGCCGACTGACGAGCCGGGAGGAGATTGAAGCGGACGAGAGTCCAGCACCGGCGAATTCTCATGATTGAGGGCATGCGATGAACGAAAGTCGTCGCCGCGAAGTAGCCCGAACGTCGACAGCCGCTACCCTGAGCGCCGCACGTTGGCACGTGCGGGCGTTTCTTATTGAGGCTGGATATCCGTTACCGGAACGATGGTGCCGTGACAGTACGAACTGGGGCAGCGTGCGGCAGGTGAAATCGTCGGAGTGTCGGACATCTGAGCAACCGGAGTTGCAAATCAGTCCCCAGGGCCCTTGAACGTGCATCGCACTCGCATTGAAGAATATGTCGGCCGCTCACTGCGTCATCTCGGAGCGCACAATGCGCCGCATTTTACTTCGCGACGCTCGATGCCGGCGGTGGCACGATGGACGATCCTGATGGGGATGAAGCTGCCAACGGGGCTTTTTTCAGGAACTTCTTGAGTGGAATGTCGTAGTATCTTGCCCCGGCCGTTGGACCCGCCATTTGCGATCGGCCGTCAACCGTCAGGGTGAAGATCCGAATCACGGCGCGGTCGGCAAATTCCTTCCCGACCGCCACTTGCCCGGTGAGTTTGCCGTCCTCGGTTGGCTTCATCGTGATGGGCGTCTTCACGAGATTCGTGCCAGTACGATCCGGATTGCTGAAAGCCATCACGAAAACCGAATGAATGGGCTTGAGCCTTCCTTGATCAGCAATTGTGAAGTGGACGATCAGCTTGTCGCCATTAGCGGCGTCCACTTGCCCGTCGTACTTCAACCCCCACTCGTCTTTCGACGGACCAAGCGCGTACCAGTGCGCCCAGCTGCGGCTTGTCATCAGGGCAACTGCGATGACGACGAGCAAACCTGTCGCGCGGGGTAAAAATCGAAAGACCATGTCAGTTACACCTCAGGAAATCGTGGCTACCGATTCACGCGTTGGAAGGTCGGCTGTGCCCATCGCGCGAGGCATTGAAGCAGTCCACCTCGATCCGGGCAATATCAATCTGAGTGCTGACAGCCCCCATCCAGATCGACAATTCGCGAGCAAGTTCCTTAGCAAACAAGAGGGGTGACGGGAATGCGTGTCGTCAGCTCATCACTTCAACGAGTGCTGCTCCGCCGCGCCGGCCGGCCAGCGCAGCGTGAAGTTCATCGAAAACGCCAGTCGGTGAAACTCGCCGCGATGCGGCGTGACGGAATGCCAGACGTAGGCCGGGAAGATCAGCATGAGGCCCGGTCGCGGAAAGACCTTGATGTGATCGCGATGACACACGGTGGTCAGGTTGGCATTGAAACGCGGATCGTGGAGCAGTAGCACTCCGTCGCCGGGCTCGAAATAGTCTTCGCCGTCGGCCGGATGGATGGGCTGTCGATTGGAATCCGCCGTGCGGGCATAATAGATGCCGATCAGGTCGGCCTGGTGATTGTGAACAATCGTAGACTCTCCGCGACCCATGCGGTTGCTGAAGAGCAAAAGATCAATCCCCTCCGTTCCCGAGATTCCCTCAGCCTCCAACCAGTGTTTCACCCCTGTGATAAACATGGACCGGAGCTGTTCGATCGCCGACACGGTATCCGCGAGACGTAGCAAATTCTGCGCGTCGGGGTGCATGTTGAATCTGTCGTCGAGCTCCGGTCGGCGCTCAAACAGATCGCAGAGATCCGCATTCAGGGGGCCGGTGTCCGGGAATTGGATGGTCACCACCCGCGTCGGAAAAAAGGCATAGTCCGTCACTTCCATCAGCCAACCTCTTCGCACGTAAACCCACTGCGGCAGCCGCGACCCGAACCGCTCAGGATGTCGAGAACGCTGTGTTCGTAGCCGAATTCAACAGAAGCTGCACGATGAGCGGTCTGTTAAGTTCCGTTTCACGTTGACAGTCCCGTGGACTGAACAAAGTGAGCTTGTTGCCAATCGTGCTCTGGCTTGCAACAGCGCGATGTCCCGAGGATGCATACTTTTCCGCATTGACCTGCAGCCTCATTATGATTTCATTCTCGATGATCGAAAAGGCGACCCTGATTTTCTTCTATGGCGCAACCTGCCTGCCAACCCGTATCAAGGTTGTTGTTCGTGACCAACTCGCAACACAAAGTGGGATGTCAGCCCATGACTCTCGACGCTTCGGTCACATCGCCCGAGGGCAGAGGTTGACATCCTCAACGACGATTTTCGGCGGTGGAGAAAGAGGTTCCCGATGCCTTCGTCATCAACGGCGACATGCAAGTACACTGATGTGGTGCTGACGTTGACGTGCCCCACTGCGTCCCGCACTTCCGCGAGCGTGCGCCCGCCAGCTAAGGCATGGCTGATAAACGTGTGCCGTCCTTGATGGATCGTGAGCGTCTTCAATCGCGCCAATCCGAGTGTCGATCCCAGGGTGTTGGCAGCTATCGAGCAGATTTGTATTCGCTTAACAATGTCTATTCGGCGTGCTCGGTAACGCCATCATCTCGGTCGTGTGCGTCATCGCCAGGCTTCTCTTCCTTCTCATTCAACTCCTTCAGGAATCTCCGCTCGCTGGCGTAGGCCAAGATGACGAACGAGACAAGAGCGACGCCTTGAAAGACGCTCGAGCCGACCCGATCCACACGATAAAGGAACTCCACCGCTGCCTGGCCACGCAGGGCTGGCTGCTCTCGCAGACCCTCAGCACAGTCGTCCGCCGCGCATTTCCAAGACCCGACGCACTCAGTTTCTGGAGCTCGAACTCGTTCTGGAACTACACCCTCGCCGACCAAAACCGCTTCCTCAACTACCCGGTCCGCTTCCAGGCCAACCGTCTGAAGAACTTTTTCCCCAGCGAACGGCACCGCGCGCACCAGCTCAAGGTCGCGGGACGGGTGCCGGGCGGCGTGGCGATCTGACGTTTAACATTCAGTTCATGCGGGGCGAGCACCGGAGATTCACTTCGCCGACACGTCGAACGTGATTTTGTCAATTTGGCCGGTGAACTCGAACTTGCCCTTGTCTTTGTATGCTGGATCTATGGACGTGATCGAGTCGCGGCCGACCTCGAAGGGTTCTAAGCCATGTCGGAAGAACGTCCGTTTGATCTTGCCTTCGCCGGCGGGCTTGTCGTCGACGAACAGCTTGAGCGTTCCCGCGCCGTCCTTTGAACCATCCGGCGTGAACACCGTCTTCAGCGTGACATGGCCTTCCGAGAGGGTGGCCGTGCTGGCAATCGTAATGTCGGAGATCTCAAATCCCGTGTAGCGAAAGTACGGCTTCCCATCCTTGATGTAGAGCGACCAGCCCGCCGAAAACGCACCCGCACACGCCACGACCCCTTCCGCGCCGCCCTTGGGAATCGTCAGTTCGGCGGTCATGGAGTGGGGCCGTGGGAAGAGCTGCGGGCCGATCGGTTCGGGCAGCCAGACATTCTTGCCGAAGTAGGTCCATTTCGTCGGCGGTTCGCCCGATTCTCGCAGCTTGGGGTCCATTCGCTCCGAGAACCGCGGATCGAGCGGGAACACGTCGTACTTCTTTGCCTCTTCCAGGAACTTGGCCTGGAGCGTCTTGAGCTTCTCCGGCTCTTTGGCCGCCAAATCGTTCGCCTGGCTGAAGTCGTCGGCCACGTTGTACAGCTCCCACGGAGCCTTCAGAAAATCCAACCCCTTACCCACAGTGATCCATGGATAGCCGTTGCGGCTGCATGCCACCCATCCGTCGTGATAGACCGCCCGGTTGGTCGCGAGTTCAAAGTACTGAGTGGTGCGCCTGTCCTTGGCATTCGCGTTGTCGAAAGAGTAGAGCATGGACACCCCCTCGATCGGCTTCTGCGGGATTCCGTTGACGACTTTGGGTTCGGGAATCTTGCACGCTTCGAGAATCGTCGGCACGATGTCGATGACGTGGTGGAACTGGTCGCGGATCTCCCCCTTGGCTTGGATGCCCTTCGGCCAGTGAACCACCAGCGGGTTGCGCGTGCCGCCGAAGTGGGAGGCGACCTGCTTCGTCCATTTGAAAGGAGCGTTCATCGCCCACGCCCATCCCACCGGTACGTGCGGTTCGCTGGTCGGACCGCCGATTTCGTCGATTCGTTTGATCGTGCTCTCCAGTCCAAGCTGAATGCCGAGCAAGCTGGCGAGTTCGCTGAACGTTCCCTCTAGCCCCCCTTCTGCGCTTGCGCCGTTGTCACCGACGACGTACATCACCAGCGTGTTGTCAAGTTCCCCGGACGCTGCGAGGCTGTCGAGCAACCGGCCGGCTTGGTGATCGGTGTAGGCCATATAGCCCGCGTAGTTCTCCATCAGCCGCGCATAGACCTTTTTCTCATCAACTGACCGCGAATCCCACGCTGGAACAGCTTCGTCGCGCGCTGTGAGTTTCGTCCCCTTCGGAATGATGCCGAATTCCAACTGCTTCGCGTGGGTCAGTTCGCGCTGCTTGTCCCAGCCGTAATCGAACTTGCCCTTGAACCGATCGCGCCATTCCTGCGGGGGTTGATGAGGAGCATGCACGCCCGACGTGCTGAAGTAGGCGAACCACGGCTTGTCGCGGTTCGCGGCGCGGATATTGTGCGTCCAGGCAATCGCTTCGTCGGTCATGTCCTCGCTGAAGTTGTAACCTTGCTCCGGCGACTTTGGCTGGCCGACCGGGCGGGTGTCGCGGTACAGCGTGGGATAAAACTGATTCGTTTCGCCCTGATTGAATCCGTAGAAAGTCTCGAAGCCCTGGCCCGTCGGCCAATTGTGAAACGGGCCGGCGGGGCTGATCTCCGGCTCGGGCGTGTTGTGCGCCTTGCCGAAGAACGCGGTCGCATAGCCGTTGTCGCGCAGGGTCTGAGCCACCACGGACGTGCTCTTCGGAATGATGCCCGTGTATCCGGGGTAGCCCGTCCCCATCTCGATGATGACGCCCGTGGCGCAACTGTGGTGATTGCGTCCCGTGAGCAGCGCGCCGCGTGTCGGGCTGCACAGCGCCGTCGTGTGAAACCGATTGTAGATCAAGCCGTTCTTCGCGAGCTTGTCGAGGTGCGGCGTCGGCACAGGTCCACCGAACGTGGAACACATTCCAAAACCAACGTCGTCGAGCAGCACCAGCAGCACATTGGGCGATCCCTTCGGAGCCTTCACCGGCTGCGGGTAATCGGGCGCCGAGTCCTTGAACGTCTCGCCGATCTTCCCCTTGAACTTGGCATCAGGCTTGGGCAATTGCGTGCCATCGTTGGGAATCGAAGCATTGCCGGGCTGCTTGTCCTGAGCCAAGGCCCGGCTTATCTGACCGGACGCGGCCAGCCAGCCCAATGTACTGCCGACGGCGATGAGCAGAGTCGGTAATAGGAGTCGCTTGAGCATATTGGAAAACTCTTCGATTGTTTGGTAAGGAAGTGAGGATCGTTCGTTGACCGAAACGGCGACATCACTTCAGTTCTAACGTCACCTTGTCGAGCTTACCGGTGAAGGCGAACGGAGCCCGGTATTCGTGACTCACTGGTGTGCCGGTATTGCGACCGATCAAGAGTCCGTAGCCGGTGACCGCGCTGTATTGCCCGGCAACTTTGATGCCCTTTAACTCGGCTGTCTGTTCACCATCGACGAACAGCTTGACATTGCCGATGAAGTAATCGGGCTTCAAATGCGACTCCGTCGGCGCAAAATGAACGCTGAGCGTATGCCGGCCCGGAGAGAGCGGCTTCACGGACGCAGCATGTGCCTCCTGAAGCTTGAGATAGTTGTGGACGTAATGAAACTTTCCATCCTGGATGAACAACGTCCAGCCACCAAATTCGCCTCCGCTGCAGGCCAGCACGCCCTCTGCCCCCTCTTGCGAAATCTCGACGTGGGCGGTGATCGTGTGGGCCTTACCCAGAATCTGCGGAGCGGCCAGGGGATGTAAGATCGATGTGCCGGGATAGTAGGTGTACTGCTGCCTGGCAACTGCAGCGACCGGGCGTGTCGGATCAGCGACACGCTCATATCGACGGTCGTCGAGCGGGAACACATTGTACTTCTTCGCTTCGCCGTCCCAGAGCGCGATCAACTCCTTCAGCTTCTCTGGATTCTTCGCCGCGAGGTCGTTCGCCTCGGTGAAGTCGACATCCGTGTGGTACAGCTCCCAACGGTCATCTTCCCAGGCTGTGTCCTTCTTATGCCAGGTCACCGCCGTCCACCCATCGGCCCAAATCGCACGGCTGCCGAGCATTTCGTAATACTGCGATTGCTTGCGCGACTTCGATGCACCGTCCGTGAACGTGTATGCCATGCTCGCGCCATGCAGCGGCATCTGTTTCACGCCATTGACCGACGTGGGGACGGGTAGCCCGCTCGCCTCCAGAATCGTCGGTACCACATCAATAATGTGGTGGTACTGATTACGGATTGCACCGGCGTCTTTGATTTTCGCGGGCCAGGAGACGATGAACGGATCAGTATTGCCGCCGGAGTGCGTATCCTGCTTCCAGCGTTTCAGCGGTGAATTCCCGGCCATCGCCCAACCCATTGGGTAGTGCGGGTCGGTCGAGGAACTGCCGGCTTCGTCGAGCCTGGGGATCATTTCTTCGACTGTGTCCGGAAAATAGTTTCGATAGCGGTCGGTGTTGAGGGTGCCGTTTGCCAGCCCCTCCTGTGAGGCTCCGTTATCGGAGACCAGCATGATGAGCGTGTTGTCACGAACGCCCAGCTCATCGAGCGCAGCGAACACTCTCCCCAAATGGTGATCTGCGTGATCGACGAAACCGGCGAAGACTTCCTGCAACCGGCAATAGACATTCTTCTGACCGTCGGTCAGCTCGTCCCAAGCCACGATCCCGGGATTGGCGGGGGGCAGCACGGCGTTCTTCGGGATGATGCCGAGCTTCTTCTGCCGCTCGAAAATTTCTTCCCGCACCTTGTCCCAGCCCTGGTCGAATTTTCCTTTGTACTTCGCGATGAAATCCTTGGGCGCGTGCAACGGAGCATGAGCCGCTCCCAGCGCGAGGTACGAGAAGAAGGGGCGGCCGGTGTTCGCCTGCTGCTGATCGCGGATGTCGGCGATGGCGTGGTCGACCAGGTCTTCGGTCAAGTGGTAGCCGGGCCGCGTGGGGGTGTCGATAAAATGATTGTCCTGGGTGAGCAGGGGAGCCCACTGATCGGTTTCGCCGCCGAGAAAGCCGTAATACTTCTCGAATCCCATCCCGAGCGGCCAGCGGTCAAACGGTCCTGCGGATGTGTATGCCGTGTAAGGGGCGAGGTGCCATTTCCCGAGAGCCATCGTGTTGTAGCCGTTCTGCTTCAACACCTCGGAGATGGTTGAGGCACTCTTTGGAATCGATCCGAAATTGCCGGGAAACCCCGTGGCTGCTTCCGTGATGGCCGCAAGACCGATGGCATGATGGTTGCGTCCCGTGAGCAGAGCACCACGCGATGGCGAGCACAGCGCGGTCGTGTGGAAGTTGCTGTACCGCAATCCGCTGGCGGCGAGCCTGTCGATGTTCGTTGTCGCGATTGGCCCACCGTAACAGCCGAGGTGTCCGTACCCGACATCGTCGAGCACGATGACCAGCACGTTGGGTGCGCCTTCCGGCGCGGTCACCGCCAGCGCGGGTCCGAAGTCCGGTGTGGATTCCTTGTAGTTCGGACCGATTTTCCCTTTGAACGCAGGCGCGACTGGCGGCAGCACAGAGCGATCAAGCTGTCCTGTCGGCGGTGTTGGAGCGACTTTTTCCTGCGCAGAAGCCACGAGGCAGCCGAGCAATCCGGCGAATGCCAGCATCGCGACAATGCCGGCTGGATTTGATCGGGCCATGCATACTCCGCGCTTTTCTTGGATGGTGCCACCCCGCGAACAATTGACCAGCGAGAAACTTGTCGCCGTCAAGAACTCGTGAAGGGAAATTGAGATCTGGAACAGCTATAGTACCGTTGTCGCGTCGCTTTGGCGAAGGTGGTGCGGTCAGGTCAGCAATTCCAAGCCGTGGGCCACTTCCCAGAATTTGAGTACTCCCTTGTTGTCCAGAGCCAGCAGGGTCTCGCCATCCGGGGAAAAATGCATTTGTTGTATTCGTCCGGAATGTCCTCCCACCGTCGGTCGAGACGTTCCGGTTGCTGGATCAACAAGTTCAATCTGGCGCAGGCGACTGAACGCGAGCAGATCGCCGCCTGGTGACACGGCCAGCGTTTCATAGTTGAGGCCGTCGAACTGACGACGGGAAAGTTCGGTTTGAGTGTTGGCGTCGAATCGTTGCAGCAAATCAACTTTCGTGACATACAAGTCGTGTGTTTTTGCGCTCATTCCCCACAGCTTCCATCCCTCCGTGGCAAAGACTCTTTCGTAACTTAGCTGTGGGGTGGGTGGACTGTTGCGGTCGTATGAACGACGGACGGCATAGATGAGGATGGAATCCTCAGCGATCAGACTTGTCGAGTTGTCCACGGGCAAATGATGGCGTCACAATTCGAAAGCAAACAGTATGCGGCATAACTCTTAGTCGGAGGATTTATCGACAGTTCTTTTACACTGCAACAGGGCTCAAGCCACCGACGGTTCGCGAATCAGCGAGAATTCAGAGGCAAATCTGCGACCCACGCCCTCCAAAAAAGTGCCGTCTTCATTCCACATTCGTGGGATCGGGACGAATTAGAATATCTTTACCGCGCCGTGCGGCCATTTCTCCGTTGTAACAACCCAACGTCCTCTGGACGCCCTATGCCAAGGCGGTGGGCCCATCGGGCAAATCTGTCCGGAGTTCAACAATCACGACAGAATGCGCCCGCGGACGGAAATACGAGCCGTTACCAATGAACGTCGGCCGGTCGCGGAGGTTAGTCCACCCAATGCGTTGCCATTCGTAGCGCGACCAGTAGCCGACACCCACTGATCCGCCGTTGTCTAACAAAATCGCACGCCGGGCGCCGAGTGCCCTCTGAGAATTCGCGACATCAATGATCGATCCCGTTTGCATCAGAAGCAGCAGCTCGCCGGAGTCAGTCATGCCAAGTGAACTATGCAGGTACCCCTCTGCTGGTGGCACTCGGTAGCGCGCCGCGATCTCCAACATGGACTCGCCTCGTGTCGTCACGGAAGCGGCGAGATTCCGCATGAAGCAGGACATCATCTCCTGGTAGATCGAGAAGTCACCGGGACACTTTTGCCAAGCCTCCCACCGGAGTGCCCAAAGGTGACGGATGTCATAAGTATTCCCTGCGAGAGTCGTAACGGACGAAACCACTCCATCCCAAACGAGAGGTTGTCCAGTCACCGCCCATTTCACGTCAGTGAAATTCTCGCTTCCCTCGCCACCAGAGACATGTTGTGGCTGTCCTCCGGGATCGGGCTCAAAGTGGATTCGCCGCAACTCGGCTCCCCCATCCTTGAGTCCACAGAAGGCATGGTATTCCCAGTGTGCCCAAGGCTCATCCCGCCGGCAAAGGAGACGCGGCATACGGTCGGCGTGCCACCCCGGCAGGCCGAGATTCTGAAATGTATTTCGAGAACCGAAGGCCAGGAGCGTTCTTGGCTGGTTTCCGGATTCGTCGCCAAGCCCCTGTAAATAGGAAGCTGCGTGCTCGGAATACGCTACTTTCATCGACTTAGGGAGATAATTCACGGCTTGAGCAACGCCACCATGCCGCACGAGGCCCGATGCTGCTGGTTCCCGGGTCAGCTCTTCCCACGCGGGAACACTCCACACGAGAGAAACAAGATCGGCCGGGTCCAGTCGAATCAGAGTCTGCTGGCGCAGTGCCGTCATCAGTTTGAACTTTCAATGGAATCCGATCGCAACTGCTCCAAATCGATCCGAGTCTTGCGCGCATACCGGTGATCGCCGCAGTTGTCGGAAATTCGTAACGATTCCTCGTAGTACCTGCGAGCCTCTTCTGTCCTGCCCGTGGCGGCACAAACATTTCCAAGACGATGGTGCTCAAATGCCCGCCGATGGTCGAACGGATCATTGCCGCGCCGTTGCAAGGATGTTCGAAACGTGTTTTCTGCGTCGTCGTATCGCTGTTGATTCAATTCGACGACGCCGCGCTGGTAGATCGCACTGGTTGCGAGATCGTCATATTCTGGTTGCTCCTCCACGAGCTGCAGCGCCTCGATCGCTTCCTGATCCCGCCTCAGTCGCGAGAGAATTACGCCGCGCTGATAGCGGGTCCGCCAATACGATTTTGGATAGTCTTGCTCGAAGCTGGGGTATTCAAGCATGCTGTCGACGATCACCAGCGCGGCTTCGCTCTGCGGTGGCTGCATACGATCTTGAACGACAGCCAATGCAACTCGAACTGCGAAATAAATCTCACCTTCTTGGGGGTCTGTGACGCGGTCGCAATGCGACCGATAAACCGCAGCGGCCTCATCCAAACGCTGCTCCATTTCGAGCGTCTCCCCTCGAAACAAGATCGCCCGTGGCTCGGAATCCGCATCCAAGAATTTCTTCAACCCCTCGGGCCACTCGTTAAACTTCTTGTAGATTCTCCTCAGGGCGGCGCGGACAGGAAGCCAGAATTTGCGATCTGCTTTTATCAACTTCAGAAGTCGTTCCCATTGCCTGTCAGCCACGAGATGAGCCGCAAGATGCTGTCGAATATACTCCCGTGTCGTGGGAGCGGATTCTTCCCATTCTGCCCAACACGCATTGGCGAGCTGACGATGCCCTGCTTTCTCGCTGGCGGCAAAGTCGCCGCTCGCTGATGGCGTTGTCAGCCAATCGGCCAGACTCTTATGAAACAAGCGTACTATTCTCGGATCCGTTTCATCGATCCCGAGAAACTGCGACAGTCGCGACACGCCAAGTTCGGCCGCGGCATGATCCATCAATGAAGCTCTTTGGAGCAGCGATTCAGGCAGCGGGGCCATGGATGCTACAAGACCATTCAGAAGGGGGACGATGGTGTTCGCGTATTCTTGTGCGTCTGAGAAGCGCAGCCGAAACATCTGGTGATAGAGTCCGCCCAGCTTCCTGGGCAGCCTACCAATGGATGCTGGCGAAAGTCGGTAAGATGCAATGGGATCGGACAGAGAGTCGAGAGTCATCTTGGCAAACAGGATGTTCCCGTTCGCAGCGGCATTGATCTGCTCGGCAAGCGCCGCTCGTTCGGATTCACCCACACTGGTGTCTGGCATGTCGGCCAGTCGGGACGCAATGTATGTGTCGAGGTCCGACTGCAGTTCACCTCGGACCAGTTGCGATTCGGCAGTATCGCCGGAGCTTGCTCCCGTGTGCAGGTGCAGATGCTCAATTCCCTCTCGAGACATTGCAGCCAGCAAGTTCTGATCGGGGCGGCTGGTCGCGATCACGCGAAGCCAGGCTGGAAGACGGTCCGCTTCATCGGCCAACAGCGTCACCAATTCCTGGCCGGCAACGGCTTGAGACTCATCGAGACCGTCGATGACAAAAACCATCGGAACGCCGTGTGTGCCATTCGGGGCTCGTTCACGAATCGGCTCCAGAATGAGGGTCTTGAAGAGCTTTAAGGGCTTCGTCCAGTCGGGCTCGGGAATGGTTTCGATGAACTCCCGATACCACAGTTCTGCAGCAGCCAATTGATAGACAAGTGTGCGGATCCAACCCGGCACGCGACAGGAAGCCTCGTCATCGCGCGTGCAAAAGTAGACACTGCGAACCGGAAGTCTGGCGGACAACTGTGCGGCGAGCGCGCTCTTCCCGACACCGGCGTCCGCTGTCAACAACAATAGCCGCGAACTTCCGCCATCGATCCATGTCCGCAAGCGAGCAATGAGCCACTCCCGTCCGACAAACGAGCCGCCATACCGTGCCAGCTCCGTTTCAAAATTCAGTCCCGGACCATCTGCCCACCATCGATGCTGTTCCAACTGCGGGGGAGGCAGTTGCAGGCGAACCGAACTCTTGGTCTTGAGGGCCGTGTCGATCGCATCCAATAACTGCTGGTTGACATTCGCGCGATCCACTACGGCATCGACATAGTTCAGGGAAACAATCTGAATGGGGGGGACCACATCATGAACCCGCACGGGGACAATGAGCTTCTTATGCGCCTGGGCATACAACAACTCGTTGCGGCAGAAGGCCTCATCCCGAATGGACCATTCCGTCAGCACGGCGACCAACAGGGCGCTTTCTCTGATGCCAATTTCGATGCGGACATCGAACGGGGCACCGACCGGAATTCCGCGTTTCCGGTCTAGCCATACCTGATAACTACCGGTTGATTCCAAATAGTCAGCGAGGTTCTCTGCGAATTCGGCTGCGTCCTCGCGCCCATAGCTGATGAAGATCTGCTGACGAGACGATCCTCTTGCTTCAACTTCGCCCATTGTGCTCTCCTTTTTAGCCGAGCAAGCCAGCGGAGATTCTCGAAGCCGCATTCTATCCCAGCGATGAGCTGATTCAACGAATGAATTCGCTAATGTTGACCCGACTTAGTCTTGAGGGAACAGTTCAACCGTAATCTTCTGCGCAATAGGTCTCACGATTTGGAAGTGGCTTCGAAGGACATCAACGTCGCTCGCCAATGCGGAACGAGAGACGCAACGATGCATACCGAGGAGCAATGCCCAGCGGCAATGATCGTGATGCGGGACTACGAGGAAAATACAGTGGCGTTCGACCCTGCCTTGAAAGTGTACGACGCGGTGGTGGGGCGACGCACGACGGTGTTAAAGCGCCGGATACCCACTAATGGCCTCATTAGTATGGCGCTGCTCACCGAGACCAGGAAAAAGCGGAGACCTTGCATCCGCGCACTGTAATGAGCGACTTACACACTTGATCCACCTGCTTCACAGCTCATTTAGCGTTGAGGCATCCTGAAGGCTGACGTGGGATTCCGTAATTCGATTTGTTTCGGAGTAGTCTACGGGGCGGTTTTGGTCAGCATTCCCACTACAGCTTGACGATCTCGTATCCGGCGGCAGCGAGAAATGCGGGAATCTTGCTGACCGTGTCGATGTCTTGCTGTTGCTGGGCCGGCGTTAATCCGTCCCAGGGGAACAGGCAATTGTGGACCATCCGCTGATCGTCCCGGCTGGCATCGGTGTTGTCTCGCCCGGCAATCCAGCCATCCCGCCGTAGGGCCGCCGCCCAGCGGGCATGCTCGGCGATGGCCAGCGTTTTGAGATTGTGGAGTTCCTGCATCCATTTCACACCAGTGCTCGCCAAATCCGGATTATCAACTTTACGAAACCAGAGTTCGATCATCCGGAGCTTGACGGCAATGTGATCGGCCTGCTCGCGATTTGATTCTTTGAGGTCGTCATCGAGATCGATCCATTCCCGATGCGAGCGTTTCTTGAGGCTTCGTTTTCCCACCGGGGGCAGGTACTCCGCGTGTATCGCTCGGGCGATTGTTTCCCGACCGGCCTTGGGAAACGTGCATCCCGAGCCGATTAACTGATGGAGCTGGTCAGAATTGGCATGCAACGCGGTGTGTGAACGAGACGGGAGATCCGACGGGCTAAATCCCTTTGCGCCCGGCAAGCTGCTCATATCGAGCAGAGCTTCAAACGAACGATTGCCGTGGATGAAATGCGGGAGATAGAGTAGCGCCTGGAGGACGTTATCCGTGATCTGGCACGCGCCTGCGGAATCCTTGAGGTGAGGAGCCTTGTCTGCGATCTGGAAATTGAGGATACCGGCCCGGCGCAGCAGAATGGCCGCGGGGCAGGGAAACGCTTCCACCGGGCCATAAGGGTCAAACGGTGGACCCAGATCGAGTCCGGGAATGTCGAGAGACCCGCGCAGACGCGAGAGAAAATCAGGCCCCTTGGCGTCCTTGAAGTCGCGTTCGCTTTTGGCGTCGGCTACCTTTTGCAGGCCGTCTTGGGACGCGAGAAACGGCCGGGCGAAATCGGCGTATGTCGAGGATGTCCCTCCGGCGAACACGAAAATCGCCTGCCCGATGGGATGAGGCACGCCGTTGTCAAGGAATTCCGCGTCCTGCATCGGTGCCAGAAAATATTTAAGCCAACCGAGCTTCTCACCGGCGAGCGCCGCGTCGAATTCATCGAAGAATACAAGGGGAATGTCGCCTTTGAGAACGATGTCACGCACTTCGTGAAAGGCCTCGGACAGTTGATCGGGGTGATTGTACTGCGAGAGATTGAACGTCAGCGATTTGAGCTTCCGCGGGCAGCTCACCTGACCTAAGGCCTCGGCGACCATTTTCACCCCGAAAGACTTGCCGGCCCCCGGAGGCCCAAAGACGGCGACACTTAATGGACGCTGAACTTTCGTGAGATGAATGTAAGCCTGCATTAACGCATACAACGCGCGATAGTTTTCAATTTCACGACGATCAGTCGTACGCAATGCATTGGCGAACACGGCCATCGGAACCGATCTGAGAAGCTTCATGGCGTCTTTCTGCGCAGGCGTCGCGGGTTTGGCACCGCGTGCCACCAGCTTAACGCCTTCCTCCAACAGGTCTTTCTTCCCTTTGAAGATCGATTCGAGCAGACGCCAATATCCCCGATCGGGCACGAGCGCACCGGGGATAATCGGCACTGGCTGGCAAGGAAACGATTGGTCGCAATCCTTGATATTCGCGAAGAGTTCCTTGCCCGGATAGTCGAAAGGATCTTGCTGATCACGCTTCCCAAAACCGATTTCCAACAGTCGACGCGTGGCGATCAGTCCGAATTGAATTCCTTGGCACAAGCAGCGCGCTGGTTCGAAGGGGTGACCGTGACTATCGGGGATAGGGTGGATGCCATTTGAATCGCAAGCCACGGCGGCGGCGACTGCCGCGGTAAAGGCGGACCCGTAACCGACCATTTTGCCAGCTCGCCCCTGTTCGCCGGTGCCCTCGATGCCGGTAGGGTCATAAAACAGCCATGCACGGTGCGAGCGCTGTCCTTCATTGGATGCCGTATGCCAGTAGAGTGCGCCGTTGAGGCCGAAACGGACGATCAGATGGGGGCAATCGCGCAGGCATTGAAAGGCTTGAGTATTCAAGAGATTCCAAACGACATCCAATGCCGTCCTTTCCCACGATAATCCTCGACTGATTACGACATCGAGATCGCGTAAGTCATCCACGGATACGATGACGATTGTTGCTTCATGGAAATGCTTTTGGATCTGGCACCATAACGGATTCTCCGCCGCCGTCGCTGGTGTGGGCAATGGACGATGCAACTTATAAATCACCCGGGCCGATGAATCGTCCGCACCCGGCGTCCTGATGGCATTCTGCCACTGCTGTGGCGTGTGCCGAAAGCGATTGCCCGTGTCGTCGAGAACGAACACCGTCGCCGGTTGATGCGGGGGTTCAATCGACAGGCTTGGATCATCGGTCTTTGGGCCGGAAAACCCGTGCGTGGCAAGGATCCGGAGCTGTTGGATTTTCTTCTCGTCGGGGCTGGCGAGAAAATAATCGGCTTCCAACAGCGAATGAACGATTTCGTCGCGTGTCAATCGCTCGGCGATATTTCGATAGTCAGTGATCGACAGCAGCTCTCCGATTGGGCCATCGAATTCATTTGCCAGGGATTTCGGGCGTCGCGGCCGCGGACCAAACACTGCAGCGTCATGCCCCCCGAAGGTGGATGACGCAGCCCAGACGAAATGCTCGAGCAAATGGGCTCCGCCGGGGAGGTAGTACGTCCGGGTCTCGCCCGTCTGCCGCCAATTGTCCGCCGTGTGGACATCAGTCGCCGGTGGCGGAATCGGCACGCCCACCACATCCAGGCAGATGTCTCCGGCCACAGCGATCGCTATATCGACGGTATTCGATACGGGTGAACTCATACTGTCCGTCCCAGAAATGGCGGATAAAGATCCGTGCAGAAAGATCGACATCAATCTACTGTGTGAACACGCGGTGAGGCTAGCGGCAGGGGAATCACGCTGAAAACCAGCTGGCTGACCAGTCGCAGTTCAGCCGCGTCTTTCGATAATGATAATCTCATGATGGTTGACTTCGGCGCTGGAAGCCCTGTCTCGCGACATCGTCTGTACGACGCGACTCGGTGGCCTACTGCGGGCCTATGAGCGGCGAGCGGCTTAGCTGCATTCGGCGCTGCGGTACACCGGTCCCCAGTCACTCCGCGAAGTGACCCTCGGCTTGCGCCTGGCCCGAGTTCCGTTGGGCGTCCAATAGTGACGATCTGGTTGGGCGCAATTCGTCAGCCAGGATAAGGTGCTTTGAATGTAGACCTTCTCGTTTTTCTGGTTTCGTTCGATGAGGCGGTGCGCGCAAGGTACTCCGCGCGCGGCAATCCAGCGTTACCAATACTACTTTTGCCATCAAGCCCAACAGCGGGCCTGGAAACGTTTCTCGCGCGCATCACGCAGATCATGCACCTCTTGCTGCTGGCGCGGACATTCAGGAGGCGATTCTGTTTCTGCCGCAGGTGAATCGTGGCGAATCCTCAATCCGACCACCAGTCGTTGAACACGGTCTTTCATAGGTTCGTGGGAATGTTCTGCCAGAGCGGGCGATTCTATGTGACCCGCAATACTGCACTTTGGAATTCGCCTTTTACTCGGTTAAAGTGTCGCCATCGTCGTTTCACCCCGTCACAGAATCCTGGTGAACCATGAAGATCGTCGTTTCAGGCCCGGCGCTCGCTTGCGATGCCCAGACCGGCGAGGCAATCGCCGACACTCCACTGCTGCAGACATTGAATGGCTTGCGATACGACGAGGATGCTTGCGCGAACTACCTCGACCATGAACTGTTGAACGACATCAGCATCGTAGGAGGCGCGATCCAGATGGCATTCGACTCGCAACGAAGCGAACTGAGAGTCGTCAGCGAATACTGGTCGCCCGCGGCGTTGCAGTCCGAACAACTTCAGATGCTCGTCGATCAGACGCTGGAACAATGGAGTGACGGCATCGGCGAGGCATGTTTCGACGAATGGTCGCTGCAAAGCGGCATTCATTTGGATCTGGCGCCCTTCGCCTTGGACAACTACGAGCCACCGGTCGCCGATCAAGTCGAGGATGGTCGCGCGGTGCCTCGGTTCGCTCATTTGGCCAAGGCCGTGTGGAAAGGAAGGCTCGATGTCGTGCGAGAAGCCGTGGTGGAAAAGGCGGACCTGAACGCGATCTATGACGGGCATACGGCGTTGCTCTTAGCGATCCAACGCGGAGAAACACAAGCGGCGCTGCTGCTCATCGAAGGGGGCGCGAACGTCGATCACGCGAGCGTCCTAGGAACCACGCCGCTGATGGCATGTGCTTCCCTGAAACAACCGGCCGACGCGGTCGCGGTCGCAACGGCATTGTTGGCCAAGGGGGCGAACCTGGAGGCCCGCGATATGGCAGGCAATACCGCCTTGGATGAGGCGCGGGACAATCACCAAAAGGAGCTGGTGGCGCTCCTGACGGCGCAGCGTGCCACCTAAGGACCGCAGGCCGCGAAGGACCATGGGTCGTTCGATCGGCTGACGATTAAAAGTGCAATCCGATGATCTCACTTCCTAGTGCCTGACTGCGCTCCGTTCTTGTGAGAGTGTCCAGGTGTGGGACGACAGGTTCGGTGAGTGACGGACGTTCGTTGACTACCTTCAAGGGGCTCGCCAATGTCGGGGCCAATGGTTACTTGGCTATATGCTGCAATGCTCGCAGTGGCCATCGCTTATCTGGTCCACTACCTTTGCCTGGCGTTCCGGCATGCGCGGCGCATCGGTCTGAGCGAATATGTTCGCTGGACATTGGCGCCGGATGTCCGAGTCTACGTTGTAGCGGCTTTTTTTTCGCTACACGTCTGGCAGCTGATCTATGCCGATACCGCCAACTATTGGCTGGCTGTCACCGCACCGTTGTTTCCGGCAGTTGCACTCTTGAGAGGGTTATGCGGCCCCCAGATTCTGTTGCTGCATACCTTTGATCCACGCAACGGCGCATTCTCGAAGTGGCTGGTCCAACTCGCGCCGTCGGCGAATATCATTTCTTTGTTTCCCGGTCGCATTGAGAAATCCCGATGGTCTGATCAATTCGGCGATTTGATGCTGGGGATCGGCAGCCGCTTCAGCACCGACGCCCACTGGCGAGAAATGGTTCACCGGTATATTCGTTGGTCCGATGTGATCGTCGTGAACCTGTCTTTTGGCCGCCAGGGTCTGTACGAAGAACTGAGTTTCTTGTCGCAACAGCCAGAGGTGTTGCCGCGAACGGTTTTCATCGCATCTGTGGATGCACCGCCGGAAGCCGTCGAGATCTGCCGAAGGCTCTTTCCCGACGCACCAATCTGGGATCGGGACGCCCGCACGGTCCTCGGTCCCTGTCTGAGTCTCTCGTCACTGAGCGATCCCCTCAACCAGGCGATCTTGTCGAAGCTCAGAACTCATTTTGTCACGCCACTCGTCGGACCGGTGCGGCTACCGCCTCCGTTGGAGCGTCGGGAGAATCACTTTCATCGAGGGTATACGACTGAATCAATCAAAGGTGACCGAAGAGTTGACGAGGCGGAAGTTTCAAACGCCCGTTTAGGGGTCTTAATCTTCTGTGCTGCTGTAGTATGTTTGGTGGTCATGCCTATGACGATCGGCATGATCATGATGCTTTTCGCCGAAGTCCTGGCGAAAAGCGGCATGGGTGTTAGTCCCGAGATTCGGTACCAAACGTTCGCGGGCCCGATCGCGACGCCAGAGGGATGGCATTGGATCGGATTCGGGTCAATTGGATCATTCATCCACATCACTTGGCGTGTCTTTTGCGTCATTGTGAGCATGTTGCCGTTCCTCGGCCTGCTGACTTTGGCAGAAGCAATTGCGGATGATCTGGATTCCAAGGCTCCCGCATCGCCAGATCCGATATCCCCCCCAAGGGCGAAACGATATCGGACAGGGGCTGTCACCACTATTTGCATTCTCATCGCCGTGCTAATCGTCCCGGCCGTTGGCGTTTGGCTGTGCTCCACTCCAGCTCTATTCTGGTCCAAGCCGACATGGGTGCTCGGAACCGACGGGTTGACACCCCCTGATGGACATCGCATCGGTTGGGATGAGATCGACACGATTGAATTGAAGCACGAGACCCCAGAGTCAAATAACCCGAAGGCTCCTAGATTCCATGTCGTAATCTTGTCTTCGACAGGGATGCGAGTTCATGACGCCTCGCCGGATCTCTGCCTGCTTGAGCGAGGGGAGAAACTGGAATCGTTCAACGAAGACGAACTCCCGGCGCTCAAGAAACAGAACCTCGATGCATGGCGAAGCGCGCTCAATCGCTTTGCCCCAAGAGCCGAATTGAATTTAAGCCAACAGTTGGTCACCGTGGATGGGAAAGTGTCTCAAAGGGAGCAAGTCAAGCTTCATAAAAGAGCTTTGGAGAAAGCCCATTAGCAAATTGAATCGTTGAAATGTGATCCTTCCGTGACTGTGCCTGCGGACCTTGAGCGCCTTGTGGTCCTTGGCTTCCGGTTCCTTGAGAACCCGGCGCACCTTGTGGCCCCTGAGCTCCTTGCGGGCCTTGGCTGCCGGAACCTTGAGAGCCAGTCGCTCCCTGAGACCCCTGAGGACCTTGCGTCCCTTGTGGTCCTTGCGAACCCGATCCCTGACTGCCCTGTGCCCCTTGAGTGCCTTGGGAACCCTGAGGGCCTTGTGCGCCCTGAACGCCTTGCGAACCTTGACTGCCTTGAGTTCCCTGCGAACCTTGGAGGGCGACACCGAAGTCGTGGTAACCGCGCATCTGGACGCCGAGTTGATTGAAGTCCGCCTCGGCCGTTTCGATGGTCGGGGACTCCTGGCCGTTCAGGAACGCGACCTCGATCACCGGCAGGTCGGTCGGCTCGGAGATCCGCGATTGATCAATGCGGAGCGACTTGAAGTACGTCTGGTGTCGTCGAAGTAGGCCCCGCCGTGTTGGAGCGCATCGAGCAGGGCCTTTTGCAGGTTGTCGATGTCGCGACGACGATGGTCCGGTGGAAAGACTTCGATCTGAACGGCCAGGGGGCCGGCCAACGGATCGATCTGCCGAGCCGCGAGAAGCGAGCACACGCGTTCGCGAAATGCCCGCCCCGCGCGACTGATGAGCGTCCTTGCTCCCATCCGCTGCAGCGCGGCGACCTCTTTTCCGACGTTGATCGACATGCATCTCTCCTTGTGGGTTTCTCGAAAACCGTTAACCGTGGTGACCACTGAGCACGGTCTCCGGAGGAACCTCAAGGCATGTCTTGGTCCCGTCGGCCAACTCTTCGTCGCTCCAGACGATTCGGCGGCGAAGCCGCAAAATGGCCGCAGCGAAAATGCTTGCGAGTTCCGTGAGCCGTGTTTCTTCCGGGGCGAGCTCGTCGTCGGTTTGGCGCATATTGTCTCCGGCGTGGTGGCCAATCGCGGCCAGCAGGGGACCAACCAGACAGCGGTCTGGCGGTAACGGGAAGGACTCGGGGGCAAATTCATCGCCCTATCCGTAGAGCTACCCGAAGCCGGTTCGAAGTGACGAAACCAGGGTCCGAAAGGGACCGGGTTGTTAACTCCGAGAGGGGTGTTAACGCGAGAGTTCGAGAGTTTTTGACGGAGATTCCGGGGTCCGGGAGAGACCATCCGGGTGTCTTCCGCAGCCCGGTCGGACTCTCACGAAACAGAGAGTGCCAGAACAGCGGGCGGATCGACGTAACGTCTTTCGGAAAAGGCGGAAACGAAAAAACGCCGGGAGGCGAACCTCTCGGCGTTTTCCGTGAACTGGTCTGTACTGCGAGTACGCAGAACAGAAACGAGCTCCCTGTGCTTGACACATACCGGAACTTTTTGGCCAAACCACCGATCGAGGGGCTGTTGGTATTGAAGGCGATCCGCACGTTTGAGTTCGCGGCATAGTGCAGGCAAAAAAGGCGATGGCTCCGACGAGCATGTGGAGCGCATTACCGTGGAGTCATTATCACTCTGATATACAGCGAGTCCACGGCGCGGACGTAGCCGAGGTCAACAGCCGACAGCAGAGATTGGGACAGTCAGATACGTCACCGAATGAGAAACCCTTGCTTGTCGTGAGTTCCGTCGTGGTTTCGCTCTAGACGCGCGCAATCGTCGCCTCGCTTAGACTGCCCGGTCACTACCATGAAATGTGACCGCTTCCCACACTTGGAACGCAATTCCATTGCTAAGGTCGCGCGTGTGACATATCCAGTTTGGAAAGTGCGAATTCGATCTTAGTGAGGTGTTGCCTTATGCGGACTGCTCACTTTTAATCGCGTCGCGAATTGCCTTCAAGCAGTCGTAGAACCCCGCAACGCTCGTTTGTCGACTGAGCCGTTTCAACAAATGACTCTCGTTAAACCCCGCCTTGTCGATGAGCGCCTGCTTCGCAAAAGGTCTCTGGCCAATATCTTCCGACAAGATATAGAGATCGTACCCCTCTCCATTCCATTCAAACTCAAATGTAAACCATTTCCCACCATTCACCCAATTGAATCGAAAGCCCGGCTCAATCCCCGTTTCATTTGTGAAATAATACTCAGGGCTTAGGTGCAAAGGGCTGAATTCGCCTTTCGCCTGCTTCGGCACAAGCTCATCACGAAAGAACGTATACGAAAACAGTTCCGCGTGAGCTGAGTTCATCTGAGTCTTCGATAACAAGTAGATTTCTCGATCTGAGCTCCATCGAATTGTTCGCCTTACACAGTAGCGAATTGCTGTCGGCGACTTGACGAACGCCTCGCGCCATGGTTCGAGTGCGGAACCCGAGATAAGAGTTTCCAGCTGATCTGCGAATGCAGCTCGGGCGTCTAGTCGATCCCAGAGCGACTTCAGGAGCCGCCTGCCGTTTGCTTCATGTGATTGATATCCACGTAAAAGCCGCTTCCAGCTATTCACGTCAGTGGGTGCATCAAAAAGCAACGATTTCCGTTGTGATGTCATTGGGAACAGGTAGTCGCCAATCGAAAGCAACGCACGTTGCCAGAGGAAGCTGGTGTTATCGAGGCCGGAGTCCGTGAACGTAGCCTCAGCTTTTACGAGGTAGCCCTCGAATCGCCGTTGACACTCTTCGTGCGTTGCGTCGTCCCAATCTTTGGCGGCATTTTCCTGCGATTCATTGATCGCCCCACAGAACTCAAGTAGGAACTCGATTTGACCGCGAAAATATCCGTGGCGTTCAGCTCGGTCGATCAGGGCTCGCCAGCCATCATGATTGAGAAGCAGAGCTGACTTTAGCGTTTCCTCGTCGATTTGCCGTTTAGGAAAACTGCTGAGGCCCTCAGTCGAGTCGAGAGAAGCGAGGTGTTCCAAAATCCTATTAGAATATGGAAGCAGCATAAGGACAGCTGCCATGCCGCCTGGCAAACGCTCGGCACGATCAATGTTCGAGTTGATGACGAGATTGTGAACAATTCGCATCCACTGCTGGAATTCGTTGGCGTCCAGCGACTTTTCGTGCAGCTTAATAAAGAGTACATAGCCGAAGAGCAGCAGGAGTTCTGGGATATCCAAACCTAGCGAATCGGACGTCATCTTGAAAAGCAGCTTCTTCTCATCGAAGTAATCATTGTTGGGCAACAACGGCGCAAATCCTGTGCCTGTGCGGCACCATTGCTCCAAGAGCGGGACCAACGTCGCAGTGAATTCTTCGTCCAGCCAATTGTGGTTATGGAAGGTCGAATAATCAGGGCGAGTCTTCGTGAGAAGATTGACGTCCCGCAGGCAGTTCTGGTTATCTGGATCGCGGGTCAGAAGAGCTGCTACACGAAACAGGTTGAAAATATTATCGTCGACGCTTGCCGATCTCTTGGTCTCGCTCTTGTTCTCAGTCCAGAACAAATCCATCCACGCCGTGTCCATCCGCCTAGACACAAAATCATGTATCGGGAACTCTTGATCGCCGATGCGTCGCACCTGACCGTGAAACTGCTTTTCAAGCCCCTGTACGTAACGGGCTTTGAAAGTCTCAAATGGCGTCAGTGGCATGCCTCTGGCGTTCATTTTGATGTAAAGGTCATCCGAGAGATCAAACTTCTTCAAATCCAGCAATTGAAATGTGATAGCCGGCTGTTCCAAATTCGTGATACGACCAAAGAAACCTTTACTCCCGGAAAAATATTCGTGAATTGAGTCCAACATGACCAATGTCGCACGAATCGTCGGGTCAAAACGCCAATTTCGGAAATATTGCGGTTGATCCACGATCAACTCGGACAACGACAACACGTCCTTGGGCGAATATTCAGGACGAAACGCGACGAGGAAATCAAAGAAGTCGCTGCTGCTGGGACGCACGCGATAAGTAAATCGTGAATGCCCATCTAGTTCAAACAACGTCTTGAACTCGCCCCAGCGATCGTCTTTCCATGCGAAGTACCAATGAAGCAGGAATAGGGTCGTGAGGCGCTGCTGGCCGTCGAGTGGAGAAAAGCGTGACTCACCATCACTTCCCTCAACGCTGCCATAGACGAAGTCCAAATTCAGAGGCAAAGACGGATCGTCGGCAGGAAGTTGCAACGCTGCGTCTAACGCCGTGAGAAAATCCCTTCGAATTTCCTCCGCCGACTCGCGCCCTTGAGCGAAGTCTCGCTGAATCATTGGTATCTGGATGGAGCGGTGGCCGTCCAGCAGTTGCTTGAAAACGACTTGCTTCCCTGTCTCAGTCATTGCTCACATCCTGAACGTCAGTAAAGAATCCGACCAGCGTTTCGACGATCGCGTTCCGATAGGACTCGCGATCGGATTCGCTCCAGAACATCAAGTGACCGACCTCATCGCTGTAACACTTCAAAAATACATTTCGGGTGCAAAGTGGTACGAACACGCCCGCCCGATCAAGTGACAACAAACGTCGGCGTTTTACGGCAAATGCGGCATTCTTGTAGCTCTGGTTTGTCTCCTGATCCAACAGCACAAGGTTCGCAATGCTGTGGTCAGGCTGCCCTTTGTTCTGCTCTTTGAAGGCATCGATCACTCTCTTGTAAATGGATGCAAACGCATCTTCGGTCGCTTCGTGCTTAGAAAGGGTTAGAAACTCGGCGATGTCCTCACTCAGTTCCTCTTCCTCACCCGTTGACTGCAAGTAATCTCGCGAGTGTTTCAGCCACTGTATCTGCTCTGAGTGATTGGCCAGGCGGTCGGGAGCTACGGAGCGGACGTGTTCGATGTGCCAGTTCTGATTCTTGAAACTGTCAAACTGAAAACGGATTGTCGACTGGCGGTTTTCCAAAAGCGCCGCGATGTTGAACAACAACAGCAACGATCGAATTCTGCGATGGTCACCTGGCCTCTCGTACGTCAACTCCTCAACACGTTCGTTGATCAGCGACCGAACCTCGTCGACAGCGTCCTCATTGGGGAATTCACTTCCCGTAATATGTTGGAAGACTTTGCGACGAATTGCCGATTCAAATTGGTGTTTTTTGCACCGGTAGGCGAGTGTGCGTATCGGCTGAACACCGAACCCTTCATGGATCAAAAACCCTATAATGTGATACAGATTTCGATCTTCAAACCATTCGCAGAGGGTCATGAATGCGTTTTTGACTTCACGCCATTCAGACTTCGTCGTGACGCCGGTTTCGGAGAGTCGCCTGTTGAAAGCACAGAAAACCCCATATTCATCTCGCATTTCATCATCCGTCAGCCCATTCGCTGCGGCTACCAGATTGAACAGAAAACTAATTCGGTTGTCCGCCTTCCCTTTGTCGTTGCTGACGAAGTACCAGAAGTCGTCCGATTGAAGTGCCTTTTCAATTTGGTCCCATTCATTTGCAATCTGACGCTGAAGGTCTTCTGCCTCGGTTTGGTCAGGTGCGGCACGTTTTAGGAATAAGGCCCGAATGAGTTCATCGTTCGTGAGGGGGATTTTGCCGACGTTCAGGCGGGTGAATGCCTCAACGGGATTCTCCTGATCAGCAAGCAAATACCAGATGACTTTGGTGCGCTTTAAAAACGACGATGTCAGGTCACCAACCTCACGACCTTTGTCTACAAACCATTCTTTAATCGCGACAATTGCGTTGTAAAGGTGGTAAAAGTCCGCGTTCGTATCAGCCAGCTCCTTCGTCGGAGCATTTAGGAAGTCCAACAAGTTCGGACGCGTTTCATATTCGAGAGTAAAAATCGGCTCTCGATATTCCTCTGAAAGGCGTTCGTTGAAGTGGCGCAGAATCAGCATTATCGTTGTTAGGCGTTGTTGCCCATCAACCACTTCAAAGCCTCCGTTGGCCGCTACTTTGAGAACGAGCGGTTGTAGGCAGTAGAATTGATCCGGCTTAGGATTTGGGCGATTCGTGAACTCGCGAATGTCGCCGAGGAGTTGTGTGACTTGAGTCGTGGACCAGCGGTAACCCCGCTGATACTTGGCAATGAAATATCGTTGCGGCTCGCCCGCGGCGTTACGACGAAGCTCATCGACTGTCCGCATGGAAAGAAACACCGGCGTGGTCGCAATATCGTCCGCCATAGAAACCTCATACTTCTGCGATGCTGTTCCCTAAACCGTCCCGTGGAGGCATGGAACCCTCGTCGCAAAGCTCCAAGCTGCCGATGATGTAATGAGCTTCATCACGCCCTGTCCGTGAGATCGGATGGGGGATAATTGTGGCCTGCAAGCTCTGAAAAGTGTTGTCACCGCGCGGCCTCCAGGCACCAGCCCTTACTGTATCGCGAGTGCTGAGCATCCCCCCGTGGACGCGGAGGTAGTTCAATGCAGCCATGATGTTTCGCGGTTGATCACGAGAGTGCTCGACGTTCATGCGGATAAAGATACCGGCACTTTCCGTTGTGTGCTAGTTGATCTATCCAGCCGGAACAGGATCACGGAGTGGCGGACGCGAGAAAGTGGCTGGTTCCCGGCCGCAGAGATGGTCGGTGGTGGGCGAAGCCACACGGAACAACCGCTACAGCCGGACCGGGGATCATGAAGGCCAACCAAGTACGGTCAAGGTTGGCCTTCTCAAGGGCGGCGACCGGGGTGCAAAAATGAGATTGACCCTCATTTGCCTGCGATTTGTCGAGTCAACCACGATGAAGAACGTATTTCAGCCTCTGTTGCTACTGATCGCCGGAGCGACCCAGAACGAGCTGGCGCTACAGGTCCGCTACCTGAAGGTCGAGAACGAAATCCTCCGGAGCAAGCTGCCTGCCAGGGTCACTGTGACCGAGAAGGAAAGGAACCGGCTTGCGAAGTTCGCCGCCGAGCTCGGATCGGCGATCAACGAGCTGTTGTCGATCGTCCATCCTGACACACTCCGGCGATGGATTCGAGCGTTGAACCAGTCGGTGGAGAAGAAGGTCGGGAAAGAGCGGCTCGGGGGTTTGCTCAAGCACTACTCGTACCGGGCGGCGTGAACGCTTTCCGAAACCGAACGCAGCGTCCGTCGCGATGTTGATCGCCCTCGGACTTGGCGTCTCACGATTCCGAGATGAAAATGGCACCGGGCCGACAAACGCCGCTGAAGCGGTTTTGTGTCCCCGTTACTTCGGAAGCAATCCTAAGGGTGAGACAATGGGCGACGGGAATCAAGCCGATGCCACGGCGAGCACCGAAGTGACTGCACAGCTCCAATCTGAACTGAACGAATTCGCAAAGGAATGGAATTCACTTCGAGTTGAGTTCTCCGGAGAGGGGCCGAACGACGTCCAGTCGATCTCCGAATGGCGTGAAAGTATCACCCGCAGTCTGATTATCCGATCGACCGCAGAACACGACTTCGCATCTGCCTGGGATGTCGCATTGAGCACTGCCAGAGACCTCATCTATTCGCGACTTGTCCCTTGGTCGTGGAAGCTCTTGAACACCTACGGCGTTCCTTATCTACCAAATGTTCCCAGAGGTTGCCGCCCTGATTTATCCCGATGCGATCCGCGCGGCCTGCAATCAAATCGTTGATGCCATCAGGGCAAACAATCAGACAGGTTATCGAGTCGATGCCCTCGTTCGGTACGCGATGGAGTTCATCGACGCGACGCACGACGCTTGCAACAGCGAGTCCCTCCCCGGAAGGGACCCTCTTCGAAACAATGCGCGACTTTTTCGGGATCGTCGATTTGACGCAACCTGCTTTCGCGTCGTGAGTTCGAGTTTTCCACGTACCGGGTAGGGGTGGTCGGACGAAAAACACCCTCTTCGAACTCGCGAGCAACGGGTTAATAGCCCATCATGAAAGACATCGCGCGCCGAAGGCGGATAATCACAAATCGCGAGCCTCCTTTAACCACCTCGACCAAAGCGAAAGACCAAGCAAACGTAAACATCCCGTTCCATTCAGCCCACCTTCTTGTACCATCGCACACGCTTGCCCTACATTTATTCCGAGATCCTCCAGCCCAAGTCGATGCTTGTCTAACTCACGAAGACATTCGGCGCGAAAGTCGCCAGCAATCCGGAATGGCCTTTTCACCACTTCTGAGAACTCAGGGTAGGCCGATCTTAATGCAGTTTTTCCGAAACAATCGCCGACACCTTCGAAAGGGTCGCACGCCAGAGCGATTGAAGGCACCTTGCCTGCCAAAAACGGTGGACGTCCTTCAATCGACCTTCCCATAAGACATGAATCTGTGCGTTCGAGGAGAGGCTCAAGTGAATGCGCCAATTCAAATTGCCGCAACGTCTCTGGCCAAGTGCTACGACACGAAACATCTTGCCTGAAACGTTCGATCGCGCCTACCACTCGCGACCTACCAATCAGTCGCGACACGATTCGAGATTCAACGCCAGCCATTGCAAAGTCCATCATGCTTTGAAGGCGATTGGGCCACTTCAAGCACCGCCGATAACTGTCGTAGCCCATAAAAAGCTCATCAGCTCCTTCACCAACCAGCAAAACAACCACACCCGCATTCCTTGCGAGCTCAGCAAGGGTTTCGTAAAGAGCAAGGCTTGTTAACGCACTTGGCTGACCAAGCCTCGCGATTCCTTGATAGAACGCCTTTTTGAATCGTAAAGGATTAAACCGAGCATAACTATGTTCCCAGGTCTTCCATGCGCTGCCTGGAAGCTTAAGGTGCCGCAGGTCTGTCACCCCGTCATGCTCACCCACTCCAACGCTAATTGTAGCGAGGCGATCACACCCAATTTCACTTGCATGAAGTGCCAGTATTCTCGAATCTAATCCTCCACTAACTGCGATACCAACCTGCCTGTCGCTTGCAATCGCCAAATGAACGGCATCTCGAATAGCGTCTCGCAATTGATCACACGGGGGGTGAACGCCGCCCGCTCTGCTTCGTCTCCGCGTCGTCACTCCCGACGCCGATATCTGCACTACTTCATCGGGCAATACTCGACAAGTATCTTTAAAAACCGTTCTCCGACCGAGAACACGACCAAACAAGACGAATTCGTCAACTGCATCTAGATTAATCTCGGGCATGCCGCCAAGTCGGACCAAAGTGGGAAGTTCTGATGCAGCATACACGCCACAAGGAGTCGACCGATAAAAAAGCGGCTTAATTCCAAATTCATCTCGAACAAGAGTCAACTCTTCTTTGCCGACATCATACGAGATCGCAGCATACATCCCATCAACGTATAAAGGTTGTCCAGCTAATCGTGAAAGCACCTCGCTCTCCTGCGAGTACGTAGTCACTTGCTGGAAACTACCGCCGTTCTCGGCAAACTGATAAATCTGGCCGTTAAAAACCAGCGTACACCCGGCTCTTGGTTCCAAGGCCATCTGACACTTGGAATCTCGCACTGCTAATCGGTTCACGCCGAGTACGGCTCTGTGCTCCTGGACTATGGCCTGCTGATCTGGACCACGGTGCACTAAGGTTGCGAGTGCCGCCTTAACAGTGGCAGGTCCATCATCAGAGAAGATCGCTGCGACGATTCCGCACATCAGCTAATCTGCCACCAGCTCGTACATGATTGTTGAGGGTGCGTCTGGCAACCACAGTTGTGATGCGACACGCAAGCCGACGTCTTGTCGAGCCACCAGCAGTGGGAAATCGGACTCAGCGAACCTCTTCTCTTTCCCTCTCGCCTTGTACCAATCGAGTAACGCGTTGTGCGGGATACTTCCGTGTGGCACTACACATTCCTCAAGAATCGCTCCCGCCGCTGCAAAATCGATTGTTGCAGTAGCTTCGTCAAAGAACTCATGAAGGCGACCCGCCTTTGCACCGGCCGCGATCATCCGTCGGTCCATTTCATA
Source organism: Planctomycetaceae bacterium (assembly GCA_021732975.1). Classification (GTDB taxonomy): domain Bacteria; phylum Planctomycetota; class Planctomycetia; order Planctomycetales; family Planctomycetaceae; genus DSVQ01. Next base: position 1,073 of record JAKFWC010000004.1, on the reverse strand, counting down.
CAACCCAATCTTTACTCCACAACGAATCATGCCACGACCGGCAAGCATATGCTTGATGTTTCTCAGAGCCGCAATTGCTTCAGCCTCGGTGAATCGGTTCACAAGTCGGTCGCAGAGAATTGCGTCAAAACATGCCGCGAATCGATTTTCTTGGACCGTAATGTCCATGCATAACATTTCGGCGGGTCCGGTAATCGCTTCTCGTGCGTCGTGACACATGACTTCGGAAAAATCCAGCACAGTGACACTCGCCCCACAGTTAACTGAGGCTTGAATCAAGTCGACAGTGCTTGCCCCTATCACACAAACCCGGGACTGTGAGACGACTCCGTCCAGGTACAGAGAGACATCCTTCATTGACGGCCTCGCGGAGGTGCGGCCGAGACGCCAGAACTGACCGCCGATTACATCCCAGCCACTTGCCTTTCTGTTCTCCACGTTCATGAATGGTTATCTCCCTTGATATCAAGCAAGCTGTCGTTGTAGTTCCCAAAAAGAACATGGTTGACAAACAGTCCCGACCCAGAGATCACTCGATATCGGTGCTTCACACCAGCAGGAATGAAGACTGCATGCGGGCTATGCACGATGAAAGAGTCGCGTCCGAGCTCGACTTCACACTCAAGACCACTCAAGTCGTCAGAATGCCCGAGAAATACAAATAGGCTATCGACATGATGCACATGAGAGTCCACGTGTCCTGGAGCAGGATTGTCTTCGTGTGGTATCCTACGCACGATGCAATATTGCCGACAATCACTGATGAGACTGTCGTTTATCATTACATATCGCTCACCCGGTCCTCGTCGATGGTATCTCAGCTCCGTCGCCGAGACGACCTGCGGCGTAACACGCAGGCGTTCCGATCCCAGCGGGATTGACTTGCAATCCGTCTCAGAAGAACGCCCCAGCAACTGTGGATCGATCCAGCAATATGCGGAAGGGCAGGGCAATCGCATGTCGTGATTGCGAATTGGTCCAATGATTGCGTGGGGATGGCCTTCGTCAAGGGTCGCGGAATTTTCCGGAGTGGTTGACGAAGGAGCATGGGGATGGGGACGGGACCGGCTTGT
>JAKFWC010000003.1 GCA_021732975.1 Planctomycetaceae bacterium | reverse complement strand
ATCAGACACAAATACGGGAGCAGAAACTCCCATTCCCCATCCGTCACGTCGCTGGGATACGACCTCCGTGTCGTGCTCATCCCGTAACATCAGCAGCATCCACGAAATAAGTCAATAACAGGCTCTAGCCCCCGGCGACTCGCCGGGGGCTAAGACGGGGTGGTGGCTAACCTGGCGCGTTCGGATTGCAATCCCGCGGCAAGGAAGGCGATGACTCGGTCGGCGACGGCGTTCGCATACTTCCAGCCGTAACCGCCATGCGATGTCACGAAGTCATCCTCGAACGGAATCCCGGTCGATGTGAGTTTGCTGGCGAGGGTTACGACGCCATCGAGACAGTATGCATCAGCCGGGTCACAGAGCAGCAATTGGTGTCGTGGCCAGTTGAGCGGGTGCAGATGGAGCGTGGCCGTTTGCTGGCGGGCGGCTTCGCAATCGGGAAACAATTCATCGAGCGTGGTGCCGTGACCGTGCCAGGTATTGAAGTCGACCTTGGGAGAAATTGCCGCCACCACGGGGAAATCGCGCGCGGCTCGATAAGACAATTGCAGCGCCCCCTGCCCCCCCATCTCGACGCCGGTGACAGCGATCCATTTCCCCGCATCCGGCCATTGGGCTGAGATCGCTTCGCGCAACGGACCACGCAGGAACGCAATGGGACTGAGCACCGCATCAAACGGTGGAAAGACGGTCTCCGTCCACCAGCACCGCGGCCCATGCGGGCAGACACACGCCAGCCGGTGTCTGTCCAACGCTGAAGTGTACGCAACGTTGTCTTTCAGCGTGACGTTGTCGTACCCATGCAGGAACAACACCACTCCGACCGGCGGGTCCGTCGGTTCAAAGAGATCGCACGGTTTGCCGGCGAAAGTGGTGGAGGTCCACATGCAGAAGCTTTCGGAGGGCTGATGGTCGATGGCTAAGGGCTAAGGGACAGAAGTGAGGATCGGCATCTCGTCTCGACGGCATCGTAGCAGACCGCATGGCCATCTGTCCCTCAGCCCTTAGCTCTCAGCCCTGAGCCAAGCCTTCCCTCGATCCACCGACTGCGTTATGTTCGCGTTATGAATGCGGGCTTCTGGTGTGTGTGGTTTGTGGCGTGTGCGGGGGTGGCCAAACTGTTGGCGATCGCCGAAAATTCGCTGCATAGTTGCGGGTACCGTCGTGTGACGCTCCAGCGCGTCCGTGGCGTGCATAACCTGCTCCTGTTCTCCTATCCGCTTCTGCTGATCTGGCGGGTTGGTTTCTCTGGTCCGAAGTGGGCGACTGCGGCGAACACTCCACCCCTCACGATGGCAACCGCGCTCTGGTTGCTGCCGGGAATGATCGGTTTCGTGCTGCTAATTCTGTCCACGATCCGTCATTGGCGATACCGGCCGCCGGCGTTTGAAACCGTGCTGCGATCCGACGTGATCGATGTCGCCGAGCGATTGCCGATCACCGAACTCGTCGGAAATGGCCGTGCGAAATGGCTCGCGAAACTACCGTATAACCAGCAGTTTCAATTGGAAATCGTCGAGAAATCGTACCCCTTTGCGCGGTTGCCCAAAGCGTGGGATGGACTCTCGATTGTCCATTTCTCCGATGTCCATTTTCGCGGCCCGGTGACTCGGCGGTACTTTGAAGAGGTGATGCGTGAAGCCGCGGCGCTGCAGGGTGATCTCATTTTCTTCACGGGCGATCTGATGGATCACCGGCAGTGTCTCGAATGGATTCCCTCCACTCTCGGCACATTGTCCGCACCGTTGGGCTGTTATTTCGTGCTGGGGAATCACGACTGGTATCTGCCCGTCACCGATGAAATGCGGCAACGATTGCAATCGCACGGTTGGAAGGACACGTCGGGACGGGTCATCGAACTGCAGCGCGGCGAAGATCGCATCGTCATCGCCGGGACAGAACGGCCGTGGATGGGAACCGCCCCGGATTTCACCGGCGCTCCCGCGGAGGCGTTTCGGATTGTGCTCAGTCACGGCCCGGATCAGATCGACTGGGCAGAAGCGAACCGTGTCGATCTGATGTTTGCCGGTCATACCCACGGCGGACAGATACGGCTGCCGATTCTCGGCCCGGTCTACGCCCCCAGCCGATACAGTTGCCGTTATGCGTCCGGCGTGTTTTATCGCCCGCCGACGCTGATGTCGGTCACCCGCGGCATCTCCGGCCGCGAACCCATCCGCTACAATTGCCGCCCGGAATTGTCGAAAGTCATCCTGCGGTGTGGATAAGAGAAGCCCAGCCTTTCTTAAGGCTGGGTCTCCTTGGGGAGTTAATCAAGAGACCCAGCCTTAAGAAAGGCTGGGCTTCCGGCTTATTTGTGTTTTTTTCCGATTGACGAACCGTGAAGCAACCGAGTCTGTGGCGAAGTTTTGGGCACGCGCTAACCGGCGTCGGTCGGACGTGGCGGCGGGAGCGGAACTTTCGCATTCACGTCATGGTGGCCATCGCGGTGGTCGCGATGGCTGTTGGCTTGCGGATTTCCCGCGCCGAATGTGCGGTGCTCGTCTTCGCGATGGGGCTGGTGTTTACGAGCGAACTGCTCAACACGGCAATTGAAGCGCTGGTGGATCTCGTGTCGCCGGAATATCACGAAGCCGCCCGGACCAGCAAAGACGCCGCAGCCGGAGCGGTACTGTTATCCGCTCTGACTGCGGCGACGATCGGGCTGCTGGTTCTCGGGCCACCGCTGTGGAAATGGATGAGTGATGAATGATGAGTCGGAGAGGCGTCCACAGTCCGTTGTGCGCGGGTCTCCCGCGCACAACAGAGAATCTCCCCCTCATCACTCATCGATGATCAGTCATCACTCATCGAACACAATCTTACCGACAGTGATCGTGCGACCGTCGGCATCGACTTCGACCTCTTGAGCCACCGTCAACTTCTTGGCGAACGCTTCCACATCGTCCACGGGGCTGACGGTGATGATGGTCTTCCCGTCCACTTTTGCCGATGTCGTGCTCGTCTCCTCGGAAGCCACGAGGTCTTTGAGAACGGCGAACAACTTCGTTTCCTGTTCTTCCGTCAGTTCATGCCCCACGGTGATGGTCACCTGAGCCGCCGGTGGTTGCGGCTTGGACCCCGCGCCCCCCATCTGGCCCTGCATCATCATCGCCTGCAAGACCAGCGGGAATGCGGCCTGTTGCAGTTGTTCCGCGTTCTCGGCGGTCTTCATCTGGTCGAGCACGCCGTCCAACGTCTTGATGAATTGCAGAATTTTCGGCTTGTTGGCAGTGATCGCATCGCCGCCGCTGGCTTTCAACTGATTGCGGGCTGACTCCATATTCTTCGCCCAGTCGTCGGCCATCGACTTGGGAATCCACTTTCCTTCGACTTTCGCGAACTCGACGGTTTCCGGTTCGGGCTTGTTCGGCGACGTGATCTTCACCGAAGCTGTGCTTTCCGTGGAGGTCACGACTTCGGCGGTGATTTTATCCAGATCCGCCAACGATGCGGCCTGGCCTTGTGACTGTACCGCTGCCATCGACGCCACAGCTTTGGCCAGCGGATTGACGCCCTTTTGCAGCAGATCGCGCGCTGGCATCGTTTGGAGATTGGTGACGTTCGACAGATCGCTCGTCGCGAATTTTTCGAGACCCATTGCGAGCTCGTCCCAATGGCCGGCAAGTTGCTCGGTCTGCGCTTCTTTGCCGGGCTGCTTGGGAATCATCGAGAGCAGTAACTCTTTCTTGACCTTCAGCAGATCGGCGGCTTTGCTGAGCGAGCCGAAGCCGGCTTCCCAAACTTCACTGTCCATTTGACCGGCAAATTGATGCACGAGGCCGTCGATGTCCTTCTGATACGACGCCGGCAACAAGTCATAGGCCTGGTCCAATTTGCCGTCACGCACGGCCTTCGCGGAGGCGGTGACCGTGGCGGCGGCATCGGCGGGAGCGGCTGCCGTTCCCATGCCGGCCGTTAGTGCCGCTGGCGGTGAACCGGGGGGACTCGAGGGCGATCCGCAGCCACCGACGAACGCCAATCCCAGCCCGATCATGATCAACCGACGCATGCAGACCATTTCCCGTAGCTCCCCGGCGAACTGCCATTCACCGCTTTGTGATTCAAGGACGCGTTGCTCCGAAACAACGAGGCACAACGCATGAACGCCGAAACAGCATAGCAGATCACGGAAAAAACTGCGTTCCGCGGAGATTGGGAGGCGCCGCAACTCGAATTCGCGCAGACAGGGAGAACGGCTATTATTCGCGGTCACAAAAATGGGTCGCGGCGTGGCGGGGAAAGGATGCCCATGCTCTCGTGGTGTTTGAACGGTGTCTATCTGCTAGTGCTGATGCTCGCCACACCGTGGCTGGCATATCGACGCATCGCGCAGAAGAAACCGGTCGCAGGACTGCGCGGCAAACTCACCGGACAGATCACCCGTCAGCATCCCGACCGCCCGTGCGTGTGGTTCCATGCGGTCAGCGTGGGGGAAGTCTTGCAGTTGCCGACGTTGATCGGCGATTTCGTCGCGACGCATCCGCATCATGAAATCGTGATCACGACGACCACCAGCACGGGTTTTGATGTCGCCCGGCAAAAATTCCCACAGCACACGATCGCCTTCTGGCCATTCGATTTCACCTGGGCGGTGACGCGGGCGCTACGAACGGTTCGGGCGGAGATGGTCGTGCTGGTCGAACTGGAACTGTGGCCGAATTTTCTGCTCGCGGCAAAGTCGTTGTCAGTCCCCGTCGTGCTGATCAACGGCCGGATCAGCGCGAACAGCTTCCGCGGGTATCAACGACTCCGTTCGCTGTGGAAGCGCGTATTGCCGGCCCTCGCGCGTTGTGCGGTGCAGACCGACGAATACGCCGAACGGTTGATCGCGCTCGGCGTGCCATCGAACCGTGTCACCGTGACGGGCAACATCAAGTTCGACCGCGTGCAGTCGAACCGCCGCAATCCGAAGACCGAGCAACTCCGCCAGTTCTTCGGGATCGCGGACAACGAACTCGTCTTCATCGCCGGCAGCACGCAGGAAACCGAAGAATCCGCCGCAATCGCGACTTGGGAGTCGTTGCGCACCGAGTTCCCGCAACTGCGATTGATTCTCGTCCCACGGCACAAGGAACGCTTTGAAGATGTCGCCCGACTTGTCGCTTCGCGCGGTCACAACGTGCTACGCCGAAGTCGGGTTGAGGGTTTAGGGTCGAAGGTTGAGGGTCAGAAAAAAGACCCGCCCCCCTCTTCCTCTGACCCTCAACCTTCGACCCTCAGCCCTCAACCCATCCTGCTCCTCGACACGCTCGGCGAACTCGGCGCGTGCTGGGGTCTCGCCGATGTCGCGTTTGTCGGCGGCAGCCTCACCAACCGCGGCGGGCAGAACATGCTCGAACCCGCCGGTTACGGAGCCGCCGTGCTCTTCGGTCCGAACACGCGGAATTTCAAGGACATCGTCGAACAACTCCTGGCCCGCAACGCCGCCCGCGTTGTGCAGAATGGCGACGAACTCACCACCACCGTCGACCAACTGCTGCAGGATGTAGAAGAACGCCACCGCATGGGCCACGCCGCCCGTGAGTTCGTACAAACCCAACAAGGCGCGACGGCGAAAACGCTGGCGGTGATGGCGGAGGTTACACTGACGACCATTCGCGCGGCGGCATAGTTCATTGGGGTGGGTTCCACGAGGAAGCCATCGAAGCCACCCGTCTGACGCACAGAGAGTTTGACGCGAAGTCTATCCAGCCGATACGCTGACACTTCTGTAACGAGTCGCCCTATCGATCAGGATTCAGCTCTATGAGCACGACGGAAATCCTTCAAGAACTTCCCCAGCTCTCCCGCGCGGATCGACGAGCGATTCTGAACCGCTTGCTGGAACTGGACGAGGACGCCGACATCCTCGAAGAACGCCGCCAACAGACCGACGAAGCGTTCCAGATGCTCGATGCAATGGAGGCCGAAGATGACGCGAGCCAGACCCGGTGATGTGTGGCTTGTCGACCTGGGACTGGCAGCCAAAGTTCGTCCCTGCCTGGTGTTGAGTGACTATCCTGCAGACGACGAGTTGGCGTTAGTGGTGATCATTCCCCACACCACAGCCGTTCGGGGGAATCGCTGGGAATTCAACATCCCCAAAGCATTTTTGAAAGCCGGAGTTTTTCATCTCCAGCAGATTCAATCCGTGCCAATGGTCCGGCTGCAGAAAAAGCTAGGCGAGTTGACCGCCGCTGAACTTCAGCAACTCCGATCCGGGCTCTGTCAGCTTCTGAATTTGACATAAGTTTTGCGAGATCGCATCCCAGCAGGGTGGCTCAGATTGCCTGGCCATCTGAGCCGCCGAATCAATCGGCGGCACCCCGCGCTGGTAATTTTTGTGGGCGCTTCGTGACTCCAGATGGCGGCAGAGCAGGCTCGAACTCTTTGAAAGAGCTTTGTCCGTTGCCGCCAATTCCGACGGCCGTATCTTGGCGCGTCCGACGGATAAAAAATGGTCGTCCGAACACAATCGCAACGATAGCGACCATTCCCACAATCCCCACAACATCAACGGCGTTTTTATCCATAGCTCCATCCTCCGCTTTCCGCGAGTGTTAGCGAGGTCCTTTAAGCCAGTTTCGGAGTTCGGCGGTCGACCAACGGAGCACGCAGGTCTGCCGCGAAAACCAGCCGGACGAATGCATCGCCCGGAGATGCTGCTCACTTGTGTCGAGCATCTCCGTCGCCGCCGCGACGGGAATGGCAAGGAACTCAGTTGAATCGGACTGCATAGCGTTCATCACCCCAGTATGGTCCAAGCGGCGATACCTACCAGTCCAATTGCTGCTGCTATGGAGCAAAATCAGTACATGACGACACTTCTTCCCACACCGTTCCAAAAATCGTGAGTCAGGCTTCTGACTTTATGCTGTTTCTTCCCATTTCAGGCCGAAACTTCCCATGACCATCACTTGACGCCGGATCCTTCCAGGTTCGCGCGGCAGACTTGAAGTTTCCGTTCGTCCGCGAGCCACAACTCAAACTGGCTACCATGCACACAACACACGTAGTGCGCTCCTTGGCAGTTATGCTTTTTCACGGTTTTTCGATCTTGTTTGAGCGCGATACAAATCTGAGCGAGCGTTCCAATGAGTGGACCGTGTCCGTATTTCTCGGGCCGCGGTTCACCTGCGAGAGGCCACGGTTTCCTCTGCCGTTGTGGAATAGTGCTCGTTTCAGGTTGGTTCTCGTTCGGTCTGACATCAACCGCTCGGCCAGGTTGAATTGCCCGCGAGAAGCCAATGCGAGAAATATTGATTGGTTGTGCCGTATGCGTCTCAGTGCTTCTGAATTGAGCAGTGTCTAGCAGCATTACCAGTGATTCCTTCAGAAGAGCGATAACTGGCATAGTTGGGACTTCCTTAAAGCCGCCAACTTCAGAGAAGCATTCCCGGGTGCCCCTGATTAACGGGTGGCTCAGATTGCCTTTGGCAATCTGGGGTGGCAAAGCCACATAGAGGTCATCACGCAAATCGCCCGAATGACGACGCGGTTTCCGACGCTCCACCTCGATCACAGAACCTCTTTGCGGCTCTGCCGCCCCAGATGGCTGGACGCCATCTGAGCCACCCCGATGTGGGGCTTGCCAATCAATCCAGCTCACCCTACGTCTACGGATCATTCACCACAGTGCATTCGGGCAAACTTTGCAGGAATAATCTCCCATACGCTTTGGTGCGGATGCGGGGGTCGAGGATCGCGACCATGCCGGTGTCGGTGCGGGTGCGGATGAGGCGGCCGAAGCCTTGTTTCAGTTTGATCACTGCTTCCGGCACCTGGTACTCGTTGAACGGGTTGCCCCCCTGGGCCCGGATTGCTTCCACGCGGGCTTCCAGCAGCGGGTGATCGGGCACGCTGAACGGCAGCTTGGTGATGATCACGTTCTGCAACGCTTCGCCGGGGACATCCACGCCCTGCCAGAAACTTTCGGTGCCGAAGAGGACGCCTTTGGTATCACGGCGGAATTTGTCGAGCAGCAGATTCCGCGGGACATCTTCGCCCTGCACGTAGACGCCGTAGCGCTCGGCGGTGAGCCACGGCATCAACCGGCGGACGCAGCTCTGCAGCATGCGATAGCTGGTGAAGAGGACGAACGCCCGGCCCTGCGTCCATTCCACATACCGCCGCACGCGGTCGCACACGGCGATGTCGTACGCCTGCGGTTCGGTGCCGGGGTCGGGCATGCCGTCGGCGAGAACCAGCTTCACCTGTTCGCGAAAGTTGAACGGACTGTCGAGCCGCAGTTCACTGGCCCGCGTCAGCCCGAGCCGATGGCGAATGAAGTCGAAGCTGCGTTGGCCGACAGCGAGCGTCGCGCTGGTGAGGATCGCGACATCGACCTTGTTAAAGAGTTCATCACGCAACACCGGACCGACATCAATGGGGGCAGACATCAACCGCGTGCGTGTGCCGTCCTGACCGAAGGCTTCGATCCAGTAGACGTTGTCCGGCGGGTTCTGTTGCAACCAGGCGAGCAGTGAATCCGCCCAGTCGGCACACCGATCCGCCGCCGCGAGGTACTCGATTTTTTCCTCTTCCTTTTGCAGCCCCTGCGCGAATTCCAGAATTGCCGCCGCCAGTTGTTTCAATGATGGCGAAAGGCGATTGTCGATGTCCGGCGGGGATCGCAGCCGGCCGTTTGCCGGGCAGCGAGTCTCTCGAAAGTACCGAAGATCCTCGAACAATTGTCGTGCGAGTTGGCGGGACTGGGCGACGAGTCGTTGCAGTTCATGTGTATCCGGCCGCGCGAGCAAACCCTTCTGTTGGCGGTCGTTGAACAGTCGGTTGAGCAGATAATCGATTTGCCCACCGGTGAGCGATAATCCGAGATGATCGGCGGCGACCTGTTCGACGGTGTGGGCTTCGTCGAAGATCACCACGTCGTAATCGGGCAGGACCGACGCCCCCTGTCGCCGCAGCGCGAGATCGCTGAAGAACAACGCATGATTCACCACCAGCACGTCGGCGTTCCACACCCGCCGTCGCGATTTGTAGTAGAAACAGTCGTCATACGTCGGACAGTTTTTCCCCAGGCAGTTGCCGTGTTCGCTCTTGGCTTCATCCCACACGGCGGGCAGCGGTTTGAAGGCAAGATCGGACAGGCTGCCGTCGGTGGTCTGCCGCGTCCATGTGAGAATTTCGCTGAGTTGATCGACTTCTTCCGGCTTCGCGAACAACGCCGCCGCGCGGGCCACGGCGCCTTTGGTGCGACGCAGGCTGAGATAATTCGACCGGCCCTTCACAAGCACCGCGGAGAATTCGACCGGCAGCACCGCGTTGAGGAACGGGATGTCGCGGGACATCAACTGTTCCTGCAGGCTGATCGTGTGGGTCGAGATGACGATCTTCTTGCGGGGCTGCCCTTCCCCCTGACCGGCGGTCGCCGCGAGAATCGCCGGGACGAGATACGCAAAGCTCTTGCCGGTGCCGGTCCCCGCTTCGACGAGCAGGTGCTCCTTATTCGCGATGGCGTGCTCGACCGCAGCGGCCATTTCCAACTGCTGCGGACGACTTTCGTACGCCCCCAACCGCTGAGCAATCCGCCCCTCGGGTCCCAACACCAACCGCGACTCCGATTCCCCCGGCATCACCTGCATCCCTGCGAATAAACCACAACATTGCGGTTGTAGAACGAATGAGGGCAGTCCGCAAGGATCGACTGTTTAGCGGCGACCCGGCAAGGCAACGCGGCCGTGATCCGCACGCGGCGGTCCCGATCAGGCGACTGGGTCATGCGCTCGCAGATCGTGCGCTCGTAGCCCTCGTCGTCGATGCCGCGCGGATCCGAAGTGACTTCGAGGTTGCCGTGAATCACGGGCAAAACGGAGTCGCTCGGGACAATCCTCGACAAGCAGAATCGCAGCCCCGGAAAGCGCTCCGGAGAGGAGAATGAAAGAATTGAAAAGACCGGACAATGCGATCTGACGAAAAGAGTGAACAAACGACAGAATCAGTATGAGGAAGCCGTTTGCGGAGTTCGTTTCCCACCATACAGCGGTGCGTGGCGACGATTGCTGGTCCAGGAGGCAATCGTGTCCAGCAACGCTTGCCGGTCGATCGGCTTCGTGACAAAGTCGTCGCACCCGGCGTTCAGGCATAGCTGCCTGTCGCCATCCATCGCGTTCGCCGTCAGGGCAACCAGCGGGAGGGGACAACCCCGTTCCCGCAGCAGTTTGACCGCCGTGTAACCGTCGAGCACGGGCATCTGCATATCGACGAGGACGACATCGAACTCGTCGTCTGCTCCGGCCTGCTGCAATCGGTCGACCAGTTGCTGGCCATTTTCCACGAACGTCGCCTCGAATCCCGCCCTTTGGAAGATGTATTGGAGGAGTCGGCGATTGTCGGGCGAATCGTCCGCAATCAGCATCCGTGTCGGTCGACCCGCCGTCGCTTCGCGGGACACCCCGTTCGCCGTCGGACGGGAGTCTTCGTGCCGTTGCGGAACGGCGGTCCGGGGGGACGCGGCGCGAATCAGTGGCAGTCGCAAGGTGAAGGTGCTGCCCACATCGATCTCGCTCACGACGGTGATCTCGCCGCCGCACAACCGCGCCAGTCGGCGACTGATGCACAGCCCAAGCCCGGTCCCCCCCTGAGCGCGAGTCGTCGACGAATCGATCTGTGAAAAGGCTTCAAACAGGCAGGCGAGTTTGTCAGATGGAATCCCGATCCCGGTATCGCGGACGGCGATCTCCAGCCATTCTCCGGTCTCGTCCGCAGTGGCCCGGACGTAAAGCGTGACACTGCCGCGCGGCGTGAATTTGATCGCATTCCCGAGCAGATTGATCAGAATCTGTCGCATCCGCCGGATATCGAGCAGGCATTCCGCAGGTACGTTCGGCGCGAGATCGACCACCAAGGCCAGACGCTTGAGATCGGCACGGCCCTGGAGCGTGTTGGTAATTTCGCACGTGAGCACGGCTGGCGAGCAGCGTTCCGGCAAAACATCGATTCGTCCGGCTTCCACTTTCGACAAATCGAGAATGTCGTTGATGAGTTCCATCAGATGCCCGCCATTGCGCTCGATCGTCTCGCAGAGATCGATCGACTCAGCGTCGGTCTGCTTGTAGCGAAGGTGTTCCGCGAAACCGAGCATCGCCGTCAGCGGCGTGCGGATTTCGTGACTCATGTTCGCCAGGAATTCGCTTTTGGAAAGGTTGGCCGACTCGGCTTCCTGACGGGCTTTTTCGAGCGCTTTTTCGGTGAGAATCCGCTGCGTGATCACGTTGGTGAACATCACAATGCCGCCGATCTTGCCATCGTCATCGGTCCACGGATGGATCGCCCATTCCAGCCAGACTTCCGAGCCGTCCGCGCGCGAAAAACAATCCTGCTTGCATTCGCGAATTTGTCCGCTCAGGCAATCTTGGTGGATGTCTTTCCAGCGCTGCGGCAGGTCCGGAAAGACTTCGTAGTGGGTACGGCCCACCAACGATTGTCCCTCGAGGCCGTAGTCCTTCAGCCACTGGTCACTATGATTGATGTAACGCATTTCCCGGTCGAACATTGCAACCGCGGCCGGGGTATACTGGATCAGCATCTGCATCCGGTGCCGTTGATGTTCCAACACATCCAGCACCCGCCGCTGTTCGGTGCTGTCGGAGGTCGTCCCCGTCATGCGGATGGCATGACCGACCTCATCCCAAAAGGCTTGACCTTTGACGTGAAACCAGTGGTACGCGCCCGACTTGAGCTGCATCCGGTATTCAATGTCGTAGGGAGCCACTCCTGCCAGATGCTGGTCGACCGCCGTCATGACGCGCGACCGATCCTCGGGATGCAGGCTTTCGATCCAGTAATCGACATGTTTGGGGACGGCGTCGTCCGTTTCGTAACCTAACAGGGCAAGGTATTGCGGCGAGAACCAGACCGACCCGCTGATCACGTCCCAATCCCAGATCCCGTCGCGCGAACCGGCCACCGCCCGCTGAAACCGAGCTTCGCTTTCCTTCAATTGGGCATCGACCCGGCGGCGACTGCTGATGTCGCGAACGTGCGACACGCCATACTCCACCCCTTCATACTCGACGTGTGAGGACAAAACTTCCACCGGGAAGACGCGCCCCAGCTTGGTGCGATGCCGCGTTTCAATGTGAAAGTGCTGCTGCAATTTGAGATCGGCCCAGACCGCGGGCCATTTCTCGCGCGTCACATCGGGATCGAAATCGGGAACCGAGAGCTGTAGAAGTTCTTCGCGGGTATATCCGAGGCTTTGACAGGCCCGTTCGTTCACATAATCCAGCCCGCCATCGGGCCGCACCCAGAACACCGCGTCCGGGCTGTGCTCCACGCTGAATTCCGTCAGCCGCAACTGATGTTCGCGCTGTTTATCCTGCATGGTGTTGTGCAGGACGCTGACGCAGCCAACCAATCTTCCGGCCGCGTTCCGCAAAGGTGTCGAGCGGACCGACAGCCAGTACCGGGCGTCATCCCGCGTGAGGAACAGATATTCCGTCGGGGGGACGGTTTCGCCGCGGAGTGCACGGGCACACGGCCACTGCGCGTCTTCCAGCAGCGTGCGGCCATCCGCTCCGTATATTTTCAGTTTGGCGTGCAGATCGTTCCAGGTGGCCGTATCCGTGGGCCCGAGGTTCAGGAACTGCCGAGCCAACTGATTCATGTAGACCAGATTGCCGTGTTCGTCGAAGACCACGACCGCATCGGCCAGATTGCCGACGATCGACTCGAGCAGTCCAGAGGAGATCAATTCATCCTGTTGCGCAACCGCCTTGCGCGTGGACATGTCGCGCCAGACCGAGCGACTGTAAAGCACACGGCCTCCCGCATCGCGCACGGCGGAGACATTCAGGCTCACTTCGAGTCGTTGACCCGCTTTGGTCAACAGCACCATCTCTGCGTTGCGCACTTCACCGGTTGTCCGGAGTTGCTGCAGAATTTCTCGCGATCGCTCATAGCAGGCGGGATCGTACATCTCGATGACGGGTCGGCCGACGACTTCCTCGCGCGTGAAACCCGTCGTCGACAGGAGGGTCGTGTTACAACAGAGAATGCGCCCCGTGGCGATGTCTACCGACAGACACATGTCGGGCGAATTGTCGTACAGATCGCGAAAATCGAGTTGCTCTTCCAGTTGCACCACGACATCGGCAGCGACTTCGACATCCGGGATGTCCATTGCCACCAGATGCTTGATCGCGGCCGCATCAAACCGCCACGCGCGACCAACCTTGGTCCCCCGCAGTTTTCCGGAAGCTGCCAGGCGGTAGACCGTGTCGTGGGAAACACGCAAGAGCCGGGCAACTTCCGCAAGCGTGAGGAGTTCGGTATTCATCGGGGGTCGGACTTCCGTGCGAATCCGCAGGCAGGGATTGAGACAAGACCGTGCTCACAAGGATTTAACTTCGGAAAACTTAAGCCACGATTTGCGGGGACTTGCGGGTCTCTGCGGAATTCAGAGGTGGTAAATCGGTGCGGGATTGCGTTGTATTACGATTTCCATTTATGCCGACTTTAACGATTTGCGGCACACTGCGAAGAAGATGTCGCGGAGATATATCAGTAACCCGGAAACGCGGTGCGCTGCCCGAGAAATCAGTGGAGTACGTAAATCGAACCCACCGAAGCAGCGCATGGGTGTACACACCGGCGTGATTCCTCTTGTTCGCATTCTCCGCGGGAACTACAACCCCGCCGTTTGATGGAAAAATCTCGGACGGGCGGGGGGAATGGATTACCAGCTCAAGCCGCTGGGGAAGACGTGTTCGGCGACCGGGCAACCGTTGTCGCCGGGCAGTGTCTGTCATTCCGTCCTCGTCGAACGCAACGGCCAGTTTGTCCGGCTCGATTTCTCGGCAGCCGGTTGGAAAGGCCCGCCGGAGGACGCCATCGGTCACTGGTTGACCGAAGTTCCCGTGTTGAAAAACGCCGGAGCCCAGCGCGTCGACCCCGATGCCCTGCTGCAATACTTTGAACAACTCTGCGAAGAAGCCAGCCCCGGCCAGGAAGCAAACCGGTACGTTTCGGCGTTGCTGTTGCTGAAACTGAAGCGGCTGAAAATGGACGATGTCCGTCGCGATGACGATGGCGAATGGCTGATTCTTAATGGTGTCCGGGGCGAGGGTCCGTTCGAGATTCGTAACCTCGAAATGCCCGACGCCGACCTGCTCGCGCTGCAGCAGCAATTGAAATCGTCCCTGGCAACGGAGTGGGCCGCATGAACCAAGGTCGCGCTCCCCGTTCGCTCATTGTTGTCATTACGGTGCTGTCGTTGGTCTGCCCCGCCGGGTGTGCCGGGCTGCGCGGAATGGGAATTCGGCGCGATCCGCTGGCCAACACGAAGTGCGTCCTCGGCCAGAACCCAACGCTGGAAGAAGTCGTCGCTCATGTCAACGCGAACGTCGACAAGATTCAAAGCTGGAAAGCGGACAACGTCAAAATCGCGGCCAACAGCGGCGGCATCAGCCTGCCGGTGAGCGGGCATCTGTATGTCGAACGGGAACATCGCCTGCGGCTGGAAGTGACCTCCATCGCCGGGAAAGAGGTCGATTTTGGTTCCAACGACGACATTTTCTGGATCTGGTCGAAGCGGGGCAATGGCAATCACCCCCCCGCGATTTTCTACGCCGCTCATACCGACCTCGATCTCGCCCAGCAGCAGTTTCCGATTCCGTTCGAGCCAAAGTGGTTGATGGAAGCCCTCAGTGTGGCACCGCTGGCGTCGGAAGGCGTGCGGATGGAAGGGGCACCGGGGATCGCGGAAATCCGGCTCGTTTCGGAACACACGCTGCCGAGTGGTCAACCGGTGAAAAAAGTTGTCCTCGTCGACGCCTGCCACGGCCGCGTGATGGAACACAGCACTTACGATGCAAACAATCGTCCGTTGATTCGCGTACGGATGGGCGACCACCGCATCGACAAGAATACGGGAGCAATGTTGCCGCGGTATGTGAAGCTCGATTGGCCGCAGCAGGAGATGTCGATGGAAATGACGATCCTGCAGATCGAAGTTAATCCGCCCTCGATTGCGTCTAGCGTGTGGGACATGCCGAAGATGGAGAAGACGCAGGTGGTCAACCTCGGTGGTCCGCCGGGCCGACGGCGTCCGCCGACATCCCCTGCCGCTGTGGCGGGACGACCGCGCACAGCGCTCGTATCGCCAGCATCGATCCCGCCCGAAACGGTCCCGGTCAATTCGGAAACCGATGCCGATGCCGGTGACGCCGAGGAATTCGAGTTGCCGCAGATGGACCGCCCGCCGGTCAACAGCGTGGAACTCGAAGAACCCGAGTTCGCCCCGCCGCACGATGCCGACGCACCGACCGGCCGGGCTTCGATCAGCGATTGGCTGGAATCGTCTGGAGCCGGGCCGCAGTAAGCGTGTTCTCCAGCAGCATGGCGATGGTCATCGGCCCGACGCCGCCCGGTACTGGCGTGATCCGTCCGGCGATCGCGCTGACCGGTCCGAACGCCACATCGCCGACGAGTTTGCCGTCCACACGGTTGATCCCCACATCGATCACCGTCGCCCCTGGTTGCACCATCTCCGCGGTGATAAACTCCGGCTTGCCAATCGCGGCGATCAGAATGTCCGCCTGCCGCGTGATGCTCGCCAATTCCCGCGTCCGGCTGTGACAGATCGTCACCGTCGCATCCGCGGTTGCTCCCTTCTGCACGAGCATCATGCCGATTGGTTTGCCAACGATTTCGCTACGACCCACGACGACGACATGTGCCCCCGCCGTCGGCACCGCGTACTCTCGCAGCAGTACCTGAATCCCATGCGGCGTACACGGCAAAAACCGCGGCCGGCCCTGCACCAGCAGCCCGACATTCTCCGGATGAAACGCATCCACATCCTTCAGCGGATCGACGGCATCCAGAATCGCCTGCGTGTCGACTTGCGCCGGCAACGGCAACTGCACCAGAATGCCATGCACTAATGAATCGGCGTTCAACTGCTGAACGAGCGTCATCAACTCGGCCTGCGTCGTCGCCCCCGGCAACCGATGAACGGTGCTTTTCATCCCGGCTTTTTCGCACGCCGCATGCTTGCTCTTCACGTAGACACCGCTGGCCGGATCATCCCCGACAAGCACCGCCGCCAAGTGTGGAACCACTTGCGTTTCCCGCGTGAACGCCGCCGTCTGCTCCGCGAGTGCCGTGCGTCGCCGTTCCGCCACGGCTTTGCCGTCGATGATTGCTGCTGCCATGTCGTGATATTCTCGGATGCGTGAAATTGCCCGTCCGCGTTCGATTCTATCCCACGCCCCGTTTAGCCGCGACCCGTCAGGGGAGCGTGCGGGGCGCTCCACACAGCGCTCCCCTGACGGGTCGCGGCTAAACGTGCATCATCCATCGCACTCGGATAAACTACGTCCCATGAGCACACCTACCCCCCAGCCCCAGTTGCGTGCCGGCATGATCGGCATGGGCATGATCTTCGAAGAAACCTACAAGCCGTTCTTTGAGCGGACGCATCGCGAAGGACTCTACGACCGCCGCTTCGGTGATGTCGCCGTCCCGTTGACCGCCGTCGCTACGAAGACCGGCAAGCGGGCCGAGAAATACCGCGACTCCTCGAAGGGGGCGATCCATCCCTTCGTGAGTTACGCCGGGGACGACGCCGTCGATCAGATGCTACGCGCCGGTGTCGATTTCGCCTGCGTCGCCTCGCCCGATGACCGGCATTTTTCAGCGTCGAAGAAAGTACTGGAAGCGGGTTGCCATCTGCTTGTCGAAAAGCCGTCGGTCCTGTCGCTGACGGAACTCGATGAACTCGTCGCACTGGCGAAGAAGCAGAACAAGCTTGCGAAAGTCGTGTATCACAAGCTGCTCGATCCCGATCATAAAAAGCTGCGGACGCTGGTTCACGACCACGTGCTGCAACACGTCAACAACGGGTACTGTTCGCTGCTGGAACCGAAGTCGATCTCCGGCGGGCAGTTCGCCGAGTGGATCGTCGGCCGCAACCCGGGGACGTATGTCGCCTGCCATTACATCAAGCTGATCGACTTCACCTTCGGCGGCAAGCTGAAGACGATCACCGCCAGTGGCCAGCGCGGCCTCGTCGGTCCGAAAGACGGTCCCACCTGGGACAGCACGCAGATGAAAATGGTCTACGAATACGATGACGGTCGGCAGGCCGCGTTCGATATCCACACGTCATGGGTCACGCCGGACAATTTCCCCGGCTACGTCGAACAGGAAGTGCAGTTCCGTTTCGACAACGGCGTGTGGAACGGCCACAGCCGCAAGCGCGGCGTCGAGTGTACCGTCGAGGGTCTCACACCGTTCAAAATGAAGACCACGATGAACAACCACTACAACGGCACGTTCGTCGAACCGTGGGGCGAACGCGTGCAGCGCGGCTACGGCATCGAAGTCCTGGACCGCTTCGCCCGGGAAGCCGCGTACGTGGAATACGCCGGACCGAAATCCGAACGTCCGCAACGCCTTGCGCAGATGCAAGCCCTAGGCTACAACGACCTTGCCGCCGACCGCCAAACCGTTGCCGCCGTGCAAGCGCTGGAAGCAATCCTCACGGCCCACGCGAACGGCGAACCCGACTGCATCGTCCGTGTGAATGGCAATCACGGCGGTTTAGTGCTCTACCGCCCGGGGTGTGACAAACCAGACGTATTGTATACTGGAGTGGTGTAATACCACGCCCGTGATCAAACGCCGGGTTCTGCCGCTGGAACTCCCGGCTGGTAATGCGTGTAGACAAAAACGGGAATGTTCAAGCTGCCGAGGTGGCTCTGGATCAGCGGGAGTACTTCCGCCCACGCCAAGCCACCTACGCCCGTCGCGAGCCGTGGCAGAGCCAGACTCTTGATTTCCCCCTTCTCGAGCTCGTGCTGAAGACGCCGTAAACAATGGTTGACATTGGCGGTCGTCGCCTGACTTGGCTTATTACCGTGGCTGTGATCACCTTCCTGCGTCATCAGACAAAATACGCGTGCGTTAAACCCGCCCCACGCCCACATTTCCCCCGGCTTGGGATGGCACTGGTTGGCGTAATGGCGAAAGTCTTTCACCATCATCGGCCACTTCTCACGCAGGGCCAAAGCGAGACCTTGATCGAAGTGATCGTTGGGAGCAATCCCGTGCGCGATCGCTTGAGCCTTGGTCAGCAGAATATCGCCGGAAACTTCGTGAATCATGGTCACCCTTGATCGTAAAAGCGATCTCATCCGGATCGCTGCAAACGGATTGCGGCATCAGTCCAGATCGATACCGCACTTGAGAAGTTGTATTACCCTCAGCCTACAGCGGCGTCGCCGAAATGGATAGTCGTCACTGGCGCCGCAGTCCGCCGAGTTGCTTCTGCGGCGTGACAAGCGACTCGCGAATTTTCCTGCCGCCGGAGCGCGTCCGACCGAGCTGGGGCCGTGGTCAGTCATGCGGACTACTCCGGTTTTGCCGCGGGGGATGCGTTTAATCACAAACGCCTCTGGCAATTCGGTGCGAGGGAAATGCCTCGTCGAAATCAATACGATATGGTTCAGCGGCGGCCTTACGTGCCCATAAGGGCCGATCTGCAAGCACGTCAGAGGGTAATTGGATGAAAGTGCTCGTTGTCGATGATGTCGGTTACATCCGTCATCACGTCTCCCGAATGTTGCAGAGCCTGGGTCATGTTGCCGTCACAACGGACACCGCCCGGCAAGCCCTGCAAATGCTGGAGAAAGATTCGTCCATTGATGTTGTCTTGACCGACCTTCTCATGGCCGAGTTAGACGGACTCTGGCTCTTCAAAGCCGCGCAGAAAATCACCCGTATGACCGACACCGGCAACGCCAAGCCTCCAGCCTTCGTCCTGATGTCGGCCCTGCGCGCCGGGAACGGAATCGACCGCGATGTGCAGAAGCTCCAGATTGCCGAGCAAATGGGGTTCGCCGAGGTGTTGGCCAAACCGTTTGATGCAAAACGATTGAAAGAAGTTCTCGACCAGATCGAGGGCGGCTCCAGCCCCTCGGAAGCGACGACGGCTCTTCTCGATCGCATGAATCGGCTCACTGAGTCGATCTCGAAAATCATCACCCGTCACGATGAAGGTTTGAACTGCGAAGCCCGACAAATCATCGACGAAGCGATGGAACAACTGCGGAATCTCAACCTTTCCGCGCCGTGTTCGGTGTGATTTTTCAAAAACTCCGAATCCGCCGCTGACGCTTCCGGCTCGTTTAATTGTCGGCGAGGAGTTCCACCTCCGCGACCACGGCCCGGTGATCGGATGGAAATGGCGTGACCACGGTGTCCGCGAAGTCTTGGCGCTCACCCACGATCATCGCCCCTTTCACTCGGACTTTCGCACCGCCCACGAACACGAAGTCGATGCGGTCGTGGCGATCTTTGGGGTCGGTCGGTTTGGTGGTCGGCGTCCACGTCCAGCCGGGATGCTGCACGGGGTCGGGGTGAACCGTGCGGTAGGCGTCGACGAAGCCCGCGGCGGTGATCGCCTTCGTCGAGGGCCACGGCACTTCCAGCGGGCAGCGGTTCGCCTTCACGGCGGCGGGCGTCCAGTCGAGATGAGACGGTTCATTGAAGTCGCCGGTGATGAAGACCGGCAACCCCTCCGGCCGGATCGCCTGCACCTCGGCCAGCATCCGTTCGACCTGGCCGCCGCGTGCCTCCCGCGCGGCCCGAATCGCTTCGTCCGCCGTGGTCAGGAACGGGGCGTTGGCGTAGGGGATATTGAGGAGTTGGTACGGCTGATACGGGGCGTGGGCGAGATGCGCGTTAAACAGGTAGACGTGTCGCCCCGACGGCAATTCGAGCTTCGCCCCCCATTTTCGGGGAGTGGACGCGACGATCTTGAACCGGCTGATGATCCCCGTCGCCGCCCCCTGGTCCAGATAATGCCAGCCCAGCGCCTGTGCGAGTCTGGCGGCATGATCGGGTCGCGCCTGCCCCGCGGGAGCCAACCCCGCCGTCTCCTGCAGCCCGACAAGATCCGCCCGCGATTGCTTGACCAGCGCCACCGTCTGCTCAAACGGCTGCCGCCCCGCATCGCCGCCATGCCACATGTTGAAGCTCATGACGCGAACGGTTTCAGGGACGGGCTCCGCACCGGCGACCGAGGTCACAAGAGTGGCAAACCAGGCGACAACAATGGTCAAGTTCCGTCCGCGTTGTGGATGAATTGAAGTTCGCATCGTGTCGTCCTAATTCATGGAGCGTACGCCGCTCTGGGCGTCTGAGTTCACAAGAGGAACATCATTCAACTCACTCGATCGGAATCCCCACCGTCCTTCGCGCAGGAGTGAAACCGGACCTGCCACACGGGATTATCTCACGAGCCGGAAGCGTCAGCGACGGACTGATCTCCACAAACACCGATTCAAAACCGTCGCTGACGCTTCCGGCTCGTGAACCCGACGCACTTCGTCGCGAACTTTTCTCGCATATCGTTCAAGACTCCGAGAAAACTCCGCTTGGGTTGATCGTGATCGAGCAGTCGCCGGCGATGGTAACAGGAGAACGTCATGAAGTGCGTGTCGAGCGCGTCATCAAATCGGCGAGGATGCGACATGGCGTGGCTCAATCATCACGCATCACGATCACATCTTGTGAACCCAGACGCCAGCCTGCTCGACCACATGTTCAATTCAGCGTTACCCGATCGATTCGCCGCGAAGCTCGTTGAGCCCTTCGAGGATTGGGATGAATGCCTTGGTGAATTGATCCTTCGGAAATGGGATGTATTCGAGATCTCCGAGGATACCGGGTTTCAATTCGACCGTGGCTTCTTTGAGGACGAAGATGTGTTTCTTGAGCACAGATGCAGTTGCGATCTCCTGCGTGATCCAAGTGTAATCGTCCTGCGGCGATGCAATCGCAACGAACATGTCATGTCTTGCCAATCGCGAGTTCACTTTGTCGGATACGCGTGACGGTGAAAACGCGCGTCCAGATTCGCAGCGAATACCTAAAAGAGTGAGGAATCTCGCAAGTTCATTGGAATACTTTGCGCCGTCATCGTTGAAACTATGCGCGAGAAACGCACTAGACACATTCTGTTCGCTGGGCAGTTCACCGAGAAGTTCGAGCGATAGCGCCGTTTCGATGGCGTCCAACAGTTTGGTTGGAGGATCGCTGAGATTATGCACTTCGATTGAAATTCGGCCTTGGTGACATGTGTCAATGGCAATAGTCCGCCCGCCCTTGGACTTGAAGAAGACACGAACTGTTTGAGGTTGCCCAACATTCTGGACCACCTTCTCAACCTCTTTGATCGTGGTAATTCGATAGACTTCGGAAACGAAGTAGAGCTCGTAACTTGCCTCAGCAAGGCCCCAATCAAATGACCCCGTCAGGACATCACGCATGGCACGGATCTGTCCGAAGTTCAATTGCTTCGACCGATAGTAGCGAGTCAGTTTCATCATAGTTTACCGCCCAAAAGGACTTTGAATCACGAGCTTGAAAAACGAGTTTTTGGATGATAGCGAATTCTCTTCGGAATCAACCTAACTTAGGATAATCTCCGGGTGCCGGGTACCATCGGGTGCCACTGGCGAGCGTACTCGTTCGCGAGTCCTCTGACGGCCTCAGCGATCAGAATAGTATTGGTTCCAAGATCGCCAGGTCACTGGCGGTCAAAGCGACCCCTAGTGGCACCCAACACGAGGCGCGAATTGACGCTGCCCTCCGCGCGCGGCACATTATCACTGGCTTTTGGTAAATTTCGCGGACTTGTGCCGCCCTGCATGATGGCTTTCGATGTCTTTGAAACTCAAATCCCGGCCCGAAGATTTTGAGGTCGATGAACTCACCGACTTCCCGATTACGGACGGGCCGTTTGCGGTCTATCGGTTGACGAAGCAATCGCTCGGCACGCCGGAAGCGATGACGGCCATTCAGCAGCGCTGGCAGCTTGCGCGGCATCAGCTCAGCTATGGCGGGTTGAAGGATCGGCACGCTGTCACGCGGCAGTGGGTGACGATTCATCGGGGGCCGCGGCGGAATCTGGAGCAGACGAATTTCGCACTGATCTATCAGGGGCAGGCACCACAGCCGTTCACGCCGCATGATATCGCCGCGAATCGGTTCACCATCACGCTGCGAAACCTCACGGCGACAGTGGCGAAGACGGTGATCGACACGTTGCCGGTGTTGTCGCAGGAAGGGGTTGCGAATTACTTCGATGATCAACGCTTCGGTTCCGTCGGCGAATCGGGCGAGTTCATCGCGGCGGCGTGGTGCAAGGGGGATTATGAGCGGGCGCTGTGGCTGATGCTCGCCGAACCGAACGTGCATGACCGTCCCGATGACCGCGAGGAAAAGCAGATTCTGCGACAGTATTGGAGCCGCTGGCCGCAAGCGAAAGATCAGTTACCCAAAAGCTCACGGCGGAGCATTGTCACGTTTCTGTGCGATCATCCGACCGACTTTCGCCGGGCGGTGGGACTCGTACGGCAGGACTTGCGGAGCCTGTATCTCGCAGCGTTTCAGAGTTATCTGTGGAACGATCTGCTCGCGACAGAAGTCCGCCGGTACGCCGCGCCGGAGTCGCAGATTCCGATGCAGCTCGATCAAAACACGGTGCCGTTCTATCGCCATTTGACCGACGAAGGCCGTGCCGCGTTGCGGTCGCTGCAGTTGCCGTTGCCATCGGCGCGGCTGCACTTTGAAGAGGACGATCCACGATTGCCCTTGTATGAGGAAGTCGTTGCCAAGGCCGGGCTGACGCTGCGGGAACTGCGGGTGAAGTATCCGCGCGACAGTTTCTTCTCGAAGGGCGAACGGGCCGCGGCGTTGTTCCCGGAAGACGCCCACGCGGACGGATGTGCGGACGATCTCAACCCCGGCAAGCAGGCGGTGACACTGCGGTTCACGTTGCCGCGCGGGGCGTATGCGACGATTGTGGTGAAACGCTTGATGGCAGAAATGTCTTAGCTCCCGGTCAATGACCGGGGGGAAATTCACGTGCGCTTACCGGTGATTCTGCAAAGCGGCAAGCGGTTGTCCGAAATGTCACTGGGAAACCGTTCGTGCGCTTGCCCGAGGGTTCACGAATGGGCATCATCATGGCCTCGTTGTCCGTTGATGCGTCCATTTCGGCTTTTGCCCCCCAAGGTTTGCTGGCATGCAGCGTTCCGTTCTGATCAAGCTGTCGGTGATGATGTTCCTGGAGTTCTTCATCTGGGGGGCCTGGTTGCCGCCGAGCTTTGGGTTCTTCGGGGCGGGGGCGTTGGGCTTCACCGAATGGCAGCAGTTCGGGCTGAACATCGCGTTTCCGGTCTCGGCGATCATCGGGATGTTCTTCGCGAATCAGTTCGTCGACCGCAATTTCGCGGCGGAACGGTTCCTCGCGTTCAGCCATCTGGTGGGTGGTTTAGCGTTGCTCGGCTTCGGCGGTCTCGCCTGGCAAGCCTTCCAGGGGGCCGAGCCGAAAGTACAGAACTATTGGCTCTACTTCGCGTGCATGGCGACGCACTGCTTCTTCTTTGTGCCGACGATTTCGGTGACGAACAGCATCGCCTTCGCGAACATTACTGACCCGCAGAAAGACTTCGGCCCGGTGCGATTGTGGGGCACGATTGGCTGGATCGCGGCAGCGTGGCCGTTCGTGTTCATTCTTGTCGATTGGTCCAAAGTTCCGGCGATGGCTGAAGCGGGCGGCTTTGTGAAGTGGCTCGGGATCGCCTTCGGAACGGGACTCGGTGGGCAGGCTCTTAATCAGGGCAAAAGCTGGGCATTTTTGACGGCCGGGATTGCCTCACTACTGCTCGCGGCATTCAGCTTGACGCTACCGCACACGCCACCGAAACCCGCCAAAGAAGGGGAATCGTCGCTAGCTTGGCTGGAAGCGATGTCGTACCTGAAGTACCCGTACATCTTCGTGTTGTTCATCGTGACGTTCATCGACGCCGCGGTGCATGACGGCTTCTTCTTCTTTGCCTTCGATTACCTCAAGCATGTCGGCGTCCCGCCGAACTGGGTGCAGGCGGCGATGAGCGTCGGCCAGATTGCCGAAATTGGCACGATGGCGTTTCTCGGACTGGTGCTGAAGAAATTCGGCTGGCGCACCACAATGATTCTGGGCATCCTCGGTCATACCGTGCGGTTCGCGGTCTTCGCGTTCTTCCCGGACCCGGTCGCCGCGGTGGCGGTGAACGTGCTGCACGGGATCTGTTACGCGTTCTTTTTTGCAACGCTGTACATCCTCGTGGATGAAGTCTTCCCGAAGGATGCCCGGACGAGTGCCCAGGGATTGTTTAACTTCCTGATTCTTGGAGTGGGCCCAATCGCTGCTCGCTTCCTGTGGCCCGCGATTCAGAAAGCGAACTCGCCGGAAGGAGCGGTCAATTACCCGGTGGTGCTGCTTTATCCGTCCGGGGCGGCACTCATCGCCGCGGTGATTCTGCTGTTGTTCTTCCATCCACCGAAGATCAACGTTGAGAACGCGGCCGCACCGGCAGCGGCGCATTGAATGTCTTTGCAGACCCGTGTTGTGCGTGGGTCTCCCGACCCCGCACATCCGCCGACCGAAGGTCTCCTCCTCGCGGTCAATGACTAACAAGAGGAGACCTGCGGCCAAAAAGAGTGCGGGGTCGGGAGACCCACGCACAACTCAAGTAGAACCAGAGAACGCCCCCCTGTCGGGTCGCGGCTAAACGGTGATTCTTGGATCGTTGCGGGGCGATCAACCGTCACTTTGGGTCGTCTGCGCCCGCTTTTCCCACGGCGTCGACTTTGCCGAAAACATCGACCTTGCCAACCACGTAAACCATTATGGCGCTGTCACATGCGTCACGGAAGGATTTGTCCTCACAACACATTTTTCTGGCACCGGAGGCTGCACTCCTACGGTCGGCATAACCGATACCGAAAGCAGACTGAGGATTTCAGGACCACCGCACGGCGACAGTTGCCGTCGGGACAATGGTCCTGCCTCTCGACCCGGTTGCGTTGGGGTGGGTGAACGGTGTCACCCTCGCGGCGGACCGGACTAACGAGGTCGGCGCCATGAAGAAGTGGTACAGTTCTGTCAGTGCGATTCTGGTGATGGCCCTCGCGGTGCAACTCACCGGCTGTGCGTCCACCTCGCGAACCTTCGCCCGCTGGACCGGTCGCGACAAAGACGATCAGGAGGTCGCGGAGATCGACGGCAAGGCTGCCAAAGACACGGCCGCCAAGGGGCGTTCGGAAGCCAAGCGACCGTCGGCCTCACAGGCCTCGAAGTCCAAATCGAAGCCCGAGACGCCGGATGACGAACGCATTGTCGCCAAAAAAGTCGATCCCAAATCGGAACAAGCCCAGTCCGACAAAGCCAAATCAACGGCATCCACGAAGACCGGCACGCCGTCGCCGCGGGGTAAAATCACGGACGAACCGCGGGTCGCTGCGGCGTCGAAGTCCGAAGACGCCAAACGCCCCTCCGCTCCCAAGGGAGATGTGGCGGCGAAAACCGCGTCCGTTTCAAAGCCGGCCGCCCCGAAGACCAGTACAGCCGCCAAGACCGCAGCCGTACCGAAGACGGAACGCTCGGCCGATCCGTTCGCCGAGTTCGATGTCGCCGCCGATGACAGTGTGGTTCCATCGCTGGCCTCTTCCAAGGCGTTGAAATCGACGACCGTCAGCCCGGCGGCGAGTGAAACACCGGCTGTTGCCGAAAAACGCAACCGTCCCCAGGTCGATCCCGACTTTGAGGAATTCGCGACGAATCAATCCGCGAAGAAGATTCAGGAAGTCGCTCATCGCGGCGAAGAAGACGATCTGCCCGAGTGGGCTTCGGGCAAAGCTCCGAGCCGCGCCTCCGCAAAAGCCGTGAAGAAGGTCGACTCGCCGGAGTCCCATCCGGATCACATGGAAGCAAAGAAGCCGGCCGTGAAGGCTGCTGTGATTGCCAAAACTGCGGAGCCACAGAAGTCGGCCCCTCCCGTCGCCCCGAAAGAAACGTTGGTCTCACTGTGTCCCGATGCCACGGGTGAAGTCCGCGAACTGGTTCGCACACTGAATGCCGATGATCTCGAAGTGGTCAAACGCAGCATTCATCGCCTCGGCCGCTTACAAGGAGAGGCCGCTGCAGCCTCTCCCGCGCTGGAAAAATTGCTCTTGCATCGCGATGGTTTTGTCCGAGTCCACGCCGCGTTAGCCCTCGTGCGGATGCAGCAAGTCACGCCGTTTGTCACTGAGACGTTGATCGTGGGTTTGCGTTCCTCCGATCCGAGTGTGCGATCATTCTCAGCCGCCGTCCTCGCCGAAATGGGTCCGGGATCGGCGGAAGCATTGCCGGCCCTGAGCACCGCCCTGCGAGATTCCGACGGCTTCGTACGGTTGCATGTCGCCGAGGTGCTGATTCGTCACGAAAACTTCTCGCAGGTGGCGCTCGACACGCTGCTGAAGTGTCTAAAGGACGAAGACGAGAACGTTCGCTGGTTGGCGACCTACAGCCTTGCCGAGTTGGCCCCGCAATCGCTCGACGCCACATCGGCACTCGAACGCTGTCTGAGCGATGCGTCGCCGAAGGTCTGCGTCGGTGCCGCGTATGCTCTCGGAGAAATCGGCCCGATGGCCCGCTCGGCAACCACCAGCCTGCAACGCTGTGCCCATAGCAGCGACCCTGAACTTCAGGCCGCCGTCGCCTACGCCCTGCGACAAGTGAAGGAGTAATCCGCTTGCCGCTTTAGTCGTCGGACGGTACTCGACTCAGTGAACCCCAGAGATCACGATCTCTGGGGTTCTTCATTTTCAGGACAGAAAAATACAGAAGGACGATCCACAGATTTCACAGAAGGACACAGATTCAGAATGAAGAAGAATAGGAACTATGGAATAAGAGCTGAGATGGAAATCGCCGTTTGTGATTCAGGCTTGCTCGATCGGGGTTCTGCTTTGCTCCCTTGTCGTTCTCTTTCTCCTTTCCGTGTCCTCCGTGGTTCCCTCTTCTTATTTCTTGTCTATCTCTCTTCTCTTCTAATCTGTGTCCTTCTGTGAAATCTGTGGATCCTCTCCTCTTTGACCCTCAATCCCACAGCGCTGTCGTTAATTGAATCGCGTCATCCATTCCATACTCACGGGCTTCGGCAGCGAACACCGGCTTCTGTCCTACCGGCTGCAGGTCGGCAAGTAAGCGACCGTTGGCAGCGCGGCCTTTCATGCGCGAAACGAACAGGTCGCGCACCTGGTACTGGTTGTTGGCATCGAGCCCCAACACTTCGGCGATCCGCGTGATCTTGCGCGAGCCGTCTTCGGAAAACCGCGATAACTGCACGACGAGTTGAATCGCCGAAGCCACCTGAGCCCGCGCGACGTACACCGGGATCTCAACATCGGACATCAGCGACAACGTCTCCAATCGCGTGAGGGCATCGCGCGGCGATGTCGCATGGACCGTGGTCAAACTGCCCGCGTGACCGGACAACATCGACTGCACCATGTCGAGCGCTTCGCCACCGCGGACTTCACCGACCAGAATGCGATCGGGCCGCATCCGCAGCGACGCGATGAACAACTGGCGGATCGTCACCCCGCCGCGGCCGTGTGTGTCAGCCTGTTGCGATTCCAGATACAGCGTGTGCGGTTGCGCGAGCCGCAGTTCCGAACTGTCTTCGATCACCACGATCCGTTCTTCATCGGGGATCGCCGTCGACAACGCATTCAGCAGCGATGTCTTCCCGGTTCCCGTCCCCCCCGCAACGATCGTATTCTTCTTCAGTCGGATACAGAGTTCGAGAAACTCTTTCGCGATCGGTGACAGTGATCCCAGGCGGATCAAATCATCCAGCGTAAAAATATCGCGACTGAATTTGCGGATGGTGAAATAAATGCCGCGTCGGGCACTCGGCGGTAACACCACATGCACGCGTGAACCATCGGGCAACCGCGCATCCAGAATCGGCCGATTCTCATCAATCTCGCGACCCACATACTGCGCGACGTTGTGCACCGCGGACAGCAAGGCATCGTGACTCGGGAACGCCGCGTCGGTTCGTTCGAGTCGTCCACGGCGTTCGACGTATACCTCGCGAAAACCGTTGATCATGATTTCGGTGATGGTGTCATCCTGAAGGAAGTGCCGGATCGGCGTCAGGAAGTAACCGAGACTGGCTTCAAAAACCGCTTCGCGCGACATGACACTCGTGTTCCGCAGGCGTGAGACGGGAATGGTTTCGTCGGCGATGATACCACATGCCCACACAACGAGCGTCGCGATGTCAGCCCGACATGCTGCCGCAAAGTCGAGAAGGAGTGATCCACAGAGAACACAGAAAAGACGAGGAGAAGGAACCACGGAATACACGGAAGGGGAAAAACGGGGATGGAGTTGCTGATTGGTTGGAATCACCACGGTGGTATGCACCCGCTGCGTTCTTTCGATTTCTCTCCCTTTCCGTGTACTCCGTTCTTCCCCCTCTCCTTCTCCTTTCTGTGCCTTCTGTGCTCTCTGTGGATCACCTCCGCCGTCTCCACCTGCTCTTGGACTCCCGCCCGCAATTTTGTATATCTGTTCAGTAATCACTGGCGAGTGGATAGAGGCGTCATTTCTTGTCGGCCCAAGAGGGCAACAGCATGCAACACGGTTCGATGATCGACCCACCAAATCGGTTTGTGGCGACGCATGCCGAGGCGGACTTTGAACATTGGGAATGGGATCCCGATGATGTCGCCGCGCGCGATCACCGGCCGGTCGAGTATCTGACCGACACGTCCCGGTCCATCATTTCGGAAAACAGTTCGCCCGACATCATGTTTCGGTACAGCATCAATCCGTACCGCGGTTGCCAGCACGGGTGTGCGTACTGCTATGCCCGCAACAGCCATGAGTATCTGGGCTTCAACGCCGGGTTGGACTTCGAGACAAAGATCGTCGTGAAGCACGATGCGGCAGCGTTGTTTCGCGAATACCTCGCGAATGACGCCTGGCAGCCGGATGTGGTCGTGTTCTCGGGCGTGACAGATTGCTATCAGCCCGCCGAGCGACAATTTCAGTTGACCCGTCAGTGCCTGGAAGTTGCTCTCGAATGTCGTGTGCCTGTGGGAATCATCACCAAGAATGCGCTGGTCGTGCGTGATCTCGATCTGCTGCGCGAGATGGCGTCGCATCGACTCGTGCAGGTGAACATCTCGGTCACCACACTCGACACCGAACTGGCACGAGTCATGGAACCCCGCACGAGCATTCCCGCGGCCCGGTTGCGGGCGATTCAGATTCTTTCGGAAGCCGGAATCCCCACGCGGGTGATGACCGCCCCCATCATTCCAGGGTTGAACGATTCCGAAATCCCAGCCCTTCTCGCCGCCGCAAAAATGGCCGGCGCTCAAGCCGCATCGTATGTCTTGTTGCGACTTCCCTTAACCGTCGAACCCGTGTTCCGCGAATGGCTGACCCGCACGCAACCACTCAAACTTCAAAAGATCGAAGGACTCATTCGCGAAACGCGGGGAGGAAACATCTACCGCGCAAAATGGGGCGAGCGCATGGTCGGCACCGGTCCCATTGCCGAGCAGGTCCAGAAACTCTTCCGCGTCTTCGCACAGAAGTACGGCCTCAATCGCAAGCTGCCTGCATACGACTTCAGCCAATTCCGTCCCGCAACGCCTCGGTCCGGTCAGTTGCGGCTCTTTTGAAAACTACCGCCATTTACTTTGACAACGATCCGGGCACGGCAAGTTCCAGCGATTGCGAATCCGCACTGGCGTCGTTCACCGTCACCGTATACGTCTCTTGTTGGTCCACTTCAACGGCATGCTCGCGCGGTTCGGTCCCTGCCGTCCAGCGGTGCGTGATACGCCACGGGTTCGACACCATTTGATCCGAGCGGAAGCAGTGGGCTGTCATCCGCAGTTGATTGAGGGCGGGCTTGGCGTCTACACGAAAAAATGCCGCGGGAATGGGCGCGTCGGGAACATACGCCCAATCCATCTCACCCGAAATACGGCCGATGTCGAGTGGTTGGAAGCCTTGCGGGCTGCCGGTGGCTGCACCCCATCCGACGGACTCCGGTTGCAGACTATCCGGCTTTGTGGCGAAGCGGCCGCCGAGTTGCATCCACGCAATCTGCGATCCCACGGGAGCGCCGACACGCAGCGTGAACGGACCAATCACGCGCTGGTTGGCATCGCCGGGGCGATACTCTTTCGGCGGACGGATCACAGGCCGTAGGAACCCGTTTTCGTCAGCAGTCGAGGCATCAATCACCATCGCTTGTGTCGGCAGCCCGCGCTCGTCCCCCGTGCGGATGCGGAACGTATTTTCGCCCGGTTTCAACGTTGAAAAAGACAACGGCGAACATTGGACCCACGTGGTCATTTTCAGGCTGCGAACGATCGCTTCGTTGGGTTTGCCTTTCAGTTCGATCCGCAATTGATAGCCGTAAGTCCCCGCCACCTGTTGCGTGAGATCGACTTTGGCCGGCCATGTCTTCGTTTCGATGCTGATCCACGTGGCTCCGAAGTCGCGTGAGTACGACAACGTTGCTCCGGTCGCATCGATCTCGATCACCGACGCATCCTTATCGTCCTTGCCGTCTTCGATCTTGCCGGCCTCGCCGACAATCGGGAACGGCGATGCGACACGAAAAATCGCGGACCCTTCTCCGGCTTTCGTGAGCGTCAAGCCGTCGGCAGTGACAGCCACGTTGTGCAACAGATCGGCTCCATCGCGGACATCGGCGTCATCGCCTTTCAGTGACGGCTCGTAATCGAATCGGCCGTGCGCATATCCCGCGGGACCACCGGCGCGCGTCTTCGGCCCGCGCGGCGCTTCGTTCCAGAATGCGACGAGTTTCTTGTCCTTCAATTCTGCGTCGGTCAGTTGCCAGCGTTCGCCCTGGGGCGTCGCGAACCGTGTGAACTTCTCGCCCCGCCGGAGAAGGAAACTCGCGGTGTGGGCTGCCGGAGCACGGTGCCCGCGGCGGGTGATCTTCGACATCGCCCATGCAGTGCGTGTGGCGGCGATATCGTCATGCGGGAACGTGACGGCTTCGCCCAGTTTCTCCCAGAGCGCCGGTGTCGACGGAATCTCATCCCACGCGGCGAAGGAACCATCCGCTTTCAAAAAAACGGCTCGGCTGGCGGGATCAATCACGCCCCACTGCCCGCCGCTTTCGATCTCCACGAGCACGCACGGACTGCCGGACAACTCCACGACGCGCACCGCTCCGCGCCCGGTCGCCTGCCACAGCGCGGCGAAGGCATCGGCGATCGCGGCTCGATCCGCCAAACCATAGGCATGCCACAACTTGAGCGGATCGTTCACCACCGCCCATGCGGGAAGTTTCTCCGTTCCTTCACGCGGCGAAAACGGTGTCACGGCGACATGAGTGGCCAGAACGTCAACCAGCACGCGGGCCAAGGCCGCGTCGTTGAGATCACGCCATACGGGGTGACTCAACAGCGTGCGGACACTCCACGAATCCGGTTCACCCTCCCGCTGCACGCGCGGGGAAAACACACCCGCGGTGACGGGAAGCGTCATCATCAAACACAGCGAAGCCGTTAACCAAGTAAGACGTTGCATCACGGTGCCTTGTCCGGGTGAAACTTCGTTTTGTGAGCGGCCAGGCGCTAGCCGCTCACCATGGCGTGACCGCACTGGCATCCGTGGCGGCGACTCGCCATCATACTGAGCACTTCTTTCTTTCACACGGTGGAGACGCATCATGACCAGCGCGACGCGACGCGATTTTCTGACGACGGCGGCAGGATCACTGGCCGTACTCGGTGCATCCGGACTATTGCCATCCACGGTCGCCGCTCAAGAGAAGAAGGGTGGCAACATCCGCTTCGGACTCGTCACTTACCAGTGGGGCAAAGACTGGGATCTGCCGACGCTGATCGCCAACCTCGTCAAAACCAAAGTGCTGGGCGTGGAACTCCGCACCACTCACAAGCACGGCGTGGAACCGGCATTGAACGACATGCAACGCGCCGAAGTGCGCGGTCGCTTTGTGGACAGCGGCGTCACCTGCCTGGGCATCGGCAGCGACGAACGCTTCGATAATCCCGACCCCGCCGTGGTGAAGAAAGCCATCGAAGCGTCCAAAGCGTTCGTACAACTCAGTCACGACATCGGCGGCAGCGGCGTGAAAGTGAAGCCCGATCGTTTCTGGCCAAACGTGCCCAAAGAAAAAACCATCGAACAAATCGGCAAGGCGCTCAACGAACTGGGCGAGTTCGCCGAGGGGTTCGGCCAACAGATTCGGCTCGAAGTCCACGGGCAATGTCAGGAACTGCCGACGATCAAGGCGATCATGGATGTCGCGGACAATCCGAATGTCGCCGTTTGTTGGAACTCGAACCCGACGGATCTGCAAGGGGCCGGTCTCGAAGCCAACTTCGCGATGGTCAGCAAACGCTTCGGCGCGACCTCGCACGTGCATGTGCTGGACATGAAAGATTACCCGTTCGCGAAGTTGTTCGACCTCTACGTCGCGATGGATTACGAAGGCTGGTGGTTGCTTGAAGAAGGCAAAGTGCCGGCTGACCCAGTGACCTCGCTTGGCGAACAGAAAGTGTTGTTCGACAAGATGCTTGCCGAGAGCCGCGCGCGAGTGGGATGAGCCGCCGTTCGTAGCGATTGCGCCGGCATTAACGATTGTGCGTGGCGAGAAGTCGACGCGGAAGTTTCGTTTCGGCACGACCACGGTGCGAAATAAAAGCTAGAGTTGCCCATCGGCAACAGTCCGTTTGTGGCGCACCGTGCGCCCGCCCCGTTGCTGAGACCACTCTTTCCGAGTACCTCGCACGTGGGCCAATACCTCGTTACCGGCGGCGCTGGATTCATCGGTTCGCATATCGTCACACGGCTGTGTAATGATGGCCACACGGTACGCATCCTCGATAACCTGTCGACCGGATCACTCGACAACCTGGCCCATGTTGCCGGTCGTTACGAGTTCTTTCATGCCGATTTGAATGATCGTTCCGTGGTCGACCGTGCCGTCGACGGAGTCGAAGTCGTCTTTCACGAAGCCGCGTTGGCGTCGGTGCCGCGGAGTGTTGAAGACCCGTTGGCAACACATGAAGCCTGCGTCACCGGAACTGTCAACCTGCTGGATGCCTGCCGGCTGGCGGATGTTCGGCGTGTCGTTTATGCGGCGTCCAGCAGCGCGTACGGGAATGCCGTGGCGATGCCCAAGCGCGAAAGTCAGTTGCCGGGACCGTTGTCCCCGTATGCGGCGGCGAAACTGGCTGCCGAGCTGTATTGCGAAGCATTCGCGTCGACGTACGGTCTCGAAACTGTGCGACTGCGGTACTTCAATGTCTTTGGACCACGACAAGATCCCAACAGCCCGTATTCCGCGGTGATTCCCCGCTTCGTGGCGGCGTTGCTGGCCGGTGAGCAACCCGTCATCTATGGCGATGGATCGCAATCCCGCGATTTTACTTACATCGATAATGTCGTGGCCGGGAATCTGCTCGCCGCGAAAGTGCCAGGCGTGAGCGGACGAGTTTATAACTGTGCGTGCGGCTCGTCGCTCGATCTGATCACGTTGTTGCGGGCGATCTGCGAACAACTGAAGGTGCCATTCGCGCCGCGGTTTGAAGCCCCGCGCGTCGGCGATGTGCTGCATTCATGGGCCGACATTACGGCGGCCGAACGCGATCTCGGTTACCGGCCGCTGGTCCCCATCCGTGAGGGACTGGCCAAGACCGTCGCCTGGTATGTGGAACAACATCAACAACAGGTTGGCAAGACCCCGGTCGTCGCGGCCGTTGGCTCCTGATTGAGACAAAGACACAGGCACAGCCAGTGGCACACCACGCTCGCTGCCGATACTGATACCGCATTCCTCGTACTTCCTTGCGGAAGGACTGCTAACGTGACGAAAGAATTCGAGTTTCACGCCGGGAAATTGCCGGGGCATACGCATCCCGACGAAGAGGCTTACCGCAAGCCCATCAATTTTGCGATGCTCGCGCTACGGTATCGCTGGTGGCTGGCCTGTGGCGCGGCCATTGGATTAGCGTTGGGATTCGGCTATTACCTGAAAGCCGGTCCGGAGTACGACGCGACGGCTCAGATCCTGGTCTCGCGGCAGCACACCAGCCCGATTCCCGCCGAGCAGCGGACGCTCAGCGATTGGGGTGAACGAAGCGAACACATCGCGATCATTCTCAGCCCGATGATCATCGACCGCGCTGTGGAAACGGCGAAGCTCGATCAACTCAGCATCTTCCGTGCAGCCGAGGATCGCGAGGAAGTTGTCGAGGACATCATCTCCGGGTTAAAGGTCAAACGAACCTCCGGTCAGGACCGTTCGTTTACCAACGTGCTGACGCTGACGTATTCGGACAAGAACGCCCACGATGCGCGGGCTGTCGTGCAGGCCATCGTCGGAGCGTACGCCGTTTACCTGCAGAACACGCGGCAGGAAAAAGCGAACGAAGTCCTGACCAGCGTGCAGCAGGCTCACGACGACCTGCTCTCCAAGCTCCGCCAGCGCGAACAGGAATACCACGAATTCCGGGACAGCGCGCCGTTCCAGTGGAAAGCACCGCTCGGCGCAACAGCCACTGACGGTAACCTGACCACGAACGTCCATCAGGAGCGCATCATTGCGATCGAAGAACAGCGCAAGCTCAACCTGCTGCGTCAAGCCGAACTACAATCGCGGCAGAAGATCCTCGCCGATGGCTTGAAGAATGGCGAACCGCACGAAAACCTGGTGATTCTCGTCCAACGCTTCCTGACACAAGACGGTACGACCAACATCGAACGGCAACGGCAGCAGGACGCGGGCATCTTCGAGAACCGCTATCTGCCGATGCTGCTTGAAGAGAAAAAGCTGCTGCGCGACTACGGCACTGACCATCCCGATGTGCAGATGATTCAGAAGTCGCTGGCCTCGGTCCGCGAGTTCTATCGGATGCAGGGAATTCGCTTGCCCGAAGATCTGCCGAAGAGTCCGGACGGTCGCCCGCAAGAGATTCCCGAACAGGACGTGGTCGCGTCGTACATTGAATCATTGCGGTTGCAGCTTTCAGAGCTGGCGCTCCGCGACAAGGAACTCGCACAGGTCTTCACCGACGAATCGGAACTCGCCAAAGACGTGGCCCGGTTTCAGGCGAAGGACCAGTCCCTCAACGCCGAACTCACGCGGCTGCGCGATTTGTGGGGGCAACTCATCACGCAAGTGAACCAGGTCGGCATCGAAAAGGACGGCAGCGGTTACTCGTTGAAGCAACTTGCGCCGGTGAAGGACGCCTTGTCGATCAAGCGGATCCTGAAGTTCGTCGGTGCGGGAACCATCGCGGGGATGGGCCTGATGGCGGCGATCTGCGTCCTGCGGGAATTGAGCGATACGCGCCTCAAGACGCTGGCCGATGTTCGCACGATGATTCATCATCCGTTGCTCGGCAGCATCACCCGCTTCGGTCATCAGGAAGATCGCTCATCGCCGTTGACCGCCCACGCTCATCCGGGCATGCGGTACCTGCTGGCCCCTCATTCGTTGGAAGCCGAAAACTTCCGATCTTTGCGGGCAGCGGTGAACATCGCCTGCGAAGATGCTCAAGCCAAATTGTTGCTGATCACCAGTCCCGAACCGAGCGATGGCAAATCGACCACGATTTCCAACCTCGCCGTGGCGATTGCGCAATCGGGCAAGCGCGTGTTGCTGATTGATGCCGACCTGCGGCGACCGACTGCCCACCGCTTGTTCCGCATCCCGGCCGATGTCGGTTTAACCGATGTCCTGCAAGGCGAAGTCAACTGGATGCCGCTCGTCCGGCAAACGCTGATCGAGAATCTGTCGGTCCTGCCTGCGGGACCGTCGCCGGAAAATCCCGCCGAGTTGTTGTCGTCTGCCCGGTTGTCGCGACTGCTGAAAGATGCGCGTGACGAATATGACCTTGTGCTCGTCGATGCTCCGCCGATGCTCGCCGTCAGCGATCCGTGCGTGATCGCCCGGCACACCGAACGGACACTGCTGGTGGTCCGGCTCGGCAAGAGCAGCATGAGTTCGATGGCCCAAGCCCGCGAATTGCTGAAGACGCACGGCATCAAAGTGCTCGGCGTCGTTGCCAACGATCTGTCGGTTAACGAAGATACCGACTATGTCAATCGCGGTGTCTACTACCGCGAATACACATCCGAGCCGAAGGAAGCCGTCCGCGAGCCGGTGGCGGTGTAAGACTTCGTATCACAGCCCGGAGCGCGAGCGACGGATGCGCCGAATTGATGAGTGCTGATCGATGAATGATGAGTGAATCGCAACTCATCGCTCATCATTCAGCACTCATCACTTTTTGACGCCGTCGCTCGCGCTCCGGTCTGTGACGAACCATTACTCGCGGTTCGACAACGCCCCGGCGGCAATGATGCCTTCACTGAGCGTCGCACAATGTGCGAGGAATCGCGCGTCCGCATCGGGCAGTTCTTTCCGCAGTCGTTGCGACAACCGGCCCGGTCGCGCGGTAGTGCGGAGTTCACGCAGATAGTCGACCAGCACGCCACGGCTGTCCGGGCTGTCTTCCAGCATGAAATGGACCCACGCCCACGAC
Organism: Planctomycetaceae bacterium; assembly: GCA_021732975.1. Classification (GTDB taxonomy): domain Bacteria; phylum Planctomycetota; class Planctomycetia; order Planctomycetales; family Planctomycetaceae; genus DSVQ01. The sequence goes on along the minus strand of JAKFWC010000003.1, from coordinate 45,008 downwards.
TCGAAGTAGTCCGGCTTCTTCATGTCGCCGACGGCTTCCAGCGTTTCCAACCGATCGAGATCGGGACGCCAGCCTTCATGCAGCGCGGACCGCATCCGCTGCACATAATCGCGATTGAAACCGACCGGCGGCTCGGCGACTTCAAAGTATTCCGCAAGGCCTTCATCGAGCCACAACGGAACATCTTTGAGGGACGCATGCAAAACGCCGTGCGTGTACTCGTGCCGCAGGTCTTCTTGTATCCGTTCGCCCCAGAAGGTGTAGACCGCGAGTTCCTGCGACGTGCCGACAAAGTAAGCCCGGCGGGGCGGCAGGTTGGGATACGTCGCCTGCAGATACTGCGAGTACCGCGTTTCGTCACCGAACAGATACACCGTCACTGGTTGTTCCTGCACGGGAAGAACGAGCGTTTCGGAGATCATGCCCCGCAAGGCTTCGAGATCCTTCAACAGCGCGTGATCTTTGGGCAGCTTGATGTCGCTCAGCACGCGCAACTGATCGTTCTTGACCGAATGCCGGGTGGGTAATCCGACCGTGTCGGCCCGGTTCGCCAGGCGGCAACCACTCAGGCCCAAACCACCGAGCAGCGCGCAGACGAGGAGCGTACGGTACGAGAAGGCTCGCGCCGCCGGTCGAACATCAGCCGGGAATCGCAACTCGCTCACGGGTGGTGACAACAAAGCGTCGAAACGCATTTTCCCACAAGAAACGGCCATCCTCAAAGCGGGGGGATCGTCGCAGAATCTCAGAAATCCAGCAAGACGGGTTACGACCAACCGGGCAATCTGGGGCGATTGGTAAGCTCGACTCACCATCGTCGCTTGCGGTTTCGCGCCTCGCGCCACTTCACCGCGTGTCTTCCAACCTCACCAACCCCCCAATCTGTCGTTGTCGATTCCGACTACTTGAGCTAAAAACAAACTGTGACCGTGTGGGACGTTCCGCGCGGACAATCGGTCAGGGAGGACCGCGCGTGTCTGTTTCCACTTCGATGGTCGTCAGCCCCCTGGCGACCCCAACAGCGAACACGGTTGTTACGCGGCGACAGCGCAAGCCGATTCGCTGGACCGTCAAACTGTTGGCGGCTGCGATCGCAGTCACGTTCAGTCTGCTCATCGGTGAACTCGGTTTACGGATGGTCTGGACGCCGCCGAGTCTGTTGTCGACCCCGGCGTGGGGACCGCATCCCGTGTACGGTTACGCACCGCTCGCCGGAGTGTCCGGCCGAATGGAAACGACCGAGTATTCCCATCCGATCCATCACACCACACAGCGGCAACGAGGGACAACAATCTTTTCGGCCGAACGCCCGGCTGGTGTCCGTGGCCGCGTCCTCTTTCTTGGCGACTCATTCACCTACGGTCTCGGTGCCGCCGATGACGAAACCTTTGTCGGCCGACTGACCGCAGCGTGGCCGGATCGTGAAGTCGCCAACGGCGGCGCGAATGGTTACGGCACCCGCAACAGCCTCGCGGTACTGGACCAGTTCGGTGCCGAGTTTCGACCCGATCTCACGGTGCTGGTCTTCTTTTGGAATGACCCGGAGGATAATTACGTCCGCAAGGTTCCCGATTACGAACTTTCGGACGGCGGCAAAGTCACGCGCGTCGACCCCATCCCAGCCGACTTTGAACCGCTGGCAGAACTCCCCGCGGTCACTAGCGCGGCCAAGAGTAAGTGGACGACTTCCTATCTGGTCGCGATGGGCAAAGAAGGCCTGAAGGGCGCACGCTACCGTTTCATCGGCACGAAAGACCGCCGCATCACCACGGAAGAACAGCGAACCGCGGCGTGGGACGTGACCGATCGGTATCTGGAGATGATGCAGAAACGGGCGGCCGAATTGCAGACGAAATTGGTGATCGTCTCACTGCCGGATCACAACCAGGTCGATCCGCACGCGGTCATCAAAAATATTGGGCCATTTGAGTTCGATGTGCAGGACCGCCTCCGTGCGGCCTGCGATCGACTCGGCATCACGATGATCGACCTGCTTCCCGATCTGCAAGCGGAATGGCAAACGACCGGAAAGCAACTGTACTACTACGCGGATCGGCACCTCACTCCGTATGGCAATGAGGTGGTGGCGAAGGTATTGCAGCCGAAGTTGGAAGAGCGGTTAGGAACAGCGCAGACGTTGGGATTGCGCTAAGCGCAAGCGTCATCCGGCGAGGAGTTGTTGCTCCAGCGTGCTGACGATTTCACCGATGGTCCAGTCTTGGGACGCGATTCTTACCGACGCGTTTTCTTCGAGCCAACCCTGCACTTTGCGCTCGGCGGACATCACCGTGCTGTGATTGCGACCGCCGAAGTGCTGGCCAATTTCTGAGTACGCCGACGGTGTGTGCTTGCGGGCGAGAAACATCGCCAGCATGCGCGGTTGTGCCAATGTGCGCACCCGGCTGTCCGACTTGAGGTCTTTCGGCCGCAGCCCGAACAATGTACAGACCACGCGTTCAACATCGGCCAACCGCACGATCCGCAGACAGTCCCGCTCCAGATCAGCCAGCACCTGTCGCGCCGTGCTGAGCGTAATCTTCTTCTTCGTCATCGAAAAATAGGTCTGGAGACAGTTCAGGGCTCCTTCGAGTTCCCGCACACTGCCCGTGAACCGGTCAGCGATGAATTCCAAAGCTTCCGGTGCGAACTCGCCATCCAACCGTTGAGCCTTCACGGTCACGATCTTCCGGCGGGTCTCCGCATCGGGGGTTTCCAACCGGCAGACTAGCCCGGATTGCATGCGGGAAATCAGGTCGTCGCCCAGCTTCGGCAACAGCCGCGGATGCCGATCACCGGTCATCACCACCTGACGGCGATGATCGATGAGATCGGCGAGGGTATGCAGGAACTCTTCCTGGAAGACCCGTTTCGACTCGAAAAAGTCGATGTCATCGACGAGCAGTAAATCGACGCCACGGAACTTCTGGCGGAAGCTCGGCAACGTGCGATCGCGCAACGACTGCGTGAAGTAGTTCGCGAACCCTTCCGCCGTAATCAATACGACTTGCAGGTTGGGATGTGTGCGGCGCAGTTGCCGGCAGATCCCTTCCAACAGGTGCGACTTGCCCGTCCCGACAGCACCATGCAAGTAGAGCGGGTTGAACTGCAACCCGGGCGAGATCGCCACTTGCTTACAAGCGGTCAGTGCAATCTCGGTGTTCGGCCCGGCGATGTATTCCGAGAGTTCGGCAAGACGGCGTTGCCGCGGGAGCGCAAACGACGAACCCGTCGGTTCGGGCATCGACACGATCCGCGCAGCGGTCTCTTTTGTAGTGACGGTTGCGGGTTCGGCGATATCCCCCGGCATCTTCACCACGGATGGCTTACGCGCCGCGCTCCGGGAACTGCTCGACGCCGTTGATCCGGGTTTCAGCGACAACCGCGCATCAACGGTCAGCACCGCGGACGCACTCGGGCCAATCACCGTTTGTGCGGCTTCGGTCAATGCTGTGCTGAATTGCTTCTGCATGCAATTGAGCAGGAACGGACTGCCCACCGCGATGGTCAGTACGTCGTCCTGGATGTCGATGGCGATCTTGTCCTGGCACCACAGCGCGTACGGCTGGGCCCCCAGGCGCGATTTCAATTCTGCCAGCACGGCGGCTTGGCGAGGATCGTCGTGTCCCCTCGCGGCGCGGTCCGTCTCTATCGGCTTCATGCCGGGCTGCATCTTGCGACCCCCACGCTCCGGTCCGCCACTCCCCTTCGATGATTGTGTCGAGAAAGGCTTCGCAGACCGCGCAGCCACTCCCGTCGTGCAGACCCACCCCTGGTTCCGCACTTTCACGATTCGTCGTTGGAGACTGTCAGATTGTTGGAAATAGACAACCCGCCCCGCAACCGTGTTGTGGCTCTCGATGAGAGCCCACTTGTGGGTCGCGAGGTGAGCGTCTTTCAGACTCACTCAGTGGGGCTGATCGTATCTCCGGCGGAGCGGGAGTCAAACCCATCGGCTTCGCAAAAAATTCGCAAGGCGTTCATCAAGTGGAGAAAACCGCGAAAGTCACGAGGAGATGAGCGTTTGCCACCGTTTCCAGAATTCATCGAATGAAGAAAAGCGGTGGCCGAGAGTGTTCAGAAACTGTCAATTACTTTCGTGCCAATCCACCGGGCCACCGAAACAGTGCTTGCCGACGGGAAAGATGCGAGAAGCCGAGATTTCCATAAACATTTATGGCATAAGTGTTTTTAGCGTCGACAGCCAGAAAGGCCAGTTGTCCGCCGCGGGTTGCCGCCGCGTTCAAGGCATGAATCAAGGCGTTTTGTCCGTAACCGCGTCCCCGAACGGAGGGAGCGACGCCGAAATACACCAACTCGACTGCGGACTGTTCCGTATGCTCATTCAACAAGACCACGGCTACGTCTGTTCCAGCGACTTTGTACAGTGTCCAGAGATCGGGTTGAAATTGGCCGGAAAGTCGATGACTCGCCAGCGCCTCTTGCCCATTCCGCAGACCATCCAGAACCGTGCAATCCTGCGAACCGAGGTAGGTCGCTTCAATCAGCGCAGCGAAGCGATCCCGATTGGTCGCTTCGTCAAAATGTTCGACTTGCCACCCCACAAGATCGGCCGCCGGTAGCGTTCCATCCAGCGTTCGCACAAGAAAATCGAGATCGGTCTGAGTCGTAAACCCGTGAGCCTGGTAGGGAGCCGTGTCGGTGGTCTCATGCGGATCCAGCAAAATCTGTGCGAGCCGAGCCGACGCCTGATCGAGGCGGGCCGTCAACTCCCGCATCAGGGCCGATTCCACAGCCGCGGGATTATCCGCGCTTGCAATCACCACCGGTGGCCAGACGAGCGTAACGCCGTCAGGTTGTTCCATGGTGAGCGAAACGCCGATGGGTTCGCCGTCGCGTAAGGCCCAACGCAAGCCGGACAAACTCAGCCGGCCCTCACTGACGGCGATCAGCGTGGAATCAATCCGTGGCTGCCGTTCTTCTTCGGGAAAAGTCGCAAACAGGAAGCCGAGCGCCTGCGGCCAATCATGCACATCGATAGTGGTGATGGTTAGCCCGGAATCGGTCGTTGTGGTCATGGGAGGTTTCTGGGTAGACGAGGAGATTGGCCATTAGGAATTGAACAATGAAAATTGCAAATTGGCCGGAGGAATGACTTTGGTCGCAGTCATGGGCATTCTAATTTGCCCTTTTCAATTCCTAATTTCTAATTGCCAATCTCATCCTGTGTTAACGCGTGTACTTTCCTCGGGTCAGGCAACTATAATCATTTAGTGCCGTCTTTCGCCGCGCGCGACCGAAATCGCGAGTGGTCCTGCCTGAACAAACCTTCCCGAAACAACAGCGCTCCCGCGAGCGCGTCTCGGGTGCCTCCCCGGGAGTTTTTCACTTTGAAACTTGCTTCATTGCTGACTCCGGCATTGGTCCTGACCGTCGTGCTGAACCTCGGTTGCCGCCCGCAGGACAGCATCACGCAGTATGAGGTGCCGAAGGCGGAAGCGATCCAGCTTCCGGCCCCCGCCGGGACGGGCAGTGACGCGGAGTCCGCGGGAGAACCGCAGCGGATGCTCGGGGCGATCATTTCCCACGAGGGGCAATTCTGGTTCCTCAAGTTAACCGGGCCGGTCGATGTCGTTGCCAATCACGAGGCCGAGTACCGTCAGGTCGTACAGTCGATGACCTTCGATGAGACCGGGAAGCCCAAATGGACGCTGCCAAACGGGTGGTCGCAACAACCGGCGAGCGGCTTACGGTTCGCGACGTTGGTCATTGATACGAAACCTACGCTCGAAACCACGGTCACCGTGCTGCCCGTGGGTGAAGGTGATCAGCAAGAGGGCGTGCTGGCGAATCTCAACCGCTGGCGGGGACAGCTTTCGTTGCCGCCGATGAAGCAGGACCAGCTTTCCACCGACACGGAAACGCTCACGTTGCCCAACGGGTTGAGCGCGGTCTTTGTGAACCTCGAAGGCCAAGGCAAACCCGGCGGCGGGATGAGTCCGCCGTTTGCCGGTGGTCGTGGCGGAATGGACCGACCTTTCGCGGCTCCCTCGGCGGAGGGACCGGCTTCTGACAGGAACCTCAAACTCACCGCGCCCGAACATTGGAAGCAGGGTCAAGCCGGCGGCATGCGGAAAGCCGCCCTCTCGTTTGAGCAAGGCGATCTTAAAGGGGAAGTCACCATCATTGATCTGGCCCGCGCAGCTGGCGATCGACTCGCGAACGTCAACCGCTGGTGCGGACAAGTCGGCCTGCCGGCCTATGATGCCGATGGGTTGAAAGCCGTCATGCGCCAGATTGATGTCGGCCCGGACAAGGGGGATTACGTCGAACTGATCGCTCCCACGGATTCCGATAAGGGGCAATCCATCCTCGGCGTGATTGTCGACAAGGATGACAAGACGTGGTTCATCAAACTGCAAGCACCGACAGCTCTCGTGTTGCAGGAAAAGAAGGCGTTTGAAACGTTCGTGAAGACCGTGCAGTTACCGTAATTGAGACCCAGAGATTATGACAACTCGTTCCCAAGCTCCGCTTGGGAACGCTCTTTCGCGAGGCTCTGCCTCGCACGGTAGCGACAAGAAGAAGTAAGAAACGAGGCAGAGCCTCGGTGCCGGACGTTCCCAAGCAGAGCTTGGGAACGAGTTTTGAAAATGAGTTCCCGTCGAAGAGACATCATCCATGTCGACCGCTACCGTCAACGAAGACTTCAATCAGCACCTCCGCGATGGTTCGGGCGTGGGTCCGCTGCTCAATGCGGTGCTGGCACCGCTGGCATCGTTGAAGTTCACAGTCGCGCTGCTGGCGATGGCGATCTTCATCATCCTCGCGGGAACCCTCGCACAGGTGGATAAGGACATCTGGCAGGTCATTGACGAATACTTCCGCACATCCATCGCGTGGGTGGAGTTCCGGCTCTTCCTGCCTCCCTCGTTCTGGAAGGCTTTTACTTCGGCTCCAATGCCGACCATTCCCGGCTCGTTTCCCTTCCCCGGTGGACAACTCATCGGCACGGCGATGGCGCTCAATCTGCTCGCCGCGCATCTCATTCGCTTCAAAGTGCAGGCCCGCGGATGGCCGTTGATTTCAGGTTTGCTTGTTATTCTTGCCGGCATGGTCCTCACCTCGCTGGTGGTCACATCGGCGAATAATTCGGGAGGATTGCAGGCTCAGCCGTGGTTGACGTACGACGCACTCTGGTGGTGCCTCGTCGGTTCCGCAACGGCGGGGTATGCCGCGCTGCTGGCGTATTGGTGGGTGAGTCCGCTCCGCCAGAAGGAACTCGTCTGGGTGACGGGGGCGGGTTTGGTGACGCTCGGCGTCGGGACCGCCTATCTCATTTGGATGGCCGTCCGCGGTGAACGTTTGAGCGATTCCGCGATGCGGATTCTCTGGCAGTTGACGCAGGGGGGCGGTGTCGGACTGCTGTTGCTCGTGGGCTGTGCGCTGGTCTTCAAGAAACGGGCCGGAGTCGTGCTGCTGCATGCCGGCATCGGCCTGATGATGTTCGGCGAACTGCTCGTCGGACTGACGGCGGTCGAAGGCCAGTTGCAGATGCAGGAAGGCGAAACCGTCAACTACGTGCAGGATATCCGCACGGTGGAACTCGCCATCGTCGATCGTTCCGACGAAAAGGTTGACAAGGTCACGGTCATCCCCAAGGGAGCGATTGTTTCCGCTGCTGAAAACAAGCGCAAGATTCGCGATGAACGGCTGCCCTTCGAGATCGAAATCAAGCAGTTTCTGCAAAACGCGGCCCTGCGAAAGGTGCGCGGGGGGGATACGAACCTCGCCACGCGCGGACATGGACTCGAATACTTCGTCGAAGACATCCGCCCTGGCAGCGGCACCGACATGGATAGCAAGGTGGACCTCTCCGCGGCGTATGTCACGTTCCGCAGCAAATCCGGCGAAGACCTCGGCACGTATCTGCTCGGCCTCGTCTTCTCCGCTCAGAACGAAACCGAAACCGTCACCGTTGACAACCAGACGTATCAGGTTTCGCTGAGATTCAAACGCTCCTACAAGCCTTACAAATTCCAACTGACCGATGTCCGCAAGGATGATTACATCGGCACCGATACACCGCGGAATTACTCGTCCGATGTCCGGTTGGTTGATGAGACGCGTAACGTCGACCGCACGCTGCGGATCTGGATGAACAACCCGCTCCGCTTCGCCGGGGAGACGTTCTATCAAAGCGGCTACCATCGCGACCCGATGACGCAGATCGAAGGCACGACGCTGCAGGTCGTCACCAATACCGGATGGATGATCCCGTATGTCTCTTGCATGATCGTCGCCATCGGCATGCTGTCGCACTTCCTGATCACGTTGTCTCGGTTCCTGAATCGTGTCGACACGCCGACGATGAGTTTCGCCGGCAGTCGCGGGACGATGATCTGCGGAGTCGTCGCGTTCGCCCTCTGCGCCCTCGCCGTGCTGATGATGGTGAGCCGCTCGGCATCGCCAAAAGTGAAAGCCGGCGAGTTCGATCTCGAAGCGTTCGGCTCGATCCCCGTGGTCGCCGATGGCCGCACCAAGCCGCTCGATACCGTCGCGCGGAGCAGTCTGCTGGTGATCTCTTCGGGCAAGCAAACCTTCAACGATCACAACGACAAATCGCAACCCGCCATCCGCTGGCTGCTCGATGTGATGGCGAAGCCGGAAGTCTGCTTCAAACACAAGGTCTTCCGCATCGAGAACCCCGAAGTGCAGCAACTGCTCGGTCTCGAATGGCGGGAACGGTTCCGTTATTCCCCCGAAGAATTCCTGCCCAAACTGCAGAAGCTGACCGAGCAAGCCGAGTTGGCCCACAAGCAGGACAAGGCCAACGTCAGCGTCTATCAAGGCAAGATTTTGGAACTCGAAAAGAAGATCGGGATTCTCGATCTGTTGCTGCAATCGTTCTCCCCGCCGAACATTCGTCCGGAGAGCGCTCGCGAAGATTTGATGTCCGCGATGAGCCGTCAGCAAGCGCTGCGACAACGGCATCCGCCGCTGGTCATCCCGCCTGCAGAAAAGGGAGGCGAGTGGGATACGTTCGCCACCGGTTGGACACGGAACCTCGTGAAGAGCACGTTCCTCAAACAGGAAGTCGACGAACCGTCAGAAGCGATGACGCGGATTCTGGTGGCCTATGCCAGCAACAAACCCGAGGACTTCAACAACGAAGTCTATGCCTACAAAGCGTGGTTGAAAGAACATCGTCCGGACGATTTGACGCTGACCAAGATCGATTTTGAATCATTCTTCAACCGACTGCAGCCGTTCTTCACGGCACAGATGCTGTATGTCACGGCATTCGTTTTCGGAATGCTGGCCTTACTGGGCGTTGTCTGGCCGACTTGGGGGTCGGCATCGAATCGCATGGCCATCGGCATCGCCGCGGTCGCCTTTGTGCTGCACTGCTTCGCGCTCGGCGCCCGCATCTACATTTCCGGTCGTCCACCGGTGACGAACCTGTATTCGTCCGCAGTCTTCATCGGCTGGGGCTGTGCGGTCGTCGGCTTCATCCTCAGTATGGTCTATCGCAACGGCCTGGGGATGGTGATCGGCACGGCAGCGGCGTTTCTGTCGCTGGGAATCGCCAATCAATTGTCGCTCGACGGTGACACATTCGTCGTCCTGCAAGCGGTGCTCGATACGCAGTTCTGGCTGGCCACGCATGTGACGTGCATTTCGTTCGGCTATGCCACAACGTATCTCGCGGGGTTGTTGGGCATCGCGTATGTCTTCCTGGGAATGGCAACGCCGCTGCTCAACCAGAAGTTGGCCCGCGACTTGTACAACATGATTTATGGAACGCTCTGCTTCTCGATCTTCTTCAGCTTCGTCGGCACGGTTCTCGGCGGCTTGTGGGCCGATGATTCCTGGGGCCGGTTCTGGGGTTGGGATCCGAAAGAAAACGGCGCGTTGATGATCGTGCTGTGGAACGCCCTCTGCCTGCACGCCCGCTGGGGCGGCATGGTGAAAGCCCGCGGCTTGGCCCTGTTGACGATCGCCGGGAACATCGTTGTCAGTTGGTCGTGGTTCGGCGTGAACGAACTCGGCATCGGTCTGCACGCCTACGGTCAAACAGAAGGCCGGTTGTTCGCGCTGTCGATGAGTTGCCTGTTCTTTCTCGCAGTGATTGGAGTGGGACTCGTCCCCACCCGCTCCTGGTGGAGTGAAGGTGCCCGCCCCAGTAGTCCCAAACTCACCGCCTAACGCTGGCCGCTTTGCGGAATCCCTGCGTCGCCGAATTGATGTGTGCCGTGTTGTGCGCGGGTCTCCCGACCCCGCACTCTTCATGACCGAAGGTCTCCTCTTCGTTGGGTAATTGCACTACAAATCAGGAGACCTGCGGTCGAGCTCAGTGCGGGGTCGGGAGACCCGCGCACAACACGGATTCCGGGTCGCGGCTAAACCTCTATGCCGCGAATTGCCGGAGTTATCCACCCGGCGGTATACTTCGTGAAGTAAGCGTGCTGTTTCTCTCGGCACCGATTCGTTCGCACGAAGGACCGTCGCATGGCGACCGATCATGAAATCGAAGCGATTGCTCAGATTCGCACCCTGCTGACCACGGCGGGCCTGCGGACCACGGCGGCGCGGCTGGCGGTCGTGCGGCGATTGCAGGGGGCGAAGTCGCCCTTGTCGCATGCCGAAGTCGCTGAGCATCTGGTGCCTCTCGGTTTCGACAAAGCCACGATCTTCCGTAACCTCACCGATCTCGTCGACGCCGGGCTCGTTGCGCGCACGGAACTCGGCGATCACGTCTGGCGGTTTGAACTGAAGAACCCCAATCATCCGGAAGGCCACCATCCGCACTTCGTCTGTGTGGACTGCGGCAGCGTCACCTGCATCCACGACGGCGACATCCCGAAAAGCTCGCAGAAGAGCTGGTCGAAAGTCGGCCGCGTCACGGAAATCCTGCTCAAGGGACACTGTCTGACGTGCGTGCCACAGTAATTTTTTCGACAGTCAGATTTCGGCATTCGACATTTCATCCCTTTTAAATCCCCGCTAATCGCAAGCGAAAAAGTTCACAAGGAATCGACTTCCATGCCTCGTCTCGCTGGTAAGAATGTGTTCGTCACCGGTTCATCGCGCGGCATCGGCAAGGGCTGCATTCTGGAAATGGCGAAAGAAGGAGCCAACGTCGCCATCAACTATCATTCGCACAAAGCCGAAGCGGAGATGGTGGCGAATGAAGCCAAATCGTTCGGTGTGAAGGCAATCGTCCTCGGCGGCGACGTTTCGGATCGCGTGCGGGTCGAGGCGATGATCGCTGAAACCGCAGACGCCTTCGGCAGCCTCGATTGCTTCGTCTCGAATGCCGTTTATAGCGACCGGCAACTCATGATCGAAGCCGACCTGGATGGCTTCAAAAAGACGATTGATGTCGGCATGTGGGGCGCCTTCTACGGCGTCCGCGGTGCCGCCCTGCAGATGGTCAAGCAAGGCAAAGGCGGCTCGATTGTCGTCATCAGCTCGCCGCATGCCGTTCTCGCGATTCCCACAGCGATGGCCTACAACATGGCGAAAGCGGCGATCGACCACATGGCCCGCACCGCCGCGGTGGAACTCGCCCCGCACCGCATCCGCGTGAACATCGTCCATCCCGGATGGATCGACACCCCCGGCGAGCGGAAGTTCTTCACCGAGGAGCAACTGGAACAGGGCGGCAAAGCACTGCCGTGGAAACGCCTCGGCCGCCCGGATGAAGTCGGCAAGGCCGTCGCCTTCGTCTCCAGTGACGACGCCGAATACATGACCGGCGGCACCCTCACCGTCGACGGCGGCGTCGGCCTCCCTTGGTGGAGCAACCGCGCCGAAGGCGCGTTATAGGACTCTCGCGGAAGTGACCATCGCATGTCGACGAGATGGCATTCGTGACTGTCTTTACTCCGAAGGAGTTGCGTCACATAGCCCAGGGTTGCCGCGCCACGCGGCTACCCTGGGTACGAATTCGCAATGTTGTCATACCCTGAAAGGGTTCCGTCGCATTTACGAGACCGGACATGTCTCAATCGCTCGCTAATCTTCTCGTCCACATCGTGTTCTCGACGAAAGACCGGGCACCATTTCTCGACGATCTCGATATCCACACTCAAATGCACGCTGAACTGGGCGAAACATCCAAATCCCTGGATTGTCTGCCCCTGATTGTTGGTGGAGTCGAAGACCACATACACATGCTGGCTCGTCAATCTCGAACGATCGCCCTCTCCGAATGGGTGAAGGAACTGAAGCGAGTTACCTCGATCTGGATCAAGACGAAATCGCCACGGTTCAACAGCTTCGCGTGGCAAGCGGACTACGGCGCCTTTTCTGTCAGCCAGTCGCAATCGACCAAGGTCATCCAATACATCCGGGACAGGCAACGCATCACCAGAAGCAGGATTTCAAGGCCGAGTTTCGCGAGTTACTCGAATGTCACCGAATGGAATATGATGAGCGTTATGTCTGGGACTGATTCGCCGTGCCTGTCGCCGAAGGCATGACGCAACCCCGTTGGGGTAGAGGACGGTTTTCGGTCCGACGACCCAGGGTGGCCGCGAAGCGCGGCGACCCTGGGCTATGTGACGGAACTCCTTCGGAGTAAACAGAACGACTGATATGACATGTCGTGACGCTCAGGGTTCCTTAACCCTAGGTCTCTGCCCAGCGATCCTCTACGACAACGCCGGCAGTCCACGTGACGTGCGCCACTGACAGACGAGTTGCCACGCCCGGGGTTCGTCTTTCAAGAACTTGATGAGCTGCGAGAACGTGCAGCCCAATTGGTCCGCGGCGGCGTGCAGATTGCCGAGGTGATCGAGAACGACTTCCAGCGCTTCGGCGAGCAGGGGCGCGAAGTCCGCATGCTCGGGGCTGACGACAATCCGTCCCTGTGGACAGCGCTTCTGCCAGAGTTCGGAGGGGGTGGTCTCGAGAAACTCGGAATCACGAACTTCCAGCGCGAGGTTCAACCGTAGCCGTTTGAGCGCATTGCGGGCATTGTCGGGCTGGCTGCGTCGCTCCGCCGCCTGACCTTCCACACCTGTGGGGAGATGCTTCAGGATCACCGCGGATTCGGTCTTGTTGCGATGCTGCCCCCCCGGCCCCCGCCGCCGAGCCGTCCGCAGTTCGCACTGTTTCAGTAACTCGGCGTCAGGCAACAAAACGGGATGCAAGCGGACACCCTCGAACTGTCAATTCAAACTGGGTGTACGGATTTGGTTTCCACCTTGGTCAATGGGATGACAATTCAAGCAGGGCGAATCAGACGACTCGCCCGACTTGTGTTGCTGACTTACCGGACCAAAATTCTCTAATCCAGTTCGAGCTTCAGATCCTGATTCCCCGCTTCCGGTACATCGATAATCAAGTCCGTCGTGTCGACGCTGGAATACTTCGCGGGCACTTTGGGTTTGATCTTGATCTTTATCTCATTTCCATCGGAGGGCGGAATCTCGTAACCCGCAGTGGAGGTCACGGTCACCTTGCATTTCCCTACGGGAGCCCCCCTGGAACCATTGGTGCGGATCGAGAAGTTCCCCTTTTCATCACCGACACCCGTGCCGGACGCCCCTTTTTCGGGGAAGAATGTCACCACGGGCTTCTCGACCGCCGTCCCGTTCACCAGGACGACTCCGGAAACCGGTGCCAGCTTCAGCTTCGTATATCCGGCACCCCCACCTCCCCCGCCGCCACAGCCAGTCAGCGTAAGGGCCAGGAGGACTGCGCACATCGAGCGAACCATCTTCATCTCCAGGACAACTATGCGAGGAAACCAGTCGTCAACACGGCTCGTCGGAAGCGGCGTGCAGAGGGCGAACCGCCTCCGGCTCTCGGAGATCAGAAATCGCCCACGGTCTCCCCGCCATCGAGCGTACCGAGACTGCGGTACAGATTCAGGTCGATGTTGTCGCTGACAAACTTGACTGCACCATCACCCATGAGGAAATGCCCGCCTCCCGTGTGCTGACTGTAGAACGAGTAGTTGTTGGGCCAGTCACCCGCGCAGAGCACGAGAAGCTGATCCTTGCTCATCCCAGGAGTAGTGTTGCAAATCGCGGGAGCATTCAATGGAATGGAAGTGGTTGCCGTGACCCCGTTAAACCACCAGAACCACGTGTGGATACAATACTTCGGCACCGCTTCGCCGACGGCAAATGTGTTACTGGTTCCGTCAGTGATTTTAGAGAAGTTATTGGTATAGGCAAATGCATTGCCGCGGAAGAACAGTCCGTTGCCGCGATCCAACCCGTTGTTCGAGATACCCCAGCGGGTGCTGTTGAACTTGGCCGGGGACACCCAGTTGCCCCACGCCCAGTTCGCACCGGCGACGCCTTTGTAGCTGTTGACGGCCCAGGTTCCCCCGTAGTTCGCGCGACCACTCATGAGGTTTTCACTCGTATCCGACGGACAGCGATAAGCCGGGATCACCCGCTGGGCAACCCACCCATTGCTGGGATTAGCGATGGTAGTGCCGGCAGGGTTAGGAGACCGGGGATCATTGTTCAGCCCGTTGTTGAAATTGATCTGATTGAACAGCGGCGACTGATCAATCTGGGGAAGGATCGTGAGCATCCAGGACAAAGTAATATTGTCGAGTGTGAAACTCGTCGAGTAGTTGATCGGGAACTGATTGAATTGGTCGTGATAATTATGAAGAGCCAGACCCAACTGTTTCAGATTGTTCCGGCACTGAGTCCGGCGGGCGGCTTCGCGGGCTTGCTGTACGGCGGGTAACAGCAGAGCGATGAGGATGGCAATGATCGCAATCACCACCAGCAGTTCAATGAGCGTGAAACCGGGTCGGCGCGACGAGGCACGAATCGATGACATGGGCGACACCTCCACAAAATGGACGATTCAGAACACAAGACGAATGAGAAAACGGTGTGACGAAGGCCCGCAAATGGGAAGAATTCCCATCAAGAACGGCTGTTACAATACCGGTCACCACAGTGGTCGTAAAGACACGTTCTGCGATGATGTCTCTCAAAAACGAGAAATCACGCGAAATTATTGGCAAATCCGTGTTGATTGACCGAGAGTCTGACGTTTTTAGAGCTTTTTCGGACACCACCCGGAGCAATTCAGCTCAAAGCAAGGCCGCGTTCTCATGACGTGCTGAGCCGGACCGCGGCCACCTGATGTGGCGCGTCTCGAAGACCAGGCATTCCGACATTGAGATGTTATGTCTTCGGGAGTGCCTCTGCGCCCTTACGGGTGCAGTAGTCGCCGAACGATTCGCTGCCGTGACGGTTGGCCTTGTAGTCGTGCAGCAGCGGCAGCAGCGCGGGAACGAGGTCGGCCTGCGGAATCAGATCTTTGTAGATGAAGCCGAGCCGGGTTCCCTGGATGTTTCCGCCGACGTAAATCGTGTACTTGCCGAGAGTTTTGCCGACAAACCCGAGGTCGGGCGTGTAAGGTCGAGCACAACCGTTCGGGCAGCCGGTCATATGAATGGACAAGCGTTCTTGCGGTAATCCGAGTTTCGCCAGCTCGACTTCGAGTTGATCGATCACCCCCGGCAGCGCCCGTTCCGATTCCGTCACCGCGAGTCCGCAGGTGGGGAACGCCGGGCAGGCGATGGAGTACCGCCGCAGCAGCGACAATTCGCCCACGGGTTTGATGCCGTGTTCGACGAGTATCGCATCGATCGCGGCGCGGTCTTCCGGCCGGACATCGCAGAGGATCACGCCCTGGAGTGCCGTCAGGCGGGTGTCGAGCGGGAACTTTTTGAGCAGCGTCCGGAGACCGGTTTTGATCCGCAGCGGGCCTTCGTCCTTGATGCGGCCGTTCTCAATGTTGATGCCGAGGAACCACTTGCCGTCGCCCTGTTCGTGCCAGCCGATGTGATCATCGACATCGGTCACATCGGCGGGATGCGGTTCCGGCAGTTGGAGGCCGCAGTATTCTTCGACGGTCGCTTTGAACTTCGGCAGACCCCAGTTGTGGATGAGGTACTTCAACCGGGCGATCTTGCGGTCGGAGCGATTCCCGTAATCGCGCTGCACTTTCACGACTGCTTCCGCAACGGGGATCAGTTGCTCAGGTGTGATGAAGGTCATGCGATGCGCGAGCGCGACGAACGTCTTCTCCGCAGACGGCGTTAGCCCCATTCCGCCACCGACGAGAACGTTGTACCCGACGATTTTCCCATCTTGCACGACAGCAAGAAATCCCATGTCGTTCGTGTAGAGATCGACGCAGTTGTCCTCCGGCAGCGCGACCGCCATCTTGAACTTGCGCGGCAGATAGTGCGTGCCATAGACCGGCTCTTCAACCGGTTGCCATTCCGTGGCGTTGGTCTTTTCGCCGTTTTCGTCGGTCAACCAGATTTCATGATAGGCCGATGTTTTCGGCTTGAAATGGGCCGCCAATCGGTCGGCGGTCGCCTGCATCTCGGTATGAACGGGGTTGTTCTTGAACGGCGCCGGGCAGCACATGACGTTGCGATTCACATCACCGCACGCCGCCAGCGTCGTGAGCAAGGTCTGGTTGATTCCCGCGATGGCGGCTTTGAGATTGGTCTTGATCACGCCATGCAACTGGAAGCCTTGCCGCGTGGTGATCCGCAGGGTGCCGTTACCGTACTGCTCGCAGAGATCGAGATGATCGAGAAACTGTTTCGCCGTGACTTTGCCGCCGGGAATGCGGGTGCGGACCATGCAGATGAACTGCTTGCCCTTCGGCGTACCGTCGGCATTTTTGTCCTTGCGATGATCGCGGTCATCCTGCTGGTAGATGCCATGCATTTTGAGGAGTTGTTCGGTGTCGTCGGCGAAGCAGATGGAATCGCTGTGGAGTTCGTCGGCGATGGTGCCACGGAGTTGGCGGCTGACTTCCTTGATGCCTTCGATCTTGCTCGGTTTCGGTTCGTCCGTCATGCCGTCCCACTCCGTCCCAAATTCGATTCACGGTCAGGTTGGATCAACGCGGCCGGAATCATCACCCCAGGATGCACAATTTGCCAGGCTTCAATGTTGCCAGAACTGGTAAATTCTAGCCGGGAGACACCGTTCTGACGAGCGGAGTTCGTCGCGTGAGCGGTAGGGGGACAGATTGTCAAATGTGAGAATCAAAGCCTTAACAGCCTGTGGATCGATTGTGTGCCACGGCCGTGTCGGCCGTGCGATCTGGCAGCCGTTTGCCACTTCGCACGGCCGTGTCGGCCGTGGCACATCGCATCGAAGACTTCAACCGGCAGCTAACGCGGGAATTTGTAGCCGAGTTTTGCCAGCACTTTCGCGACGCGGTCCGCGTGATCGCCCTGGATTTCGAGGAGATCGCCGTCGATCGTGCCGCCGGCGCCGCAGGTGGTTTTGAGCTGCGTCAACAGGGCGGGGAGATCGTTGGCGTCGGCTTTGAGGCCGCGGATGACGGTGGCGACTTTGCCTTTGGGCCGCTTCTCGACGGCAATCCGCGCGGTTTGTTTCTCCGGCGGTGTCAGCTCTCGCGCCGGCGGGGGGCACGTGCACTCCGCTTCCAATAACCCGCAACGTTCACACGTCGGGAGTTTATCGAAAGCGGTGCCGGCAAACAGGCGTGTCATGCGGTGCGTTTTAACCCACTGGGCATTCGCAGTTCAATGCTCGGCGATTTTGAGTCGTGTCCTCGTTCGCCGCAACCCGGCTGCTTCTTTACAGCCGGGTTGCTGGAAGCACTCCGCGAGCATCCCGGCTGCCAGGAAGCAGCCGGGATGCAGTAATCCGGATTTTGGAAAGAGATTCCGGATCGGCAAGAACTGCCATTGGGGTGTTGTCAAGATGGCTTCCTCTGGAAAGGAATGACAGGAAGGCATCAGGGGATCGAGTTTTCCCGTCGATCTGCTAAGATAGTGGTTCGCAGGAGGCCGACGGACCGCCGACTCGCCGGCTTGAAGGAGCGACGCTGTGCCGTTGAAGACCTTGCCGCTCGAAGAACCCAGCATCAATCTGACATCGATGCTGGATGTCGTGCTGAATTTGATCATCTTTTTCATGATCAGCACGCAATTCATTCAGGAAGAGCGGCAATACGATGTCAAATTACCGACGGTTTCCGCCGCGACGGCGCTGAGCGGTCAGCCGGATGAAATCGTGGTCAACGTACTGGCAAACGGGGCGCTTCAGATCAAGGGGCAGAGCGTTAACAACCAGGAGTTGGCGGCGTTGCTGAAGTCTGCCCGAGAACGCTTCCCGGGTCAGGCCGTCGTCGTTCGAGCCGACGGTGACGGCAAATACCAGCCGGTAATGGATGTATTGTCTGCGTGTCGCCTCGCCGGCATCCGCAACGTGTCGCTCGCCAACCGTCTGACGGGAGCCACTCCCTGATGATGGCCTGGCTGTATTACCTCATGGAAACGCTCACCGGCGGGCCCAACGCTTCCACAGCGGAAATGGTCCTCCGTGGCACCCTGGTTGGCTGCACGCTCTTCGTCTTTGCACAGATGATCATCATGCTGGCTACCCGCTGGGGTGATCACAATGCGATGACGAAATCGTTCATCCTCTCGATGCTGGTCCACATCTGCATCGGCCTCGGGTGGGCGACGGTGGTGATCTCAAATCCGCTGCCGGAAGCGGTGTCGGGCGATCCCCCTCCAATGACAATCACGCACATTGTGAGTGAAGCCGATGGCGAGATCACGCGGCAGGAAGCGGGAAATACCCCTGTTCTCTCCGTCCCATCAGCCTCACCCGCGGCCCGGCTGACCCGGACCGAGCGATCATCGGCTGATCCCGCGCTCGAAGAACCGTTGCCGCTCATGTCGATGCCGGCACCGCGCAACCTGCCAGTCGCCCCTGCCTTTGCCACCGCGGTCGAGCCAACCGTCCCGGCCCCCGATCAAACGACCATCACCACACCCGTGCCGAATTCGTCATCCGCGGCTCCGGCAATGGCGGCGGTTTCAGAACCGGTCGCTACCGAATCACGTCCCGAACCGCGCAGCAGCGCCGGGAATAAAGGCCGCATGTCGCCCGATGCCCGCGCGAATCTTGCCGCCAGAGACACCCTGGAACCACCCCCTCAAACGGGCGGGGCGATGCGGAATGCCACCAAAGTGGACGATTCCGCGTTCGCCATCCCGCTGGAGGTCGATGACGCCGCCCCGACATTGCCGCGGCCGGTTGGTTCGGTCGGCGATATGATCGCCCGCAAAGCCAGCCCGGGGGCCACGCCGATCGAAGATCAACCCGCCGGGGGAACACCTCCCACGGAAGCCACCGCGGGCGGCACTCCGTCAAATGGATCCCGCTTTCAGCGGTCCGGGTCGCGCGGCCCCATCTCGGTCGCCGATAACTCGTCCGGATTACCCAACCGTGCGAATTCCTCGGCGAAAGTCGACTTGAATCGCGAGCGGTTGTCGGCAGCGGCCAATCGAACCACCGGCGGCGTCGGCAACGATGACGCGATGCCCTCCCCCGTGCGTCTGGCTCCAAAACAGGACGGGGGCATCGGCAACCGTCCACAATCCGCGGCCACCACTTACCGACTCCGGCGACTGGAAAAGCGCAAAGACATCGCCCTGAAAAACGGCGGGACAGCCGCCTCCGAACGAGCTGTCGAACGAGCCTTGGCCTGGCTCAGCGACATTCAAGAAGCAGATGGCTCATGGGATGCCGGCAAATACGGCGGCGGGCAACGGGAAGTCCGCCAGATTGAAGACGGCAAACTCGCCGGGGGCATCGATACCGATACCGGCATTACCGGCTTGGTCATCCTCTCTTTCCTGGGAGCAGGTTACACCCACGAAGAAGGCAACTACGCCCGCACCGTCGACCGTGCGATTCGCTGGTTGATCGAGTCGCAGCGCGTGGACGGATATCTCGGCGGCAAGGCACGCTATTACGACCAGATGTACTGTCATGCGATCGCTACATATGCGTTGGCGGAAGCGCTGGGAATGCAAAACGATCCTGGTCAATTCCCGGAATTACGGGAAGCGGTCGCCAAGGGAGTGTATTACATCACCCAGTCGCAGAACGCCGACGGTGGCTGGCGTTACCGCGTCGGGGCCTCGGCCAGCGACATGAGCATGTTCGGCTGGCAAATGATGGCGCTCAAGAGTGCCGAACTCACGGGAATTGAAGTCTCATCCAAAGCGAAGACGGGAATGATCACCTTCCTGCGCGACCGCAGCCGTGGCGCTCAAGGCGGTCTTGCCGGTTACAAACTCGAAGATTCACCCTCGCCCGGAATGACCGCGGAGGCCCTGTTCTGCAAGCAGATCTCCGGTCTGCGGCGTTCCAATGCAGCGAGCGTGGAAGCGACGGACTATCTCCAACAGCACCTGCCGCGCCTGTCGGCTCCGGACGAATATTATTGGTACTACGGCACGCTGGCAATGTTCCAATACGGCGGCGAACCGTGGGAACGATGGAACGCGGCATTGCGCGATCAACTCGTGCGGCTGCAACGCCCCGGTGGTGAATTCGCCGGGAGTTGGGATCCGGTGGGCCCGTGGGGCAGCGTCGGCGGGCGATTGTACTCGACGACGCTCTGTGTGATGTCGCTGGAAGTGTACTATCGTTTCCTGCCGTTGTATCAAGCCACCGGCCAGGAATGAGTTATACGTCGGATGCCGAACAGTCCGTCGAAGTATTCGAGTCCTTGTGCCACGGCCGTGTCGGCCGTGCGAAGTGGCAAAACGCTTTTGCAAAAGAGCACGGCCGACACGGCCGTGGCACACAATCAATTCACCGATGGCAAGGAATCTGATCCCGACTCTGAATACCAATTCAAAACCCCTCGAAGAGCCACTGCTCAACAAGGGGTTTTGTCGTTCTCGAAGAGACCCAACCATAAAAAGGGCTGGGCTTCAGTGGGAAACCGTCATCAGAGGCGGATGCCGAGCGCTTCGACATCGCTCAAGAAGGCATCGATCTTCTTCATGTCTTCATAGCGGGCCTGAAGCTCGGCCAGTTTGCCCGCGACCAATTGCACCTTGCGGGGTGAACCCAGGCTCGAAATCAGCGAGAACAGGTGCGTCAATTCGCTCGGTTGCTTGAGCAATGACGCGACTTTCATCAAATCGCGCAGATTCGCGACCGTCACATTGTTGTCCTCGATTCCCACAAAACCGGCGGCTCCACGACGGCGCTTCGCGCCACCACGAATCCGGCTGCGTTGCATGGAGACATAGTTGTCCCACAGTTTGCCCGTTGCGCGAACTTTTTCCGCATGTTCCGGCGACATCTTCGAGACGGCGTCCGATACGTCACGAGCCGGAGCATCCACGCCGAGCGTTTCCAGCGCATCGCGAATGGCCTTGGAAACATTAACTCGGACAGCGACCTTCTTAGTCGTCTTCTTTGGCATCTTTTCCCTTTCTTGAGGAATGTGAAGCCGGGAAGCGTACACGAAGTGCAGGAGCATTTCACGCTGAATGGCAGTATTTCTTTATAATTCTCACAAAATAGACAACCCAGTATACGTCCGTGTCAATGCTTGCTGTGAACACTATCAGTCGTGTCAATGGCGATAGCAAACCCCTCATCACGAGCAGTGCCTAGATTTGAGACACTTCCGGCACAAGACCGCGGCGAAATGCAACATTCGTCCAGCGAGCATAGAGTGCGACTACGTCATTTTACGCATCTGTGAGCTCGCACGAGGGCTCCTGATTGTCACCTGCACAGCAGTATGAGGTGATTGCCTATGATCCGGCGAAGCCACGCTGGAATTAAGGCAACGTCGGCGTGCGACGGACAACGCGATGGAAATGGAGTTCCACTTCGCGATCCACGACCCGCCGAACCCCCTCGACCAGGCAGGACGGCTCATTATCCGTCTCACCCTGTCGCTTAATGACCTCAAGCGGCGTTCCCGGAAAGACGGTGAACGTGTTTTGGTGGATAATTTGATTACCCGCGTCCAGCTCGGGCACAATAAAGTGGATCGTGGCTCCGTAGGTCAACATACGATGCTGATACGCATCTTCATACGGACGAAACCCGGGAAACGGTGGCAACAATCCGTGATGAAGATTGATAATCCTCGCTGCGAATTGCCAACAGGTGCTCGGCGGCAGTACACGCATGTACCGGGCCAGAATAATATAGTCGACCTGATACTCGTCGAAGAGCTCCACCATCCTCGCGTTGTCGGGGTTGCCTTTTGCGTCGCCGACACCCTGCCAATCGACGCCGAACTGCTCCGCCACACCCCGGCAACTGTCGCGATTACCAATCATCACCGCCGGCTCGGCATGCAGACGACGATCGCGGATGGCGCGCAATAACGCCAATGCCGGCTCGGGGCGATAAGTCGTGCAAATGGCCAGTCGTGGTGGCCCTGTCCGTTCGTCCCGCGTCCAAACACGGATCGAAAGTTGCTTTTCACCGCCGATCGCCGTCATGTCCCGACGTAGTTCGGCAATCGTCGTGGCATCACCGGGCCATTCGATGCGTAGCAGCATCGCAAAGAGACATTCGGAATCGTGGTCGTACATCTGGATTTCGTAGATGTTCGCCCCGGCCGCCGTCACATGATGCACGATTCCATCCGCCAGGCCCCGATTGTCCGGCCCGACCGCGGTGATCACCACTTGCATTATTCACGAATCCTCATCGGCAACCCTCTTTCATTGCGGATCATGAACCGCAATGACTTCCGTCGTATCTGAATAAGAATTGTGGCAGTCTCATCGTCGAATGTCACTCCACAGGACATTCGGCATCGCCGCCCGCAGCCAGATTGGTCTGCGTACCAACGATTGTTGTGCTGCAATCGCAAGACCGGCGCTGCGGGACGGGGGTGGGTTGAACTACAATTCATGAGTGAGATTTCCCCTTCTTTCTCGCAGTGACAGGGCCGGAACGTGGCCTCCGATCCATGGATGAGTCTCTTCGACAGCAGATTGCGACAGAGGCTGCACGGTTATTGCTTCGAGGCAAAGAGCACGATTTCACCGCGGCGCGGAAACGGGCAGCGCGGTGGCTGAAGCGCCGTAAACTTCGTCGCGAGGACATGCCCTCGAATGCTGAGGTGCAGGTGCAGATGTATGCTCTTTCTGGCGTGATGGCCTCGGAGCGCGACCCCGCAGTGGCGTGGCAGATGCGGCATTTCGCCGGTCAATTGATGGATCTGCTTGCCGATTTCCAGCCACGGGCGCAGGGAGCCGTGCTCGATGGCTGCGCCACGCTGGGGGCCGAGATAGCCCTGACGGTGCTCGCCCCGCGCGATGTGATCTCCGGCCGGTTGAAAGCCGCCGGGTTAACAGTGCGAACGGTTCCAGCAGCCGACACAAGCGATACGAGCCTCTGGCAATTGCAGCTTGTCCGGCCCTTCCCCACCTTGATTGAAGGCCGCGGCGGAGACACGCCGTCCGGACTGTCGCGGGAACAACTACGGGAGCTCCTGCAATCGACACCGTCGGCGGCCCCCGAGATTCCGACGGACGAACACCCCGATGCCTTCAGTGTCTTCGAGATGCTGATCGAACCCCTCGCGCGGGTGGCGCTCGACCCGGACTATCATCCGGAAGGGGACGCGCTGTACCACACCCTGCAGGTCTTCGAGTTGGGACTGCAGGAACGGCCGTACGATGAGGAATTCCTGCTGGCGTGCCTGCTGCATGATGCGGGGCTGGCGATCAATCCCAAGCATCCCGTGCTCTCGGTAATTGATGCCGTGGGGACGTTGATCACCGATCGGACGCGCGAACTGATCGAACTCCGTCCCGTCGCTTCCGAGTATCTGCGGACGGGGACGTGTCCACAACGCTTACGGAAGTCAGAGGAATTCGAGGACGCCGTTCTGCTGGCGCGGCTGGATCGGGCCGGCCGAGTGCCCGGAACCCCGGTCCGCGCGCTCGCGGAAGCGCTCGATTTTATCCGAAACCTCGCCACCGAGTGGGATGAGGACGAGGGGCCGTAGTCCGTTGCCAGTTGCCTGTGGATAGCGCAACGAAAAACAGCCCCGCAACATTCCGTTGCGGGGCTGTTTGATGCTTTTCAGGAGCAAAACGACAGCGTTATTGTGCCGGGGTGGCGGCAGCCGGAGCGGCGTTCGTCTTGTTGATGAGCTTCGTCAACCGGCTCTTGAGACGCGCGGCTTTGTTCTTGTGGATGAGGTGCTTGTCGGCAGCCTGATCGAGCTTCTTGATCGCGACGGCCAGCGTGGTCTTCGCGTCATCGAGTTTCGAAGCCACGGCGTTGACGCGGACCTTCTTGATCGTTGTCTTCAAGGCAGACCGTTGCGACTTGTTCCGTTCCCGACGGACTTCCATCTTGCGGAGGGAGCGTTTCGCGTTCGCGGTATTCGGCATGTTCGATGATCAATCAGGAAGGTCAACGGAAACCCGGCCGACACATCCGTCATGTGCCGGTTTGCGGAATTCAAAAGTGTAACGACTGAAGCCGCGGACTGCCAGTGAAGCGGGAAGGACATTTTGCGGGAGCACACTCTTTTCGCAACTCAATCTAAAGTAATGAGTTACGGCAGAACGCCAAACTCTCAAGAGACCCAGGCATAAGAATGCCTGGGCTTCTGCGGAGCGATTTTACAGGTCGTCAACGCCTTCCATCATTCCGCCGCCGCGACTGCCCTGGATCTCTTCCAGGCGCTTGTGGGCGTCCTTGTAATCGAATTCCACCGCGATCACTTCCGTGTAATGTCGCTCTGCGGCATCGAGATCCTTTGCTTCCTGCGCCAACCGACCGAGCCAGTAGTGGCACTCCACAAATTCGGCAGGAGTGTCCGCGGCGCTGAACCGCACGACGGCTTTTTCAAATTGGCGCTGCGCCAGCGGATTCTGATTCTGCTGCAGAAAAACTTTCCCCAGCGTGAGCAGTACTGGGCCTTCCATGCGGACATCGCTGGATGCCTGCTGCAGCAGCTTGATCGCTTGCGGGAACTGTTTCACTTTCACGAGCCGCTGCGCCAGCTCAAACTTCAGCCGCAAATCCTTCGGATAGCGTTCCGCGCGGCGGGAGTAGACATCGATTTCCTGCGACATCAATTCCTTGTGCAGCGCCATGACGCCTTCTTTGAGGTGCGCATCGTCCGGCTTTTTCGTCGCCTGTTGTCGCGCCGCATCGAGGTTCTTCCGCAGCATGTCCAACTGAACATCTTCGGCTTGTTCCTTGATGGACGGGTCGCTGCTGACCTCGAACCCTTTGGTGAACCAGTCGAGCGCCTGCTGCAGTTTCCCTTCGCGGCGGTACCAATCGGCGAGCTTGGTGTAGTTGTCTTTGTTCGCCGGATCTTTGCGAATCGCACGCTGCAAGTCGGCTTCCGCCGATTCACCGGGACCGACAACGGCTTCGTCGCGTTTTCCTCTCACCGATTCTTCGTAACCCTGCTTCACCTCGCGGGTGTTCTCAGCATGTTCGATTCCGGACTTGTGAATCGCTCCTTGCGAGTCCATCGCCTGGGCCATCGACCGGGCCTGACCGTCGAGCGGGTCGAGTTTGTAGATTTCCCGCCAGCAATTTCCCGCGCCGACGTAGTCATGTTTCTTGGCCCGCGCCCCGGCGAGACCTTTCCAGAATTCCTTGCTTTTCACGTCCGATTTGACCGCGAGTTCATACGCATACAGCGCGACATCGTCGTTACCAAGATTTTGCGCGGCTTCCCCTAAATCGGCGTTGAGTTGCCCGTCCCACGGATTGACGATGAGGCCCTCTTCCGCGGCCAAATCCATTTCGGTCCAGTTTTTGGCACCGCGGGCCTTTTTGATTTTGCTGCGGATGCCCATCAACCGCATGCCGGACATGCTCGCACCGGTGCCGTTGTTTTTGTACTTCTTGTAGGTGCAGTTCCGCAGTGTCTGGCGGTAAACGAGGTTGCTCGGCACCAGTTGGGCACATTGGCCGAACATCTGAATGGCGTAGTCCCACGTTTCCTTCGCCATGGCTTCGGTACCACGGGTCCAGCACATCGCGGCAATCTGCCGTTTACGCGGATCGTCAGCGGGAGCAGCGGTGGCCACTTCGGTCGACATGATGTCCTCGAATGCATGACAGGAACGGGGCGATCGTCTCCCGATTCTAACAGACTCGGCGGAGTCACCGCTAGAAATCACGAGCCTGTTAGCACGAACGAGCCCGAAGCGCGAGCGCCGGGTGTATTCCGAAGAAGACCCGGCGCTCGCGCTTCGGGCTCGTCGACATTTTTTCAGCTTCACTTTGCAATTCGCATTCTCTTTCGCACGATATCTTCGAACGAAAAATCTTCGCCTCACTCCACAGGATGCTCACCCATGCGACAGATTTGGATCGGAATGGTTTTGATGTGCCTGGCGACTTCGATGGTTCACGCGGCGGAAGAGGGTTTTACGCCGCTCTTCAATGGCAAAGATCTCACCGGTTGGGAAGGCCGCGAGGACTTGTGGAAAGTCGCCAACGGCATGATCACTGGCAGCTCGCCGGGTTTGAAGCAGAACCATTTCCTCGTCACGAAAGAGGACTTCGGCAACTTTGAAATGCGGTTCGAGGTGCGGCTCCAAAATCCCAAGGAAAACTCCGGCGTGCAGTTCCGATCACAACGCCTGGAAAACAGCACGGAGATGACGGGCTACCAGGCGGACATCGGCCCCGGCTATTGGGGCAGCCTGTACGATGAATCACGCCGCAACAAGATTCTGGCCGCGGCCAAACCTGAGGTGATCAAACAGACGCTGAAAGAAAAGGAATGGAATGACTACGTGATCCGCGCCGAGGGCAAGCACATCACGCTGTCGATCAATGGTGTGACCACGATCGACTACACCGAACCGGATGGCGCCATCCCACAGAAAGGCAAGTTCGGCCTGCAGGTCCACGCGGGGGGACCGTTTCAGATCGACTTCCGGAATATCCGCATCAAGACGTTGAAATAACCATAACAACGTTTAGCCGCGACCCGGTAGGGGAGCGCTGCGCGGAACATTCCGCGCGTCTCAACCACTTCACGCAGCGCTCCCCTACCGGGTCGCGGCTAAACTGAGCGTTTGGCGCTATTGACCCGTTTACGTGATCGTGTCCGCAACCAGCGGGGTGCCCGAACGCGCGTTGCGGTGACCTTGCCGACAGACACGGTCGCCGATGCGTCGGCTTCCGCTTCTTCACTCACGAAGCTGCGGTACAGACCCACCGGAAACGCGAGCACGCGCCATGTCATGCTCTCCCGGAGTTCGTAGAAGATCACGTGCGTGCCATGCGATTTCGGCTCGCGAATGAAGAGCACGCCGATACACGCGCCCCAACGTAACAGCACGCTCCCGGCGAACAGCAGATGGAAATGATTCCATGTGGTGCCGAGGAACTCCGCATGCCAGCCGGACATTTTCGTCATCAGCCACCCGGCAAGAATGGAAGTCACACCGCCGACCATCCCGGCCACGGCGGTACTGGCGGCGATATACATCGTGCGATTTTCGCTCGGCGAGTTCTTGATCATGAAGCCGTTATTGGCGATGAGAATGCCCGCGTTGAGCACCTGATCGATCATGAACACCGGCGCCAGCACCCAGAATGCAATATTCGGATCGCGCGGCGTCACCAAAAGCGCCAGCATATTGAGCGACTTGAACGCCACACAGAACACGAGCACCGGTCGCGCGCCGTATTGATCGGACCACCGCCCGAGCCGTTGCGACCAGCACGCACCACCCACCCACGCCAGCATCGACAGGATGAGGACGTGAATCAGGTCCATCTTCAAATGGGCCAGCAGATACAGGGTGATGAACGGTGCCCCGACCATCGCCGCGAAGTGCCAGTAACAGGTGAAATTGATGAACCGCCGGAAATCGCGATGGCGGAACGGTTCCGCAAACACCTTCGTTAATTTCGGGCTGGTGACACGAGTTACCGGCGGTTCTTCCACTTTGAAGAAGAACATTAAATCGGCCATGCCGAGCACCGTGCCCACGACGATCTGCAATGTGAAATCGGTGAGCGGGTCGAGCGGACTGTACACCCGCAAAACGGCCGCAAGAAACAGCGTTGCGGCTGAGGTCCACTGCATCCAATACTGGCGCTGACCCCAGAAGCGGCTCAATCCACTGTGCGGCAGGTAATCGCCCATCCAGCTCAACCATAATGGTGAACTGAAGTGCAAAAGGGCTTGATTCGCCGCCGTCGTTCCAATCAGCAACCAGACCCAAGTGTGATGGGAGACTTCCGGCCACAACCACGGGCCGATCGCCACGGGTAAGAGCAACAGCCGATGGATCATCGCCGACCAGAACCACAGCCAGCGGCGATAGTTCAGATGATTGACGACCACCGCCGCGAGGAATTGGCAGAAGAGCATCAACGTCGGCAGCGCCCCGAGGATGCCGATGTGGAATTCATCGGCACCAATCGTCCGCGCGAATTCAATGGTCGCCGGGGACGTGGTGAGCTGGGTGTACGCAGCGGCCAGACAGCCGCCGATAATAATCGCGCGCTGCGCCGCGGAGAGGGACCACACGGTGCGGGTCTTCTTATGTCATCAGTACGGGAGAAAGTGAGGCGGGAGTTCTAGCAGGGGGACACATTTCAGCCAAGAGCGGTTCGGGTCCTGTTTCACTTCCGATGAAGCCCAGGCATTCTTATGCCTGGGTCTCTTCGCAGAGCGTCAAACCCGTCAATACCCGCGATAAATCGATTGCGGACTGCCGTACACCGTCGGAGCGTACTGATATCCCGTTCCACCGAGATACAGCGTGGGTTGCGGTGGGTAGTAGATCGGATGGGGTGGATAGTAAACCGGCTGCGGTTGAGCGATATAGACCGGGTCGTAACCATGCCGGCGGGACAACGCGTTCCACGCACCTTGTGCACCATATCCAAACTGACTGCCCCCGACACCGCTTCCATACGCGCCGTAGGAGTTGCCCATGGTGTAACTGGTGCCGCGTGAGTACCGAGTTTGCGCGGATGCCGTGGAACAGACCATCGCGAAACACACCGCCGCCACCGTCAGGATCATCCGCACGATCAGGCCTCCCTACGAAACGAGTTTCACAAACAAGCCGCTACTTAATGATCTTAGGCCTGCACGACACCGTTTCGCAACAACTTCCCGAAATTCGCGTACTGGGCAACCTGCGTGGTCAGAAGTTATTGACGGCCTGCACGAGTGGCATGACAGGTCATGGCGCAGGCAGGTGATTCCACCAAGTTAACCATGCATCAATGAGGCCAAAGTCCCACTTTGAGTCGCCAGCGACTCTGACAGGCACAAAAAGGATGTCGAGCACCGGCTCTGTCCATGCCGGTAAATAACCGTAACTATTTAACCAAATCAACGGGCCGAAACTGAGGGGATAGGCGATGAGGAAACTCGGAACCAGCAGTGCCGCCATCCACCGTAGTTTCCACGTCCACGGCGCGAACCAGGCGATGCGCTTCGGTAGTAAGGGCCGGTTATTCATTGACGGTTCATGGTGCTTGTGCCGATGAGTCGGGATGCAGTTCTATCGGAGAGCGATTCATCCGCCTCGCTCTCATTTCACGGTAGAACCCATCAATGAACAATTCCGACGCCAGCATGAACAACCCGAACAGTAATAGCAGCGTAGCGGCAATGACCGTGAGTTCGGATTTTCGACGATAACCATCGATCAACCACTTGAGAATCAAGAGGCAAATGGCAAATTCGACGAGCGGGACCAAGACACGCATCCCGCCACGCTACGCGTTGGACACGAGGAGAGTCAAGAACGATCGTACTCAAAGAGGATTACGGCGCAGCGGGTTTGGATGCCAGCCGCGTGCCGTATTGTTCGGCGTAGTAGTTGCGATAGGCACCGGACTTGATGCGGGCGACCCAATCACTGTGGGATTGGTACCACGCGATGGTGTCCCGCAGGCCGGCATCGAACGAAATCTGCGGCGACCAGCCCAGTTCGCGCTGGGCTTTCGAGTAGTCGATGGCATACCGCAAATCGTGACCTGGGCGATCCGTGACGAACCGGATCAGCGATCGCGGCTTTCCGACCGCATCCAGCAGGCGGTGCGTCAGTTCGACGTTCGTCAGTTCACAACCGCCGCCGAAATTGTAGACCTCGCCCGGTTGGCCTTTTCGCCATGCGGCTTCAATCCCGCGGCAATGGTCGACGACATGAATCCAGTCGCGCACATTCAACCCCGCCCCATACAACGGCAGCGGTAAATCAGCGAGGGCGTTCGACACGAACAGCGGCAGCACTTTTTCCGGGAATTGATACGGCCCGTAATTGTTCGAACACCGCGTGATGATCGCCGGGAAACCGAACGTGTGAACATACGACCGCACCAGCATGTCCGAGGCGGCTTTGCTGGCCGAATACGGGCTGTTCGGCGCGAGCGGCGTCTCTTCGGTGAAGAGTCCCGTCGGTCCGAGGCTGCCGTACACTTCGTCGGTCGACACCTGGACATAACGACCGATGTTCGCCTTTCGGCTGGCATCGAGCAGCACCTGCGTACCGACGATGTTTGTCTGAATGAACGGGCCGCTGTCGAGAATACTGCGGTCGACATGACTCTCCGCAGCGAAGTGAATCACGGCGTCAAACCGTCCCGGCGTGATCACCGATTCCACCAGCGATCGGTCGACGATATCGCCGTGAACAAACTCGTAGCGGGAGGACTGCGATGCGGCCAGATCGGCGAGGTTTTCCGGGTTACCGGCGTAGGTGAGCTTGTCGAGATTCGTAATTGATAGTGCCGAGTCGGTCGTCAGCAGGTGACGAATAAAGTTCGACCCGATGAATCCGCAACCCCCGGTGACCAGCAGCCGCATAATATCTCTCTTGGAAGCGGACTGGGTGACCTGCGAAGCGACAAGCGATCATTACGACCAAAAATTCTCGCCGTGCAGATTCAGCGGCGGTTGGGTTTCGACTTCGATATCCCCTTGCACACCGAGTTGGCACGCTAACCGCAAATCCTTTTCGTGACCGATCCGCGCGAAAAACGCCAGCGGATGCGCGATCATCGAGACTTTCTCAAAAACCCCTTGATGCGTGCAGTTTTCCAGGCCTTTCTTCACGACCACGCGGCAACTGCAGCAGAGTCCATTCCCCAGGCAGTTCACGTAGTTGTGCGGAAACGGGTAAAGCTGCACGCCGGCTTTCATCGCCTCACGCCGCAAATTCGCCCCGGCGGGAACTTCAATCGTCTTCTTTTCTTTGACGAATGTCACGGTCGGCATAACGCACAATCCCTCACCCGCCGTTGTCGGCGGCAAATGCTTTATTTCCTGTTCAGAACCCCGATGATAAATCCCCGCCGAAGGAAATTCCAGACCGACCGATGTTACGGGGAAATCGTCGCCAAAAGCCCCGATTTCCTGCCACAAACCCATCCTTCACGAAAGGTAACACTTCTGTGATTCCGGCCAACTCTCGGGGGATGAAGGCTCAGCGTCGGTTGCCGATTCGACCGGGTTCGCGGTACCCTGAGGGCCTGTATTCTGGACCGCATGACCGCTGAGGAGTGAATGTCGATGACCGCCCCGATTCATGTTGCTATTACGGGCGCAGCCGGACAAATCGGCTACGCCATGACTTTTCGGATTGCCTCGGGGGAAGTCTTCGGCGCCCACCAGCCCGTCGTGCTGCATCTGATTGAAGTTCCCCCCGTGATGCCCGCCCTCGATGGCGTCCACATGGAACTCGACGACTGTGCGTTCCCGACGCTCGTCGGCGTGCAGAAGTACGACAGCGATCACCTCGAACAAGCCCTCGCCGGGGTAAACTGGGTGCTCCTCGTCGGCAGCATTCCCCGCAAGCAAGGGATGGAACGGGCCGACCTCATCCGCATCAACGGACCCATTTTTACCAACACCGGCAAAGCGATTCAGGCTGCCGCAGCGAAGGATGTCCGTGTCGTCGTCGTCGGCAATCCGTGCAATACGAACTGCCTGATCGCGATGTCGCACGCTCCGGATGTGCCGCGGAATCGCTGGTTCGCGATGACCCGGCTCGATCAGAACCGCGCGGTCGCGCAACTGGCGCACAAAGCCGCGCGGCCGATCGCGGCCGTCAGCAATGTCGCGATCTGGGGCAACCACTCGGCCACGCAGTTTCCGGACTTCGCGAATGCCAAGGTCGACGGCCGTCCAGCTACCGACGTGATTACCGATCACGCCTGGTTGCAGAACGAGTTTATCAGCACCGTCCAACAGCGCGGTGCTGCGGTGATCAAAGCCCGCGGGGCGTCCAGTGCGGCGTCCGCTGCGAATGCCTGCCTCGATACCGTGAAGAGCATCATCACTCCCACGGCGTCCGGCAGTTGTGCCAGCATCGCCGTGTACAGCGACGGGGCGTATGGCATCGACGAAGGTCTGATCTGCGGTCTCCCAATCGCCAGCGATGGTCAAAACTGGCGCGTGCAGCCAGGCTTCGCGATCGACGATTTCGCCAAGTCGCAGATTGACAAGACCGTGGCGGAATTGAAGTCGGAACGGGACACCGTGCGGGATTTGCTGCCGTGACAACCGTTTGTCATCGCGAATTGGAAGTCGCCCTGGCCGCCGTGCGCGACGCCGCCCGGATCTGCCGCTCGGTGCAATCAACGATTGCTCCGGACTCGCTGGCGAAGAAGGACAAAAGCCCGGTCACCATTGCAGACTTCGGCAGCCAGGCCGTCGTCTGCCGGGTGATCGGCGATGCCTTCCCGGACGATCCTATCATCGCCGAGGAAGATTCCACGGTACTGCAGAACGAGGACAATGCTCCGTTTCTGCATCTGATTCACGACGAGGTTTGCCGCGAATGTGTGCTGGCCTCGAAGGAGCAGATTTGCCGGTGGATCGACCGCGGCGGTCATCAGGATTATGCCCATCGCTTCTGGACGCTCGACCCGATCGACGGCACGAAAGGCTTTCTCCGCAAAGAACAGTATGCGATTTCACTGGCGCTGATTCTCGACGGCCGCATCGAACTCGGCGTGCTCGGCTGTCCGAACCTGCCGCTGGTCCTCGGCGATGATTCCACAACGGGAACGTTATTCTACGCCATCCGCGGACAGGGTGCGTTCGCGATTCCATTGGAAGGCGTGGGCGAGCCGGTGCGATTGAGTGTTTCGACGACGACGGATTCCACAACGGCGCGGTTCTGCGAATCGGTCGAATCGGGACACAGCGCGCACGGGAAGTCCGAACAGATCGCCCAACGACTCGGCATCACCGCCGCTCCGGTGCGGCTCGACAGCCAGGCCAAATACGGCGTGGTAGCCCGAGGCGAAGCCGATCTGTATCTGCGACTGCCAACCAAAGCGGACTATTTCGAGCAGATCTGGGATCACGCCGGCGGAGTAATTGTCGTCGAAGAAGCGGGTGGCCGCGTCACCGATATTTCCGGTAAACCGCTCGATTTCACACACGGGCGCCAACTGAAGCAAAATCAGGGTGTGATCGTCTCCAACGGACATCTGCACGACGCTGTTCTTGCCGCCGTAAGTGCGGTTCTCGTTTAACCACGACGTTGGTAACATGTTTCCGCGCTTCCCACGGTGGGAGTTTTCTAGCGGAGCCCGAGATGCTGATTGCGTGCGTGGTGATTTACATGGCGGCCACGGTGGCCGTGGGGATTTACGCCTCCAGCCGCGTGAAAGACTCCAAAGACTTCATGGTCGCCGGGCGGTCGCTGCCGCTGTACATGAATTTTGCCTGCGTCTTCGCGACATGGTTCGGTGCGGAAACCGTTCTATCGGTGTCGGCGACATTCGCGCATGAGGGCATGGGATTCGTTTCGGGTGATCCTTTCGGCGCGTCGATGTGCCTGGTTCTGGTGGCATTCTTTTTTGCCCGCACGTTCTATCGCATGGAACTGCTGACGATTGGCGATTACTACCACCAGCGCTACGGAAAGTTCGTGGAAGTCATCACGTCGTTGGGGATCGCGAGTTCGTATCTGGGTTGGACGAGTGCCCAGCTTTCCGCCTTGGGGCTGGTCATCAATGTGCTGTTTCCCGATATCTCGCTCAATCAGTCGATTGCCATCGGTGCCGTCATTGTCACGGTTTATACGCTGTTCGGGGGCATGTGGTCGGTGGCGCTCACCGACGTGGTGCAAACCGTGGCCATTGTCGTCGGCCTGATCGTCGTAGCGATTCTGATGGGTGACCGGGCAGGCGGGTTCGACAAGGTTATTGCCGAAGCGCACGCACAAGGGAAGTTGAACCTGTTTCCGCACGTGACCACGGCGGCGTGGATGGCATTCATCGGCGAATTTATCACCATGGCGCTGGGGTCGATCCCACAGCAGGACGTGTTCCAGCGGGTGACCAGCGCTAAAAACGAGCGGACTGCGTTCATCGGCACGCTTGCCGGCGGACTGTTCTACTTTGCCTTTGCTTTTGTGCCAATGTTCATCGCCTTTGCCGCGACGGTTGTAAACCCGGCACACGCGGCCCTGTTTGAAAGCGAGGATGCCCGCGCGGTGCAGCAGATTCTTCCGAAGCTAGTGTTGCACGACACGCCGATCTGGTGCCAGGTGCTATTCTTCGGAGCACTCCTCTCCGCGATTCTTTCCACCGCGAGCGGGACATTGCTCGCCCCATCCAGCGTGCTTACCGAAAACGTGCTGCAGCCGTTTATCAAGCACTTCAATGACACCACGTTGATCTGGGTGGTGCGGACGGTCCTCATCGGCGTCTCGGTCGTGGCCACGACGATGTCGATGAACTCCAATCAGACCATGTACGAAATGGTGGAAGCCGGATACAGCGTGACCCTGGTGGTGGCGTTCGTGCCGCTCGTCATGGGCATCTATTGGCCCAAAGCGTCCACACAAGGTGCGATCTTCTCGATTTTCCTCGCCGTGCCCGTGTGGCTGGGTACGAAGTACTACTTCTACGATGAAGAGAGCACAGAGATCTTGCGCAACGTTCCGCCGCAACTCTATGGACTGGCGGCATCATTCATCGGGATGTTGATCGGCTCGTGGCTGCCGCCGTTCATCAAGCACCGCGTGGCCGACCCGGCGGAGATCGCAAAACGCCGGACCGCGAGCCTGGGTCACTGATCGGCAATCAGCCGTTTGCCGAAGAGGACGACCGGATCTTCTGCATAGCCGATCGAGCGATAGAACTCGGCGGCCTGCAGATTCGTGTCGCGAACCATCAGAAGCAGTTTCGGACACCCCAGCGCAATCAAACGGTCTTCGATCGCTTGAAAGAGCGCGGTCGCATACCCCCGGCGACGGTGAGCGGGGTCAACACCGACGTAGTACACCCACCCGCGATGACCGTCGTAACCGCCCATGGCGACGGCGACGATTTCTTCGTCGATGGTGCCGACCAGAAACAATTCGCGCTGCACACCGCGCTTGCGGTCGATGTCCCGATGCGGATCATTCCACGGCCGCGTGAGATCGCACGCCTGCCACAATCGCACCACCGCGGCTTCGTCTGCATCCACAAACGGCCGGATGACGAGTGCGCTGGATGTGGTCGTCATAATGTCATTTCAACCTGGAAACCCAGCCTTTCTTAAGGCTGGGTCCATCTAACGAGGAGACCCAGCCTTAAGAAAGGCTGGGCTTCTGACAATGTTTCTGTTTCGCTTATGCAATGATCTCGCGGATGGGTTCGATGTGTTCGACGCCGACGAGTTTTTGATCCAGACCGCCATGAAAGTAGCTGAGCTTGTTGGGATCGAGGCCCATCTGGTTCAGAATGGTCGCGTGCAGATATTTGACATGCATCGGCTTGTCGACCGCGACGGAGCCGAGTTCGTCCGTGCTGCCAACGCTGCTGCCGCCCTTGATACCGCCGCCGGCCATCCACATGGTGAAGCCGTAAGCGTTGTGATCGCGACCGGTCCCCGCGGCGTACTCGGCGGTCGGTTGCCGGCCGAATTCACCGCCCCACACCACGAGCGTTTCATCGAGCAGATTCCGCTGCTTCAGATCCTTGAGCAGTGCGGCGATCGGCTGGTCGGTGTTCCCCGCATGATAGTTGTGGTTCTTTTCAAGATCGCCGTGGGCATCCCAGTTGGCGTCGTTGTGATTACCGCCGGAGTACAACTGGATGAACCGCACCCCCCGTTCGACCAGTCGCCGGGCCAGCAGACAGCGCTTGCCGAAGTCGAGCGTCCGCGGGTTATCGAGACCGTACAACTTCTGCGTTTCCGCAGTTTCCTGAGCAATGTCGACCGCTTCCGGGGCATGCTGCTGCATCTTGAAAGCGAGTTCGTAGCTGTTGATGCGCGACGACAGATCGGTGTTATCGGGCCGCGCGGCGGCATGCATCGAGTTCACATCACGGAGCGCGTCGAGCAGTTCGCGCTGCATCGCACGGGTGGACCCTTCCGGTTGATTGAGGTCGATGATCGACGCTCCCTTCGACCGGAAAATCGTCCCCTGATAACTCGCGGGCATATATCCACTGGACCAGTTTTTCGCCCCGCTGATGGGGCCGCCGGTTGGGTCGAGCATCACGACAAACCCAGGCAGGTTCTCATTCTCGCTGCCGAGACCGTAGTTCACCCATGACCCCAGGCATGGCGAGCCCGAGAGAATCTTGCCGGAGTTCATCATCAACATGGCCGAGCCGTGAATCGGGGAATCAGCGGTCATGCTGTGGAGGAACGCGATGTCATCAACACAGGTCGCGAGATGTGGAAAGAGGTCGCTCACCCAGTGGCCGCTTTGACCGTACTGCTTGAAGTTCCACCGCGGCTCGACGATCCGGCCTTCGTTTTTGTGACCGCCGCGGCCGAAGGTTTTCACGGTGACCGTCTGGTTATCGCGGCCCTTCATCGCCGGCTTGTAATCGAACGTGTCGATGTGCGACGGCCCGCCGTACATGAAGAGGAAGATCACCGACTTCGCCTTCGGCGCAAAATGCGGCGGCTTCACCGCCAGCGGATTGAGATGCGACGCCGCGTCCGCACCAAATACTGGCGTGCTGAAGAAACCGTCCTGCGCGAGCATTGCGGTGAGCGCGGTCCCGGCGAACCCGCCCCCGGTCTGCCACAGGAATTCACGGCGAGTGCGGCCACAGAAATTGTTGGTCATGGTGTTGCATCCTGTCTTAGCCCCCGGTCAATGACTGGGGGAATGGGGATTGTATGCGTGATTACCCCCCGTCATTGACCGGGGGCTAAGACTAATCCAGATACGCAAACTCGTTGAGGTTTAATGTCATCAGGCAGAACAGCGTCAACGCCCGCTCGGCCGTTACCTGGTGTTTCTGTTGCATCGCATCGATCAATTGCTTTCCTCGCGTCACGGCAGCGTCATCCGCCTGGTGACCGGTCGTCAGGAAGTAGGCCCGTTTGATCTGCGCGGTGAGGTCGTTCGGGACTTCTTTCTGCAGACGTTGGGCGAGGATCACCGCCTGATCATTCATGAACTTGCCGTTGAGCATCCCCAATGCCTGGGTCGGTTGCGTGGTGGCGAAGCGGGCCGCGCACGTGCCGTCGGTGTCGGGGAAATCGAAATCGGACAGCACCGGCAACGGGAGGCTGCGCTTCACAAAGACGTACACACTGCGCCGCGCGGCGTCTTCCGGTGACGACTTGCCCCAGCCCTGCCCCGGATTCGATTGCCCGGCTTTCACTTCATCGGAAATCTCGGGATAAATGCCCGGTCCGAAGGGCTTCAACGACAGATTCCCACTGACAGCGAGAACGGAGTCCCGCAGTTCTTCCGCATTGAGCCGGCGCATGTCATGCCGCCAGAAGAGATTGTTCAGCGGGTCTTTCTCCAGTGCCACGGCGTTGGTCTGCGAAGACATCTGATACGTCTGCGACATGACGATCAACTTGATGAGCGACTTCATCCGCCAGCCATCATCCATGAAACGGAGGGCCAACCAATCGAGCAGTTCGGGGTGCGTCGGTCGATCGCCCAGCAGCCCGAAGTTGTTGGGTGAGCGGACAATCCCGCGGCCAAACAGATGTTGCCAGATGCGGTTGACCATCACCCGCGCGGTTTGCGGATTGTCGCGCGACGCGATCCACTGCGCGAGTGCCAACCGCCGACCGGAGGTCTTGGCACCGGGCGATGCTGTCGGAATGACCGCTTGCCCACCGCCGAGCGAACTCAGAAAACCGGGGACGACTTTGTCACCCGGCGACTGCGGATTGCCCCGTTTGAGGATCGTCGTTTCCGGCGCGTTCGGACCGTGCTCCGTGACGCAGAGGGCCATGTCCGTCGCGGGCTTGTTCCGTTTCAATTCGTCCAGCGATTTTGTCAGTTTCGTGTATTCCTCGTGACGGTCTTTGCCGAGGATTTCGCGGCCGTTGTCTTTCATCGCCGCGACGAGATCGCGGCGTTTGGCGTTGCGGCCTTTCTCGGACGGTGCGCTCAAATGCCGATTGGCGAACCCCGGCCCAGACCACGACAGATACAGACCTTTGTCACCGGTCGGCCCCTGAAAGTAATCCACCCGAATCTTCCGTCGCCCGGCTTTGAGCATGACCTTCGCCGACTTCGGACTGCCGATGCCGTGGATACCGTCGTAGAGCAGGATTTGCTCGCCGTCGATGCTCAACCGCGAGCCGTCATCGGAATCGAGCAGGAACGTATACTCGGCGTCCGCGGGAACTTTCAGATCACCCGTGAAGACGAAGCCGAACGAAAACTCGCGTGTCGCCGGAGTGATATCGAAATACGGCCGTTCGAGCTTGGCGACGGTTTCGGGTTTGAGCGCGTCGAAATCCGGCAGCTTGTCCCAGGTGTCGCGATAGAACTTGTACTCGACATCATCGAGGTCGGGGACTTCGGTTGTCGACTCGCGCGAGACGAGTTTGTCGCGGAACTCCCTTTCGATGACCGTGATCTGGGCCTGTGTCTGGTCAATCTGCTTTCGATTGGCTTCCACCGCGGCATCGTAAGCCGCCCGTGCGGCGACATCTTCAAACAGCGGCTGCTCGGTCTGTGGGCTGGGGTAACCGTTCGGCGTCACGTTCTGAAAGAAAGCGACGAAACTGTAGTACTCACTCGTGGGGATGGGATCGATCTTGTGGTCGTGACAGCGGGCACAGTTCACTGTCAGCCCGAGAAACGCCTGCCCCGTCGTCGTGATCAGGTCGTCGTAACCGTCGTACTGCGCGAGCAACCGATCGGCTGGTTCGTCGTCCCACAGGCCGAGACGGTAATACCCCGTCGCGATGAGACCATCGTTGCCACCGTCGGGGAGTTCGTCACCGGCGAGTTGCTCCAGAATGAACCGGTCGTATGGTTTGTCGGAGTTAAAGGCGCGAATGACATAATCGCGAAATCGCCAGGCATTGGGTTTCGGGCCATCGCGCTCGAAGCTGTTGGTGTCGGCATAGCGGACGACATCGAGCCAGTGTCGCGCCCATTTCTCGCCCAACTGCGGAGATTGCAGCAACCGGTCGACGAGCTTTTCGTACGCATTCGG
The DNA here is from genome assembly GCA_021732975.1 of Planctomycetaceae bacterium. Taxonomy (GTDB): domain Bacteria; phylum Planctomycetota; class Planctomycetia; order Planctomycetales; family Planctomycetaceae; genus DSVQ01. The sequence goes on along the minus strand of JAKFWC010000003.1, from coordinate 5,817 downwards.
CGATGTGTCGGCCAGATACGCTTCCACATCTGCGGGTGTTGGCGGCAGGCCCGTGAGGTCGTAAGTGATGCGTCGCAATAACGCGGCTTTCGATGCCGGTGGCGCGGGGACCAGTTTCGCGTGATCGATCTTCGCCCGGATGAACGCATCAATCGGATGTGCCGCCCATGCCGCATCGGACACCGGCGGCGGCGTCAACGTTTTTGGCTTGCTGAAGGCCCAGTGTTCCTGCCAGTCGGCACCTTGTTCGATCCACTTGCGAATGAGCTCGACCTGCCCCGGCGTGAGCGGTTTTCCCTCCGGCGGCATGCGATCCGCGTCGTCGTTCGACATGATCCGCTTCAGCACTTCGCTTTCATTCGGCTTGCCGGGAATGATCGCCATCACCCCCGATTCATGTTTGTCGAAAGCCGATTCACGGACATTCAGTCGCAACCCCGCTTCCGCGGTATCGGGACCGTGGCAGGCGTAACACCGTTTCGCCAGAATGGGCTGAATGTCGCGACCGAAATCGATCGGTTCCGTCTGCGCAAATGCGCACGCGGTCATGAAGAACCATGTCGCAACGAAGTAAGAAGCTCGGCAGGAGTCCATCAGCGTTAGTTCCGAGTCGACGTAATCGCGTAACTTACAAACTCGTTCCCATGCTCCGCGTCGGAACGAGTTCGGAATTTCTCTCTCGATGACACATCCACCAGCATAGATGCTCCGTACGCCTGAAACCATGCGTCGAACCGACCGAAACCTATCTGAAACCGACATTCGACCCGATGATGCGGTCGTGTCAGTGGTCCGGGCCGACATGGCCGACCCGCGGGCGTGGCTTGCCAATGCCCCCGTGTGCCCGGCGTTGGGACATTATCACATTCGGCACGTCGCGGTGGCTTGCATGCATGCCCCGTTCCGCATCGTCCGCACCCGACTCGCAGGAAGTTATTTTCTCGCGTGTCTGGGTGGCGAAGGCCGTGTGCTCGTCGATGGTCGCTGGATGCGCTGCCGTCCCGGTCAAGCCGTGCTGCTGCCTCCCCACACACGGCAAGCCTTTCATGCGATTCCGCAGCATCCATGGACCATCTGCTGGGTTCGTTACGGCGAACCGGAAGGACAACGTCCGCTGGCAGCGACATCGACGCCGATTGTCGCCCAGTACAACGCGGATCCTCTGCAGTTGGCCATTCGCGGACTGCATCACGAAACGGTGGGCGACGGCGCTCCGGCCGCGATGCAACATTGGGTCGATCTGATCGACCACTACGTCCGTCGGTTCGCCGAGCCCACCCGGTCCGATCCACGCTTGTGGGAACTGTGGCGAAATGTCGCTGCCAGTCTCGATCACCCATGGACGATCACCGCGATGGCACAGCGCGTCCATCTCAGCGAGAAGCAGTTGCAGCGTTTGTGCCGCAAGGAACTCGGCCGCAGCCCGCGTCAACAACTCATCTGGCTCCGGATGCGCCGCGCCGCGGAGTTGCTCGTCGCCCCGCACAGCAAGATCGAAACGATTGCGAACCAGGTCGGCTACCAGAATCCGTTCGTCTTCTCGACGACATTCAAGCGAGTAATGGGTTGGTCGCCATCGCAGTATCCGGGACGGGTGGGGTAAACATCACCAAGCGGATGCGTCAGCAGGGGACTGTCTCCGTTGTGCGCGGGGACTTCCTGACACAAGCGCCACGATTCAAAGACGACGAGCCGGAAGCATCAGCGACGGATCCCCCCCGCATCCCGCGATGACAGGGTCCATCGCTAACGCGTCCGGCTCGTGAAGCTGCCGTAAAGAACCGAGAAATACCGCACCGGGTGGCTCAGAGGGCGTCCAGCCCTCTGGGGCGGCACAGCCGCAAAGAGGCTTTGTGACCACGGGGCCAAGACTGGAGCCGCGTGGTCATTTGAACGATAATCTTGATGGCCTCTTGGTGGCTACGCCACCCCAGATTGCCGAAGGCAATCCGAGCCACCCATTAATCAGAGGTACCCGGAATCACGAAACCGCAGACCCGCCCACCACTCACTCAATCTCCATCGAAATTTCCGGATTCTTGGGATCGTCTGTCTTAATCACACAATGTCCGCGGCGAAAGGTTTTAGGATCGAGAGGAGAAACCTTCAGAATTGCCAGTTCACGTGGTTTGAGGAGGTCCACTTTGGGCGCTGACAACCATTCGACTCCAACGCCTTCCGTCGCGGAAACTCCCGTCACACGTAACTCACCCACGCCGATATTTTGCAACAGGACGCGGACTGCGGGTGGCTGTTCTTTGGTTTTCCAGAAAGAAATGCGGTCCTGTTTAAATCCCAGAGGGATAAAATCGACGCGGTTTTCAGGATTGCGGTAAATGTATCCCAGTCTGATATTCGGGAGCGGCGGCGGCGGTGGGGTCGCCGGCTCACTGGAGGCCTTGATGGTTTCCTCGATATTCTCGCCGCCGTTATGAGTCGACAATGCCGAAAGAACGAGCGGGCTGGTTTCCGCAGCGATCCACCGCACCTGCCCATCGACCATGAGGATGTTGCCCCCCTTGCCGTTGGAGCGTCCAAACTGAGACTCGCCGCCCTTCATGCCCTGCGTCAGATGACGTTCCGTACCAGGTCGCGCCCATGGTTCGACGCCGTGTCCGATTTCGCCAAAGGCCATCGTGGACGACGTGCCGTCGTAGATATGCCCGATCCAGACCCGCTGAAACGGCACAAATAGCCGTGCATTTCCCACAAAGTGTGCCGTGCCAGCACCGTTCTTCGTGGTGGGAAGCCCGTCGGCAGGGTTGATGAATTCGGCAATCGCTGCGGAAGTCGCAGCGGCATTCGCAGGAGCATTCCACGGCTGGCTCTGATCCAGTGTTTTGTACAGAGGTTGTTGGTTGAGGTGGGGCAGCAATGCCGTCTGAATACTGTGGAGTGGTAATCCGTCAAAACTGTAGCTGCTTACGGGGAATTGGTGGTTTACATCATGGTCTTGATGTAACGCACTCCCGATCCGCTTTTGTCTCTCTAATGCGAGTGACTGATTATGTGCCAATTGTCTCGCATACAGTCCGGCGGCGCTCACGAACAGGAAAACACCGAGAACGCCGCCTCCCAGGACCCATACGACCACTGAGGATCGCGAAGTTGCTCGCTCCAATTCCGGCATGGGAGTCACCTTCGTGTTGTCGGGAAACAGGCTTGGTTATGGAAGGGCACTCCCTCGTTTTACCGGGTCGCACCGGTTGTCTCAACCGGTGCAGCTTCAGCGGCCAGAAGCTTCTCGGCGGGGTGGCACTGGCGGCTTGACCGCCAGTGAGAACGCTCTGCCACTTCAGCACGGGCGGACGAGCCGCCCGTGGCACCCTCTTGCGTTGTTACGTTTTCGGTACATCAATCTTGATGTGTAGATCGCGCAGTTGTTTGCCGTCCACATCCGCGGGGGCGCCGGTGAGGAGGTCGGAGGCTTTTTGGGTTTTGGGGAAGGCGATCACGTCGCGGATGTTGTCGATGTTGCCGAACATCATTACCCAGCGGTCGAGGCCGAGGGCGATGCCGGCGTGCGGCGGGGCGCCGAAGCGGAGCGATTCCAGCAGGAAGCCGAAGCGTTCTTCCGCGTTTTCCGGGGTGATGCCGATGAAGTTGAAGACCCGCTGCTGCACCGCGGGGTCGTGGATGCGGACAGACCCCGACGCCGCTTCGTAACCATTGCAGATCAGGTCGTATGACTGGGCGCGAATCTTGCCGGGGTCGGTGTCAAAGAGCGGAATGTCTTCTTCCACCGGCTGGCAGAACGGATGGTGCTCGGCTTCCCAGCGTTGTTCTTCTTCGTTCCAGGCGTACATTGGGAAATCGAGCACCCACGCGACGTTGATCTCGGTGGGATCGTACAGATTCAGTTCTTTGCCAAGGCGGCTGCGGAGCGCGGCGAGGGCGGCGCTCGTCACCTTCGGCGTGTCAGCGACGAAGAACAACAAGTCGCCGGTTGTTGCCCCCAGTTTGGAAATAATCTTTGCCTGATCTTCGGCGCTGAAGAACTTCGCGATCGGAGAATCGAGTTCGGTCGCCGACTTCACCCGGAAGAACGCGAGGCCCATCGCACCGTAGTTCTTGACGAACTCGGTCAGTTCATCGATCTGCTTGCGGCTGTATTTCTCCGCGGCTCCAACGACACGCATCCCCCGGACGCGGCCCCCTTTTTCGATGGTGCTTTTGAAGACGCCGAAGCCGCAGGTGGTTGCGATCTCCTTGATGTCGACGAGTTCCATGCCGAACCGCAGGTCGGGCTTGTCGCTGCCGTAGCGCTCCATCACCTCCGCATGCGAATACCGCGGCAACGGCAGTTTGATTTCTTTCCCTTGCAGTGTTTTGACAAGGCGGCCGATCAAACCGTCGATCATGACCAAAATATCTTCGCGTTTCACGAAGGCCATTTCGACATCGATCTGCGTGAATTCCGGCTGACGGTCGGCTCGCAGGTCTTCGTCGCGGAAGCAGCGGGCGATCTGCATGTACCGGTCGAACCCGGCGATCATCAGAATCTGCTTGTACAACTGCGGCGACTGCGGCAGCGCGTAGAAACAACCGGGGTGGACACGGCTCGGCACGAGATAATCCCGCGCCCCTTCCGGCGTGCTGCGGCCAAGGATCGGCGTTTCGATTTCGAGGAATTGGTGCTCGTCGAAGTAGTCGCGCACCGCTTTGGTCAGCTGGTGCCGCATGATGATCGTCTTCTGCAGATCGGGACGGCGCAGATCGAGGAACCGGTGTTTGAGCCGCAGTTCTTCGTTCGGAAGCGCGGACGTATCCGGTTCGAAAGGCGGCGTCTTGCTCTTGTTGAGGACGACAAGTTCCCGCGCGAGGACTTCGATCTCGCCGGTGGCGAGTTTCGGATTGGCAAGCCCTTCCGGGCGCGGTTCGACCATCCCGGTGACTTGAATCACGTCTTCATAACGGAGTCCGCGGGCGAGGGCCTGCACGTCGCTGCTGTCGGACAGGTCGAACTTGATCTGCGTCTTGCCGTAGCGGTCACGGAGATCGACGAACACGATCCCCGCGTGGTCGCGATATTTATCGACCCAGCCGGCGACCGTCACCGTTTGTCCATTGTGTCCGGCCCGCAATTCCCCGCACGTATGAGTCCGCAGCACGACAATCCGCCTTGTTCGATTCGAGAGACAAGCCGTTTGACGCAAGCGCACCGCCCCCGTCACCGGCCAGAAACCAAGCCCGCATTATAGGGACGCACCGGGCGAACCGAAAGTTCGGAAGCCCCGTCGTTGCGTTGTGCGCGGGTCTCCCGACCCCGCACTGATCCCGACCGCAGGTCTCCTTCGAAAAGTGTCGGAAGAAGGGAGATCTTCGGTCAAAAAGTGGTGCGGGGTCGGGAGACCCGCGCACAACAGAGTGCACTGATCGTCATAAAAAAACACCCCCCGTCATGGACGGGGGGCTAAGACGACGCGGCGTTGGGGCGAAGCGCGGTTCAGTTTTTCATTTCACCCTTTTTCGCCGCCCGGAGCTTTTTCAGCAGGTCGGTGACGCGCTCGTGCACTTGTTGCGTGTGTCCGATGGTGATCAGGCCATCGAATTCCGTGATGGTGCCGCCGCTCCCGTCGCTTTCCATCCACTCTGTCGGCCGGGTGGCTTCCTGGATGACATTCATCAGCACGGCACCGGCGTCGGTCGTCGCCGAGTGATTGGGGACTCCACCGCCCAAGCCGCCGCCACCGAGACCGCCCCCACCGCTCTCCGCTCCACCAAGCTGACCGAGCGCTGCGTGGATAATCGCGGCTCGGCTGCCTTCCGGCGCGATCTGGAACATGCCGCCCCCTACTCCGCCGCCGAATCCACCAC
>JAKFWC010000013.1 GCA_021732975.1 Planctomycetaceae bacterium | reverse complement strand
GTAGTTCCTTTGCGGCATTCGGCTATTCCCCCGGCCTGCCAGGCGTTTACGAATTGATGGTTAAAGTCTTGCAAGTCGATGCGAACAATGGCTCCGGCGATCCCTCCGTAAGTCGCTCGCAAAAGTCAGCTTTCATCACGGAATTGGGTGATCTTGGTATTACCATCCCGAGCTAAATTTAACTACGGCATGCGAATCGCGGTCAAACGGCTTGGGCGTATTCGGCGAGGGTTTGGGCGACGAAGGCGCGTTGCTGATCGAACCATTCGTAGACCTGATTGATCGATCCGTTAGTGTCGGACAGCGGTCGCTACGGGTGATCGTTTCGTGAACCAGCCAACCAGTCCGTTCGTCCAGGATTGTCTCCGGGGCATAACACGGCAGGACGTGTAAGACGTTCCGATCTTTCCATTGTTCGAGGTACTTCCGGCGACGGCGTCTAGGCCGCGTCGCCAGTGGCCAAATGTTGGCGAATGCAGTCTGTTGTGGTGAGGTTGGTTCCTGCATCAAAGTATGTCAGCGCAGCCGTCATCGCCTTCATGAAGTGCTGATCGAGGTGGGCGATGTCAAGGTTGTCCTGGGCCTTGGACCGGTACAGTCATCGCCGTGGACAGATCGCGTAGTCCCGCGGCTCGCTTTCGCGGTTGTCTGAGCCGTCGAGCAGAGCTGTGTCAGGCAAATTGAGGTCGAGCATGTTCTACAGGCCTCTCGTGATTCCGCACTCATTGGCAAAGCAAACCTAGGGCAGACCTTTAACCTATGCTTTCATAGGGCAGTACCTTCAAACTGGCGATAGTGGAACTGGGCCGCGTCATTGATTGTCGGAAATTCTTCAAAACCCGGTTGCCCATTCCACAATTCACGCTCGGTGCACGTGTGATACAACACAACCACCGGGCGCGGCTCCATCGCCAATGGTTGCCGGACGTTGTCCACCACGCGAGCCATCACCTCTTTGCCTAACGGATTGTAGAAGAACAGTACCAGTGGCCCCGGCGGCAGGCGAAACGTAGCGGCGTCGCCCTCGACTACCTCCAGCCGATGACAGATTTGACGCGGATTTTTGTATTGCCGCACATTCTGACGGGCGTGGGAAACCAATTCCGAAGCGAATTCGACACCGACGATCTGCGAGAAGGGCCACTCGGAGGCCAAGAGCATCGCGCGGCCCTTACCCGCTCCAAAATCGACGAACGTGTAGCCCCGGATCTCGCCGGCCTGATTGAGCATTGCCCGAAAGTCATCAGGATCAATCGGCTCATATCTAACGCCGTCGGCCAAGTTCTCGCTGACGATGGTGAATTCCTGCAACGACTGCACACCGGCTGTATCCACGCCGAAGTGTTTATCGAACTGCCGGCTACGCAGTTGCGCTGAGCGCCTCCGCCGCCAAGTTTCAGGCCGGCACATTTGCGCGGCGGTGCGAAGGGCACGAAAACCGGCTGTTAGTGTGTGTCTGATTCCGCGTTGTCGCAAAGATCGATACACACGCGTTGCCAACTTAATAATCATGCACAAATCGCCATGAACATCTGCGATGTGACCGAACCATAGTCTTCGCGTCGCAACCTTGGATATTGTGGTCAGAAGCCGCAATTTGCCCCGTTCACTGCTTCAGGGCTTCGGGATTCGCATTTGATTGTTTCAGCCATTTCCAGCCCGGAATGTGGTGCAGCGCCAGCAGCCCAAAGACAATGAACGAGACGAGTATTGCGAGCGTGTACATTCCATAGCCGGTCGCAATCCCGATGGCCGCGGTTGCCCAGAGCGTTGCGGCCGTGGTTAGACCGACGACGTTGCCTTGATCGCGGAGAATCACACCCGCGCCGAGGAAGCCGATGCCTGTGACCACACCGGCGGCGATTACATGCGGGTTGTTGCCAGTCGTGATGTGAGTCGAAACCAAGGCAAAAACACAGGCTCCCAGGGAGACCGCTCCATAGGTGCGGATTCCTGCCTCACGGGCATGCCACTCGCGTTCCCACCCCACGAAACCGCCGAGTACGACGGCCATGACCACCTGCAATGCCATGAAGGCTTCCTGGTTCCAGTCCACGACTTGTCCTTATCTCGTGATGTTCAGCCAAACTGTCGAATAGGTCTCATACTGACGGGGCCACGACGCACGCATCTGCATGCGGCAAGAATTCGATTTCCCCGGTGACGACGTCATAAATCGCGCCGATGATCGCCACCCGTCCCTCTTGGTGAAGGTGACTGAGGGTCTGGCTTTCCCTAATAAGCGTCTCCGTGACGCGGGCGACATTGCCGCGAGCCACTTCATTGACGAAGGTCTCCTTTTCGGCGGCTGACAATTGTGCCAGGCGCTGGCAAGTGTTCAGATCGACCGATTGCTGAATGGCCTGAACGATCGGTTCGAGATGCTGGCAGCCGGTGGCCTGGGCCGCAGTTTCCGACGAGCACGCCAGCTCGACAGCCGCCGTTACCGCGCCGCACCGCGTGTGGCCCATGACGAGGATCAGCTTGGCCCCGGCCACGGCGCAAGCGTACTCCAAGCTACCCAGAACCTTGCGGCTGAGGACGTTCCCGGCAATGCGGATACTGAAGCTGTCGCCCACTCCCATGTCGAAGATCAGCTCGGTCGGCGTGCGAGAATCGATGCAACTGAGGATGACGGCCAGAGGATGCTGTCCGCCGGACGTTGCGCGGACTTGGCGACCGAGGTCGCGTGTCAGACGCTGACCCGTGCGGAACCGCTCGTGGCCGTCCGTCAAAATTTGCAGCACCTGTTGGGGAGTGAGCTGACTCTGAAGGTCTCGCGTGGAATAGTCGACGTATTGCACCCGGTCTTTGAGCTGGTATTTGCGTCTGAACCCAAGCAAACTCACCTCCACGCCACGCGCCGGGGCAGTCTTTTCATTGAAATCGCGGAGAAGGTCCAAAATATCTGGGTCGATATAGTCGGTGTCCTGAGCGTCGAGCAACACTTTTCCGCCGCGAGGCACCGCATCCAGGATCTTCAGCAGTGCAGCCCGGTTCAGAAAGCTGACCTGGTTAGCCAACTCGATGTGCAACACGTCGCCGCCCAAGTGCTTTTCCACGAAGCGGCGGATTGGTCGACGCAGGTTGCTATTGAGAATGAAGCCCAGGCTCACCGCCAGCCCAATCAGGACGCCAATCAGCAGATCGGTCAGAACAATCGCGGTCACCGTCAGCACGAATGGCACGAACTGGTAGCGACCCTCGTTCCACATCTGCCGGACTAGGTTCGGGCTGACGAGTTTGATACCAGTGACCAGCAGGATCGCCGCCAGGCAGGGCAATGGTATGGCGTTCAGCCAGACTGGGAAAAGCGCAACACTTACCAGTAGCAGGAGGCCGTGAATGATCGTAGCCAGTTTCGTGCGGCTCCCAGCATTGATGTTGACGGAACTGCGGACGATCACGGATGTGACGGGAATGCCGCCGATCAACCCGGCTGCCACGTTGCCGACACCCTGAGCCAGCAATTCGCGGCTCGGGGGAGACGTGCGTTGTTGCGGGTCGATCTTATCGGCAGCCTCCAAGTTGAGCAGGGTCTCAAGAGAAGCAACCGCCGCGATGGTCAGTCCCGCCCTGTACACAGCCGGGTTGGACCATTGCGAAAAATCGGGCCACCGGAGAAATCCCAGGAATCCGGCCAGGCTGTCAGCCACGGGCACCTGCACGAAGTTACTCGGCTCAAGCGCCCAGGTCCCGCCGAGTTGTCCGAAGACAAAGCCTAAACTCACCCCGAACAACACCACGACCAAAGGTGCCGGAACGATCGATTGTTTCAGTGGCCTGAACCGGGTCCAGGAGATGAGCAAGGCGAGCGATCCAAGTCCAATGACGATTGCAGCCGGGTGGATATGGTCGACCATGCGAAGGAGCTCACTGAATGTATTCGCGTGGTCGTGTTGCTGAAACGCCATGTCTCCTTCGGGGTCCGCGCTGTGTCCGAGTAGGTGAGGAACCTGCTTCAGCACCAAAATGATGCCGATGGCCGCCAAGAGTCCTTTGATTACGCTCGAAGGGAAATACGCGGCTAAGAATCCCAGTCGCGCCGCCCCCAGTGCGATCTGGATGACGCCGGCAAGCACCAGCGCCAGCAAAAAGGCTTCGAACGATCCCAGCGTTGCAATCTGCGTTGCGACAATCACCATGAGCGTGTTGCCAGGGCCGCTGACGCTGACCTGTGAGCCGCTGATCGCACCGACCAGGATGCCGCCGATAATTCCCGCGAGCAGTCCCGAGAACAGCGGCGCGCCCGACCCCAGCGCGATTCCCAGACACAAAGGCAGCGCGACCAGGAACACGACCAGTCCAGCCGTAAGGTCACGCACTCGCGTTAATGAAGGGATTTCTGGAGTAGTTGCCATGAACGCCGACCTTTTCGCATACTCTCGTTCCCAAACGACCGACCCAAATCCTGGTCAATTACGTTGGGCGGAAAACAACCTATCCACTTCCATCGCGGCCGTTCATTCGTCGCCATACTTGAGAAGCCGCAGGGCATTGAAGACGACGAGTATCGTCGAGCCTTCGTGGAACAACACGGCGGCACCCAATTGCAGCCCCAGCACTGTCGCAGGAATCAGGAACGCGACCATGCCCAGACTGAACCAGAGGTTCTGCCGGATGATGCGGCTGGTTTTCCGGCTGAGCCCGACGGCAAAGGGGAGATGGTTCAAATCGTCTGCCATGAGCGCCACGTCGGCAGTCTCTAATGCCACGTCGGAACCAGCCGCGCCCATCGCAATGCCGACTGTAGCACTGGCCATTGCAGGGGCATCGTTGACACCGTCGCCCACCATGGCCACGCCTCCTTCCTGGCTGAGCTTCTTGATCGCCGCGACTTTGTCGTCGGGCATAAGGTCTCCCACGGCTTCGTCTATACCAACTTGCCGAGCCACTGCATCGGCGACCTGCTGGTTGTCGCCGGAGAGCATGATCATTCGTTTGACGCCAAGTTCCTTGAGCCGGCCGATGACCACCTTAGCGGCGTCACGGGGCGTGTCCATCAGGCCCAGCACGCCCAGGTAGGTCTCTGCCTGCCGGACGATCATCGTCGTGCGTCCGCCGGACTTCAGGTCTTCCGTAGACTTGCGAAGTTCATCCGGAATGGGAGGCCCTTCAATTTCGCCAAAGAGGCGGTCTTTACCGACATAGACCTGAGTACCATTGACGGTCGCCTTGACGCCGCGGCCGGTGATGCTTTGCACGTCATGGGCCTGCAAGTCCGAATCGCCCTTCAGACGTTCCTTGCCGCCCTGGACGACAGCCGCGGCCAACGGGTGATCGCTGAGTTTCTCCACGGCAATGGCCACGCGCAACAACTCCTCTTCGGAACGGCTGCTTGCCGCGATGGCGTCGGTCAACCGCGGCTTTCCCTCAGTCAGTGTGCCGGTCTTGTCGAAGGCGATGGCACCCAGCCGCCCGAGATTCTCCAGCGGACCGCCGCCCTTCACGAGCACGCCGCCCCGTGCCGCGCGGGCCACACCGCTTAAAACGGCACTGGGTGTTGAAATGGCCAGCGCACAAGGACTGGCCGCCACCAATACCGCCATCGCCCGGTAAAACGAATCGCGGAAAGGCTCGTCGATGACAGTCCAGGTGAAGAGCAACAGAACCGCGAAGGCGAGCACGGCCGGGACAAAGATGCGCTCTAACTTGTCAGTGAATTGCTGTGTGGGGGACTTCTGTGTCTCCGCTTCGTTGACCATTTTCACGACGCGGGCCAGCGTGGATTCACTGGAGAGTTTGACGACCTGAATCTCCAAAGCGCCGCCGCCGTTGATCGTGCCGGCAAACGTGCGATATTCGGGTCCGAGCCGATCCGGATTGGCGGCCGCCTGCAAAGGATCGTCCACAGCCTGCTTGTCCACAGGCACGCTTTCGCCAGTGATCGGGGCCTGGTTGACGCTGCTTTCGCCCTTGAGCACAAAGCCGTCTGCGGGAATCCGCTCGTTCGGCTTGATGATCACGACGTCGCCCAGGCGTAGCTGCTCAACCGGAAGGTCCGCCGTCTGGTCGTCGCGACGGACCAAGGCGGTTTGCGGAGCAAGTTCGGCGAGCGCTTCTATCGCTCGCTTGGCACGTCCCATCGCATAGTGTTCGAGCGCGTGCCCCAGGCTAAACAGAAACAGGAGCAAAGCGCCTTCGGCCCACTCGCCGAGCGTGGCCGCGCCAATGGCCGCTACCAGCATCAGAAGATCGATCTCCAGCCGGAAGGCACGGATGTTCTCGAACGCCTCGCGGAAGGTAAAGAAGCCACCGAAGAAATAGGCTGCCAAATACAGGCTCCAAGGGAGCCATGGCGAAAAAGTGAACAATGCGGAGATAATCCAACCGGCGAGCAGCAGCCCACCGCAAATCGCAGCAAATATGAGTTCCGTCTGTTCTCCGAAGAGGCCACCGTGTCCGTGGTCGGTGGTTTCACTGGCTGGCTTAGGCTCCGCCTCTGCCGCTTCGACAGGCGCGCTTCGAACTGAATCCTCGATCTTGAGCATGCCGATCTTTTGCAGTTCCGACGAGATGCCTTTCTCATCAACCGCGTGTCGATCGAATTCAATTCGCACGACCCCGGCGGGCGACACCGCGGCTTCGAGCACGCCTTTGATCCGGCTGACTTGCGACTCCACGGAGCGGGCCTGGCGGGCGTGCATTGGCTCCGCTTTGAGCAGCAAATGGCCGAACCGCTGCTCAAGTTCGGCACCCGCCCGGATCACCAAGTCCCGTACCTCTCCCATCGAAATCCGTTGGGGATCGAAATGAATGCAGAATTGGTCCGGCCCTTTCTCACTCGTGTCCCAAAGATGGGCGGACTCGACGCCTTCCTTCGACTCCAGCAGATCGGCCAAACGCTGGACGCAGGCATCGCGTGTGTCTGGAACGGCAGGCAGAACCAGATTGATTTCGATTCGTAACCTTTCAGTCATCCTGATCTCCTTGTTGGCTTCGTCACTGGGTTGCTTAGACGAAGATGCCGGGCTCAATCCACGCTAGGGGGCTATGACACGACCCATCGTTCCGAATTCGATCGCGGATGTATCGAAACGGCAAGAAGGATTACGCCGCCCGTCGTCGTTCGCCGCCTCTCGCCGCTCGCATTGAAAGCCTCCTCACATTTACTAATACGTGGCTGTTGCGGACGGGGCGCGCATGGTGGAATCTTGCCCGCAATGGCCTCCAGTCAAAAGCGAGCGCCCTAGCGCCACCCGGCGCGACAAGGGTCGTCGCCACCGGAAAGAATCGGGCGCGTCAACGATCGATCTCAACGACCAGTGGCCTCTTAATCGTGATTCAACTCGAATTTAGCGGTCTACGACTTGCGTTTGATCTTCAGCGACAGCCGGGCATCATTTCCCTTCTGATGCAGGTCATTAGTTCTTTATCTTTCGACTGGAACGCCGAGACCATGTCCGCGGGTCAGTCTTAATGCCGCGGCATTCAATTTGAATTGCTCCGGCTTCCCGTCGTGAAATCACGCTGGAGACCGGGTGACGATTGCTCATGAGGATGGAAACAGACCTTCACGAAGCTCAGCACGCGGCCTTTCGTGCGGACGAGATCGAGCAGCACATGCGACCTCGAATGGCACGTTCGAAGAGAAGGCATCCCGCACGAGCGCGCTGCCGTCGTCCGCCGAAGTTAAAATGACCGCCTCGAAGTTCCTGTAAAGCAGCTATAGATGAACGGAAAGTCCATTCTTCTCCGCAAACCCCATCTGACTTCTGTGGGCCTTCACCGATCATCATTGAGCTCGCCGTCCTCGGCGCAACGGAATGCCGAATTCACGTGCGATCAAGGACAAAGTGGGGGATGAGACAGGGGTCTCAACGATCCGCAATGTGCCCCGAATCCCATATTGCCGGATCAATTCGGCAAGGTGCTGGCGATCTTCCGCGGAAAATGTCGGGGGTCTACCGCGGCGAAGTTTTTCGATCATTTTAAGCCCTCAATCATGGGTATGAGCCGGTGCTGGACTCTCTTCCGCTTCAATCTCCGCTCGACTCGTCAGTCGGCTGGCGTCCTGACCGCTGAATTGGAAGAAGAGTCCGGGGTGGACGACGTATTCGCAGATTGTGCAGGTGATGAGACCGCCGAGAATCACGGTGGCGACCGGGTAAAGAATTTCCTTTCCGGGTTGATGGCCGCCGAGCACGAGTGGCACGAGGCCGATGCCCGCGGTCAAGGCCGTCATCAGGACCGGTGCAAGTCGTTCGAGGCTACCGCGGAGCACCATCTGCTCTGTGAAGCCTTCACCTTCCTCACGCATCAGATGCATGTAATGAGAGACGAGCAGAATGCCGTTCCGTGCGGCAATGCCACCGAGCGAAATGAATCCGACCATGCTGGCGACCGTTAGCGTCTGTCCGGTCAGCCAGAGCGCGATGGCTCCGCCCACGAACGCCGTGGGCAGCGCAAACATGATTTGCAACACGATGCGCGCTGAGGGGAATAACGTGTAGAGCACCAAAAACACGCCGCCGACTGACACAAGACTGAGCAGCGTGATTGTGCGGGTCGCTTCCTGCTGAGCCTCAAATTGGCCGCCATATTGCAGGAAGTAGCCTTCGGGCAGTGACACTTTGCTGTCAACTGCCCGCTTGATATCGGCTACAACACTGCCAAGGTCGCGATCGGTGGTGTTACATCGAATCGTGATCCGGCGACGGACGTTCTCGCGATTAATTGTGTTCGGACCGCCCGCCTCATAAATGCGGGCCACCGTGGAGAGCGGAATGCGGCCGCCTTGTGGGAGATTGACCGACAACCGCTGAATCAGATCAAAATCCGTCCGATATTCATCCTTCAATCGGACCATCAGATCGAACGTCCGCTGGCCGTCCAAAACGATAGAAACCACTCGCCCATTCAAGGCGGTTTCGATAAACTCGTTGACGTAACCCGCCGTCAATCCATACGCTGCCAACTGCTCGCGGTTGAGTTCAATGCGAAGCTGGGGAATCAGTTGCTGGGGTTCGACGACCGGCGGTGCCAGCCCTTCGACTCCCGTAATGGCCGTTTTAATCTCCTGAGCTTTACGGCGGAGCACATCCAAGTCGTCGCCATAGAGCTTGATCGCGATCTGTGCCGAGACGCCGGAGAGCATGTGACTGATCAAGTGGGCGAGGGGCTGTTCGGCTTCGTACTCGATGCCGGGGATCTCTTCTAATTCTTTTCGAAGCGTCGCAAGAGTGTCGACACGGGAGACACCGCTTTGCGGATTGAGCGTGACGATGTATTCCGTCATGTTCACGCCTTCAGCATGTTCGTCCATTTCCGCTCGGCCGCTACGTCGAACCCAGTACAGCACGAGACCATTCGGATGCTCCTGATCAACCATGTGGCGGCGGAAGGCCACGTCGACCATGGCGCTGGCACGGTTGGACGCCTCCAGCGATGACCCCGGAGGCAAAACCACATTGACTTGCGCCGCTCCCTCGTCGAACTGCGGCAAGAAGTCCGTTCCAAGCTGTGTGACGAGGATGCCGCTGCCGACCATCGCAACCCCCACAACCAGCAGGATCACCGTCAGTCCCAGCGGGTGCATGCTCGTACGAACGATCGGCGTGGCGATAAGCTTCAAATACCGCAGCAATGGACTGTCTTGAGCCCCATGAGATTGAGCAGATTTACCCGAGAGCAGCAAACTCCCCAAAACCGGTGTGACAGTCAGTGAAATCAGCAACGATGCGAGGATCGAAACGATGTAGGCAACGCCTAGCGGAGCGAACAATCGACCTTCAACACCCGACAACGCAAACAGGGGTACGAAGACGAGAATGACCAGCATCGTGCCATACACAATCGCGCTGCGAACTTCGATGCTCGCCTCATAAATGACGGTCAGCGCCGGACGTGGTTTTGCCAGCCCCGCGTTTTGTCCCAACCGCCGGAACACGTTTTCGATATCGACAATCGCATCATCGACCAATTCCCCCATTGCGACTGCGAGTCCACCGAGCGTCATGACGTTGATCGACATCCCGGTCCAGTAAAAGAATAAGCCCGTCAGCACGATAGACAGCGGAATGGCCGTCAGCGTGATGAAGGTTGTTCGAAAATTGAGCAGGAACAGAAACAGAATGATCAGCACCAGAATCGCCCCATCACGGAGCGCTTCCAGGACATTCTCGATACCACGGTCGATGAACTCGCGTTGCTGATAGATTTCGCTTTCGATCACGATGTCCGGCGGAAGCGCTTTCTTTACCTCTTCCAGTGCCGCAGTCACCGCTTCGGTGAGGCGTCGAGTATCACCTTGTGGTTGTTTGGCGATCGTTAATACGACCGCAGGGTGGCCGTTGACCGAACTGTCGCCGCGCTTGATTTGCCCACCTTCACGGATGGTGGCGACATCGCGGATGAGGACGGCCCGGCCAGCCGTTGATTTCACCACTGATTCTTCCAGATCGGCAACCGACTGAATGCGTCCAACGCCGCGCACCAAAAACTCCAGCGATCCTTGTTCGACATAGCCCCCGGTGGCATTCTGATTGCTTTCCCGGAGTGCGACCTCCACGTCCTGCAAAGTGACGCCGAAAGCAGTCAGTTGGTCGGGGTCCACGAGCACTTGGAATTGTTTGCGTCCGCCGCCCATGGTGATCACCTGAGCCACACCGGGAATCGTTAACAGCCGTGGGCGGACCACCCAGTCGGCCAAGGTCCGGACTTCCAGGGGTGGCGTCTTGCCCCCTTCGCTGTACATGCCGACCATCATGATTTGACCCATGATCGAGCTGATCGGAGCCAGTTCTGGCTTGACCCCTTCCGGCATCCGGCTGCTCACTGTCGCCAGCCGCTCATTGACCGTTTGGCGGGCGACGTAGATGTCCGTGTTCCAACCAAACTCCACGTAGATCACTGAGAGGCCGATGCCCGACGAACTGCGGACGGCTTCCACCCCGGTGGCACCATTGAATGCTGTTTCCATCGGGAAGGTGACCAGCGTCTCGACTTCCTCTGGAGACAGCCCGGGGCATTCCGTCATAACGGTGACGCGGGGCCGGGTAAGATTGGGGAAAATGTCGATCGGTAAGCCGATCATCGTCCGCGTACCGAGGCCGAGCGCAATCATCGCAAGACTGACGACGAGCAAGCGGTGATGCAGCGAAAAACGAATGAGCCAGTTCATAAAATTGCCAATCCCTTGGGCGTCGATTCGCCCGATCAATGGTCGATCAAGGGCCTCGTAACAGCCGTAGTCCGTTCATCACGACGAGCAATGATGCCCCGGCATCGGCCGCGATGGCTCCCCACATCGAAGCCCAGCCCCAAAATGTCAGAGCGGCGAACAGCACTTTAATACTCAGCGAGAAAATGATGTTCTGACGAATGACGGACAGCGTGTGGCGCGCATGCTGGAACAGCCACGGCAATCGTGTGAGGTCATCTGACATCAACGCTACGTCGGCCGTTTCAATCGCGGCGTCGCTCCCGATGGCTCCCATTGCAATTCCCAACGTCGCGCGGGCCAGTGCGGGCGCATCGTTCACCCCATCGCCAATCATCGCGACAGTGCCGTATCTGGTTAGAAGTTTCTCGATGGCCGCCACTTTATTTTCCGGGAGCAATTCAGCTTCAACTTCGTCGATACCCACTTCACGGCCGATTGACTGTGCCGTACCGCGATTGTCTCCTGTCAACATCACAATGGAGACAACACCGACATCTCGCAGCGATTGAAGAACCTCTCGGGTACCAGGTCGCACCGTGTCGGCGAGGGCAATCAGGCCGCAAACGTGCTGTTCGTTACCGACGACGATGACCGTCATGCCCGCCTCGGTTAAGGATTCCAGTTTGGTGTGGATCTCCGGTGTTTCCTGTCCCCGTTCTTCCAACCAACGATGCGATCCGAGCCAGAATAAGCGACCATCCCATCGTCCTTCGGCTCCCTTGCCGGGGATCGACCGCGCGTCGCTGGCCGGTTCAAAGGCGATGCCGCGCTGGCGAACGTATTCAGTGATGGCTACCGCCAGAGGATGCAGGCTGCCGGATTCCAAAGCTGCGGCGCGTTGCAGCAACTCCGATTCGGAGTGTCCGTTTAACGGGACGACCTGAACCACCTGCGGCCGTCCGACGGTGAGTGTGCCTGTCTTGTCGAGCGCCAGCGCTCGGATGTGGGCGGCTTGCTCCAAGTGTGCTCCTCCCTTGACCAACACGCCTTGTCGCGCTGCGGCAGCCAATGCCGCCACAATGGTGACCGGCGTGGAAATCACTAGGGCGCAGGGGCACGCAATGACTAGGAGGACGAGTGCGCGATAGGCCCACGGTGCCATGGATTGGTTGAGCACCAACGGCGGCACGAGCGCGAGTAGGATCGCCGCCGTAAACATGACCGGAGTATAGATCCGGGCAAACTGCTCCACCCATTGTTCAGAGGGGGCTCGCTGCGTCTGTGCCTCGGTCACGAGATTGATAATGCGGGCTAGTGTGGAGGAATCGGCTGTTTTCGTCGACCGGACCGTCAACTGGCCATCGCCATTGATCGTAGCGGCAAACACGCCGTCCCCCGGTTGCTTCGGAACAGGCACACTTTCGCCGGTGATGGGAGCCTGATTGACATCGCTACGGCCCGTAGTGACTTCACCGTCCAGCGGGAACTTCTCGCCGGGCTTGACGACGAATAACGTACCAACACTAATTTCTGCTGCGGGTCGGGATTGCTCATTGCCGGTCTCGTCGACCGTGCGGACAACGGCGGGCGTCAACTCCAGCAGGGCCGCCACTGCGCGCCGGGCTCGACTGACGCTCCAGCTTTCCAGGGCCAGGGAAACGGCAAACAGGAAGGTGACGGTGGCCGCTTCCAGCCAATCGTTCAGCAACACGGCACCGACAACGGCGACCGTCATCAAAAGATTCATATCCGGGCGCAAGCGGAGCAGAGCGGCCCAGGCTCGGGGCGTAAACGGCCACCCGCCAATCGCGATTGCAGCCAGACAAAGAGCGCGTAACAACCACAGTTCAATGCTTGAAATGCTGCTCGATCCGCTCCAATAGGACCACGCTTGCACTGCCCAAGCACACAGCCATAACAACCCACACAGGACGGTGCTCGCCGTTCGCGTGGTCGGCCAGAACGAAGACGGTGAGTCAGACGGCAGAGAGGACTCGCGCCACAGCTCCGCTCGTAGGCCAGTGCGGGCAATGATCGCAAGCAGGTTCTCAGCCGTCATGCCTTCGGGTACAGCATGAATCGTTAACTTGCGGTTGAGAAAGTCGAAGGACAAAACGTCCGCGCCAACGACAGGCGTTAACTCCCGGCGCAGCAGATCCGCCTCTTCGGCGCAGTCCATGCCGTCGACGCGGAACGCATAAGGGACTGGTTTCAGGTCAGTGGGCACTATCCCGACTTTCTTTCAAATCCAAGGGCTAGGTCAACGATCGGAGCAGTCGCGGCACGCGGGCCATACATCATAAAAAGACGCCCAGCATTGCGATCGTGCCGCCCACCACGTCCCAAAAATCGGGGCGATTTCCATCGCACCACCATCCCCACAGCAACGAGAGGACGATGAAAAAGCCGCCGTACACAGCGTAGATTCGTCCGAAGTGGCTTGCTTGGAGTGTGGGGATCACCCCGTACAGCAGCAGCGAGACACTCCCCAACAGAGCCCACGTCCACGGCTTGTGCTCTCGAACCGATTGCCAGACCAGCCAGCCCCCACCGATTTCGAGAACACCTGCCACCAGGAAGAGCACGAGACTCCAAATGATCTGCACGGGTTCTACCCCGAATTACAAGTTAGTGATTGTGTCCGGCGTGGGGATCGACACCGGAGCCCTGCTGCTTCTTCAACGCTAGATTGATCTGATACGCCTGGTTCATGGCGATCTCGTCGCCGGGGAACACACTGCCGTCGTTGCGGATAACCACATGTCGCGGGTCGCGATGTTCGACGATCACGGGGACGCGCTCCATGAGTTTGCCGTTGACGCGAAAGACGTAGGTATCCGGCCCTTCGCTGACCACCGCCTCAGCCGGGACAACGACTTGTTCGGTGAGTTTCTGGACCGGGATGAGCAGTCGCACTTTCTGACCCGGCTTGAACCGCCACGAGCGGTAGATGAGGCCGTTATCCGCCTCCGCGTCGCGAATCACTTCGTTCTTGAGGGGAACAAAGAACCGGAGCGTCCGCGTGGCTGCATCGAGCGAATTCTCGACGTAGCGGACAGTCAAGCCTTCCCGCAATTCCGGCGCGTCACCTTCTCCCTCAAAGAGAGCGGTCACGGGACGCTGCTCCTGAACGGCCAGGGCAATCAGTCGGCTGTCGCGTTCAAACGCGTGGCCTTCCAAATAAAGTTCGGTGTGCAGGCCGAGATCGCATAACTCGTCACCCGGCTGCACGAGCTTGCCAGGAAAAACGTCGATGTTCTCAACTGTGTAGACCGTATCGGCGGTCACGGATTCCAATCGTTCGGGAGTCCGTCGCAACCCCGTCGGTACAATCGAGGGATGATTGTGGCCTTCCTCTTTTGGTGGGGCTTTTGGAGGGCCACCGGGGACGTGAATCGTAAATTCGCGCAGTAGAGTTTTGTGCTCCACCATCTCCGTGATCTGGTACGGAGTCAGCCCGCGGACCAGGAGTTCTTGAATTTGCACGAGCTTTTGGGAATCAAGCCGCTTGCGTTCGTATTCCTTCTCCAGCTTGTTCCGAGCGGGAATAGAACCATTTTCCACGAGCGGAGCAAGTCGTTTGAGTTCTAGATCGACGAGTTCGATGTCTTGCAACGATTTAAGCAACTCCCCTTGGGCGGTCGTCAACAACTCGCCGGTGGGTTGAATATCAAGCAACGGGTCTCCGGGCTTCACGGCTTGGCCGGGAAAAGCATGAACCTTGACGATCACTCCCGCCAGAGAAGTGGTGATCCGGCGTTCGCTGTGCCCGGGTTGCTCCACGACGGTGCCGGGAATCACGAGGTTCTTCGTATAGTCCGACAGTTCCACCGGCCCGGTTTTCAACCCGAGATTCGCCCGTGCCTGTTCGGACAACGGTACGTTGTTTTGGTTGTCTTCTCCGCCGTGCCCCTCTGCTCCATGGTCATGGCCAGCGTGTTCATCAGGGCCCGCTTCGAGAGTGGACGCCGACGTTTTTGACGTGATTAAAGGCAACCAGCGGTCGCGCGTGGCGATCGTTCCACCGGCCGTGACTCCCGCCAGAATTGCAAACACACCGAAGATGAGAAGTTGTTTGGACAGGCGCATAATCGGGCTCTTTGAGGAGTTTCTGTGCTGCGAGTCCTTGCGCCACATGGCAGCGGGCAGGAACCAATGGTATGGGGAGAAACCCCAGCGCCACCCGGCGCGACGAGTGATCGTCGCCACCGGGCAGAACCGGGCGCGTTTACGGGCGACCTCATCGATTAATGCTTATGGTCGTGATCGTGCTTCAAATCGAATTTGACGGTATAGGGCTTGCCCTTGATTTTCACCGCCAGCCGGGCATCGTTGTTCTTGTGGTGTAGATCATGCACCAGTTCTTCGTCCTTCAACTGAAAAGCGGATGCCATGCCTACCGGGTCGCTTTTAAGGCGGAGGGCTGGCAGTTTGAACTGCTCCGGCTTCCCGCTGTGCTTGAGGTTGATGATCGCTTCCCTGGCTTCGATCGGCACCGACGCCTTGGCGGCGGCGTCGAGGACATAAAGCGTCAACACATTGGCCTTTTCATCGAGCATGACTTCGATGTGATATTCTTCGTCTCCCAACTCCAGCAGGGGGCCGCCATGCGGTCCCTTCTCCGGATGCGCGTGTCCTGCCGCTGGCGGGGCGGAAAAGACATAGGAGACTAAGGCGAGCGAGAACACAATTCCGACGAAGTAGCGGGCCACAATGGTCCCGAGCGATAGGGTCCGTTCCTTCATGAGAGTCCTTTCGGAAAAACTGAGCACACTAAAACTGGTCCAGATTAACGCCCACGCATGCGTCGGCGTGATGGCATTCCTTTTCCATCACAATCAGGATTTGCGATCAGTCCATTACGAATCGCTGTTCGGTTTAGTGGGTGTGGGGATGTCAGTGGATGCCTTTGACGGGGCTTGGGCTTCCTCCGCGCGGCGCTGTCGTGCTCGCTCACGTGCCGCTTCCGCCTTATCACGTCGATCCTGCGAGGCCCGGCGGTGCATTTCTATTCTCCGTTCTTCCGCGGCTTTGCGTGCGGCGGCTTCCCGAAGTATCGCGGCTTGTTGAGCAGCCTGCATCTGACGCTGCTGCTCTTGCGCTTGTTGCAAATACCGCTGCATGGCTCGCGAACTGGGGCGTCGCGCGGCGTCGACCGCAGCGGGAACAACCAGCATCAGTGCGATCGCAGTGCAGCCAATCTGTAAAGGCCGGGAATTCATGTTGACGATCTCCTGACAATTTCTGTCGCATCCTCCTTCGGGCAGCGTAGGACGATCAGCAAGTCCTTTCCGGCGGGTGCCCGCCGGAAAGGCTCAAACGCCGTTGCCCGCCAAGGGATGATTAGTGTTTGTGATCGTGCTTTAACTCGAATTTAGCGGTGTACGCCTTGCCTTTAATCTTCAGCGACAGCCGAGCATCATTTCCCTTGTGGTGCAGGTCATGCACCAGTTCTTCATCCTTCAACTGGAATGCCGAAGCCAGGCCCGCGGGATCGGTCTTCAATGGTGCCGCCTTCAATTTGAACTGTTCCGGCTTCCCGTCGTGCTTGAGGCTGATGATCGCCTCTTTGGCCTCAGTCGGTACGGACGATTTGGCGGCGGCGTCAAGGACATAGAGCGTCAGCACATTCTTCTTCTCATCGAGCATGACTTCGATGTGATATTCTTCGTCGCCCAGCTCCAGCAGGGGGCCGCCATGCGGTCCTTTTTCCGGATGGGCGTGGCCTGCGGCAGGCGGGGCCGACCAAACATAAGAGACCGTAGCGAGAGAGAGCACGAACCCGACGAGAGCGCGGTCCAGAAGGCCGCGTTGCGTCAACAGAATTGCGGTCATGAGAGAGTCCTTTCGAGAAAAAGCAGTCGCACGAAAACTTGTCAAAGAGACGCCGTGGTATGCGTCTACGGAGTGGAATGCGATTAGAAATCGCTGTTCGGTTTGGATCGTTTGGAGCCGGCAGTCCCATCCATCACGATTTGGATGGGATATTTTTCGTCACCCTGTGACGGGAGGGGGCCGCTTTGCGGCCCCCTCCCGTCACGAGCATGTCCTGGTGCTGAAAAAGCAACCGCAGCCGTTCCCAACAGCATGATTGCCGTCACTAAAACTAGAACCTGAAGATCAAGGTGAACATGATGAGGCGAAGCAAATTCATACATGTGAGACTCCTTTCGTAGTGAGATTCTGGACGCGAAAACGGGGCCGTCCAAGCTGGTGTCACGGTTGTCGACACCAAGTCCGTGCCAATCCGCGCCATCCAGCGATCACACGATCCGTGAGGAGAAAACAACCGCCGACCACCGTCCCAGACGGGCAGCGAAGGATCGGCACCAGCGAAACCGACTCGGGGTCCGTCATGCGACAGAGCGCAGCTCGCAGGCGAAAGAGGGCCTGGGCGCGATTAGAGAATCCACACGCTCAGAAGCGCGCGCAGTTGTCCCGCATGGGGCGGTGGAACCGAATGCGACGCCATAATGGTGCGGGGGCTACCGAATTGCAGGTCGACCACGGCATCCTGCATGGGCAGGATCGCATGGATCCAACTCAAATCGGGCAACTGAGAACCGGCATCACTGCGCGACACGTAGAACAGGTGCGTGGCGACACACAGATGATGGGGGGAATGATCGTGAGGAGTCGACGGGGCTTCGTGACCGTGCCCCTCATGATGCTCACATGGCGACTCTGTTTCGTGAACGACTTCGGCCTTCACATAGGTGTCGCAGGCTTGTGCACAGCAAGCAAATTGCTGCGGCACGAAGCAAGCGAGCGCCAGAAGTGTGAACCAAGCACGCACGAAACCAATTCCTTAAAGTTGCGCCTGAATTATCGTCACGGAAGCGATGCAGTCAAGAGCGCATTGGCGTATCTCATTCGATTACATTCAGTTACGCAACGCCTGCAATCGCAATATCATTGCGTTGGAACTTGAAGTGTTCGGCGTCCGGCCTGACCATTGGAACGGCTTCATGAGGTTCTGAGAGTCAACGACCGGATCAGATCCTTATTCCATTAGCCGATTGTGTTCCTCAGCGAACTCAAGGAAAGTCTTCCACCTGCGCCAATCCGGCTAATTCCGCGGCGGCTGTCCAACGGGTTTCCAGAGCCTCGATGTATCCCAACTGCGATTCCACCAACGCCCGCTGCGCCTGCAACAGTCGCAGGAAGTCGAACTGCCCTTGAGCGAAAGCGGTCTGGATCAGCTTCACGCTTTCCTGGGCCAGTGGAATGATCTTCTCTTCGTAGCGGACCACCAATTGATCGGCGGCTCGATAGCGACCCCGCGCTGCGGCCATTTGTTTGGCGATGCCATTCCTCACCGTGGCGACGTTGGCCGAGGCTTTGGTCACATTGGCCGCCGAGGCATTGATGTTTCCCTGGTTCTTGTTCCACAGGGGAAGTGGCGCGGACAGATTCAGGATTGCGATATTGTCGTTGCCGACATATTGCCGCAGGTAGCCGGCGTTGACCGTGATGTTGGGGAACGGTTCGACTTGCGCCCGCTTCAGCAGCAGTCGATTTCGATCCACGTCCTGTTCGGCCACGGAGATGTCGGCGTTGTACGGAATGTAGCTATCGACAACGACCTGCTCGGCAAACGGGGTTAAGGACACTCGCAAGTCCCCTTCGACCCGCTGCAATTCCATGTCGGGTGCCCCAAGACTCGCAGTGAGTTGTTGTAGAGCGGCCGCCAGCCTGGCGTCGGCGTTTTGCAAAGCGACTTCGGCTTTTTCCAGTTCGATCTGAAACAGCAGCAAATCACCGCGAGTTCCCTCGCCTGCGTCCTGAAGTCGGGTGGCCGCAGCTTGCGATTTGTTGGCGATGCCGACCAACTGTCGCAAGACGTCGACCCGTTTTTGACCGGCGAGCACCGCGTAATAGCCTTGCCGAGTGTTCGTGAGCAGGTCGAAGCGCGTCCGCACGAAGCGATACTCGGCTTGAAAGACTTCTCGGCACGCGGCCGCTTCGGAGAGTTGCAGCTTGTGCTTGGTGACGATTTCCTGGCTGAGTTGGCCGAAGTATTGGCTGTCTCGACCTCCCAATTGCATCGCACCGCCGCTCGCCACAGGATTGGGGTAGAGACCCGCCTGATAGGCGCGCCCCCGTGCGGCCTGGACCTCTGCCGCGGCCTGGGTCAGGGTCGGGCTGGTGGATTCCGCGATTGATGTGAGAACATCCAGTGTCGGCCCGCTCTGGGTCTCGGTCTCGCTCACGGGAGCGGGTGGCACCGCAGTCGGTTCTTGAGCAGTAACAACGGTGCTGAATGTCAATGACAGGCCGAGCATGCCACCAGTGGCAATGCGCGCCATGAATGAGCGAATGGCAAACATGCGTCCCTCCCTGGGGTCAAAAGAATGGATTGGCCAAGACGGTGGTGAAGCGCTGTCGGAACACGCCGCGCGGATCATTGGCGCATGGGAGAGGAGCGCATGGGGCCAGTCGAACAGGCGATTGAAGTATTTCCGCTAACGATCACACCGGCCTGTAACAGCGTCTGCTCGGCGATGCATCGAGTCGCAATGCCCGCCGGAGAGAATTGAACGCTCAATTGATCATTCTGCAGCGCGACAATCGCCGGAATTTTGCATGCGCAGTTGGGTTTTGGGCTCGGCGACGTGGGTGGCAATGGGTGGTCGCTGTCGTCGTCACAGCAGTCACATGTTTTCGCGATGCTCGATGCCGGTGCTACCGAGGTGATGATCGCCAACCGCTGCATCCAGCAATCTGGACACGGGACTAAAAGCAGCGCAGTGAGCAACACCCGAAACATGGTGATTTCATCGGACACGAGGACGCTTCGGTACACCTCGTTGCATCGGCAAGTTGTGCTCGATCCTTACAGATGGAATCGGAAACATGGAAAAACGGTTACAACCGGTACACTTCGCCATAGCCTGCTTCTGCCGTCGTGTACGGTCTGCGCATCACAACGAGTTCAGGAAGGCAAGCAGTTGCTCTTGTTCCCACGACTTCAATCGTTGAAACCGAATGCGGGCCGAAGTTCCCTGTCCTGCATGTTGCAGAACGGCTTCGTTCAGGGTCGTCGCACGGCCATCGTGCAGGAAACTGGGTTGCGTCCGCAGGCCCCACAGCGGAGCGGTGCGCATGTCGGTTCCGCGGGCTTGTCCTTGCTCGATGCCGTCGCCCAGCACGCCCATATCATGCAAGAGGAAGTCGGAGTAAGCCGCCACAGCCTTAAATCGAAGCGCGGGGGATGGGTGATTGCCGGTATAGAGCACCGGCACATGGCAGTCCGCACACCCGATGCTCGTGAACAGTCTTTCTCCCTGACGAACATCAACGGTTATCGCACCCCGAGGCGGCGGGGCCAGAAACGTCATGAAGTCGGTGAAGAGCACGATGTCTTCGATGTCACCCTCATTGGGATTTCCGACGGGATTGTATTCCAGCAAGCTGGTGTCGCCTTGCGGTGCGTTCTCGTCGTCAATGAGGCGACCATCTTCGTCGGGAAGCCACCCCGGTGTCGTGATACCCATCTCTTCCTTGTAGGCGTCGCCGGAAAAGTTGGTGAGGTTCGGCACGGCAGCTTTCCATCCGAGCCGACCGACTCGCCACTGCCCCGTGCGGAGATCGGTGACAAGATTCGGACGCCCCGCGGTTTCGGGAGTCTGCAACGCTTGTTTGAGCGCTAAGCCCACGAGAAGCAGATCCGGCACGGCGTCAACCAACCCCAAACCAAAGGTTTGTGGTGTTCGTCGGCGCGCGATAATCGTCGCTTCGACGGGAATCACTTCGCCGGCAAAGACATAGCCTTCCCGTCCTACGATTCCCTCGGTCTGGATGATGGGCCCCCCGCGCCGCAGCAGCGGATCAAATTGACGGTTGATCCGCGTACCAATCCGCGTGGAGACAATCGCACTCCCGCCGCCGGTCGCCTGATTGTCGTGGCACGCCACACAGGAATCCCGATTAAAGACGGGGCCGACACCATCGGCGACACCTTCGACTTCTTCAAAGGCGGCTTTGCCCGCCTGGAACCGGTTCAACTCGTCGGCAGTCAATCCCGGCAATGGATCACCGAAATTTGTTTGGCCGAGGACCGCCGTCCACGGGATGAGTAGCATCAAGACCGGCAGTGCGAAGAATCGGAAACGGCCATGAGCGAATCTCATTCAGGCATCTCTTTTATAGAGGATGGTTTCTGCGCGGACAATCAGCGCAGCTAGGTTTCGACGAGGCATTTTCGCGATCAGAAGTCGCCGACGACCTCGCCCCCGGCGCGAGTGCCCAGCCGCCGCCAGATCTGAAGGTCGATGTTCTCGCTGACGGACCGCACCGATCCGTCCACCAGCAGCGAATGCACGATCCCTTCGTGGTGGCTGCGCGCGGGCAACGCGGCGTAGGCGACCCTCGTGGCGTGAGTGCCTTCCCGCCACGAGACAAAGTCGATGTCGTATTCGACGCCGGCCACGGTATGCGGGATGCGAGCATTAGGACCAAAGACGGTCGTGAAGCCGCTTTGCTGACAAAGCCCGTCTGCCCATTCGGTATGCCCTGTGTTGAGTTGCAACGAATTGCCGATGCAGCAGCCGTCGCCTGTCAGGCCCATGGCGAACGACGAACTCGTCGGAGGCGTCGGCCCTGGATCGGTCGTCGTGTTGCGGAGGTAGGGCGTGAACGTCTTGGCCTCGGACGCGCAGAGTGTGTTGCTCATACCATCGGAAAAGTCTGCTGCCCGCATCTTGCTGTTGGGGAAGAATGCCCCGTCACTGCCGGTGCCGTTCGTGGGATCGTAAATCTTCCAAGTGCCGAAGTTGGCGACGTAGCTGGCGGGATAGTCGCGCGGCACACCGGTCGATGGATTGATCCGCATGACATCGTTGGGTTCGCTGGGGCAGAGATAGGAAGGGATGCGGGTCGTCGCCACGTTGAGCTGAGCGTTGTAGGCGAGGTTCCAATTGACGAGGCTTTGCAAGTTCGCCTGCTCCACATAGGGCAGGACGCGGGCCAGCATCGACCACTGCCCGCCGACGGTCGTCGTCACCCCCGGAACCGCACAGTAGCTCGGCGGAAAGACCGTGTAGGCGTCCAGGTAGTTGTGGAGTGCCAGCCCGATCTGCTTGAGATTGTTGCGGCACTGGGTCCGCCGGGCCGCTTCCCGAGCTTGCTGGACCGCGGGCAGCAGCAATGCGATCAGAATTGCGATAATCGCAATCACGACAAGGAGTTCGATCAATGTGAATGCACGACGGCAGGCTTGCATTTCTGTTCATCCAGAAGATTGATTTGAATTTAATAAACACAAAGTTTGATTAATCAAATTACAGTTGGTTTGACCGATGTGCAAGCGAGTGCCGACACTTTCAAGCCGACGACTGAGGAATACTGGCATTGCCGAAGCATGCTGGAGCCGATATCTTTTCGATATGCGTCAATGGCTGCTGGTCTTATCGATGCTCGCCAGCCACGCCGTCTGCCCCTTCAATTGCATGGGGCAAATGTCGATGGGTGACGGGACTGCTGCGCTCTCCGGTGGGTGTGCCTGTTGTGCCCATTGCCATCCGGGCCCAGAGGCTCCGAGCGAGCCATGTTCGGACGGTCCTTGTTGCGATTGCATCTGTAACGGCGCTGTGCTTGCCACGATGACGTCGATCGCCTTCGACGACGTTTCGGCTTGGAGTGCGGACCTGCTGGTGATTGTTGATCCGGTCTTGTCGCTGCAAGCGGCTCTGTGCCAGGATCGCGAAATTGATCGGGGCAGAATGCGACCAGGGCGGTCGCTTCATCTGGCGCTCCATGCTTTGCAGGTCTAATTCACAAAGACCTGTTTCGTGGGTTTCTCGTGACCCGCGCCCACGGTGATTTTGGGTCGCCGTAACTCTTCCCCTGCTCTCTCCGTTGTTCTTGGGTCTTATTCCAAGTCGACGACGCTCTGCACTGCTGCCTAAGACGTGAGCGCGGCATGTCGCCGCGCTCTCAGTATCCAGAATCCTTATCGCAAGGACGCTACGCATGTTCGCAAAACAATGGTTGATGACGGTTGGTCTCGTGTTGGTCGGCCTCGTGACGATGAACACGGCCGCGGAGCCGGTGGTTAAGAGTCAAAACACGGTGATGACCGTCGGAGAAATGTGTGGCGGCTGCGTCACCAAGATCACGGCGAAACTGAAGCCGATGCCCGAGGTGGGCCAGATCACTTGTGACATTCCGACGAAAACGGTCACGGTCACGCCCGCCGCCGGGAAGACGCTCTCCCCGAAAACGCTGTGGGAGGCGATGGACAGCATTGGCAAGACGCCCAAGTCGCTCACCGGACCGAGCGGGACTTTCAAATCCAAACCCAAGGCTTAACGCACCGTTGACCCCTCATGTGCCCCAGTTTTTCGCACTGTAGCACTCGGCCTCCCTGAACGATTCTTTTGATTGATCACGAATGATGTTTCGACCACTCCCTTGGGACTATGGAGTCCGCAATCTGTTGCGGCGGCCCGGTCGCAGTGCGCTCACGCTGCTGGGGTTGGGTACCGTGGTCTTCCTGATCTTTCTGGTGGTGGCGTTCGTCCGCGGGTTGGAAACATCGCTGGCGGTGAGTGGCGACCCACTGGTCATCCTCGTGCATTCGCTCGGTGCGGGCGAGAACATCGAGAATTCCACGATTCCCGGCCAGGGGGCGGGTGTGCTGTCCGCCAGTTTGGGACGGGTTGAAACGCGCTATCGTCAGAAACACGTTTCTCCCGAGCTGTACTTGGGAACGGAGATCACCACCGAATCGGTCAAAGAACCGGCGATGGGACTCGTGCGGGGCGTCACGCTCGCCGCTCCGCTCGTCCGTCGTCAGTTTCAATTGATTGAAGGAACGTGGCCCGCCGCGGGAGAAGCGATTGTCGGGCGACTGGCCGCCGCCAAGCTGGGATGCGATCCGGCCGAATTGGTGATCGGTCGCACGGTGCGGATCGAGGGTCGTCCGTGGAAAATCAGTGGGCGCTTTGCTTCCGCTGGAGCGGCGTTTGAATCGGAAATCTGGTGCCTCGTCGATGACCTGCAACAGGCGATGAAGCGACAGGACTTGAGCCTCGTCGCCGTGGCGGTCAGTGAACCAAAAGGTCTCGCCGATGTGAGCGAGTTCTGTAAAGAACGTGTCGATCTCGAATGGGAAGCCACGCCGGAGTTGAGCTATTACGCATCGCTCCAGGCCCACTATGGCCCCGTCCGCAGCGTGGCGTGGTTGATCGTGCTGCTGGTGTCCGGAGCCGGGGCTTTTGCTGGACTCAACACGATGTACGGGGCCGTGGTCGGTCGAGTCAGAGAGTTGGCCATGCTGCAAACGCTTGGATTTTCGCGAAGGGCCATCGCCCTCAGCATTGTGCAGGAAGGGGTGTTGTTAGCCGCTGCCGGTTCGTTGCTGGCTGCGGCGGTTGCACTGCCGTTGCTCAACGGTTTGGCCGTGCGGTTCACGATGGGAGCATTCACGCTGCGTTTAGACAGCGTGTCATTGTTGTACGGGTTATCCACGGGGCTGGCGATCGGCGTGTTGGGTTCGCTCCCGCCCGCTTGGCGGGCCCTGCGGATGCCCGTGGTGGATGGCCTGAAAGCCATCTAGTTTTTTCACAGTCCACATAAGGAATAGACGATGTCGAACGGAACCTGGACAGCACTGATCCTTCTGGCATTGGCAACCGTCGGTTGCGCGAAACCGATCACGGCTCCCGCACCCCAGGCAGCGAGCGGGACACCGTCGGACGCCGGTCGGGAAATGATGCTCCACGAGCAACCCGCCGATGCGAAGCCCGTCGCCGATGTGCGCGAATCCGCCGAAGACGGTGTGGAGGTGACCATTCTGGGACGAATCGGCGGTGGCACGAACCCGTGGGTCGAAGGCCGCGCGGCCTTCACGATTGTCGATCCAAAACTGGAAGCCTGCCAGCCGGGAGAAGGTTGCCCCACACCGTGGGACTATTGCTGCGTCACGGATCAGCTCCCTAAGAATCGGGCGATGATCAAGATGGTGGACGCAGCGGGCGGAACGGTGGAGCAGGATGCACGAAAACTGCTGGGACTGAAGGAACTGCAAACGGTGGTCGTGAAGGGGAAAGCCAAACGCGACGAAGCGGGCAATCTGACTGTGCTGGCGAGCGGCGTGTTCGTCGTGCCCGAAACAGAAGCGAAATAGTTTTGTCAGGGATTCGTC
This sequence comes from Planctomycetaceae bacterium, assembly GCA_021732975.1. Classification (GTDB taxonomy): domain Bacteria; phylum Planctomycetota; class Planctomycetia; order Planctomycetales; family Planctomycetaceae; genus DSVQ01. The sequence goes on along the minus strand of JAKFWC010000013.1, from coordinate 68,589 downwards.
CGATGACGACGCCGGTCAATCTTCAGGAATTGGCGGTCGAACGCGCGCCACGTACGGCGGGGCGCGTGATTCGCCGTCCACGAAATCTCATCACGCGCTATCTCGCGCCTGCCATCATCCTTAGCGGATTTGCCGGGGTGCTGGGATGGTCGCTGCGCGACAGTCTGTGGCCGGCCCACCCGGTCACAGTCATCTCCGTCATGGCGAGTCGGTCAGAAGTGGTGGCTGCCGATACGCCCCTCTTTCAAGCCGCGGGTTGGGTCGAACCTCGACCGCAAGCGGTCGTAGTCTCCGCGTTGACCGAAGGGATTATCGAGGAGATGCTGGTCGTCGAGGGCCAGGCGGTCGAGGCTGGTCAAACCATCGCCCGCCTGATCCGCCGCGATGCGGAAATCGAATTGGAGCGTGCCGACGCGGATGTCCGTCTGCGCGAGGCGGAAACCCTCTCAGCACGGGCAGCGTATGCCGCGGCGAAGACGCTTTTCGATGAGCCGATTGCCTTGCAGGCCACACTCGCCGAGGCAGAGGCCACACTGGCGAAGATTGAAACCGAGTTGGCGCGCTTGCCATCCTTGACCCGTGCAGCAGAGGCGCAGCGAGATTTTGCTGAGGTGGAATTGGCGGGGAAAGAGAAAGCAGGTCAAGCCGTTCCGGCCATCACAGTTCAGCGGGTCAGAAGCGAGTTAGAGACCGCCTCCGCCCGACTCGATGAGTACAAGCAACAAGCCAAGTCGCTGGATCGGGAAAGACAGGCATCCGCGAAACGGCGCGATGTCCTCCGCCGACAATTGGAATTAAAAGTTGATGAAACGCGGCAAGTCGCTGAGATGCAGGCCAAAATGCAGGCCGCCGAAGCCCAGGTCCAACAGGCCAAGGCCATCCGTGACGCGGCGCGGCTCAAGCTGGAACGGACTGAAGTGAAGGCTCGCACAGCCGGAAATATTCTCGCGCTCGTTGCCAAACCAGGCAGTCGGCTGATGGGAATCAATCAGGCTGCGGCGTATGACGCCAGCACCGTCGTCACCATGTACGATCCCAAAAACTTGCAGGTGCGGGCCGACGTGCGGCTGGATGATGTTCCACAAGTTTTAACGGGTCAGGCCGTGCGGATCGAAACTCCCGCCAGCCCCGTCCCGCTGATGGGCCGCGTCCTGATCGCGACCGCCTTGACGGACATCCAGAAAAACACGCTGCAAGTGAAGTTGATCATCGATGACCCACCGGCGGTGATTAAACCGGACATGCTCGTGCAGGTGACGTTTCTGGCTCCCCCACGACCGAATGTTGAGGGCAGCACACCACCGCTCCGATTGCTTGCCCCGCGAGAAGTGATCCAAGGATCGGGCAGCGAAGCCACGGTCTGGCTCGCCGATCAAACATCGGGGATCGCCCGGTTGCGCCGCGTGACAGTCGGCTCGTCAACGTCCGATGGTCAGGTGGAAATCGTCACCGGCGTCAATGTCGGCGATCGGTTGATTGCCAGCGGCCGCGAGTCCCTTGTCGACGGTGCTCGAATTCGCGTCACGGGAAATGATCCGACCTTGGGACGCGACTCCCTGACGACATCCACGATGGGCAACGCGCCGGTGAAGTCGTCGCAGATTCAGCGCCACGGCGCAAAAGAGTGAAGGTAAAAACATGTCCCTGGTTGAAGTCCAGCAGATCACCAAAGAATACGTTAAGGGCGATCAGAAGATCGCGCCGCTGAAAGACGCAGATCTGACGGTGGAACGCGGAGAGTTCGTGTCGTTGATGGGAGCGAGCGGCTCGGGGAAGAGTACGCTGCTCAATCTGATCGCGGGGATCGACCGGCCCACGTCGGGACAGATTCTCGTTGACGGTGAAGTCATCACACAGTTTTCGCGCACGCGATTAGCCCGGTGGCGGGCCGAAAATGTCGGTTACATCTTCCAGATGCACAATCTCGTGCCCGTGCTGACGGCATTTGAAAATATTGAACTGCCGCTGTTGCTCCTGGGCTTGTCAGCGCGCGACCGGGAGAAGCGGGTCAACATTGCCTTGGAAGCCGTCTCGCTGACGGATCGGGCCGATCACTACCCTCGACAATTGTCCGGTGGGCAGGAACAGCGTGTGGGGATTGCGCGGGCGATGGTCGCCAATCCGACCCTCATTGTGGCGGACGAACCCACGGGGGATTTGGACGCGGAAACAACCGAGCAGATTCTCGCCTTGCTCCAACGACTCAACACGGAATTAGGGATGACGTTGCTCATGGTCACCCACGATCCCAATGCGGCATTGATTGCCACACGCCGGTTGCGATTGGAAAAGGGCGTTTTTGTCGAGTCAACACCGGTCACTGCCGGAAGGATCTAGAGACATGCTCCGGTACATCCCCTACGTCTTAAAAACGCTGTGGCGACATCGCACGCGAACCCTGCTGACCGTGAGCGGGACGGCGGTGGCCATGTTCGTCTTCTCGTTCGTCGGTGCCGTGCAGGAGGGCTTGGATCGGCTGCTGAACGAACAACAGCAGGATCGGTCACTGATCGTGTTTCAGGCGAACCGGTTCTGCCCTAGCACAAGCAAGCTGCCAGAGGATTATGCGCTCCGCATCAGCAAACTGCCGGGCATCAAGGATGCCGTGCCGATTCAGGTCTACATGAACAATTGCCGGGCCAGCCTGGATGTGGTGGTTTTCAATGGATTGCCCGCCAAGAAACTCCGCAGCGTGCGGCCAATCGTACTGCAAACCGGTGATTGGTCCCAATTTGAACAGCAACGGGATGCGGCACTGGTCGGTCAGGCCGTGGCGCGACGGCGGAAGTTATCTGTCGGTCAAAAATTCTCCATCGGTTCGTTGACCGTCACGATTGCCGGGATCTTTGCCTCAGCCGTTGCCGCGGAGGAGAGCATGATTTACACTCATCTGGAATTCTTGCAGCGAACGCCCGGTCTGCACGCCGTGGGAACGGCGACGCAGATGGAAGTCTTGCTCGACGAATCCGCCGATGCCCAAGCGACGTCCAAATTGATCGACGACCTGTATCGCGCCGGACCGGTGGCAACCAACACGCGGACCAAAGGCGCGTTTCAGGCCAAAACCGTCGGCGATCTTGTTGAACTAGTGGGGTTCACTCGTTATCTCGGACTCGCATGCGTGCTTATGGTGCTCGGCCTCGTCGCCACGACCACGGTGATGGGCGTGCAAGACCGAATTCGCGAGCATGCCGTGCTGCAAACCATCGGCTTCACCGGATGGCATATCTTCGCGTTCATTATTGGCGAAAGCCTCGTGGTGAGCCTGATCGGTGGCCTCCTCGGCACGGGAACGGCCCTGGCGATCCTGCAAACTTCCAGCCTTGCACTCGGAACCGAAGGCATTCTGATCGCGTTCTTGCCTTCTGCGTCGTTGGCAGTGACGGGCTTGACCGCTTCGGCACTTGTGGGACTATTGGCTGGCATCGCGCCGGCATGGCAGGCGGCCCGCTCCGAAATCGTCCCGGCCCTGCGTTTTGCATAATCAGAGTACAGATGTCTCGGGAACATGTTCGACGCACCTGGGAGCCACATCCGTTGCTTCTTCATGCGGGATGCAGCACGTCGCTATGCGACCAAACAACGCGCAATCCCGGTCCATGCGAAGACCACTTCCTGACGCTGATCTGACCCACGATTTCTTTAGTCGTGGTCGATGCTGCGATCGCTCCTTAAAAGCCGCTTCGGCGGGATCCTTTTTTTCGCGGCTGGGGCGACATGAACAAAAAACGAACAGGGGACATAGTTGTCCCCCGTTCGTTTTCTACCTTGGGTTTCGGCCGTCGATTAGTGATGTCCGTGTCCATGCCCGCCTGAATGACCGTGCCCACCTGAATGACCGTGTGAGCCAAAATGCCCGTGCCCCAACGATTGTCCGTGGCCCTGATGGATGTACCCGTGCCTTTGATGACCGTGAGAGTACACCTGAATCTGAGGGGCACTGTAGGTCGGATACGCGGGTGCATACACCGGTTCTGGCGCATATACGGGAGTCGGAGCGTAGACCGGTGCCGGGGGAGGAGCGTAGACCGGAGCAGGAGCGTATACGGGCGCTGGAGCGTAAACCGTCGGCTGATAGTAGCTCGGGGAATAGTAGCTCGTTGAGACTCCATATCCCGGCGAATAGATCGCGCCGTGCCCGCCGTGATGCAATTGCCCATGACCGTGCTGCACATGGCCGTGACCGTGTTGAGGCGAGTGCCCGCCCCCATGGTGACCACCAGCCTGGACCGGAGGAACCGTCGCGATACTGATGAACGCAACCAAACTCCCTGCAAGAATCGTTTTCATGATCAATCTCCTTTTTAAAGAACAGGTCAGCTTCTGGCCCCACTTCTGCATTGCCGAGCTCGCTTGTCAGTCACAGACACGCAACGTGCGTGCCATTCGGCAAAATCTGCCGACGAATTTCGTTTGACGGATCAGACGAAACGGGGCAACTTGACTCGACCCGTTTTTGTCAGCGTGACAAATCCAAGTCTCAGAGGCAGTTGCTGCGACTCATTCATTCCAACCTTAGAATCGCGAAATACGCTGTGATCCCGTCACGTTTCTCAGGAATGTCTTTAACGGCAGGAAGCGCCAGTGCATCGGCGCTCGCGGGGCTGACTCGACAGATCCAACAAGCGCTTAAGCCGATGACTTCGGTGACGGGTTTCTGCTCTTGCCGGGTTACCAGTCGTCATCACAATGTTGAAGCTGCCGTCAGTTTGACGGCATCGCTGACAATGCTGGATTTCGATTGGTCGAAGGGGGGCCGCAATGGTCCAGTTTGGCAATCTGCGAAATTTAGGCTTTGCTATTGGCCGCGATTGAGCAGTTCTGTTGTATTCCATGTCAAATCGTCAAGCAGAATTCGCCACGGACCCGATAGTCCGAAGAGTCGTCATTCTCGCTAGTTCTCGCACCGGTGTGCGCAGAGTAGGGAGAGTGTTTCGAGATACAGTCGATGCTCGGATATGTCGCCAGCTTCTGCGCCCTCATTTCACTGCTCGTGAATAGCAGTACGGGGTGCTGTTGGCACTGCTTACCGGGTTCCATCACCTCTGCCGCGGCGATGCACGCAGGGGAATGCTGTAACGGCGAGTCTTGTTGTCATTTGGACGAAGACGAATGCTGCGACGCTTCAGACGGAAGTGAGGCCGTCGATTCGGGATGCGGCCCGCATTCGCATGATTCCGGTTGTCCGTGTCGTCCAGGACGATGCGTCCACGCGACCATCTCCACAGGAATCGCGCCGCAATCGACATTTCCAGCGTGGGTCTGCTGCCGATCGTGCATGGCCCTCTCTGATTTGTCCAAGCCGGTTGAGCAATGTTCTTTGACTCGGCATTGCACCGGCAATGAGTGTTGCCTTCTCTCCGCGTCACTCATGCGAGCGATGACGCAGGTATGGTTGATTTGAGCGATCTCGTTGAGCAGCCTTGAGGCTGCTCCGGCGCATATCACGGTTCTGACTCACGCGAGTGGCTGCGAGTTCGTCCTCGGGTTCTTGTGCTTCATGTGAGCCAGGATCTTGATTCGAGATGAACACTCAACGCTGCCTGCGTTGACAGTATTCGCAAATCATCTTCGGTTCTAATCCAGGGAAGGAACCTCTTGTGAAAATCATGTCTTCCGTTTTGTTGTTCGTTCTCGGGGCATCACTGACCATGGGCGATTCGGCCTTCGGTCAGCAGTCGACCCAGATCAGTCCGTTGCAGACAACTTTGAATCAGTCGGCACAAACGAGCAAATTCACTTTCGTCGTCTTTCACCGTGACAATGGTGACGCCACTCGCTCCCTATATCAGCAGGCAAAAGACGAAACGATCAGTCGCAGCAATATCGCCGTTCTGACATCGGTTCGCGTTGACGACCCCGCGGAAAAGCAGCTCGTCGAGAAGTTCGGCGTGGCACGCGCACCCATGCCCATGACGGTGGTGGTGGCTCCGAACGGAGCGGTCACGGGATTGTTTGCCCGCACGATGACTCAGGAGCAGGCCGCAGCGGCTATCGTTCCTCCGACCATGATGTGCTGCATGAAAGAGTTGCAGGAACAAAAGCTGGTGTTTGTGTGCCTGACCCGCACCGACAAGGTGGATGTGCCCGCCGCGGTCAATGCGATCGGTCAGATGCCCCAATTCAAGGATCGGATCACACTCGTGGGGATGAAGTTGGACGATCCGGCAGAAGCCCGCTTTTATCAACAGATGCAGTTGGACTCCAAGCAAGTGAACGGTCCGTACGCCGTGTTGATTGCGCCTCCGGGAGCGCTCATCGGGCATTACAACTCGCAATCCACGGCGGATCAGATCGCGGCCGCCCTGCACAAAGCCGGAAAGTGCTGCGATGACGCGAACTGCAAACACAATCAGCCGACTCAGGCATCCGGGTCGCGTCCGGTTCTCCGCTAACCCGCAGACGCACTCACGAGGACCATCGATATGACATTACGATCCCTGATCTGGCTCGAACTTCGCTCTCGCCCGTGGGCCGCGGTCTCCAACAGCCTGGCTATTCTTCTGGGAGTGGCGGCGCTGGTTGCCATTCGACACGTCACCGTCTACTCGGAACGGGAAGTGTCGGACCAATTGTCGCAACTAGGGGCCAACATCCTTATCCTTCCGCCGGAAGCAACACTGCAAGATTACTACTCGGCCGATCAGAACGGCGCGACGATTCCGGAAGAAGTCGTATCCGAAATTTATCTGGCCGGACTCACCGGCGTTGAGCAGGTTTCCGCGCGACTGAACGTCCCGGCCAATCTGGGCGGACGTGATATCATCCTCACCGGCATTCTGCCCCAGTCAGAACTGACCGCGCAGAACGCGTGGCAGACAACCGCGTTGTTTGCAGCGCCGAAAGCTCATGAAGGCTGCACCAAGGCGAAGCTCGATTCCACTGCGCTGGCAAGCCCAGCATCGCTCGTCACCCATCGCGCCATTCAGGATTTGAAGAGTGATGAGCTGGTTGTCGGGGCGGACATCGCCGAACAATCGGCGTTCTCGCAGGGCGACTCGGTCAAGCTGTTGGGGCGGTCCTTCCGAATTTTGGGGATCCTTCCCACCACCGGGACGGTCGATGACTCCCGCGTGTTCGCTCATTTGCATACGGTGCAAGAAGCTAGCAGCAGTGGGCCTGTCTGTAATGCCATTGAGGTGATCGGCTGTTGCGAGGATGCGGCGGGATCACTGGTTCCCGCGTTGAGGAAGCTGCTGCCCAAGACAAAGGTCGTCACGATCGCGCAGGTCGTGCAGACTCAAGTCGGCGTGAATCGATTGATGGCGAACACCTCGTGGTTCATCCTGGCGATTCTGATTGTCGTCGGAGGAACCAGTCTGGCGGGAGCGATCGCCGCCAATGTTCGCGAACGACGACGTGAAATTGGGACACTGATGGCACTCGGAGCGACACCGCGTTTCGTGCAACGCATGTTCCTGGGGAAAGCGTGTCTGCTAGGACTGACAGCCGGCACCTTCGGCTGCTTGATTGGCTTGGCGATCGCCATCCTCGCCGGACCCAGTTGGGCGGGTGTGACCGTAAAGGTGCTGCCGGGAACATCCCTGTTGGCCGTCGTGATCGCCGGTGGTCTGTCGGTGGTGTCGGCCTGGTGGCCTGCTCGCACCGCGGCACGCCTTGATCCCTGCCTGTGTTTTCAGGAGATTTGATTCATGTTTCAATTGAATAACGTGGTCAAGCAGTATTCACGACGGGGTGAAGTCGTCACGGCCTTCCATTGTGCGGACCTGACGATTGAGAAGTCGGATTACGTCGCGATGGTCGGACCGAGCGGCAGTGGCAAGACGACGTTGCTGTCGATGCTCGGGGGGATGCTGTCCCCGACAACCGGGAGCATCCGTCTCGACAGCACGTCGATTTATGACCTGTCCGCGGCCGCCCGTTCCCAACTGCGCAGTCAGCGGATGGGATTTGTCTTTCAGACCTTCAATCTCATCCCCTATCTGACGGCTCTGCAAAACGTGCAAGTTCCGCTATGTTTGCTCGGCCGGACGCAGGTCGAGCAAGAAGCCCAAGCCGTACGCATGCTCGATCGATTCGGTCTAGGAGAACGACTGCATCATCGCCCCGCCGAACTGAGCGTTGGACAGCAACAACGTGTGGCCTTGGCGCGGACTCTCGTGAATGACCCGCAAATCGTCCTTGCCGATGAACCCACTGGAAACCTGGACCCGGAAAGCCGTGAGGTCGTACTGGGAGCCTTCGATGAAGCCTATCGCGAGGGTCGCACGATCATCATGGTGACTCACGATCCTGTCGCCGCCAACCGCGCCTCTCGAACTCTCCTCCTTCAGAACGGTGAGCTGAAGGATACGAGCATGATGGGAGAAAGCTGTCCGCCACACTTAAATCGTGCTGCATGAACCTGGCCATATTCTCCAGCGTCGAGATATCGTTACAGGTTAATTGCCCTTTACGCTCCGTGGATGATCTTGTTCGACTACCGCAATGCCGGAAGCTGCAAGAATGGAGATTCAAATGGAAAATCGAGGACGTGGCCGTCCGCCGACCTTCACTCCGGAACAACGCCAACAGTTTGCCGCCTTGGTACGAATGTTTGGAATTCGCGAGACGATTCGTATCACAAACCGAAGCATCTCCTCTGCGACTTTGGGGAAAATCGCGCATGAGTTTGGCATTCGTCTGTCAGTGGGCCGCCGTCAGAAGATGAATCCCAAAGAATCGGTAGAACATTCGATGTCCTGCGCCAAAGACGATATTTCACCCCCTTCGGAGAGAACTCCAACCGCCGCATAACCTCGAACAGGATAAATAGTCGCGCAGCGACCGCGGTGCTTCCAGCTCACACACCTGCCTGTTGCTTCCGAGACGATAGACCACGCGGATTGTTCAGAATCGCCTGCCCTCCGGGGCTCCAACCGTACCAGATCAGCCCGGTCGACAGCAGGATCGCCACTACAGCGATCACTGTATTGAGTGTCGACGTAAATGTAATCAGAGGCAGGTCGCCACTGAGTGCCAGGGCGGTATGGCCAATTGCCTCCCAGACAGCGATACCCGAAAAGAATTTCGCGATTTGGGTGGCCAGTCGCGTTCACGGTCCACGGCGCAGCCACAGGGTAAAACGCGGCCACAAGACTCGTTGTCAGAATCGCTTTCTTGATGCTTGCCGCTTTGAAGAACGCGTGATCTGTCGGACCTGATCGCCCGTCCAACCCGATAGCCGATCATTCGCAATGAGCCTGCTCTTCCGCAAAAATCTGCCTGCGCGGGGGCCTTCCCGACGATTTATCCGAGAACCGCTCGTTCGACTTACCAGTCGTCATCACAATGTCAAGAATGCTGTCAATTTGATGACAGAATGGGCGATCCTGGAACTTGGTCGTTCTTCAATGCCCTGGTCATAGAAAGCTATAGTCCAAGCCCCTGGCATAAGGTGTGTACATCTGGTTCGCCGGCCGATAGCGGAGTGAAATTCCGCCGGAATCAGATGGTCCACAGGCACGCGAACTCATTGTGAGTTCAGCATCGGACAATCGGAGCCAAGCGATTCAAACCGCGGTTCCACGTCATCCGGTAACTTGATTGAGCGAATTTGGCACGTCCTTCGCGTTATCCAAAGTCACCGCGATCTGCGGCAACACAGTCTCAAACAATGGAAGAATAATGCGATGAAGACTTTCTGGGTTACGATGGCGTTGATGGCTGCTGGATCTCCCGTCATGGCGCACGATCGGAATTACGGGACGCCATCGGGATACCGTAGCGCGAACTATCACAATGGATCGTCCCATCAGGGCTACGGCCTTCCTGACTACTCGAATGGATTTCGAAACGGAAGTCATGGCTCCGGCATCAACCAAAATTCGGGGCATCGCCGGATCACTCCGATGCACGACCAATTCGGATCACATTTGATTAAGCCGGTCGTGCCGTCGCGAGGCAACTACGACCCGATCCATGGAGACTTTCACCCGAACGTCAACAATGGCCATGGAACACCGTTCAATCAGCCTGGGTTCAGTCATCGGCCCTACGGCCATAATGATCGCATCCGGTATTGATTGACGACGTCATGATGCGGCAGCACGCCAGAATTCTTTTTTGGCGTCTGCCGCAAGCGTCTCACGAGGATACAATTGAAAACTTCCGCGCAGCAGTCGTTTACGTGGTTCAGGATGCTTCATTCAAGATGAAGGATTGGAAGATGTCACTTCGATCGACGTACTGCGGTCTAGCCGCTCTGGTCATCAGCACGTCTGGACTGGCTTTTGCCCAGCATCATCACGGCCACCATCAACAGCACCACGGGAGCCATTTCGGGCACAACAATTGGTCATACGTCGTGCCCCATTCGCAGCAGCATCAGCATCAAGGTGCATATTATGTGGCGAACAATGCTTACTACTATACCCCGACACCCGTGGTGCGGGTTGTCGCCACGCAGCCTGTTCAGATTCCCGTAGTCCAGCAGCAAGTTCAGTTGCAATACGGCGGCTTCGCCCGCCACGACGATTTGTCAGGCCGTTTGAACGCAGCCCTGAACGAGTTGTGCCTCGATCTGCATTACAACTACCAGCACAACACTGATTATGCACATACCTACCGTGAGGCGTATGGAGTTTTGCAACTCGCGAAAAGCATTCACGCGAAAGAACATCAAGGCGATCGTGAAGCGATCCAACGTACCGTAGGCACGCTCGACGAACAATTTCACCATGTTCAAGAAGAACTTGCTCAATGGACGCGCCAAGCCCGCCGGCCCATTGGCACCGGAGATGTGATGCAGAAGGTGAGCGCTGCGGAAGCGCTCATGCACCACTTGTGCTACGACATCGGTGTCAAGCCGCACGATACCGATGGCGAACAGGCTCCGCCACCCGCCGGTGGTTTAGAGCAAGCACCGCCTCCGGCAAATCCGTGATGTCGTCAACTGCATCTCTGAATAGTAAAGTGGATCAGGAAACGAGCTTTCCGTGCCGAACGCGGCGACGGACAAGCCCTTCGACCACAGCATTGAGAGAGAGAGTTCGATATGCGAGTGACACATCCGATTTTTGCAGCCGCCGTCATCCTGGCGATGGCGACGGCCAGGGCGGACGATCATGAGTCTGGAGAATTCCGCCTCTACCCGCTCGACAAGATCGAGTGGAAAGACGGCCCACCGTCGCTGCCGCCCGGCGCGAAGATGGCCGTGCTGGAAGGAGACCCTGGCAAAGAAGGTCCGTTTGTCTTCCGAGTCAAAGCGCCAGACGGCTACCGCATTCCGCCTCACACCCATCCCAAGACCGAACGGATCACCGTGATCTCAGGCACTTTCAATATCGGCATGGGAGAAAAGTTTGACGCGAACGCGGCGAAACCGATGCCCGCCGGAACTTACGGCTATTGGGAGGCCGGAATGAAACACTTCGTGTGGATCAAGGGGGAAACCGTCGTGCAGTTTCACGGGATGGGACCGTGGAAAATTGAATACGTGAATCCCGAGGACGATCCTCGGAATAAGAAGGCCACCAAGTAGCGTTTTCCATTAACCATTCGCGTGAAATGGCCGGGGAAAGCGTGGATGAAACTAGGAATCTGCATTGACGCGAACGATGCGGAAAGCGTCTGGAACGCATTCGGGTTTGGCAACTACGCCGTCAAGCACTCTCACGATGAAGTCCAGGTCTTCCTGCTGGGCAAGGCAGTCGAAGCCGAGTCTCTGAGCACGGAACAGTTTCAAGTCATGGAGCAAATGGAAATGTTGGCGGCGACCGGCGGCCTGATCATGGCCTGCGGTAGCTGCCTCAAGCTACGACAATCCAGTGGATCGGAAATCTGTCCGCTTTCGACAATGCAGGATTTGTATCGGATGGTCGCCGAATGCGATAACGTGCTGACGTTTTAGGAGCAGACCCTTGACGGGAAATGGCCGGTTTTCAACTTTGGTGCTGCTGTCCACACTGTATGTTTTCGCCGTAAAGGTTGAGTTGCCTGCCGCGGACCGCCCGGTCCTGTCGATCACTCTTTCCGACGCGACCGATGACGATCTGGCAACGCTGAGCCCGCCTCAGCAACTGCGGAGGCTGCACGTGAGTGGAGCCAAGATCACCGATGTCGGATTGGCTCACCTCAAGCAACTGAACGAGCTTCAGTTCCTGTCACTCGAAGCCACCATGATCAGTGACGCCGGGCTCGTGCATCTTCAAGGCTTGGCGAAATTGAAATCGCTATCACTCAAGGAGACCACGATTACCGACGCCGGCATGAAGCACCTTGCCGGGATGCCCCGAATACAAACGCTCATGCTCGACAAATGCCCGGTGACGGATGCTGGATTGGTGCAGATTGGCCGGCTGAAACGCTTGGAATGGCTCTATCTCAACCACACGGCGATCATCGATACGGGACTGCTTCACCTGTCCGGTCTGGAGCGATTGAAGCTCCTATCAGTCGTCGGCACCAAAGTGACCGAAGATGGCTGTCATAATCTTCGCGAATCCTTGCCGAGTGTGAGAATCCGAAGATGATTCGGATCACTTGCCGACCCTTGAGACTCGTGCCACGAAGCCGCCGGAAGGGGGCATCACGATGCGCAGCTTGTCGTTCGCTGTAACGATTTGCTTGCGGCGTGCGACGGCGGTTGGACCAGCAGCGGAATCGTCCTGATACAAGTCTGTTTCAAAGGAGCCCTTCCCGAGGAAGTCCAGCCGCAATTCCAACTCGTGCTGCTTGTCGGCCGTCATTCCGCCGAGATACCAGGCGCTTCCTTTGCGGCGGGCGATGACGAGGCATTGGCCGAGTTCAGCATGTAACGCACGAGTTTCGTCCCATGTGGTCGGCACATCGACGATAAATTCCAGACCGCGCTGACCGCGATAAGCCTGTGGATAATCGGCCATCATTGGCAGGTGATTCTGATACACAACGTACATCGCTAATTGATGACCGCGGGTGCCCTGCACGGGTGGAGCTATGTCGCGAAACTGGTAGTCCTGCGGTAATACATTCCGCATTCCCCCCTGGTGATAATCGAGCGGGCCTGCCAGCATTCGCACGAACGCGATGTCGAGGTTGTGTTCCGGCGGAGTTCCCTTGACGCCCGGCGGCTGCCATTTGTTGTACTCCTGGTTCAGCGCCGCCTCGTAGCTGAGAACATTGGGCCAAGTTCGCTCCATGCCGGTCGGCTTGTACGCTCCGTGCCAGGTGACGGTCAGGTGGTGCTTCGCTGCCTTGGCCGCGACCTCATGATACCAACTGACCATTTCCTGATCGTCACGGTCCATGAAGTCGATCATCACGCCCTCAATGCCCCACTCCTCATAGGTGCGGAATGCCTCGTCGAGTTGGGGTTTCAGCGCTTTCCAGTGCATCCACAGCCGCAACCGCACCTTTTTCTCCCTGGCATAACGGAGCAATTCGGGCATGTCGATCGATGGCGCAGCTTTGGTAACATCCGTGGGCCCGTTGGGAGCGATCGGACCGCCGTACCAGGCGATGTCGAGCCCATCGAGCGAATGATACGGAATCCCTTGCTCGGTGCAGAAATCGATATAGTGTTTCATCGTGGCGGTGTTCACACCGGGCTTGAAGTTGACGCCTTCGAGCACATAGTGGTTCCACCAGGGAAAGGTCGTCTTGCCCGGCTTAATCCACGAGGTGTCCATGATCGCCGACGGCTCGTTCAGGTGGAACACGATGTTCGATTCGATGAGCCGACCGGGGTCATCGGCCACCATGAGCACCCGCCACGGCGAGGCGAACGGGGTCTTGCCGCGGACTTTCGCCCCGTCGTTGCGGCCCGGCAGCGGCGACAACTTCGAGACCAGCGTTCCCGGTTCCGCCTTGACGTAGGAGAGGTACATCCCGGCGTAGTCGGTCAGATTTGCCTCCGTTACGGCGAGCCAAGCCTGCTGTGGGTATGTCAGCAACATCGGCAGCCCAATCAACTGATCCGCGCGCAGTTCAGACACAGACTTTGAGTCGTAGTACCATTCGTATGGTGTCGTGTAGCTCTGTAACGGCAAAATTTTTGCCTTCGGGTTGCCAATGAATGAGAGCCGCGTGTGCTCGTCGGTCAGCACGAAATCGCGCAGGGGCTCTTGCTCGGGAAGAACATACCGGAACGCGATGCCGTCATCGAACGCGCGTAGTGCCACATTGAACTTGCGATGAGGGGGCGGCATCTCTTCGAGCGAAACGACGAGTTCATGATGATGGTCGCGCGCCGAAGAAGTCTTGCCGATGGCAATCGAATATCGTTCATCGCGCGTTGCCCGGCGGACATCGACGACTTTCAGATTTTCTCGCAAGGCCCCCGAACCGGCGAATTCCAGCCCCACGGACCCGGTGACGAGGGGGACATCACGGTACACCACATTGAAAAGGGGCCGAGCTTTCTCGTCGAGCTTGAAAGTCACCCGCAAACGGCCATCCGGCGATGCCAGCGCGAGTGACGGATGGGTGTCCTGCGCGCCAAAGATCGTAGTCGCACTAAGCGACATTGAAATGACGGACAGCAATCTGAAGACAGAATTCATAGTAATTCTCACAGGGGATGGCGAGGGACGCTCCAGGATTTGCGAATAGACTTCCGACGTGTTGGTGATGGGATTAGATGACAGAAACAGACCGCTCGCTCGCTGTCCGCCAGCAACCGCTCCAACAGGTTGTCGACCGCGAGATTGCTGGGGTCGCCGCTTCATGATCGAGGCATCGCAACAGGCGTCGAAAATGTTCGTTCAACCGGGACCTATCTTGTTTCGCAGAATTCAGACTGCGCAGGCCCCCGCGGCAGTCTTCGTGTTCTGATCGTAATCGCTCTGGCGATCAACCGACTTCTTCACCGCCAGACGCAATTCGCTCGCCAACCCACCTGAGGTCGCCGATTTGAAGCAAATCATTCAGCGTGCCTTCCAGCCGTTGCCGGATTTGCTTGCCGGTTCGCGCGAAGCCGAGCGCGCGTGACGTTTGCTGAATCAAACCTTCGAGATCGATCGCGCCTCCACGTTTGACGATTCTCTGAAAGGTCTCTCGCAAATGACTCTCTGGCACATCCTTGATCGCATTGAAAACGGGGCCAGTCGCATTTTGAGGCAACTCGATGCGCGGGATCAAATCCTCAAGATCGGCGTCTGCCGTGGATTTTCGATCTGCGTCAGGACTTGCATGGATGGCGCTTGTCCTTTCAAACACTGCCAGCACACGTTCAATTTGTCGATCGGGATTGCGAATCCAGTCGGTCGACCAGATGCGGACAATATTCCACCCCAGATTTTCGAGGACATTCTGGCGAATGCGGTCCCGGTCACGCGCCGTTTTCGAGGAGTGATAGGTCGCACCATCACATTCGATCCCTAGGCAGAACTCGCCGGGACGTTCGGGATGTTTGAGTGCCAGATCGATGCGGAAGCCCCCGCAACCCACCTGCGCCACGGGGTGCAGTCCCCTTGCAATGAGCGACGCGGCGACTTCCTGCTCGAAAGTCGACTCTGCTTCTCCCGTGATCAAGGCAATCTCGCGGGCCAAAGAGTCGACACCCCGTTCGGCGTAGTCGAGATAGCCTTTAAGGAGATGCGATCCCAGGCTCGTACTTCCGGAAAGATCCAGTTCGGCCGATTTCACTGATGCGACGAGGATGACCTCTTCTCGCGCTCGGGTCACGGCGACGTTCAAGCGTCGCTCACCGCCGGACTTGGTGATCGGACCAAAGTTCTTCAGAAACTTGCCTGCTTCGTTGTAGCCGTAACCCATCGATAGAATGATGACATCCCGCTCGTCTCCCTGGACGTTCTCTAGATTCTTGATGAACAGATGTTCCGACAACCCCGTGTGAAACAGCGTCTCAACCTCCAGATAGTTGCGGCGACGTTCGTAAATCGCATCTTCGATCGCCGTCTGCTGAGACTGATTGAAGGCAATGATCCCCAGCGACGTTTCAGGCCGTGTCCTCAGATGTCGGATGATCAGGTCTGTGACTCGTTCGGCTTCGGGAAGATTGGCGCGATCAATCCAACGGCCTTGCGGAACGAACTCCAACCGGACAGCGTCACTACTGGCATCGCGGATGCTGGGAAAGGTTACGAGATTCCCGCTGTAGAAATGCCGGTTGGAAAAAGCAATTAGCGGTTCGCGTCGGCTGCGGTAATGCCAGCGGAGCCCACGGCCGGGCATGCCGATGGATTTGCAAAGACTAAGGATGCTCTCGAAATCCCCAATATCCGCATCTTCATCGTCGGACGATTCAATGTCCGCCCGGTTAAAGAAGTTGGTCGGCGGCAACTGTTTCTCATCACCGGCGACGATCAGTTGACTCCCGCGGTAGATTGCTCCCATTGCGTCCCAGGGGAAGACTTGCGACGCCTCGTCAAAGATCACTAGGTCGAAGCGGAGTTCATCAGACTGGAGAAAGGTACTGACCGACAACGGACTCATCATGATACACGGCTTCAGCCGCTGGAGCACACTGGGAATCTCGCAAAAGAGTTTTCGCAACGGGAGCTGACGTCGCTTCTTCTGAATCTCCTTCTGCAAAATCCCGAGTTCGGATGTCGCTTCGGCGAACCAACCTGATCGTGGGCGATCATCTCGCCCTAACTGGTACTGACGAATGCGCGACGAAGCGGCTCTCACTTCCCATTCATCGAGTTTGCGGAACCGTTCCCGCGATTGCTCATGGGCTTCGAGATCAAACTCACCGAGGAGCCGGTCTTCTTTCGCGAACTGATCGAAGACGAGGCGGAAGAATCGTGCTGCGATCACGCTTTTGGTTTCGTCCGGCGAATATCGGGTCGCTAATAATTCTTCGACGACGCCTCCGAACCCATGCTCCTCCATGTCGCGCTGCCAACGGTAGAACTTTAACCACTCATCCAGCGAGCCGACTTCAGAGGAAAGCCCTTGCAGATGATTGCCCAGCAAACCAATTGGCATCTGTGGAATCGTGAGTCCAT
Source organism: Planctomycetaceae bacterium (assembly GCA_021732975.1). Classification (GTDB taxonomy): domain Bacteria; phylum Planctomycetota; class Planctomycetia; order Planctomycetales; family Planctomycetaceae; genus DSVQ01. The sequence goes on along the minus strand of JAKFWC010000013.1, from coordinate 51,694 downwards.
GACCGGTCTCAGATTGGAAGGACATGACGGTTCGCAGAAATTTGATTGAAATGGGGAAGTCACCCCCGAGCGCACGCTGGCAGGTTTCCAGGCTGCGAGCCACTTCTTGTCGGACGGTTGCAGAGGTGGCGACTGCCCGCATCAATGGAGAGATACCGCCGGCTTTCGCCTGTTCCAGAATCCATGTCGCTTCTGTCCGACCACCGTCAGCGAGATCAAATGCCGGCTCCACATTCCATTCCCTCAGAATCGCTAGACTATCGGCCAGCTCTTTCAGGCTGAGGCGGATGGCTTCCACGGACGACTGAGCCATCGGCAGGGCCTCCAGCGCCACATCATCATCAGGCCGCAAAACGGGGAGCAGTGATATGAGCGTTTGGTGTCTCTCCGTGAGCAGAGGCAGTGCCGACTGCGCCGCAGTGCGTAACTCGGCCATCGGCCGTCGGATGAGTTCCTCAACCGTCAGAGGATCCGCAAACAATGCCAATTGCGGAGTGGTGGCTTGGATCACCGACAGGAACGATCGATAGGCTGCGTCTAAATGGCTGGCTGATTCGGCTAAAACAGACTGATCGGGCTGTCCTGCCTGACAGAGAACGTCCTGATACTTCTCCAGCGACGGAACCAGCTTGCTCAGACGCTCGGCCGCCAGAATACTCCGTTGCACGCGCTGCCAGAGGGCCGGATCGGTGGCCGTGGCTTCGGGCGGCAGCAGATCCACGAGTTGACGAAATTGTCGTGTGATCTCATTCTGAAGCTCCACATACCGAGCTGCGAATTGGAAATCTTCCAACAGCGTTTTTAGCGTTCGGGGACGAACCGTGTAACAGGCTGACGACACTTCGTGCGCAGATCGGCAATTTGCAATCGATTCGGAGAGATGCGTCAGCTGCACAATCACATCGGCCAGCGGCAGTTGATCAGAGAGAGCACCTTCAAGGGATGTGGCGGAAATCGCCGACCGTATTTGCTGGGTCTGAGAAGCAAACTGGTTCAATGAAGTCGTCAAAAATGACCGGTCCACGGCCACGGCTCGCGCCGGCAACCGGCTGGCGACGTCTGGAGCAGAATTCGCAAACTGCTCAAACCCATGCAGACTCTCGCGCAAACTGGTCCATGCCGAGAGATCATCCACGGGGAACTCCGGGGGTAACCAAACTGCCAATTCACTGGCGGTCTCACCGATCTCCGTCAGTCGCCGGTGCCAGGTGCGTAGCTTGAGCAGATCCGACAACAGGATCGCGGTGGCGGGACAACCGCTTTTGAACAGCTCTGCGACTTCGCCCCGGTAAGCATTGAATCCACCAAACCAGCGTTTCCAAATCGACTGATAAGACGGGGCACGATCGGCTAAAGCTGCTCCGGACGATTTGAAGGCTCGATGCGAAAGTCGCTCTTCTAATTGTGCGCGCAGTTCGGACGCTTCCTGCAAGTCGCTGATCGCCGCATCGCACGCTTTACTGATTCTTCCCCGAACACCGGGATCGCGCCACGCCCCCTGCAAGTGTGTCATGTCCAGGATCAAGGGAATCGCGACTTCCAACGAACGGGCCTGCGACAAGGTCATGTTCGTTTCCGCTTCGATACCCCAACTGTAGAGAATCTCGCGCACGATTGTTTGCAGTTCCCGCAGCATCGACTGGGCTGCATCGGCTTGTTCTTGCAGAAGCGGCAACTCGTCGATATGCCCTTCAGGACAAATTGCTTTCACTCTCTCCCAAGCGGCTTCCAGTCGCTCGGGACCAGCGACCGACTGGCTCAACACCATCAACTGGTCGGTTGCTAAACGACTTTCCAAACGCTTGGCGATGCGCGTGGCTTCGTCGAGTTGGGACAGCGCGGCGTGACTCGCCACGCGCAGTTTCGGCCAATTCTCGGCGAGCAACCATTCCGGACGTAGCGGCAAGGCACTCGCCACCAAGTTGGCGAGATCAGCCAAAGCCGGCAACTTATACGGTGGCAAATCGGCTCGCACTGGGACGGGAAGTTGACTAATCACGGAGGCCGCTGCTGTCGACACGGCTTCGATCGATTCGACGAGCTTTCGGAGATTCTGGACCGGTTCGTTGAGGAACTGCTGCTGTTGGCGGACAGTTTGCGGCAGCGCCCCACTCAGCCTCTCCAACCAGATGGCTAGTTCGGCAGTGATTTTGAGTCCGGTCAAGGTGCCCGGAAAGTGAACTTCAACATTCTGAATAAATTGTGGCAACTTCGCTCGATGTTCATCCATATTCCGTGTCGCCTCGCAGCGACGTAGAATCGCCGTGCCAACTTCGCGCGGAGCATGAAACCAGTCCGAAGGAACATGAGGGATGCTCAAAATATCGCGGAAGGACTGCAAGACACCGTTCAGCGACATGGGCGTAGGTTCATCCGCCAGGAGCCCTTGCTGGACCATCGGCGAAATCGCTTGGTGAATCGCACCGAATGCGGCCGCCAGCAGGCCAAAGTGATGCTGGAGGTCGTCCGAGAGCGTCAGAGTCCGAGTGGTCAACTGACACCCACGCCAGGGATGTCGCCGATGGCTCCGAATCACGTCGGCCGATTCCGTGGCACGGTCGAGCAGTTGTAGCCAATTCTCAAAACGCACGCGATCCATCGCCTCGACGCTGGGCAACTCGCAGCGAGATTTCACGGCGTGTCCCAGCCGATGAAACCGCGAGACATGTCCGTAGAGTTCGTAGGGAGACAAACCCAGCGGCTGACGCCGGCGGTGGATGGAACGGACATAGTTATTGAGTAACGTCCGCCTTTGCTTGGCCTCATCGAGTTTCGGCGTCACGTCGTCGTAAACTTCGACCGGGAGATCGAGACAGTATTTCAGCTCGTCCAATACGGTCTTACGGTTCGCCTTGCTGGAATGGCATTCCAGACAGAAGTCTCCCAGACCGCAGTCATCCAGTCGCCGCTTCACGACCTCCAGCGCCGAGACCTTCTCGCTGACAAACAGCACCCGGCGACCTTGCGACAAGGCGTCGGCAATGATGTTCGCGATCGTCTGGCTCTTGCCGGTCCCAGGCGGCCCATCGAGGACAAAGCTGACGCCCCGTCGCGCAGCGATGATGGCTTCCAGTTGGCTGGAATCACAATCCAGAATGGTTTTGATTTCGCCTGGCGCGATTTCGTCGTCGAGAGTGGCGGCTTCGGGAAGCGGCGTCTTAAAGCCAAACGATTGCTGCGGTGGAATTGTCTCATCGCCACCAATTGACCGGCATAGGGCGTTGGCCAGCACGGAGTCGACATGGTCTCCCAGATCCTGCCACATCGCAACCTTAGGAAACGCAAAACGACCGAGCGCACTACGATCCTGCACTTCCCAGCGCTCATTCGCGGCGACGGCTTCCCGAACCGCATTCAGAAACCTCAACCGCGCCCCATCCTCTTCCAGATCACCGATATCTGGCAAAGATGGCAGGGACATCCCGAAGTCTTGCTTGAGCCGTTCGCGCAGGCACAAATTGTCGATCGCGTCGTCTTCCGCCTCGATCAATTCCCAAGGCGCGTCAGCGGACGCACGCGACAATGACATCGGCACCAGCATTAGGGGAGAGAAATGCTCGACATCGCTGTCGATCGACTCAAACCATTTCAAGAAACCAAATGCCACATACAGACAATGCACGCCCTGTTCGGAAAGAGATAGGTGAGCATGGCCATCGAGCGTGCGTAAGCGGCGATCCAGAGCGCGGTCACCCAACGGTGTCAGCAAGTCACGCTCACCGAGCTTGCGTGACGCACGGCACTCTTCCAGCGGCGGATTCCACTCCTTTTTCTTCTTCTCGGTAGAATCTGCGTCGGCAGTTGCCGTTGCATCATCTTCCTCAAAACCTGGAGGAGGCGCGACGAGGTCATGTCGCCATGGAAATCGCATAGAATTCGAACCAGCAGTTCCATCACTGGCCAGTTTCTTCCAGACGATTTCCGTCTCGGGCGTGACTAGTTCGACCACCCCACGCGAGGCGTTAAACGAACAGTTGATAAGGGAATTGCGATTTCCCAGATCAAGCAACTTGCTCTGCCATTTTATGACCTGACTTCGGAGCTTGGATTCCAAATCCTGTTGGTCTTGCGGACATGTCGCTCGGTTTTGACTGGTTCTCGCGGTTGCCGATAGCGAGCCATCTGGCGCAGGGAATTTGCCGTTCGCGGTCGTTTCGCTCATAATTGGCCCATTTTCACCTTGCTGGTCAGGTGAATAGAATAGCGTTACCCCGAACGGCCGACCAACGTAGAAACCATCCAGTTTGGGAAGCGGTGGTCACTTTGTCGCCGCTCAATTTCTGCATTCGAACCGCGGCTCAATTTTCAATGCGAATCAATACAGAGGGAATGTTGATCCCAGGCATTCGGGATCATTCGGCTCCGGCACGATTTTTCGTCGCCGTCTCTCGCTTCAAGAGGAATTGGCTTCCTCGGTCGCTTTTAACTGATCCCATGCCGCTTGCACTTCGACACCGGTGATCTTCCCTCGTTCCAGCAATAGCGCGACGATCGGCGTGTAGAAATCCAGAAGTCCATCAGGAATTATTGCCAAGGCGCTGTGGATCCATTGAGACAGTTGATTGAGTCTCCATGTCTCCTCTTTCCAAACAAAACGCGTGGCCTTCCATGCTTGAGCCCAGTTGACGGTGAATTGCTGGACGTTAGGAGTCACGCAAGGGATCTCGCGATGCAAGAGTTCGGCGCAGGGGCCGGCTAAGGCAATGCTCATCAGCCGCTCCATCGTCACCAGATGCTCACGTGAGCCAATCGGTCTTCAGCAGACCGGCACATGAATCATGGTCCCCTCATCCAAACATTGAGCGTCTCCGCGCTCTGCGAGGTCGGCATCAGAGAAGCCGTCAAGAGAGAGTTGGTGAACCGAGAAACCAAACATCGTGGCGGCGTAGGCATGACCTGCAAGGTGCCACGCGCGGTGTTCTGGTTCGGCGGACATGAGCGAATCTCCAATCTGGAGCAGCGGGTGATTGAAAAGGCTGCTGTCAAAGGGACCAGTATAGCGCGGCTTCATGCCGTTCTAATACTGGCTGCAATACCATTGGTTATGAAAAATCAGAGTCACGTCGGTCAGCTCTGACTCCCCGCTAGACACTCAATCTTTCGTGTAACATCGTGAATTTCTTTTACCTCGCCGAGTATTTCTTGAAGTTCCTTTTCGGTCGGCACCAGCCCGCGACGTATCATCTCCTCGTAATTCCACAGGTTCTTGACAGTGAATCGGAGCGCCAGCCGGGCCAATCCGATCGTCCCTCCTGTAACGGCTTTCGATCTCAACATCGACATGATCGTCTTCTTGTGAAACTCACGTGAAACTGCCGATGCTGAGGCAACTCGACTCTTCAAGCAATCTCCCAGTCGCTGTGCGGACAACCGACAAAGACGACTCAAGCGATTGGCTTCCGATACGACATCCTCGTGAGCAGTCCTCAGCTGATCGAGAAGTATCTTCAGGATCCCGCGAACCCTCTGAAGCCGGCTGAGCACCTCGCGAACCGACTCTGTGTCGTAAACGGAGTCGTCACGATGAGGGGCCACTGATCGGGACCGGCCTTCGATCACTCCCGCGACGCGATACTGCTGACGCACATTCGACGTCCGGCTGAGTCTCATGATTGCTTTCCGACCCTGCGGTCGATGTGGATCAAAGAGAACTGGCAAGACGTCCGCTCCACAGTTCTCGATGAGCGTCTCGACGGCGGTCGCAAACGCGATCGCTTCTGTAATCGCCGGAAATGAAACTTGCATCTGCTCCGCAACCTGTTCAGCAAGTTGCCTTGCTGGTCGGTGCTTCGCGAGGCTGTCCCACTGGCCAGGTTCCAAGCCGCTTTCAGGGATCGCTCGACGGCGGCGTTCGAGGAATTGTCGTCCGAGCAGGTACTCGAAATGGATTTCGCGTACGGCCTGCTTCTTTCCGCGCGGCTCCTCGATGAACTCCACGAAGACCTTCGTGGAAAGATTCTGCGATTCCACACTCGCGCGAAACGCAGCCGTCGACGGACGACCGGACAGATGGAAAAAGTGGGATGGGCATTGGGCATTGCAGTCGCTGGCTCCGAACTTCGGAACCGGCACGGTCGCGCCAGCCAGCGCTGTTAAAGTCTTGGCCCAGTGATGCTCGAACGCTGAGTCGGCCGTCGCGCAGTACCAGATTTCGCAGAGCATGGCGTGCTCACGAAAATAATCGACGTGCCAGTGAAACCGTTTGCGATCGCCAGTATGACGCTGATGCCGGGCCAAACGGCCGCGGAGTCCACCGGCACCACACGCACTGCCCACATAAAGATACCAACCCGGTGGGAATGAGTGCTGGGAACCCTTGCGATCGAATGTGATGTCCGTCTTCCGCGACAGGTGGAAGACGAGGACATAGACGCCTGACGTGATGGGAATGGAGTTCATGGGCTGCCCTTCGACTGCCGGACTCGTCATGAGTCCGGCAGTCAAAAGATTTCGGGCACGCCCTCTTGGTGAGCCGGGAATGGTCATTACAACATGGTCGAGCGACGCAGCTGCTGGACCCTACACCTGAGACTCAACCCGCGCGTACTGCTCAGCCGCGCCGTCCGCGAAGCCCAGGACGAACCGACTGTCGGTTTGCTGTTCATCCAGGACGCCAAGCCCCTCCCAGAACGAAGCCGATTCAGCACGGTCCGGGCTGCCATCGACATCCTCTCCACCCATCAGCATGTGGTGCAGAGCCTCACCGGCCGACCAGGCAGAGCCGATTCCATCGAACAGGTCATCCCACTGATTCCGACGGCGGTGTTCGTCACGGACGAGGGAAAGGCGGTTCAGTTCGCTCCATTCGGCGGCTTCCTCAGCCCACTTTCGGCCGCAGCTCTGGCCATTGGCATAGGCTTGTGCCTGGGCCGCCGCTTTCGAGGTCCGCAGGCGCTGAATCATCTTCTCGCTGGAATTGTCCATCTTGTTGATCTTTCTTTGTTGAGTGACGTTCGAGTTGATCGACAGTTCTGATCAGCGACCGATCGCTACTTCGCGCGCGATGCTGCCTGGAACTCTGCGAACTTCGAGTGGCGACTGAAGCCTTGGTCGTCTTTTTTGGACTGCAAGAGCACTCCTTGCAGGTCGTGAAAGCTGTCGGCATCCTGATGCGTGATCTGCTTCTCGTACAGCAGATAGCACAGCCGGTCGATCCAGCCATCGCGCATCGCGCGCTCACGAATGCGAGTGTAAAGCTCTGTGGCATAACTGCTCCAGAAAGCCTTTTTGCGTGCCCCATAAACGTGCGACATCCAGTTCCACATGAAGGACTGTGGTTCAAAGCACTTGCGGACATAGCGCCAGTTCTGGCGATCGTTGTAGGGCTCAGCCCAGACATGCTCGCAGAATTCCGGCCGAATCGCGTCGAGCAGCCGTTCCAATTGATCACTTTGGAGCACTTCTGGAAACACGGGACACAGCATCCCATATGTCGGCACACCAGCGTCCTGCAAGGCACGAAGTGCTGTGATGCGCGAAGTGGGGCGAGGAGTACCTTGTTCCAGGCGACGACCAAATCTGTCGTCCAACGTGCCGATGGAAAGACCGACAACGAACCGCTCCGGGTGGCCCAGGAAGAACTCGATCCATCGCGGTGATCCCACAATAGAGTTCTTGGTCAGGATGCGAATTCGATAGTCGGTCTTCTCGACCAACAGTTCTAGAATCCGGCGAGCTGTCCCATCGCGAAGCACCACTGGGGAAAGTCCGTCCGTCAACTGCGAGTAGACCAGCGTTTTGCCACGGCCGGGCCTTGTACGATATTCAGCAAGTTCCGCTTCGAGAGCCTTGACAACATCTTCGAACGCAATCGTCATGTTCACAGAGTCATGAGGATCAAAGTCACAACCAGTGGCCCGTTGAACGGCTGCTTCGAGTTCGGGACGAATGGTCTTGAGGTGCCGTCCCGAATTAGAACTGCAATAACAACACTTGTACTGGCAGTACAAAAGAGCTTCGACGTGGAAGTCGGCGAGCCTCTTCTTGGTCCACGTCGACGGAGCGATGATCTGCTTGCGGTTGGGGAATTGAATGACATTCAGTTGCACAGTTTCTTCCTCGTCACGAAGGGGGATGATAGGAACGTCGCACCAATGGCAACACTCCAAGCGGACGTAGCCTCCGCGTGCTGTCCGCACAGCGCGTGCGGACCGTGACCCTCCGGGTCACGAAGCTCAAAAACCGCGCCAAACCTCATGGGCAGCGGTTCGGCCACTTTGGAAGAAATCGGAGATGCGCCGGACAAGTCGGATTGGAGCCGCATCTGCACGAAATGAGTCAGCGGAAACATGGTCCGCAGTTTCCCCAGGTGGTCAGCGCGACGTCGGCCATCGCAACATGGCGATGAGTAATAAGACGTTCGCAGGAACGAAGCTGGGCGGGCTTCAGCACTCCCTCGCAGAAATCGACGGGCCATCTTCAGCCGCGATGTCGGGGTACTTGCGAGAGTGACCGAACAACATTGGTTCGGAGCCGCAAATCGTGGCAGCAATTGCCACTCGCCAAGACACTTCGTGCTGGCAAGGCGATTAAAGGCGACAACATCATGCGTGGCAAGGCAATTTATCGCGAGCAGAAAAAGATTTCGGAGAAATTCTTCTCCCCCCAGTAGCTCCCTTCTGCGGGCGCGTTCCCCACGCCAGATCAATGGTTGGGGTGGGGCAAAACCACTGTTTAGGAAAGCTGGACAATCTCATTGTTCAACACTCAGAGCGCGAAGTTCACAATCGTCGATAGGCACACCCACACCAAATCTGGTCTGAGCAAACTTTCAGCGATCCTCGACCGAGGGAGGAACGGCGTCATTGCGGCGACACTTGCCAGCCCAGAATTTCGACATCCTCGAATGCCAGCCGAGTTGGGTGAAGTTGGAGTTCCGGCGTCGAAAGTCAACAAGACTCAACCGTCTTTTGTAATATGTGGTCGTGTGGTGTGACAAAAGCGACTGAAACCGACAATTCATTAGCTGATGCCCTTGCCCTAGAGATCGAACGTATATGAAAACGCACTTGTTGGGCCTCTTCGTGTTATGTGCTGTGTCCGATGTTGCGGTCGCGGCCGAGCCAATCACTTTGAAACTCTGGCCCGATGGGCCGCCGACAGCGATGGTTCCTAAGTCTGAAGCGACAGCGAAGCTCATTCAGTCTTACGGTGGAGCCGGACCGAACCGCATCACCGATGTGAGCGATCCGACCATCACGGTCTTCCGACCCGAGAAGCCGAATGGAACGGCCGTGATTGTGGCTCCCGGCGGCGGCTTCATGTTCCTGTCGTATGCTCACGAAGGGACACAAGTCTGTGAATGGCTGAATTTATTGTGGGTGACGGCGGTGCTGCTGAAGTACCGGACGCCACTCGCGACGAGCGGGACATGTTCGAGCTGCCGGTCCAAGATATCCAACGTGCCTTGGGACTGGTTCGACACCATGCAGAGGAATGGAGGATCGATCCGCAGCGAGTTGGGCAGTTGGGGTTCTCGGCGGGAGCCAACTTGGCCGGGCATGCGGCGTGGGATCGCGGCAGTCGAACCTATGTCCAAAAGCCGGAACTGGATGATCCGCGCGGCCCGGATTTTCTTGTGTTCATCTACGCTGCGGTTTTCTCGACAAAGCGGATCCGTCAAAGTTCCGTCCGGGATTCAGCCTCCCGACTGATGCGCCGCCAGCGTTCTTCCTGGTGGCTCACGATGACAAAACCAACCCGGTAGAATCGGCGATGCTGTACCTGGAGTATAAGAAGCGCGATCTGTCGGCCGAACTCCACATTTGCGCGAAGGGTGGACACGGATTCGGCATGCGCAAAGAGGGCAAACCGATTAACGATTGGCCGCAGCGCTGCGCCGAATGGATGAACAGCCTCGGCTTTCTGAATCCGAAGTGATGCTAAAAGGACGTTTGTGAAACCTTTTTCCGCTATGACAGCGGATCGATGGCGGGATCAACCAACAGGTTATGGATTCAACTCCGCGGTCGGCGATTCCGCTTCGCGGGGTGAAAGCAATTCATCGCGGTCTTGGTCCAGCCGACGGAAGGCGTCGGGCGACCCCGTGAATTCGCGGCGCGAGACATCGCCGTCGGAATTGCGATCCATCCGGCGGAACCACTCCACACTGGTCGTGGTCGTGCTGGCGAGACTGTCGGGGTATCCCTGACTCACGATCAACAGCAGCACGTTTGGAATGCGATCGAGGTCGACGCGATCTTCAGACGTGCAGGACGCGATTTTCAAGGTCTGCCACGCCGTCCGCAGTTCGCGCACCGATAGTGCCGCATCGTGGTTCGCATCCAGCATCTCAAACAGTCCGCCGTCGTGATAGATGCTGATTAGCAACTGGCCGCGAATGATCTGGCGCTGCAGCGCGAGCCACCGGTCGATTTCTTCCTGAGAAGCCATGCCGTTGCGATCCCGATCGACCAGTGGAGTCAACCAGGCTCGGGAGGCTCGGCGTCCTCGGTTCCGGTTTCCTTCCGGCTCAGTGGAAGGTTCCGCATCGGCATTCGCCAGTTCTTCGCCCAACGCACTGTTCAATGCACTCAGCGGTCCCGGGACGCTCCAGACTACACCGCGGGTCTTCGTGACCAGTTCAAGAGGAGACACTTTGATACGGTCAGCAATGGCAATGCTCCAATCTGTCAATTGTCCCGAAGTGTCACCGGCCGCATCACTCGCTAGCTTCTGGCCGCGCAGGAGTCGCAGGCTGCCATCGCCAAGAGTAGAGATATCGATATTTGCAGATGTTGCGAGAGGATTCGCCGCCCACTGGCCGGGGTAACTCACATTCGGAACGAACTCTCCGACGCCGATGAGTTCATCGTCATTAGCATCCCGTCGCCGCAAGACGACTTCCGCCTTGGATAACTCGGCCTCCGAGATCGTCCCATCACGATCTTGATCGAGCGATTGAACGATCGCCTGGGTGAGAGCCGCCGTGTGGGGAAGCTGTCCCGTACCAAAGGTCACTCGTCCCACACCGTGGCGACGGTAGTATTTTCCCAAGGCATCTTTTGAGCATGTGGGCGACTCGGTCGCAACGATTTCATTCAGTGACAGTATGGTCGCAACGGGAGGGGTGAATCCCGTGCCCAGTGACAATCGCACGGCTCTGGCTGAGGGGATCAGTCGGAGTTCGTCTTCGTTCAACAATCCATCGGAGTCGACGTCGGCGAAAGCAAAGATGGAATCGAAGGTGCTGGTCCAATACTCGTCGAGCGACATTTCATCCACGGTGATGCGAAGCGCGATTTCGTGAGGGTGTCCAGCTTCGATCACGCGCAGCAATTCCGAGGGAGTCTGCGCGGACTCATTCATTTGTCCGCGGAGTTCGATTGCGCATACGGACAGGGCCAGCATCGAGACCAACAACCTTTTCACAACAACTCCTCGATGGCCTCGCCGTTCGGGTCGGAAAGGCGAATCGGCCGTCCGACGTTGGACATGTTTTGCTTCCGAGGATCGAGCCCGATGCTGCGGAACACCGTGGCCAACAAATCGGCGGTGTGGGTAGGCTTCGAGGCGAGTTTGATTCCGTCCTGCGAAGTGCTGCCCACCACTTGGCCACCCCGAATTCCCGCCCCGGCCAGGACCACCGACCAAGTGGAGGGCCAGTGGTCTCGACCAGCCTGACCATTGATGCGCGGGGTGCGACCGAATTCCCCCTGGCAAACGATCAAGGTGTCCTTGAGGAGACCCCGCTCACGCAGGTCTTTCAGCAGCGACGCCATCCCCCGATCGAGCTGTTGCGACAGTTCCTTAACCCGATCGAAGTTATTGGCATGGGTATCCCAGCCATCGAGCGACACTTCGACAAAACTCACGCCCCGTTCCACCAGGCGGCGCGCCAGGAGACATCCTTGCCCGAACGCGCCGGTGCCATACAAATCCCGCAGCGATCGTTCTTCGTCATCAAGGTTAAAGGCCGCCGCCGCTCGGGGATTCATCAGTCGCAGGGCGCGATCATAGGCCGATTCCAAGGCATCGACGACGGGTGACGCAGGCATCCGGGAGACGGACCGCAATTCCGCTTGCAATCGCAGGCGCTGCGCCAGCAATGATTCCGATTCCGCGTGAAGGTCTTCGACTTTCAGGACGGCATTCGCCGCCGGCATCTCCCGTCGTCCTCGCCCACCGACGACAAACGGTGCGTACTGCGGTCCTAGAAATCCCCCTCCGCTGACCGTGGGTTGTCCACCGACATGCACATAATTGGGAATGTCATTGGTTACGTTGAACTCGTGAGCTACGAGTGAACCGAGGGCAGGAAACTGAATCGCTCCTTGCGGGGTGTAACCGGTCAGCGACACGACTCGGGCGCGCGAGTGATCCCCCTCGCGCGTCGACATCGAACGAACGATAGAAAACTCCGATGCCATCGTTGCTAACGTCGGCAAGTGTTCGCTGATCTGCATGCTTGGGACTGCGGTCGCGATTTCCCGGAAAGGCCCACCGTTTTCGTGTTGAGGCTTCAGATCCCACAGGTCAATGGTGGCCGGGCCGCCGTTCAACCAAATCAGAATCACGGACTTGGGCTTGTTACTGGTCTCGGCGGCGACATCGGCTAAGGCCGGCAACCAACTTGTCGTGGTCCAACCCAATGTGCCAAGCGACAAGCCGCGAATCGCGGCGCGTCGTGAAACAGGATGATTCAACATGCGAACCTGCATTTCATTCAGTGGTTGGTGTTGAACTCGGCCGAATTCACCAGCACCCAGAACAAATTCCCCAGGTGCTGCTCGCGTCCCGCATCGGGCGACGCAAGAAAGTTTCGTTTCACGACCGGCAGTTCATTCTCTCGGACATGTCGTCCAAGGACTGCGAGATAAACCGTGTCGATCTGCTCATCGAGGGTCATGAAAGGAGAACTCAGGACCGACGCGAGCATCGAGTTCGACTTCGCCGAAGTCAGTTCGTTGACCAAGGCCCCGTTCATCAGCGCCAGGGCCTGCGAAATCGACCGTTCGGCATGGTGAGTCCGCTCAACGTAGAACTGGGCCGGAAAATCGCGCCGTCGCCCGCGGGTTGACCCTCCGGCGAGATCGCGCCGTTCTGCCGGTAACCCCGCCGCCGTTTGCAGGCTGTCGTAGAGCTGCTCTCCCGTCAATCCACGAACCGAAGCATGGTGCAGCCGGAAAGGTGTCTTATCCTCTGCGGGGTGTTCAGATGGGACTCTTGACGCCGCCGTGGATGCCGCAAGACGATAAGCCTTGCTACCGACGATTCCCTCAACGAGAAAATCGAGCTTGTAACCGCTGGCGATAAAGGTCTCCGCAATCTCCTTCAACAGGTCCGCCCGATCACCGGATTGAAATTCATCGCGGCTGAGATCGTCCAGCGGTTCGATGAGGGCTTCTCCAAAGAAGTGTGCCCACATTCGATTCACGGCATTTTTCGCCAGCAGTCGTTCGCGATCGGCTTTCATCCAGTCCACCAGAACCTGCCGAAGTGACACCGAATCGAGCTTCGCCGGAAACGAAATTTCGGCTTTGGTGAGCAGTGCCGGTTCGTATTCTAATTCGGTATCGGGAATGCGGACTTTCGGAAGCCGGGCTTGCTGATGCTCATCTCTCGTGGGCAGGGCAAAAAAGGCGGCCGTCTCCCAGAATTGCTCGCGCGTCCATCTTGCAAACGGATGATTATGGCATTGGGCGCAGTCCAGATTGATGCCCAGAAAGGCCCGTGTCGAACTGGCCGCCAGATTTTCCGGCTTGGAGAGATTGGCCTCGTAAAAACCGATCGGAGTCGTTTTGCCCGTGGCGGGTTGGCCGGTGTCCATCGTCAGGATTTCGACCACGAGATCGTTGTATCGGGTTCCCTCTCGAAGGCGGTGGGCCAGCCACAGCTCGAAGCCGTCGGCGACCGATGCGAATTCGCGCGTGTCGGCTTGGGGAACCCACGCACGACGCCAGAACGTCGCCATGTTCCTGTCGTAGACGCCGGACTGCATCAGGCGGTGGATAGCGTCGCCCCGCCGCGTTTCGGATGTGTTATCGTGAAAATCGTGGACCTCGGCGATCGTGGGGATGCGACCGGCCATGTCCAAAGTCAGGCGGCGCAGAAATGCGGTCTTGTCGGCAAATTGAGACTCGTCCGCGTTCGCCAGCCCCAGTCGCTCGTCAATCCGGCGAGACAGATCCGTGGGACTAAGCTCCGCCGCACAAATGCCGCTCGGCACAGCCACCATGAACAGCAGCATCAACCAGCTTGGACGCATTCGACGGCATTCATCGTTAATCCAGTTCGTCATCGAGACCTACTTCCCGAACGAAAGCGAGGTGGAGCATCTTTTCTGCGACGGCGCTCATTCGTTGCTGAAAACGTCCTGGTCAATGAGGTGCCCATCGTCGCGAACCGTCAGATAGGCGAATGTCAGCGGATCGAGTTTCAACCCCATAAAGCGCACGCTCCCGTCACAGAGGAGGACGTTGGCCCCGCCTTGATGAAATCCGTAAATGCCGAACCAGTTGTTGCAGTTCACGCTACAATCCGTGCTGTCACCGCGGCCGGGCGTTTCGCCGGTCTCTGCATTAGCAGCGCTGAAACCAATGGACCCCCACCCGGCCCAAGCCCCCCGCGCGTTCGGACTGACGCCGAACTGACCGTCCCCCGGCTTCTCTTTGTTCTTTCGCCAGGCCGACGGCCGCCCGGATTGCTCGATCAGCAGCAACGTATTCGATAAGCCGTCCGCAATTTTGGCCAGTGGCAGGATTTGATTGTCCGCCATTGGCTGACGTTCGTTACCGATCCCGCGTTCCGCTCCCATCGCATTGATGCCGTAACCGTTGCGGGTCATCAAGACTCCGTTCGAGGCGATGAAATCGGAAATACCAGCTTTGCAGGTAAACACCGTATCCTTGTCCGGATTCAAGGACTTCGTGGAGGCTTGGGACTGGATCTGCACGAACCGTTCCGCCGGACTTGACGGGCATACAAACACCGGCATGGGAGCTTCGACGACAGTTTTGTTCTTAGGATCGAAAAAGTCGTAACGCGGATCAAACTGCCCTGACAAGTTTTCGAGGTGCAGATAGGGCAGAATCTGCCCGCCCCAACCGCCATACGGGTTGCCATCATTGAACCCGGTCCGTCGAGGTGGCAACCCGCCATGAATTGAAGCGTGTTCAGAGAACGCGGTCCCGATGCGACGCAATCGATCCTGGCATGCCTGCCCTCTTGCCTCATCCCGCGCTGCCACAACCGCAGGAGCAAGAACGGCGAAGATCACCAGCACGCATCCCGAAAGAACCACCACTTCCATCCGGCTGAGAGTCTGTTGCATACCGTGCTCCGTGACATGAATCCAAGCGGGTCAGCGACCAATGACAGCCTAATACTCTCCGACGACTTCGCCACCGTTGATCGTCACCACGGCAAACAGAATGTTCGCATCCATATTCTCGCTCAACAACCGGACGGAACCGTCGGCCAAGGCTGCATTGGCCCCACCGGGATGAAAGCTGTAAACGCCCTGACTGTTGTTGCAATTAATGGTGCAGGTTCCTCCGGGACCATCCTTGGTCACATTATCTGATCCAAAAACCTGCACCTGAAACACTTGGAACGAGGGCCATGAGCCCCAATTGGTGGCCTGACTCAAGCCGGCATTGCTGGCCTGCTTGATTCCGCGGATATAGTAGTCGGACCGTCCCGCTTGTTCCGTAACCAGAATCGTGTTCGTGGTGCCGTCCACGAAATCACGAAAACGACGCACTCGCGGCAGGTCATCTAATCCCGTGATCTGGTTGTTCCCGCTCAGGGACGTGGTCCCATACTTGGTGGAGGAAAAGCTGTTCGGCCCGAAGTAGTCGCCGGCAATGCCCTGAGATGTCACACTCCCCTGAATGACGGTTACCATCCGCGGGCCGGGTGCCGACGGACACATGAAGAGGGACAGCGGCATTTGAATGACGCTCGCGTTTTCGGGGTCATAGAAATTCTTGTCAAACCGGTACAGCCCCTGAAGGTTTGCCTGATCGACATACGGAAGAATCGACGGGCCCCAGCCTCGCACATTTCCCGCTGTCAGAATTCGCCGCGGTGGCAAAACCGTGTACGACGCTTCGTAGTTGTGCATCGCCAGGGCGATCTGCTTGAGATTGTTTCGGCAACTCATCCGCCGCGACGCTTCGCGCGCCTGCTGGACCGCCGGTAGCAGCAACGCGATGAGGATGGCGATGATGGCAATCACCACCAGCAGTTCGATCAATGTAAACCCACGCTGCCTTCGTAGAGACTGGCCGTCCATTAAATCACCCCCAGCAAGGTCCGTTCAGTGAAAAGGCAGACCTAGCAGCACTATTCGCGCCGATACGGTCGGAAAATGCGGAATCTCAAAGAGCGAGCAAATCAGCAAACAACACAGGCGGCAAATACGCGGACCAACTTCGGGGTGGCGAAAAAACCGTCGCTCTGGCGATGAATTCGCCACAATCGCGCTGTCATTGATTGCGGGAAGTTGTACGGTAGGCTGCCCACGGGGCCGACGCACTTGAGGCGATGATAGATTTGTGAGGGATCATTGTCCTTGATGAATGACCGCGGCATGGTTTTTCGCGTTCGAGCGATATTGCACACAGGTTGCATGTTTCAAAAGAGCTTCCATAGGCTGCTCATCCAAGAACTACTCCAGACAAACGACGGCTTTCCGTCCCGGTGTTGTGGCTCGACCTTATCACTCATGATCGGCTTCTTTTCCTCGTCGAGCGGTGGCGTATAGCGTTTTAGCTCTCCTGCGGTTGCTTTTGATCGAAGTCTGTATTGGTCGCTCTGCCGAGGTGAACCGGAAGCCTGTAACTTCGGTCGATGGCCGCGCGAATTTCTTCGATCAACCGGTCTTGGGTCGAAATTTGCAAAAGCGGCCAGGGAAGCCAACACTTTAAGGCAGAATGCCGCTCGCCGACTGTACGAACCTTATCGTTTGCCAGCGAACCTTCTGAAGAATTCGAGCGGGTGTCTTCGGCTTTGATTACCTCCTGGTCGGAAGCCGGGCGTCAATTCTTGATCGCGATCTTGAAGCCGTCGTCAGGAGAATTCGGAATGCGGATGTGTCGATCGTTGCTGTGATTGGATTTGTGGCGAGTGTCACGCTGATTCAGGCCAAGTTGCAAGGGCCGCAGTCGGTTCAGGCAAACCAACCATCTCGCGGTGCGATGTCCAGTCCCTCAGTGCGCAGCTCCCATACAAGAATGACCCCCGAGTGCCGTAAATCGATCACAAGAGGGACCGAATGGTGGAATGCCACGGGAGGACCAGAGCCACTTGCGCTGGTCCCTACCTTGAACGCAGTACGAGAACCTAAAATCCGGCGAGAAATGCGTCATATAAAATAGGATTGTATGCAGTGTGCTATCAGCGGGTTCGGACGTGGGGGCCGCGTGAAAGCACGCTGCATACGATTTTATGGACTGAACCGCAGCCGCCGTGCGCCAATGGGAATTGAATACCATGCGCGGGTTCTGCAGCGCCGTAGGCCGTGTGCGGCCAGAAGTGTGAAGACGAGATGGAAGTGCGGGACCGATAAGAACACAGATACACGCGGATCTGTTCGGCGTCGAGCGTGCCGGGGCTCCGGTTGTGGTAATGGGCCAGACGGGTCGCGCAATCGACTACAACCGTATGGTTCTCGGCGACATGCTGCGCAGTTCCAGGGCTTTGATCCTGCATTTGCGTAATAGGGGCATGCGGAGTTCTCCGAGTGGCAGGAGACAAGCCGGACACATCCGTCATCGTGAACCCGGAAAGGACCGAGCCCCGCAAATCCGTCGAACGGCGAATCGCCTTTCGACACGACCGCCGATGGATGCAGCGCGATCGCACGCTTCACGCCACAACCCCACCGCGAAGCGGTTTGGTCCATAAGGTAATGCCATTGGCGTAGCTCTGGGAGAGCATTTCCTTGAGTTCCCTTCAACCTCGTGAAGACCAGTTTCGACTGGACTTTGCGAGGCCGTTTTCAATTTACCTAAGCAAACGGGACCGATCGTCGGCCCTGTCATCGTTTCCCTCAGTTGGAGGATCAATATCGTGTCGCACATCGTGCAGATTCAAACAGAGATTCGGGATCCGGTCGCCATTCGGGCGGCGTGTGGTCGGTTGTCGTTGCCGGAGCCAGTCTTCGGCGAGACGCAACTGTTTAGCAGTTCGGCTGTGGGCTGGGCGGTGCGGTTGCCGGAATGGCGTTATCCGGTGGTCTGTGATGTCGCCACCGCCAAGATTGCCTTCGACAACTTTGAAGGCCGTTGGGGTGAGCAGAAAGAATTGGACAGGTTCCTGCAACGGTATTCAGTGGAGAAGGCTCGGATCGAAGCGAGCCGACAGGGTCACACTGTCAGCGAAGAACAGTTGGCCGATGGCTCGATTCGTGTGCGGATCGCCGTCGCAGGATGAGAGGGTCTCACTCTCTGTCATCGAATCTCATTTGCGATTGAGGAGACAGCATGACGATCACACGCCGCCGCCGTGTCCTTCGTCCGGCGGCATTAACGCCCACAGTCGTTTCGGCACAGCTGTCCCGATGGCGGGGGCGGCTGGCGGATGAGCAGCAGGCATTGAGTCGGTGGATGGCGAAATTGAAGCGTGCCTTTCACTCTTTGGAAAAACATCAACAGCGAGTCGCCCGGCTGGAGCGGCAGATTCGCCAAGTGGAGGAGACCTGATGTCCCGGATCATCGAAGTCACGGTGTCGCCCAAGGGTGAGACCACCATTCAAACGAAAGGTTTCACGGGCGATGAGTGTCGTGACGCCACGCGCAGCCTCGAATCCGGATTGGGTGTACGGACTCGCGAACAATTGACGGACGAGTTCCACGCCACGGCCGCAAACATCGAGGAAGCGCGGCAGTAACAACGCTGGCCCATTCACCCGTTGAATCCCAATCCGCTCCGCATCGCTTGTCGCGATGCGGAGCGATTTCGTTTCTGGAATGCCTCCCGTCGCACTCGAACCACATAACACACGGAGTCCCCTTTCATGAGCCTGCTGACGCAACTCAACGACTACATCAATGCGGCCTTCAGTGGGCTGTGGGTCACGACGGTCGAACCCGACGAAGCCGAGCGAGAATTGGTGGAACACGCCCGGCGTCGACAATGGACACTGGCGGTGTGGGATCTCGCGCGGGGCTTGCGATTGCCCGCGAACGCCCCCGCGACCGTGCCCCAGGTCGATGATCCTCTGGCGGTGTTGAAAGCCCTGCCCACACTGGCACCGGTTCCCACGGGCGGAGACGCGACGGCCAGCGAGCAGACCACGCTGCTCGTCTTGCCCAACTTTCATCGATTCCTGAACAGTCCCGAGATTGTTCAAAACCTGTTCGAGCAACTCATCGTGGGCAAGCAGAGCGGGACATTCATCGTCGTGCTTTCGCCAATCGTGGCCCTTCCGGTAGAACTCGAACGGGCCTTCGTGGTGATCGACCATGCGTTGCCGACGCCGGATCAACTCGGTCAGATTGCCCAGGATGTCCTCGCTGACCATCCGGATGGCATTCCCACCAATCGCGCGTGGCAGAGTCTGCTGGAAGCGGCCGCCGGATTGACGCGCGCCGAAGCCGAAGGGGCGTTTGCCCTGAGTCTGGCCCGGCATGATGCCCTGCGACCCGAAGTCATCTGGGATTTGAAGGCCCAAACCCTGCGGAAGCAGAATCTGCTCACATTGCATCGCGGGCCTGGGGACTTCGCCTCGCTGGGTGGTTTGACAGCACTGAAAGACTTCTGTCGTCGGGCACTGCAACCGGGCCGATCGGTGAAACCCCGAGGAGCGCTCCTCTTGTCACCACCGGGGTGTGGCAAGTCGGCGTTCGCCAGGGCGCTGGGCAACGAGACAGGTCGACCCGTGCTGACGCTCGACATCGGTAATCTGATGGGAGGACTGGTTGGCGACACAGAGCGCAATGTCCGGCAGGCGCTCAAAATCGCTGATGCAATGAGTCCCTGTATTCTGTTCGCCGATGAATTGGAGAAGGGCCTGGCGGGCGTCGGCGGCAATGGCGATTCGGGTGTCTCGACGCGACTGTTCGGCACGTTGTTGAGCTGGCTGGCCGATCACGAGTCCGATGTGTTCTTCATCGGCACGGCGAATGACATCAGTCGGTTGCCGCCCGAGTTCACCCGTGCCGAGCGCCTCGACGCGGTGTTCTTCGTGGATCTTCCCGGTGCCGCGGAACGGCAGACGATCTGGCAACTCTATCGTCGCCAGTACGACATCGCGGCCAATCAGCCGATCCCCCAGGACACAGACTGGACGGGAGCCGAAATTAAGTCGTGTTGTCGCTTGTCGGCGCTGCTGGATGTATCACTGACCGAAGCGGCGAAGAATGTTGTGCCGGTCGCCCACACGGCGGCGGAAGCCGTCACGAAACTCCGTCAGTGGGCGAGCGGCCGGTGTCTATCGGCCGATCGTCCCGGTCTCTATGTCCATTCTCCGGAGGCGGGGGATGCTTCGCGCCGAAAGGTGCGCCGGCCTGCCGATCCGCAGAACAACTGAGCTGTTGACATGGACCTGCGAGTGTTTCACTCTTCATCCAACAGGAGACTCCCACAATGGGTTTAACGATCCACTGGAAACTGAAAGCTGATGTCCGCCAGGCAGCGGAGTCCCGTGCGCTTGTTGAGCGACTCAGACAACGGGCACGCGATCTCCCGTTGGCAAACGTCAGTGAGATGATGGAACTGGCAGGGGAGGACACCGATTTTGCCAAGTTGCCGCGCGAGTCCCCCGCGCGCTGGTTGCTGGTTCAGGCCGGAGCGTATATCAAGGTGGGCGACTGCGATTATCGCGTTTCCCCGCAACACGTAATTGCGTTCACGGCCCAACCAGGAAATGGCTGCGAACCAGCCAACTTCGGACTGTGCCGATACCCCGCGACCCTCAAAGTGGATGATCACCGGCGCGGTGCGATGGGTGAGAAGCGGCGTGTGAAGACCGGCCTCACCGGTTGGCGCTGGGAGAGCTTTTGCAAGACGCAATATGCCACTAACCCGGATTGCGGCGGGATCGAGAATTTTCTGCGCTGTCACCTGTCGGTGGTGGCGCTTCTCGACTTCGCTCAGTCGCTGGGCCTCGTCGAGGAAGTCTTCGACGAGGGAAACTATTGGGAAGCACGCGACGCTGAAGTGCTCGCCAAGGAAGTTGGGGTGTGGAATGCGATGATTGCAGGCTTCGCCGGCCAACTGAAGGATTCTCATGGCAATGGCGTCGTGAGCGCGATCACGCAGTTCCCCAACTTCGAGCATCTCGAAGCCAAAGGCCGATGCGACACGTAGTGGAAGCAGCGAACCTTCAACCTATCCGGAGACCCGCTCATGCTGACTTCCCGTGAGCCGGCCACCGTGCTGGCTGCGCTGCGCCTCTGGCAGCGACAACTCGCCCGGGAGGGGCTTGCCTTTGCGGACGGCTTTCGGCACTTCGTAGACGAAGTGCCGTTGTCAGAACCCGAGATCGACACCCTTTGCGATCGGCTGAATGACGCCGACGTTGAGAGGGACATCGCGTAATGCAGCTCAACGTCACGGCGTTCTGATTCATCACTCGCACCCCAGATAGACCCTTCTTATTTACACTTCCGGTGGCCGGATCCAATTGTGAACCGCTCTCACTAGAAAAGGAGGCTCGATTGCTGACGAGACATCATCTCGCCGTCCTCCGGGCGGCGTTGCAATTCTTTGATGAGGAACTCATGCCACATGGACTTCGTACCATGCGGCCCTATTTCGATGAACCGCTACACAGAACACTGAAGCCGTCAGAGCTGCGAGAGCTGCGGGCATTTCTGCGGGACTGTGAGCTGAAATACGTTGGCTATGATCCCGCGTCCGGTCGGCTGACCAGCCCAAAGCGATCTCTATCGGCGGAAAAAACTCGGCTGGGGACCGGCGATCCCGCGTCGCAGATCGCCGTGATCTTGCTGCCACCAAGTTGAACCGGCCCAGTTCATAAGCCGTCCATCAACTCGGCCAAGGTGATACCGAGCGTCTGGGCGATAGCCTCAATGTTCCGCAGGGCGACATTCCGCTCCCCGCGCTCAATCCCGCCGATGTAGGTGCGGTCCAACTCGCAGGCCGCGGCAAATCCTTCTTGGGAGTAACCCTGCTCCTTCCGCAGTTCGCGGACGCGCTGTCCAAATCGCTCCAGGATGTCGGCTCGCTTTCCCATGCGGGCCATTGGAATGTTGACAATGAGCACCACTCTACGGACTATGAGTATCATCTGGCGGGCGATGACGATACGTATCTCTATGTTTCGATGGCCACTGGTCTGATGAACGCTGACTCCGTCTCAAGAGAGGAACCAACTTGAATACAGTCCGCCCCCACATTCTGTTTCTGCTTGGGTGCGTTCTCACCTTGGGCTGTGGCCCTGCTTCGCAACCCGTCTGGAACAAAGACTCTCGAAGTTTTTTCTACACGCACACGGATGGTTCGGTGCTGCAATATGACCTGGATAAGGGCGCGACGCGGGTGTTGATGAAGCCCGGTCCCTATCATCCGCGTCAACTGGCTCTCAGCCCCAAATTATCATTCGTGGCGTTCGCTCAATCCGCTTTCGGTCCCGAAGGCCGAGCGGTGCAGATGGGTCTGGCTTCACTGCTTGATGGCAAGCTGAACTGGAGCAATTTGGAGGAGTGGGGCGATGTCAAAACGCAACGCGACGTCTCGACATCCAGTTGCTACTGGTGCCCAACGGGCCAGCGGATTCTCATCTGGTATCAACGAGATGGCGCGATTCCCGGACTGATCCAGTCGGCCACACCGTTTGGGCATTTCGCGGTCTACGATGTGACATCCCGCAAGCTCTCGGAACTGACGACCGCGCCCCCAGCGGTCTTTCTCGGCCAGGCGATCCACGCTTCTCCGCTGAGTCCTGATGGCTCGGGCTATCTGGCGATGAAATTAGTTGACAAGGGACCAAGGTTCTTCTTCGTCACCTGGGATGGCTGGGAGTATCCGCTGGCTCTTGCCGAGGACGTGGAAGCGTTACTGAATCTGATGGCAGACCCCCAGGCCGGAGATGAGATCAAGATGCGCACGTACTTTCCGCTGCCGCAAGGCGTTTGGACGGAGACGACTTTGACATTTCCGACGCCCAGAGGAACGATCGCCATCAATTTGAAGACGCGCCAGATCGCCTTACAGCCGCTGACCGCACCGCAACAAAAGGAGTTCGATCTGATCGCCGCTGCTGATACCGCCGATGCCCCGTGGACCACGATCCAAGCGGTACCGTTTCGGGGTGGTGACTTCGCATTGCACTGCCGACTGAAGATGGGTGATAGCTCGCTCCCGACACGGATGGAACTGGTCGACAACAAAGTCCAACGGCGACGTGTCCTGCTGGAGGGCACGCTGCCGGAAAACTTTCTGGTCCACCATCTGATGCCATCACCCGATGGCCAACTGATCTTGGCCAGCTTACGCGAGGCGCGAACGAAGATGTCCTGGATTCATGTCGTCCAGCCGGACGGAAAAGTTCTCGTCAAACTGGAGACTGGCTCTGCCGCCAGTGGAGGGCTTGCTCGATGAGCGAACGGTACTGGTATCAGGACGGCGGTACGGTCTTCGGCATTGTTCTCGTGACCGCCTTCATCGGCTTCCTGGGTTACTCCTTCTACCAGAAAGCTCAGGAAGAGGCGCGGACCGGATAAGTCGCAAGTTCGTTCCTCATTTGTTCACGCACGGAAAGGAGGCTTTCATGCCTGATCTTCTCGACGGCCAGACTGCGGAAGTCTGGGGATCGGGATCCAAACCATATTTGTTGAAAAACATCGGCGGTGTCTATTCCTGTTCATGTCCTGCCTGGCGGAATCAGTCTCTGTCGATCGACCAGCGGACCTGCAAACACCTGCGTCAATATCGGGGCGAGGCTGTGGAAATGGCCCGCCTCGGCAATCTGATTGACACTGCTCCGTTGCGCGCGGCAACCGTCCCGTCCGCCCCACCCCTGCTGCTGGCCGAATCTTGGAATCCTGAGACCGATCCGACCGGATGGTGGCTCAGCGAAAAGCTGGATGGCGTCCGGGCCTACTGGGACGGCAACCAGTTTCTCTCGCGGAACGGAAATGTCTTTCGCGCACCGCCGTGGTTTACGCAGGGCCTGCCGGAAACTCCACTGGATGGCGAACTGTGGAGTGGTCGTCAACAGTTCCAGCGCACGGTTTCAATCGTCCGACGCAGCGATGCGTGCGATTCCTGGCGCGATGTCCGCTATCTGATTTTCGACGCCCCCACGCTGGCTCAGCCGTTTGAGCAGCGCCAAGATGCGGTGGCAGCGCTGTTGATCGCCCATCAACCGCCGTTTGCCCTGGGCTTGGCACAGTCGGTCTGCCGCAGCGCAGAGCATCTCACTCAGGAACTCGATCGCATCGAAGCCCTCGGCGGCGAAGGGCTCATGCTGCGGCAACCGGCTTCGTTCTATGAACCGCGGCGTTCTTCGACGCTGCTCAAGGTGAAACGCTTCCAAAACTGTGAAGCGGTCGTCATTGGTCACGAACCGGGGAAGGGTCGCCACAAAGGTCGACTTGGTGCGCTACTGGTTCAACTTCCGAACGGGATTCGGTTCGCCTGCGGTACGGGTCTATCGGACACTCAGCGGAACCTGCCACCCGCGCTCGGTGAAACAGTCACAGTGCAGTTTCAGGAATTGACCGACGGTGGCGTGCCGCGATTCCCCGTGTTCGCAGGTGTTCGGAACGATGAGCCAGTCGCTCAAGAACGTATCCACTCACAATCCCACAGGAAAGGCCATGTCACCATGTCTGAAACCACATCTCGTCGCTTCGAGTTTGTCGGGGGCAACAGCCGCAAATTTTGGGAAATCCGCGTCGATGCCAACGACGTCCATGTCCGCTACGGCCGCATCGGGGCGACGGGCCAGTCGTCGCACAAGTCGTTTGAGACGGTTGCCGTCGCCGAGGCGCATGCCGAAAAACTCGTGCGTGAGAAGATTGGCAAAGGTTATGTGGCGGTCGCCTGACGAAGGCCCCATTCAGACGCTCCTCCGGACCGCAATTCCTACACACTCTCATCTTGTCGGAGGCCCGAGCATGGGTGCTCGCAATAAACTGAATGCGGCGTGCCTCAACAGCGCGCTGGTAATCGCGATCATGGTTACTGCCGGTAGCGGCGACGTCCTTGCCGGCGCGGTCGTCGGTGCTGTCGTTGTGGCCATTGGGTTTATCTCCGGAGACATCCGGCCGACGCGTCGGTACTGAGCAATCACGTTATTCGTGGCCAAGCCCGCCGGAGCCATACCCCGGCTTCGTTGATGGATGACACGGCAATTTCCGAGGCACTCCACGCCCGCACACTGCGGCCGCCCTTCTGGGCGGCCGCATCAGTTTTTTCTTACCTATCAGCCGGGACAGCACTAAATCACAGGGCTGAGAGGGAACGGACCGTTCTGGATCGTGGACGGGCAGTCGAACGGCAACCGAAGAGGTTAGTGGGAGCGCCGCATTCAAAAGTTTACTGCCCTGAAGTTCGTGAAAAATACTGTCGCATGACCGCCGCGCAATGGAATCGTCGCTCGTCGGACTGATTGCGGCGTTCATGAGCCGCAAAATAACGACAGACGACCGAACTTCAAGAACGACCTGAGGAAACGACGAATGGGACGCGACTTTCGCCGGTTTCAGTTCTCGCTCGCCTGGCCCCGTCATGGCGTTGAATTACTGACACAGGGGCGGTGTGCGGGATGATATTCGTACTCCGACGGTCCGTCGTTCGAGACCTTAGTCGCCTTTGATGTGGATGTGGGCCGCAACTTCTGTCGAACAGCCGTACTGACCTGCTTCCACCAGCCGGCGTCGATCAACCAAGTTATCCCCTCATCATTCTCGA
The DNA here is from genome assembly GCA_021732975.1 of Planctomycetaceae bacterium. Classification (GTDB taxonomy): domain Bacteria; phylum Planctomycetota; class Planctomycetia; order Planctomycetales; family Planctomycetaceae; genus DSVQ01. The sequence goes on along the minus strand of JAKFWC010000013.1, from coordinate 25,867 downwards.
TCGTCCCGCGCATGGCCGAGTGGAACTCCAAGTCCGTCTGGACCTCATCCATTTGAATCGCCAGAACTCGCTTTCGCCGCAAGACCTCGTTGATGACCCAATGGCGGACTTGGATCGCATCGGACTGGCCATCGTCCGAGACCGGAACAATGACTGCCACCGGAACCTTCGAATTGGCCGCATCCATCTCCGACCGAATACCGCAAGCAATCTCTTGATTCGATTGCAAGTGTTCAATTAGTTCCACAAATGCCCTCGCGGGAGCGATGGCATCAAAGGTCAGCACGCTTTCTGCTCGCAGCGCCGCTTTAGGATTCCCTCCATTTCGTTCGAACCAACTCGCCATGTCGTGGAGGACAGAGACCAGCTCACAGTGTGGCGATGGGAAATCCATTAACTTTTTACGGCGGCACAAATCTGCCAGATACGATGGAATGATCCATCCCGCGGCGGACGCCAGTGAACCGAGCGGCACCGGGAATTCGTGCGAACGGAGGCGAACAAAGCCGTGGTTGAGGGCCACCGCGATTGCAGCGTGGGATGGGAGTGGCAAGATCGCATGACGTATGTGCGGATCATCGATCCAGTCCGTCGTGACATCGGGTTTCGATGGAAAGCCGAAATTCACCACGGTCGGGAAATCATGTGCGCCACATGCAGTGGAGATCGATTTCAGGACGGACTGATGTCGACGATCCTGAACATCGGCGCACCCGCATCCCAGCGCCGCTGCCACCTTACCTCCCGTTTCCTGCGCGAAGGGGCCGTCTAAGATGACGCCAATGGATTGTCGCGTACAGTTCCCTGCCAACAGATTGTGGGCCACGCAGGCCGCCAACGCCCAGATGACGCCAGTGGCAAACGTGGGTTGGGACAGCATTTCGGCGGCTTGACGAGAAGGAACGGGTGGCGACAAGTCGGCAGCGGGAATCGGGCCGCATTCGGGGACGACGGGCATTGGAGTGGAATCGACATCTCCTGTGCTCAAGACGGCAAATTGCGGGAACTGAAATCGCATCCGTTCTGCATTCCATCCGACACGATCCGCAAAGGGGATCATTTGCGGTTCACTGAACTCCAGCGCCAGCGACAGGGACTGCTTGGCCCATTTGTGCCTGGCAAACGCCAGGTGTTCGTGCGACTGGTCCCGCAATTCGTTCGCGACCATATCGAACAGGGTTGCGCGATTCAGGTCTCGTGCCAGCGCGATGAACCTGAAGGTTTCGTTCGGCAAATAGACCGCGACGTGATAGGCGACGTTCCCAGTCACCGACTTATAGATCGATTCGATCCGAATGGGGTAACTGCAAATCATTTGCTCGGTTCCCGACTTCCGAGCGATCCATCCCTCTTTTGTCTCTTCGACGGTAAATGGGCCGACTGGAATCTGCTTGCCACGCAAACGGTGCGGAGTCACTTCGGCGAACCGTTCACCTTCAACTCCACCCAAACCGCGCTGCAGGACTTCCGACTCGTGGGGACTCAGTTGCAGACTATGCAACAAGACCTCCACGTGCGCTTTCGGAGCGGTCGACAACTGTCGGCGCAGCGCCTCTGTCCAGGGAATCGCCCTGCGTTGAAAGAGTGACAGAAACATCAATGACGAGCGGTGCTTGAGATTCTCCTGAATCTCCAACTCAGGAACCGAATACATTGAGACCAACCCGTTGTACGCCTTCGCCAAGGGAAGTGTCTCCATCTGGGGGCCGCAGAAGATGAGCTTGCAGTCTGCCAAATCCGGCGGCAGAGACAAGGGACGCACATCTCGCGTTGATTTCGCCAGCAAGATCGGTAACGGACGGATGCCATCGCGGAAATGGCGGGCGTGTAGTAGCGAAGCGATTTCAACATCAAGGAAGACAAAGACGTGTCGTCCTAAAGCCGCATGTGGGATGCCGTTCACCGCTTCGAGAAAACCAAAGCCGGACTCCCGCGGGCGAGAAACGCAACATCCCAAATTGACCCGTTTGAAGGTCACTTCGGGCTGATCGAAATCGCGACCAATGAATGTGAAACCGACGACCCGCCCAGGCAGATCGGAGTGCGCAATGACGAGGACTTCGTCCCAATCCCCTCCTGAGAACACACGCCGGTTTCCCGGACCACCTCCCCGGCGACGGGACGTCTGACCCTGACGGTTCACTCGCTCTTGGATTTCAAACGATTTTGGAGCGAACAGATTCTCAATTTCCTGTCGCTCTGCGATGCCGAAGAGCTGACCGCCACGGCTGTTCCAAGTCTCCCGATAGATCAGGTCTTGCAGGCTATATCTGCGTAAGAGCAAGCGTCCGCAAGTCCCCATCGTGGACGACTGCGCCGGCGCACGCTTGGCCGTTTCCCAGAATTTCTTAATTCTCGCGCGATACTGGACCTGTTGGGATTGGTACGTCGCGACATCGTCATCACACAGCGATGTCTCAAATAACTTGTGTGAATCGCAATAGTTGATGGTTTGTTCGATCGAGCAGTTCAACACGCGTGCAGCGAATTCAATCACATCTCCGGCGAACTGACAGGTAGCGCAATGAAACCATTGCCCATGCAAAACCTGGTCGGACATGACCGTCAACATGCCCGTCTCGCCCGTCTCGCACAAGGGACAGAGCATCGATTGCGGCAAATCGGAACGGCGGGGGTCCTCCAGACCAATGACCGCAAATACTTTTCGCCAATCCACTCGGCTGGCCAGTGATCGTACCGGATTTGACATACGGCCTCCCTGCATCGGATTACTTGGGACGACTAGTGCTTCAGTGATTGTGAGGAGCCAGATCGAGGATGCTGCCGAACTCCTCGGTTGGACTGCGTGTACTCCGCCTGAAAAGTAAATATCGAGTCGTTCAAGGCTTCCGAGGCGTCCTTTTGCTTGGGCGACGGCGGGGAGCCTCAATCTCGAAATCCCACGAGTCCAGAACGATGACCTTTGATTCTTCGCTGGAAGAGTTTGTCTTCCGAATCACCTTCGCGCACGGGGAAATCACTGGCTGTTCTGGCATCGCTGCGAGTTTTGCCAAGTACGCAGACAACTCCTTCCAGACGGGGATCACCATGAAACTGTCGTCGATCGACTGGCATTTCGCCAGATGAATGCTGACCACAAAATCCGCTGTCAAAACCGCCTTGTCCCCGGCGAGCACAAGGACGGGATTGACGCCTTGTTCAAACAGTGCGAGCGCCTTCTGAACGACATCCTCCGCAATAATGAAAGTTGTTGTTTTATGAATCGCAGCCTGAAGCTGCTTCATCCAATCGAACAAAAAATGATTGACTTCGCGTCGGATATTGCTGCGCGCGGCCGACTCATCGATGCTGCGGCTGGTTTCAGCGAATCGATAACGCCGTTTGGGTTGGCTTCCTGCGGTTTCCCAATCACTGCCTAGCACTTCGCGGATCTGCGTGAGACTCTTTCCCCCTTTACGAAGCTGTTTAATTCGCACACAGCGATGGAGCACCCATTCCGGCCAGTATGCAATTTTCCCGCGCCCGTTGGGATGAGTGCGAATTTCTGGATGCGGAATCAATCCCTCATGCAGATGCCATCGAACGAGCGTGGCCACATTGGTGATCTCCGCAGCACGCATGATGTCCCGTGACGTTACGTCGCTCATTCACATTCCTTAGGTCGCCAACTTGACGTACACAGTGCCATTTTGCACTATGCAGGTCAACACTGCGGGCCATCAGTGTGCGGAAACGCAATCACCCGGAGTGCATTGATGGACCTGAAACTCGCGGCCGACGAAGTTCAGCTGGGCCTGCTGCGTGACCATCCACGGCAGTCGGAGTTCTTCGCTCCAGCAACCCACGCGGACATTGAAGAATTAGCGGATGACTTGAGTCGACGCGGTCAGCAAGAGCCGATCCATATCTGCCCCGACGACACCATCATCCGTGGTCACCGTCGCGTGGCGGCAGCAAGATTGCTGGGCTGGACAAGCATCAAAGCCGTCATTCGATGGGATCTCCCCGATCCGTGCAGTGGTGCGGCGGTCGCCGAGTTAATCACAGACAACCTCGTACGACAGCAATTGGATGATCTAGCCCTGGCACGGTGCTATCACGAGCTAAAAAGGACCGCGGTTCGCGCGGCCACCCAAACTTCGTCGGGCGACATCCGGGATCGCCTTGCCGCGCGCCTTAGGACCGGGAAGTCAGGCCGGTCGCTGGATCGATTGGAGCGTCTCCTGAAGCTGCCGCGCGACATTCAGGACATGATCTCGACCAACCGGCTGAACAAGTTTCAGGCCGAAAAACTTCTTCAACTCCCGACTGCAAAACGCGACACCGTGATCAGCGCTTTGCGCAGTGAAGAATCTGTCTTGGACGTGTTGCGGCGCTACAACATCATCAAGCCGGTGACGAGCAAATCGGTCGCAGAAATGGGTGAAGAACTGCTGCGGTACTTTCACACGAACCTGAAAGTCTTGAGCCGAAATATCAAAGCTCTTGATCGTTTGCAGCTTCGTGGCGGTGACGTCGTGCAACTGCTCGATGAATCGACCAAGTTCATGGACACGTGGGCGAACCGCAAGCGTGTGCTCCATCAGCAGGCAAAGGAATCGATCATGAGCGATTCGGCTGCACAACGCCCGGACAAATTGTCCAACGCAGCGCGGTAAATATTTTCCAACACGCAAGATTGTCGAAGGCTCTAAAACATGGTTTCAGAATCACTGCTCCTGGAGCAAAACGGTCAGCATCTTTCGGTCAGTAGCGACATTGTCCAGCGGTTGGGTGATCTCCTTGGGCGTCGCCTCGTCACACACGATGATCCGCAGCACGGAAGCGTAGTCCGCAAGGAAACAATGTCACTGCTGCGAGCGGCGGATGGAAGGCGACTGCCTAATTCGGGGTTGTTTCCCGCACTTCAGTTTCTGGCTCGACGGAGAGGGATTCGACTCCAGCGGCGCGTCACACCAGCCATTCTGCCATTGCCTGGTCCGATTCATCCGGAGTTCTTGTCGTATCCTGAAGTCGCACAATTTGCGTTCCAAACTCCCTTGGGACAAATCTTAGTTCACCCCGGGATTCACCCCGAGGATGTCATCGGCGACTTGGCGACAGCCTTTCCTGACACTCGAATCGTTGTGTTGGGGGGACATGCCCGGCAGCTCAAGCGAATTGCCGAATCGCTTTGTGCCAGGAAGATTCGTGCATGGAGCATTTCAACTCGATATTCGCTTCCACTTCTTGAGCACCTGGACGACGAAGAGCTGCCGCGAGTCCTTTGCTCGACACCGCGCGAAGCCGCGAATATTGACTTTGCCACGGCCGGTATCGTCATTCTGCTCGACGCGTCAGCTTGCCAACACGCCGACATGCAAATGACGCTCTCGCAGGTCGATGCGGCGTTTCGCCTCTACGGTCTCATCGACGTGACTCAGGTGCCTGCTCCTTCGGCCGTTGATGCGACGATGGCGACTTTCGGGCCGGACATCATTCGACTTCAATCACGACTGGAGGTGCGCCGAGAAGTTCATGTCGCTTGGATGCCGACTCCGCCTCCAGCAATCGATTTGGACCTCACGGATCCCCATTTTGGACGGCGCTGCTACTGGCAGCACGAGCGTCGCAATCGCCGTATCAAGCAACTTGTCGAGGGACTCCGTTCCGCGAGTCCATTGAATCGGCGGCGCTTTGGTGATGTGGGGCGGCGCTACAGGCAAGCCGGTTATACATCCCCTTCGGTGACCATTCTCGTGGACCGCCCGATTCACGCCGTTGAGTTGTCGCGTCTGCTGCCGGATTGGCCGGTCATTGCTGCCAGCGAGTCCCTTGAAGGTCTGGATGCGAACTTCTGTGACCGTGTACGGCAGCAGCGACGAGAGTGGCTGGACGGCTCGCACCAAATTGTGCTCACGAGCGCTGCGCCGCGATTTCGTGGCGAAACATCAGATGTCGTCGTCTGGGTCGGCGGTGGAAATTCGCTCGATGCCATTCCCCGCCGCTGGCTCAGTGCCGCTGTCGGATCGAGCAATCCGTTACTGATCATCGATTTTCTGGACGGTCACAACCAAGTTGCCAAGCGTTTGAGTCGCGACCGTCAACGGGAGTACCTGCAAAACGACATCTTCCCAATTGGCATCTCGGCCACGCAGGGACGGCTGGCCATGTTCCTCGATCGACAACCGGAGGCCCATCGATGACCAGCGATAATCCCGCCAGCAACGCCGTTGATGCCGCGTTAAATCGGTCGGACTACCGATTTGCAATCCACGGTGTTTCCACCGTTCGTCGACGGGGACGAACCGAGGGGGCTCGGTCCAGACAGAACCAGTCGGACAGTGCATCCCGGTCACGAACGACTCCCCCGTATGTCGCCAGCAACATCAACGCATTTGATCTGTCGGAGTTCGCGACCCCTGAACGGCTCCATTCGGTCTTTCGCATTCTCCGCGCTGAAGGAGGGCCTGGTGCAGGCACCGACGGAATCACGTACGGCGATTTCACTAGCTCGGAAATCTACGCCGCCCTGCGTCATGTGCGCGGCAAGCTCCTCGCGCATGAATATACGCCTCACGAGACGCGTCAAGTCCGTATTCCGAAAGGTGACGGCCGCTATCGAGAACTTCAGTTGCATCGCATCTTGGATCGCGTGATCGCGAAGGCGCTGCAACTCGCGCTCGACACCTACTGGCGGGCTCACCTTCCCCGCTTGGGCAAGGATGTCTGTGACGTCTACGCGGTGATGCAGACAGCGATGCAGCAATCCGATGCGCGGTTCCTCGTGGTGAGTGACATAAGGGATTGTTTCCCGTCAGCGCCGATTGACACGGTGCTGGAATGCTACCGGCGACACATCTCGAACACCGACTTGCTTTGGCTGATCGAAACCATCGTTCGGGGCCATGATGGCTCTGGACATGTAACCGGCATGGCTCAGGGCTCGCCCAGCTCGCCGGTTTCCGTGGAGCTTTTGCTCCACATCCTCCTCGACGCCCGGTTTGGAACCGCGTTTCGAGAGATTCCGCTTCTACTGCGCTATGTTGACAACCTCAACATCGTCTGTCGAAGCGTGCGTGAGGGCCGAGAAGCCCTGCGGTTCTGTGAAGACATCCTGAGGGACCACGGCTTTACCTTGAAACCGGAACGCCCCCCGATGGATTTTCCCATGGACCTCCGCAGGGAACATCCGAACCGAAAGGTCTTGGGACTGAATCCCTATTGGCGAAATGAGCATCTGCATTTCACGATACCGGGAACAGCCTACGACAGCTTGAGGAAAGGATTCGCCGAATCCATCGTCCGGCCCAATCCCGTTGCGACAGCACTGGGAGTCGCAGAAGGATGGCTGGGAGCAATGGGTCCGGCTCTCACGAATGCGGTAACACCCGCAACAGTCGATCGAGTGATCCGAATCGCCCGTGAATGCGGCTTTACCGAGTTGCGTTCGAGTGACCTTCAATTGACATGCCGTTTGGCACATGCCCGATGGCAGGTTCTTACGAGTGAAGGGAGTAATCGGGGAGATGCGTGATCTTCGAATGGCCTATGCCTGTCCTTTACGGGTATTCGTCTTACTACTGTTGTGGTGTTGCGCTGCCGCGCACACCCCCCCTTTCCGTCTGCAATTCAGCAGATGAGCGGGAACAGCGTCCCGCACCGAATTTGGCTTGGTTCTTCGTGGGCGAGCCCGAGAAAGTGAGGTGCGATGGTTGAATCGTCCCTGATCTGACAATAGAAGGCCGATGCGATCGACGCACGGCATGGTGAGATAGCCATCTGGCGAAGAGCGCTCTTCGCCAGATGGCCATGCTGGCGGTGCGCACCGGCCGGAAAGCCGAAGCCCATTGACCTGGTTTGCCATAATGGTGGCCATCTAGCGAGTTGGGCGTTGGATCGGTCGAGCGGGGGAAGACCTTTCCAACCGTTCGCGCGAATACGGAATTCTTGCGCACTGGGACGAGCGCCTAACCTGCTTCAGCATCAACCCCGCGACTTCACTTTCTGCACCGAAAGTCCGATACTGAGAGGAGGAACAACCTCAGGAGGAGAACATCGACCGTGACGCATACTATGGCTTTTCGTTTTCGGTCGTTCGGTTCTCTGGACGAGTTGGGTAAGCAACTGCGTTCCCGCCTCGCTCCAGGACAAGGAGAACGTCCAGGCCGTCCCAGCGACCCCAATTGGACGATCCATCGCAAGCTCCCGATGAATGAAGAGACACTGGCGGCGTTGGAGCGGCTTGCCGAGTCGCTGAGTACGGAGGAACGTCGTGTAAGTCCGATGCAAGTTGCTGCACTGCTCGTCGAGCAGTCCGCTGAGAGACTAATCGTCGAACTGGTTGAACGCTGATCAATTGAGGAGGCCATGATGGCCACGGCCCAACAACTGAAAGCCCTTTTGCAGAGCTACAGTGAGGCGGACGGTGAAATGTTCGTCTCCGTTGCACTGCAAATCGCTGCGCACGAAGCGCGTACGGGCAAAGGCAAGTTTGCCTCGGAGATCAAGCGACTTGTTGACGAGATCAAAGGAAAACAGCGGACTTCCAAGGTCGGAGGCTCGGTTCCGATCGTGCGTCCTTCAGGTGAGCTGGCAACTTTGCTGTCAGCAACTTATCCGCGGACAAAACTCACGGAGATGATCCTAGCCCCGGAGCAACGCGAGGCGCTGGAACTCGTGATTCGAGAGTATCGACAGCAGAGCAAACTGCGCGAGCACGGCCTCTCCGCAAGACGAAAACTGCTATTGGTCGGTCCGCCTGGGGTCGGCAAGACGATGACATCATGGGCGCTGGCAGGAGAATTGAAACTGCCACACTTTACCGTCCAGTTGCATTCGCTGATTACCAAATACATGGGTGAGACCGCTGCAAAGCTATTTGCCATCTTCGAGGCAATGCGCCACACGCGTGGTGTGTACCTGTTCGACGAATTCGATGCCATCGGCTCCATGCGAGCCGGTAGCAATGATGTGGGTGAAATTCGCCGTGTACTGAACTCGTTCCTCCAGTTCTTGGAGCAGGATGACTCCGAAAGTCTCATTGTGGCGGCAACGAACCTGGAAGGGATGTTAGACGACGCTCTCTTCCGTCGTTTTGATGACGTGATCCGCTACCGCTTGCCCACGCAATCCGAATTGCACGATCTCATTGCCAACCGGCTGTCGGCATTTCAGTTGGGCTCTGACACGATCGAGCAATTGGTTTCCCAAGCCGTGAATCTCAGCCATGCTGAAATCTGTCGCGCTTGCGACGAAGCGGCGAAGATGGCAGTTCTGGAAGATCGTCGGATGATCGCTCCCGCCGACCTGCAGCGCTCAATCCAGCTTCGCCAGGATCGGCGACGGACCGCTCATGAAGGATTGTGATGGCTGACTTTCCCCATATCTTCTTGCAGGAATCCAGAGCCTCTCAGGGCTATACCAGCACGTCATCCGGCGGTGGTCCGCGTCAAAGCCCGCCACGTCCCGAGCGGAAGACGCATGGTGAGAAACTGCTTTCAGACCTCCAACGCGCTGAGCGGAACGCTCGCGCAAGGCAGCAGACGGAGCCGGTTCGAGAAGGTCTTCAGTTCATTCCGATGCGATTTGCAGAAGGTTCGGACTTCGATTTGGAACTCCAGCGGCTGGAGAGCGAGCGGCAAGGCATCCGCGTCATCAGCGCTCGCGAAGTTAGCGGACACAAGGAGTTCATCGTCGCCGTTCCTGATAGCCAAGTGAGCAAGCTGGCCGACAAGTTTCGTGCCTATCGTGACGAGGACACGCCTGCGGGAAAGCCGAAGAATGAGCCGCTCGCAGCCAGTGTTTCGACGATCGAGGTGGCAGAACTCTCGGACTACTGGACTGAGGCGGGGGAAGTCCTTCCGCCCGTCGACCAGTCATTCTGGTGGGAAATCTGGCTTGAAGATCGCCCTTCCGAGCCGGGCTTCGACGTGGAACAATGGTTCCGGGATACCGCCCAGCCGCAGGGGGTGACGCTGAGTCGACAACGCATCCGGTTTCCTGAGCGTATTGTCGTCCTGGCCTATGCTTCCCTAACGCAGTGGCAACGGTTTCCCGGACTTCTTAGGCACTTGGCCGAGTTTCGCCGGGCGAACATCGTTGCAGGGGAGTTCACTCGACTCACCCCAGCGGGACAGGCTGAGTATGTGAATGATTTACTGCGCCGTACGCAGTTTGCCGAAGACTCAGCAGTCCGTGTCTGCGTTCTCGATACCGGTGTAGACCGTGGGCACCCCCTGCTCGAACCTGCGCTTTCGTCGGAACATCTGCAAACATGGCAAGAATCGTGGGGAGCCGACGATCATCAAGGTCACGGCACACAGATGGCGGGGGTCTGTTTATTCGGCTCATTAAGTGAGTTGCTCTACAACGGCGAGTCCGTCGTTTTGCGGCATCGGCTGGAGTCGGTCAAGGTTCTGCCTCGGCACGGACACAACGACCCTCCGGATTATGGGCCGATCAGTATCGGCTCGATGGCGATCGCAGAAACGGTTGCTCCGGAAGCCCAGCGGGTCTTCTGCCTGGCGATCACAGCCCCGAGCGACGATCAGTGGCGGCCGACATTGTGGTCTGCTGCCCTCGATCAAGCCTGCGCCGGCGCGTTGGATGGATTCCGCCGATTGCTTGTCGTCTCGGCTGGGAATCTCCGTGAGGATGTCGGTAAGAACTATCCAATGGAGAACCATGTTTCGAGCGTGGAAGATCCGGCGCAGGCATGGAATGCCCTCACCGTCGGCGCATACACCAATCTTGTCTGGCTAGCGGAGCAGGGGTTGGAGGGATACACATCAATCGCTGCACCGGGTTCGCTGTCGCCGGCAAGTCGAACTTCGCTCTGCTGGGGAGATGAGCCGTGGCCCTACAAGCCCGACGTTGTCTTTGAAGGTGGAAACTACGCTAAAGATGCAAGTGGCTTCGTCACCAGTGCAGAAGATTTGGAAATCCTGACGACCCAGTCGAGCACAACCAGCAACGCTCTCCTCGGAACGATGCGAGACACGAGTGCCGCCACAGCCCAGGCGGCACGAATGGCCGCAATTCTTCAAGCCGAGTATCCCAGCTTTTGGCCAGAGTCGATTCGAGCGCTGATTGTTCATTCTGCTGAATGGACGCCGCAAATGCTGTCAGAGTTTCCGCGTCGCGAGCGCCGCAACCGGGTACGCGTCTACGGTATGGGAGTTCCAAATCTCGACAGGGCGCGCCGTTCCGCGCGGGGCTTCGCGACGATGGTCGTTCAAGACGAGCTACAGCCATTTCGGAAGGATGGATCTGATAACGCGACCCACGAATTGCACTTACACGACCTGCCGATGCCGCGGGAAGTGCTCGAAGAGCTTGGGAATCTACAGGTGCGAATGCGCGTAACCCTCTCCTACTTCATTGAGCCGAACCCGCCCCGTCGGGGATACGTCGCTCAGTACCAATATGCCTCGCACGGATTGCGTTTTTCGGTTCGTCGTCCTCAGGAAACCCGCGATCAGATGCTGTCTCGTCTATCACGTGAGTTCTGGGAATACTCCGACGAGGGGAAGCGCATCCGTCCTCCAAGTACAGTTTCTGACGAGCGGAACTGGGATCTTGGCACTGATCTCGTAGTGCGAGGTTCAATTCACTCGGATGCTTGGACCGGGACCGCCGCCCAATTGGCATCGTCGAACCTGATTGCCGTCTATCCTGTAACCGGTTGGTGGCGTTATCGCCGCGACAGTGGAATCGTCGAAAAGTCCGCCCGCTATTCGCTGATCGCCAGCATCTCAACAGAAGACACGTCGGTCGATCTCTACAGTGCAATTACGAATGAGATCGCGACCCGCATCGCCGCCCCAACCGCGACGATCATTCCGATCGAGTAAAGCGGCCCAACTTGTTCAGGGGGGCGACATCAACCAGAACGTCCGGCAAATCCGAAACTCTGCTTACGGGAGTGCGGCCGGCGCGAATGGAGCATAGTCGGCCACAAGTGGTGGTGGTTTAGAGACCCTTGGGAGGGCCCTTTTCTGCGCTCTTCGACACAAAAAAGGTATCTCCAAAGGTATCTCCTTGCCCAGAAACGACGCAAGGCCGCATTGGCGGCCTTGCTATAAGTCGTTTTTCAGAAATTACTTACATCAAGTCGGGGCGACAGAACACCAATTGAACTTTTCCTGGCAGGCGTGGCAAGCTGGGAGCCATACATCGAACGCCTTCTGATAGCGGCGTAAGTTCAAGGTAATCCGGCCTTTGGAGACAAAAGTTTCCGTTACGCCGACGCCAATGAAGGAAGGTTCGACATGCCCAGAAAGAAGAAAGAGACAGCCACCCTCGTTCGCCAAGACGACGTGGCCCTGGTGTTCGCCCTCGGCGACATTCTGGAGATCGACGCCCCCGCCACGAGAAACCGCCGTCTCATCGTCGCAGCGGTTCGCCAATCGCCAATACCGGAAGGTTCGAGATTTGGCGTGGAGGCGAAGTGGCGGCGGGGAAGATTTCGGCTGCATGATCGCCGAGTCGATTATTTCGCCGTGCTGGTTCAAATATCGACCGTAATATCGAAATACTCTGCCTGGGCCGGGTCGGAATACGCCAGATCGAACCATACTCGTCGTCGGTCAGGCTATCCGCAGCGCCGGTTTCGAGGGCTTTCCCATAGCCTTTTCGTGCGGCAAGCCTTATCATGAGCAACTCAGTCGGAGAGTTAAACGCAGGGCAACCCGGTCTTCACGGGAGGCTCGGCATGGAAAAAGCCGACGTGGGCGCACACCTTTCCGGTCTGCACCCACGTCGGCTTTTTTAGTTCAATGCGTAAGGTTCACCGCATTGTCGATGCGGAAAACGCTTCTGAGAAGCACTTGCAAGAACCAAAACCTGAACGTGTATTCCACTTTCAGCGAGAGTGGTGCGTTGTCGCCTTGGTCAGTATTCGGCAAGGCGGTGTCAATAACCGACCAGGAAGGATTGTCCCTTGACCAAGACCGTCACGAAACAAAAAGCGTCTCCTCCTACGAGTTTGCCAAAATGTAAGACTGGCATTCCGGGGCTAGACGAGATCACGGGCGGCGGGCTTCCCAAAGGCAGACCCACGTTGGTATGCGGCGGCGCTGGCTGCGGCAAAACGCTCATGGGGATCGAGTTCCTTGTTCGGGGAGCCATGCTGCACAATGAGCCGGGCGTGTTTCTTGCGTTCGAGGAAACCGCAGAAGAACTGGCTCAGAACGTCCGTTCGCTCGGCTTCGATCTTGATGAACTCATCGAGAAAAAGAAACTGGCGGTAGACTACATTTACATCGAACGGAGCGAGATCGAGGAAACGGGGGAGTATGACCTCGAAGGGCTGTTCATTCGCCTGGGCCATGCGATTGACTCCATCGGGGCCAAGCGGGTCGTACTCGATACCCTGGAGACGCTGTTCAGCGGCCTATCGAACCTCGCCATCCTGCGATCCGAACTTCGCCGTCTCTTTCGCTGGCTCAAGGAGAAGGGTGTCACATCCGTTATCACTGCCGAGCGGGGTGAAGGCTCACTCACCCGGCACGGACTGGAAGAATATGTCTCCGACTGCGTGCTGCTCTTGGATCACCGGGTCGAAGGGCAAATCTCGACCCGCCGCTTGCGGGTCGTCAAGTATCGAGGCTCGGCCCACGCCACCAATGAATTCCCGTTCCTGATTGATGAGGGCGGTGTTTCCGTCCTGCCGATCACGTCGCTCCAGTTGCAGCACAAGGCATCCATCGAGCGAGTTTCCAGCGGTGTCCCGGCCTTGGACGCCATGCTGGGCGGTCATGGTTTTTTTCGAGGCAGCAGCGTCCTGGTGTCCGGCACGGCAGGCGTTGGGAAGACCAGCCTTTCTTGTCATGCCGCCGATGCTTGCTGTCAGCGCAACGAACGCTGCCTGTATATCGCCTTTGAAGAGTCGGAAGCCCAACTGCTTCGCAATATGCGGTCGATTGGCCTTGATCTGGAGCCGTGGGTGAAGAAGGGGCTGCTGCGTTTTCAAGTCGCCCGTCCGACCATGAACGGCTTGGAAATGCACTTGGCAAGCATTCACAAGCAAGTCGAAGCGTTCCAACCCCATCTGGTGATCGTTGATCCGATCACCAGCTTCCTTTCGACAGGAACCGACACCGAAGCAAGTTCCATGATGGTGCGGTTGGTCGATTACTTGAAATCACACCAGATCACGGCGCTCCTCACGAATTTGAACCACGCTGGGAGCGTGTTGGAGCAGACGAGCGTGACCATTTCCTCACTGATCGACACTTGGTTGCTCCTGCGGGACATCGAACTCAACGGTGAGCGCAATCGGGGACTGTACATTCTCAAGTCTCGTGGTATGGCCCACAGCAATCAGATTCGGGAATTCCTGCTGACCGAGAACGGCGTCCAGCTAACCGAGGTTTACTTGGGGCCGGAAGGCGTTCTCACAGGCTCGGCCAGACTTTCCCAGGAAGCCAAGGAGAAGGCAACGGCGGTGCAGCGCAGCCTGGAGATCGAAAGTAAGCGGGGAGAACTGGCACGCAGGCAACAAGCGCTGGAGGCTCAAATCGCCGTTCTCCAGTTGCAATTTCAAACCGACAAGGAAGAAATGGAACGGGACATCGCCAGTGAGCAGGCGTATTTGGAAAAACTGGAACAGAGCCGTCACGAAATGGCTCGCAGTCGCAAGGCCGATTCCAATGGACTTCCAGCACCGACGAAGAAGGGTCGCAAATGACAACACAGACCAAATCGAACGGTCACGGAGTCCAAACCGAGGAGCCGAAGTTGTGGCAACTGCGACTGTACGTCGCCGGACAATCACCAAAGTCCGTCGCTGCCTTCGCCAACCTCAAGCGGCTTTGCGAGGAACACCTGGCCGGTGAATTCGAGATCGAAGTGATTGACCTGATCGAGAATCCTCGGCTAGCAAAGGATGACCAGATCGTTGCCATTCCGACCTTGGTGAGGAAGCTGCCGGAGCCAATCCGCAAAATCATTGGCGACTTGTCCGATACGGAACGAACGCTGGTTGGCCTGCAACTTCGTTCCTCCACGAAATGAAGCACGCACAATGAGGCAGACAACGACGGAATCGTTCGAGAAGCGGGTGGCTAATCACTCACAGGAACGCTACGTCTTGTGCCTGTACGTTGCTGGTCTAACGCCACGTTCCACGCTGGCGATAGAGCGCATCCGGGCCATCTGCGAACGCTACTTGTCGGGCCGCTATGAACTGACGGTCATCGACCTTTATTTGCAGCCGGAGATGGCTCGGCTGGCGCAGATTGTGGTCGCTCCCACGCTAGTAAAGCAATCTCCGTCGCCCAAGCGGTTGTTCATCGGAGACATGACTGACGAGACAAGAATTCTTCAGGGGTTGCAAATTGTTTCTTGAACCGTCCCCTGCCAGAGAAACTCCTTCATGTTAACCCCGCCAAACACTAACGGCGAACTGCTTGAGGAAATCGAGCGGTTGCGCATGCGACTCGAAGAAGCCGAGGCAGTCGTCGAAGCCATCCGGAACGGCATCGTCGATGCGGTCGTCGTCAACTCGTCTCCAGGGGAGAGGGTTTACACTCTGGAAGGGGCCGAGCGTCCGTACCGACTGCTGGTCGAAGCGATGGAACAAGGTGTCGCAGTCTTGAATTCGGAGGGAGTGGTTCTCTACTGCAACCCGTGCTTGGCTGAACTGCTCAAGAGGTCCGTGCAAAACATTACAGGATGCACCATAGACAGCTTTGCGGCAGAAGCCGACCAAGCAAAGATCACGGGCTTGTGGAGAAATGTTGAAAGGAAATCGGCCCACGAAGAGATTCTACTGCTCCGTCAGGACGGGACCACGTTCCCCGCATCACTTGCTGTCAGTGTGCTGCCGTTGCAGAACCTCTGCCTCTTGATCTCCGACCTTACCCAGCAAAAGCACTACGACGAATTAATTGTGTCTAAAGCAGCGTTGCTGGACTCGGAGATTCGTTATCGGCGGCTGCTCGAGACGGCCAAAGACGGCATCCTGATCCTCGACACAGAGAGCGGGAGAATCACGGACGCCAACCCGTTCATGGGCGAACTGCTGGGGTATTCGCACGAGCATTTCTTGGGCAAGGAACTGTGGGAGATCGGCCTGTTCAGCGACAAAGCAGCCAACGAAGCTGCTGTGCGAACGCTTCAGGACAAGGGATACATTCGTTACGAACACATGCCGCTGGAAACCAGCCACGGGCTGCGGGTCGAGGTCGAAGTGGTCGCCAACGCTTACCGGGAAGACCATCACAAAGTCATTCAGTGCAACATTCGAGACATCACCGAACGCAGCCGTCTGGAAAAACAGACGCAAGACCAGGCATCGGCGTTGGCAAACCAAGACCACCGCAAGGACGAGTTCTTGGCGATGCTCAGTCACGAACTCAGGAACCCGCTGGCCGCAATCACCAATGCCGTGCAACTGCTGAGTCTTCAGAAGCATGAAGAACCCCTCCAACTTCAAGCCCGAACAATCATTCAACGTCAGATGGGCCAACTGATTCGGCTCGTTGATGATTTGATGGAAGTCTCCCGCATCACATCCGGCAGAATCCACCTTCAAAAAGAGCGGACTGGACTAAACAGCATCGTGGAACGTGCAGTGGAGACGACCCGTTCGTTGATGGATCAACATGGACACGAACTCACGGTGTCGTTATCGCCGCAACCACTTTGGCTCCACGCCGACGCATCAAGACTGGAACAGGTCGTCGTCAACTTGCTTACCAATGCTGCCAAGTTCACGACCGAAGGGGGACGCATCTCAATCGCCGTTCAGCGGGAAGGCGATGAGGCGGTGCTGCGAGTGAAGGATAAGGGCGTCGGCATCGCCGCCGAACTACTGCCCCACATCTTTGAACTGTTCACGCAGGCAGAACGATCCCTGGACCGCTCGCAAGGTGGGTTAGGCATCGGCCTGAGCTTGGTGCAACGCCTGGCCGAAATGCACGAAGGTCGAGTTGAAGTGTCAAGCGTGATGGGCCAGGGAAGCGAATTTGTCGTGTATCTGCCGGTGATGCTGAATCCCGCAACGCAATTACAGTCACCACTTGAAGTCACCGCCGAGCCAATTGGTCCATCCCTGCGTGTTCTTGTGGTCGATGACAACGTGGATGCGGCTCAGACCTTGGGGCTGCTGCTGAAGGCGACAGGTCATGATGCACGAATGGCTTTTGATGGGGTCAATGCCGTAAAAGTCGCTCTCGAATTTCTACCGAACATCGTACTGTTGGACATCGGCTTGCCGGGACTCGACGGTTATGAAGTTGCAAAGCGACTGAGGCAAGACTCGTCTCTCGATGGTGTCGTGCTGGTCGCCTTGACCGGCTACGGGCAGGCAACGGATAAGCTGCGCTCGCAGGACGCCGGGTTTAATCACCATTTGGTCAAACCCACCGACTTCATGAAGATCAAAGAAATCCTGGCATCCGTCTCGCAGAAAACCACCTGATGACGGCGACCAAGCCAATACTCCGGGTACTCATCGTTGATGACAACCGAGACGGTGCTGATGCCTTGGGCTTGGTCGTGGAAGCACTTGGCAACCAAGTGCATGTGACCTATGGCGGGAGTCAGGCACTCGACGTTGCCACAGCATTTCGGCCCGATCTGATGCTCATCGACCTCGCCATGCCGGACATGGATGGGTGTCATCTTGTAAAGCAATTTCGCCAGCTTCCTGCATTCACTCGCTCCAAGATCGTGGCGATCACCGGCCATGCGGACGAGGGACACAGAACATTGGCGAAGAAGGCCGGGTTCGACGCTGTACTCGCCAAGCCAGTTGCTCTCAAAGACATCGAAGGAGTCTTGGACGGAGTAAAGGTCGTCTCTTCCCGCCAGCCACCCAAGCCCCGAAGTGGAATCCCCGGAACGCATTCCCGGTTGCCAATGGGCGAAGCACGACGAATCAGAAGCGAACGCCCATCGAAAGCTCTAACACAAGCAGAAAGTCAAGCAGCAATCTGCGAAGGGATCATCGGTTTTCAAGAGGAGTACATGGGGTTGCGGTCGGAGCAGATTCACTCTCACTTCATCAAAGACCTCTTGGTTGTGCGCATTCACGGCACTTTGACTTTAGCCGAGCGACAACTTGGAAAAGCAGTCTCGCCAGAAAAAGGCCGTGACCTCATCAAACAGACACGGAAGCAACTGCTGGAGTTGGCACGCCCGATGTTGGAATCGCTGGTCCACGAGGTCACGGGCGTAAAAGTGCAAAGTATGCACCACGACATCAGCACCGTGACGGGAGAAGAAGTCGTCGTCTTTACATTGGTTGACTCGCCCCGCTTTGGGTAATGCGCTCAGGACAACATGAATGGCATTGAGAGGCAGGCAATTGCCATTTACGAACATTCGGGCCTGGGAACGATCAGAAAGCATGGTTTGAATGACGGAGAGCAAATCGAGTGCAGACACAATGACCGGCCTTTCGGAAGCCGAAGTCGCCGTCCGATTGCAGCAGCACGGCTACAACGAGCTTCCCTCCTCGAAAAGTCGCAGCATCTTTGCGACTGCTTGGGAAGTTGTTAGAGAGCCAATGTTTCTGTTGTTGCTGGCGTGTGGCACGATCTACTTGGTCCTCGGTGACGTGCAAGAAGCCCTAATGCTTCTCGGCTTCGTCTTCGTCGTGCTGGGCATCACGCTCTATCAGGAACGAAAGACGGAGCGGGCGCTCGAAGCCCTGCGTGACCTTTCCAGTCCTCGTGCGCTTGTGATCCGTGGCGGCGAGCGAAAACGCATTGCGGGCCGAGATGTCGTTCCCGATGACCTTGTGGTGCTGGCCGAGGGCGACCGGGTTCCCGCAGACTCCGTGATTATCTCCTGCAACAGCCTGTCCACCGATGAATCGCTGCTCACCGGCGAATCCGTGCCGGTCAGAAAAGTTGCCTGGGACGGCGTTCGTGAGATGACTCGGCCCGGAGGCGAAGACTTGCCCTTCGTCTTCTCCGGGACATTGATCGTGCAAGGCCAGGGAATTGCCCAGGTGCGGTCTACCGGCATCCACACCGAGATGGGCAACATCGGCAAGGCTTTGCAAACGGTGCAAGTAGAAGGAACCCGGCTGCAAACTGAAGTCGGGCTGCTCGTGCGGCGAGTGGCGATCCTGGGATTGGCACTGTGCGTGTTCGTGGTCGTCATTTACGGCCTCACTCGTGGAAACTGGCTCCAGGGAATTCTGGCGGGGATCACCTTGGCGATGGCAATGTTGCCGGAAGAGTTTCCGGTTGTGCTGACCATCTTCCTTGCGCTGGGTGCATGGCGTTTGTCGAAGATCAAAGTTCTGGCTCGCCGTGTGCCAGTGATTGAGACTCTCGGCTCGGCCACGGTCCTCTGTGTCGATAAGACCGGCACACTCACCGCCAACCGCATGTCGATCCGCAAGTTGGCGGTGAACGGAACGGTGCATGATGTCGAGCAGCAGGCGGCTCAGGCGTTGCCAGAAGAATTCCACGAGATTGTGGAGTTTGGCATCCTGGCGAGCCAACGTGACCCATTTGACCCAATGGAGAAGGCGTTCCACGATCTCGGCAATGCTCGTCTCGCTCAAACCGAACATCTTCACGCCGACTGGACACTGGAACGAGGATACTCGTTGTCGCCGAGCCTGTTGGCGATGTCGCACGTTTGGAAGTCGCCCACTGGCAAAGATTACGTTCTGGCGACGAAAGGTGCGCCGGAAGCGATTGCTGATCTGTGCCATCTGAGTGCTGACCGCACGAAGGCGATTGGCGAACAGGTGGCAGCAATGGCTCAGGATGGGCTTCGAGTGTTAGGTGTCGCCAGAGGCGTGTTCGGGCAACAGGCTTTGCCCGGCGAGCAGCACGACTTCACGTTCGAGTTCCTGGGCCTCGTCGGTCTGGCCGACCCGGTGCGCCCGACCGTTCCCGCCGCCGTGGAAGAGTGCTACACGGCGGGCATTCGAGTCGTGATGATTACCGGCGATCACCCAACCACGGCCAAGAGCATCGCTCGGCAGGCGGGCATCAAACCCGTGGATGAGATCATCACTGGTCCCGAATTGGAGAAGCTGGACGAAGCGGAACTGCAACTGCGAGTGCGAACGATCAACGTCTTTGCCCGCATGGTCCCCGAACAAAAGCTGCGACTGGTCAATGCACTGAAGGCCAATGGCGAAGTCGTCGCCATGACGGGTGATGGCGTGAACGACGCTCCCGCACTCAAAGCGGCCCACATCGGCATTGCGATGGGTGGGCGTGGGACCGACGTGGCTCGTGAAGCTGCTTCGCTCGTTCTTTTGGACGACGATTTCGCTTCCATCGTTCATTCCGTCCGCATGGGGCGTCGGATTTATGACCACCTGCAAAAAGCAATGACTTACATCGTGGCAGTCCATGTGCCGATTGCCGGGATGTCGATTGTCCCCGTGCTGCTGGGCGGGCCGATTGCTCTCATGCCCGTGCATATTCTGTTTCTGGAACTGGTGATCGACCCGGCGTGTTCGGTCGTGTTTGAAGCGGAACCGGAAGACGCTGATGTGATGAGCCGCCCACCACGGAACCCCACGCTACCCTTGTTTGGCGGGCGGCTGCTGGGCCTGGGGCTGTTACAAGGAGCGAGCGGCCTGCTGATCGTCCTGGCGATTTATCTTTCAGCATTGTGGGGCTGGCTCAACGCCTCGGACGCCACCGCCTTGAGTTTCACCACGCTCGTCGTCGCTAACCTGGGCCTGATCTTTGCCAACCGTTCGTGGACCCGCACGATCTGGGCCACGTTGCGAACCCCCAACGCTGCCCTCTGGTGGGTCATCGGCGGCACGACCTTCTTCCTCGGTCTGGCACTCTACGTCCCGTTCCTGCGTAACATATTTCACTTCTCGACGCTGCATCTCAATGACCTGGCCCTTTGTCTGGCGGGTGGGTTCTTGAGCGTGATTTGGTTCGAGGGTCTGAAGTTGTTCAAACAGAAGTGGTGGACTTGAACCGAATCGCCGGTGAAGCCTCGTGCCGCCAAGATGTCCGCTCAAGAAAGTGACTCAGACAATGCTCTGGATCGAATGGTACAACTCGCTCGCCAAACCCTCTTGGACACCTGCCCCAGCGACCATCGGGCTTATCTGGCAGATTCTCTACCCGATCATCCTCGTCAGCTTTGGGTTCGTGTTTGTGCAGATGTTTCGAGGCAAGGTCGGTTGGCTGGTGGCGTTGCCGTTCGCCATCAACCTTGTGGCGAACCTGATCTTCACGCCGATTCAGTTTGGGATGCGAAACCTGCCGCTGGCGGCGGTGGATATTCTGATCGTGTGGGCCACGATCATCTGGATGATGGTCGTTGTCTGGCGGCACTACCGCTGGGTCGCCGTCGCCCAGGTTCCGTATTTCGTATGGGTGTCGCTGGCGACAGTCCTGCAACTGTCGATCACCTGGATGAATTGGTAACATGATGAAATTGAATTGCTGGAGTGAATCACTGTGGTACTGACCTGAAGCAATGCCGCAATTTAATTTCTGCCAGCCTAAAATGCTCCCTGCTTGCAACCAAGGACGATCATGATTCACGAAGTCTCAGGTGACATTCTGCTGACCAAAGCTCAAGCCATTGCCCACGGCATCGCTCCCAACGATCACTTCGATCAAGGACTCGCTTTGGCCTTGCGAGAGAAGTGGCCGATGATGGCGAAGGACTTTCGCCACTATGCAAACCAGTGCCATCCAAAGCCCGGTGAGATGTGGGCGTGGGGTGGATTCAACGTCCGAGTATTTTGCCTAATGACTCAGGACGGCGAACACAGTCACGGAAAGAAACCCGACAAAGCCACGACCGCTAATGTGAACCATTGTTTGCGGCGGCTTCAGCACGAGTTGGAGAGGGAAGAGATCAAGAGCATCGCTCTCCCAAGACTGGCGACCGGCGTGGGTGGTCTGGATTGGGCTGAAGTCCGGCCTCTGATCCAGAGCCATCTTGGCGGTCTGAAAATTCCCGTCTTTATCTACAACCATTACCAGCCGGGAGTCCAAGCGGCAGAACCCGGCATGTGATCTTTTGCTGCGTCCGGTCAGCGATAGGTGATGACCGGACGCAGGAAATGGTGCCTATCGAACGACTCCAGCACGGAATAGTAACTTCTCTACTCGGTGTGGGAATCTGGTGGCTTCCGAATACGCCAGGCAGGTCACCTTGTTGGGACGGCACTCGATCACTGGCACCAGAAGCCCGATCTCAACTTCATCGAAGTGAAAGACTTCCCAGAGTGCTGGAAAAAACTGAAAATCACCGTGGAGGTCGAGGCGAAGGCCAAAGAAGCGGCAGTTCTGAAGTTGAAGAACGAACTGGAGCAGCAGCCCAAACCCAAGAAAGTTCGCAACAAAGCCTGACCGGGCAATTCATTCGTTCGTGTTGGCGATGGCTTTCTGAATCGCTTCCTTCACTCCCATCGGGCGAATCGGGAATGCCACCAGAGCCTTCTTGTCACGAACCACCGTGGGATTCTTCAGTCCTTCGATCAAGTGGCGACCGACCTCGTAAGTGGCGGGGGTGACGAGCGCCAGCCAGAGTCCAGAGAGATAGGGAGTCAGCACGGGGACGGAGATCAACAAACGTCGCAGGCCCCTTTGTCGAGCATATTCTCGAATCAAGTCCCCGTAGGTCACGACATCCGGTCCACCGATCTCGAAGATGCGGCTCTCGCCTATTGGCAAATCCTTCGCTGCCAGCAAGTAGGCCAGTACGTCGTCCACGGCGATGGGCTGCGTTGCCGTGGCGAGCCAGCGGGGACAAAGCATGACCGGCAGACGATCCGTCAAAGACTTCATCAACTGGTAGGACGTGCTGCCCGCCCCGACAACCATCCCGGCCCGGAACTCGACGGTGTCCACACCTGAGTCCCGCAGGATTTTGCCGACTTCGTGACGACTTCGCAGATGTGGCGAGAGTTTTGGTTCGGCGTCGTCACCTAGGCCACCCAAGTAGACGATCCGACTCACCCCGGCCTTTTTCGCAGCCTGGGCGAAGTTGGATGCCGCCTGCCGATCCTCTTTCTCGAAGTTTTTCGACCCAGACATCAGATGCACGAGGTAATAGGCCGTATGGACGCCTTCTAATGCTGCATCCAGTGATGTGGCGTCGAGAACATCTCCTTGGACGACTTGCGTAGAATCCTTCACGGAGTCCCGAAGGCTGTCAGGTTTGCGGGCCAGACACCGGAGAATCACCGGCTGTTTTTCGAGCAGAGGAATCAGCCGACCGCCGACGTAGCCGGATGCACCCGTCAACAGCACGACGGGGAGATCAGCACTTTCCGGCTCAGGTAGCGGCATCGTGTTCGGTCGAACTCCCGGTTGGGAAGCGAGTTGCTTTACGGATACTATTCAACAGGGACATTTTAACGCTTATTGAACCGCAGCACATGCTTCGCTGAGGACGAGATCGAGGAATTGGATGTTGTCGTTGCGAAAACCATCTGCCGAATCCATGCGCCGCTTCTTGACGGAACAGGCGGTGCTGGACTTCAGTTATTCGGCGGTGGGAGCAACCGCAACGACACCGCCTGCTGGGTATGTCGTGGATCGCACCCGGATCAGGCTGGGCGAAGGCGAGGCCGTGTTCCATTCGGCGAAAGCTGCCTTGCAGCGATGGGAGCAGTTTCGGCTGGGCTGGGTCGAAGCGTGGTCGCCAGACACCCCAATCAAGCCCGGCGAGGTTGTGGCGGTGATGGGGTGGGCCATCGGCATGTGGTGGTTGAACTCAGCCCGAATCGTGTATGTCGTGGACGAATCAGGGCCGATCAGCAAGTTCGGTTTCGCTTACGGAACCTTGCCCGGCCACGTTGAGAGCGGTGAAGAACGATTCTTGATCGAATGGGACCGGGCCGACGACAGCGTGTGGTACGACATCCTGGCCTTTTCCCGACCGAACCACATCTTGATCCGGCTCGGTTATCCAATAGTACGCCGAACTCAAAAACGATTCGGGCGGGACTCGGCAGCCTCCATGCTGAGGGCTGTAAGTTCTGGCGACGAAGTAATGGGCGGTTGAGAATCGCCGTGTGGACGAATCAGGAGTAGAAAATGGTTAGCAAGAACATCGTCTCCGCAGCTTTTATTCTTCTGGTCTTCGGGTCGTTCGTCATGGCTGAAGACACGCCGCAAACCCTGTTCGACTTCACCGGAGCCGATGCTGCGAAGGAATGGCAGACGGTCAATGACGGCGTGATGGGTGGCGTCTCCGAAGGCAAGTTCAAGATCACTGACAAGAAGACGATGGAGTTCTTCGGCTCGTTGTCGCTGGAGAACAACGGTGGCTTCGCCTCGGTGCGGACGAAGGCAAAGAAGCTCGGCTTTGAAAAAGGTGATACCGTGGTCGCCAAGGTGAAAGGCGATGGCCGGGAATATATGCTGAACCTCTACCTCAATAAGCCGCTGATCGCCTTCTCGTACCGTGCCACGGTGCAGACGAAGAAGGAAGAGTGGATCGAGGTCAAAGTCCCGCTGGACAAGTTCGAGGCGACTTCGTTCGGAAGACCGGTGAAGGACGAAGGGGTTGTTGACCCGAAGGAGATCAACGCCCTCGGCTTCATGCTCAGCGACAAGAAAGCCGGGCCGTTCAAACTGGAGATCGAGTCGATCCAGGTCGTGCGGGTGGCGAAGTGATTCGGCAAAGCTGTATTGGAAGTAGAGGATCGAATCATGCCGAACTTGATTGCCGCCGTCGCCCTGGTCGTCCGTGACTACGACGAGGCGATCCACTTCTTCACCCAGGTCTTGCGGTTCACGGTCGAGGACACCCCACTTCCGAGCGGCAAACGCTGGGTGACGGTGCGCCCGTGCGGTGGCGGCACGGCACTGCTGTTGGCGAAAGCGGCGACCCCGGAACAATCGGCACGGGTGGGCGACCAGACAGGCGGGCGGGTGTTCCTGTTCCTCCAGACCGACGATTTCTGGCGGGACTACCACGAGATGCGAGGCCGGGGCGTCCGGTTCGCCGAGGAGCCGAGGGTCGAGGAGTACGGGGTCGTCGCCGTTTTCCTCGACCTGTACGGCAACCGCTGGGACTTGGTGGGGCCACGGTCTACCGACGCATCGGTTCCCTAGTCGGGGACGGGCGACCCTCGCAACCACGCTGCCAGACGGGGCGATGCCGCCATGAACAGCAGACCCAGCCCCATGAACCCGCCACGGGTCACGTCGTAGTCCTCGGTGATCCGCTCCCACGGCAGGCCGAGGACGAACCGCCCCAGCCCGATCTCGAACAGGACCGTCAGCACGACCCACAGCAGCCCTACGCCGAGAAGCTGGAGCGTCGTCCGGGCGGTGATCCAACGGATGAAGAAGTAGGCCACGGCGAAGATGAGCGGCTTGAAGTCGAGCAGGTCGTCCGGCACGGCCCGCCACACGCTCACCGTCTTGTTGGCTTCGCTGGCATAGGTCGTGACGACGTGCTGGAAGACTGGCTCAAGTGCCAGAGGAACCTCGGCGTCAGGGATGGCGATGAAGCCGTAGTTCATGGATGCTCCTGCGAATCAACCTTCCAGAAACTCCTTCAGAGCCACTGCACTATTGCGTTCCTCGTCGCTGGCGGCGAAGACAAATGTGGCCTTCCGCACCTTGATGACATACTTCAACAAAACCAGGAAGTCCCCCAAGTCGCCGAGTTCAGCCCAATAACGCTTCCGAAATTCCGGCCAGCGGTCGGGATCGTGGCCGTACCACTTCCGAAGTTCGGTGCTGGGGGCGAGGTCTTTTAGCCAGAGGTCGATTTGTGCATTCTGCTTGCTGACTCCACGGGGCCATAGCCGCTCGACCAGAATGCGCAAACCATCATTCGGGGACGCTGTTTCGTAGGCTCGTTTCAGTTGGATCATCTAC
Organism: Planctomycetaceae bacterium; assembly: GCA_021732975.1. GTDB lineage: Bacteria > Planctomycetota > Planctomycetia > Planctomycetales > Planctomycetaceae > DSVQ01. The sequence goes on along the minus strand of JAKFWC010000013.1, from coordinate 125 downwards.
ATCTCTCAGCGAAGGTCAGCATCGTGAGCCTTCAATGCGATCCTTTGCTCTGGCGTAACGCCGTTTGCCATGCCTCCGCTGCCGTCCACAATGACGCACCGAGCAAAACGGCATCTTTCAGGAGA
>JAKFWC010000012.1 GCA_021732975.1 Planctomycetaceae bacterium | reverse complement strand
ATCAGACACAAATACGGGAGCAGAAACTCCCATTCCCCATCCGTCACGTCGCTGGGATACGACCTCCGTGTCGTGCTCATCCCGTAACATCAGCAGCATCCACGAAATAAGTCAATAACAGGCTCTAGCCCCCGGTTGTCCGCAACCGGGGGTTTTGCGTTCAATTGGTTGAGCTTTCGGTGATTCGATATTTGAAGGCAACATACGTCGCAAGGACGACGATGGCAGTCGTCCACAACACGAAATAATCCACTAAAACGGACGAGCGAATCTGCGACAGGTTCACGGTGGTGAACAGTGACCACCAGATCGCCGGTAACGCGACATTGGCGATTGCCAGCACGATGACGGCCACCGCCGGCCACCGTTTTGGCTTGGCTGCCCAGATCTCGCAGCCGGCGTAAACGCCAATTGCGCTAACTACAAGAGCGGTGAGCCACGGTTCGCTCATCCGCCTCCAGTCGAAATTGCGTCGCACCGCTTCGATGCCAAACGGCTGATTGGACTTTTGCAGAGGTTTCGTGCGGAAATAGCTCCGGAGATGCGAATCAGCCGACGTGAGGGCAACGACGACACCGAAAAAAGCGGAGGCAACAATCAGGCTGACCGCGATGGCCGTTTGAGCCTTCTTTACATGAGGGAAATTGCTTTGGTAGAGCATGGCATTAATGGCTTCACAACAAAGTAGGGCAATTTCTCGCCTTACGGAACTCCACTTTCCCGTTGCATATCAGGGGCTGAATCGTCAATGCCGAAGAAGACGAGGCTTGAGAGGATAGTGATTAATATACTTGGCCACTCCCATAGTTGGTGAGACAGCATAAATGGAATTTCAAGCCCAACTCCTGCGAACTCACGTTTGAGTGATGGCCACAAATGATAGGCGATGGCTGTCGTCCACAGTATGCAAAACTTCAGCCACGAAATCTTGGTGGCATTGGCTGACATCGAAATCGAGATTCCCAGAATCGCCACTCCGACTGCCGAGGTCCACGGCCGGACCCGAGGGTTCCATGGGAAGTCGCGCACGATGCGGTCCCAGCCGAATGGGCCCGGGTCATTGGCAAATGGTTGGTCGTTCGGAAAAAAATAATACTCACAAGCAACCCAGCCATCCGTAAGGCTCGCGTACACAACTAACCAACAACATAACACTATCGTTGACGCTCTTATCCCATATCGCGAGTTCTGAAAGTTGAATGCTTGCATACGCTACCATTGACAAAGCAGGTAACAGAGCGTCTCATACAACACTGATATTTAACAACGACATATTCAGTATATTCGATTGCAAAATCATTCTGGAGAAAACGACAGGCTTTCAGAAGGTGCTAAGGGCCGGTGATTTCTGCAATCCGAACACTCCCGCTGATTGTGACATCACCGGGCATCCCTCTGTTGAAGCTTATTGTCGGAATCCAACGCATTACCCTGAACAAATCAAGCGGATTTGTGACAACTATAGTCGTTGCACACCAATTCACAAAAGTCTTCGATGTGCCGGCAGTGCCCGATAGAAATGACAGGCCATTTGCCGTTGCCCCCTGCGAAACGCCATCGATTGTCGCAAATCCTCCAGGAAGTGGATTCCCAGTCGGCGTATTTGAATTGACTGTGATGGTTGTCGTTACGGCGAAGACAATGGTGTAACTCCCAGGGCTAAACCCTTTCAGACTAATCTCCAGTTGCCCTGCATCTCCGGAAGCTCCATTGTAACAATATCCATTTATGACAGTGTTGCACGCATTTCCGGAATTAGTTTGTACTGTGACGCTGCTGGAAATAGAATTTCCAGTTGCACCCGATGTTGAAAACGCTCCATTACCTGTCCCACCCTGATTCCATATTTCAGCGCCGGAACTATCTCCGTAGAATTGTTGAGCTACAATCGAAGGCATCCAAGGGCTTGCACTCCATGATACTGGTCCGTTGACTGTCCCTATCACATTGTGGAATGTGCTGTTTGAGGCGCCAAATGTTATTGACGGCTCATTTATAATATCGCCGATTCTGACAACAACTTCTGCGAAGTTTTGTCCTCCGTTTATGTCGAATGTCCGGACAGTCAACCGAACTTCTGGCTCAGCTCCCGCCAGTTTGAACGTCTCAAAATTGAATAGTTGATCGATTGACAATGCACCGGTACTTGCATCGATAGTAATTCCAGCGCCGGTTCCCGGCACGAGTTCGTATGACACCATATCGTCCGGATCGGACTCAAGCGCGGTAACTGTCCCGATATAGCCAACGAGATTCTCTGGCTTGTTGAACGTGTACTCTTTTGTGGCCCCAAGCGGCGTTGCTGGGATCGTTGTCCCGCTTTGGAACTCTGGCGGAGTGTTGGTCGCATTGGCATTCACGCTGGCCCAAGCGCCAGCAAGTGTAACGCCGGTGAAGGCATTCGTTGTCACGGCCCGGGCGCGAATCGTGCTTTGGCCGAGCGGCACCTCGAAATTCCCGATGGAAAAATTCGTGCCGTTGGTATCGAACGGATAATCGCCGGTGGGGTCACCGTCGGCGATGCCATCGTCGTTGAGATCGTATTGGAGTTTGTAGGACGGGGGATGGACACCGTCGTCGTCGATGCTTCCCGCCAGTGTCCCCTTGCCGCTGCCGTAATTGATGGCCGTCACCGTGTAGGAGAGACTGGAAACATCGGGCGCGGCGTCGGTCGGCGGGGTGACATCGACATTGAGCGATTCCCAATCGCCGTAGACGGTCTCGCCGGTAATGGAATCCAACTCCGAGGCGCGGACTTGGAACGTGTGCGAGCCGTAGTTGAGTTCCAGATCGAGACTGAATTCAGGATCTCCGTAGCCGGTGGCGGTTGTCCTGTCGATGGTGCCGTTGTTATCGGTGTCGATATCCAGCGTGAACACACTGTTGGGGCGATCGTCCGAGACCGAACCGGTCAGGGTGCCGCCCGCATAATACGACCCGTAGTCCTCGGTGACGTAATCCAGATCGGTGACGCTCGGCGGACTGTTGGAAGGCGGTGTGAGCGTGACATTGAAGCTCGACCAACTGCCGACCATCGGTGCGCCGTTGTAATCACAGCCAATTGCGCGAACCTGCATGGTGTGCTGGCCGAATGGCAAGGAGTGAGAGAGCGAGAAATTTCCTCCCGAACCCGGCGAGGTGGAGTTATCGGCGGTGCCGTCGGAATTGGTGTCGAGTTCTATCAGGCTGCCGTAGTAGCAACTGCTGAAGTCTGCCGAGCCGACAACATCGCCGAAGACCCAGCCCATGGAACCTTGCGTCAGAGGATCACCGTCATAACTGACGGAACTGATGGACGGACCGGTGAGCAGCGTGCGTGTTTCAAGAAGTGAAATACAGGCCGCTATCTCAGAACGGTGTCGCGCACCGCGCGCGGTTGTTTCAGGCCTCGAATGCCAGATTGCCGACCTCGAACGCCGCAAAGCCAGTCCAGAAAGTGCATGAAGTTGTCCTCGATGTGTGAGCGATGAACATCGTCGGCGAATGCCGCTAAGGAGTGAACTGGCGTCAGCGTACGATTGGCATAATCGAAATGTCAACAAAAAAATTGGCGGTGCTGAAGCACACGTCGCGCTGACGCCGCGCCGCTCGCCGCCAGGAACTCGTCTTTACCGACTTCGCGTCTTCTGCCACACTGCGGGAAAATCGTCGCCCACGGATTGGGGCGGTGCCGTGGGTTATTGCGCAGGGATGCATCATGGGCGTGTCGGTGGTGGTGCCGATTTATAATGAAGTCGAGAACATCCCGCTGTTGCATCGGGCGCTCACCGATGTGCTCCAGACGCTGGATCAGCCGTATGAATTGATTCTCGTCAACGACGGATCGAAAGACGGCTCGACCAAAGCCCTCGCGAAACTTGCGAGCGAAGATCCGTGCGTGAAAGTCATCGAATTCCGCAAGAATTACGGCCAGACCGCCGCGATGCAGGCCGGGATTCAAGCCGCGTCGATGGAAGTCACCGTGCTTCTCGACGGCGATATGCAGAACGATCCCAACGATATCCCAATGATGCTCGCCAAGTTGGATGAAGGCTACGACCTCATCCACGGCTGGCGGAAAAAACGGCAGGACGCGTTCCTGCATCGGCGGCTGCCATCGGTGATGGCGAACTGGCTGATCTCGAAGGTGACCGGGTTCCCGGTGAAGGATCTCGGCTGTGCGCTGAAGGTCATCAAAACGGAAATCGCCCAGGAATTGCAGCTTTACGGCGAGATGCACCGCTTCATCACCATCCTCGCGCACTGGCGCGGAGCGAAGTGTTGCGAGGTCGTCACCAATCATCACGCCCGGCAGCACGGCGTCTCAAAGTACGGCCTGTCACGCACGACCCGCGTGATTCTCGACCTGATGACGGTCAAGTATTTCATCCACTACTCCGCCAGCCCGATGAAGCTGTTCGGCATGATCGGCCTCTTTTGCGGCGCGGCGAGCGGCCTTTCGGGCATCGCCACGGTGGGAATGAAGCTCGCCAACGGCGTCGACATGACCGGCAACCCGCTGCTGATGCTGACCGCCGTCGCCGCCATGGTCGGCGTGCAGTTTCTCGTGCTGGGAATGCTCGGCGAACTCTGCGCCCGCATCTACTTTGAAGTCCGCGGCATGCCCAACTACGCCATCCGCAGCACGCTGAACTTCGAGCAGCAATCGATCCCGGCGTTCGAGTCGGTCCGCAAGGCGGCATAGGTCACGGGAGTCTGCTGTACACACCGCGGCGCGACGGGTTATGCTCACTCTGAATGAGGGAGATGATCATGTCGCAGGAAATGCTTTCCGTCCGCGAGCCGTTGGCTCAGTATGCTGCTGAGCAAGCTCAGGCCCGCGGGTTCACGGATGCCGCGGCGTTTGTCGAACACTTGATCGAGGCGGATCGTCGTGATTCGATGCGAGCGCGTATCGAACAGGCGTTGGCAGAAGGTTTGGCGTCCCCCGCGATCGACATGCCGTCGGACTGGTCGGCGCAAAAACGGGCGTTGATCGCGTCCATTACGCCGGAGTCGGCTCCGTGAGCCGCTTGGTTATTCGCGAGCGTGCCGATCAGGACATTGACGAGCAACTCATTTATCTCGCCCGGCAAAGTCATCGCATTGCCGAACGGTTTCTCGATGCCGTCGAGCGCACTTTTCAAATCCTGGCCGAGTCGCCCGAGCGTGGATTTGTTTGGAATTCTGACGGAATGCGCGTGTGGTCCGTTCGCGGTTTCGAGAACTGGCTGATTTTCTATCACTTGATTGATGACGGCATAGAAATCATTCGCCTGCTGCATGGAGCACGCGATGTTACCGCACTCCTGGAGGACGAACCCTGACCGAGCCGACGACGGTTCATTGCGGTGGCGGTGGCGGCAACTTCACCGCGGGTTGCCGCGGGACGACTTTCTTCGTTGGGGCGGGTTTTGAGGGTTCCGGTGTGGCGGCACGCTGCTCCGACTCGGGCAACGTTTTCCGTAGTCGACGAAGTTTGGCGATTTCGTCCGGCGCGATCATCAGCTTGCTGTTCTTCCACACGGCGCGGATTTTCCGCATGTCGACCATCGCTTTGACTTCGGCATCCGGCATGCCTAATTCCGCAGCCACTTCTCGCAGCGTCTTCATTGGTAGCGGCACGATCACAACTCCTCTGGCATCCCGTCCCGTTGTCAGCGTCTCCCTGCATTAAAACGGTGCGCGGCCCACAACACAATCATTCCGCCGCGGGTGTGGTTGCGGTTTCAGGCGGCGCGGTTTCCAGCAGATCTTTGCGGTTGATGAAATGGGCTAACGCCGAGCGCGTCGCTTCGGTCAACGTCAGATGTTGTTTATGGCAATGCTCCACTAACGCCTGGTGAAGTCGGATGCCGAGTGCTTGTTCAAAGCCGACGAACTGAAAGAAGTCGTACTCGCCGGAGGCCGGTTCATCGGGGGGCGTCACCTCCACTGACGTGTCGCCCTTAACGTGATAAGTCCGCTCGACCACCGGTGCTTTGGCGAGCGGAATGTCGTCCGTGGTTTCGGTCAGGGCAATGCGGTCATTGATCGCGGTCGCTGAGGGATTCGGCACGTTCACGACAGGAACGGGAGCCACTGCAGGTGGGTCGATCAACCCTTTGATCCGGTCGGCCGATTGCCATTTGCCATCGGGGGCCGCGCGAACCAATGTGTCGGCCTGAATTTGCCCGCGCTGCGCGCGTTGCTTCAACTCGACGGACGAGACCGGGCCGAGTTCGGACCCCATCACCTGGAAGTACCATTCTTTCGCCATGAGAGACTCCTTCGGAAAGCGCTCGCCGTCGGTGTCAAGCGGAATTGGACTTGCCGCTAGGATAGTCGCCGAATCGATCGTTGGCGACAGGAAATCGGCGGTTGCGTGACCGGAATTCCGCAAGATGCCGCCGTCAAACTATCAGTAAAAGCACCGTAGTGGTTGCCTTCGCTGGACGTATGAAACCGCTGCTGGCGCGTCGGGCGGATTACGATAGACTCGGGAGAGAGCCAGGGATAAGCATCCCTGGGTTCGAGGGGTGTTGCATGCGGTTGGCCACGGCTCTGCGCGGATTCATGGCGGCGATGGCGCTGTGCGTCGCGACGACCGCATCGTTTGCCGATGACAACCTGACAACATATTTCGATGGTCTGCGTGCCCGTGGTTTGTTCGCCGTTGCGGAGAGTTATGCCCATGGTCGGTTGGCCGATCCAAAACTTAATCCAGCCCGGCGAGCCGATCTCGTCGTCGAACTTGCGAAGACGTTGGTCGCTCATGCCGAGCTGATCGGGCCGCCGCAAGCCGATGAGTTATGGCAACAGGCGCGGCAAGTTTTGACGGAAGCGCAGTCGCAACCCGAACCGGTGCGGGCCGAGCGGATTGCCGCCCAGATAGGATTGATCGACGCCTCTCATGCGGCGGTGCTGCGTCAAGAAGTGGAACTCGCTCCGTTCGACGAAACACTACGGGAAACCGCACGAACCACATGCACGGCGGCGATCACAGCATTGGAACCGGTGATCGAGCAACTCGACGAACAACTTCGTCAGGGCCGGGCGCGAACGACGCAATTGTCGCTCTTTGAAGCGCGGCAACTCGTGCAATCGTGGCGGATTTCTTTGGGGCAAGTGTTTCGAGACCGGGCGATATTATCACCGGCAACCAGTCCCGAAAGAACGGCCGATCTCACCGAAGCAAACACGGTCTTTCGCGCGGCGTTGACGGGACTGAATAATGCCGCGGCGATGGCCCGCGCGAAGTTGGGGGTCGCGGATGTCACCCGGTTACAACAGCACTTCGACAAAGCAGACAAAATGTTCGCCAACGTCGTGGCAACAGACCCGCCGCTGCCCGGTGAACTGCGCGATGCCGCCGATGCCGGCCGCGTGCGGACGTGGATAGATCAAGGACAACCGTTATCGGCCGCGGAGTTTCTGCTGGAAGTCCGCCGGTCGCGCCCTGTGTGGAGCGGCGAATTGTGGTTCGCTCAGTTATTGACATTGCGAGCGCTGCGACAAGCGGCAACCGAGCGCAAGGACATGAAGCTCGCCGACGAACTGATTGTCGAAGCGAACGCCATCATTGAGAAAATGGACCAGCAAGTGGGCCCGCCGTGGACTCGCTGGGGCCGTCAACTGCTGCGAGGAGAGGAGTCGCAACGGACGTATGGAGCCGAGTTGGAAGGCCTGGTGCAGAAGGCCAAAGGGGAGTATCTCGCGAAGCGGCCGGCGGTGGCAGTCGATCTTTATGCCGTCGCGTTGAAGCAGGCACGATCACTGAAGAAGTCCGAAGTCATCGACGATCTTGCTTACACGCGTGGATCGATCCTGCTGGAGATGGAACGGTATGACGATGCCGTCGCGCAATTCGGTGAAATTGCGTCTCCGAGCATGATGTCTCCTCGCGCCGCGTCGGCCAATCTGTTAGCCATCTTCGCGTTGGGAAAACTGTACGAGCAACAGAAGACTCAATCGCGGCGCGAAGCCTATACCACGGCTTTACAGGAGCATCTGCAACGCTTCCCTGAAGACTCCACGGCCGCCGATGCGCGGTTCATGTTCGCGGCTCTCGAAGAACAACGTTTACAAGCCACCCAGGCGTTGCCGCTGTATCTCGCCGTCCCGGCGACGCACGTTCGGGGGTTAGCGGCGCTGGCCGGCGCGGCGCGCTGTGCTGATGTTATCATGCAACGTTTGAAGGCCAGCGGTCGCCCGTGGAACGAGTTCTATCAGACCACTCGCGACGATCTGGAAGCCCGCATTCATGCGTTTCCCCGACCCGCAGATTGGACGCCGGAACACGGCGAGGTGCTGTTGTCCTACGGTCGGTTCCTGCTGCGGGCCGATCCTTCCGATTATGCCGCGACGGATCGCATGCTCGATGCTGTCCTCAAACACCAGGGGGAATCGCCCGCTTGGAACAACGTCTGCGCCGCGTCGTTACCGTTACGATTGACCACACTCGCCGGGACGGGGAAAACGCGGGATGCACGGACGCTGCTGGAGAACGTGCCAGTCAAACCGCCTCAGTCGTTGCTTACGATTGTGCTGGGACTGGATCAACTGACCGCTGCACAAGGCGGCAAAGAGACGATCGAGCTGAGTCGCTTGTTCGACGATGCGGTCCAACGATTGACGGCCGCTCGTGGTGAACTTACCCCGGCCGAGCAAACCGCTTTTGATTTCGCCGCGCTCCGCTCGACAATGCGCGCCGGGCGTTGGGCCGAGGTGACCACGCAGGTCGAGCAACTCACGCAAAAGATTGGCAAAGATCCCGGCCGGTTGCGACAACTCGCGGAGACTCTCTCGCAAGTTGACCGCCCGGAAGCTCACCGGTTATCGAAGCAAACCTGGCAGCGCATCGAGAAAATCACGCCGGAAGGCAGCCCTGTGTGGCACTCCGCGCGGCTTGCCGTTATCACGCAATATCTCGCGCTGGGGGAACTCGACGAAGCCGAGAAGTTCCTGAAACTCACGCGACTGTTACAAGTTGGCGATGAGAACCTGCAAGCCGAATGGGACCGTCTGCAGGAACGGATTGCCGCAGCGCGAAAAAACAAACAGGGGGAGCGTCGCGTAAAGTGACACTCCCCCTGTTCGCGGGAAACGGACTTCGTTGAATCACGCGCCATCTGGACCGGGCGGCAGCGGCTTCGGGGCTTCCGGAGCGGCTTGAACCGGAGCGGCCGGCTGGGCGATCGGCGTCGGCGTCCCGTGAATGACGGTTCCATCGCTCACGACCGGGCAGTTGGCTCCATTCATGCCACCTTTGTAGTAGCTGTTACCCCAGTCCGAGGCGTACACCGTCGGAGCATAGTGGTGCCATTGGGCGGGAATCGGCCTCCGCGGCATGGGGTTCGGTTGTGGTTGCCAGAACGGCACATGCTGCGAGTAGAAGCCGAGTTGCGTCGTATCAGTCGGCATATAGGCCATCGGATACTGCGGGACTTCGCCAACAGCCGGACCTTCTGTACCCGCCCAGGTGTGCGGATAGAAGTTCGTGTATTGCACGCCTCGGCGATGGATCGGCCATTTGCCGGGCACCGAGAAGCCGTGGTCGGGCGAGTGCGTGCAGTACCGTTCCTTGAACGAACCGCTGCCGCCGTGCTTGCCGCCACCGCCGTAGCATTCGGGGCAATCCCCGCCGAAACCGCCGTGCGGTTGTCCCATCATTGCGGCGGCGGGCATGGCGTGGAACTGACCGGGCACTTGCATGCCCGCGGGTTTCACCGCGCGGTCGGAGATGCGGACCACGCCGGCCGAGGGCAAGTCCTGCGCAAGCAGGGCCGTCACCGGGTTGAGAGCGACGGCACATGCCAGAACGCTCAGTCGCTTCCAATTCATTCCAGGCATGGATTCGGCCTTTGATCTGCTGCCAGTCTGCATTTCGTTGTGCCACGGCCGTGTCGGCCGTGCTCGGATTGAGGACGATTCGTTCTTCTGTCGCACGGCTCACAGAGCCGTGGCACACAGTTCGGAATTCCGATTATTACTGCGGAGCCAATCGCGAGATCGGCGTCAACCGGCTCGATGGCGTGCCCCAACTGTAGTTGTATTGATGTCCCACAACCGGCGCGAGAGGCACAGCGACCGGCACTCCGTAACCTTGCGCGGCCCATAATTGGCCATCGCGTTGATCGAAGTATCCCGGGTCTTGTGGATAGACGCGGGCATACGTCCCCATGAACGGCGCCCCGGCTCCGCCGTTTCCTGTCGGAATGAAGTAACCGAACTTGCAGCGGAAGTATTGAATCATCGAGTAACCGGAATCGTGGTCGCGATTCCAGCCGTACTTGTATTGGCGGGGATAACCGTTCCCGAAGTCGCAGTCACCGTTCGGACAGTAAGTGCCTGACATCATGACTTCGGACTGACCGCCGGCGGGAATCACCATGTCCGATTGAGCCCGGACGGTAACCGCCGCCGGCTTGGAAATCCGCACGACACCCGCAGCAGGGGCATCTTCAGCAAGCACGGGAGCGGCGGCCGCGAGCAGCAGAGTGCAGGCTCCCAGGCATCGCCACGGGCTGGTCCAGGCGCGATTCATGTTACTCATCCTTGATCACGCTTCCACAAGGAAAGCGTCGGGGCTTCGTGCACGATTTCAATCAGCCGAGGATGTCGGCAGGTCACATTCGAGGTTCAGTTGCAGACGCATTCACCGTACGGACCGCTTGTACGACGGGACATCCCACGTATACTGCATTTCGGTGCCGGACCGCATGAAAACATAATCGCCGAAGTAGTTGCGGAATTTGGCCTCTTTCCGCAGACTTTTGGCAAAGGTTTGCCGTTCCAGAAAATCGAGTTGGTTCGGATCCTGATCGCGCCAAGTTGGGCGGTATCCCCAGTGGCCGGTCGCGGGGAACTCGTATTTCCGCGGCGTATGGACCGGCGGACCGGCTTCCGTGACTGCGGTTGCCATTACGGCGAACCCGATCAACGCCAGCAGCCAAAATGTTCGTCGCACAGTGTTCCCCCCGGAACTGAGCGTCGGACGATGAATCACCGATGGCACGCCACCGGACAATCAAGCGATGGAACTACTTGATGAACGGCGGATGGAACGGTCGCAGCACCGGGTATTCCGAGCGGTACTTGACCTGCACTTGCGTCCCTTGCAGTTCCCACTTTTCATGCGACCGCATGCCGAACGGCGTCCAGATGTACGCACCTTTGACGCGATGATAGTACGGCGGATAGATCGCACGGTAGGTGTGCGGATAGAGCATCTCATGCGGCGCGAGGGCCGGGCTGGAGATGATCGTCATGCCGGTGTAAGCGGGAACGTTCGTCCGCGGGGCGGGATACAGCGGCGCGCCTAGATGGACGTAACCCTGCTGCGTCGGAGCAGGGGTGTAGGGGGCTGGTTGCGGTCCGATGGGCATCGGTGCGACCGTGGGCGCTGATGTCGCCGAGATCGGTTGGGCGGCAATGTTCAATCGCCCCGGAGCGGAGCCGTCCTGCGCCCATGTCGACGGCATCAGCAAAGTGGCGAGCAGCACCGTTGGTATGGTGCAACTGATTCGCAACAACATCGTTCCCCTCCCTGGGTCGATGAATGGTGAGCCTGAAACGACCAACGGCGACGGCGCACCGTCTCCCTCGAATCGCAGGTCGAAATTCAATCCATTCGCACTACAAACTTCGGCCACACTTGGACTGCGCAATCAGTCTATTTATGACTCTTGTGCGACTCACACCGCCTTTCACAACCTTTTGGAGAATAACGGCTTGCGATCCGTTGAAAATTCCCCGCCATCGTTGTATCTGGTACGTTCGCGATCTTCTGGGTAATCAGAAAACTTGCGATGCGCGGAATATTCTTCCTATTTTTACATGGCAGCGAACACGATGCCCGGGGAATGCTTTCCCTGGGATGTTCTTGAGTCCAGGAGTTCTTTCCGTTGGCCAAACGCACTTCTGACAGTTCCGGTGAATCGGCGGCTGACGGTTCCGATCGCATTCAATACGTTCCGATCAGCACGGAGACCCGGCGGCGGTATCTGAATTACGCCATGTCGGTCATCACCTCGCGCGCCCTTCCAGACGTTCGCGATGGCCTGAAACCGGTCCAGCGCCGCATCATGTATGTGATGTACGAAGGTCTCGGTCTCACCGCCGACAGCAAGCCGCGCAAGTGTGCCAAGATCTCCGGCGATACCACCGGGAATTTTCACCCACACGGCAACGTCCCGGTCTACGAAGCGCTGGTGCGGCTCGCGCAGGACTTCACGCTCCGCTATCCCCTCGTCAACGGACAGGGCAACTTTGGCTCGGTGATGGGACTCCCCCCGGCCGCCGAACGGTATACCGAAGCCAAGCTGACCGCGCTCGCCGAACAGCTCATGTCGGAAATGCGGTTCGATACCGTCGGCATGCGGCCCAACTATGACGGTACCCGTGAAGAACCGGTCGTACTGCCCGCACGGTACCCCAATCTGCTGGTGAATGGGGCTTCGGGCATCGCGGTCGGCATGGCAACGAACATCCCGCCGCACAATCTGAATGAAATCATTGCGGCATGCCATCACCTGATTGCGGACTGGAACGCCGACACCGCTGCGCTGATGAAATCGGTGAAAGGCCCCGATTTCCCGCTCGGTGGCCGCATGGTCACCGACCAGAAAGAATTGATACCGATTTACGAAGAAGGCCGCGGCTCGATTAAAGTCCGCGGGGAATGTCGCACGGAGAAGGATCGCAAGACGGGTACGGAAGATCGACTGATCGTGTATTCGGTGCCGTACGGCGTCGAAACGAATCCGCTGGTGGCGGAAATTGGTGCGGTGGTGCAGAGCCGCAAGCTGCCGCAGTTACTCGATGTCCACGATGAAACCGACGAAAAGCACGGTTTACGGATCGTGCTGGAACTGAAACCCGGAGCCGACCACGACGCGGTGTTGGCGTATCTCTACAAGCACACGGCCCTCGAACAGAACTTCGCTTACAACGCCACCTGCCTGGTTCCTGATGAAACGGGAGCGCTGATCCCGGCGCGTTGTAACCTTGCGGATATGCTGCGCCACTTCCTCACATTCCGGCTGGAAACCGTGCGGACGCGCACGGGTTACCAACTGCGGCAACTCGAAAATCGGCTGCACATCCTCGAAGGCTTCGCGATCCTCTTCAACGACCTTGACCGCGCGTTGAAGATCATTCGCAACAGCAGCGGAAAACGAGACGCGTGCGATAAATTGATGAAGGCATTTCCGCTGCTCGACGAACCGCAGACGATGGCGATTCTCGAAATTCAGCTCTATCGTATCTCGCAACTCGAAATCAACTCGATCACCGGCGAACTGGAAGAGAAGCGGGCCCAAGCCGAAAAACTGCGAAAACTGCTGGCCTCCGAAAAGAAGCTCTGGAATCTGGTGCAGTCCGAACTGCAAGAAATCTCCGATCAATTCGGCGATAAACGCCGGACCGCGCTCGGCAAGAGCAAGGACATCGTCGAGTACGACGCCTCAGCATACATTGTCCGCGAAAACACCAATGTCGTGGTCACGCGCGAAGGGTGGATCAAGCGCGTGGGTCGGTTGCAGAGTGTTGAAACGACACGCGTGCGGGAAGGGGATATGGTTCTCGATGTTCTCCCTGGCAGCACGCTCGACACCGCGGTCTTCTTCGCCAGTGACGGTGTGGCCTACACACTGCCAATCACGGACATCCCGCCGAGTTCCGGGTATGGAGACCCGCTATCGAAATACGTAAAGATGGCGGACGGTGTGCAGATTATTTCCGCCGTCAGTACCGACGCGCGCTTCACTCCTGCCGATGAAGAGGCTGGCGATCAACCGCCGACACCGTATCTGCTGGTCGCGACCCACCTCGGCAACGTGATGCAGATTCCACTCGGTCCGTTCCGTCTGGGATCGACGAAATCCGGCAGGAAGTTCTGTCGATTGCAGGAAGGAGACCGTGTCCTCACCGTGCAACTCGTCGGTGATGCGACTTCCGTGTTCCTCGCATCCCATAAGGGCCGCGTGATTCACTTCTCGCTCGATGAAGTTGCTTTGTTGTCCGGTGCGGGGCGCGGTGTGCGTGGGATCAAACTCGACACCGGGGACCACCTCGTCGGCTTGCAACTCGTCGTCCGACCAAGCGATTGCTTGCGAATCAAAACCGACGGCGACAAGGTTCTCACCTGCGGTCAGATGAAATACGCCCTCGTCAGCCGTGGCGGCAAGGGTGACCGCGCCGTCACTCGCAGCACCGTCACCGAAGTGATCCGCGACGAAATCTCGCTCGTCGATTGGAACACCATCGAAGCCGAACGGTCTTAGTCCCCCGTCAATGACGGGGAACGCCCGCGTTGTTTGCCCGATGATAGCGAAGAGATTCGCATGTCGTTTTCCCCCCGGTCAATTGACTGGGGCTAAGACTCGGGCGTTAGCATATTCGCATCTTGCGCAAGGAGCCATCGACCGTTCTGCTGGCGACGGAAGACTGTCAGCGTGTAGCCGGACATCACGCGTGCGGCAGTATTGTTACGGGGGGTGATGGTGACGCGAAGCTTGCTGCGGGCGATGGCAATCTCGCCATGGACTTCGACGTGCTCCATCGTTCCCCCGCATTGCAGGGCGACCATTGCGGCCCCGGCCCGAAAGTTGGCCCCGAATTCCTCGCGTCCGAAGGGAGGGCGTCCCGGCGTGAGGAAGATAACATCTTCAGCCATTAGCGCGAGCAGACGATCTAGGTCGCCAACAGCCGTTGCCTGAAACCATTCCATCTGCAACGCACGGATCGCGGCTTCATCGCTAGTCATGGGATGATTCCTGGTTACCCCCCGAGTCGCGACCGTCAGGGAGCGTATTCTTTGAAATCTTTAGTCCAAGAACGCGATCCCTGACGGTCGCGGCTCTGACGGAGTTTTGTCGAAGCGAAGGCTATTTTAATTCATCCACGCTCGGGGCGGCGGACAACGTGTCTTTCAACAACTTACGGAGTGTTGCAACGGTTTCCGCATGGACTGGGCTGGGCGCGAGGTTGGTGTATTCGTGTGGGTCAGATTCGTGATCGTAGAGTTCGAGGCCTTGCTCACCATCGCCCCACACGGTGAGGCGGTAGCGTTCGGAACGCAGGCTGTAACCGACCGTGGCCGGAGTGGCGACTTTCTTTTTGTTGCCGCCGCCACCCCGCCGCACCTGGGTAATGGCTGCGGGTTTCCAGGGTTGCGACGGTTCATCGAGTAGGGGTGCAACGCTCTTGCCGGGAAGCCATTTTGGCACCGGCAAACCGCAGACATCAGCCATGGTGGGATACAGATCAATCAATTCCACTAATCGCGACGAAGACTTCCCTCGCGCCTTCATCCCGGGTGTGGACACGATGACCGGGACACGAGCCGATTCTTCAAACAAACTCTGCTTCTGCCACAGCCCGTGTTCGCCGAGGTGATAGCCGTGGTCGCTGTGAAAGACGACAACGGTCTTCTCCGTGAGCTTCAATCGATCCAGCGCATCGAGCACATGGCCGACCTGCGCGTCCATGAATTCGATCGAGGCAAAATAGGCCTGCATCGCTTCCCGCTGCAGCGTTTCACTGATGCCGTAATGCGGTGGATTGACAGGGAGTGCGGGCCGCGGAATGTCCTCGCGATCATTCGCCGGTCCACCGGCCAGTGTCAACTTTGCCAGCGGGTAATGAGTGAAGTAGGACTTGGGGGCCACATACGGCGTGTGGGGCCGATAGAATCCGCAGGCGATGAAGAACGGTTGGTCTTTATGCTCTTCGAGCAACTGCACGACCGCGGCGGCTCCTTTGCCATCGGTTTGTTCGCTGTCTTCGCCATCGGCCGCCAGCCAACTCAGGGTGCCGCCGAATTGGCCTGGCTGCAAAGTGAATATCTTCGGTTCGTCATCCTTGTCCCGCCCGCGCGGATTGATGACGCGCTGCCACGACGGCTTGTCGTCGAGACCGTCCGTACCGATCTGCGTCGGGACGCCGTAGTGATAGAGCTTGCCGACACGCATCACCGCGTAACCGTGTTGTTGAAACAATTGCGGCAGCGTGACGACTTGGGGAACTTCCGTGCGAAACTCACGGGCGTTGTCGAAGACGGTCGATTGGTCGGGCCGCAAACCGGTGAGGAATGACGACCGGCTGGGATTGCACAGCGGGAACTGGCAATACGCCCGGTCAAACCGCATTCCCCGCGCGGCGAGCCGATCAATGTTCGGCGACTTCACCAGCGGATGCCCGTAACAACCGAGCGAGTTGTTCAAATCGTCGGAGACGATATAGAGAACATTCCACTTCTCCGCCGCTGTTGTCACGCTTGTGATCAGGAAGAACAAACAGCACCCGATCCCGGCTTTGACACTGTACATCATGGTGTTCCTGTTTCAGAGGTGGCGGGAGAAACCGGCGGGAATTCGACACGACGATAGATCTCTTCCAGCGGAACGGTGATGTCGACGGATGTCAGTGCCAGCGAGGCGGTTTTATCGCTGGTTTCCCAGAAACCCCATTGGCCATCCTCGCCGCGATGGTAATGTTCCACTTGAATCCCCGTCGACGACACCAGCACGAGTTCCCGCAAGGATGGCAGTTTTCGATATTGCGCCGATTTCGCTCCGCGGTCATACGCTTCAGTCGATTCGGACAGCACCTCGATCAACACGAGTGGGTTGAGTAGGGTGTCGACGTGCTTGTCCTCGAATTTTGGTTCCCCGCACGCAACAGTGACATCGGGATATGTGTAAAGTCCCGACTGTTGAACTTTGACACGCAAATCACTGGTGTAGACCTCGCACGGTCGGTCGCGTAAGGCGTTATGCAGAGCCGCGTGTAAGTTCCCCGCAATCAGAATGTGTTCGCGGCTCGCACCGGACATCGCGAAAATCTCGCCGCGATAGTATTGGCTCTTCGTCTGTGCCCGGCGTTCGCGCTCGAGATATTGTTCTGGCGTGTAAGTCGGGATAGGGACGGTCGACATGGGTTCTCTCCGTGGATGTCGCCATTCTACTGGTAGATCACGACCAGAAACACGGTGGCGTCCGACTTGCCGAGGTTTTCAAGGATGTGCGGGACATCGGCCCGGTAGCTGGCGGAGTCGCCGCGATTGAGTTCCGATTTCTCGGTGCCTGAGGTAATGCGAACCTTGCCTTGTTCGACGGTGAGGAACTCGCGCGTGCCCTGAAAATGAGCCGCACTGTTGAGCGCCCCGCCGGGTTTGAGACGGACCTGGTAGAACTCGACATCCTTCTCGAGATGCAACGGCGACAGCGTGCGAATTTCGCAATGTTCGTCGGAGCGATACAGCGCAGCCCGGTCATCGACTCGGACGACGTGAATCGCCACGCCTGCGCCGGGGACATCCACAAACTCGGCGAGCGACATACCGAAGGCCAGCGCGATTTTGCACGTCACCGCCAACGTAGGGTTTGCTTCACCGCGTTCGATCTGGCTGAGCATCGACCGACTGACGCCGCTGGCGGAGGCCAACTGTTCGAGGGACCATCCCCGATGTTGGCGCTGCGCTTTGACGCGTTCGCTGACCTGACTGTTGAGGGGATCGGAGTCGACAATAGGTTTCCGCGCGGGCATCGTCGTTGTCCGTTATTTCGGAAAAATGTCTTGCAAGTCGGAAAAGATCATTCTAGGATACCGCACATCGATTCCGAAATACAGGACACCCACCCGCTTGCGGGTTCGCGCCCCGCGGTAATCGCTTCCCGGTGTTGTCGGTTCACACTGTGGAAAATTCAGCGCGGGGCGCGAAACCGCAAAGCGTAGATTAAGGACTGACTGTGAAAGCCTTGGTGAAGAAATACGCCGAAAAGGGACTCTGGCTGGATGACATTCCCGAACCGAAGGTGGGGATCAACGATGTCCTCATCAAGGTGAAGAAAACCGGCATCTGCGGGACCGATCTGCATATCTACAAGTGGGATGCGTGGGCACAGAAGACGATTCCGGTTCCGATGGCGGTGGGTCACGAATTCGTCGGTGAGATCGTCGCCGTCGGATCGAACGTGACCGACTTCCATCCTGGTGAAATCGTCAGTGGTGAGGGACACGTCGTTTGCGGGCAATGCCGCAACTGTCTCGCGGGGCGTCGGCACTTGTGTGCGCATACCAAAGGCGTGGGTGTGAACCGAGATGGGGCGTTCGCCGAGTACATCAGCCTGCCGATGACCAACGTCTGGCATCACGCGCCCGATATCGATCTGGAAGTCGCCTCGATTTTTGATCCGTTCGGCAACGCAGTCCATACGGCATTGTCATTCGATCTGCTTGGCGAGGACGTGCTCGTCACGGGTGCTGGACCGATTGGTGTGATGGGCGCCGCGGTCGCGAAACATGCGGGGGCGCGGTTCGTCGTGGTGACCGATCTCAATCCGTATCGCCTCGAACTCGCGCGCAAAATGGGGGCGACCGTGGCCATTGATCCGCGGGAAACGAGTCTCGCCGATGTGCAGAAACAGCTCGGGATGAAAGAGGGCTTCGATGTCGGTCTCGAAATGTCCGGCAGCCCTGCCGCGTTCAACAGCCTCATCACGAACATGGCCCACGGTGGTAAGATTGCGATGCTCGGCATTCCCGAAAAAGAGATGGCGATCGACTGGAACGCCGTCATTTTCAACATGCTGACGATCAAAGGCATCTACGGACGCGAAATGTACGAGACATGGTACAAGATGACCGTGATGTTGCAATCGGGCCTGAATTTGAAGCCGGTCATCACGCACCGCTTCCACTATACCGACTTCCAGAAGGGCTTTGACGCCATGCTGCAGGGCGACTGCGGCAAAGTGGTCCTGGATTGGTCGTAACAACCTGATAATTCTCGTGTGCCACGGCCGTGGCACACGAGAGAGCGTAACGCCATAAAAGACCAATCCTTCGACTTGTCAGCGAACCTTCGTGCGACGACGATTGTCGGCTCGTCAGGAGCCGCGAATGTCGTATGTCTGGTTTGCGTTGATTTGCACGATTTGGGGCAGCAGCTTCATTCTGATGAAGCGGGCGATGGGACGGTTATCACCGTTGTCCATCGGAACCGGTCGCGTGCTGTTCGGGGCCGCGGTCTTGTTGCTCGTGTTGTGGCTGATGCAGCGACCGCAAGCTTTTCGCCGTAAAGATTTTTGGCCGCTCCTCGGGATCATCGTCACCGGCTTTGCTTGGCCATATTGCATTCAGCCGGAATTGATTGGTCGCCACGGCAGCGCGTTTATCGGCATGACGGTGGGCTTCACGCCGCTGCTGACGTTGTTAATTTCGACCGTCGTTCTGAACACGGTTCCGACGGCACGGCAGGTCATTGGTGTCGGTGGCGCACTGGCGTGTCTGTGTGTGCTGATGTGGGACGGCTGGCAGCGCGCGGTGCCCGTGGCCGATTTACTATTGGCGTTCTCGGTCCCGCTGACTTATGCGATGGCGAACAATTGGATTCGCCGGTCGTTGATGCACATCCCGCCGATCGAGTTAACGTTTCTGTGTCTGTTTGGCTCGGGAGTGATGCTGTTGCCGCTGGCGATGATGACGCCGGGACCGGAAACGGTGACGGCGTCATGGAACACGGCGTGGGGGTCGATCGCGATCCTTGGCGTTCTCGGTACGGGCATCGCGACGTGCCTGTTCAACCGGCTCATTCAGGAAGAAGGCCCGTTATTTGCGGCGATGGTGACGAACCTCGTCCCATTGTTCGCCATCGGTTGGGGATGGGTCGACGCCGAACAGATTTCCGCTCGGCAACTGATCGCCGTTAGTGGCGTACTGGTGATGGTGTTGCTCGTACAATACGGCAGCGCCAAACAAGCCTGACGCCCACGGTTTCTTAACCGTGGGTCTCCTGAATCACCAATACAAAGAGACCCAGGGTTAAGAACCCCTGGGCGTCCACGCGATCAGAAATCGACCTGCATGCGGATGCCGGCGATATCGGCGCGGCTCGGACCCGCGGGAGCTTTGTCGAGCATCGAGCGGATGTAGTTTAACTGGAACTTCGTGTAACCATTGAGGTACCAGTTCAGTCCGGCGGTGAGGTCGGTCATCACACCGCCGCGGATGTTGCCGGCACTAAGATCGAGATGAGAGACCCGGAACAGGGCCTCCCATGCACCGGGACCGTAATCGCCGCAGTTGTCGCGGGTGAATGAGTGGATCGGGGTGATTCGATCCAATGCTCCGGCTTTACGGTCGTAGGTTCGGCTTTCTCCCGTCAGAAAGTACGAGCCTTCCAGATACGAACCCCAGAACATCAGCGGTCGCGTTGCGGTTTGCTCCACACTGGCCAGAATCGATTCGCTTTGAATGGAGAACGGTCCGCGAACCCACAGGAACTCACTGCCAAAATGAACGAACGTGTTGACATCAAACGTCCCCGTATCGGCAAACGGAGGCGTCCCGTTGGCAATGGACGGTACGTTGACTTTACTCGTGCCGGGGACTGAACCGGCCGGGACGCCGAAAGCGCCAACGAACGCTTCGGGAATCGTGGCATAGCGGAACTTGCCATTATCGGGCGCACCGAACCAGTACGCCATGCCGAGGTGCAGGTAGTCGAGTGTCTTGTCGCCATGATCTTCAAAGTAGGGCAGGTAGGTCACACGCCCCGCGGTGGAGAACCCCCCGTCATCGGTGATGTCGCCGCCGAATTGATCGTTCCCGGTCCGAAAGACCGACATCGCCCAGGTCGCCGTTTGCTCTTCGTTGACATCGTAAAACCCCGCCCCGATGTGGCGGAACGGCATGAAGGTTTGGAACAACAACGACCGTTCGAGGAATGGTTGATACCGCACACTGGTTACCGTTTCGAGACCGAACGGTTGCTTCCATTGGCCGACGCGGACGTTACCGAGCACGGGGACGTGTGTTACTTCGCCCCAGATGTCGGTGAACGTGGGCCGACCGAAGAAGCCGAAGTCCATTTGCACGAAGTAATTGACGTTGTCGGCCACCGCGCCTTTGGCGGAGAGCCGCGTGCGGCGGAAGTCGGAACCGTCCTGAATGTCACCGACATTCGCGCGATTCTCGGCGTCCTGTCCAAACCACAGCGAATCGGCCTGGAAGAAGCCGTTGATGGAGACGTTCGGATATTTCGCTGGAACGGGTGCGGCGGGTGCCGGAGCGAGATAGTTGTAGCCCCCTTCGTAGATTGCCGGGGACGGCGGCAGGAACTCGGCGTTCGCTGGAGTGACGCCATCGCTAGGCGGAGCCCCCACCGGCCCTCCGGCGGACAATCGATTCCGCAACGCCTGCAATTCGGCTTCCAAACTTTCCACACGCTGTGAAAGACCAGCATCCGGTGACGCGCCCGGTTCAGGATGAATGGGATGCGGTACCGCGCCGGCGGCTCCTGAGACTAGCAATGTGACGATCATCGACGCCACGCTGATCATTCGGAAAGGTGCAACCATCATCGATCCTCAGTCGCCGGTTTTCGCGAGAGATTGATTCGCCACGTGAAACGCACATCGTGAAACGCGATCACGTCTCTGTCCTCATTCCTTACGGAAACTTGAACGATCTCCGCGTTTTTCGCACATCGCTTAGGGAAAAAGATCGGCAGATTCCGGATAGGCAGCGAGCGCAAATGCTTACATCTGCATCAGCAAGGGCAGTGTCATCGAGAAGATCTGCCTCGCGTTTCGTAAGGGATGGGATTTCGACTCAAGAAACGGAGACGCCCAAGGATGGCGATCCCTGGGCGTCTCTCAATGGCGGTGATGGATGCCCCGGTTGCGGTCAACGAGGGGCAAAATTGGCGGTTAATACTCGCGGGTCTTCTTCAAGCCCGGTTGCGGCAGTGGGTACTTGCCGTTGGCGTCGGCGAGCAGCGGGGACGGGCCGTCGAGCTTGAGTTGGTCGACATTGGGTGCGAACTCATGCTCGCAATTGAGCATGTCGTCCCAGGTGATGACCTGGCCGGTGTGACACGCCATGCGGCCCATCGCGGTCACCAAGCTGGCTTCCGCGCCGCGCGTGGCTTCGTTGTAGGGCTTGTTCTGACGGATTGCATCCAGGAAGTGATCCCATTCCAGTTCGTAGGGATTCGGTTCCTTCTGACCGTATTCCCAGACGAGATCGCTCTTCTTGCCGATGTTCTGCGAGCTGTAAATCCGCGGGCGGGCCGGGCTGTGGCCGGAGGTCGAGATGACCGCCGAACCCTTTGTGCCGTGGGCATAGCTCGCGAACTCGTTATGACAACCGGGCATCGTGCGGCCTTCGAGCATCAGCTTCGTGCCATCGGCGAAAGTGTACTCCACCGTGTAGCTGTCGAAGTTCTGATCGATGAGATCGCCGCGGTAATGCCGACCACCAAAGCCCTTGGCTTCAATCGGCCATGCATCCTTCATCCAGCACGATTCATCAATGTTGTGGATGAGGAAATCGCTGAACCCCCCACCCGAGAGCCACAGGAAGCCGTGGAAGTTGCGAATCTGGTATTCGAGTTCGTTCTTGTCGGCCGGCTTCGGTTTGACATCGGCGTTGCCAGTCGTCCCCGCGGCTCGGTAAGCCCGTAGCAACGTGATGTCGCCGATGGCACCGTCTTTGATTTTGTCATGCAGTTGCTGCCGGGCGTCACAGTGGCGGCACATCAAACCGACGGCGACCTTGAGATTCTTCTTCGACGCTTCTTCGGCGAGGGCCAGCATCTTGCGAGTGCTGGGGCCGTCGACCGTCGTCGGCTTTTCCATGAAGACGTTCAGGCCCTTCTGGATCGCATAGGCGAACATCGGCCAACGGAACGCTACGGGGGTGGTGAGAATGACAACATCGCCTGGCTTCAGAGCATCCATTGCGTGCTTGTACGCATCGAACCCGAGGAACTTGCGGTCTTCCGGCACATCGACCTGAGAGTCGAACGGACCTTTCGTGCCGGAGTAGCTGGCTTCGAGGCGGTCCTTGAAGACATCGGCCATCGCGACCAGCTTGGTTGGTCCGCCCTTGCGGGACAGCGCATTGGCAATCGCCCCGGTGCCGCGCCCGCCGCAACCGACGAGGGCCATTTGAATGGTGCTGTTCTGCCCGGCATACAAGCCCGACGACAGATTTCCGACCAGTGCCGACGCCGCAGCGACTTGCCCCGTCGTCTTCAACAAATCACGGCGCGAAAGGCCGTCCTTCAACATGTCGCTCACAGCAGACTTCCTCAAAGATGATCGATGTCCCGACACCGGCACAAACACAATCCACCAGTCTAGTGCATCAACGAACTCCGCTCAATCAACCAAATGCAAATGTATCGCAATGTTTAACCGCGACCGTTGTTGTGCGCGGGTCTCCCGACCCCGCACCTTGTCGCGACCGAAGGTCTCCCGGCGTACGGGCCACTTTGCATCAATTCGGAGGAGACCTGCGGTCAAACGCCTGTGCGGGGTCGGGAGACCCGCGCACAACGCAAGTGATCCTCTTATCGGGTCGCGGTTAAACAATTTCCGGCAAATTACGTTCGCGTTTTCGACTGCGAACGGCGTAAAGTGCCTTGGCTGCGCTCCATTCAGACATCCCGTCGTCAATGACCCACGCATGATTGTCGTTTCCGATTTATCCAAAGAATTCGTCACCGGAGGGCAAACGCTCCGGGCGGTCGACGGACTTTCGTTGACCGTTCCCGCAGGCGAAGTGTACGGTCTGCTGGGGCCGAACGGTGCGGGCAAAACGACCACACTGCGGATGATTCTGGGGCTCCTGGCGCCGACGGCGGGCGATGTCACCGTTGGCGGGGAAAAGGTTTCCGTCAATCCCGATGCCGTGAAACGTTCGATCGGTCTGGTCTCCGCGAGTGCCGGGCTTTATCAATGGTTATCGCCCCGAGAGACGCTCCATTACTTCGCGGATCTGTACGATCTCTCAACGGCCGTAAAAATTCGCCGCATCGAGGAGCTAACAGCATTGCTGGACCTCGGCCGGTTTCTCGACCAACGTTGTGCAACCCTCAGCACCGGTCAGAAACAACGGGTGACTTTGGCCCGCGCTTTGATGCACGACCCGCCGGTGATGTTGCTCGATGAACCGACGCGTGGCCTCGACATTATCGGTACGCATGTGATTTTCGAGTACGTGGCCCAACTGCGAACGATGGGGAAAGCCATCATTCTTTGCACGCATCGTCTGGAAGAAGCGTCGCGCGTCTGTGATCGCATGGGGCTACTCAACCGCGGTCGTCTACAACAAGAGGGCACGTTCGCGGAACTGCAGGCCGCCACCGGATGCTCGGGCTTGCATGATATGTTCCTGCAACTCCTCGGTAGTGCCGCGCCGGCGTTGGGGCGGGCGTCATGAGTGCAGCCCAGAACCTCGCCGCGTGGGGACGGCTGACACTCAAAGAACTACGCGAGACACTGCGGGATCGCCGGACCATTGCCACGTTGATTCTGATGCCGATCCTCGTCTACCCGCTGCTGGGGATGGCGTTCTCCAAGTTTCTGTTCGCACAACTCGATCAGCAATCACCGGCGGAGTACCACATCGCACTGGAGAGTGAGCAGGATCTCGCGCTCTTCCGGACAACGTATTCCAGCGGGAATCAATTGCTCGGGCGCGAGATCGATCCGGGCCGCCCGTTACCGGTGAAACCGGGCGAGCCGCCCGAACCGCAGTTGCGTCTGATTCAGGGCGATGAAGTTGAGGATGCGCCGACACTCGAGGAGATGGTCCGCACGCAGATGGCCGATCTCGCCGTGCGGTTTCCCACAGGCCGACAACTGCCGTTGTCAGTCGAATTCGTGGTTCGCAGCGGTTCGCCGTTGGGGCGGGAAGTGCGGGAACACATCGAGAAGCGGTTCCGCGCGGTGAATGACGAATTCGTCTCCCGGTACTTTGCCATGCAGCAACCTGCGGTGAAGTTGCCCGTCGCCTGGTCGGAAACAACGGTGCCGGGTGTGGCTGCGCCTTCATTTTCTCTGGCGACATTGGTCCCCTTGATTCTCATTCTGATGACGGTGACGGGGGCGGTTTACCCGGCGATTGATCTCACAGCGGGCGAGCGCGAACGGGGGACGCTCGAAGCGCTAATGGCCGCTCCGATTTCCCGCACGCGCGTGTTGCTGGCGAAATATGCGGCGGTGGTGTTTGTTGCATTGATGACGGCGTTCGTGAATCTCGGGGCGATGGTGGTCACCGCGTTTTCGACGGGATTCGAGTCGCTTTTGTTCGGAGCAGGGGGGCTGACGCCGGCTCGCTTGCTGCAAATGCTCGGTCTACTGGCCGCATTTGCAGCGTTCTTTTCTGCGGTGATCTTGGCGCTGACCAGCGTCGCCCGCAGTTTCAAAGAAGCGCAGGCGTACCTGATCCCGTTGATGATGTTGTCCATCGCACCCGGTGTGCTGGCGTTGTTGCCCGGACTGAAGCTCACGCTGGGTTGGGCGCTCGTCCCCTTGGCCAACATGGTGCTGGTGACGCGTGACTTGCTCGATGGCCACGTCAGCGGCGCGGCGATGGCGGTCGCACTGATCGCGAACGGAGTCTGGACCGCGGTCGCCCTGGCGATTGCGGTTCGTATCTTTGGAACCGACGCCGTTCTCTACGGCAGCAGCGGCAGTTGGCGCGATGCGCTGCGGCGACCGGAAGACGTTCAACCCCGGTTGCGTTGGGAGCAGGGCTTGACCGCGCTCGTCGTGCTGTTTCCCGCGTTCATTATTCTCAGTAGTGTGCCCGGGCGGTTTGCGGAGTGGTCGATCAATGCCCGTTTGATGGCGAATGCTGTGGTGCTGATCTCACTCTTCGCCGTCTGGCCGTTGTGGCTGGCGGCGTACGGCCGCGTGCCGTGGGTATCGGCATTCGGATTGAAACCGCCATCGCCGCAGATGTGGACAGCTGCGGTGCTCGCCGGGTTCTCGCTATGGCCGCTGGCGTATGAATTGGAAGTGTGGCTGATTCCTGCGAGCCGGTTGGAGTCTCTCGTGGAACTCATCAAACCGCTCAAGGAAGAACTTGACCGCACGCCGTTCGCCGTGAAACTCTTCGCACTGGCGTTGTGTCCGGCGATCTGCGAAGAACTCTTTTTCCGCGGCTTCCTGCTAAAAGCGTTCGGCTCAGCGATGCGGCCCGGTGTGGCAATCACCCTCACTGCGGCGCTCTTCGGACTGTTCCACGTCCTCGTCCGCGATGCGCTCTTGCTGGAACGCTTTCCCCCGACGGCGATGCTGGGATTAGTGCTTGGATGGCTGGCATACCGTAGCGGCAGCCTCTGGCCCGGCGTGTTAATGCATGCGATTCACAACACCACGGTGTTGGCATTACCGCTGCTCAGTCCGTTTCTCGGCACATGGGCGCAAGGGTTAGAGAACCACGCTCACCTTCCGTGGTGGGTACCAGTCGGTACGCTTATCCCGCTCACCATTGCCACTGTGTTGGTAACCCGCGCACCCACTCCGCTTGCGGTTTCGCGCACCGCGCCAAGTTTGTCCGCGTGATCACCGACTTCACGACAAAATCAGATCAGCTCGCGGATTGGCCGACAGTCTTCCGGCAGCGGCGCGATCGGGCGGTCGTTCTGATCGCGGACGAAATTATGTGGATCGATTCCCAGATGGTGATACACCGTTGCCAGAACATCACGGTAGTGGACCGGGCGTTCGGAGGCATACCCACCGGTCTTATCCGTTGCACCGAGGACCATCCCCCGTGGAACACTTCCGCCGGCGAGCAATGCGGCCTGCACCGGGGCCCAATGGTCGCGACCGGCATCTTTGTTGATCTTCGGTGTGCGACCGAACTCACCCCACACGACGACCTGTACTTCGCGATCCATGCCGCGTGTCGCCAGATCTTCGATGAGCGCCGACAGGCCGGTGTCGAATGTCGGCAGGTGTTGTTTCATATGGGCGAAATTGTTGCCGTGTGTGTCCCAGAAGCCGTACCCCACGGTCACCACGCGGACACCGGCTTCCACCAGCCGCCGAGCTGTCAGGAGTTGATCGTTCCAGAGCGGTGCGCCGTCGCCGAGATGCTTGGATGATCCTTTGCCGTAACGGTCGCGGATTTTCGGATCTTCCTTCTCGACATCCATCGCCTCGACCACGCGCGATGAGGTGAGCACATCAAACGCCCGGCGATAGTTTTCGTCCATCGCGCCGAGGTCGGTATCGCTCACCGTCTTCCGCAGGCCATCGAGTTGTTCGAGCAAACCGCGACGATTTCGGAACTGCGGGCTTTCGATATACCGCAGTTTCATGCTGGCCACGTCTTCCCCGTCGGCCCGCACCTGCTGATACGCCGGACCGAGGAAACCCGCGCCGGTGCTGTTGTACGGGCGATGCTGCATCGTGGGGAACAGGTCGACGAACGGTGGCACGACCGGGTTCGTCGGTCCTTGAATCTTCGACACGAACGAACCGAAATGCGGCAGATTGTTCCGCTGCGTTTCCCCCATCGTGTAACCGGTGAGATTCTGAAAGCTCGAATGCTCGTCGCGCTGGCCGACCACCGAACGGATGATCGTGCATCGATCCATCACCTTCGCCAACTTCGGCAAATGTTCGCAGACCTGTATCCCCGGCACAGACGATTCAATCGGCTTGAACTCGCCACGGATTTCCGCCGGGGCGTCGGGTTTCAGATCGAATGTGTCCTGATGGGCGATGCCGCCGGACAGGTAAACCATGATGACCGCCCGGTGCGACCGCGTCTTGGCTGCCGATTCCGCCTGCAACAATCGCGGCAACGTCAGCCCACCGACGCCGAGCGCCCCAGCCTGAACGAACGACCGGCGCGACAGCCCGTCGCAGAATTTTCGCGGCGATCCAAACAGTGCGTGCATTCCAGCTTCCACGACAAATGGCGAACGATTTCGCGGCGGACTTAAGGATATCAAGTATATCGAACGGCCCGGTGCTGGGGCTCGAAGTATTCCGTCAACAGGCTATCCACCTGTAATAATCCACGACGGGTCAGCACGACATCGTCGCCCTGCACTTCGAGGTAACCCTTCGCCTGCTGATTCGACAACGCTTCCGCAAACTCTTCTTTCGGGTCAACGCCGAATTTTTCCCGCAGCGGTGCCATCGCCACGCGGCCTTCTTTCATCTGCAGGACGAACTCACGAATGAGGCGCTGATGGGCTGTCGGCCGCAAAGCGCGGTTGATAGGAAGCGCTCCGCCTTCGACGGTGGTCAGATACTCGTCGATGCCATCGACGTTCTGATAATGCACGCCCTGGAAATGGCCGAACGACGATACGCCGGCACAGACGATATCGTTTCCGCGGAAGAGATTGTCGCGGTAAATGAAGCGATCCTTCACCGGATCGCGGACCATTTCGTTGCCACTGGAAACGTGATAACCCGCCGCAGCGAGCGTGTCGATCGCTTCACTCACCCAGCGGCGTTTGGTCGCCCAGTTCGCGACCGGCGATTCGACCCCGTGCTCGCGCATGTCCTTCGAGATGAGCGTGTTGAACGGCAATTCCATCTGATACATGGTGATGTTGTCGGGCGCCATCGCCTTCACGCGCTCCACGCAATTCCGCCAGTTGTCGTCGGTCTCACCGATCATTCCGGCGATGAGGTCGACATTGATCTGCGGAAATCCGACCTGTTGCAGCCAGCCGTAGGCCCGTTCGATTTCCGGCGAGAGATGAGCGCGGCCGTTTTCTTCGAGGATCGTATCGTTGAAATTCTCGACGCCGAGCGATACTCGCGTCACGCCGATGTCTTTGAGTGTCTGGACTTTTTCGAGGCTCAGCGTCCCCGGTTCGCATTCAAAGGTGACTTCGTCGGCATGATCCCACGAGACCGATCGATGCAGCGAGTCGCGCAGGAACCGCAGTTGTTTCGCGCTGAGGTACGACGGTGTCCCGCCGCCGAAGTAAACGAATTTCAGTTCACGGCCTTGCACGCCGCGGCGCTGACTGACGAGTTCGATTTCCGCCGCCAGCGCATTCACATAGCGCTCAATCGCGGCGGCATTTTGATTCGTGTAGACCCGGAAGTAACAGAACTTGCACCGCTTCCGGCAGAAGGGAATGTGCAGATACAGTCCGAGCGGCACCGACGTATCGGGTTCGGCATCGAGCGCGGCGTTGATCTCCGAAACATACGCCCGGCCCCATTGTGAGAACGGCGGATAGTTCGACACAAAGTAGCTGCCGACTTCGGTCGTATCGGCGAGTTCGAGAGACATCGCGGTCATCCTCTTCGCGTGTGCCACGACCGTGTCGGCCGTGCCTGATTGCCAAAGCGTTCTGCCAATTCGCACGGCTCACAGAGCCGTGGCACACCAACTGCATAGCTAAAATCGTTGAGGCGTTAAACCGCCCGTCTACTTCTTCCCGAAGCAATACACTTTTCCGTCGCGGGATTCGCTGCCGATGACGAGGACGCCTTCACCGATGGCGGGGCCGGCGGAAATCGGTTTCCCGGCGTTGAACTTCCAGCGTTCCTTCCCGTCGGCGAGGCCGAGTTCATACAGGTTGCCGTCGTTCGAGCCGATGAACACGCGGTCGCCGATGATTGCGGGGGAACTGTCGATCTTCGCGCGCGTGGGGAAGATCCAGCGTTTTTCGCCGGTGGCCCGATTGATGGCGTGCACCAGTTTGTCGCGACCGCCGACGACGATCGTCTGATCGGTCACCGCGGCGGACGAGTGGAACGGAAAATCCCCCGCTCCGGCTTTGTAGGTCCACTTCACTTGCGACTTCCGCCAGTCGACGGCGACGACTTCACTGGCATACGTCCCCACATACAGCAATTCACCCACGACCGATGGCGAGGCGATGAGATACGTCTGCAGCGGCATGTCCACGAACAGTTCGCCGGTCTCGATGTCGATCACCCGCAGGTGTTCGTCGCAACCGGCGATGAAGGTGTACTTATCCGAAATCGCCGGGGCACAGTGAACGTAGCCTTCCGTCTGGTATTTCCATGCGAACTTGCCGTCGGCTTCGTTAAGACAATACAGGTGATTGTCGTACGACCCAAAGATGATCCGACCATTTACGACGGCCGCGGAACTATAAATCTCGCCCTGTGTTTCAAAGGTCCACCTTGGTTTGCCGGTGACGCGATCGATGGCGTGAAAAATGCCGTCTTCGTCGCCGAGATAGACACAGGTGGCCGTGACTGTCGGCGAAGACTTGAAGCCCGGCGCGAAGGAATTGGGTTCGACTTTCTCGACGGATTTATATGTCCAGACACGCTGTCCCGTCTTGCGATCCAGGCACACGAGTTCGCCGGACAAGCACGGGACGTAGACGGATTCGCCGACAATCGCGGCGGTGGCGACGACTTGTTCGCCGAGTTCCACCTGCCACAGCAATTCGAGTTTGTCCGGCAACGTCGCGAGCGCAACACCGGTCTGGGCGATGTTCTT
Source organism: Planctomycetaceae bacterium (assembly GCA_021732975.1). GTDB lineage: Bacteria > Planctomycetota > Planctomycetia > Planctomycetales > Planctomycetaceae > DSVQ01. The sequence goes on along the minus strand of JAKFWC010000012.1, from coordinate 110,290 downwards.
GCGGAACGAGGCCCAACTCGCATCGTCGGGCGTCTTCAACGGCTCGGCGGCGAAGACGAATTGTCCTGCGACAAGAGAAAGACACACCATCGCTCCGACAACGCAACGGAAAAGGGGATGCTTGGCGTGTGCCACTGGCTCTGCCAGTGCTCTTACGAATTGCCGCCGATTCGAGGAAAAGACACTGGCGGAGCCAGTGGCACATGGATGCGGAAATGAAGAATCGTCTTCAATCAAACGGCAGGCTCGTAGGCGCATCGGTACAGCTCCTCTAATTGCGTCGCGGCGACTGGTCGAGGATTGAAGGTTCCGGTCCATTGCTGTGCAGCTTCTTCGGCGAGCTGCGGCAACCGATCCCGATCGACGCCGCATTCCTGCAGTGACGTTGGACAACCCGCCATACGGACCCATTCGGCGATTCGGTTTGCCAATAGTTCGCTCGCTTGTGGATCATCCACCGCACACAGGGCGGAGTCCGCCGCCAATCGGCCGTACAACGACGCGACCACCTGTGAATTGTACCGCACGACATGAGGCAGCATCAGACCAATCGCCAGACCATGCGTGATGTCGTAGTGCGCGGTGAGGGGATTCGCGAGCGCGTGCGTGGCTCCGAGCATTGAATTCTCGATGGCGGCCCCGGCCATATGGGCTCCGAGCAGCATCGCCCCGCGGGCCTGCACATTGCTGCGATCGGCGATGACCGCGGGAAATCCCGTCGACAGCAGCTTCCAGGCGCGACGGCTGAAGACTTGGGAGATCGGATTCCGCTTCGTTGTGACGAACGATTCGACCGCATGGCTGATGGCGTCGATTCCTGTCGCTGCCGTCACCCCCACGGGCATGCTGAGCGTGAGTTCCGGATCGAGCAGCGCGGCACAGCAAGCCGCCTTCTTGTCGCCGCAGGCCATTTTACGATGAGTCATAGCGTCGGCGATGAGGGCGAACGATTGAGCTTCACTGCCCGTTCCGGCCGTCGTCGGGACCGCGATCAACGGCAGCAACGGTGAGTGTGCCTTGCCGACGCCCCAGTAATCGCGCATCTCCCCGCCGTTCGTCAGCAGGAAGTTAATCCCCTTGGCACAATCCATCGCGCTACCGCCACCGACAGCGATGAAAAAGTCGATCTGTTTGTGTCTGGCGACGGCCAACCCCCGAGCCACGTCATCGGTGGTGGGGTTCGGCTGCACGTCACGAAAGACGACGGTTTCGATCCCGTGGTCCTGAAGGCTAGCCAGACAGGGAGCCAAATGTCCGGCGGCTTCGATGCCGTGATCAGTCACCAGCAGCGCGTGCTTCCCCCCGTAACCGGCGACGAGTTCCCCCAATCGTCGCACCACACCCGGCCCGAAGACGACCCGCGTGCGCGGGTCGTAATCGAACGGATCGAGAACTTCACCGTTGGAAGAAGTCGACATCATAGGCGGGAGGCACTGGCAAGCGTTCGGGGCGGGGCGCGAAACCGCAAGTGGCGTCGGAAACCTTTCGTAACTATTCGGAATCTCCCGATTCGGAAGCACCACCGAACTTCACGCCCCCTTCGAGTTTGGCACCTTTCTTGATCGCCATAATCGTGGACTTGTTGGCGATGTACAACGTGTTGTTGGCCGCCACCGGGGTGCTGTAAACCGAGTTCACCATGCTGACTTCCGTCGGATCTTCCTTGTCCTTCGACAACTTGAAAATGCTGATGTCACCATCTTCGTCGCCGATGTAAACCTTCCCGTCGGCGATCAGCGGCGAACCCCAGGACGCAGCGAACATGTCGTGCGTCCAATAGACGACCGGCTTGCCATTCGAACTGAGCTTCTTTGCATCAAGACAGTGGACGAGACCGCTGAAGTCGGCGACGAAGAGGAGATCATCCTTAATGGCGACGCTGCCGATGGTACGGTGCATCGTTTCTTCAAACTCGATCTTCCCGTTGCCGTTGGCATCGTAGCTGTCGTAATGCCACACGGCTCCGGCGTTCGGATTCGGGACGGCCTTTTCGCCCTTCTTGGTATCAATGGCCTGAAGGCGACGCGGAGGGAGCTCTTTGCCGTCCTTGTCCATGGCGAGTTCGAGGCTGATGTCGCCCCGCTTCTTCGGATCGAGACAGTACAGGTGACCGACGCCTTCGCCGTGCTCCGGGTCTTCGCCCACGGCGGTGAAGACGAAACCATCGTAGAAGACCGGCGTACCAATGATGTGGTTGCGGGTCGCCCGGCCGCCGAGCACGTAGATCGACTCCTTGGGGTTCCCGTCAAACTTCCACAGCAGTTTGGCACCACCCTTGCCGTCACCAGCGGGATCGAAACTGTAGATCCAGCCATCGCCCGAGCCGAAGACCACCTGCTTCTGACCACCGGCTTCAAAGCCGCACGGCGACGACCATTGGCCGTGCAGCACGTTCACGCCGGGGGCGCCGTCGGTCCACAGCACTTCGCCGGTGTTCTTATTCATGCAGAGATGGCTGGGAGCCTTCGGTGCCGGAATGTTGATGTGCGATTCGTCAACGCCGTTGCCGGTATCGACAAACAACCAGTCGCCCCACGCGGTGACCGAGCAACTGCACATATTGTGCTGCGAGACGCCGAGCGTGCCCATCATGTCGAACCGCCAGATGATGTCCGCTTCGTCCTTGTTTTCGTTCGATTCGGCTTTGAACGGACCGTTGTTCTTGCCGTCGTGGAAGCCTTCGACATCGAGGCACATCACTTCGCCACGGCTGGTGACGTACCACATCCGCGAATCTTCGCAGTAGACCGTTGAGCAGATCCCCTGTTGCGGCCAATCGTTCACGCGGCCGCTGGGCAACTTCGGACTGGATGCCTGCCACAGGAACTTGCCGGTCTTCTCGTCGAAGCAGACGAGAACGCCGAGGTCGACATTCTTCGGATAGCGCTTGAGATAGCCAAAATTGTTGTTCGTGCCGACGAACACCTTGCCGTTGGCAACGACCGGATTCCCGTAGGTTTGTGAGCCGAGCGGCGAGGCCCAAAGGACGTTCTCGCCAGTGGTCAGATCCCACGAATCGGGCAGGTCTTTCGCTTCCGGAGTGTTGTTACGATACGGCGTGCCGCCCCAACTGGGCCAATCGAGCTTGCCGACCTTCATGGTGGCGATGTGCTTGAGGGCCTCGGCGGTGGGATCGAACTTGGCCTGGGCGAAAGCCGTCGCCGTCGTCAACAGGAAACTGGTGAGCATCAACCATCGAAACATGACAAAACCCTTGTGGTAGTGAACGCAATCAGGTTGTGGGCGGGTTGTTCCGGATCCAATCGTCGGCGTCTGCGAAAAGCTTCGCCAGATCGAGTTCAAAGCCGGGCAACAAGTCGGTGCGATAGATTTCCGATTCGGGGACAATTTGTAGATCGGGGCCGTGAAACACGGTCATCTGTCGGCGGAAGCGATCAATCACCCAATACTCGCGGACGCCGATTTCTTCGTATTCCTGTCGTTTGTGAACGTAATCACGCTTCCGGTCTCGGGATGAGTCTGGCACAAACTCCACGGCGATGGATGGAATATCCTCCATCGTACGGGGTTTGCGTCCGAGTCCCGTCCAAATGGCACGATCCATCCGACGGCGACCCACCGCTGTCGCCACCGGTTCTTCAAACACCGTTGCATCGAGATGATGTCCTTGCGGATGCATCATCTTATAGATCAGTAGGAGCCCGCCGAGTAAATCGCTAGGACCACGTTCACCGATGTCACCAGGTGAACTCACAATCAACACGCCGTTAACCAGTTCATACCGGTAATCGGGATCCCACTCGGCAGCGGTGTCGAACTCTTCGGGGGTCATGAGCATACCGTTGGCCCACGGGCCGAGTGGACGCGGCGGTGCAAGGTCGGTGCTCATGTTTCCCCCTTTCCAACGGAACGCGAACTTACTCTCCCGCCGACAACGGCGTGACTTTCAGGTTATCGATGAACACTTCCGCATTGCCGGCATTACCGAAGAGGCCCGGGCTGCCCATCAGGTTGGCCGGACTGTCGGTCCACTCGATCGACCAGTCCTTCGGCTCCGCGTCGTCGCGCTTCCAGACTTTTCCTTGTAGCAGGGCGACATCGGCGTCGTCCTTTTTCGATGTCGTCACGCGGAACTTCATGGTGTACCACGTATCGGCCACCCAGTTGAACGGCTGATCGTGGTATTTCTGATCGTGCGGAATCCACGAATAGAGTTTCAGTTTCTGGCTCGTTCCCTGCATGTCGAACCGGTACCGCTGGCAGATGAGTCCCATATCCGTCAATTTGGAGTTCTTGTCGGCGGCAGCGCCGATCGCCACGCCTTCGGCATACATGTCGGCCTGAATTTCGTAGTTTGAGCTTTCAGGGTGCCCCAGCCATCCCTGACTGCGCGTGCCCTTGGGGATCGTGGAGATCTTGCACATCACACCGTTGCCAGTAACCTTGCGCATGCCCTTGGTGACCTGCAACTGCGTGCCGATCTTGTCGGTTCCGGTCCATTCCCACTTGGCAATCACGCCTTCATCCTGCAGTAACTTCAGGGCGGGGTCGAGCGCCGCTTTGGCTTCATCCTGGTTCGTCCAGTCTTCCAGATGGCCGAGGTACCGCTTGAAACCGGTCCAACCTTGCGCCGGTGTGGTGTCATCGTATTTGGCCACAGGAGCGGGAAAATTCGTATACTGCGTGGACAGAGCGATGTAACATCGGGCTGCAAGCGGATTCGCCTTCTTCAAGGATTGATAGAGGTCGAAATCGAGTCCGATGTGCCGGTACCGCATCCCCACGGCTGTGACGGGAACGATGCCGTCATCGAAGGTGAACGACCACGGCAGATTAGGAACCAGCCGCACCCTGGCTTCGGACTTCAGACCGTCGATTTCTGCGGAAATGATCGCCGCGTAGTGATCCGTCCCGGCTTCCGAGACGTATCGTCCGCTTGGTTCGATACTGCCTTTTCCGGCGACGGAAAATTTGACCTTCATCGGATCGGCCGCACCGAGATATTGCCCGTTTGCGTTGTACAAAAAGACCTGATACCGCTGTTTCTGACCGGGTTTCATCAACGATTCCGCGGGCACAATCAGTGCCTGAGCGGCTTTCTGATCGGCGGACAACGGCGTTTCCGCAGGCATGGGCGGACGCGGATCCGCCGTCGGCTTCGCATCTTTCAGCCCGATGCAGTACATCGCCCCTTCCGCAGGCAGATAAATTCGACCGTGAGACACGATCGGCGAACCATTCACTTCGGAATCAAGCCGCAGTTGGTGGATCTTCTTCAGACCCTTGGCTTCATCCGGCGCGAAGATGTAACACCGCCCCGTGGCGTCAGCGACATAGAATTTTCCATCGGCATACACCGGGCTGCTGCGTCCCATCGTACCGAGCTTCTGCTTGCCGATGATCTTGCCGGTCTTCAAATCGTTGATGAAGAAGTTGCCGCTGTCGTCGACGGAGTAGACGCGGTCGTCCACGATGACGGGCTGAGTCTTACCAATGAACTCTTCGGTCGTTCGCCACAGTTCGCCAGACTTGGTGATATCGCCCGATTTAGAACCATCGACGGCAAACAACGCTCCCATTTTCGTGGAGTCGAGATTTTCTTCGCTGTGACCGCAGAGGACCATGTTGCCGGACACGACGGGCGGAGTGTTCAGTCCGCGGAGCGACACGTCGTACTTCCAGATGATCTTGCCGGTCCGCGGTTGCAGGCTGTAAACGCCGCCGTCGCCGGAGCCGACGATGAACTGGGCCTGACCGTTGATCACCGCCAAAACCGGACCGCTATAGGTCGTATCTTCGGGAAACGGTCGCGTGCCGGTAAACCAGACGCATTCCCCGTTGCGCTTATCGAACGCAATGATCCGATAAGTCGGCTTCGCCATTTCTCCCCAGCCGATGATTACGCCGCTGATGATCACGAGGTTTTCGTGGACGATGGGCATGTTCGTGCGGCCACCGTAGGTGGTGAGCAGGCCGAACTCTTCGCTCAGTGATCGCGACCACAGGAGCTTTCCATTCCCGTCTAAACAGATAAAGGAGCCGCAGACACCCTGCGCGAAGACGTTTCCCGTCTCCGGATCACCCACCACACACGACCAACCCACGCGCGTATCGGGCACGTCGGTCAGGAAGACATTGAAAACGTGTTCCCACAGAATCTCGCCGGTCTCGGCGTCGGCACAGACAACCTTCTCGGCTTCCTGCAACGTGGCGGGGTTGTGACGGCAAAGCGTGTAGAGCTTTTCTCGCATCACAATGGGAGTCGATCGTGTCCCCAGGGCTTCATTCTTCCACAGAAGGTTCTCACCGTCGGGCGACCAACTCGCCGGTAGATTCTTCTCGCGGGAGATGCCGTTCATCTCGGGGCCACGCCAATACGGCCAGTCCAACGGATCTTGTGCATTGACCGGTCTGTCGGCAGTCGCCAGGCCGAGCACAGTGGTGGCGAACAGGCCGAATATCCAGAAACGAGCCAGCATGGAAGTACCTCACAGCGGCAGGCAAGGGGCGGGGAAATCGGGCACTCGGGCGTCGGCAGGGGCATGCCGTCCCATTCTGACGATCACATGCCAGTCTTTGACGATACCGCGGTCTCCACACCTCGGCAAGTTCCGTCCCGCTGCACGGCAACAAATCCCGCCGCATCCGACGACCCACTTGGGACCGCGACTTCATCGCTTTCACGAGCCGGAAGCGTCAGCGATGGGCATCTTCATTCGCCGTTTGTCCACGGGAAACCCATTGAAGAATGGTCCGTCGATGACGCATCTGGCTCGTGGGTTGTTGCTCAATTCTCTCTCCGGTCGCGACACGGTACGATGGGCCTGCCCATGATTTTTGACTCGAAAGCGATGACATGCATCCGTTGACGTACAAGTCCGCCGGTGTCGATCTGGAACTCTACGATCAGGCGATGGCCCGGTTGCCGGCCCTGATGAAGAAGACGCACACACCGCGGGTCATGCCGCTGGCGGACGGGTTCGCCGGACTGCTGCGGCTGAATGCGACTGCGAAGCCGGGGACGGCGGCGTATGCCGATCCGGTCCTTGTCTCGGGAACCGATGGTGTCGGGACGAAACTCAAGGTTGCGCAGCTTGCCAAACGGTACAACACGGTCGGCATCGATCTCGTCGCAATGTCCGTGAACGATTGCCTCTGTCTCGGTGCGGAACCGCTGCTGTTTCTCGATTATCTCGCCCTCGACAAAGACGATCCGGACCGCATCGCCCAGTTGGTGGAAGGGGTTTCGGAAGGCTGCGTGCAAGCGGGTGCGGCGCTCCTCGGCGGCGAAACGGCGATCATGCCCGATCTGTATGCCCCCGGCGATTTCGACATGGCCGGCTTCTGCGTCGCGGTTGCCGAACGGTCGCAATTGATCGACGGCAGCACCATTCGTCCGGGGGACATCGCGATCGGGCTGGCATCGTCGGGCTTCCACTCGAATGGTTACAGCCTTGTTCGCAAAGCCGTCTTTGAGCACGCGAAACTGACGTTTGACACAATGGTCCCGCAACTCGGCAAAACCGTCGGGGACGCGCTGCTCGAACCGACGCAGATTTATGTGAAAACGATTCTGTCGTTGTTGAAAACGGCCGCGCCGCGGACACAGGTGACCGGACTCGCCCACATCACCGGCGGTGGATTGCACGATAACATCGAACGGATCCTCCCGGCTGATTGTCACCTCGTCATCGATCGTAAATCCTGGCCGGTGCCGCCGCTCTTCCGCTGGTTGCAGGAACTGGGCAGCATCGACCGCGAAGAGATGTTTCACGTCTTCAACATGGGCATCGGCTTTGTGGTCATCGTCCGCCCCGATGCCGCGGATGCGGTGCGGAAGCATTTATCGGATGCGAAGGTGGCACATTGGACTATTGGCGAAATGCAATCGGCGGACAAACGCGGCGTGGAACTGGTCGGATAACTGTTGGGCTGGGTGCCTCAATGCCATCGAACCTCAATTGGGCTTGCTTTGACTGTCGACGAATCTATCGCCGACCACAAACCAGTGAATCCGCGCCATTGTGTTGCAGTTGTCATCGCCCTTGCGTTTCACTCGGTTACAAAATCCGGATTCCAAGTCGGACGAACTTGCGGGCGTGGAATGCGCTTCGCTTGACGGTTCGTGAATGGCGACTGTCATTTCTTGAGCAAAAACAACGTTTGAAGGTCCGTAACCAGCATCGGCTGGAACGGCAAATCGTATCGTTAGAGTTATTACCTGATGACGTTGGACGCCAACGAGAGGTATCGCGGATTCGCCAACAGATCGAAGAACTTTAACTCGTTTCCTCGTTCCCACGCTCCGCGTGGGAACGCACGGTCGAGACGCTCCGCGTCGTCTTCCGATGATCGTCGACATCAAGCGACGCAGAGCGTCGCGGCCCGGCATTCCCACGCGGAGAGTGGGAACGAGTAGGATCAGGAACCTTGATGACCCGCGCACTGTTTTACCTCCGCGTCTGGTGGGCGTTCTTTGTGAACGCGGCGATTCGCGAATTTCAGTTTCGCAGCAATCTGCTGACCACTTTGGTCACGCGCGGGTTCTGGTTTGGCGTGCAGTATGTGCTGTTCGATCTGATCTACCGGCAGGTGCCGACGATCAACGACTGGACGCGGGCCGATTACTTCGGCTTCATGGCAACGGGGATGCTCATCAACTCGCTGGTGGAAGCGTTCTTCATGCCGAACATGGCGCAGTTCAGCGAACTGATTCGGACGGGCAACCTCGACTTCGCGCTGCTCAAACCGATCGACACGCAATTCCTGGTGTCGTGTGAGAAGATGGACCTGGCGATGATCAGCCAATTATTGATGTCGCTGGGATTGCTCGGTTATGCCGTGATCGAATCGGGACGCTCGGTCAGTTTCGTCGCCGCGGGATTGTATGTGCTGCTGCTGGTGTCCGCCGTGGCGTTTTTCTACAGTTTGATGATCGCCTTGGCGAGTACCAGCATCTTCTTTGGCCGCAACCAGAGTCTGATCGACTTCTGGTTCTACATCACCATTTTCGCCCGCTACCCCAGCAGCATCTACAGCGGTTCGCCAACGGGAGAAGTCATCCGCTTTGCGTTTTCGTATGTGCTGCCAATTCTGCTGGTGGTGACCGTTCCCGCTCGCGTGCTGATGGGGTTGATTCTCGAACCAAGTTGGTTGGCGGCACTGACAGTTCTCGCCGGCGTGCTCTCATTGATGGCGAGTCGCGGGGTGTTTCTGTGGTCGCTCCGCCATTACCGCAGCGCGAGCAGTTGAGCGGCATTTGTTTGTGAGCGGCAAGGCGCTAGCCGCCGGTTCCGCACCGAACAGAAGAACCGGCGGCTAGCGCCTTGCCGCTCACAGGACGAATTACGTCGCGAATGTTTCGCCGGTCAGCCGTTCGTATGCTTCGATGTACTTCGCGCGGGTCTTGCGGACAATTTCTTCCGGCAGCGCGGGCGGCGGGCTGTTTTTGTCCCAGCCGGTCGTTTCGAGCCAGTCGCGGACGAATTGCTTGTCGAACGACGGCGGATTCCGACCCGGTTGATACTGATCCGCGGGCCAGAATCGCGAACTGTCCGGCGTGAGGACTTCATCGATCAACAGAATCTGGCTATCGACGGAACCGAACTCAAACTTCGTGTCGGCCAGCAATAATCCACGTGTCGCGGCATATTCCGCGGCTTGCGTGTAGATGTGGAACGATAAATCTCGCAGCCGTTCCGCCGTCTCGGTACCGACGATTTCCGCCATCTTTGCAAAGGAAATATTTTCGTCGTGACCGGATTCCGCCTTCGTCGCAGGGGTGAAAATCGGCTCGTCGAGTTTTGCCGCTTCGTCCAAACCGTCCCGCAGCGGAATACCGCAGACACTGCGGGTCTGGCGGTACTCTTTCCAACCGGAGCCGACGAGATACCCGCGGACCACGCATTCCACGGGGAAAACCGTCGTTTTGCGGACGACGAGACTGCGACCGGCCAGCGTTTCCCGATCCGTTCCTGCGGGCAATGACAGCGAATCGAGGTCTGCGTCGAGCAGATGGTGCGGCACACCCAACCGGGCAAACCAGAACCGGCTGATTTGTGTCAGTACGCGGCCTTTATCGGGAATCCCGGTCGGCAGAATCCAGTCGAACGCACTGATGCGGTCGGTCGCGACAAACAGCAAGCGATCGCCGAAGTCGTAAACATCCCGCACTTTTCCGCGGCGTACGGGGATTTCGGGGATGTTGCTTTGGAGTAAAACGCCGGTGTTGTTCATCGTGAATTCACATTTCTGACCGCAAGCCACCCAGGGATTGCCATCCTTGGGCTTCAGAATCTCATTCTGTGACGAGCCTAGCAACCGCCCGTCTTCTTGAACAGCACCCTAGCCACGGACTACACTTCTGCGAATAATTTCCTGAACCTCGCGGTGATTTCGATTTGTCCAAACGCGGGGGCGGCGGCGACGCATGGTGCGCGCACGGAACGGCATTCGTTTTTGACGGAGAGGGAGGTTCCCTCTCCGAGGCTGTGACGCGCATGGGGCTCATTCGCTTTGCTGTCTTTCCGCAAACGCGCATGGCCGATTGGACGCAGGTCCAACGCGGTTACCTGACCGGTGCGGACGGCCGTATTTTTCCGACACGGATCGAAATCGCCGACAATACCGTCGGGTGTCGACGGGCAAGCAACGAAAGTTGCAAGTTTCACGTTGCCTGGGAAGTCCCCGGATTCGGGCGTCCGGTCCTCAATACCACCTCGCTGCCGGAACGCGATACGCCGTACGTTCTGGCGGTGGAATTGGCTCGCGGAAAACTGGTGCAGGTTCGTAATCAGGCCGGGACGTGGGAACTCGCGGGGATGACGCTCCCCCCGGAGTATCACCCGGAACTGGTCGCCGCACACAAATTCTTCGGCCGAGCGGCATCGACGCAGGACACCCCCGAAGTTGCCAGCGAACTGGCCAACGAAGCGCTCATCCATATCTGTCGCGCTGCGGAAATACTCAGCAATGCTTACGCCCGGCAAGCGCTCGCGGGACGACAGCAGCGGTATCCGCATCTCTCGACATCGCTGGGCTGCGGCATCAACAGTTTGCTCACCGGCCCGCAAAGTGATTTGTTTTGTGCTGCCTTCAATGCCGTGGCATTGCCCATTCGTTGGACATCGGTCGAACAGCAGGAAGGGGAATACAACTGGGAGGCGATCGACGAGCAAATGGCGTGGGCCGAGCATCAACGGCTGGTGGTCCGCGGTGGTCCGTTGATCGATCTCGGCCCCAATGGGCTGCCGCAATGGTTGGCGCAGTGGGAACACGATCTGTTCAACCTGCAAAGCTTTGTCTGCGATTTTGTCGAAACGGCGATTGCCCGGTACAGCGGCCGCATTCGGTGGTGGGAAGTCGCCGCGCGGTTGAACACGGGTGGGGCACTCACCCTCAATGAAGAGAGTCGGTTGAGTTTGGTCGCGCGAGTGTTGGAAGTGGCTCGGCAGGTGGATGAGGAAGCCCAACTCATCGTGCGGGTCGATCAACCGTGGGGCGAATATCAGGCCCGCGGACAACATCGTCTTTCGCCGCTGCAATTGATCGATGCTCTGTTGCGATCGGGCGTTGGCCTGGCGGGGATCAACCTCGAAATCGCGGTGGGATATCTGCCGAGCGGGACGCCGAATCGCGATCTTCTCGAATTCTCGCGAATGATCGATCAATGGAGTTTGCTGGGCGTTCCGCTGTTTTTGACACTCGCGATTCCCTCATCGATCGCACACGATCTGGACAGTCCGCTGGATCTGGAAGTCGATCCTCACAGCGGTCGCGATGTGATTACCGACGCCGAACAAGCGGGGTGGATCGAGCGCTATTTGCCGTTGTTGTTGGCTAAACCCGCGGTGGCCGGAGTCGACTGGTGTCATTTCAGCGATGCCGATCCGCACGATTTTCCCTATGCGGGATTGCTCAACGCCGATGGTTCACCGAAACCGGCTCTGGCGTCGCTGCTGCAGTTTCGCCATCCGCGGTAGATGCTTGCCGCTTTGCGGGATCCGAGCGCCATCGACAAACAAGGGGATTTTCAATGCAACGATTGTGCTCGCCAATCGCCTTTCTGATCGTTGTACTCCTTGCAATGGGGCAGAACATCCAAGCCGCTCCGCCACGGATTGCCGGGGTGAAAGCGGTCCCGCGGTCGATCATGAAATTCGAGCGCGATTACATCGCGGAACTCGGCGGCGATTTCGGCCCCCTGAAAGAAGGGCAACTTCTCGACTTACGGCTGCTCTCCGGCAAGAGCTATGTCGACTTGGAACTCTCCGGGATTCAGCGCGGCAAGGAATCGACCACTTTCCGCGGGCTGTCGTTCAAGCCGTCTAAAGGGCAGCCGACGAAACTCTCACCGAATACGTTGTATGAACTGCGCGTCCGCGACGGTGGAGATTTCGACGTGGTCGCGGACCCTTCTGCCAAAGCATGGGTGTTGCTCGACCGTAAAAAGCGGGACACGATTGCTACCGAACGGTTGCGGGACACGCGGAACAAACTTTGGGAGACGCCGACCCCCGAGGAAAATCGGGCAGCGCTCAAATCGTACGAGGATCTCTTCGATAAGATCAAAGCCGAGTTTCCGATGTTAACTTTCGTTCGGCAGGAAACCGAATTTTTCATCGTCTACACCGACATGCCTGCCGGACAGATTGCGGCCTACTCGGCGAACCTCGATTCCATGTACCAGCAGCTCTGCACGCTGTTCAACATCCCCAAAGACACGAACATCTGGGTCGGCAAGTGTCCCGTCTACTGCTTCGTGAACAAAGAACATTTCATGCACTTTGAAGCCAAGCTGCTGGACAACCCGGCGACCGAAGGCGTGCAGGGGCTGAGCCATAATTCCAGTGACGGCAAGGTAATGACCACTTGCTATCGCGGTAACAGCCCCGTGTTTTTCGCCGTGGTGCTGGTGCATGAGACGGCGCACGGTTTCCTGCATCGCATTCGATCCAGCGGCCGCATTCCGCCGTGGATGAATGAAGGTCTCTCGGAATGGATTGCCCAGGTCGTGGTCCCGCAGAGCGATCATGTACAGGGACGATTCTCTGAAGCGTTGCCGATTTTGCGTTCGCAAGGGAGTCTCGGAGGGGATTTTCTCGACGATTCCGGGCGGATTGAAAGCTGGCAATACGGCGCGGCGGCGGTGTTGACACAGTTTCTCATCAGCACCGACGCGAATGCGTACCGGGCGATGATCACCGCGATCAAAGAAGGCTATTCCTGGCAGGAAGCGCTCGATGTCACGTTCGGACTCAAGCCGGAAGAACTCGCGGCGGCGTTCGGGCGTTTCATCAGCGTGCCGGGATTGCGCCCGTAACGTCCTCATCTGAGCCGCGACCGTGAGGGAGCGAGTGCTTCACGCCAATTCAGGAACGCGCTCCCTCACGGTCGCGGCTCGGGCAAGGGGTGGCTTCACGCGGGTGGAGTCGACGGTTCAGCAAATCGGTCGCGCCGGAAACGCGCGTGGAGTGAATCCCAGTCGATCATCAGTTCGCCCCCTTGCGATCGTTGTTGCGTGCCCCAACTGCGGAGCAGATCCAGGCATGCATGGTCGATGTAATCCAAGTCGGTGAGATCGACGTGCAACTCGACATTCGGGGGAATGCGTTCCAGTCGCGAGGCCAACATGGGCAGGCGGATGAATGTTGCGGATCCGTTCAACCGCATCCGCATCCGGCGTTCGCCGTCCATCGGTTCCACTTCAATCCGCAAATGCGACACCATGTAGATCAGCTTCAAGGCCGACAGACCCAAACCGACCAACACGCCCATCAGCAAGTCCTCGAACACAATCACGCTCACGGTGATCGAGTAGATGGCCACCTTCCACCAGCCATATCCGATGAGTTCCCGAAGCGATTTGATATCGATCAGTTTGTAGCCGGTATAGACCAGAATTGCGGCGAGACAACTGGTGGGAATCTGTCGCAGCAGCGTGGCCATGCCGGTGACGAACACCAGCAGCCATACCCCATGCAGAATGGCCGACAAACGCGTCTTCCCCCCGGCGAGCACATTGGCGGAACTTCGCACGATCACTCCCGTCATGGGGAGTGCGCCGAGCAGGCCGCAGAGCGTGTTGCCGACCCCTTGAGCGAACAGTTCCTGGTCGTAGCGAGTGCGCGGACCCGTGTGCATTTGATCGACAGCACCGGCACACAACAAAGTCTCCGCACTGGCGACGACCGCGACCAGCAAGCCATCGCTCAGGACTTTTCCCCACGCGGCTTGACGCGCGAACTCGATCGTCGGAAAGGACAAGCTGCTCCACAGACTGTCGGGCAGGTCGACATACAACACCGGAAACCGCCACACCGCGGCCACACCGGCAACCACAATCACAGCGACCAATGCCGGCGGAATCAACCGCAATGAACGTGGGGCAAATTCGTACCACAGAATGATCACGCTAATCGTCATCACGCCTAGCAACCCCGCCAGATTCGGACTCTTGAGGCTCTCCAGCCAGCGATCAATGGCTTTTGACGCGCTGATCACACCCTCCAGTGCAGCGTCGCGGTCTTTGGTCTGGACACTCGCCGCGGCTGCACGCAGGGCCATGACCGCGGACTCCAAGCGTTCGGGCGGCGGGTCTTCTTTCACCGACGCCAACGCCTCCGCGATTTGTTGGGCGAGCGCATTCTCGCGCGTCGTCAGATGCTCCCAATCGATCATTGCGGGAGTTGCCGCGGGCTGTCCGTGAACGCCGCCCGACGGACCGAGTAACTGACGAATCGCGCCTTGCTCGGTCTGCCACCGGCGGGCTTGTTGAAGTTGTGCTGTTTTCGGCCCCCGTTCGGCTTCGTCGGGAAACGTGATCGGTTGCCAAGCGCGTTCGAGGGCCTCGGGAATCGCCGCCAGATTCTGCGATCCATTCCCCGGCGGCTTACCGTCCAGCATCACGTGGAATTGACCGCCGAGGATCAGAAAACCGATCCCGGCAAGCATCCCGCGAATGACGGCCGGCGAAACGGCGCGAAACCACTGCCCCAGACGAGCCGTTCCCGCGATCACTTGAATCAGTCCCGCGGCGACGACCACCAGCCCGAGATATTGGGGACCTTCTCGCTGGACAATGTCGAACACAATCACCGTCAGTCCCGCGGCGGGCCCGCTCACTTGCAAAGGGCACCCCGCGAACAGTCCGACGACCGTACCACCGATGATCCCGGTGATGATTCCGGCGGCGACCGGCATCCCGGAAGCAATCGCTACGCCCATGCACAGCGGCAGCGCCACCAGGAACACGACAATTGACGCTAACAGGTCGTTCTTAAGGGAACTCCCCCTTGCTGAATTTGTGGAATTGGCGGCGTTCATGGAGCGTGTGTCGATTCCACTCAAAAGGCGGTACCTATGACCGCGGATGGAAAACCCAATGAAGTCATGGAAGCAAAATGTGTGACATTCAGCGAGGCATCCTAATGTCCGGGTTCGTCGCGCCGCTGACCGCCGTCGGGAGTCATCAGATATTTCACCAATCGGCCGACGCCCATCACGGCATAGAATCCGCCGACAACCAGCAAGGCGACGAGCGGTGTCGATCGACCCCACCAACTGTGATAACTCATCGCCAGAATGCCGATCGCCGAGCATCCTGCGGCGGCCGCGAAGCACAACCGGCATTCGTCGAGCAGAATTTCTCGCTGGGATGGAGCGGGCTTACGGTCGAACGGGGCTTTCATCAGTCGCGCTGTCTGCTGAAAGAGGTTCGGACAATCCAAGGCTGATCCGGAGTCCATCGTCGACTGCAGCCGGGCTCGTCCTATAGCACGACGTTCTCCAGTTCAAGTTCCTTAGCTTACATGGTTGTGAGAGAAAATGTTCTTACATTATCGCAAGGGTGCGAATCTCTGTGACATAGAAGACATCCGCCGGAAATCTTGCCGAAGCGAAAGACGTGATCGGGAACGTCATTCAAGATGGCGCTCCGGCTCGGACTGCAGACGGATTCAACATCATGCCATCGTCTGACTTACCGGGTGGTCGTCATCATGACGCGGCCAGGTGAGCACGAAGCGTGACCCTTCGCCGAGCTTGCTTTCGACGCTGATCTCGCCGCCGTGTTCGCGCATGATTTTCTGGCTCACAGCCAGTCCCAATCCTGTGCCGCGAGCCCCCTTGGTCGACTCGAAGATATTGAAGATGCGGTTTAATTGATCTTCCGGAATGCCCGGCCCGTTGTCGTTCACCGCGACCCACACGTTGTCGCCTTCCGGAGAATGGCCGGTTTCAATCAAGACGGCCGCGTGATCGGCCCCTTCGACGGCATCGATCGCATTGGTCACGATATTTAAGATCGCCCGATGAATCCCGTCCGGGTCGAAGATGCAATCGGGAATCAGCGCTTCCGGCTCATACTTCAACTCGACGCGGCATTCTTCCGCTCGCGACTGCATCAACTCAAACACGTCGTGAACCGTCTCGTTGACACTCGCCCGCTGCAACGCCGGTTGCCGTTCTTTGCTGAACGTCAACATGTCCATCACCATGTGATAGATTTTGTTCTGATTTTTTTCGACGATGCCCCAACCCTTGCGGACGAGCTCTTCATTGTGGTCCTTGAGGCCCATGTCGATGAGATAGCTGCCGCCGCGCACGCCCTGCAAAATGTTCTTGATGTGATGGCTGAGCGTAGCGATCGTCTGCCCCATCGCGGCGAGCCGTTCGGCTTTCACGAACGCTTGCTGGAAGCGGTTGTTCTCAATGGCGAGCGCCGCCTGTCGGCCGATCGCCAGCAGTAACCGCAATTGATCGTCGCCGAATTGCGAGGGCTTCCCTCCGAGCAATGCCTGATCACTGGGCATCGTGGTGTCGACGTAGATCACGCCGAGCAATTCATTGCGGCCGGGCAGGGGGACGCACATTGCCTCGCGAATCCCGGCTTGGACGATGCTCTGGGCCGTATCGAAACGGCGGTCGTGCCGGGCATCGGAGGTCTGCACGCCCTGTCGCATCTTCATGACGTAGTCGACGATGCTGCGGGAGATCGGCATTCTTCCGGAGGGATCGTTGGAGACCGTCCCACTCACTGCCTGCGGACGAACTTCTCCGTCTTGCGGATCGACGACAAGCAAACAGCCGCGGTCAGCGCCGACGGCCTTCAAGGCCAGATCGAGAATCCGTTGTAGTAACTGATCGAGTGGCACCGAAGGTTGGACCGCCTCTTCCGACAGCCGATACAGCACCTGCAGATTGGCCTGCTGCTGTTCGACATGGATGGGCCCTTGCATCGTCGGTTCATGAACAGCGTCATGCGGAATCTGGCTGATGATGCTCGATCGATCTGCGGGATCGTGCTGCTGCAGCAACCGCACGCGCTCGGCCACGATGCGCGGATCACTCGGCGTGGAACTTTCCGTAAACAGCAGCACCGTGCGGCCGATCTGAATCTGATCGCCGCTGGTGAGGGGCTGCGAACGGATCAGCTTGCCGTTGACGAAGGTGCCGTTGGAACTGTTGCGGTCAGTGATGACGAAACCGTCGCGGACCGGTTGCAACGAAGCGTGGGATCGCGAAACCTCGGTGTCGAGCAGGCGGACTTCGTTTTGCGGTCCGCGGCCGATCTGCACCGGTTGATCGCCGACTTCAAAGCGTGCGCCGGGCTCGAAGCCTTGAACGACGAGCAGCGTGGCAGTCCCCACCAGGGCCGGTCCTCAGCCTGTGGAAGCCGACATTGATCCGAAGACACGAACCCGTTCGTCCCGGCTGACGGAGCGCTCCACGGACGCTCCGTCATTTCACTATATCATTCCACCGAACCGGCCGCGATGCGTGCGATGTCGACCGACAGGGCCATCGTTTTTTTTGAAGTTGGGGTGGTCGGGACTGGACCGACGGGAAACCCCGGAACGGCCAGCGCTCGTTTTTTCCGGGGCTTCGCGAGTACGCTCCAGCCCCGGCCACCCACGCTCTTCTTCTCTATCTTGAACTTAGCATTGGCCCTGCTTCGACCGACGAAATGCAACGGTCGTACAGACAAAATCAGCGTGCTACCACTCTGTGAGCCGTGCTCTGTGCACAGAGCGTGTGCCCAATTCGCACGGCCGACACGGCCGTGGCACACAGCGTGATGAGCAATTACGACTTCTTCTTCGGTTGCGGCAACTTCCAGAACTCGTCTTCGCCGGCTTTTTCGGCTTGGGCCCGCGGCGGAGGATTCGCGAGCGGCGGCGCTTTGACTTTCGGCTTGCCGGTGGGTGATGGAGACGAAGGCGGTTTGAGACGCGGCAATGGCGGTGCGGTCATCTCAATGATCTCGTCATCTGCTGGCAGAGCAGGGACCGGCCGGGGCGGGCCCGGTTTCTTGACCGTGGGTGGTGCTGATGCCGGAACCGGCACGCCGCGAGCTTTGGGACGGGGTTCGGGGACCGGCCGACGAGCGGGTCCGCTGGCGGGTTGACATTTCGGGCACTTGCCGCGGTTATCGAGCGCTTCGCCACAGTCGTCGCAGAGCGGGATCGGTTCATCGAAGGCTTCGTCGTCGGGAGCCGGAGCTTGCGAGATCGGTTGGGCGATCGTGGCAGGTGACAGAATCGGTTTGTGACCGGGCCGGCCTTTCACGGCGATGTCGGCGTCGCGGCTTTCTTCGGAGATCGCGCTGACCATGAGATTTTCCGGCCGCACGATTTCGGTATGGGCCACCTGTCCGGTCTTCATTTCCCGTGCGGAAACATGCACGCGGGCCTGTTCGTCGTAACGGATCGTGACTTCGATCTCCGAGCCTTCGGGCAACCCGTCCGGCAACGGATCGACCACGCAGGTGCCCAGTTCTACATAGTGTGCATCGGCCGCGGTCCCGCTTTCCACGACGTACAAATGAGCGCGGCGTTGGTTGGGGACGACGGTCCCCACCGTCTGCTTCGCTTCCGCCGGCAATTGGGTGTTGGCCGCCAGCAGATAATGCGGCACGCGGCCCCCCGTCGTGTCATCCCGGACGAGAATTCCGAGCGCCCGCGCGGCGACACTCTGCTGCTTGAATTGCTTCAACCGCGCTTCGGCCTGCGGATTCAGAATCGACTTGGCAAAGGCGTTGTTCGCCAGCAGCATCCCCGCGTAATATGTGGCCCCGTGAGCAATCGATTGGTCCGGTGACAGCGACGTGTTGAGCGTCCGGCCGCTCAGATTCTTGAGCATCCGACGGACCATCGGCATCCGCGATGCCCCACCAGTGGTGAGGACCACATCGACCTTCGCCCAGCCCATCTTGTTTTCGGCGAGCAATCCCTTCGTGAGAGTTTCCATTTGATCGACGAGCGATTTCGTCAGCCGTTCAAATTGTTCGAGTTCGACCTGATAGGTTTTGCGATGGCCGCCATGCTGGCAGGTCAGCGCGGCTTTCGGTCGCACCGACAGACTCCGCTTGGCCTGTTCGACTTCCAGCATCAACGCCTGTTTGCCCTCGCGGTCGGAGAGTATGTCGGTGCCGAACTCCTGCAGGAATTGTTTTGCGATCGCTTTTTCGAGACGGTTGTTCCAGTCGAGACCGCCGAGGTACAGATCGCCGCCGCTGGCCACCACGCGGACGGAGTTTTTCTCGTATCGCACCAGCGATAGATCGAAGGTGCCGCCGCCGAGATCCACCACCATGATGGTCTGGCCGGTCGCGAGTTCGGTGAACCAGATCCCTTCGGTGCCGAGCACAAAACACAGCGCGGCCGCGACCGGTTCGTTGATGATGTCGACGTGTTTCAGGCCGGCCCGCCGACCGGCTTCGGCGGTCGCCTGGCGATGGACATCGCTGAACTGCGCGGGAACGGTGATGACGGCCCGTTCGACATTGCCGATCCGATCCTTAGCATCCGCTAAAAGTTGTTGCAGGATCAGCGTCGAAATATCGATCGGCGAATACGATTTCCCGCCGACCATCCAACGGTGATTGAAGTCGCCCATGTACCGCTTGGCGTGCATCACCACGCGGTCGGGCATGCGGACCGAATTGCGCAGGGCTTCTGTTCCGACAATGACATGGTTGCCGTCGAACATGACCACCGACGGCGTGCAGAGTTCCCCGTCGCGATTGGGAATCGTCACCGGTTCGCCGTGATCGTTGAGATACGCGATGCAGGAATACGTGGTTCCCAGATCGATACCGACAGCATGAGTCGGAAGCATAGCGCACGGCACCTTAGTTTGCGAGACGGGAGTCCGCCGGGAATTCGCTCGAACCGGTTTGTCGATTCATGCTAACATGCCCGCGGAATGCAAGAAACGTGGAAAATGATCCCCGATCAACATCTTCGTGTCGGGAATGCATTCCTTGAAACGTCACTTGCGGATGTAGACCAGCGACAGTGTCGAGAGATAATCGCTGGGCAGCCGGCCGTCATTGGGCTGTGAGTTGTAGGTGTACTGAAAGCCCAACCGCAGTTTCCAACGCTCCTTTTCGTCGAGGTCCATCAGCACGCCGGTCGTCGAAAAGATACGCACCAGTTCGAAGTTGAGAATGCTCGGCTGCACGCGCATTTTCTGTTCGAGCGACATTCGCTTGAGGACCGGCCAGCGAGCTTCGATCTCCCCGAACATATCGGGCGTCTGACGTAAACTATTCGGCGAACGAAAGATTTCCAGCGTGTAAGCGGGGCCGAAACGGGCAATCAACCGGCGTTTCGGCTCGAACATGAAGCGGTACCCTAAACCGGTGGAAATCGTCCCCCGGTAATCGAGATTCTGCAGTTCATTGTACTCATTTTTGCTAGTGAAGAAGGTGATCCATTTACTCCCTTCTTCCATCGGCCAGTCGAAGTTGGTGTTCACGAACCAGCGATTCGCGGTCTGCTTGCTGCCGTTACGAGCCCATTGACCGCCCGCGTCGACCTGTCGCGATTGGATCGGCGTGTTCCGCTCCAGTTCGGTGATGACATCCAAAAGGTCCGTCTGTGTGTTACCGTCAGCGAAGGTGCCACCGATCTGAATTCGACGGGTCCACGTTACCGCGACGCCGCCCAGTTGCGAGTACCAGTCGACCACCTGCTTTGCCATCGGCAACTGATAAATCCACGGTTCCGGGATGGGGTCTGCAGCGGGGTCTGTTTTCGAAACTGCTGGTACAACAATGGGTTGTGGATCGAGTTGGACTTTTTCAATCCATTCGACCGGAATGAGCATTTCCTCACCCGGCGCGAGTTCCCACCGCAGATTTCCGTCCTCGACCGCTTTGCTGTGACCGCTAAGTGTCGTCCCGGATTTGAGTTGCAGATGCTCGACTAGTTCCGCGGCACAGGCTGTTGATGTGCAGACGACGATCATCACTGCCAACCAGGACAGCGTGACGGGAAAACTCAGTTTAAACCGGTCCGTCCACAACGGTGGCGATGGTCCTAAAGAGGTTGGATTGGGGGGGGGCGATTTGTAGTGAAAAATCGTCGAAACGACAACCGGGGTCCGGGTCACGAAAATCGGCAAAAACTGCCGATCGGCGTATCGAAAGAGGAATTTATCTCCGCTTGCGCT
This sequence comes from Planctomycetaceae bacterium, assembly GCA_021732975.1. Lineage (GTDB taxonomy): Bacteria > Planctomycetota > Planctomycetia > Planctomycetales > Planctomycetaceae > DSVQ01. The sequence continues at coordinate 88,873 of JAKFWC010000012.1, read as the reverse complement.
TCGCAGATTCCACAGTCCGCGCTAAAACACCCCAGGAAAGGCATTCCCGGGCCTTCTAGAAGACTCGATTCGATTGGGAATTCCCCCACGGTCGAATATGATTCCATGACGGGTGGCATTCCGATGGATTCCCGCCCCCGATTTCCGTTAAACTGCGTAGACGATGAAATTGTCTGCGGAAAGCTGATAAGGACGATTTGACATGGCAAAGGCGGGCGGGCGGAAGAAGCTGCCAAAAGAAGTGGCGGTGATCAACGCCGACAACTGCACCGGCTGCGAGTCCTGTCTCGAAGTCTGTCCGGTCGACTGCATCATAAAGGTGCCGGGCGAAAGCATTTCGGTGCTGCAGTCGTTCTGCGAGATCGATGTCGAACGGTGCGTGGGCTGCGAAGTCTGCGTCCACATCCCCACGAAGAAGTCCGATCCATATGAATTGACAGTCTGCCCGTGGGATGCGATTGAAATGCTCCCGACCGTGCTGGTCGCTCAGTACGTCGCGAACAAGGGTGGCCCGCCGGAATACGTCCAACGCAATTGGGATCGCCTCGTCATCCCCGCACAACGCATGGCCGAGTTGGCTGCGAGCCAATGATCTCTCCTTCAGAGCCGCGACCGTCAGGGAGCGAGTTTTTTCCTTCTGATCAAAAGGAAGAACTCGCTCCCTGACGGTCGCGGCTCTAACAGTTCAAGTCGACGTAATGGGACGCGGCGATGGCAGACCGTCCGCGAGTGCTGTTGACCGATCGCGCATGGCCGGACACGAGCTACGAGCAAACCGTGCTTGATCGCATCGGTGCGGAACTCGTCGAACCGCCCGCGACCGATGAAGCAACGCTCTGTCAGATCGCCGCGGATTGCGATGCCATCGCCACCAACTGGGCGAAAGTCACTCCCGCGGTGATTGAAGCCGCCCCGCGATGTCGTGTCATCGCCCGCATGGGGATCGGCCTCGACAACATCGCCGTTGATGCTGCGACAGTACGGGGCATTCCCGTCACCAATTGTCCGGATTATTGCGTTGCTGAAGTTGCGGACCACGCGCTGGGATTGCTCCTGGCGTGTGCTCGGCGCATCGCGTTTTTGCACCATCGGACCAAGCAGGGCGAATACTGTCTCGCGGCGGTCTCCGGTTTGCAACGGCTGTCGATGCAAACGCTTGGATTGCTCGGTCTCGGCCGCATCGGTCGCGAACTCTGTTCCCGAGCGCGGGCCTGTGGACTGCGGGTCATCGCCCACACAGCGAGCGGCAGCGATCACGGCACCGGCTGCGAAATGGTTTCCTTGAACGAACTTCTCGTGCAGAGCGATTATCTTTCACTGCACGCGCCATCGACACCTGCCACGCATCACATTCTGAATGCGGCGTCGCTGGCTCGGATGAAGCCGACGGCGTACGTGATCAATACGGCCCGCGGCAGTTTGATCGATCAGGTCGCTCTCGGTGAGGCAATTACCTCAGGAAAGCTCGCCGGCGCGGCGCTCGATGTCTTCGATCCCGAGCCGCCCGATTTGTTGCAGCCGTTGTTTCGCGATGAACGGGTCATCGTCACCCCGCATGCGGCGTTTGTCTCCGACCAATCTCTTGCCCAAATGCGAACGCAGGCGTTCGAGCAACTGGTCGCCGCGCTCGAGGGGAAACGGCCGCAAAATGTGATTAACCCGCAAATCTATTCCGGCGCGGTTACTTCGTCGAAGGTTGCCCCCTCTCCGGCATGACTTCCCGGTGACGGCTTCGTTCGCTGGGCTACGGTACATCAGCGACGATGTGCATCCCTGCGCTTCGTGATTGCCAACATCCCTGTTCCCCTGGGGAGCTGCGTGACCGTGAGAACTCGTTCCGGGCCAGACGCGATGTCCGCGGTACTGACCGATTCCGTATCGGCAATGGGATGCGATGCGCACTCGCACATCGGCCCGCTTGCGGAACTCGAACTGGAACTTGCGTCCAAGAACTCCCTGGTCGAAACGCTCACCGAACAACTCGAACGCGCCGCGGAAGAAATTGACCGCATGCAGCGTTCGGGAGCCGACCGTCGCCGTGGCAGTGGTGGATTGCCGGCCGATCTGATTGACGATCAACGTCAATTGATGACGGACATGCAACGCATCGTCCAGCAGTGGGAAGACCTGCAAGCGGGTCTCGCACTGGGACGGATGGAAATTCAACTGACGGAACTCCGCGAGTTCGTCGGCGATCGTCTGGAGAATTCGAATTTCACGCGGACGATGGTGGATTCGAGCGATGCGCCGGCGGTGATCACCGAGCCCGCGCCGATTTCCGGCTCGCGATTATTCCGTTCGGAATCCAACACCGCGCCAGCACCGACCACGGGACTTTCGGCGTGGGAACAACTCAAGTCGCAGATGCTGGAACTGCCGCCGGAACCGGCTGAGGAATCCGCCGACGAAACTTTTGCAGCCGCTCACGAGCCGCTGCCGCCCGCACCGGAGCCAATTGACGAAGCGACCGCCGATGTCGGCGCTTTACAGACCGCGGTGTATGCCCGGGATGCTTACATCTCCTCGCTGCTACGACGCCTGCGGGCCGTGGAAGAAATGAGGCTTCCCACCGATTGGTCGCATCTGGAACCATCGGCACCCGACCTCATCATGTCGCTGCAACACATGTCCGCCCGCCTGGAAGAGACCTTGCGGATGGCGGAAGTGGAACTATCACTCGAACGAGCTCAGGTTTCACGAACCCAGATGCAAGTCGCGGCTCAACAAGAGATGATCGCGAAGCATCTCAAACGGGTGGGTGTCACGTCTATTGATGAACTTGCATCGGCAATCGATAGCGCCGCGACCCCCGATCGTCGCTGGTCCCGCTTCCTTGGCAGCGGCAAGAAATAATCTTCCTCTTGGAAGCCCGGGCATTCTTATGCCTGGGGCTCTTCCGCTCGCCCGCGCCACAGTATAGCCATCATCGCCGCCGCGGCGACTCCTGCCAGCGCTCCCTCGCCAATCACATACATCACACACGACATGACATCCGTCCGTTGGTAGCGTCGTCGAAGATAGTTCTCCATCGCCGTGGTGCTGGAAATCGATTCCGGCCCGGCCGGTGACTGTTGCTCCATTTGTTTCAGCAGTTTCTCGGCCAGCGGATTTGCGATTTTCTCCGACTTCATTGCCCGTTGGGCGGCGACGTAATAACTCGCCGGCACGAGCGCAGCGGCCCCGATCACGATCATTAACATGGCGATTCGCTGCCGCGGGAGTTCGCACCAGACCGCAGCCAAACTCGCGATTCCGCCAAAGACGCAGCCCAAAACCAGCGGAAACAGCACGAGCGGCTTGGCGCGATCACCCGCCCAGGCGACCAATATCGCGCCCACCACGGACATGCACACAACCCATAATCGCCACGGCCGCGATGGAGCGGGAATGCTCAAGGAATCTGACAACACTTCGTTCACAGCAACTCTCATGGGCACGACGAATCAGGTCATCACGTTTTCGACGATAGGATTAGGGTTCCGGGCAATCGGTATCGAGGTTACCGAGATCGAGTTGTGATCGGGCTGCCGTTGCCAGGGCTTCGTACTTAGCCCGAAACCCGTCCAGTGTGTCCTGTTCGATTTCTTCCAGATCGAGCAGGGCGTTATGGGCGCCCTTTGTGGCCCGGATCAGTTCGTCGAGTTTGATCTGCATTGCCGCCGTGTCGCGATTCTGCGTGTTCTGAATCAGGAAGACCATCAGAAAAGTAACGATTGTCGTGCTGGTGTTGATCACCAATTGCCAGGTATCGCTGAAGGCAAACAGCGGCCCGGTGACCGCCCATACCAGGATGACGCCGACCGCCAGAGAAAAGACATAGGGCTGCCCGCAAAAATGGGATGCCCATTTTGCAAAGCGGGAATACCACGATCGGCCGTACATGGATGTGATCCTCCGGATTCCATAAGACGGCACAGCCATCACCCATGCGACTACGGTTTCGGGTCAGGCGTGGCTTCAGGCTGTCTGTTCACTTTGATCGGAATCCAGTGTAACAGCAGCGGCAAGAGCACGAGGTTGCCCACCAGACCGCCGATCATCGCGAGGCTGACGAGCACGCCGAAATAAACCAGCGGGATGAAGTTCGACAGCGCGAGCACAGCAAAGCCGAAAATGAGCGCGAGATTGGAAAAGACAAGGGCACGCCCGACATTCCCATGCGTGGCGAGCACGGCTGCGAGATGATCGCAACCGGCCCGGCGCAGTTCGAGATACTCCGCGAGATAGTGCAGGCTGGCATCGACCGTCAGGCCGAACGACACGCTGGCAATCATCGCGGTGCCAATGTTGATTGGCACGCCACACCAGCCCATCCCGCCGACGACCAGGACGAGCGGGAAGAGATTGGGAAACAAGGCGATCACACCGACGGCCCAACTGCGCGTCGCGAGGGCCACACAAACAAAGATGCCGATGGCCGACGTGATGAAGCTGGTGAGTTGATCGTCCATCAAACTGGTGATGACGTTGGCCAGCAGCACATACAGGCCGGTGACTTTGGCGTCCGGAAAATGATGTTGAGCCGCGGTCCGCACCTTTTCGATCAGCTGCAGTTTGATCTCGGCCGGTTGCCGCTCCAGCGACCGCAGCACAATCCGCATGCGGTGCTGCTCGGTGTTGTAAATGCTGGGGATGAACTCGGGTTGATAGTCTCGCAGCAGATCGAGCTTTGCGGGTAAGGTGCGCGCCGCCAGCCATGGGATAAAATCGATCCCATCGGCGAGCGAGACGACTTTCGTCAGCACGGTTCCGTCGGGCATTTTCAGTTCGCGCAGTTCTTCGGCCAGCGATCGGACTTTATCGATGGTTGTGCTGTCGAGTTCTTCGGGAACCGAGAAATTAACTTCCCAGTTCCCGGCCCCGCCGAGTTTTGTCTCGAAGAATTCCAGTGCCTGGACGATGGGGCTGGTCCGGCGGAAGTTCTTGCTAAAGTCGGTTTCAATCGTCAGCTTCGCGAGTCCGATAGACCCGATGATGAGCACCACCGCATTCGTCACCAACAAGATCCAATGGTGGCGGTCGAGTGTCGCGGTCAGTCGATGCAACGCAGCCACCAGCCGGTGTTCGGACGGCGTTTGCCGCGGGTCGGCGTCCCAGCGACCGAGGAGCGTGCCTCCCGGCAAGACCATCATACAGGCGACCATCACCATGCCCGAGCCGACGGTCATCATCAAGCCGAAACTGCGGACCGGTGCGACCGTGCTTTGGATGAGCGATGCAAACCCAATCATCGTGGTGACAATGTTCCAGAAGATTGGCTCCGCGAGGGCCTGCACACTTTTGCGGAACGCGGCTTCCCGGTCCATTTCCCCTCGAAGTTCGCGATACGTGACAGTGACGTGCATCACCACCGAGATACCAATGATGGTCACCAGCGATGTGAGCATCGAACTGACCATGCTCAACGGTACATCCGCGACATACAGCGATGCCTGCGTCCAGACCAGTGACAGATGCACGACCAGCAGCGGCAACATTACCCAGCGAAGACTGCGAAACAGAATCAGGATCACGAGGATCAACAACGCCGACGACGCCAAACCGAGCAGCAAGCTGTCCTGTTCGACATACCGGAACATGTCGTGAACCTGCAGCGGTTCTCCGGCGACGGCGGCGGGGGGATCGTGGGCCGCCGCGAGTTTTCGGACCGCTTTGTAGGTGTCGCTCCGCGGGACCGGAGCCGTCTTCTCGGGAGCAAGCCGCAGCACTATCCCCACCGTTTGGCGATCGTCGCTGATCAGGATATTTTCGGAGAACGCGAGTACTTGTTCGCGGACGGACGGAAATCGCATGATCATCCGCGCAGCAACGCCTTCGGGATGCAGCATGGCGGCGAGGTGTTGCGTGCCGGAGGCCTGAATGCCGGGAATCGCCGACAATTCATCGGCGAAATCGTGCAGCGATTGCAAATGGTCGTCGGTGAGGGCATCGGCGTCGGGATAACCGACGAGCAGCAGTTCATCGCCGCCGAACCAGGCTTTGCTTTCGAGGAAATCGCGCAGCAGCGGATCTTCCGGCGCGAAGAACGACTCGATCGATTCGTCGAGATGCAGATGCTGCGCGGGCCAGAAGGCGACCGCACCAAGCACTAACGCGATAATCAACAGCGGGCGTTGCCAGCGCACGAGCCAGCGCGCGAATCGTGCCTGCCACGTTCGCTCCGCCGCCGCCCCACTGTCACCCGCATCGCCACCCAACCCGCTTCCCTCCGCACCGCATCATAGAGGCGATAGGACGATGAACCAAGGAACCAGCGAAGGTTCTGCAGTGAAAGGAATGCGATATCATGGATGTGTTTCGGGTTAGCGATTCGTCAGGATGAATCTTATGAAACTCACTGGGATCACACCGATTCTGAATGTTTCCGATGTGGTGGCGAGCCTTGCCTGGTTTGAACGCCTCGGGTGGAATCGCGCCTTCACATGGAATGACGGCGGCATGATCCCGAAAGCCGGTGACCGGAACGAGCATGGTCCCGCGCAGTTCGCCGGGATCGGCGCGGGTGAGTGTGAGATTTTTCTGTGTGAGGGTGCGCAGGGTTCCCGCGGAAATCCTCATCCGCAACACCCGCGCGATGAGCAAACTGGCGGCGTGTGGATGAGTTGGTGGTTGCGTGAGTCAAAGGACGTTGACGCCGTCCATGCTCTCGCGGTCCAACAGGGAGTCACAATTTCGTGGCCACCGACGGATGAGCCGTGGGGTGTGCGCGAGTGCGGCATCATCCACCCGGACGGTCACACTTTCCGAGTGAGTGCCCCGCTATCGTGCTCATAATGTGGCAAGTTCATCGGTCCACAGGCCATTGGAAGCAGACGCCGTAACCGTCCGGATCGTTGAGCATCAACTGCTTCATGCCATATTCGCGGATCACCGGCGGTGTCATGGCGACCCCGCGGGCCAGCAACTCGGCTGCGATCGCATCGACATTCGGCGTGTTGAGATACAGCGTGGTATCGGCATGCGCGGCCGCGCGATTCAGATCGGGCGAACCCGGTCGCTCGGCAGTTTCATAGGCCGTGTTCAACATCAATTCTGCCGGTCCCCAGCGGAGCAATGCCCAGTCGCAGTCGTCGCCGGGGCGATCTTGCACGACGATCTGAAAGCCCAGCACATCGCGATAAAATGCCAGCGATTGCGGCATATCGAACACTTGCAGCAACGGACAGAGACTTTGAATGTTCGCTTGCATGGTAATCTTCTCTCGATGGCAACGAGTAGTCGCCCATCGCAATCGGACAAGCATCCTTCCTATTCGACAGGCGGATTGTCTATAATCGGGTGGGTCAAAGCAATCAAACCGAACAGGAACGGCAACGATGGGTCACCAATGGCAGATGGGACTGGGTCTGGTTTGTGTCATGGCGATCTCCACCAGTGTTGCCCGCAGTCAGGATGATGCCGCAGCAGATGAAATCAAAGCCTGGCAGGCCCGCCGCGTGACGGAATTCGCGGCATATCAAGTTGTGCAACTGTCTTCATCGGGCGAAATGCCGCTGACATTGGAGAAGGGGTCTGTGCTCAGTTGGAGCAATCCTATCCGTAAGACCGCTGCGGGAGCCGTTTTTTTATGGACAATGGAAGGCCGCCCCCAATTGATTGCCAGCACGTATCCGTATGAAATGGGCATCGAACAGGAACTGACTTCGTTGTCGGAACTGCCGTTGAAATTGAGTGGCGACGATGGCCGAACGCACCGCTTTACCAGCGGCATCGAATGGAAGGATGTTCCCGACGCCGATCCGCCTCACAAACAGCGGGCGCTGCGACTCACGCAGATGCGCCGCATCGCCGAGCGTTTTCGGGTTCAGGGGAACGGAGCGAACAAATTCGATGCCCGCCTGTTGACGCAGCCGATTTATCGGAGCCCGATGGAAGCCAAGGTGGATGTCGCGGCGTTTGTTTTCGTTCAGGGAACCGACCCGGAAGCCGTGTTGCTCGTCGAATCGACACCCGGTCCGGCATGGCGGTATGCTCTCGCGCGGATGACATCCATTCCGATTTCCGCCGATCTGGACGACAATCGCGTGTGGCAACTCCCCGCAAGCTGGAATGTTCGCCTCGCTGACAATCAACCGTTTCATACCGTTCAATTGCCCGGCGTGAAGTGATGTGATTTCATTCGCCCGGCACTCATGTCATAATCCTCGCTTCACTAGAGGAAGCGAGACGAACGATGCGGATTGCGTTGGGATGTGATCACGGTGGATTTTCGCTCAAAACGCGCGTGCGGACAGTGATCGAGTCGGCGGGACACACCGTCGTCGATTGCGGGACCGACAGCGATTGCTCCGTCGATTACCCCGATTTCGCCCGGAAAGTGGGCGAAACGATCCTCGCGGGAAAAGCCGACCGCGGCGTGCTTCTCTGCGGCAGCGGCGTGGGAATCAGTGTCGCGGCCAACAAAATTCCCGGGATCCGTGCCGGCGTCTGTCACGACACATACTCGGCGCACCAGGGCGTGGAGCATGATGATATGAACGTGCTCTGTCTCGGTGCCCGCATCGTCGGTGAAGAACTCGCGGTGGAACTCGTTCGTGCATTTCTGTCGGCCCAATTCACCAAGGAAGAACGGCATCAACGCCGACTGAACAAAGTCCTCGCGATCGAAGCGGACGCCCTTGCCGGCAAGTTCGCGAGTTGACCGCGTGTAACTGGTTGCAACTGGTTCCCATGCTCCGCGTGGGAACCCACGGCCGAGACGCTCTGCGTCTCCGTTCTTCATCACTATTTCGCTGATTTGGTTTTGGTAGCCTCAATGCCACTCACCGAACCATTCGTCTTCAGGTCTTTGCCGAAGCTGAGCGTTACTTCCAGTTCGACACCGTCCACTCCCTTCACGGTGGCTTTGGGCGGCGTGCTGTAACCTGCCCCCGGTTCTGTCACGACGATTTCCTTCACCCTGCCATCTACCACGACTGCGTGCGCCTTTGCCGCTTTGTTGGTCCAGAGTTCGCCACGTTGAGGCTGATAACGGTAGTAGTCGGAGACTTCATCGAGCCGGTCGTTGGTGATGCCGTGCGGTTGCAGCACCTTCATCAGCGCGGCCTTGTTGCGGCGAGCATCCTCATCGGATGGCCGACCATTCTTCGCCGGTGTCACCCCACTGAACGCCTCGCGAAAGACTTCCGTCTTCACGCCGAGCGCCGCGGCAATCAGTCCCACCGGCCGCCCGCCATCTTTCCGGTCCGTGTCATGGCCGCCGGAAAACGTGATCGGCACTTTCGTCTCCGCCGCATGACCAACTGCGCCGAGCATCATCAAGGCGAGAATACTCCCTCCAGCCAACGGGGAACGAAAGATTGAATGCGAGAACGCCATGATGTGTGGTTTCGTCGGACGAAGAGGGGCGGAACGATCAACACACCCGAGATCATAGCCGAGGAACCTGAAATCAGGGTGAAGGTGGAAACACTCCCACGTAGAGCATGAGAATGGGTTACCCTGTCAATGTTGACTTAGCGATCGTACCCCAAGTTTGGCGACAGCCAGCGTTCGATTTCTTCGATGGGGGCGTTCTTGCGGCGGCAGTAGTCTTCCACCTGGTCTTGAGTGATTTTGTCGACCGAGAAGTACCGCGCCTGGGGGTGGGCGAAGAGGAGGCCGCTGACCGAGGCCGCAGGGTGCATGGCATAGCTATCTGTGAGGACGATGCCGGTAGCCTTCTCGGCGTCGAGCAGATCGAACAGTTTTCGCTTTTCGGTGTGATCGGGGCATGCCGGATAACCGTAAGCGGGGCGGATGCCGCGGTATTCCTCCTCAATCAACTGATCGGTCGTCAGCACTTCGGCGTGGCCATACGCCCAATCTTCGCGGGCCTGCTTGTGGATGCGTTCGGCGAAGGCTTCCGCCAATCGATCGGCGAGGGCCTTCGTCATGATCGACTGGTAATCGTCGTGCAGTTCGTGCTCGAACTTTCCGGCGAGTTCGTCGCAACCGATGCCCGTCGTCACGGCGAATGCCCCGAGATAATCGGTCCGGCCGCTGTCTGCCGGGGCGATATAATCGGCGAGGCTACGGAAATCTTTTTGACCTTCGCGTTCCCATTGCTGACGGAGCATTGGGAAGCAGACGAGCGGTTCCGGACTGCGGGCCAGCTCTTCGGAAATGAGTTGTGCCCGTGGAGCATAGAGTGCCCCTTCGCCTTCACCGAACATCGACAGCAAACCCGTTTCCGCCAGGAGACGGACCGTACGATGGACTGTTGCCGGCGAACGTCGATTGGCCCGAGGGATGCGATTGATGAGTTCGTCCGTTGTGAATTGCGACCGCGATTTCAAAGCGATTTCGGCGACGACGCGGCGGTCGGTAGAGAACTGCATGTCGCGCGAGTACAGGTACTGCTCGAATTTTTTCAGCGATTCTTCTACCCCGGGACGAGACACAACAGCGGGCTTCTCCGAGCCATAGACGTGGATATCATCCCCGACGGTGCTGGCCTTCCAGAAGCCATACACACCGCGGGCAGTCAACAGTTTCTCCTGGATGATGCGGTCGAGCAGCGCACGGGCATCGTCGTACAGTTTCTTTGCTTCGACTCCGACCACGGCGTCTTCAAAAATCCGCGGGTACTTGCCGCGCAGTTCCCACGTCATGAAGAACGGCGACCAGTCGATATACGGTACCAGCTCTTCCAGCGAATAATTGTCGAGAATCTTCGTCCCGAGAAACGCCGGGGTAGGAATATCGACCGTTTTCCAATCGGTCGCAAACCGTCGGGCCAACGCTTCGGTGTAAGGCACGAGTTTGCGATTGGCCTGCATCCCGGCGAAGTTCGTGCGGTCACGATCCTGCGAAGCGCGGTTCTTCGCGGCGAATTCTTCTTTGCGACTCGGATCAAGCAGGCTTTCCACCGCCGGGACGGACAGCGAAGCATCGACCACATGCACGACCGGGTGTGCATAATGCTGCGCGATCTTCACCGCCGTATGCTTCGCACTGGTGGTAGCCCCGCCGATGAGCAACGGCGTAGTGCAACCCTGCCGCTGCATTTCCTTGGCAACGAAAACCATTTCATCCAGCGACGGCGTGATCAGCCCCGACAGCCCAATGATGGCGACGCCTTCCTTCTTCGCAGTCTCAAGGATCTTGTCGCATGGCACCATCACGCCGAGGTCGAGCACCTCGAAGTTATTACACCGCAGCACCACGGCGACGATGTTCTTGCCGATATCGTGGACATCGCCTTTGACGGTCGCGATGAGAATCTTGCCGCGGGAAGAGCTGAGGGCTAAGGGCTGAGGGCTAAGGGACGGAGAAGTGGCGGCTGCCATGACATCTTCTGCCTGGCCCTTAGCCCTTAGCTCTAAGCCCTTAGCCTTCTCTTCCTTTTCCGCTTCCATGAACGGCTGCAAGTACGCGACCGCTTTCTTCATTACGCGAGCGGACTTCACCACTTGGGGGAGGAACATTTTTCCCTCGCCGAAGAGGCGGCCGACGACATTCATGCCAGCCATTAAGGGGCCTTGAATGACCTCCAAAGGGCGGCCGTATTTGATGCGGGCTTCTTCGGTGTCTTCGTCGATGAAGTCGGTGATCCCTTTCAACAGGGCGTGCTGCAACCGGGCTTCGATCGTGTCCGACCGCCATGCTTCGACCGTGGGTTCGTTGCCGGTTTTCTGCGTACCGCGGGCCTTGAGTTCGTCGGAGTACGTCAACAACCGATCGGTCGCATCGGGGCGACGGTTGAGCAGCACGTCTTCCACGTACTCCAGCAATTCCTTATCGATCTCGTCGTACACCGCCAGTTGCCCGGCGTTGACGATCCCCATATCCAGCCCGGCATTGATGGCATGGTAGAGGAACGCAGCGTTCATCGCCTCGCGGACAACTTCGTTACCGCGGAACGAGAACGAAACGTTGCTCACGCCGCCGGAGGTCTTGGCGTACGGACAGGTCGCTTTAATCTCACGGACCGCTTCGATGTATTCGACGGCGTAGTTCGCATGCTCCTCCATCCCTGTGCCGACGGTGAGAATGTTGGCATCGAAAATGATGTCTTCCGGCGGGAAACCGATCTTCTCCGTCAGCAGTTTGTAGGCCCGCTGACAGATACGGACCTTATTGACACAATCCGCCGCCTGGCCTTCTTCATCGAAGGCCATCACCACGGTCGCCGCACCGTATTTGCGGATTGTCCGCGCTTGTTCGAGGAACTTTTCCTCCCCTTCTTTCAGGCTGATCGAGTTCACCACGCCTTTCCCAGCGAGGCATTTCAGCCCGGCTTCGATCACCGAAAACTTGGAGCTGTCGACCATCACCGGGACTTTGGCGATATCGGGATCGTCGGCGATGAGGTTGAGGAAATGGACCATTTCCCGCTCGCTGTCGAGCAGGCCTTCGTCCATGTTCACATCGATCATATTCGCGCCGCTCTCGACCTGCTGTCGCGCGACTTGCAACGCTTCTTCGTACTGTTTGTCGCGAATGAGCCGAGCGAATTTCTTCGAGCCGGTGACGTTGGTCCGTTCCCCGATGACGAGGAAGGGTTTGGGGCTGAGGGCTGAGGGCTGAGGGCTAAGGGACAGAGAATCGGACGCGGGGACTTCTTCAGTCTGTCCCTTAGCCCTTAGCTCTAAGCTCTCAGCCCGAATCACCAGCGCTTGCGATCCGCTGTACGTCGACCAATGCGGCGTATCCGGAATGCGACGCGGTGTGACACCTTCCACGGCTTGTGACACGGCGCGGATGAAGTCGGGCGTGGTGCCGCAGCAGCCGCCGACGATGTTGACCCAGCCGTTTTCAGCGAATTCGCGGATGATGCCGGCGAACTCGGGCGGCGTGGAATCGAACCCGCCCATGCCATCGGGCATCCCGGCATTCGGATAGCAACTGATGTAGCGATTCGCGGTCTGCGACAACGCTTCCACATACGGCCGCATCTGCTTCGGACCGAGCGCACAATTCAAACCGACCGAAGTCATCGGCGCATGCGACACCGCCGCCCAGAACGCTTCGAGTGTTTGACCGGTCAACGTCACTCCGCCGGTGAAGATGGTTCCGGAGACCATCACCGGGACTTTGCGGCCGCCTTGTTCAAACACCTGTTGGATGGCGTACAGACACGCCTTCATGTTGAGCGTGTCGAACGAAGTCTCCGGCAACAGCACATCGACGCCACCATCGAGCAGGCCGCGAATTTGCACGGCATAGGAGGCAACCATCTGCTCGAATGTCACCGGGCGGTAACCGGGCTTGTCTGCATTGAATGAGAGTTGCACCTTCGTCGGGCCGATGCTGCCCGCAACGAACCGCGGTTTGGCCGGATTATTCTTTGTGAATTCCTCGGCGACTGAACGGGCCAACTCCGCTGCGGTCTGGTTCAACTCGTATGTCAAATCAGCGAGGCCGAATTCTTCCATCGACACGATGTTCGCGTTGAACGAGTCGGTCTCAATGATGTCCGCACCGGCTTCCAGATACTGCCGATGAATCGACGCGATCATCTGCGGCTGGGTGAGGACCAGCACATCGCTGGCGTTCTTCAGGTCGATGGGATGCGACTTGAAACGCTCCCCGCGATAATCGGCCTCGGTCGGTTCGAAACGATGGATCATCGACCCCATCGCCCCGTCGATGACGAGGATGCGGTCGTTCAGAAGCTGCTCAAACAAGCCGGGGCGGGACGTATCAACCATGCTGGACAGAGGCTCGACAAAGGACAACGGTTCGCGCGGGCCCACGGTTTCCCTCAGGAATGGGACCGAAACCGCGTATTGTCGCCGATGACGGGGCTCGGCGAAAGCTCAACCGGGCGGATTTTCAGGATCACCCCAACCAACCCGCAGCGCGAGCAAGGGAGTCCATCTTCACGGGAAACGCGATCACGGGAACAATTCTGCCCTTGCTCGCGCTACGGGCTGGTTCGAGATCACTTTGCTTCCCACGCTTCAATCGTCTGCCTAATCAACGGTGCCTGGGCGGCGATGGCCAATCCCAACGGCGTATGCAGCGTACGCTCTTCAAACGGCATGGTGGTCTTGTCCGTCTGCCGCAACATGGCGAAGACCAGACCAACGACGAGCGGTTCGCCGTTCACCGTCGCGACCAATGGGGCTCCGCTGTCGCCGCCGAAGTGGGAATAGTCCACGAACATCGTCGGTGTGCGGGCGACCGGTGTGAGAGGATGCGTGGCCAGCGATCCTTTCCGCAGCAACGGCCACCCAGCGGAATTCGCTTCCACCTGCGCCGGGAAGCAGGGGACAAAAACGTCTTGGCCGACGCGCACCAGGCGCTCTTCCACATGACGGCTGTCCGCGATCTGGCTCAACAGAAACGGTTGGACATCAACTCCTTCCGGCAGAGTGACGCCGAGCACCGCGATGTCCGCCACGGGGTGTCGTAGCCACATTTTTTTGTCGCCCTCTTTCACGATGGCATCGGTGTCCTTGCGGACAAACCCGCCTTCATTGTCGGCGGCACGAAACACCAGCACGCACTTCGACCCGGGCATGTCTTCCAGAACATGTGCCGCGGTGACGAGCACTGTCCGCGGTTTCTGCTCATCGGTCGCCGGCAGCGTGACGAAGAAGCCGGTGCCGGATTTCCCGTCAGCCGTCACTCGCACTGTGGCCCGCAGCGCCGCTTCCGCGACATCGGCCGCTGACACGGGCTGACCAATGATGAATACAACGAATCCAAAGATCAGCGCTGTGGGAACTGAGAAGAACAAGCGGTGAAACAAGGGGAGCGCTCCCATGACCAAGGAAACTGTGTAGGGTGTGCCGATTCGACGAATTTATCCCGCCAGGATTTTGCCGATGACATGCTTTCGCCGCATCATGGTTTGCCTGTCGGTGTTCTTCGCCAGCGCAACATATCTGTTCGGCCAGACGGCGGCAAATCCCAGCCGCCGACCGACATGGCTCATCGGTTACACCGAGGGCCGCAATGATCTTCCGGATGGCCAGTTCGTGAATTGGGAAACGAACCGGGCGTGTGTTGTTCGTGCCGACGGAACCGGACGCCAGGTTCTCGCGGAGGCATTAACGCAGAAACCACATGCATGGACGCAGTTTGCGGGTTGGTCACCCGACGGCAAGCAAGCGGTGATCCTGAGTTTGTGGGAAAGCCCTGAAAATGCGGCATGGGAGCGAGCCCACAAAACCTTCCGCATGACTGAAGGCTGGCTGGTGGATAGTTGCCTGCTCGATCTGCAAGCAGGCACGCTGACTAATCTCACGGTCGTGGATCGCGTGAGTCTCTACAACACCGGACTGTTCTTTCTGCCGGAGGGAATGGGATACGGTTTTACTCCGCTGATCAACGGCATTTCCAAACCGTTTGTCATGGACAAGGATGGTCGCAACAAGCGTGATGTCTCCGGACAAGGGGGCGGGTTCGCGTACGGTTACACGGCGTCTCCCGATGGCAAGCGGATCAGCTACCACGAGAATTATCAGGTCTACGTTTCCGATGCCGATGGAACCAACAAACGCAGAATCGAAACCGGCCACCCGTTCAACTTCGTGCCGCTCTGGTCCCCCGATGGCGAATGGCTGCTGTTCGTCTCCGGCGAGCACTACGACTGTCATCCGCACATCGTTCGCAAGGATGGAACCGGGCTGCGCAAACTCGCCGACCGCGGCGGTTATCGCGGTGTGGTCGAAAAACTCAAGTACCCCGATTTTCACAGCGAAAGCAGCGATGTTCCCGTCTGGACCAGAGATGGGCAAGCGGTCTACTTCACCGCGAAAGTGGGGGATAGTATTGAACTGATGCGCGTCACATTGGATGGCATAGTCGATCAATTGACGAAGTCGGCGCGGAAAACACGGCACTACCATCCGAGTCCTTCACCGGATGGCCAATGGATACTGTTCGGCTCCGACTGCAGTGGTGTGATGCAGTTATACGTCGCGCGGGCCGATGGTACCGATGTTCGTGTCGTCACTAACGTTCCCGAAGGCTTCTCCGCGATGCACGGGCATTGGCAACCTCGACCCCGCGAGTAAATCCGACAGCCGAGCCATCGCGATTTTTTGATGCGACTCGTATGCTGGGGCACCATCGCCTCGAGTGGCTCGCTCGAATCGCAGGCGGATTGTTGGTTGTCAGGGATGTCGTTCATCATGATGAGACGAGCACGGGCCGGGATGGCGATCGCGGCGGGAAGCGCGGTACTCCTGTTCGCGACATCGGCCTGGTCGCAGGGACTGACGCCGGAAGCCGCCATCGCGAAGATG
Source organism: Planctomycetaceae bacterium (assembly GCA_021732975.1). Classification (GTDB taxonomy): domain Bacteria; phylum Planctomycetota; class Planctomycetia; order Planctomycetales; family Planctomycetaceae; genus DSVQ01. The sequence continues at coordinate 72,692 of JAKFWC010000012.1, read as the reverse complement.
ACCGTGCCCGATGGTTTTGAGGTGACGGTAGTCGCATCCGAGCCACTGGTCCGCCAACCGGTCGCGATTGAGTTCGATGATCGCGGTCGCTTGTGGGGCATTCAGTATCTGCAATACCCGAATCCGAACGGATTGCAGCGGGTGACGGTGGATCGGTTCTCGCGCACCAAATACGACCGCATTCCGGAACCGCCGCCGAAAGGACCGCGCGGGACGGACCGGATCACGATTCTGGAAGACACCGATGGCGACGGCCGTATGGATGCCAGCCGCGATTTTGTCGACGGGTTGAATCTCGCGACCGGGTTCGCCTTCGGTCACGGCGGCGTCTTCGTACTGAATGTGCCATACCTGTTGTTCTATCCGGATCGCGATCGCAACGACATTCCCGATGGTGACCCCGAAGTGCTGCTCAGCAGCTTTGGCATGGAAGACGCCCACAGCGTGGCAAATTCTCTCACATGGGGACCGGACGGCTGGCTTTACGGCTGTCAGGGCAGCACGGTCACCGCCAACATCCGCGGGATCGAATTCCAGCAGGGCGTATGGCGATACCATCCCGTCACGAAGGAATTCGAGCTCTTCTGTGAAGGGGGTGGCAACGCGTGGGGCCTCGATTTTGATCGCACCGGCCGCTTGTTCTATAGCACGAACTACGGTGGTTTCGTCATGTGCCACGGCGTGCCCGGCGGATACTACGTCAAGTCATTCGGTAAACATGGTGCCCTGCACAATCCGCATGCTTACGGATACTTCGAACACGTCCCGCACCAGAATCTCCGCGGTGGCCACGTCACCGTCGGCGGCATTGTCTATCAGGGTGATGCGTTTCCCGAATCGTTCCGCGGAAAATACATCGCAGGGGATCTGCTCGGTCACGGCGTGTACTGGCACGACATTCAGCCGCGCGGGTCGACGGTGCAGACCGCTCACGGCGGCGAGTTGCTGGTCGCGAACGATCCGTGGTTCGCGCCGACCGACATCACGATGGGACCGGACGGTGCGATTTACGTTGCCGACTGGCACGACGCGCGGACGGCTCATCCCGATCCCGACGCCGACTGGGACCGCAGCAATGGCCGTATTTATCGCATCGCTCCGAAAAGAACGGAATACGCGCCGCCTAGACACACGCCGCCGATAGATTTGGCCAATTTCACGAACGACGAACTCGCGGAGAATCTCGCTCATCGCAACCAGTGGTATGTCCGCCGCGCTCGACAGGAGCTCGCACGCCGTTCTCCCCCAATGAACTTTCATGAACGCAAACGTTTGATCGACGGTTTCCTGACAACCGCCCTCACCGATGTGGACGAAACCGCGGCGCTGGAACGTCTCTGGGCACTGCACAACCTGGGCGGACTCGATGAACGCAAGATCGAGAAACTGCTCGAAAGTCCGCATCCGGCCGTCCGGGCCTGGACGGTGCGGTTTCTCGGAGAAGAACGGGTCACCCATGAGATGGCCCACCGGTTGGACGAGTTCGCCGAGCGCGAACCGGACATCACCGTCCGGCAGGAGCTTGCGTGTTTAGCCCGCCGGTTGCCCGCTGCGCAAGCGATGCCGATTATCAATGCGAACATCAATCGCGATGTTGACATTGATGATCCCTACTTGCCACTGTTGTGGTGGTGGGCCATGGAACAACACAGCGTATCCGGCCGCGAAGAAGTGATGAAGCGGTTCACACGGCCGACGTTGTGGAAGTCAAAATTGGGCCGTGACTTTCTGCTGCCACGGCTGGTTCGGCGTTATACCGCCGAAGGGACTTTTCAAGGGATCGATTGCGTCACAGCCTTGTTGCAGGCAGCGCCGGATGCGAAATCGCGCCACGCTCTCTGGGAACCAATTCTCAACGGCTGGAACGAGCAACCGCGAGATGTCCAGACCGACGAATGGCGGCGCTTGGTTGGTCAGGTCAATCCGTTCGGCCATAAGTGGTGGCTCGATTGGAGCCAGGACCAGCCTGACATCGCATTATTGTCGGTGGGTGTGGCGATTCGGAACCCCAGCGCATTACGGTTTGCAAAGTCCCAAGCGTTCGACTCGAAGGTGGATACCCCCGTCCGAACCAGCATGCTTACTCTGCTTGCCACGTCCGGCGATGGTGATCTCGTTGAAGCAACGTTAGACCTGATCAGAACCGAGAAACGTGAAGAAATCCTGATCTCTGCTGCGACTTTACTCGGACAATTCAACAATGATCGTATCGCCCCTCAGTTGCTGAAACTCCATCAGACTTCATCACCGGCAGTGCAGTCGCGGATTCGAGATATTCTACTGAGCAAAGCGGAATTGGCGAAGCCATGGTTGACGGCCGTGGATGAAGGGAAAATTCCCGTTGCGGCAACCCCGTTGGAGCAAATCCGGCGCGTGGCCTTGTTGGAAGACAAAGGCCTCGATGCCCTCGTCATCAAGCACTGGGGCAAACTCGATGGTGCGACGCGCGAAGAAAAACTCGCCGAAGTTCGCCGACTGAACAATGATCTCCGGGCTTCCCGCGGCGATCCGATCCTCGGTCAACAACACTTCAAAAAACATTGTGCGGCGTGCCATCAACTCTTCGGCGAAGGAACAAAAGTCGGCCCGGACCTCACCACGGCGAATCGCCAGGATCGCGACTTTCTCCTCGTCAGCCTGGTCGATCCCAGTAGTGTCATCCGCAAGGAATACGTCAGTGTGGTCATTCAAACCCGAAACGGCCGCATCGTGACCGGCTTGCCAATCGAGCGAACCGATTCTGCGATCGTACTTGCCGATTCCAGAGGGGAGCGGCAGACCATCAACATGACCGAAATCGAGGAACTCCATGATTCGCCGATATCATTGATGCCCGAGAATCTCTATAAGCAATTCCCACCGCAGGATCTGCGCGACCTCTTCGCCTACCTGCAAACCCAGAAATGAATCGCGGCCGTGACAAGGAGGTTCTGATGAGATTGTTTGCCGTGCTGATGCTCGGAATGACCGTTCCGGGGTGTGCTGAGGAACTGCCGCGGATCACGCGGACATATCAGAATCGGCTGGAACGGATCGAGAATCCGCAACCGTTGGTGGCGGACTACCCTGAATTCTTTGAGCCCATTCAAGAAGAGGCCCACTTTTCTGCCCCGGCGATTGTCGACGATGACGCCGCCGATCTGCATGTTCGCGCGTGGCGGTTTTCGTACAACGCCCGCGGAATCATCGAAATGCCGAATCATCTCCGGGCCAAAGAGACGGCCGTGATCATGGTTCATCCCTGGGCGATTGACGATTCCTGGGGTTGGAAGAGTCCCGAACCAAATGGCGTGGCGGACTTCTGCACGCCGCGGAAAAACGAACTCGCGGCGAAGCACACCAAGCAGGTGATTGATCCCCTGCTCAAACGGTTGCGAAACCACGCAGCGTTCGTGATGTACAGTCTCCCCGGTCCAGCCGATCCCATTCGGACGCAGGTGTATCGATCCTTCAAAAAGACCCCCACCGCCGAAGAGCGCGTGGTCGGTGAGAAGCAGTTGCGGCAAACGCTCGCGGCATACAAGTATCAGGGTGAGCCGTTGCTGGAACAACTGCCGCTCAATCCCGACCTGCCGGTTCGCGATTATTTCAAGCAGTTTCCGGGGCTGGATGCGGGGGATCGCTACAACGGTGCGGGCTTCTGGAAACTGCCGATTCCTGTCAGTACATCGGTCACGGTCGATCCGCAAGATGTCGTCATTTACGACGCAGAAGGCTACCCCCCGCTGCGGGATTTTCTGAAGAAGAATGGCGTGCGGCATGTGCTCCTCACCGGCTATGCGACCGACATGTGCCTGTGTCGCACCACCGCCGGCTACGAGAATCTGTCGAAGGATTTCAACGTCGTTATCGTCGCCGACGCTACCCTGGGGACGTTCGCGGCGAACATCACGCCACGGTTTGCGGCCAACGCATCCATCTCCTATGCCTCACTCAATCAACTCATCACGCAGGTCTCGTGGATTGAACTGGAATCGGAAAAGAAGCCATGAATCGTCGAGACTGGATGAAAGCCGCGGCAGCGCTCGGAGTCTCCGGCATGTTCGGCTGCGACGCGCGAGCGGAGTCGACAAAGAAAGCGCAGATTGCGATCACACTCGACCTGGAGATGAGTCGCAATTTTCCTCATTGGGACGATACGCACTGGGATTACGAAAAGGGAAATCTCAACGACGACGCTAAAAAGTACGCCGTGGCAGCCGGCGAGCGAGTGAAAACGCACGGTGGTCGCATCCATTACTTCTGCGTTGGCCGCGTGTTGGAGCAACCTGACGTTGCCTGGTTGCAAAAACTGGCACAGGACGGACACCCGATTGGCAACCACACGTACGATCATGTCTATCTGCTGGCGAAGACGAATGCTGAACTGCAATTCCGTTTTCAACGCGCGCCGTGGTTGATTGAAGGAAGATCCACGGCGGATGTCCTTCGAGAAAACATCCGCCTTACCACGTTGGGATTGAAGCATCGCATCGGTATCGACAACCGCGGCTTCCGCACGCCGGGTGGTTTCGCAAACGGTCTCAAGGGCCGCGAAGATTTGCAGCAGATGCTCTTGGACAATGGCTTCCACTGGGTCAGCAGCCTCTATCCGCCCCACGCGGATACGAAGCCGAAGGAGCAACCGACCGAAGCGGTTTATCAAAACATCGTCGAAGCCCAGGCCAAAGCTCAGCCGTTTGTGTACCCCACGGGCCTCGTCGAAATCCCGATGTGTCCCATCAGCGATATCGGGGCGTTTCGGACCGGCCAGTGGAAGCTGGAGTGGTTCCTCGAAGCCGTCCGCCGGGCGGTCACGTGGGCCATCGAGCATAAAGCGGTCTTCGATTTTCTGGCGCATCCCTCGTGCTTGGGAGTAGTCGACTCCGAATTGAAGACGATTGATTTGATCTGCGACCTCGTCAAAAAGGCCGGGAACGCCGCCGAATTCGCCAACCTCGATCAGATCGCCGCAAAACTGACACGGCCGTAAGTCAAATCAGCGATCCACTTCGCGGATGATCTTCCCGCCTTGCATGGAAATTCCGTAGAATACAAGCTGGTTAGCGGTGAACGGCTGCGCGGTAGCGCACCCCTCACCCACCTGCGAGAGGCGGATGGAATCGACGGGGGGACAGAATCGAATCGACGCGCAACCGGTGCCAACACCGGAGCGAGCCTCCGTGCGCGAACACATCAGCCTGCCGCGGTCGTTGTGTGAATCTGCGATCTGTCTCCTGCTTGCAGTTGTGCTGTTTCGCACGTTCGCTGCCGAAGGGTACATGATTTCTACCGGATCGATGGCACCGCATCTGCTCGGTTACCACAAACGAGTCTGCTGTCCGAAGTGTCGTTATGAGTTCCCCTTCGGTGTTGCTTACGACACCGATGAAGGAACGAACGCTGCGGCGGAAACGTCACCGACCCGCAATCGCGCCCAATGCCCCAACTGCGGGCAAACGGCGATCGATCTCACCGATGTGCCGCGCAATCATGGCGACCAACTTCTGGTCTTCAAACCGGCGTATGCCCTCCATCCGCCGCGACGCTGGGAAGTCGTCGTCTTCCGCAATCCGTATTGCCCCACCGAAGCTTATGTCAAACGGGTCATCGGTCTGCCCGGCGAGAAATTGCAGATCATCGACGGCGATATCTACGCTGATGGCATCCTCTGCCGAAAAGACTGGAATGACCTCCGCGTGCTTCGCGTGCCAGTCCATGAGCATCGCTTCCGTTCGACCGATGCCGACCCCGCCTGGCAACCCATTGAAACCTCGGCGGAAGCTGCGGTGGCGTGGGAACCGCAGGGTCACGAGTTCCATCTGACCGCGTCACAGGTAACGGATGAATCCGCGTGGTCGTGGGTGGAATACGCACACCGCCTTCGCCAGCGCGGGCAACATGAAACGTCGGTCAAACTGTCGAGTTGGCCGGTCGATCTCGATCCGTCCCGCTTGCCCCCCGCGGGTCTGCGGTTCGATGCCGTCCATCAACAATTGAGTTGCGTCGGCGTCTTGCCCGATTCCGCCCGAGACGTGTTGCTCGCGACGGCGGCCGACGACGATTTCTATCGGGCTGTGCGCTCTCTCAGCGAGCGCTCGCACCTTGCGCCGGTGGACGACTCATACGGCTACAACCCGCGCGAGGGAGATTACGTTCCCGCACCAGTGCGGGACTTGCTGCTGTCGCTGTCGGTAGAGCATCACAACGGCGATGGTGAATTCGCGCTGGAGATGTCGGATGGGGCCGCCAACTACACCTGCGTCTTCGACTACAGTCGTCAGGAAGTCCGATTGTATGCGGGGGATAATCCCGATCCCGTGGTGACGGGCAACTGGCCGAGCGGAATGGACACGAAACCGACTCTGATTGAGATGTCCCTGTTCGATCAACAAGTGCTCGTCGCCGCGGACGGAAAGCCGCTGCTCGGACCGTGGACATTCTCCACGCCGGCGGAAACGCCCGTGTCGCGCTATCCGGCCCGCTTCGGAGCCCGCGGGCTCGACCTGACCGTCAACAATCTCTGCGTTTACCGCGATGTGTACTACACCGCCACCCGAGCCAAGCATGCGGTGCAGAAACCATATCAACTCGACACCGATGAGCTGTTCGTTCTGGGTGACAACAGCCCGGTGTCGCATGACAGCCGGCGCTGGGCTGATGGGGCCGTGAAGACCAGCCTGCTCGTCGGCAAGCCGTTCGTGGTGCATCTGCCCTCGAAGCCAGGCCGCTTGCGCGTCGGCAGTTACGAGATGCAACTGCGCCTGCCCGATTTTACTCGCATGCAAATGTTGCGGTGATGACGATCGCCTCGAACGAGCCCGAAGTGTGAGCGCCGGGTGAATTCAAGAACCCGGCGCTTGCGCTTCGGGCTCGTTGATGAGAAAATCACGGCGCCGCGGGGGCAGGCGCTTCGACCACGACGAGCTTGTGATTCTCGACATCATATTGATACTGCTTGCCGGCGGGCAGCACATGCAGCTTAATGTTGTTCTCTTTGATGATCCGCGTCATGAACTCTTCGTGCGAATTCGGATACCGGCCTTCGTTCGCATTGAAGAGATTGAGTGCAGGCACAACTTCAAATTGAGAAATCTTTTCCACCATTGGTCCATACGCGGAGACCGGCGCGGTGATCGGATCGGTCGCGTGAATCTTGGAATCGCTGACCTTTGCCCCGGCGTTGGGATCGAACTGCCCGATGTCCTGCGTCTTCTTGCCAATGATGCTGTTCGGGTCTTTCTTCGTCTGCTCTTCGAGCGATTGCATGCACCCGGATAGCAAGCCCGTCACGACGAGCAATCCCAAACCACGTTGCATGTCCATCGCATCATCCTCAGAAAACCCGCCATGACAGTTCACACGCTGTCAGTGTAGCCCCGTTGCAGGTGGGACTCCACTCCGCTGCCGGCAGAGACGTAGGGCAGGCGGGAGCCTGCCCTACGCTGCTCATTCCCGGGCGAAGCCGCTACGCCAGAATATCCGTCAGTACCCGACCTTCATCCGTCGGGCCGATGAGGCGGTTGTCGAGACCTTGGTAGGCGTAGCTGAAACGGTGCGGGTCGAGGCCGAGGACGTGCAGGATGGTGGCTTGCAGGTCGCGGATACTAACGGGGTTCTCGACCGGGTAGTAGCCGAAGTCGTCGGTCTTGCCGTAGGACAGGCCGCCTTTGATGCCGCCGCCGGCGAGCCACATCGTGTAGGCGTGCGGGTGATGGTCACGGCCGATGTAGCCCTTCTTCAGTTCGCTGCGGACGTTGTTCTGCATCATCGGCGTGCGCCCGAATTCTCCGCCCCAGATAATCAGCGTGTCGTCGAGCATCCCGCGTTGATCGAGATCGGTGATCAATCCCGCAATCGCGCGTTCGGTCTGCTGGCATTTGATCGGCAACGTTTCGTCGATGCTCTCGCCAAGCGATGAGCCGTGGTGATCCCAGCCCCAGTCGTAGAGTTGCACGAACCGCACGCCGTTCTCGATGAGCCGCCGCGCGAGCAGACAGTTGTTCGCGAACGTCGGGTCGTCCCCTTTGTAGAGGACGCGCGGGTCGTCGGCACTTTCCGCGGGGGAAATGAAGCCCGCTTTCGAGCCATACAGATCGTGAATATGTTGCGGCTCCTTGGAGATGTCCATGACATCGGGGACTGCGGTCTGCATGCGGTACGCCAGTTCGTACTGAGAAATGCGGGACAGCGTTTCCGGATCACCGCTGCGGCGATTTTCCGCCGCGTTCATCTCGGCGAGTGTATCGAGCATCTTGCGACGGAGCGGACGGCCCATCCCGGCGGGATCGCTGAGATAGAGGACCGGATCGCCCGTGGTGCGGCAGTTCACGCCTTGATACACACTGGGAAGAAAGCCTGATCCCCACAGCGATTTGCCCGCGTCCGGCGTCTTTCCCCCGGATAGCAACACAACAAACCCCGGCAGATTTTCGTTGACGCTGCCGAGCCCGTACGTCGCCCATGAACCTAGCGACGGGCTGCCCAGTCGCGGCGTACCGGTATGGATAAAAAGTTGTGCCGGGGCGTGGTTGAACTGCTCGGTGTGAACCGTACGGATGACGCAGAGCTTGTCGGCGACTTTGCCAAGCGTCGGTAACAGTTCGCTCATCGTCTGGCCGGATTCGCCGAAGCGATGAAACGGGAACTGCCCGGCGAGCACCTTGGGCACGCCTTTGATGAACGCGAATCGCTTCCCTTCGAGGAACGATTGCGGTGCGTCCTGCATGTGCAGCTTTTGCAACTCCGGCTTGTCTTCAAAGAGTTCCAGTTGCGATGGCGACCCCGCCATGTGCAGATAAATCACCCGCTTGGCCCGCGGCGCGAGCATCGGCTCTTTCACGATCAGCGGTTGATCTGCCCGGCTGTCGCGCGCCATCAGCGATTGCAACGCCACCGCTCCGAAGCCAAGGCCGGTGGTCTGAAAGAAGTGACGGCGAGTGAGGTCTTGAAGAAGATTCATTGAGGACTCAATTCGTCTTGGTGAGCGGGGGGAGGTCACTCCCCCCGGTGATTGAATTTGTTTGATCGCAGAATGAATCACCGGGGGGACTCACGTCCCCCCGCTCGCCGGGTTAGTTGCGGGTCAAGAACTCGTCCAGATTCAAAATAACACTGGCGGTGACGATCCACGCGGCGAACTCTGTTGCGAGCATCGCACCGGGATCGGCACGCGTTGTCTTGATGAGGGCGGCGGCTTCATCCGGAACGCTGCCGAACGATTTCTCCGTTTCCTGCTGCAACCGGACGAGTGGCGTGACTTCCTCATCACGGATTGGTCGCACCAGCGCGAGTCGCAATCCCCGCGCGGCACGACCGGAAGTGTCCTTCGCATCGGTCACCATGCGTTTCGCGAGTGCGGCGGCGGCTTCGAGGTAAACTGGATCGTTGAGCGTGACCAGCGCTTGCAACGGCGTGTTGGTGCGGATGCGACGGACCTGGCAGACTTCACCACTGCCGGCATCGAAGGTCATGAACGAGGGGTACGGCGTCGTCCGTTTGAGATACGTGTAGATTCCGCGACGGTAACGGTCTTCCCCTTCGGCGTCGATCCACTTCGTACCATTGTAGGTGGACCGCCACAGCCCAGATGGTTGCGGCGGCATGACCGATGGTCCACCTTGTTTCAGCGATAATAGTCCGGAAACTGCGAGCGATTGATCGCGCACGACTTCCGCACTTAATCGGAAGCGCGCCCCACGCGACAGCAGAATATTCCGCGGATCGGCTTCCCGCAGCGCGGGCGTGGTCGCGGACGCCTGCCGGTATGTGTCGCTCATCACGATCGCCTTGAGGAGTTTCTTCAGCGACCAGCCGCCATCGCGATACTCGGCAGCGAGCCAATCCAGCAGTTGCGGGTGCGATGGCGGGCTGCCGAGCGCTCCGAAATCCTCTTCTGTTTCCACGATGCCTTGGCCGAAGAGTCTCGCCCAGACACGGTTCGCCCACACGCGTGGCGTGAGCGGATTGTCGTTGTTCACGAGCCACTGCGCAACACTCAACCGATTGGGGGATGTCCCCTCCGGCAGCTTGCCGAAGGCGGAGGGGATATCCGCGGTCACTTCGTGGCCGAGGTCCAGAAAGTTGCCGCGCTTGTGGATCTTCGTCACGCGTTGTTTGCCGGCGGGCAATTCGCGCAGCACCGGCAACTGCGGTAAAGCCGCGTTGAAGTCGTTGAGCGATTTCTGCGCGGCGGTCAATTCGTTGCGAGTTTGCTGCGTTTGCGGGGACTCCGCTCGGGGTGATAATGTCGCGGGATCAGCGTCGCTTGCGGTCAGTCGGAACTGGGCGAGAACCAGTTTGTCGCCATAGTTTTGCGTGAGGGTCACCCGTAGCTTCGACTCCGCTGTGAAATTCAGTGGTTCAGCGAAATCGAAGAGCGCGACATGCGGGTCGCGCTGCCGGGGACTGACCGCCCAACCGGTTTTCAGATCGCCATCAATCGCCGCGGTGACCGGCCAACCGTCCTGCGCGAAGTCGGCGCGGGCATTAGCGAGTTTCACGGGTTGCGCGGTCTCTCCTTGCACAACTTCGACGGTGAGTTCCGAGACGACGAAATTCGGATCGGCGGCTTTGCGGCCAACACCAAGTTGTCCGTCCGGCAGTTTTGTGGGAATCGCTTCCAACCGCAGCGCCGTGTGTTTGCCCGCGGGCAACATCAACGTGACGGTGTAAGTGTCCTCGTTGTCGAGTTTCCCTTTGGCAAGAATCGAACCGTCTTCCAGGGTCACGAGATTCGCCCCGCTCTTTGCCATGGCGGTGATGTCTGTCGGGCGTTTCCATTTCATCTCTTCGACGGTTGTCTTCTCGGCATCGGACGCAGCGGCTTGTTTGACCGCTTCGTCTCTCATTTTCACGGCGACCTGCAGACGTTCTTGTTCCGCGCGTTGTGATGGCGTGAGGATCGCCAATCGCGGGGCATCGTCATACCGGTCGGCATCTTCCGTCTGATTGAAGACCGCGTAGAACTTGTAGTATTCGTCATTCGAGATCGGGTCGTACTTGTGCGTGTGGCACTTCGCACACCCCATCGTGAGCCCCATCCAGACCTGCATGGTAGTGTCGATGCGGTCCTTCACGGCGACGGTGCGGAACTCTTCGTCGTCGGTCCCGCCTTCATCGTTGGACAGCGTGTTGCGATGAAACGCCGTGGCGATGAGTTGCGCTTCCGACGGATTCGGCAGCAAATCGCCCGCGAGTTGTTCGATCGTGAACTGCGTCAGCGGCATATCATCATTGAGCGAGTTGACCACCCAGTCCCGCCACGGCCACATCGTGCGACCCAGATCTTTTTCGTAGCCCTTCGTGTCGGCGTACCGCGCGAGATCGAGCCACATGCGGCCCCAGTGCTCACCGAACTGCGGCCGAGCGAGCAATTCATCGACGAGCTTTTCGTACGCCGCTGGTGACGGATCGCGGGCAAAGGCTTCCGCCTGGTCCAGCGTTGGGGGGAGGCCAATGAGATCGAGTGATAATCGCCGCACCAACGTCTCAGGAGATGCGGGCGGTTGCAGCGACAATTTCTTTGCTGCAAGAGGCGCTCGAACAAGATCATCCAGCGATCCCGCGGGTTTGGTGATCGGCTCGAATGACCAGTGCCGCTCCCATGTCGCGCCTTGAGCAACCCATTTCCGCACGGTCTCAATCTGCGCCGGCGTCAGTTGCCGCTTCGATTTCGGTGGCGGCATGACGGTGTCGGGATCGGTGCTGAACAGTCGTTCGATCATGCTGCTCTTGTCGGGCGATCCCGGTGTGACGGCGGGGCTGCCGTCGCGCAGCTTCTTCGCGTCCGCTTCCAGATCGAGCCGTAGATCGGCTTGCCGTTCGTGTTCATCGGGGCCGTGACAGGCAAAGCAATTCGCGGAGAGAATCGGCAGCACGTCGCGCGAAAACGACACAGGTTCCTCGGCGGCAAAAACGCTGGTCGCGGACAACAGGCTGATCACCATGATCGACAAAAGCTTCATCCGATCGTCTCGCTCAGAGGAACGACTGACAATTTCATCGCCGAGTATACCTGCGGCGAATGGCCCCGTGTATGGAGCCACAACGAGCCGGAAGCGTCAGCGACGGTCCTTCTTTTCCTGTTTCTTCATCGAAACGCAAACTTGGTGAATGCCCGTCGCCGACGCTTCCGGCTCGTGAATTCACCGTGGGCGCGCCATCCACCAAACCATCGCCGCGAGCATTCCGCAACACGGGCCTTCGAGCAGGATCCACCAGAGAGGCATCCCCTCGGCGAGATCGATGGCGAGTACCAGACCACCTGTGACGATGCCGCAGACGGCAAGGAAGCGGATGATGTCGCGATGCCGGACCACATCAGTGGCCAGGTAGAGCAGCAACACTCCGCAGAAGCCGTAGAACATGGATGCCGTGCGGGCGAGGTAGCCGACGATCGGTTCGCTGGGGAGCACGCCGATGTGCAGTTGTGCGTGAACGGCAACCATCAGCGACCGCGGCATCACCACCGCGACGAATGCGAGGAGATCGAGAATGCCGATCGCACGGAGCAGCCACGTCAAACCACGATACGATGGGGCCGCGATTGCCGACGACTCGTCGCTTTCGGAAGACAACTCGCCCACGGATCACGACCTCGCCGTGGGGACGGAGTGGTGCGGTCTGGCGTTGGTTGGAATCGAGGCTTGCAACGCATCGAGTCCCACAAATCCGCCGGGCGTTTCCGACTTCGCCTCCGCTGCGGCCGGACACGAACTGCAACCGGACCCACAACCCGATGCCGGGGCATTTCGTCGGGGCACGAGGGTCCACAGTAACCACCCTGCGGCGGCCAGAACGGTGATTCCCACTGCTGCCGTTTGCCAGTCCGCCATCATGTCCCGTGCCTTACGGATGTCACCCAGACAAAATTATAGTCGATCCAACGGCGTTCGCTCGTCACGGCATCAAAAAATGTTTCACCAGCCCGTAGCGCGTGCCAGGGCGTCCTTCGACAGTGTGACGCCCTGGCTCGCGCTACGGGCTGGTCAATGGATCCACCACCAAAAAAGCATCAGAAGTATGATGCCCACCGCGAAATCGACAATCCATGGCCACACCGGGTAAGGACCGGGTGGTTTGGGTACAGACGCTCGTGCGGCAGGATCGGACAACCGGCGGCGTTCGAGTTCCAATCTCAGACTTGCCTCCCCCTGCCTCATCGCCCAGCGATGATTCGCGGAGAAGAACCCCCGCAGCAGGGGCGTTAACCATCGCAGCAACGGTTTTTCAGCGGTGATTTCCCAATCGAAGTCGATGTCACAGTCCGCGCCGTCGGCGGTGAAGGTCCAGATCCCTCGGCCGATGAAGTCCCCGGTGGCATACAGGGTGATGGATTCGTATGGCTTCTTCTCGGAAGTGACGAATCGCCAGCGCAGTGTGTACGGCAACATCCCTTTGGTGAGCAGCGACACTTCCCGACCGATGCCGTTCGCATCACCCGGCTGGATTTCTTCGACCTGCAAATAGACCGACGGCCACCATTCGACCAGCGACCGTGAATCTTCGATGATCGCGTACACCTCTTGCGGGGTAGCGCGGACCCGCCATTGTGTGACAAAGTGATAACTGGGGCTGCTCATGGTCGGAACGATTCTTTAAGACCGATCTTCTCGCGACAACGCCGCGATCAATAGTTCCAGATCGCGTTGTATCCAGCGAAAGGCGGAGATGGCGATGCCGAAGCCGACGAGGCCCCCGGCGGCGAGAGCCACCAGCGCGAACCGGCGGTCCTGTCCGCACAGGACGAGACACACGACCGACAGCATCGGCACCGATGCCGCCAGGAAGAGATAAACCCACGTCATGCGGCCGAGCCGTTCGAGGTGGGAGACATCGGCCCGTGTCACCGTCTCCCAGCGGAGCAGGGGGGGGTAAAAGCTCCGTACGGCAATCATCGTCACGCCGAAGAATGGATAGGCCATCGCGATCAAGCCGCATAACACCAGCGAGGCAATGAATGTCGCGTACACTTCGATCGGGACGCTGCCACGCATCAAGTGGAGTGAAATCGGATAGATCGGGGCCGCGATGACCCACAGCGTGAGGCTGACCATCGCCGCGAGATGGCCGAGTTCGAGGCAACGCTTTCGTTGGGTCACGAGCAGTTCCGGCGACAACGGCCCCGTTTGATCGACACTGGTTGCCTTCGCCACCGATCCGGCCAACCACCACGCGCAACTCGCACCGGCGGGAAACGCAATCAGGTTGATGATCGACTGAATCCGCATGAACGTCGGCAGCGCATCCGGCACGCGTTCGATGATTTCCCCGCGGTTATAGAGAAAGTTAAACACTGCCGCGACGGCGTTGGGCAGGATCGTCGTCGTGATCACCGCGAACAGCGGTGCCAACCGGGCCTGCAATTTCCAGCCGTAGTTCGGCCCGGTCAGCAGGCGATGCAGTTCCGGGTGCAGGCACGATTCGAGCGCGAACGCCAGGGCGCGACCCGTGGCGAATCGTTCGGCGGGATTGGCGGCGAGGCATTGCCGCAGGACATCATCCATCCCGGGCGCATCGACTTCCACCAACGGTGTGATCGCATCGAACCGGGGACCGCCGCGACGGAGGACGGTCATTTGTTCGAGTCGCGTTCCCCACCGCGGGCCTTGAATCGGATCGAGAAACGGACGGTCACCCATCAGCAATTCCCAAACAACAACGCCGAGGGAATACAGATCGCTGCGGCCATCGAGACTGCTCGGTTCGCGGTCGTGCCGAGGGTTGCAGGCCTCCAGTTGTTCGGGAGACATGTAGGCAACGCTGCCGCCGAAATGGTCTTCCGCCGTGGTTCCTTCCAACTGCGAGGCAAAGCTGATGTTGAAGTCGGCGAGTTTGGGTAACCCCTCTGCAGTCAACAAAACATTCGCGGGTTTCAGATCACGATGCAACACGCCGCGGCGATGAGCGTAATCGAGGGCACCGGCCAGTTGAGTTCCAAGCCAGCCGACGACTTGTGCCCAGGTCATTGCCGCAATTTTGCGTCGCAGCGCCGACTCAGCCGGTGGGGATTCGCCCCGCTCTTCGAGTCCCCGATCGAGCGCCCGCAGGTATTCCCGTCCTGACCACTCCGTGCGGGGGACGGAGCGCAGTGTGTGTAGAATTCTCGCGAGTGTCCCCCCGGCCGCGTACTGCATGTAGAGCAAGCGTAACCGGCGTTCGGGCACCAACCGTTGATCGTAGACGCGGATGATGTTGTCGTGATCGAGTTGTGCGAGTGTTTGCGGTTCGGAACCTTCATCCGCGGAGACTTTTACGGCGACGATGCGTTGCAAAGAGCGTTGCCGCGCCAGAAACACGGTCGCAAACGCTCCCTGTCCAACACGCAGCAACAGGTCAAAATCGTCGATGGTTTCCCCCGGCTGCAAGTCGAGCCGTGAGATGTGTGATGTACCGACAACCAACGTGGTGTGCAACTGGGGATCGACACGGAATAACTCGGCAAGGGCCGAGGATTGATTGGGAAACCGCTGGAAAAACTCCGACGGCGAAACGACATCGCCCGCGAGTTTACGGGTGTGATATTCCTCGAAGAGCAATTCCGGCGGGACAGCACCGTCGAGTTCCGGGATCTCCGCGAAGTAATCCTCAATGACCCGTCGCAAGCCGCGCTGCCAGCGTTGTTCCAGATCGAGCTTGATGAGTTCCACTGCCGCGGCAATGCGCACGGCGGGAGAGAATTCTTCGAGATACTCGGCGATGGCGGGCGGGAGACCATCTTCGTCCCACGCGGACACGAACGCCCCCAGCGTCGCTTCCATCAGCGACCAGTCGACTTCGTCAAATCGCGATTCCAACGCGGTCACAATCGAACATTACAGGGACAAACAGCGTTCAGCAGCGAGGTGATCACGTTACCAAGATTGTTCCGCCGGATCACCATTCGGTTGTCGGCAATCACGAACATCGGTCCAATGATTCCATCGATTCCACCAGATCACACTTTCACAAACGAGCTTTCCATGAGCAACGTGCGCGATTTTGGGGCGATGGGTGACGGTCAGCACGACGATACGGCGGCGATTCGGCATGCCCTCGAAATGCACGACGGCGTGCTGCACTTTCCCCGCGGAGAATATGTCATTTCGGAAACGATCGTCATCGCCCTCAAAGATTTGAGTCGCACGACCATCCACGGCACCGGTGGGACGGCAAAGATTCTGATGAAAGGAGCCGGGCCCGCGCTCGAGTTTCGCGGCACGCATTCCACCTCCGCTGCGCCGCAGGGATTTCGCCCCGAGGAATGGCAGAACGAACGGATGCCGACGCTGCGGGATATTGAAATCGAAGGTCGGCACGCGGACGCCGATGGCGTGCGGATCATCGGTGTCATGCAGCCGACGCTTACGGGAGTGCTAATCCGCAATGTGCGTCATGGCGTCCACATCACCGAGCGGGCCCGGAATGTCCTGCTCAGCCATTGCCACATCTATCACAACACTGGCATCGGCGTGTATCTGGACCGCGTGAATCTGCACCAGACAATCATCACGGGTTGCCATATCAGCTATAACCGCCTCGGTGGCGTACGGATCGAAAACAGCGAAATCCGCAACCTGCAGATCACCGGGAATGACATCGAATACAACAACAACCGGGCGTTCCCCGACCGGTCACTCGACGACGTTCCCACCGCCGAGATTTACATCGATTGCGGCGAAACCGGTACCGTTCGCGAAGGAACCATCTGTAGCAACACGATTCAGGCCACCTACAGCAAGAACGGGGCGAATATTCGCATCATCGGCCAGTCCACTTCCGAACGACAAAAGGCCGGGATGTGGACGATCAGCGGCAATCTCATCGGCAGCCAGGAAACAAACATCCACTTCACCAGTGCCCGCGGAATTACGCTCGAAGGGAACTACATCTATAGCGGCCATCATCGCAATCTGCTGTTGGAACAATGCAAAAGCATTCTCATCGGGACGAACTGCTTCGGACACAATCCGGATTACAAGGACAAGGAACTTTGCACGGGCATCCGCCTGGTCGATTGCACGGACTGCACCATGACTGGTCTGCAGATTCAGGACGCCCAAGCTGGTGAGCACACGGTGAAAGACGCCGTGCCGGTTCAGCGCGAAGGCCTCATTGAATGCGTGAATTGCCAGCGAATGACCATCACCGGTATTCAGGTGCTGGAAGGAATGCCGTATGCAATGGCGCTCAAGGATTGTTCGGACACGCTGCTGACCGGTTGCAGCTTCCTTGACACCCGCGAGGAACCGCTGACGAAAGCCGCCATCCACTGGACGGGATCGGGCACCGGGAATGCGATCGCAAATTGCCGAAGCAACCGACCATTTCAGATCGATGCAAAGGTCAAACTTGGGGAAAATTTCCTCGACAATTAACGCGTGCGCTTTGCAGATGTCCCAGTTTGCGTTCCCTGTTCGAAGGATCACGCCGGGCGCGTTGCCCCCGCGCTCTTCGTCTGGAGGCAGAGCAGCGACAAAAACTCGAAGACGAGATTGGCTCCAAGGATGGAAGTGATCGCAGTGGGATCAAACGGGGGAGAGACTTCGACTAAATCGAACCCGATGCAGTTCATGCCGTCCATGCCACGAACGAGTTGAAGGGCTTCAAAACTGGTGAAGCCGCCGACTTCCGGGGTGCCGGTGCCGGGGGCGAAGGCGGGGTCGATGCAGTCGATGTCGAACGTCATATACAACGGCCGTGAACCGATGCGTTGCCGGATTTCTGCGATGACATCGGCGACCGTGTGCTGACGGAATTCCTCCATCGTGATCATGCGGGCGCCGAGGTTGAGGGCATCGACGTAATCCTGCGGGCCACTGGTTGGACCACGGATGCCGAGTTGCACGTAGGCTTCGCGGTCAATCAGACCTTCTTCAATGGCGCGAACGAATGGAGTGCCGTGGCTGTACCGCTGGCCCGGATATTCGCAATCCCACGTGTCGGGATGGGCGTCGAAGTGCAACACGGCGAGCGGACCGTATTTCGCGGCATGGCGTCGTAGCAATGGCAGGGTGATCGAGTGATCGCCGCCGAGCGTGATCAGCTTCGCCCCAACGTTGAGCCAACTCTCCGCGGCGGCTTCAATGGCCCGGTGCGTTGCCAGAATGTCGACCGGTACCACCGCAACATCGCCAGCATCGACGGCGTTCAACGTCGTGAACGGTGCGACCTTCAACACGTTGTTGTAGCCCCACAAGAGTAGCGATTGTTCCCGCAGCGTCCGTGGTCCCAGCCGCGTGCCACTGCGGTAGGATGTGGAACTGTCATACGGCACGCCGAGGATCGCCACGTCCGCCGCAATGGGCGCGGGTTGGTACGGCAAGCGGGCAAACGTGCAGATTCCCGCAAACGGCGGCAGCGGCGGCGTGTAGGACATGGGGGAAGGTTCACAGAGGGGGCAAAGTTAGCAATACTCAGTACAAAATGAGGGAACGGTAACAATCGTCGCTTGCCGCTTCGTGGAAGTAAACGATATCCGAATTGAGACGGATCCTTTCCGTAAGGCGACCAGCGGGGGCACGCACCTTGTCGCTGCACGCAAGGGACCGTAGACTTTCCGGACGATCCGCGGGGTGGTGGCGCACATGGCCCGTCACTCGCGGGATCCCCAACGACGGAGCGAGACCATCGTGTTTGTGCAAATGGAACTGGTCCGAATCATTGTCAGCGAAATCAATGACCAGCAAGTCATCTTCCTGCGGGAAGTCGACGGCGAACGGGCGTTCCCCATCCTCATCGGCCTGTTTGAAGCGACCGCGATTGATCGGCGGGTCCGTGCCGAAGTCCCCCCGCGGCCACTTACGCACGATCTGTTGAAAAACACCATCGAAGCGCTCGGCGGCGAAGCCCAGGACGTGGTGATCAACAACCTGCAGGATCACACGTATTTTGCCGCTATCCGCATTCGCATCGACGGCGATCTGATCGAAATCGACGCCCGCCCCAGCGATGCGGTGGCCCTCGCCGTGCACTATCAACCTTACCTGCCGATCTACGTGGACGACTCCGTCCTCGACGAAGTCGCCTCGTAAATCGTCCCCTGAAGCCCAGGCATTGCCATGCCTGGGGTGTTGACTTCCATCATTCACTTCGCGGGCGTTTGCAGCATTTCTGAGAACAACTGGTTCATCTGCTTCCACGATTCTTCGTCGGCAGTCTTGTTGTACTTCATGCCGGGAATATTGTGCTTGTCGGCATCCGGCACAGTGAAGCTGTGAACCGCTCCGGGATATTGCACGATCTGATTCACCACGGTCGCGTCATCCAGCGCCTTCTTGAATGAGGTCACCGCAGCGGGCGGGATGAAGGAATCGTCCGCGCCGTGACAAACGAGAATCCGGGCCTTGATTTGCTTCGCTTCTTCCGGTGTCGGAGCCGGCAGCGCGGCGTGGAAGGTGGTGATCGCTGCGATTTTCTCGCCAGTGTAGGCCAGTTGCAGAGCGGTTGATCCACCGAAGCAGTAACCGATCGCGCCGATTTTGTCCTTGTCGAGATTCGGATGCTGCTTCAATTGTGCCAATGCCGCCTGAGCCCGCTTCCGCCATGTCGCGACATTCTTGCGGGCTTCGGTCGCCATGCCCTGCGCATCTTTCGGATGCTCGGTTACCTTTCCGTCGCCGTACATATCCGCACAAAAGGCGATGTAACCCATCTCAGCAAGCTTTTTCGCCTGGTTGCGCGCGTGATCGTTGAGCCCCCACCATTCGTGGAACACGAGGATGCCCGGCGCTTTGTCGCCCGCTTCATCATTCCATGCCATGAAGCCGACGCATTCCTGATCGCCGTCTTTATAATTCACCGTCTTCGTTTTGACGGCCGCATCCGCCGTCGACGCAACCAGTAGAATCGCCCCAGCCAGACAGAAACTCAGCATACGTTGCAGCATGAATCCACTCCATGAAAGTCGAGTCGTCAATCCCCGCCGTGCCATCGTAGCTTGAGCGGGCCTTCGGGCAAGTATGAAGATCGTTGGCGTGGAGATGGAATCACGCCGTTGGTTCGGCTTCCGGGGCGGTCGGAGGTGGCGTGGCTTCATCGACGAGGTCGGCGGGGATGCGGGCCAATGACGCGACTTTGTCGTCCTTGTCGAGACGCATGATCCGCACGCCCTGGGTATTGCGGCCGATTTCGTTGATGTCGATGACGCGCAGCCGTTGAATCTTGCCCGCCGTCGTGACGAGCAGGACCTCATCCCCTTCGGTTACCGCGGCGATCTTGATCGCGGGGCCGTTGCGATCGGTGGTGCGGATATCGCGAATTCCCTTGCCACCGCGACGTTGGCGACGGTAGCTCTTGTTCGAGGCGTCTCCTTCGGCTGCGGATTCGTCGGCGATCTCTTCGGCATCCGGTTCATCGGCGGGAACGTCATCGACAGTGGCATCCCCATTGACGATATCATCCGGTGTTTCCCCCGGCGACTCGCCGGGGGCTAAGACGGATTCACCACCGATACCGAAGGGGGTACGCTTGCCGTAGCCATTCTCGCAGACCGTGAGCAGGCTCATCGCAGGGTCGGCGACGACCATCCCCACGACGTGGTCGCCCTTGGTGAGTCGAATCCCGCGTACCCCACCTGCGGATCGGCCCATCGCGCGGGCATCGGATTCGTGGAAGCGAATCGCCATCCCCTTGGCGGTCGAGAGCATCACGTTATCGCCCGGGGAGATGATGAGTGCTTCGACGAGCGAGTCTTCTCGCAGGTCGATGGCGATGATGCCGCCCGCGCGAATATTGCCATAGTCGGAGAGGCGACTCTTCTTCACGACGCCGCCGCGGGTGGCAAAAATGAGGAACGACTCGTGGCTGAAGTCGCGCGTCGCGGCACAGTTGACGACGGTCTCGCCCTCCTGCAACGACAGCAGATTGACTACTGCCCGGCCTTTGCTCACGCGGCTGCCGAGGGGCAAGTCGTAGATTTTTTGCCGGAAGACGCGGCCGGTGTTCGTGAAGAACAATAACCAATCGTGCGTGCTGGCCACGAAGAGATGCGCGAGCGCGTCGTCTTCTTCGGCGGTCGCCCCCTTGATTCCCTTGCCGCCGCGGTTTTGCGCCTGGTAAGTGTTGAGCGGCAGCCGCTTCACATAACCGCGCTGTGACAGTGTGACCACCATTGTCTCTTCGGCGATGAGAGCTTCGCGGTCGTAGTCGCCGAGTTCTTCATCAGTGATCTCAGTGCGGCGCTTGTTGCTGTATTTGTCCTTCAGCGCCTGCATGTCATCGCGGACCACGGCCCGGATATTCGCTTCATCGGACAGCAGCCGCAGGTATTCGTTGATGTCCTTCAACAACCGACCGTGTTCGTCGCCGAGCTTTTCGCGCTCAAGGTTGGCGAGTGAGCCGAGCTGCATCGAGACGATGGCTTCCGCCTGATTCGCGGACAGCGAGTAGGTTTCACGGACGCCGTATTCGTCCTGAAAAATGCGATATCCTTCGTCGCCCAGCGCCCGCGCGACCAGCGGACCGGGAATCTGAATCAACTGCAACCGCTCTTTCGCTTCCGCCCGGCTCGGCGAGTTGCGGATCGTGCTGATGACCTGATCGAGGTCGATCTGCGCGATGAGCAAACCCTCAACGGTGTGCTTCCGCTTGCGCGCCTCACTGAGCAGGAACTCCGTCCGTCGACGGAGGACCGTCACGCGATGCCGGAGGAATTCGGCGAGCATGTCTTTCAGTGTGAGGAGCTTCGGCCGACTGCCAACGAGCGCCAGCAGAATCATGCTGAACGTCGACTGCAACGGCGAAAACTGGAATAGTTGATTCAGCACGACCTCTTTATCGGCGTCGCGCTTCAGCACTACATGCAGACAAACCTGCCACGGTGGCAAGGTGCGGTCGGTGAGGTCGATGATCCGTGAGATGCCTTTGATTTTGTCATCGCGGACAAGCTGTTCGAGTTTCTCACGAATTCGATCGCGTGTTTCGAGATACGGAATCTCCGTGATCTCGATGATGTCGGTGTTTTTTTCCGTAATGAACTGCGTTCGCGCGCGGACGGTAATCGTCGACCTGCCGGACAAATATCCTTGTCGCGCCCCCAGCTTGCCGCAGATCAAACCGCCCGTGGGGAAGTCCGGGCCTGGAATCAGCTCGACCAGTTCGTCAATCGTGCAGTCGGGGTTATCGATGAGGAGGGTCACCCCATCGCACACCTCGCCCAGATTATGAGGCGGGATACTCGTCGCCATCCCGACAGCGATCCCGGTGGATCCATTCACCAAGAGATTAGGAAACCGGCTGGGAAGAACGACGGGTTCACGCCGGCTCTGATCGTAAGTGTAGACAAAGTCAACGGTGTCACGTTTGAGATCATCGAGCATCTCCGCAGCGACGGCGGACAACCGGGCTTCGGTATATCGCATGGCGGCCGGGGGCAGACCAGCGAGCGAACCGAAGTTCCCCTGCTTGTCGATGAGCGTTTCCCGCATGTTCCAGTTCTGAGCCATGCGGACGAGCGTGGGATAAACGGAACCTTCGCCGTGCGGGTGATAGTTGCCGCTGGTGTCGCCACAGATCTTGGCGCACTTCACGCGACCGGAACTCGGGCCAAGATTCAGATCGTTCATTGCCACCAAAATGCGACGTTGCGAGGGCTTCAGACCATCGCGCGCATCGGGAAGCGCGCGACTGATGATCACGCTCATCGCATACGTGACGTAGCTCGTCCGCATCTCGTCTTGGATGGCGACGGGCAGCATGCGGCCGTCGGGAACTAAGGCGTTTTCGTCAGCGTCACCGGTCGACAAGCGCAAGCCTCCTCAGGCGGTCGTTTTCCACCGACGCTTGTCGCCGCAACTGATTGCGAATTCACGAGTTTTGCTGCCCGTGCTCAAGTCCGCCGGAAGTGGTTCAGAATACCAAAATCCGGCTCCATCCTCAACACCATGGAAGGTGAGGATGAAGCCGGATTGGCGAAGCTTCTGCCCGACCTTGTCGAACTCGCTCGGATAGGCGGCTGCCGAACGATCTCTCGACTATTTTTTCGACTTGACGATCAGATCAAAGTCGAAATTCTCAGCCTGCCCTTCTTTCACCGTGATTACGTATTTCGCACGATCCGCAGGGGGGTTCACCAGGTCCGGCGGAAAGGATTCGACCGCACCGACATCCGTGGCGTTTTTACCTTCGGGAATGGGGGAACCGTCCGGCATTGCGAAGCGGGAAAATGTGACATAGTACGTGCCGGGTTCGACTCCCTTGGCTCGCGTACGGTGCATCAATTCGTAAGTGCCATCGATCAGAGTGCCAGCAAACCCGCCAGTCCCCTTGGTGCTGTCGCGGGGAACAAAATTGAGGGCGACCCCTGCCAAGGGAGACTTGTTCACCAGTACTTTACCGGTCACGGCCACGAGTTTCGGCGGTTTTTCACCAGACCCTCCACATCCGCAAACGCTCGCAACAACGAGAATTGCCAGGACCTCCACGGGAAACCAAATCGGTCGTCGGATTGCACCATCAATTTCACGAGCAGACACGGAATTTCCTTTAGACATCAAGCGTGCAGTGGGCCAAGCAGGCGTTACGGGGAGACAATCTCCCCGTAACGCAGACACATCGGTATGCGAGTCACACACATGGACGACTTTGAGAACGCCACACAAGCGACGGGATGAACAGAAGCCGACGATGATCAGAATTCGCCGAGAGTCTTGCCATCCGAAATCCGGGCCAGCGATGTGCGGGTGCTGCTATCAATGTTCTGGCTGATGAACCGCACGGTTCCGTCTCCCATCAGGACATGGCACCCCCCGGTGTGAGTGCTGCCCGGTGAGCTATGTTCCCCGTTTCGGTTCATCTGGTATTGAGCGTTGGGCGGCGATCGCCACGCACAGCAGGTGAAATTGTTGATCCCGTAGCCAATCCCAAAATCGACGCCGTATCCCACGTGAGCGGCACAGGCCCAGCAGCCAGTCTTGCCGTCGTCCACTTCGAGCGTGGTTTCTGTCAAGGCGACAGTGTTACTGAGCCCATCGGTCACGTCGCGCACTGTCGAGCGGGAGTTGCAACCGAACAGAGAGCGAGAAGGGCTGGCTTCCAGGTCCCAGTTGCCGCCTGGAAAAGCGGCCCAACCAGTGATCGTGATGGCGAACTGATACGAGGATCGTGCCGAATTCGCGACACCACAACCATAGGTCGCGTTTGCGGAGGTTTCGATCCCTCGTCCGTTGTCAGATGGGCAGAGCAAGCCACCGAGAATCGTTCGCGTGAGATTCAGGTTCGTGTTGACGTTGGGATCGGTCCCACCCATCA
Organism: Planctomycetaceae bacterium; assembly: GCA_021732975.1. Classification (GTDB taxonomy): domain Bacteria; phylum Planctomycetota; class Planctomycetia; order Planctomycetales; family Planctomycetaceae; genus DSVQ01. The sequence goes on along the minus strand of JAKFWC010000012.1, from coordinate 48,485 downwards.
ACGTCCCCCCGCTGTTGTTGTGAGTTCCGGTAGCCCAATTGAAATTGAACTGGTTGAAGAGCGGCCCCTGATCGAAATACGGCAGCAGCCCCAGAAATCCCTTGTGATTGGTGACAATCTGCCCGGTGGCGCTGTAGCCCTGATTCGCCACGGCATAGGGAAACACTCCGTGTGTGTCATGATAGTTGTGCAGCGCAAGTCCCAGTTGCTTGAGATTGTTCTTGCATTGTGTACGCCGGGCCGCTTCGCGCGCCTGCTGCACCGCTGGCAATAGCAGGGCGATCAGGATCGCGATAATGGCGATCACCACCAGCAATTCAATCAATGTGAACCCAGAACGACGAGACGAACGAAACATTACTGTTACCTTGATGAGATCAATGCACGAACAGCCGGGCGCACAGCAGAAGTCACAGGTCAGCCTTACACTGCCTGCTTCGGACTTAGGCAACTCTCATTCCAACTTCTGGCGAAAGTGCGGGAGCAGGAGTCAGGCCGTTTTGTCTGTATCGCAGTAAGCCTTTATCTGGCATGGCATAGTGGTTATTCCCTGTGTAAGTGAGTAGGTCCATGTCTGGATGCTGCTAGAGCAAACGAGGTTGGTGCTGTGTGTGCGGCATCAGCAAGGGCAGTAGAAATACTAGGCGAGGGAAGTTCGACGCGATGCTCATACGCCGGTAAGGCCGGTCGCGCCGCTGATGCGAAGGTTCGGGCCGCCGTATGTAGCCGCGCCCGCTTCTCCTGGGCAATATTCCACACCCGACCCGTGCCTCGCGGTTGCCCTCTCCTTGCGACTCCGACCGGTGCGGCTTAGATTGTTCGCACATCCCTGTACATTTCGATACGACTTCCCACGGATTCTGCGAAGGCACTTCATGCCCCTCGTTGTTGTCACTGATTTTTCGTTTCCCGATCTGCACCTCGAAGAAACGGTTTTGCGGCCGCTTGCTGATTTCAAGAGTGGGCAGTGCAAGACCGCGGAGACGCTCATCCCGCTAGTGGCTCAGGCCGATGCGGTCATCACGCAGTTCGCGCCGATTAAAGCAGACGTGATCGCCGCGATGCAGAAGGCCCAGGTAATTGTGCGGTACGGCATCGGCGTGGATAACGTCGATCTCGAAGCCGCCCGCGCGAGGGGCATCCCGGTCTGCAATGTGCCCGACTACTGCATTGATGAAGTTGCCGACCACACCCTGGCGTTCATGCTCGCCACGACGCGGCAAGTGGTGCCGAATACGTTACACATCCGTGATGGCAAGTGGGGCCTGGTGCCGGCGCTCGATCAGATGCGGACGATGCGCGATCAAACGGTCGGCATCGTTGGTTTCGGTCGCATCGGCCGCGAAGTGATTGCCCGACTTGCGTCGTTCAAATGCCAGCGGCTCGTGTTTGATCCGATGGTTACCGCGGACGCCATTCGTGTAGCGGGTTGTGAATCGGTCACGCTCGAAGAATTGCTCGCCCAATCCGATATTGTGACGTTGCACTGTCCGTCGACCCCGCAGACCCGCAAGCTGCTCAATGCCGATTCTCTGGGGAAAATGAAGCGCGGCGCGATCGTGATCAATCTGGCCCGCGGCGATTTGATCGATACCGCGGCGTTTGTGGCCGCGTTGCAGTCGGGACAATTAAGCGCCGCCGCGATTGATGTCTGCGACCCGGAACCGATCCCGCTCGACAGTCCACTGCGATCGTTGCCGAATGTGATCACGGCATCGCACATCGCGTCGGCCAGTCCGAAAGCCGTCCGCACGCTGCGCGAAACCGCGGCCAAGCTCGCCGCGATGGCGTTGCATGGCGAGCCATTGCCGAACATTGTCAACGGCGTCACCAGCCCGTAGCGCGAGCAAGATGAAGGTGTGCCACTGGCGGCGGCTCGTCCGCCAGTGCGATGGTCTGGCAGTGCGAATTCCGCCCCGTTTTTCCGCCTATGATCGCGATCCTTGCAAGCTGCTGAGAGGCTCAACAATGACTCATCACGCTGTGAAGCACTCCGCACGGGCGGACAAGCCGCCCGTGGCACCCATCGCCGCGATTCGCATCATCGTGGCACTGGCAACGATTGGGGCGGGAAGTACCACGCTTCGTGGCCAGGAGGTCCGCAGCCAGTTTATCGACCACTCGCTGCTCATCGCGCCGGAATACCCCTCCACCTGGCCGTCACCACCGTTTCCGCGGTTTCAATTGATGCATGAACGGGTCATTGGGCCGACTTCGCCCTACAATGTGGACGTGTTGCTCATCGATGGGAACACCGGCACGCAGTTGGATGTCCCGCCGCACTCTGTCGCGCGGCCCGATTTGAAACGTGAGAAATCGGGGCCACTGGGGCTCGCTTACACGGATAAAATCGAACCGTGGCAATTCGGCGGCGAAGCGTGTGTGGTCGATGTCCGTGACTTGCTCGATCAAGCTCCGAAGGGTGTCAGCCCGCTCGTCAAACCGGAACATGTGGTCCGCTTCGAGAAGCAACATCGTCCGGTGCGGTTTGGCGATGTCGTCCTCTTTCGCAGTGATTACTCGGACAAATACTACCGCCCCGGTCCCGAAGGCAGCCGGTTCATCGCCGATGCGTTGGATCGCAAAGTTCCCGGTTATCCCGACCCCGATCCCGATTGCATGGAGCTGCTCGGCAAGCGCGGCGTACTGACACTCGGCACCGACAGTGCCAGTATGGGCCCGCTGCCGGATCTCGCGGAGCCAACGCACTTCGCCGGTTTGAAGTACGGCATGATCTGGACTGAGGGGGCCACGAATCTGAATGCGTTGCCACCGACGGGCGCATTTTATTGCTTGCTTGGTCCAAAGCACGAAGGGGGGCCGTACAGCGAAGGCCGCGCGTTCTCTGTGGCGGGTGGCGACTTGCCGAAGCGGTTGATCGAATCTTGCAAAAACAAACGGGTGGTTGATCTCTCGCCGACGTTGTCACCGAAGCTGCCCCTCACGTCGCCGGGAATTGGGACCGGGCATCATCGGCAGGTGTATCTCAAAGTCGACTTCCTCTATTCCGAATATCTCGATTTGTGGCATCACACTCATTTAATGGACGCGATGGCGGGGACGCATCTCGTACCGCCGACGTATGCGCTGCCGCCGACGGGATCGAAAACAGAATATGCACCGGAAGTCCGCGGTTGGCTAGAAGAGTACGAGAAGAAATACGGTCCGCGCGGCCACAGCGACATAACGACCGAGAAGGTGCCGTTATCGTGGACGGCCGGTCGCCTGCGAGTGATTGATGTCCGCTCGCTCATCGGGTCCACCGATAAGAAGACGTGGCCCGCTTCGCCGGAGATCACACCGGCCCACATCCAGGCCGTGGAAAAGGCGAGCGGTGATTTGCAGCTGGGCGATATCGTCCTCTTTCGCACGGGGCATCTCGATACACATCTGAAGCCGCAGCCAAACGATGCTGGCGTGTGGTCCGATCCGCTGCAAGGCAAGAGCGAAGGTTGGCCCGCCCCCAGTCCCGATGCCATCGTTTATCTCAAGAGCAAGGGCATTCGTTGCGTCGCGACTGATGCTCCAGACCTCGGCGGTGTCGACCCCCGACGCGCCTTGATGACGTATTGGGCGCTCGGCAGCAAAGAAATGGTGGGCGTCGAATTCCTGCACAACATCGGCAACCTCCCCGCCGGTAAGGAAGCGTACTTCCTCTTTGCCGCAGTGAAAGTTCGCGACTGCCACGGCGGCCCCGGCCGCGCGATCGTCCTTTATTGATCCGCGCTCACCAGCCCGTAGCGCGAGCAAGGGCATCCTGCTCGCCCTGCATTCAAGACAAAAATACGGTGTCTACAGATTTCGCAGATTAACACAGATTTAAGAAATGAGAAAAAGGGTGATGCAGCGTTTCAAGGTTGCTTTAGCCTGCTGGCATCAGCCAAGAGACCTTCATAATGCACTCGCCTGCCTCTTTAATCTGCGTCAATCTGTGGGCTGCAATTGCATTGATCCAATCCTAGAACACCCTTGCTAGCGCTACGGGCTGGTCAAGAGTCATCTCACTACGAATGCACCATCCATGACGAATTCCATCCCGGCCTGGGGCAGGGCGGAACTGCCCGAACCGAAAGCCCTCAGTTGGAAAAACTGGGCGAGTTTCATCGGGCCGGGCATCGTCATGATGGGCATCCAGATCGGCGGCGGCGAGTGGCTGCTCGGCCCTGCCGTCACCGCTAAATACGGTGGCGGATTGATGTGGATCGCGACCGTCGCCATCATCCTGCAGGTCTTCTACAACATCGAATGTGGCCGCTACGCTCTTTACTGTGGCGAGCCAATCTTCACGGGCTTCATGCGTTGCTGGCCCGGGCCAATGTTCTGGGTCAGCTTGATGCTGCTGCTGAATTCCTCCGCGTTGATACCGGGTCTGTCCACTCATGGTGCGGCGATGATTACTGCCCTCATTCTGGACCGTCCGCCGACTTTGGATGACCGCTGGATTATCACGCCGTTGGCGTATGTCTGCCTGTTCGGTGTTGCGTTCCCCGTGTTGCTGGGCGGCAAGGTTTACAACATGTTGCAGGGGATCATGACCGCCAAGGTGGCCGTCGTGCTGGGTTTCTGTCTCATGCTCGGCGTCACCTGCGTCAGTCCTGCCAACTGGGCCAGCGTCTTCAGCGGCTTCCTGAAGTTCGGGAATGTGCCTGTCAGCGACGGAAACGGCGGGGAAGTCCTCACCAACGGGTTTTTGTACTGGTTTGAGCACGGTGAGTGGCCGTTGATGTCGACGACGAGTTTAATCGTCATTGGGGCCTTTGCCGGTTACGCCGGGGGTGGCGGACTCGCGAATTCGACGTACTCAAATTTTGTGCGCGACAAAGGTTGGGGCATGGGAAGCCAGGTGGGAGCGATTCCAAGTGCCATCGGCGGTCGCAGTGTGGCCCTCAGTCACGTTGGGAAGGTGTTTGATCTGACGGACGAAAACCGCCGACGCTGGAGCGGCTGGTGGCGGTATGTGATGACCGATCAGGTTCTCGTCTGGGCGCCGGGTTGTTTCATGGGAATGGCCCTGCCGGCGCTGTTGTCCATGCAGTTTGCAAGCCATTCCACCATTACCAATGAGCAGGCGAGCGTCGCGCAGTCGATCATCACCGCGGACGGACTGCGCAACGCCGGCTTTTCGCCAGTCTTGGGGAAGGTGTTGTGGATCGCAGCGCTGTTCACGGGGTTGATGGTGATGTTGCCGAGCCAGATGTCGATCGTCGACGATTTCAGCCGCCGGTGGACCGACGCGATCTGGAGCGCGAGTTCGCGCGTCCGCAACACGATGCAGCCGCATCAGGTGAAGTCGATTTACTACACAATCCTCGGCGCGTATGTCCTCTGGTCGTTCGTCTGCACGTTCCTTTTCAGTTACGCCCCGCGCGGCATGACCGACTTTATTGCGAACTTCAACAATCTGGCCCTCGGCGTAACATCGTTCCAGTTGTTATGGATCAATCACAAATTACTGCCACGCGAGTTTCGGCCGCGGTGGTATCACTCTTTGGGTGTCATTGGATGCGGCGTGTTTTATCTTGGGCTGGCGACGCTGGTGTTCGTGTACAAGATTGTTCCAATGTGGAAGTAGATATTGTCAGTTACCAGTTGTCAGTGGTAAAGCACAATAATGATGGTGTCCCTTTCGACAATCCGCCTTCCTCATTCGACATTTTCTCCCGAGGCTTCCAATGAACATGTTTGATCTCTCCGGTCGCGTCGCCGTGGTTTCTGGTGCGGCACAGGGGATGGGCCGAGCAACGGCACTGGCATTGGCCGAAGCCGGGGCGGATGTGATGTGTGTCGATCGCAATCTTGCCGGAGCGGAGATGACGGCGACGGATGTCCGCGCGTTTGGTCGCAAGGCTTTGAGTGCGGCGACCGATGTCTCCGATCCGGAGGCAATTGCGGCGATGTTTCGCCAGGTGGATACGGAGTTCGGGCGAGTCGATTTCCTTGGCAATATCGCGGGAGACGGACATCTCGCCAAGCCGGAAGAGTTAGCGGTCTCTGACCTGCACCGCGTGCTGCAAAACCTCGTGGTGGGCCGGTTCGCCATGTGTCAGGAAGCGGGACGACGGATGCTCGTGCAAGGACGCGGGTCGATCATGAATATCGGGTCGCTTGCCAGCACCACAGCGCTTGGCCGCGGCCACATCGCCTACAGCATGGCGATGGGAGCCGTCGTGCAGATGACCCGCGAACTCAGCACCGAGTGGAGCCACCGTGGCGTGCGTGTCAACGCGGTATTGCCCGCGCAAGTCATCAACCCGAGCCTAGCTGCGCGGATGCAGCAAGACCCATCCCTGGAAGGACGTTTTCTCAAGGGGATCCCCGCGGGCCGACTCGGCCAACCCGACGACATCAAAGGCCTCGCGGTCCTCCTCGCCTCCGACGCATCGACCTGGATCACCGGCACCCTCATTCCCATGGACGGCGGTAATCTCGCGATGAACGCCGGTGGCACGGCTGGGCATTTACAGGCCGTCGTGCAATCGTTCCGCGCCGAACAAAAATAATGTCTCATATACTTGTGAATTCTGGTTTATCACAAGTTCGTTGTAATGTGTTCCTGATACTGCTTGCCGCATGGGTCAATTCAACATTTTTTGCATGATATGCACGCCAAGCCGCTTGCCGAATTTGAAGCCGACTTCTTTCAACAGTCCGACGTGAGTGAAACCCGCCTGTTCATTGAGGTGAATACTGGCGCCACTGCCTTCGGCGACCCGTGCGATGAGCGTGTGATAGCCCAGTCGACGGGCTACTTGAATGATGGTGTCCTTGAGTTGCCGTCCGATGCCACACCCGCGATGGGATGAATGAACGTAAAACGACGTTTCGGCGGTCGCATCATAGGCCGGACGTTCCGACCAGCGCGTGAGTGACGCCCAGCCGACGACGTGGTTGTTGACCACCGCCACCAGCACGGGATGCCGATCATCATGCGCTTGCAGCCATTGCGTGCGCTCTTCCACACTCTTCGGCTCTGTGTCGAACGTCGCTGTGGTCGTGAGAATCGCCTCATTGTAAATCTGCGCAATGGCGGCAGCGTCGGACAGTTCCGCTTGGCGAATGAGGATGAATAAATCTTGCGACATCGGGAGACCAATTTTCTCGATGATCCATCGTCATGTCTGCTGGCAGGGGCAGAACTCCTGCAGGCCATAAAGGACACGTTTGCCGTAGCTGCGTTCGCCCTGGCTGCGGGGTTTTCGCTCTTGTTTGGATCGAGAGGGATGACCCCGCTCTCTGGCGAGAACAGCTACGTCTCTTTCCTGGCAGTGTGCGGTTTATGCCACAGGGAAGCCGTCTCCGTTTCAAGCCTGGCTGAAGTGAGGCGACGCGTACCCGGAAAGCGAATACGGAAGCGTTGTCGGTCGTCGATTGTGCGGGGTTGGAAAATCTTGTACAGGAACCCAGAAGAATCTTGCAGTTTGTTGCTGCGCTGCGCAATAATACAGGAGTCGGATTGGCTGCTCGGCCGATTCAGGCACTATTCCCCTTCATGATGACTTTCGATGTTCCAGGCCAGTCCTCTTAATGCGCTCTTGCGCGGACGCTGTTTCAGCGTTCTGGGGGGATTGTGTTTGCTGGCGGCGGGGTTGTTGGGAACGCCGAAGACGGTACAGGCTTCGTGCGGTGATTATCTGGCCCACCCGTCCCATTCGGTGCTGGGATCGTACGCGGCAGGGATGGATTCGCGGTCAGAATCGGATGCTCCCGTTTCGCCGCGGCCATGTAATGGACCCAGTTGCCGCCGCTCCGATGCCCCGATGCCGGTCCCGTCTCCCGCTCCGGTCCGTTTACTCGGCGAGCGTTGGGCCACGATTTTTGAGTTCGAGCTGGTGTTGCCTTCGGCCGCCATGCAGTTTCCCGCATTGACCGAGGAGCTCTGTCTCTCGGCATTTCCGGCCCGGCTCGATCGCCCGCCGAAGATTGGCTAATCCGGCGTTGGCAGCAGGCTGCGCTCAGCGTAGCGCCTGTTCCCGCTCCGAAGTGGTATTGCTTCGGCGTGGAAACGGCCGCGCTAGTTTCTTCATGCTGGTCTGCCTTCCGCCGTTTCTTTGCTGAGCCGATGGTCGGTCAATCGCCCGTTTGTCAGCCCGCAAGGCCACTCGCTGTATCCGAGTGATACGGCCGCTCGCGGTCATCGACGCGCACTTCATTGTGCCCTTCGAGACCGCAATTGAGGTGAAAACGCACGCGGAACCTCATTTCATTCCGTCTTTCCGCGTGACCGTTCGCCCTGGTTTCGATTCCTTATGGTCTTTGTTTTGAAAGAAGTTCTCATGTCACGTCGTCGTTCGGGCTTCACGCTCATCGAATTGCTGGTGGTGATCGCGATCATTGCTATTCTCATTGCCCTGCTGTTGCCCGCCGTGCAACAAGCCCGCGAAGCCGCCCGCCGCACGCAATGCCGCAACAATCTGAAACAGCTTGGCTTGGCGATTCACAACTATCACGACACCTACACCACCATCCCGATTGCTGATGTGAATGGCACATCGAATCCGATTTCAGCACACGCCCGGTTGCTGCCGGGAATGGATCAGTCTCCGCTCTTCAATCGGGTTGACTTCAACGTTCCCTACAACCACGCGAATAATGACCCTGTGCGGCTTACGACGGTGCCCGCATTCCTGTGTCCATCGAATGTCGACGCGCTCCCCTCCACCTCCACTGGCGGACGGAATACCTACTACTGGAACGCCGGCAACGGGGTCGTGATGTATGACTCGGGCATGACCGGCCAGCCGCCGGCGAACGGCGTGATCTATCACACACGCAAGATCCGGTTCAACGATATCATCGATGGTCTGAGCAACACAGCAGCGATGGCGGAGAAGATGACCGGTGACGGTTCAAATGCGATTTCCAGCCCGAGAACCGACACTTACCGGCCCGGAACTTATCCAAACACAGCCGACGAAGCCCAGCAGCAATGTAATGCCACGGATACGACCGACCTGTCGAAACAGGGGTACTCGGACGTGGGAGTTCCGTGGTTGCAGCAATATCACTCCACGAACCAGTACAACCACGTCCTGCCGCCGAACGGCCGGTCGTGCATGTATCCTCCGGGGCGGATTTCGACCACGGCCAACAGCCAGCACACTGGGGGCGTGCACCTGCTGCTCTGCGACGGCTCGGTCCGGTTCATTTCGGAGAATATTCACATCGGAACGTGGCGGGCGATCGGCAGCATCGGCGGTGGTGAAACCCTTTCCGAGTTCTAACGAGCGATGGGCCTCGTTCACTGCCGCCCCTGTGGCCTCAATTCTTGTTTGTCGCGGACAACCATCGCGGGTTCCTGTTTAACAGGAACCCGCGTGTTGTCGGCGCTCTCTCCTGATGTTTGACTGCTTCCAAGGTGGAAGACCATGTTTCTTGAATCGGTGCGATGGCGTTTTTTGGCGCATCGTCTATGTGTCCTCTTGGTCATCGTCGCCGCTGGCTGTCAGCAAACGGCACGCAGCCTGCCGCTCGATCAGCCGCAGGCGCGCGAGGCGTGCATGGAGTTTCTGACGGCGTGGAAGGACGGCAAGAAAATCGAAGATCTGAAACCCAGAATCATTGGCCGCGATTCCGACTGGGAAGCGGGCAAGAAGCTCGACGCGTTCGAAATCCTCCCGGATGAGAAGAGCGACGGCCCGAACCTGCACCTCACTGTGCGCCGGACTCTGAAAGATGACAAGGGCCGGGCCACCAAGCAGGAAGTGCAGTACGTCGTCGGGACATCACCGGTCATCACGGTCTTTCGCTATGACGAAACCTGAACCACTCGCGCTGGCACGCCGAGCGCCCTGATCGAGGAATTCTCTCATGCAAGTCCTTTCTGAACTGGAGGTCTGCCAGTCCGAACTGGAGGTCTACCATGCCGGTGAACTGACCGTGCTCGGGTTCGGCGGTCGCGAGATTCTGCACGACTTCAATCTGGCAGAATACCGCGACGAGATTACGGAACTGGTGCGCGAGAACCACTGTAAGGCCCTGGCGTTCGATCTGACCGCCGTGCGGAGCATCCCCAGTGGTCTGCCGGGGGTCTTGAAATGCCTGGTGCGCGAGGGGCTGGAGATTCACCTTTACAACGCCTCAGCCGACATTCGTGAGATGCTGGAGATCGCGAAACTCGACCGTGCTCTCCATTTCCATGATATTGAGATTTGAGTGTTCATACGGCGTCTCCGCTCTTCATGGGAGACAGTCGCGCGATCATCATCTTCCGGGGGAATCATTGATGCAACGTCTGACTTGGTGCGCTGCACTGTGTACGGTCGCTCTGTTCACGAATGGCTGGTCGGCAGAGAATTCCGGCGGCGTTGCCATGACCCGTCCGGGAATGAAAGCGCGGATCCAGGCACTGAAGGATCGCACTTCGCGATTGCCCCTTCCGCCACCGACCGCGGAAGAGATCGCATCAGGACGACCGCTGGTTAACAATGGTCGTCTGCGGTCCATCTACCTGCCTGCCTCGTGGCAGAACTTCGTTGTGCCGGGATGGGGAAGCATTTCTAACCGCTCTCGGCCAACCAGTACGGCGGCGTTGTTGAATTCCCTGCAGGCCAGTCCCGATTATGGCTTTAAAACGCGGTTGTTCTGGATCGTGTCGCGCGGGAATGATTGCCAGTACTGCCTCGGGCATCAGGAACTCAAACTGCGCCGTGTGGGGATGACGGACGATCAACTCGCGGCACTCGATTGCAAGTGGGAAGTCTTCCCCGCTGCCGAACAGGCGGCGATGCGGTTGACCAAACAATTGACGCTCGCGCCGCACACCGTGCAGGAAGTGGACATCGCGAAACTGAAGTCGCACTACAGCGACAAGGAAGTGATCGACATCATTTACACGGTCGCCCGATACAACGCCGTGAACCGATGGACCTCATCGACCGGGATTCCGCAGGATCAATCCTTCGGTGGCGAAGAGCACTCGCAACTCGATACGCCGACCTCTCCGGAGTTCTCGAACGTTCCGTCAAAGGTTGCTCCAGTCGATCTGCCTGCGCGAGCGGCTTGGGAACCGATGGACGAAGTGCAGCGAACGCTCGAATCCGCCCGGAGTCGCCCACCGGTAGTCGAACTTCCCAGCATGGAAACCGCCCAGAAGGTCCTTGCCGCCGATACCCCCGGCGTAACGCCTCCCAACTGGTTGCGGGCGATTGCCGATCTGCCGGTCGCGCTCGATGCATGGCGACAGCGGCAGGCCATGGTGCGGGATGGAAAGACCGATGCGAAGTTGCGGGCCATGATTGCATGGGTCTCCGCGCGGGAGAACCGCGCGTGGTACGCCGCCGGCCATGCGCGCACGCGGTTTCTCGGGCTAGGCGGAGATGAAGCCGCGCTCGTGTCCCTCGCGGCACTCGAACAATCCGCCACTCAACCCGGTTATGCGGAAGCGCTGCGCTTCGCACGAAAATTGACTTCCGCACCGCACACCATTGTCGACGTTGATGTGACCCGCCTTCGGGAACACTTCTCGGAGTACGAAGTCGCGGAAATCATCCAGTTGATCTGCGATGCCAATGCCTTCGACCGCTTCACGGAAGCCCTGCGTCTCCCTTTGGAAGGCAGTGTTGCCGCATCCGTGGCACAGGTTAAATAGGTCCAGGCGTTATTCCTTTTGACAGAATTATCCCCAACGTTCGCGAGAAGAATCATGCCCCGAATGATGCTTGGCCTTTCGGTTATGTTGCTGGTCAATTCGGCATTGGCCGACGAGCGCGTCGTCACGCCGCGTCCTGTTCCGGCGACGCGGCCGGAGATGAAACAACTCCTCGAAGACATGAAGTCGCGCAAGTTGCGGATTCCGCTGCCGGAACTGACGGAGGAACAGAAGGTGGAATTGGGCGAACGGGGCGGCAGCTACGAAAGCCGCTTGCGGTTTCACTATCTGCCTCCTGGTGAAGGCTCCGTCTTCGGCGGCGGCGGTTCGCGACCGGCTCAAGCCGCCGGTACGACCCCTCCCGCGGCGCGCGATTTCACCCGCAACGCCGACGAAAACATGACCCTCAGCTATCCGTTCAAAACCCGCTTGTTCTGGATCGTCTCCCGAACGAACAACTGCCAGTATTGCCTGGGACATCAGGAACAGAAGCTGTCGGCCGCGGGGATGTTGGAGGAGGAAATCGCCGCGCTCGATTCCGATTGGGGCCGCTTTCCGCCCGAAGAACAAGCGGCGTTTGCCTATGCCCGCAAACTCACTTACGAACCGAATCGCCTGGCCGATGCGGACATCATCGCCCTGCGTGAACACTACACCGATCTGCAGATTCTCGAGATGACGCTTTCGGTGGCTGGGAACAACGCGATCAATCGCTGGAAGGAAGGCTCCGGCGTGCCGCAATCGCGCGACGGCAGCAGCTTTTTCCGTCGCGCCCAGGCGGATATTCCGGCTGATCGTCCCGTTCCCAATGAATCATTTTTGACTCCGACGCCGACCGCGTTTGCCTCGGCGATTACGAAGGTCGCGCCGCTGGAGATTGATCTCAAGACCGGTCAACCGACGCGGATGGGGATCAGCACACGCCCCGTGCTCGAATCTCGCAGTGAGGTGGAAGCCGTGCTGGCAATCGCACGGAAACGGACACCGCGGTTACCCGTCTTGTCCGAAGAGGCGGCACGGACGGCGCTCGGCGACAGTGCGCCGGCGGGTCCGCTCCCCGCGTGGATCCGGTTGATGGCGAACTTCCCGCGCGAATCCCGCGGTCGGTTGTCGAGCCTGAACGCCATCAACAATTCTAACGGCGATCTCACACCTTTGATGAAGGCCCAGGTCAGTTGGATCATCGCCCGACAAGACCGGGCCTGGTACGCCACCGGAATGGTCCGATCGCGCTTGAAAGAACTTGGACAGACCGACGAGCAGATTTTTGCGCTCGATGGCAAGTGGGATCAGTTTTCGCGTGCGGATCGCTCTCTGTTCCAGTTTGCGCGGAAACTGGCCGCAACGCCGATCGCTCTGACCGACGATGAGGTCGCGGAAGCACTGGAGCAAACCAGCCCGCGACATGTGGTGCAACTCATCAACTTTGTCACCAGCCGTGCCTACTTCGACCGGGTGACGGAGGCTGCCGGGTTGGCGTTGGATCCGCTGTGATCCAACCGCTCCCTTTTTCATCGAGTAACCGATGTTCGATGACAGGAGTCGATCATGCCGCAACGGACCTGTTCGCGGATAAGGAATGTGGTGATGGCAATGGCACTGGCCACGACCGGTCTGGCCGCCGACGAACCCGCGGTCCCGCTTCCGCTCGGTCCCGAGTTGCAAAACATCCCGTTGGAGGACCTGGAAAAAGCCTATGAAGGGAAGACCGCCCCCGAAGGCATTCGCATGTACCTCGCGATTGCCAAAGGGGGGCGGATGGGGCCGGGTGAAGGATGGTTTGGTCCCAGCCAGGCCCGGTATTCGTGGGACTGGCTGGCGAAGCGCTGCGATCTCGAAGCCGACGCGACCGGCCTCGCGCGCGAGGCCTACTCCGGGCCGGCCGATGGGTTCGATCGGCTCGACCGCAATCGGGACGGCGTGATTACCCGTTTCGATCTCGACTGGTCCGATGAGAACCCGTGGGTCGAACATGCGTATCTCGTCAATCGGCTCTTTCGGCAAATGAACAAGACCGGCGACGGAAAGCTCACGCGCGAGCAATGGATGGCGCTCTTCGATGATGCAGCCAACGGCAAGGATTTCGTCACGGCCAGTGAACTCCGCAGCCAGTGGCTGACCGGTCTGGGAGGCGGCTTTCTACCCGGCGATGCCCCCACGAAAGAGATGCTCCTGAAAGGTCTCTTCTCCGGCGAAGTCGGTTCCTTGCAGGAAGGCCCGGCACTGAACGCGAATGCCCCCGATTTCACTCTGAAGACACCTGATGGCAGCCAGACCGTGCGCCTTTCGGAAACCATCGGCAAGCAACCGGTGGTTCTCGTGTTCGGCAACTTCACCTGCGGACCATTTCGTGCGATGTATGCGGAAGTGGACGAGATTGCCCGTCGCTACCGTGACCAGGCCGTGTTTCTTGGTGTCTATGTCCGCGAGGCCCACCCCACCGATGGCTGGCACATGCAGTCCAACGAAAAAGTCGGTGTGAGCGTCGCTCAACCGAAGACGCTCACCGAACGGACGGCCGTCGCGCAACAATGCTTCGTCCGGCTGAAACCGTCGTTGCCGTGGCTGGTGGATGATGTCGACGATGCCACCGGCCACGCATACAGTGGGATGCCCGCCCGGCTCTACGTGATCGATACCGCCGGCAAGGTCGCCTACAAAAGCGGCCGCGGCCCCTTCGGTTTCAAGCCCGGCGAAATGGAACAGGCATTATTGATGACGCTGATGGATCGGGCACAATCACCCTAATCGTCACGCGAACCTCGCACGAACGGATTGCGTCTGAAGAACACACGTCCCGTAACAGCAACGCCGACCCCTTGCAGCGCGGTCATCGGTCGTGTAGAACTTTCTCGTCGGGTTCATGCTCCACAGGGCGATTAACTCAGCGGCTAGAGTGCCATCTTCACACGGTGGAAGTCACTGGTTCGAATCCAGTATCGCCCATTCCCAACGCAAGAACTCCCTTGGAAACATGGGGGTTCTTTGCTTTTGGTGAGTACCGAGCGATGCGAGCCGGGCGAGACTGCGCCGCGACTCACCGGCAAACGGCTGCGGAAGTTCAGTACTTCGAACGGGTCGCAATCCATCTGGGGACTCAGAATTCCACGGCGTGATTACGCGTCGTAGTACATCGCGAACTCGAACGGATGCGGGCGTTGACGCAGCGCTTCCACTTCCTTCTCGGATTTGTACCAGATCCACGTGTCGATCACGTCTTCGGTGAAGACATCGCCGCGCAACAGGAAGTCGTGATCGCGACGCAAGGCCGTGAGCGCTTCTTCCAGCGAGCGCGGCGTCTGCGGGACATCCGCCAGTTCGTCCGGACCGAGATCGTAGATGTCTTTGTCCAGCGGACGGCCGGGGTCGATCCGCTGCTGGATGCCGTCAATCGCCGCCATCAGCATGGCGGACATTGCGAGATACCCATTTGCGGAGGCATCCGGGCAACGGAACTCGAATCGCTTGTTGGCAGCGTGCGGCGTGTGGACCGGGATGCGAATGGCTGCCGAACGGTTCCGACTGCTGTAGGTGAGATTAATTGGCGCTTCAAACCCCGGCACCAGGCGTTTGTAACTGTTCGTGGTGGGACAGCAGAACGCCAGAATCGCGGGGGCGTGCTTCAGGATGCCGCCGATCGCGAAGAGGGCGGTGTCGCTCAAGCCCGCGTATCCACTGCCGGCGAACAGGTTCGTGCCGTTTTTCCACAATGACAAATGCAGATGCAGTCCGGAACCGTTGTCGTTCCACAGCGGTTTGGGCATGAAGGTCGCGGTCTTCCCATGCCGGGCCGCGACGTTTTTCACGACATATTTATAGAGCAGCAACTGATCGGCGGTCTGCAATAAAGTGCTATACCGCATGTCGATTTCGCATTGCCCGGCGGTCGCAACTTCGTGATGCTGGGCTTCGACTTCGATCCCGCAATCCTGCAGGATGAACATGATTTCCGACCGCAAATCCTGCAGCGTGTCGGTGGGAGGGACGGGAAAATAGCCTTCTTTGTAGCGGATCTTGTGGCCGGCGTTGCCGGTGGATGAATTCTGTCCGCGAGTCCACTGGCCTTCCGCACTTTCGACGTGGTAATACGCCTCGTGTTCGTTCTGGTCGAAACGGACCTGATCGAAAACGAAGAACTCGGCTTCGGGGCCAAACTGGGCCGTATCGGCGAGTCCCGAGAGCTTCAGGTAGCTTTCTGCTTTTCGGGCAACGTTGCGCGGATCTTTGGCATAGTCTTCCCGGGTGATGGGATCCTGGATGTTGCAGGTCATCACCAAGGTTTGCTTCATGAACGGATCAACGAACGCTGTTCCAGGCTCGGGGACGACGAGCATGTCGCTTTCGTTGATGGCCTGCCAGCCGCGGATCGACGACCCGTCGAATCCGAATCCCTCGTCGAAACTCTTTTCACCGAGGGCGGTTACGGGAATTGTAAAGTGCTTTTGTGTTCCTGGAAAATCCATAAACCGGAGATCGACGGCACGCAGATCGCGTTCCCGGCACAGGGCGAGCACTTCACGAGGGGTCAGTCCGGGCACGTTCCAAAACTCCGCAGCAGGCGAGCGATGTTACACGCCGAATACGGTAAGCAAATGCGATACCGCTAAGCAAGCCGTGCCCATTTGATTGGCACGCTCTGCTGGGGAACATCCCAGGGACGACAGTCCTTGGGCGTCTTAGCGATGGATCAGCTTCTTGAATTGCGCGAACGACCGTGTGTTCGCGATATCGGCTTTTGTGAGACCGGCGCGGCGGGCTTGGTAGACACCCCACGGCAGAGTGTTGAATCCGTCAGTGCTGTGGGAATCGGTGCTGATCACGATAGGAATCCCGTGGGCCTTCGCAGCGGCCGCTTGAATGTCGTCGAGATCGAGCCGTTCCGGATTGGCATTGATTTCCATCATCACGCCGTGATCGGCCGCCGCTTTGAACAGGTCTTCGTAGACGATGTCTGCTCCGGGACGGCGGTCGATTAAACGTCCCGAGGGATGACCGATGATGTCCACATTGGGATTGCGGATGGCGTTGAGTAACCGCTGCATGATCTGCGCCCGCGGTTGTTTCAGCCCATAATGCAACACCGCGATAACCCAATCGGCTTCGGAGAGAACGCCGTCGTCGAGGTCCATGGTGGCGTCTTCAAGGATGTCGCACTCGATGCCGCAAAGGATTTCGATGCCTTTGACTTGACCGCGGACTTTGTCGATGGCTTTCCAATGCTCTCGCAAGCGTGTGGCATCCAGACCATTGGCCATGCTGACCCGTTTGGAATGGTCGGTGATGGCGATGTATTTCAGTCCGCGGGCTTGGGCGGCTTCGGCCATTTCACGGATCGTGGCGATACCGTCGCTCGCCGTGGTGTGCATGTGGAGATCGCCCTGAATGTCGGCGACTTCCACGAGCGTGGGGAGCGTCCCCTGTTCGGCTCGTTCAATTTCCCCGCGGTTTTCCCGCAGTTCGGGCGGAATCCACGGCAACCCGACCGATGCATACACGTCTTCCTCGGTCAGACCGGCGACGACTTCTTCACCCCGGAAGACACCCCACTCGTTGACTTTCAGGCCGCGTTCCTGCGCCCGGCGGCGGATCACGATGTTGTGCTCTTTTGAACCGGTGAAGTACTGCAGCGCGGCTCCGTATGACTCTGTCGGGACCACGCGCAGGTCAAGTTCGAGACCGGTTTCTAATCGCACGCGCTGCTTGGTCTCGCCGCGCGCCAGCACTTTTTCGACGAGCGGATGCGCCGCCAGCCGGTCCATGACCGTTGTGGAGTCGGACGCCGTCGCCAGGACATCGAGATCGCCACAGGTCTCGCGTCGTCGTCGGCAACTCCCCGCCTCTGAGACTTGTTCGACACCGGGGACCATTTTCAGATCGCGGATGATCTCATCGACCGCCGACTTGGCATGGTAGAGCAGCACGCGATTCCCGGCGGCTTCCCGATGGGCCATCCCTTCGAGAATGATCTGCTGCGTCTTCTTGCCGAAACCCTTCAGCCCGGCGACCCGGTCCTGCTCACACGCGGCTTTTAGATCCGCCAGCGATTGAATCTGCAATTCTTTGATCAGAGCCGCGACTTTCTTCGGCCCGATGCCGGGGATGCGCAGCATCTGGCGAACATCGGGCGGAAACTGCGCCCGTGCTTCCTCCAATGCGGGATGCGTTCCGGTGGAGACGATCGTTTCGATCTTTTCCGCGAGGTCTTTGCCGATCCCTTCGAGCGATGTCAGATCATGCCCCGGTGTGGCGACGACATCGGCAACCGATTGCGATGTCGCTTCCAGTGTCCGGGCCGCATTCCGGTAAGCCCGCACCCGAAACGGATTCGCACCCTGCAACTCCAGCAGGTCCGCCAGTTCTTCGAAAAGTGATGCAATCGTCGCGTTCTGCATGCCGGGTCGCTGTCGTATCGAGAGAGAAAGACATCCACAGATTCCACAGATTAACACAGATTCAGAAAGGAAAGAGGATGTGTCGAAGTGACAACCTTTGTTACTTCTCCTAATCTGTGTGAATCTGCGAAATCTGTGGATCTTCTTCTCTGGCGAGTGAAAAAGAGACCCAGGGTTCGGAAACCCTGGGCTTCTGGTAGACAACACTACTTTTCGACGACCCAGATGTTGCGGAAGCGGATCGGGTTGCCGTGGTCTTGCAGGTAGAGCGGGCCGGGTTGTGGGCCTTCGGCGACCGGGGCCGCCGTGGTGCCCTTCGGCAGCGGCACATCGCGATGGATCACTTCGCCGTTGTGCTTCACCGTCATCTTGGCATCGGCGGTTTTCTTGCCGTCGGCATCATACTTTGCGGCGGTGAAGTCGATGTCGTACGTCTGCCACGACAACGGCGGATAGCACATATTCACCTGCGGATCGCGGATGGTGTAGATCCCACCGCATTCGTTGTTTTTGCCTTCGAGGCCGAACGAATCGAGAATCTGCACTTCGTAACGGCCTTGCAGATAACACCCGCTGTTGGCCCGGCCCTGTCCCGTCGCCGTGGGCATGTACGACAGCAGGAACTCCAAGTGCAGCGTTGCGTTCTGGAATTTGTCCTTGCTGGTGACGCCTTGAATCAGCAGACCGTTCGGGTCGATTTTGCCGTTCTCGAAGGCGTCGGCGGAGGTGCCATCGAACAGGATTTTCGCGCCGGCGGGCGGCTTCATGCCGAGCGTCGGGCTCTTGCGATCCACCTTGGTGAACTTGGCGACTTCCTGACCATCGACGACGGTGGTCAACGTACCGTCCTTGAGCGTCGAGACGATATTGTCATGCACGAATTCCACGGCGCCGTTCCGAAGTTCCCCATCGGCTTCGATTTTTTCACCGCCGAGAAAACCCTCGCCGGGCAGACCACCGGGGTAAGCCACCGCGTGAAACTTGCCGTTCCCGCGGGCGATGATGTGCAGGCCGAACTTGGTCAGTTGGCCGTCACGATTGATCTCGCCGACGTACTCGCCCTGGAAGGGGAAATCGGCGTCCGCCTCCGTCGGAGACAACGCCGCCTTGGACGGCCCGTCCGCGGCGAACACCACACTGGCCCACATCCACGCAACTGTGAAGAAGAACTGCATCCCGCGCCGCATCGGCCGTCTCCGCCAAGAGGTCCAAACAAGCTGTCACACCACGGCCGGGCATTCTCCGATGCACACGGGCGGTAAGCAAGCGGAAACGTCAGTGACGACGAGCCGGAAGCGTCACCGACGGACTTTAACTTATCAGGTTTTCATCAGGAAATGCGAAGATTCGTCGCTGACGCTTCCGGCTCGTGAAATCTTGTTGAATGAACGATGTCCACTTCGTACCGTGTTGAAATGGAGCACGCACCCCCACTCAATCCGCCGCGTAACGCTTGGTTTGCACTGTGGAAGTGGAAACGACGATCATTGGTGATCGCGCTGCCCATCGTGATGGTGTTCTATATCGTGTCGGCAGTGCCCGTGACTTTTACCGCACAAAAATGGATCAAAAACCAAACAGTCGTGATCGCTGTCTCGATGCCATTTTTTCCCGTATTTCTGTGCGCCAATCATGTGCCGGGACTCGCGGTCTTCATGAGATGGCAGTTTGAGGCGTTAGCGCAGCGATTGGGGCCACCCTAACGCGGCGGGCCGCCGGGGCTGGACCGAAGGGAAGCCCCGGAACGGTGAGCGTCCCATTTTCCGGGGCTTCGCGAAGATGCTCCAGCCCCGGCCACCCCAACTTCAAATATGAGGCCGCCGACAATCAACACGGTTCCGTGACGTGTCCCACTCCGCCCGGTATACTGTGGGATTGGAATCGGGCGGGGGACGGGGCGGTCGGGGTGATTGCCACAGTCGTCGACGGTTCAACCACAGGAATCACGCAGCATGGCGGTGACGGTCGCGAAACCGGGGACGACGCGGGTCGGGTGGATTGGCACGGGCGTGATGGGGTCGAGCATGGTCGGCCACCTCATCGCCGCCGGGTACTCGGCGACCGTTTACACTCGCACGAAGGAAAAAGCCGAGCCGCTGATCGCCAAGGGGGCGAAGTGGGCCGCGTCGCCGAAGGAACTGGCGACGCAATCGGATGTGATTTTCTCGATCGTCGGCTTCCCCAGCGATGTGCGGGAAGTGTTGCTCGGCGACAACGGGGCTCTCGCCGGGGCGAAAGCCGGGGCGGTGCTGGTCGACATGACCACGAGCGAACCTTCTCTGGCCTGCGAGGTCTATGAAGCAGCGAAGGCGAAAGGCGTCTACAGTGTCGACGCTCCCGTGTCCGGCGGCGACATCGGAGCGAAGAACGCCGCGCTGTCGATCATGATCGGCGGCGACAAGGACGTGGTCGAAGCGGTGACGCCGTTGTTCCAGGCGATGGGCAAAACCATCGTCCATCAGGGCGGACCGGGGGCGGGACAACACACGAAGATGGCCAACCAGATTCTGATCAGCACCGGCATGATCGGCGTCTGCGAGGCGCTGCTGTACGGTTACAAAGCGGGTCTCGACCTGCCGACGGTGCTGCAATCGGTCGGCCCGGGCGCGGCGGGAAGCTGGTCGCTGACGAATCTCGGCCCGCGAATGATGAACAACAATTTCGATCCAGGGTTCTTCGTCGAGCACTTCATCAAGGACATGGGGATCGCCCTCGCCGAGTCCAAACGGATGGGCCTCTCGCTGCCAGGACTGGCCCTTGCCGAGCAGTTGTACCTGTCCGTCAAAGCCAAAGGCTGGGGCCGCAACGGCACGCACGCACTGCTGCTGGCGCTGTCCGAAATGAGCGGCATCGACTGGCGGAATCGCAAGTAACACACATCATCAAAACAGAAGCCCACGGTTTCTGAACCGTGGGTCTCAATACACGACAAGACATAGAAGAAGAACATGCCACGCAAGGGTGAACAGTTCGCGGGGTTGACCGTCGCTATCGTGACGCCGTTCAAGGACGGCCGGGTCGATGAAGCCGCGTTGAAGAAGCTGGTCGACTGGCACATCGCTCAGGGGACGAACGGCTTGTGTCCGGTGGGGACGACGGGGGAAAGCCCGACGTTGTCGCATGAGGAACACAGCCGCGTTGTCGAGATCGTCTGCCAGCAGGCGGCCGGGCGGATCAAGGTGATGGCGGGGACCGGCTCGAACAGCACGCTGGAAGCCATCCAGTTGACGAAGCACGCCAAGCAGGCCGGGGCCGACGGCGCGATGATGGTCGCTCCGTACTACAACAAGCCGATGGGCGAAGGCTTCTATCAGCATTACAAGGCGGTCGCCGAGGCGTGTGACCTGCCGATCATTCTGTACAACATCCCCGGCCGCACCGCGAAGAACATGGAGCCGGATGTCATCGCGAAGATCGCCGAACTGCCGACGGTCGTCGCCATCAAGGAAGCGACCGGGTCGATGGACCAGGCGTCGCGCGTCCTGGCGGAAACGAATCTTAGCGTACTGTCGGGTGACGACAGCCTGACACTCCCGCTCTTGTCGATGGGTGGAAGCGGCATTGTCTCGGTCGTCGGTAACATCGTCCCGAAAGACATGCTGGCGTTGCTCGCCGCGTGGAAGGCTGGGAACATCGCCGAAGCGCAGAAGCTGCACTTCAAGGCGTTCACCCTCTGTCGCGACCTGCTCGGTATTGCGACGAATCCGATCCCGATCAAAGTTGCGATGCGTCTCCTCGGTCGCGATACCGGCGAACTGCGGCTGCCGCTCACGCCACTGGGCGAAGCCGATGAAAAGCGGCTGCGCAAGACGCTCGTGGATTACGGACTGCTGTGATGATGGCTAAGGGCTGAGAGTTTAGGGCTAAGGGACGGAGGAAAACGAAGCCTCTTACCGACCAACTACCACCTTCTTGCTATTCGCTATTCCCTACTCGCTAATCCCTAACTCCTCCCAGGAGATGTCCCTGTGATCTTCGGCATGTTTGGCGGCAAGCGCGACGACGATGACGATGATGAAGACGACGAAGATGAACGGGAGTTATGCTCGTTTCAGGGGGCGCTCAACGGTAACGTCGTCGACATGAAGGCGAACATGCGGCTCGCGCAGGCGGGCTTGATCCCGGCGAAGGAAATCGTCACCGACGCTATCGAACGCCGGGCGGAAACTGTGCGGGTGGATATCAAGGGGGAGCGCGGCGCGAGCACGTTCTACATTGACGGCGTTGCGTTCGCCGGGGCGAAGATGCCGCGGCCCCAAACGGTTGCCATCACACAAATGCTGAAGCTGCTGTGCGGATTGGATCCCAAGCTGAAGCAGCCGCAGGCGGGTGGTGTGAAAGCCGAGTTTCAGGGAACGCCGTACGAAGTCACGATTGATACCCAGCCGCAACCGGACGGAACCGAACGGCTCACGGCGCGGTTGCGGAATCTGAAGATCAAAATCGGCACCATGGAAGAAGCGGGATTCTCCGCGGCAACCAAAGCGCAGATTCGCGAGTTCACTTCCAAAAAACGCGGGCTGGTTCTCATCGCCGGCGGACCGGGCAGCGGCGTCACCACCACCGCGTTTGCGTTCCTCCGCGGCATCGACCTCTTTCAATATGCGGCGTTTACCATTGTCGATATGGGGAGCCGCGAGGTCTACAACGTTCAGAAGTTTGAGCCGAAGCCGGAAGATGATCTCGTGCAGACCTACGAGCGAATCATTCGCTCGGAAGCGGACGTGATTTTCAGCGAGCCGATCAAGAACGCGGACATTGCCAAAGCCGACGCCGGAGCGGCGGACCGCGTTTGTGTGATGGGTGAAATGCCGGCCAAAGACGCAGCATCGGCGATTGCTCAATTCACGCAGTGGATTGGCAATCCGCAGCAGATGAGCGAAGTTTTTCAAGCGGCTTACAGCACGAAACTGATTCGACTCCTCTGTCCGGCGTGTAAAGAAGCGTTCCGTCCGAATCCAAAGCTGTTGGCGAAAGTCGGCCTGCCTCCGGAAACGAAAGTCCTCTACCGCAAACCGGAACCCGAGCCGGACGAAAAGACCGGCGAAATGCCCGATCCATGCGAGAAGTGCAACGATGTCGGTTATATCGGTCGCACGCCGATGCTCGAACTGATTACGGCATCGGAAGGGATGAAAAAGATCATCGCCGATGGGGCGGCGATGGATCAGATCAAAGTCCAGGCGCGAACTGAAGGGATGCTGACATTCCACAAGGATGGTCTGCGACTCGTCGCGGAAGGAAAGACCTCGCTCGAAGAACTGCAACGCCTGTTCAAAACCGCGTGATGAGATGATTTACCAATGACGCCCAGGGGTCTTAACCCTGGGTCTCTTTTTTCCCACCGAAGAACACCGGCGGCGCGTCGACGGTGTACACACACGTCTCGGCAGCGATCCGGTCGCGCATCAGTTTCGTCATCTGCAACATGCCGAGCAGCGCTTCGCCGTCAAACATCCGCAGCGGCGCGGTCAGTTGTTCGGTCAGCAACGCCTCAATTTTTTGCGGTGACGGACGCAAATCGAGCGGTTTCACGGATGCCAACGCCAACGCCCACGACGATCCGTATGTGGGTACGTTCGCTGTGATCACCGACGCTCGTCCAAACACGGAGGCGATGGTGTTGAGAACTCGCACGGTAATGTCCATGAGCGGCGGCGACTGCGATCCCGCCTGGTTCACGAACACACCTCCTGGTCGGAGCGCATCGCGGCAGAGCGTGAAGAACTCCTTTGTGAACAGCTTGTATGCCGGGCCTTCTTCGATGGGATCGGTCAGGTCCGCAATGATCACGTCCCAATGGCCGGGCGTATTTGCGATGAGATCCCACGCATCTCCCACGGCGATCCGGGCACGGGGATCGTCGAACGCGCCTTGATGAATCTCCGGCAGCAGTTCGCGGCAGGCCTGAATGACATCGCCGTCGATATCCGCCACGACGACTTCTTTCACCGATTTCCATTTAAGGGCTTCCCGCAACGCACCACCGTCGGCACCACCGGCAATGAGCACCCGTTCTGGTCGGCCGTGCAGAGCACACGGGGCGTGGACGATAGGCTCGTGATACAGGAACTCGTCACCTGTGCAGGTCTGCCATTTGCCATCGAGAATGAGCGCCTTGCCGTACGGGCCGCTTTCGACAACGGTCATCTCCTGAAACGGTGTCGACCGCTGGGCGAGCACTTTCTGTACGCCGTGCTGCCAGATGTCACACGGCGTGAGGTATTCGTTAATCCACAAATCGGCCGCCAGTTGAGCACCGGGCATCGTATTGTCATCTCAGTTCAAGAATTCTGTCGGGGGCACAATCCGGTTCACGAGAACCTGATGGCGTCACGGCGTGTCCGGATTTTAACTCGCGGTGGGACCGACTGCGCTGTCGCCCCGATGGCGGGAGCTTCCCCGGCTGTCTATACTGCAAGAAGAGCCGCGAATGGCCAGTTTTCTTTCCTGTGACGAGCGACGCGTCGGCTTTTTTCAGAGCAACGCCACCAAAGACTTACCGATGATGCGACCCTTGCACGATGTGAACGTCCGCGACACGACCCCCCTCATCGCTCCGCGGTATCTCAAAATTGAGGAAGAAATCTCCGACACCGCCGTCCGGACGATTCTCGATTCCCGCGAAACCGTCAAACGCATTCTCTCCGGGGAAGATCGCCGCCTGATGGCGGTTGTCGGGCCGTGTTCCATTCACGATCACACCGCCGCCTTGGAATATGCAGCCCGGCTGAAACAACTGGCCGATGATGTGGCCGACCAGATTGTGCTGATTATGCGGGTTTATTTTGAGAAACCGCGGACGACCGTCGGGTGGAAGGGACTCATCAACGACCCGCATCTCGACGATTCGTTCGACATTTCGACGGGGCTGCGCGTCGCCCGACGGATTTTGCTCGAGATCGCGACGATGGGCCTGCCCACGGCGACGGAGTTGCTCGAACCCATCACACCCCAGTACATCGCCGATCTGTTGACGGTCGCGTCCATCGGCGCCCGGACGACGGAATCCCCCACGCACCGGCAGATGGCCAGCGGGTTGTCGATGCCCGTTGGGTACAAGAACGGGACCGACGGCAGCCTGCAGGTCGCGCTGGATGCCATGCTCGCCGCCCGACATCAACACAGTTTTCTGGGCATCGACGCTGATGGGAAGACGTGCATTGTGAATACCAAGGGGAACCCGTGGGGCTTCCTCGTGCTGCGCGGCGGGCGTAACGGTCCCAATTATGATGCGTCGAGTCTGGCTGAAGCGGCGGAGAAACTGAGCGCTGCGAAGCTGTCGCCGCGGCTGGTGGTCGACTGCAGCCACGCCAACTCAAACAAGGACTACACGAAGCAGGCGATCGCGTGGAATTCGGGCATCCAGCAGCGACTCGACGGCAATGATAACCTCGTCGGGCTGATGCTCGAAAGCAATCTCAACCCAGGGAACCAACCGCTGCCGCCGGATCGAAAGCAACTTCGGTATGGAATTTCGATCACCGATGGCTGCATTGGCTGGGATGAAACCGAGTCGCTGATTCGCGCTGCTCACGAGCAGCTGGCGATGGCGTCGGCAACAGCCCAAGTCATAGCGTAATTCACCAGCCGGAAGCGCCCGGTTCCTCGTAATGAACCGGGCGCTGGCGCGCTACACGATCACTTCACACCGAAAATCGTTTCGACGTTGCCACGCAGCACCTGCTTGCCGAGATCGATCGCCTGCGTTTCGGTCCAGCGGCGGTCGATCACAAAATCCTCTGCCAGCACGCGGGCCAGAATGCGGCGGTACATCTGGAACTTCGGCCAGGCGAATTCCAGCTTGTACATATCGCTGTAGTAGCCGATCTGCTTGGTCCGTGGGGCGGCTTGCAGGCGAGCTCGGGTATCCACCGTGATGTGGGCTGGGATGTTCGAGTACCACCAGTGCCCGTTGGTGACGACGTTCGGGAAAATCCACGCATAGCTCACCAGTTCCATGTTGCTGGCCTGCGCGAGGACCGACACCGGGAACGTCACCTGCGGGAACGCGTTGAACAAGTCCTGGTACTGAATCAGCGAGACCCGTTGATCGAACAAGTCTTGCCCCTGATACACGCCGTCGCGGTAAACCCGGCGGTTGACGCCGATCATGAGATCGAACGGCAATTTGTGGTCGGCACAGCACTCGGTAATCGACCAGAAGACGAATTCACTGACGCGGACCGATTCGTCTGCGGTCATCGCTTCACCATTGAGCGCCTTCTGCAACGGTGCCCGCACTTCATGCAGCCCCGGTTGCCGCGGGGTAAACGACGGCGGCAGGGAAATCGCGCACGCTTTCACATTGTTGCGGACGAAATGTTCAAACAGTTTGCTGATCGCGTCCTTCATCGTTGCCGTGTTGGTGACTTCGATTTGCGTTGCCTTCGCTAATCGCTGGCGGACTTCCGGTTTTGCCAGATGAAACACGAGATCATCGGTCCGCAGGCACGGGATGTATCGTTCGGTGTCGAACCCCGCGAGCGGATCGTCAAAATCGTTCGTCAGGAAGACTTTTTCGATGCCGCTTTGTTGGAGACATTGCGTCTCCCAATCCGGCTCCGCCATCTTCGCCGCCGCGCGGTCGTACAGGGCTTCCCAATTCTTGGGGGTGATGCGATCGTCCGTGAAGTCGAAGAACCGCTCGCAGAGTTCGATCAGCCAACTCACCTGGATCGTATTGTCGAGCTTGTCGAGCCATTCCACCAAGCGGCCGACTTTGTCCTTCGGCCCGAGCCCCGGTTCCTCGATCCGCGACTTCGCCAGCCCCGCAGAATGGGCGAGTTCGGTGTAGTAGTGGTAGCCCATGATGTCCGCCAGCGTTTTGGACGCCGGGGCGTGCGGATTGATGTGCGTGTGCGGATCGATCAGAACCAGTCGATCCAACTCGGTGAGCAGCCGGGCAGTCAAATCAGCAGACATCGGCAGTTCCCGCGACAAGGAACACGTTATGAATCCAGGACGAGCAGTGTCCCGTACCGAATGGTGGGAATCAAGCGGACAGCGGCGGGGGATTGATTGCCGACTGCGGGATTCCGCAAAGCGCAAGCAATGGCCGATTCTTTTTCTGCGACTCAACAGAAGTGACCAAATCTGCTATACTACTTGGTCCGACTTGGTTCTTTGATGCGAGTGCGTGTGCGATGTCCGTTCCGAAAGTGGCGATTGTGGGCCGGCCGAATGTCGGCAAAAGCTCACTCATGAATTGGCTCGCTCACAAGCGGGTCTCCATCGTCGACCCGATGGCCGGTGTCACGCGCGACCGCGTCACGTACCTGATGCATCACGAAGGCCGGTACTTTGAACTCGTCGACACCGGCGGGATTGGGATCGTTGACAAGGACGAACTCGAAGAGGAAATCAACCACCAGATTCAGATCGGCATCGATGAAGCGGACGTGATTCTCTTCGTTGTGGAAGGCCCGTCCGGCATCACGCCGTTGGATCGCACTGTCAGCCAGCGATTGCGACGGATTGACAAGCCGAAGGTGCTCGTTGTCAACAAGTGCGATTCGCCGAAACTCGACAAGGAAGTCGCCGAGTTTCATGCGCTGTACGAGGGTGAGCTGATCACCACCAGCGTGATCGGCGGCCGGAATCAGAACCAGTTGCTCGATGCCATCATCAAGCACCTGCCCGAAGCCGAAGAGAACGAAAGCGATCTCGGCGATCGGATGGACGCCGAGCCGGAATTGAAGCTGGCTATCGTCGGTCGGCGGAACGTCGGCAAGAGCACGTTCATCAATCAGCTCGCCGAAACCGAGCGGATGATCGTCAGCGAGATTCCCGGCACCACGCGGGATTCGGTCGACGTGCGGTTTGAACTCGACGGCAAGTCGTTCATCGCCATCGACACCCCCGGCGTACGGAAACGGAAAAGCCTCGCCAACGATGTCGAGTGGTACGGTCTCGCCCGGGCTAAGCGCAGCATCCGCCGCGCGAGTGTGGTGATGATGTTCTTCGACTGTTCCCAAAAAATCTCCCGCGTCGACAAGCAACTGGTCTCCGAGATTCTCGACGAGTGCAAAGCGTGCATCTTCGTCGGCAACAAGTGGGATCTTGCTGTCGGCATGGAACCGGGCGAGTGGGCCGAGTACGTCTTCAAGACGTTCGCCGACATGCGACACGTCCCAACGGCCGTCATCACTGCAATCACCGGCAAGAACATCAAAAAACTGATTAATCTGGCCCAGTCGATTTATAAGCAATCGCGGCTGCGGATTGGGACCGGCGAGCTCAACCGGCAGGTGCGGGCCGCGGTGAAGAAGTGGCCGCCGCCGATGCGGAAGAATCGGACGCCGCGGATTCTGTTCGTGACGCAGGTCGCTGTCGAACCACCGACGCTGGTCTTCAAGGTCAACGATGCGGAACTCTTCGACGAAAGCTGGAAGCGGTACCTGATCGGCGTCCTGCGCGAAGAGCTGCCGTTCAAGGAAGTTCCGCTGAAAATCTACTTCCGTTCGCGCGACGACAAGTCGCCGGTGCAAGCCGCGAAGGATGACGCCAAATACGCTGCCGAGTTGGAAGCCCTCGACGCTGCCGAAGCCGAAGTGCCGGAGACGGAGTGGGAAGACGCGTAAGCGTACGCGCCTGCTCGTTGCCTCGTTCCCAAGCGGAGCTTGGGAACGAGTTCAGAGAACCTCACCAGAGCGACGCTGGTGACATCCCGCAAAGCGGCAAGCGTTAGGGCGTTTCCATCAACCGAATCCGGCGGTATTCCATCTGACCGCGGTCCCCTTCGAGGCCGATGGGGCCGGATTCGGGCAGCTTCATCGCGGCTTCGAGGACTTCGCCGTTGCAGGTACAGTGGGCGACGTTGTCCTTCACTGTGATGACCAGTTCGTTCCAATCCTGTGCTTTGTACTTCTCAAGCATCTTGTACGGCCCGGCGAGCGGATAATCGCGGCACTGGAGTTGTGGAGCCCGGATAAAGACGCCGCTGTCGGCGTTCGGCGTCGCGCGGAATTCGAGTTTCAGCACGAAGTCCTTGCCGAACTCTTTCGTCGTCCACATCTGTTGCACACGGCGGCCTTCGGGCGGCGTGGTGACGATGATCCGTCCGTGCTTGGCGACGTATCGGCTGTCGTCACTTTGTGGTTTACCGTCAAAGGTCGCGGTCTTTTCCAGTGTTTTCTGGATGCGGAAGCCCCAGCCGGTGAGGTCGTGGCCATTGAACAGGCTCACAAAGCCCGGCTCCGGTTGGAAATCATCATCAGTCGTTTCCATGAAATCGAGCGTGGCGAAAATCGGCTTCAGTGCCGCCGCCCACTTGGCATAACCGGTGCTGTTGGGATGGAGCAGGTCCGGGAACTCTGCCGATTTGGCATCTCCCTTTTCATCGGCGAAGAGCGTCCACGTTTCGAGGAACGTTACCTGCGGGTCACCCTTCACCGCCGCGAAGTAGAGATCGTTGATTGCCTTGATCTTTGCCGCCGGGCGTTTTTTCGTTTCGGAACTGGGGAAAACCTGGCAGACGACGATCGGCATCTTCGGATCGTGCTTCTTTAACGCTTCGATGATGAGCTTGAAGTTGCTCGCGATCGTTTCCGGCTCGGCTCCTTCTTCGAGATCGTTCGTGCCCATCAACAGGACCACGCCGCGCGGCTTGAGGGACAGAACGTCGTCTTTCAACCGCAGCAGCATGCCGCGGGTGGTGTCGCCGCTGATACCGCGGTTGGCAAGTTTCACGCCGGGGAAGCGGCCTTGGAAATCGTCGTTCCAACCCTGTGTGATCGAATCACCAAGGAAGGCGAGCGCACCCTGATCTTTCTCGACGGCCTTCGACCACGCGGTTCGCTTCTGTGTCCACAGATTGCGGAACCAGTCGTAACGACGAATCGGTCCCGCGCCGGGAAGACCGTCATCGTTCGCGGGAATTTGCAGGTGCGGCACATCAGCCGCAATTGCCACTTGGTCCCACGGACTCGTCACGAGGAGGGAAGCGAACAACAATGCGGCGGTGCAGGGGGGCAGGTGTTTCATGCCCGGTATGGTGCAATGTCTCGCCGTGCGTTTCAACTGCACTGACTCTCGTGTGCCACGGTCGACACGGCCGTGGCACACGAAAATGTCCACCACGGTGTTACAATGCACGGGGTGGCCGGAGTTGAGGCCGCCGAAGTCGTTCATGCGGGAGCGTTAGGTCCATGACGGGTTACACAGTTCATACCGGGTCGAACATCAAGTTTTCCGGCGGCTGGGACAACATTTTTGGCGGGAAGAAAAAGCCGGCTGCAAAGTCGGCGTCGGCGGAGAAGTCTGCCACGAAGAAACCCGCCAGCAAAAAGTCCGCGAAGAAGAAAGCGGCCAAGAAGAAGTGACGCCCGGGGAATGCCTTCCCTGGGAAGTTTCATCAGGAAAACTTTGCGGTTGATGCCGTTGGTACCGGACACATCGCCGTCACGACGCGATCTTGCGTCGTCGGAGCTACGCGCGAGACAGGTTGGCAGCCGATATTCCTCTCTGCTTCTGAAGGAAATTCCGGACCCCAACCCGCAGGAGGCCATTGTGTCCGACGAGATTGAATACGAAGAAATCAACAGCGAAGAAGTCGATCGAGTCGTCGCCGCGATTGAAGAGTTGATGGCGACCACGAACAGCGAAACCATCAAAGCGTTCCTCGAAGAATGCTCCACGAACGTGTACTACCTCGTCTATGACGACGAAGAAGGCACGGACAGCATGGCGGCGTAGTCTCAGCGCTGCTCACTTTCCCTGACACGACCCCGGTGGACCATTCCATCGGGGTCGTTTCGTTTGCCGATCCAAACGTGCTTGCCTTCAGCCCGGACCTGAACATTTATCAGTACATTCGTTCGCGACGGCCGGTGCGGTCGGATAAGATCGGGAGACTTGATCGATTCATCCCGATGTTATTCCGAAGCCTACCGATTGATGTCGACCGAACGTATTGCCATTGTGGGCATGGGAGGCGTGTTTCCCGGCGCACACGACTTAGACGGCTTCTGGAACAACATTGCGGCCGGGGTCGACTCCGGCCGCACCGCGTCTCCCAACCGCTGGTTTCTCAAGCCGGAGCGGGCGCTCGCCGTCGGAGGACCGCAACCCGATCGGGTTTATTCGACATGGTGTTGCCCACTCGATGACGCCGCGGTCGTCTTCGATCCTGCGGTGTTGCCGCATCCGGAAATCGGTTCACGGCTGGAACGATTCGATCCGTTGTTCCGGATTGGGTTGAAAGCCGCCCATCAGGCGTGGATGTCCGCGGGTTCGTCGCAGATTGATCCAGCACGTGCCGGGGTGATTCTCGGGCACATCGTGTTGCCGACGGAATCGACATCGGCTCTCGCGCGCGATGCCCTCGTCCAGGATTTCGCCACGAAGTTGCTCGGCGACCGTGCTCCGCAATGGCAACGATCAAAATGGGACCGCCGCAACTGGTCGGCAGCGGGGTTACCGGCGGCACTAATTGCCGGGGCGTTGGGACTCCGCGGGACCGCTTTCACCTTGGATGCCGCGTGTGCGTCATCACTGTATGCGCTGAAATTGGCGTGTGATGAACTGCGGGCGGGGCGTGCCGATGTGATGCTTGCCGGCGGGCTGTCGCGGCCCGATTGCCAATATACACAGATGGGTTTCGCACAATTGCAGGCGTTGACGAAGCACGGCCGCTGCGCGCCGTTGTCTGCTGCTGCGGATGGCCTCGTTGTCGGCGAAGGGGCCGGGGTCTTCGTCCTGAAACGATTGAGCGACGCGCTCCGCGATGGTAACCGTATCGCCGCGACGATTGCCGGGATCGGCCTGTCGAATGACCGTGGTGCGAACCTGCTCGCGCCGCATTCCGAGGGTCAGCTCCGCGCGATGCAGGCAGCATATCAACAGGCCGGTTGGCGACCGGGTGATGTCGACCTCATCGAATGCCACGCGACCGGCACTCCCGTCGGTGACGCCGTCGAACTGGACAGTCTCCACACGCTATGGCGCGAGGAAATCGGCCAGCCACACCGCTGTGTGTTGGGGTCCGTCAAGTCCAACGTTGGCCATCTGTTAACGGGAGCAGGGGGCGCGAGCCTGATGAAAATGCTCTGGGCGATGCAGGAAGGAACGCTGCCGCCCACCGCGAACTTCGACAAGCCCGCACCGGCACTCAATCGCCCTGACAGCCCGTTCCAGGTGCTCGCGAAATCACAACCGTGGGAGCGCCGCGACAACCACACGCCGCGTCGCGCCGCCATCAACGCGTTCGGCTTCGGCGGCATCAACGCGCACGTGCTGCTGGAAGAGGCTGATGGTTTAGGGCTAAGGGCTAAGGGACAGAGAAATACGCAAGACCGGCATGTGTCTTCGCCGTCGCCGTCGCCTGTCCCTCAGCCCTTAGCTCTTAGCCCTCAGCCCCCTGTTGCCATCGTGGGTGTCGCGGCACGCTGCGGATCACTCACCGACATCCATGATATTGCCGCGCGGTTCTTTGGTTATGGGGCGATTGCGCGCACGGATATTCCCGAAGTTGCGATGCCAGTGGGGGCCTTTCGCATTCCTCCGCTGGAACTCGAAGAGATGTTGCCGCAGCAGCAGTTGATGCTGCAGGTGGCCGCCGCGGCACTGGACGATGCAGGGTGCGACCGCGAACTCGGTAACCGCACGGGCGTATTCGTCGGCATCAACCTCGATCCCAACACCACCAATTTTCATGGGCGATGGTCGCTGGAAGAGTTCGCCCCAGAATGGGCTGCGAAGCTGGAATGGACCTTGTCGCCGGACGAAATGGCCGCATGGGTGCAGCGTCTGCGCGATGTCTTCGGCCCTCCACTCACGGCCAACCGCGTGATGGGCAACCTCGGCGGCATCGTCGCCAGCCGACTCGCGCGCGAGTTCGATGTCGGCGGCCCGAGTTTCACCCTCTCTAGCGATGAAACTTCGGGATTACAGGCGCTACAAGTCGCCATGCGGGCGCTGCAGCAAGGCGAACTTGATCGTGCACTCGTCGGCGCAGTGGATTTTCAAAGCGATGTGCGATTGAGTCGAGAGTCGAGAGACAAGAGTCAAGAGCCAGAGAAGTCCGCGGGGGATGCTGCTGTTGCGTTCATTCTGAAACGCCACTCAGACGCCGTGCGCGATGGGGACCGAATCTACGCGCTGGTCACGGATGTGATATCTTCGTGCGGGGAAGGCAAGGCTCCCGCCGAGCCGCGATCGTTGGCGAAGACATCGAATGCGATCGAAGCCGACATCGGCCATTGCGGTGCGGCGAACGGCCTGCTCGCGTGTTTGAAGTCCACGTTGTCGCTACATCACCGTGTAATCCCACCAACCACGTCGGGCGATCCGCACGGGGCACAGGTCTGGTTGCACGATCGCACCGACGGCCCGCGCACGAGCGCGCCAGCCATCACCGCGGCTGACGGCACATCCGTCGCTGTCATATTGCAAGAAGCCGCCGCGGCGAATCAAACCGTACCGTTGCCCGCGGGTCTGTTCGTCTTCGATGGCAACACGCTGGAGGAAATTCTCGCGGCCATCGAACAATGCCGTCCATTGCTTACGGACGACATTGCGTTACACCACGCCGCTCAACGCTGGTTCCATCAACGCCGCCCTGATTCGCAACGAAAACTTGCAGCCGTCATCATCGCCGGTTCTTCGCAGGAATGGCACGCCGCCGCGGAGGAACTCCGCGCGACGTTGACCACTTTGCCTTTCCGACCACCAGCCACCGATCACCGACCACCTGTTTTCTTCACTCCGAACCCGCTCGGTCCCACGGGCTGCGTCGCCTTCGTCTTTCCCGGCTCGGGCAACCATTTTCTCGGCATGGGAAAGGAACTGCTCGCCGCATTTCCACAGGTGTTGCAGCAGCAGGACTCCGAGAACGAACGGCTCGCCAGCCAGTTTCAACCGGATCTCATCTGGAATGGCGCGTCGACCGATGCGATTGGCCGCGATCACAAAGCGATGATCTTCGGTCAGGTCGCGCTCGGCACCGCCGTGTGCGATTGGCTTGCACTCTTCGGCGTTCGTCCCTCCGTGGCAATCGGTTACAGCCTCGGTGAATCGGCCGCGCTCTTCGGCCTGCGGGCATGGACCGATCGCGATGAAATGCTCCGACGGATGGAAGCGTCTTCACTCTTCGGCAGCGATCTGGTGAAACCGTTCGATGCCGCACGGCAGGTGTGGCAGATTCCGCCCAGTGAAGAAGTGCCTTGGTTGTCTGGAGTCGTGGATCGGTCCGCTGAGCAAGTTCGCGCAGCATTGCCACGACGCACGCGAGTGTATTTGCTGATCATCAACACCCCTACGCAATGCGTCATTGGAGGGGATCGTGACGAAGTCGAAGCCTTGGTGCGCGATCTCGATGCGACGTTCGTCCCGTTCCCGGCACCGAGTACCGTGCATTGCGAATTGCTACAACCGGTGTCGAAGGCATACGTCGCGCTGCATCAGATGCCGACGGCACCACCCCACGGAATCAATTTCTACAGTGCGGCCACCGGGCAATCGTATGCCCTGAATGAGCAGTCCGCGGCGGAAGCGATCCATGCGCAAGCACGACATACGGTCGATTTCCCGCAGGTGATCGAACGAACGTATGCAGACGGCGTGCGGTTGTTCGTCGAGATCGGTCCCGGTGCGTCCTGCACGCGGATGATCGATGACATTCTTAGCGACCGTCCGCACTGGGTGCGTCCAGTCGTGCCCGCCACCGCCGATCCCGCCACCCATGCGCTGCGCGTGCTCGGTGAACTCATCACGCACCGCGTGCCGGTCGATCTTTCAGTATTGTATGGAACAGACAGCGTGTCAGCATCCCGGCAGCTCCGAAGCCGCCGGGATGCTGACAGCCTGCGGTGCGTCATTACCAAGACCACGCTGCCTGATTGGCCAGTCGCGCCGCTCGCTCATCGTCCGGAAATGAGCTCGGTCACGACTCCCACCGTCGTCATGCCGGCACCGCTTCTCGTTCGTTCCAAAGAAAGTGTCCCCGTGCCGCTTCGTGCCCCGACCGTGTCGCGCTCCACACAGAATGATCCTGCTCCCGCACAATGGAATCCCGCAGCGGCTTTTTACCAGGAGTGCGAGGCTCCCGCCGAGCCGCGCGCGCTTCCACACGCCGTGACAATCAGCGGCTCAGCGGGGGCTTCGTCCTCCCCTGTCGAAGCCTCGGCCGTGACGAGTACTGTGACATTGCTCGATCAATGGATGACCGAGCGGATCGCTGCGCATGAGGCGTTCTTGCGGTTTTCGACGGAGGCACAGCGGCTCGCGGCTCAGTTTGTGACTGAGGGGGGGCCACTGACAGAGTTTGCGCGAGACGCGAAACCGCAAGCGGAAGTTGTGGACATTCCGACATTTTCGCCGCCGGTTACATCAGCGCTCATTCGACCCATCGAACCACCGCGTTCGTTGACCTATGACCAATGCATGGACTTCGCGATTGGCAAAATCGGCAACGTGCTGGGCGAAAAATTCGCCGCGATTGATGCCTTCCCCACGCGCGTGCGACTGCCCGATGTCCCGCTGATGCTGGTCGACCGCATTCTCGACATTGAAGGCGAGCCGCTGTCGATGACGCATGGTCGTGTCGTCACCGAGCACGACATTCACGCCGATGATTGGTACCTCGACTGCGGCAAGATTCCGACATGCCTCGCGGTGGAATCGGGCCAGGCGGATCTGTTCCTCTCCGGATGGCTCGGTATTGATTTCATCACCCGCGGGCTGGCGATGTACCGACTGCTCGATGCGGTGGTCACGTTCCACGATGCGTTGCCGGGAGCGGGAAAAACGATTCACTACGACATCAAGATCAACCGTTTCTTCCAGCAAGGGGACACGTACCTCTTCCGGTTCGAGTTCGATGCCACCGTTGACGGAAAGCCGTTGTTGACGATGCGCGACGGTATCGCCGGGTTCTTCACGATGGCAGAACTTGCCGCCGGGCAAGGGATTGTCCACACCGCGCTCGATAAGCAACCACGACCCGGAAAACGCCCCGAAAACTGGGCCGATCCCGTCCCGATGGTGGTTGAATCCTACAACGATGAACAACTCACCGCGCTTCGTCACGGTGATCTTGCCGCGTGCTTCGGACCGGTCTTCGCCGGGTTGCCGTTGAGGCAACCGATGACATTACCATCGGGACGCTTGAACCTCGTCCATCGCGTGCTGGAACTCGATCCCAGCGGCGGCAAATTCGGCATGGGAAAAATCCGTGCTGAAGCCGACATCCATCCCGACGACTGGTTCCTGACGTGCCATTTCTGTGACGATCAGGTGATGCCCGGCACGCTGATGTACGAGTGCTGTCTCCACACGCTCCGTATTTTCCTGCTCCGCATGGGCTGGATCGGCGAGGTGGGACAGATCGCCTACGAACCGGTCCCCGGCGTGAAGAGCCGCCTCAAGTGCCGCGGCCAGGTGCTAGCGACAACGAAAAAGGTGTGGTATGAGGTGACGCTGAAGGAGATTGGGGAGGGCTTAGGGCTAAGGGCTGAGGGTTTAGGGACGGATGAAGATGACACCTCGCTGTATTGCATCGCCGATGCGCTGATGTACGCGGACGGTAAAGCCATCGTTGAGATCACTGATATGTCGGTGCGATTGACGGGGCTCAAACGTGCGGATGTTGATGCCTTATGGAATGGGGAACGGCTCAACTCTTCTCCGTCTCTCAGCCCTCAGCCCTTAGCTCTTAGCCAGCGCCGCCCCGCCCTTTTCGATACCGACCGCATCACCGCGTTCGCCATCGGGAAACCGTCCGAGGCCTTCGGGGATCGTTACAAAATCTTCGACAGCGAACGTACGATTGCCCGGTTGCCGGGGACGCCGTTTCAGTTTCTGGATCGCATCGTTTCCATCGAGAATTGCGAGCCGTGGAAACTCGTTGCGGGCGGGGTGATTGAAGCAGAATACGATGTTCCACTCGATGCGTGGTACTTCGCCGCGAACCGGCAACGCGCGATGCCCTTCGCCGTGCTGCTCGAAACGGCGTTGCAACCGTGCGGCTGGCTCGCGGGGTATCTTGGTTCCGCGCTGACGAGTGACAGCGATCTCTCGTTCCGCAACCTCGGCGGCACGGCGACGCAGTATGAAGAGGTCTACCCCGACTCCGGCACGCTCACCACCACCGTCAAGATGACCGCGGTCTCGCAATCCGCCGGGATGATCATCCAGCACTACACGTTCGATCTGCGTTGTAACGGCCGCCCGGTGTATGTCGGTAAGACGTATTTCGGGTTCTTCTCGAAAGCCGCGCTCGAGAATCAGGTCGGCATTCGTGACGCCGCGGTCTACCAGCCGACCGAAGAAGAACGCCAGCGCGGCGAATCGTTCCCGCTTCCGACTGAACCGCCGTTTCCGGACGACCAATTCCGCATGGTGAAACAGGTTGACCTGTTCGTTCTCGATGGTGGCCCGCACGGCTTGGGCTACATCCGTGGCAGCGTGAATGTCGATCCCGAGTTGTGGTTCTTCAAAGCCCACTTCTATCAGGATCCGGTCTGGCCCGGTTCGCTCGGGCTGGAATCGTTCCTGCAGTTGTTGAAGGTGTACGTCGCGAGAAGGTGGCGGAGTGGCTTAGGGCTTAGGGCTAAGGGCTTAGGGACGGAAATGTCCCCGACATCCTTTTCTTCTCTGTCCTTTAGCCCTAAACCCTTAGCCCTTAGCCACTCCCACGAATGGATCTACCGCGGTCAGGTGATTCCGCGCGACAAAACGGTTACGGTAGATGTGGTGGTGACTGCGGTCGACGATGAACGCCGTGTCGCCACCGCGTCCGGCTTCCTCACCGTCGACGGCCGTGTGATTTACCAGATGAAAGATTTCCGCTTGGGAATGCTGAGGGAATAGCGAATAGGGAGTAGGGAATAGCCAGAAAAGAAATGCGGCTCCTCGTCTCCCCTCTGGCTATTCCCTACTCGCTAGTCCCTATTCGCTTCGAGCCTTCTATGGTCATGAAATACAACCGTGTCTACGTCGATGCCATTGGGTACGAACTCGCGCCCGTGGTTGTCACCTCGACGGAGATCGAAACTCGGCTCGAGCCGCTGTATCAGAAGCTGCGGATTTCACCGGGCCAGTTGGAAGCGTGGACGGGGATTGCGGAGCGCCGCTGGTGGGACGAAGGTCACAGTCTTAGTGATGGCGCGACCGAAGCGGCCCGGCGGGCGCTCGAACAGTCCAATGTGGCCGCACGCGATCTGGACATTCTCATTTACGCCGGGGTCTGTCGCGAACATTTTGAACCGGCGACCGCGTGTTCGGTGGCCGCGAAGCTCAACATCAGTCCGGACGCGGCGATTTTCGATGTCAGCAATGCGTGCCTCGGCGTCCTCAACGGCATGGTCGATATTGCCAACCGCATTGAACTCGGCCAGATTCGCGCGGGAATGGTCGTCTCCTGCGAGACCGCTCGCGAGATCATCGACTACACCATCCAGCGGCTGCTCGAAGATATGAGCATGGACTCGCTGACGAAATCGCTCGCCACACTCACCGGCGGTTCCGGCGCGGTCGCCGTGTTGTTGACCGACGGTTCGTTCAGCAAAGCCCATCAGCATCGTCTCCTCGGCGGTGTGACGAAATCGGCTCCCGAGCACCATTCACTCTGCCGTTGGGGTTTTGAGTCGTTGCTTCCCGCCGCGGTGGATAAGGTTGAACAGATTCTGCCGTCAGCTTTAACGCAAACGAAATTCGGCCAGTTCATGCCGTCGCTGGTGCAGCAGAAAGTCAGCGGCCTGCTTCCCGCGAAACTGCAGCACGCTTTCACGCAGTTCATGCAGACCGATTCC
Source organism: Planctomycetaceae bacterium (assembly GCA_021732975.1). Classification (GTDB taxonomy): domain Bacteria; phylum Planctomycetota; class Planctomycetia; order Planctomycetales; family Planctomycetaceae; genus DSVQ01. The sequence goes on along the minus strand of JAKFWC010000012.1, from coordinate 9,756 downwards.
ATTTCCGTGCTGCGGTTCGGCGTCGATCTCGGCATGAAAACGTGGGACAGTTTTCTTGCGAAAATCGGCCTACGTCCCGATCAGATCGATAAAGTCATCTGTCATCAGGTCGGGAAAGGTCATCGCGATCAGGTGATGCAGACCCTTGGCATCGCTCCCGGCAAAGACTTCAACACGTATCCGTACCTCGGCAACATCGGCACCGTCAGCCTGCCGCTCACCGCCGCCATTGCCGATGAACGAGGCTTCCTCGAAAAAGGCGACCGCGTCGGCCTCCTCGGCATCGGTAGCGGCCTGAACTGTTTAATGCTCGCCGTCGATTGGTAAAGCTAACTGACCAGGTAATACGCTGAGTCCCTGATCATGGAAAGAACTCCTGTGCGACATCATCTATTCATAGTGGTATTGATGTCGCTGTGTTCTGTTCCTTGCTTCTCGCAGGATGATCCGCCACGTCCTCCGCAGACTCCGCCGATTGCCGTGAATGGTGATGTCGAATTAACCGAGGTCGGTGTGACACGCCGCACGGTCGGTTATGCTGCACCAGAAGTACTCCTTTCAGATCTCCGGCTGCTGTTTTGGCTACCGGTATCCAAAGAACCAGTGGCCGATGCATCCTATGCAATTCATCTTTTGTCATTGGATGTGATTGAGGATAGCAAGGGCACACAGCTATTAACCGAGAAACGACGGGAGTGGATCCGGGAATTGTCCGGTTTCCGTCCTTGTCCGGCAGTGATCTCGCATTACGAGCGGCAGGGACCACAGTTCGACATCATGTTGAATGTCCCATCGCGAGAGGCCGCAACAATCAAGCGAATCAAAGGTACCGTTGAGGTTGTCAGGACTGAGTGGGAAATCATCAGTTTTGAAAAGATCGGCGAGCAGCTCAACAAACCGCTCAAGCATCCCAAACTCGGCGATTTCGTTATCACGCCGATTGACATCCGTATGCAAAAGGATCGTGTGGTTTGCCGCTTGCGGGTTCCCAAGGAGCATTCGCTTTTGGATGACTGGACCTTAATGCGAAATCGAGAGCCCCTTCGGCCATTTAGCCTTACAGGTGAAGCCTCAACCGTGCCAGAAACCGTGGTTCAAATTCGCGAATTTGTGGGCGATTCAATCGACGACTTATCGCTTTATATCCGATTCGCGGTGCAGAGCAAGCCGAAGAAACTCAACTTTGACTTCCGTGACATTCCGCTCCCGTGATCGACTCCTTTCGTACTTTGGATACCGCCCGCCTCGTGTCCGCCGTGCCCCCCTCATCGTACTATTCTTTCACGGACCATTTCGCCGATGCCGGCGGACATCGTCTGCATTATCTGGACGAAGGTAGTGGTGCGCCGGTGGTGATGGTGCATGGGAATCCGAATTGGGTGTATTACTGGCGGAATTTGATTCCCGCGTTGTCGGACCGGTTTCGTTGTCTGGCGATTGATCACATCGGGTGCGGTCTCTCCGACAAACCGAATGACGCACGGTATCCGTATACCTTGTCGCGGCGGATTGATGATCTGGAAGAGTGGTTGGATGGCCTCGGCGTGCGCGAGAACATTTCGTTTGTCGCGCATGACTGGGGCGGCATGATCGCGTGCGGGTATGCGACCCGGCATCCCGAACGGATCGCGAAGCTGGTGATGCTCAACACCGGAGCGTTCCCGTTGCCGACGACGAAGCCGGTGCCGTGGCAGTTGAAGCTCGCGCGGACGCCGTTGCTCGGGGCCATGCTGGTCCGTGGATTCAATGCGTTCAGCCGCGGGGCGGTGCAATCATGTGTGACGCGCAAGCCGATGCCGTCCGATGTCGCGGCGGCGTATTGTGCGCCCTATGACTCGTGGGCCAACCGCATCGCGGTGCATCGGTTCGTGCAGGATATCCCGTTGAAGCCGGCCGATCGTGCTTGGGACACGGTTAGCAACGTCGCGAACCGGTTGCATCTGTTAAGCGGCAAGCCGATGCTCCTCGGGTGGGGCGATCGCGACTTCGTGTTCGATCACCACTTCCTCGCGGAATGGCAGCGCCGCTTCCCGCACGCCGAACTCCACCGCTTCCCCGACTGCGGCCACTACATCCTGGAAGACGCCGCGGAAGAACTCATCCCGGCGATTCGCGAGTTCCTCACACGTTCTTGACCGGCTCCATGTCGCACCCCATTCGCCTGGAAAATGAAGAGGCGGCGTTGACATCATGCAATGTCGCCGCACGACTGCATCTTCATGCCGCAGCGCATCCCACCGCGGTCGCCATCCGCCAACCGGTAACTTGGTTAGGCCGAAAGCGCTACCGCGATATTTCGTTCTGGTTCACACTCCTTTGGACCCAGCGGTATGTCAGCGGTCTTAAGGCGATGGGGATTCAGCCCGGCATGCGCGTTGTGCTGATGGTCCCGCCTTCACACGAACTGGTTCGACTCGTCTATGCGCTCCTCCAATTGGGAGCCGTACTCGTTCTGATCGATCCAGGTATCGGTATCAAGAACCTCGGCAAATGTATCGCTGAGGCGGCACCGGACGCATTTATCGGCATCCGTAAGGCGCAAATCGCACGCTGGCTGTTTGGTTGGGGAAAGAGGACGCTGAAACGGTCGATTACCGTTCGCCAAATCAGATTCACCGACGCAATCCTACGACACGATTCGACTGGCCCTGGCGACTGCTATCCCTTCTTCATTCCGCGAACCGATGATCCTGCGGCAATCCTGTTTACCAGCGGAAGCACCGGTGTTCCCAAAGGTGCGGTCTATACTCACGGAGTATTCAGCACACAGGTGGATGTGCTGCAGCGGACATTTGGAATCGAACCGGGGGAAATCGATCTCTGCACGTTTCCGCTGTTCGCGTTGTTTGCCCCAGCGTTAGGCATGACATCAATTATCCCTCTGATGGACTTCACACGCCCTGCCAGCGTGCGCCCTCGCAATATTATCGATCCCGCTCAGGAGTTTGGCGTCACGAATCTGTTCGGGTCACCGGCATTGTTGAATCGTGTGGGGCGATCCGTCTTAGCCCCCGGCGAATCGCCGGGGGAAAACGGCGTGCAATCATCAGTGCCATCATCCCCCCGCGACTCGCGGGGGGCTAAGACACTGCGACGTGTATTATCCGCGGGTGCCCCTGTTTCACCCGCAATTCTCGGGCGATTTTCCAAGTTGCTCTCACCCGGCGTGCAAATCTACACCCCCTACGGTGCGACCGAAGCCTTGCCCGTCGCGGTGATCGGCAGCGATGAAGTCCTGCAAGACACGCGGCATCAAACGGCGCGCGGAGCGGGGACGTGTGTCGGGCGGCCGGTGACGGGGTTGGAAGTGCGCATCATCCGCATCAGTGATACACCGATCGCGGCGTGGTCCGATGATCTCGTGTTGCCGCCGGGCGAGATCGGCGAGATCGCGGTTTACGGCCCGCAGGTGACGCAGGAGTATTTTCGTCGGCCGGACCTCACGGCGCTCGCGAAGATTCCGGATGCGGCGCGCGGGCGGAAATGGCATCGCATGGGGGATGTCGGCTACTTCGATGAGCGTGGTCGGTTGTGGTTCTGCGGGCGAAAGTCACAGCGCGTGATCACGCCCGAACGGACGTACTTCACCGAACCCGTGGAAGGAATTCTCAACACGGTTCCGGGCGTGTTCCGTACGGCACTCGTTGGTGTGAAACGCGACGGGGAGATGCGACCGGTGCTGTGCGTGGAGTTGGAGCGGGGCGCGAAACCGCAAGCGGTAATGCGGGATGAACTCCTTCAACGGGGAGCGGAGTTCGAACTGACTCGCGACATCCGCACGATCCTGTTCCACCCACGCTTCCCCGTCGACATCCGTCACAACTCTAAAATCTTCCGCGAAAAACTCGCCATCTGGGCCGCGAAGAAGATTTGAAAACGAAGAACTTCTAGCCACGAAAAGGCACAAGAGACACAAAAGGGAAGAGAAACAAGCGAACGGAAATGGCAGGGCATTTCGATTCTGAATCCTTTTTGTGACCTTTGTGCTTCTTGTGGCTAAAACTCGTCTCCTCTTTCTTTTGCGTCCTCTTGTGCCTTTTCGCGGCTAACTCCTCTTTCTGGTATGCTCCGCGGACACGCCTTTCAAAGGACCGCTGATGACTGCGACGTTGCCGGTGCGCGATTACACGTTTCTGGGGATCACGCAATCACTGTGTCCTGAGTGTTTGAGCGTTGTCCCGGCGAAGATTCTGGTGCGGGAGAACCGCGTCTACTTTCGCAAGACGTGTCCCACCCACGGTGTCCGTGAAGACTTCGTGTGCAGCGATGCGTCGCAGTATGACCAGATGGCGTTCAGCGTCCCCGGCAAGGTGCCACGCGAAGTCGGCGTTGAGCCCGACAAAGGCTGTCCGCTCGATTGTGGCCTCTGCACCGAACACGAACAGCACACCTGCATCGGTCTGGTTGAACTGACGGAATCGTGCAACCTGAAGTGCCCGCTCTGTTACTCGGCGAGCGGTCCCGGCGGCAAGCATTTTTCGTTTGAACAATGCTGTGCGGCGATCGATCGGCTGGTGCAGGTCGAAGGGCGTCCCGAGGTGCTGCAACTCTCCGGGGGCGAACCGACGATTCACCCCGAGTTTGAACGCATTCTCGATTACGCCGTCGCGCAGCCGATCGACATCGTGATGATCAACACCAACGGCGTGCGGTTGGCGCACGATCCCCGCATGATCGATGTCCTGGCGAAGCACAAAAAACGGATTGAAGTCTATCTGCAATTCGATGGGCTGCGCGACAGCACCTATCAGGCGTTGCGGGGCGAACCGTTAGCGGCGGTGAAACACAAAGCGGTGGAAACGCTGGGCAAGGCGGGCATCCGGACGATTCTCGTGTCCACGCTGCAAACGGGTGTGAATGCGGACGAAATCGGGGCGATCGTGAAGTATGGCCTCGAACGCCGATGGATCACGGGCGTCAGTTTTCAACCGGCGACATACTCCGGCCGGACGGAGTTGCCGGAGACCCTGGAGCAACGCATTACGTATCCCGATGTGATCAAAGCCATCGCCGAGCAGACCGACGGCGTCTTCAAGACGGACGATTTCCTGCCGTTGCCGTGTGCGCATCCGAACTGTCATCAACTGACGTACGCTTACCGTAGCGGTGGACAGGTGGTGCCGTTGTTGCGGTTCATCAATGCCCATGAGAATCTCGACCTGCTGGCCAATGGGATCACATTTACCCGAGCCCGGGCGCGACAACTCATTGAGCGGTATCTGGGACGGCTCGGTTGTTGCGCTGGGGGTGATTGTGGAGATGGTGTGACGCTGGTGTCACTGGAAGCGATCAAAGTCGGTGGCGAAATGGAGCGGGGCGCGAAACCGCAAGCGGACGCAGTGCCGGTGGATATATCACAGGAGTTCTTTGCCCGGGCGCTGGTGGAACAACTGGACCCGGAAGATGTCTTCCGGATCACGATCACGTCGTTCCTCGACCCGTACAACTTCGATGTCCGCCGCGTGATGAAGTGCTGCGTCCACAACATCCTCCCCAGCGGCCACGTCGTCCCGTTCTGCGCATACAACACGCTCTATCGAAACGGGACGGTGCCACTGCCAGAGTTGACGGCGATCCGCCGGTAATCGTGAGATTTGAGAGTTGTATGCATCAGATGTAACCCTGAACCACGGGAGCATTCAAAAGGATGGAACCCACTTTACAGGAGACTTCATCACCACGGCTCTGTCCTATGTGTGGGCGATCTGCCGTTGGAGCGGAGCAAGTTTGTCCCGAGTGCGGTGATAAATTACCGATTTCGACTCGCATCACGCCTGCCAAAGGCATTGATCAGGCGATGGGAGTTTTTCTGGCGTTAATCACAGTCTTAATAACAATCACCGTCCTCTCTCCATTCTTGCTGGCACTCGGATTTGACCCTGTTCATCCAAACGCAGGTTCATACTTATGCATCATTATGGCCGTCATAGCATGGCTCTGGGGACCGCCACTCATCCGTATGAAGCGTTCTGAGTTCAACCCGTCGCATCGTTGGCGTGTCTATTGGCAGACGCAAGTCGCGGTGTATGCCATCACATTGGCCCTATTTTTGTTGTTGTTCACGGTCTGCACCACAGCAAGCAGGTTGAATGGACCAAGCTGGGGGTAATCCTTCATCTGCGACACGGAGAGTTGGATGCGGCACGGTGGCAAATGGAGGAGGTATAGAGCCGTGAGTGGGCAGAAGAAACGAAAAACCGCCGACCGGGGCTCGTGCCTGGGTCGGCGGTGATTGGGCGATAGTGATCTTAACCCGCGGCGATAACGATCTGTGTCATCGGGGCGGAAGTGTGACGATTCAGACCGCGGCCGGTTCGGAGCGGCGGGCCTTCACGTCGAGCATTTCGACGAGCTGGCGGATTTCGCTCAGTTCGACTTTCCGGTCGTCTTCAGTGATGTCCGAAGAGTCCCGAAATTCCAGCATCCGGCTGCTGCGGACGAACCGCAGGCCGCGAAGCAACAATTCACGCTGACGATCATTGAGTTCCACGTTCAGCTTCTCACTCATCGGAAGGATTCCGCCAGAGGTGGCGAAGCACCCGAGCTCGCTGGTTAGGCGTTCTCTGTCACCACCTCTATCGTATCCGCCGCCCGTTCAGAACTTCAAGGGGCGACGTGTCAAGACGGCTTTTTCAAGGGAAGTTTACCCGGCGCAGATTTGCGTCGCAAAAGTTCATCGGTGTCCGCGGCTACCGAACTTGTGAGCTGCGTGTCGAGCCGGTGGTTGTCCGCAAAACGGGGAAGGAGACTGGAATCGGCAGACTCTGCCAGATTGGGACCGTCGCAGACGACGCATCGAAGTTAATTGATGTGAATCTTTGCGATTCAGGACGACCCTGCCGGTCGCATCGACTTTTCCTGAAGTAGGGGTTTTACCGGGGTCGACATTGAAAGGGGAACCGGCCGCGGCCTGCGCTGCGCCCCGGATACGCGCCTCTTGCTTGCGACTCGCCTATGACGCTCTCCACTCCCTTTTCGTCGTTGGACTCCTCGCGGTCTCCAAGGCGGAAACTGTTTTCACAAAACAGGTTATCGCTGACGATGGCGTTGTTGACGGTCCTCGTCACCGCTCCGGGGTGTTCCCGCATGTTCTGGCGAACACAGGCGGATTTCGATTCTTACAACCTGTTAATGCAAAAGTCGCAAGATCCCCGTTGGGACTTACCGCGACTGACGGTCGATCCTGATCCCCGTGCTCGATTCTCCAATTTCGCCGATCCGGACCACCAGCCGCTGCCGCCCGATGATCCGACCGCTCACCACTACATGGAGTGGGTGGATGGCATGCGGGGTTACAAAAGCTGGCACAAATTCGGCGAGGACATGTCGGTCGAAAACCCGCAGTGGCTGGCCAACTTCGGTTTGCAGCCGGAAGTGTCGCAGGCGGATTGGGAAGAACCGTCGAAGCCCGATCCCGAAGCGATTGCCAAAGGGGAAACCACCCCCGTCCGGGATGTCCCCACGATTGAAGACCTGTCGCTCGAACAGGCGATTGAGCTGACAAATATCCACAACCGTGACTATCAAACGCAGATCGAGAATCTCTACATCTCGGCGCTGCAGCTCAGCTTCGATCAATTCCAGTTCAATGTCCGCTTTCTCGGCTTCGGCGGCCGTCCGACATCAGGATTGAGTTACATTAACACGCCGGGTGTGAGGGATAATGTCGCCTTCAACAACCGGTTTGGCGTCAGCCAATTGATGCCGTCGGGCGGGCAGTGGGTGGTGGAACTGGCAAACAACACGTTGTGGTTGTTCCAGGGGCAGAATCGCACGAGTTCGTCCTCGGTGCTGACGTATCAGTTGACGCAGCCGTTGCTATTGGGAGCCGGGCGGAAGATCGTGCTGGAAGGATTGACGCAGTCCGAGCGCGACGTGCTTTACAACGTGCGGGCGTTGGCCCGCTATCGCAAGGGGATTTTCAGCACGGTGGTCACGGGGACCGGCGCCGGGGTGTTCAGCGCAGGCAGCTTTTCCGTTGGCGGAACATTTGGCGGAAACGGATCCGCCACCAGCGCGGTGTCCATTGGGTCGAATGCAACCAATGGCATCGGGTATCTCGATCTGCTGCAGGTTCAACAGCAGGTCATTAACCAGCGGAATAACATTCGGGAATTGCTGATTCAGGTGGAACGCAGTCGGGCACAGAGCCAGATTCCTCCGGGGGAAGAACTTCAGAAAATGCCAGAAGGCCTGGTGATCCCTCCGGAGTTCGATCTACAACTCACATACGATGGCATCATCAAGCGATTGAATTGGCGCTTCGGACCGATGACACCGGAAGTCCGTGATCAACTGCTGGCCCTCAGCGAAGATCCCGCTTGGCGGACCGCGATCGGAAACTTGTACTCCCGTGTGAAGGCCGGGGTAGTGCCACTCGAATTGGCACAGTTGTTAACGCGGGCTTCGTCACAAATCACCGCGTTGCGTGATCAGGAACGGGGCTACCTCGACAACGTCGATACATACAAACTCACGCTGGGTTTGCCGATCGATTTCCAGATCGACATTGATACGGGCCTGCTCAAGCAGTTCGAGTTCATCGATCCACGGATTACACGTCTGGAACAGGCGATTCTGGCCTATCAACAGGAATTTTCGGTCATCGACGAACGCGACCCGCCCGTGCAGGATCTCCGCCGCATTGCCGCGCAGCTCAATCAGTTGCGCGAGCGCGTCCGGACGGAGGGGATGACGCTGGTAGAAGAAGATGTGAATCGCGTCGACGCCAACCTGCCACGAAGGCTGAGCGAACTCACCCGTCAGGAAGATCGAGAAATAGTGCAGCAGGACGTGGAACGCAATCGGTTGGTGTTCCGCGAGGTCATTCAGGACATTTACCGGGAACTGGGGAAGGATCTCGGCGACCTCACCGATATTCTGGGTCAGGAAGAACTTACGATTGAACAACGCTCCGCAATGCTGACCGAGTTAGATCGGATTCGAGAGACGTTGCTGCAGGTGTCGCAGAACCTGAAGTCGGTGCAGGTGGGGCTGCGATCCGAATTGATTAAGCTTCACGACTTCGACATGACGCAGGCCGATTGTGTGGCCACGGCTCTGGAGAATCGGCTCGATTTGATGAACGCCCGTGCGCAGGTTATGGATGCCCGACGGCAAATGGAAGTGGCCGCAAACCGCTTAGAATCGGTCCTGAACATTGTCACTAACGGTGAGATCCAGAGCAGCGGGAACAGCAATCCGTTCGATTTCCGCGGCGATCAGAGCACGTTCCAGGTTGGCGTCCAGTTCACGGCCCCGCTCGATCAGGTGCAATTGCGGAATACCTACCGGTTGACGCAAATCAGTTACGAACGAGCCCGGCGATCCTATCTCGCGCTGGAAGATCAAATCCGCAATACAATTAGGGCGGAATGGCGGTTGTTGCAGACCTCGTCGTTGAACTTTGAAACGACCCGTCAGAACCTGCGGATTGCGGCGTTGCAACTGGATAGTGCGATTGAAACGTTTAATCAGCCCGCGCGCGTGGGTGCCGGGGGGGCAGGCGGAACCGGCGGGCAGAATCAGGGTTTAAACCTTATTAACGCTTTGCAGAGCGTCTTGCAGGCGCAAAACTCTTTGATTCAATTTTGGACGCAATTCGAGCAAACTCGCATTAACATCCACCTCGATATGGATATCATGCAAGTCGACGAGCGCGGCATCTGGATCGACCCGGTCTATCAAAACATGGGTCAGGACGGAGAGGCTGGCTCGAATCCCACCTTGAGTGAACCCGCCCATGACAACCGCCTC
>JAKFWC010000022.1 GCA_021732975.1 Planctomycetaceae bacterium | reverse complement strand
GCCCACCGCCTACCGTCGCGACGGTCAACCCGGCCGCGCTCACCCCGGTATCCGCATCCGTCATCAAGACGACGCCGGAGAAGAAGCGGCGGTGGCTCGTGTGGCTTCCGCTGGGGATGTTGCTGGTCGGCGGATTCGTCGCCCGGGAACAGCTTTCACCTTACCTGGGCCTGCTCAGCGATCAATTCGCCTCACTGATTCCGGGACTGGCAGCGGCCGAAAGTCGCTTCGATCACTTGAGTCTGGAGAGAGTGAAACGCGGACCACTGCAGATTACGGTGCTGGAGAAGGGGCAACTCGATAGCGCCCGCAACGCCGTTCTGACCAGCAAGGTCGAAGGCTCCACGACCATCATCAGCATCGTTCCGGAAGGGACGATGGTCAAAAAAGACGATCTCGTCGTTGAACTCGATTCGTCGCTCCTGATTGATAAAGAACGTCAGCAGGATATCGCCGTCACTCAGGCCGTCTCCGCCAAGCAATCCGCTGAGAAAGATGTGGAGATCCAGCGCACGCAGAACGAGAGCGACAAAGCTGCTGCCGAGTTAAAACTGACGCTGGCAAAGATCGATCTCGAAAAATTTAAACTCGGCGATTCCAAGCAGCAGGAAAACGAGCTGTCCTCGCAGGTCAGCCTGGGAGAACAAAAGACGGCTCAGGCTAAGGAATCGCTCGATTTCACCAAGCGGTTGGTCAAAAAGGGCTACAGGACTCAGAACGAGTTGGAACAAGCTCGGATCACCTTCGAGACGGAAAACACGAATCTCGAAGTTGCCAAAGACAAGCTTCGCGTGTTGAAAGACTACACGTTGGGGCGGACGGTGACCGAACTGGAAGCCAACGCCACCGAGTTTGAGCGTGAACTGAAACGTGTGGAGTTAAAGGGTCAGGCCGCACTTTCGCAGAAGCAGACCGATCTGCTGGCCCGCGTCCGGACATTTGAAGTCGAGCAGGACAAACACGAGCGGCTCAAGGCGCAGATCGCCGTCTGCAAGATCTACGCTCCGCAAGACGGCCAGGTGATTTTTGCCAACAGCCGCGATGGTCGTTCCAGCGAAACGATTCTGATCGAAGAAGGGGCGACGGTCCGTGAGCGTCAGCCATTGGTCACGCTACCCGACCTGAACGAAATGAAGGTCAACGCGCGCATTCATGAATCGCGGATCAGTCTCATCCGCCCCGGCATGACGGTCAAGGTGAAGGTCGACGCCTTCGTCGATGAAGACTTCCACGGCGTCATCGATTCGGTCGCCTCAGTCCCGAGCTCAACCGGCAGTTCCTTTATGCGCGACATCAAGGAATACGAAGCCATCGTCAAGCTGATCGATGAGTCGGAGAAAGTGAACCGCCTGCGGCCCGGTTTGACGGCGAATCTGGAAGTTCTCGTCGACTCCCGCGATGACGTGGTGCAATCCCCGATGCAGGCCATTCTCACGATCGTGGGAAAACAATTCGCCTTCGTGATTCGCGGCGACAAAGCCGAACGAGTGGAAGTGGAAATCGGCCAAACCAGCGACCGGATGATCGAAATCAAGAAGGGGTTGGAGGAAGGCGATCAGGTTGTGCTCAATCCGCGATCGCACTTTGAAAAAGAACTGAAAGAACTCGAAGCCGAACTGATCAAAAAACAGGCCACTGAAAAACCGGAGCCGGCCGCAACCAAGCCCGAGCTTTTGCCACCGACTGCAGGTGGTGCCGGACGCCCGGTGGGTGGACCGCAGAGTGTTCGTCCGGAAGCGGGTGGCAATCCCCCGCCGATGGGTTCGGAAGCACGTCCTCCCTTTAATCCGATGGCCATGTTTGAGCGCATGGATGCCAACGGTGACGGAAAGCTCGCCAAAGGCGAATGGTCCGAACGCTTCAAAGAGCGCGCCGAAGGCATGGACAAAGACGCCGATGGTGCCGTCTCGCTCGATGAATTCAAGGCGGGGATGGCAAACTTCGCGGGCGGTCGACCTCCCGGCGGTGGTGGTCCTCGTCCTGCCGCCGCGCCCGCAGAAAACGTCGGCGGCAGCGGCGGCTGACGCGAGCAATCCCGGCGATTGGCAATTGAACTTGTTCTCACGCTCTGCGTGGGAACACACGGTCTCGACGCTCCGCTTTGACTCGTACAATGAATTGGGTGTTGAGTACCGCCATGAATGCGACGCAGAGCGTCGCGACCAGACGTTCCCACGCAGAGCATGGGAACGAGTTGTATTGTCTTCATTCCGCCTGAACTTCGGCTTTTATCCTCATGCGTCTCGCGGCTCAACTCATCGATCTCCAGAAGCACTACCACCTCGGTGAGCACACCGTGATGGCGCTGCGTGGCGTCTCGGCCGATTTTCCGGAAGGGGATTACGTCGCCATCATGGGTTCGTCGGGCAGCGGCAAAAGTACGCTGCTGAACATCCTGGGCGCCCTCGATCGACCCACGCTCGGGAACTACATCCTCGCCGGTTACGATGTTGGTTCGATGTCGGATGACGAGCTCTCCGAAATCCGCAACCGCCGCATCGGATTCATCTTCCAGTCGTACAACCTGATCGCACAGAATACGGTCCTGGAGAATATCCAGGTTCCTATGTTGTATCGCCGCGATGCACGGCGGATTTCGGCGGCGGACGAACACCGCTGTCTCGATCTGGCGGAGAAGGTCGGCCTGGGAGAACGGCTCGATCATCGGCCGTTTCAGCTTTCCGGCGGTCAGCAACAACGCGTGGCCATCGCTCGGGCTCTGGTCAACGATCCGGAAATCATTCTCGCCGACGAACCGACCGGAAATCTCGATTCGGCGACCGAGAAGGATATCATGAACCTGTTGACCGCCCTGAATAACGAAGGTCGGACGATCATCATCGTGACCCACGAAACGTCGGTGGCACGCCGGGCCAAGCGACAGATTGTCATGAAGGACGGACTCATCGAACGTGACGGGATGTTACTCACGGAAGATGGGAAGTAGGTAAGCGCGCGGTTGATCGTCGCGAGGCGCGAAGCCGCAAGTGGGATATGAGGTCTTTCTTTACTACTGACTACGGACCACTGACACCCCACCATGCTTCCTTTCGGTAACACCCTCCGCGCCATCCGTCTCGCTTTCAAGAGCCTGCTGTTGCACAAGCTGCGCTCCGGTTTGACGATGCTCGGGATCGTGTTCGGGGTGTTTTCGGTCATCGCGATGCTGGCCATTGGCGAAGGAGCTAGCGCCCAAGCCCAGCAGCAGGTGCTGGCGCTTGGGGCGACGAACATTATTGTGTTGTCCGTTAAACCCCCGGCGGATTCGGCACAGGCCAGCGGGGGGGGGCGCGGTCGCAGCTTCGGACTGCAATACGGTCTGCTGCGTTCCGATTACCGTCTGCTCCGCGGTTTGCCAAAGATTGTGGGGGCCGTCCCAATCCGAGAAATCTTCAGCGAAACCCGCTATTTGCAGAAGACCCCGAATGCCCGCGTGGTGGGGTGTACGTCGCAGTACCCGGATATGAATCACCTCACGATGCAACGCGGCCGGTTCATTGCCGATGCCGACGAAGACAAGCTCTTAAACGTCTGCGTACTCGGAGCAGGCATTGCTGCCGAACTGTTCCCGTTCGAAGATCCCATCGGTAAAGCGGTGCAGATCAAGACTTACCGTTACGAAGTCATCGGCATCACGCAGGAACGAACGGCATCCGCGGCCATCGGCGGCAGCATGTCGGGACAGGACTACAACAAAGACATCTACATCCCGCTGAAGACATTTCAGGTTCGCATCGGCGATCGCGTCGCCACGGCGCAGGCCGGATCATTTTCCGCCGAGCAGGTCGAACTGAATCAGATCACCATTCAGGTGCGTGATCAGAAAGACGTGCTTCCGACCGCGGAAGTCATCAAGGAATCCCTGGCCCGCACTCATGCTGGCAAGAAAGATTGGGATGTTGTCGTCCCGCTGGAATTGTTGCGGCAGGCGGATCAGATCCGGCAGATTTTCAACATCGTGCTGGGATCCATTGCGGCCATCAGCCTCGTTGTCGGCGGGATCGGCATCATGAACATCATGCTTGCCACAGTGACCGAGCGGACACGCGAGATCGGCATTCGTCGCGCTCTTGGAGCCCGGCGGACCGACATCGTGCAGCAATTCCTCACCGAGACGATCGTGCTCGCAGGTGCCGGTGGATTGATCGGCGTGCTGATGGGACTGGCCACACCGGTGGCGTTTGAGGGGATTCAGTGGGTTGTCGAAAATTTCGTGCTCGATTCGGGCACTCAGAATTCGCCGTTGAGCAAGATGTTCACCGACATGCATCCGAAGATTAACTGGTTCAGCCTGCCGATCGCGTTCGGCATTTCGGTCGGCATCGGCATCATTTTCGGCATCTATCCTGCCCGTGCCGCGGCTTACATGGATCCGATTGAAGCCCTGCGTCACGAGTAATCTGATCATCACGGCTACCGCGCTCTCGTGAGTTTGGAGACGCTCGCACAATTCTCGGTACAGCAGACGCTTCGTCGTTGTTGACAGTGGAGAGTGCAAAGTGAAAAGTGCAAAATGACAAGTGCAAAGCGGAAGGTATGACAGCCTGCGTTGTTGAGCTCGTCTCCTCATTTTGCATTTTGCACTTTTTAATTCTCACGTTGCACTGTCCTTCTCCATGATTGCTGCTGCTCTCGCTCATCCGTTTGTGACGCGACTGACCGAAATTGTCGGTGCCGATGGCATTCTCATTCGCCCGGATGAACTGCTGGTGTATGAGTGCGATGGTTACGTGGTCGAGAAAAAATGCCCCGATGTGGTGGTCTTCCCCACGACGACCGAGCAAGTTGTCGAGATCGTCAAACTGTGCAATGTGGAAAAGATTCCGTTCATTCCGCGCGGTGCGGGGACCAGTCTGGCCGGGGGATGTCTGCCCGTCGGCGGTGGCGTGATGCTGGCTCTCACGCGGATGAAACGGATTCTCGAAATCAATCTGCGAGATCGGTATGCCGTGGTCGAACCGGGCCTCGTCAACGTGCATCTCACGAATGCCCTGAAAGGAACGGGGTACCATTATGCACCGGACCCCAGCAGCCAGGGGGCGTGTACCATCGGCGGGAACTTCGCAACCAATTCCGGTGGTCCGCACACGTTGAAATACGGCGTGACGGTCAACCACGTCCTCGGTGCCGAAGTGGTGTTGCCCGATGGGGAAGTCGTGCAACTCGGCGGGCCGACGGAAGATGTACCGGGCTTCGATCTCACGGGGCTTTTTGTCGGCAGCGAAGGTACGCTTGGCATCTGCACGAAAGTCATCGTCAAACTGACGCGCGACCCGGCAGCGTATCGCACGATGCTCGGCGTGTTTGAAACTGTTGATGACGCGACCGCGACGATCAGCAACATCATCGGGGCGGGCATTGTCCCCGCGGCGCTGGAAATGATGGACCAGGGCATCGTTTCCGCGTTGGAGCAGGCGTTCCACTTCGGTTTCCCGCTGGATGCCGGGGCGGTGTTGCTTATCGAAGTCGACGGGCTCGAAGTCGGGGTCGACGAAGACGCCCAGAAAATCATCCGCATCTGCAATGAAAGCGGGGCCCGCGAAGTTCGGCAGGCAAACACGCCGAAAGAACGGCAGCTACTGTGGAAATGTCGCAAGCAAGCCTTCGGCGCGATCGGCCGCCTCAGCCCCAGTTACTGCACGCAGGACGGCGTCGTTCCACGCACGAAACTGCCTGAAATCCTGCGGTTCATCATCGATGTCAGTGCCCGTCACAGCATCCGCATCGTGAATGTCTTTCACGCCGGCGATGGCAATATCCATCCAATCCTGCTGTTCGATGAGCGGGACGCCGATCAGGTCCGCCGGGTCATGGAAGCCAGCGACGAGATTCTCAACAAATGCATCGACCTCGGCGGCAGCGTTACCGGCGAACATGGCATCGGTGTGGAGAAAATCAGTTTCATGCACCGCCTCTTCACCGCGGATGATCTCGCCGTGATGCAGACGCTGCACGACACGTTCAATCCGACCGGTCTATGCAGCCCCGGCAAGATGCTGCCGACATCGGCCGGTTGCGGGAACGAGCACATCCCACGCTCACCGTTGGGCAAACGCGCCGCGGTGTGATCGCCCCAGAAGCCCAGCCATTCTGATGGCTGGGTCTCTTCTCCGTGTTATCATAGTGGAAAACAAACCGGAGACTCCGCATGACCAACGCTGTCGAACTTCTGAAATCGCAGGCAGAACAACTCAGCGTTCCTGAGCGCGCCGATCTCGCACTGTTTCTGCTCCATTCGCTGGAACCGCAGGAAGCGGGTGCCGAAGAAGCTTGGCAAGCGGAAATCCAGCGACGTGTGGCTGAGATTCGTAGCGGAACAGCGATTGGTCGCTCGCTGGATGACGTTTTGTCCGACTTGCGAATGCGATATCCATGAAGCCCGTACAGCTTCATTCCGAGGCGGAGCGAGAGTTACTCGATGCATTGGACTATTATGAGCTGCAACGCCACGGACTTAGCGGTGAACTTCGGCGAGATTTTGAAGCCACTGTGGAGAAAATTCTCGAAAATCCTCATGGATATGCCGTCACTGACGCGGGGGATGTCCGTTACGCATCCTTCCGAAGATTTCAGTATCGGATAGTTTTCGTCGACCTCGACGACTATCTCTGGATTATCGCGGTATCCCATCACAGCCGACATCCGCGGTATTGGAGCGGACGGTTGAAATCATAGATGATCAAGCAGCCGCTCAGAGATTTGTATCGCTGCGACGACATCTGCGAACGAATTGTACCGCAACAGCGCCTCCTCGTCGGACATGCCGATGAACGGGAACCAGAATACTTGATCTGTGTTCGAAGACGTGTCGATACAAAGCATTTCCCCGCCGCCGTTCGAACCGATTGGGAACCAGCGTCTGCTCATGTACCGTGCCATTTCGTAGCCATCGTAATTCTCCTGGATCAACTCCCGTTTCCACAGGATCACATATCCGAGGTCTTCACCGAGATCGCCTTCCCAACCATTGTGATGGTCGATGAAGGCAATGTACGAGTCTGGGAGTTGTGCTCGTCGCTCAGTATAGATATCCGTCATCCGCTCACTTTCTTCCGACGCCCATTGAGTGAGTGCGGTCGATCACGCCATTAACCCGCATTGTTTCAGCAACGGTTCCACCTGCGGTTCTCGGCCGCGGAACGTGCGGAAGACTTCGAGTGGATGTTGACTGCCGCCGAGTGCAAGCACGGTATCGCGGAAGCGGCGACCGGTTTCCGCGACGGCCGTGTCGTTGTCGAGACCTGCTTCAACGAAGGCCCCGAACGCGTCCGCGCTGAGAATTTCCGCCCACTTGTAGCTGTAGTAACCTGCCGCGTATCCCCCCGAGAAAATGTGCGAGAAGCCGCATAAAAAGCGATCCTCGGGCAACAGCGGCATCACCGCCGTTTTCTGAGAAATCCGCCGCTGCACTTCAAACGGCGTTTCCGCTCCGGCGGGATCAAACGTGGTATGGAGCTCGATGTCGGTCATGCCGAACAACATTTGCCGCAGTAGTTGTGTTGCCGCGCGGTAATTGCGGGCCGCACAAATCTTCTGGAACAGGTCTTCCGGCAACGGTTCGCCCGTATCGACGTGGCCGGTCATCCCCATCAACGTCGGGCGGTGATAGCACCAGTTCTCCATGAACTGGCTCGGCAACTCGACGGCATCCCATTCGACGCCATTAATTCCCGCCGCGTCGGGGTGCTCGATTTTCGTGAGCATGTGCTGCAGGCCATGGCCCATTTCGTGGAAGAGCGTCTCGACCTCGCGGAACGTCATCAGAGCGGGCTTGTCCCCCACCGGCGGCGTCTGGTTGCAGACGAGATGCGCGACGGGCAATTGCACCTTTCCATTCACCCGGCGGCGACCGAGGCAATCATCCATCCACGCGCCGCCACGCTTGTTTTCAGGACGCGAATACGGATCGAGGGAAAAGCTCGCGATCGGTTCATCGGCTTCATTGCGGACTACGTAGTACCGCACATCGGGATGCCACGTGGAAATGCCGTCCGTAACACGCTCGACGGTGACGCCGAACAACCGCGTGAGCAATCGAAACAATCCGTCAAGCACGCGCTCGAAGGAAAAGTACGGCCGGATCTCTTCATCGGTGTAGGCGTAACGTTCTTCGCGTAGCCGTTCGGACCAGAAGGCGACATCCCACAATTGCAATGGCGCGGTATCTCCCTTTTTCGCTTTGAAGTCGACGAGATCGTGCAGATCGCGCTGGGCGACATTCCACGCCGCGGCATGAAGCTGGTCATACATTGCCAGAATGGCTTCGACACCGGGGGCCATCTTTCGCATCAGACTGACCGCCGCGAAGTGCGGGTAACCCAGCAGCGTGGCTTTCTCTTTTCGCAATTGCAGGATGCGGGTCATCAAGGGGCCGTTATCAAACGGCGGTTGCGACGCGCGGGTGATGAAGGCCCGATAAACCTGCTCGCGAAGTTCCCGGTTGCGACAATGCTCCATGAACGGTACGAACAAGGGCGTTTCCAGCGTGATCCGCCACGGTCCGGCTTCGGGTGTGGCAACCGGGGCATCGGCGTAAGTACGGCTCCAAGTCTGTGCGGCAAGTTGCCGCAGCGACGACGGCCAGCCTTCGGTCTTCGCGGCATCGGTGATATCGAGAGCATACGCTTTGGTCGCATCAAGCACGTGATTTGAAAAGTCCGTGCTCAGTTGCGACAGTTCCTGCTCGATGGCGTTGAATCGTTCCCGCTGCGTGACAGGCAAGCCGATGCCCGCGAGTTCGGCATCTTTCAGGCGATCAAGCACGATGCGTTGCTGTGTGCCTGACAACGCGGACCATGTTGCGGGATCGTTCTTCAGAGTAAGGAGCGCCCGATACAGAGGCTCGCTTTGCCGCACGCGGAGACTGAAGTCGACGATTAGCGTCTGGGCTTCATCATACGCCTTCCGCAGCTCCGGCGAGTTTCTGACACCAAACAGATGGCCGACCGGCTTCCAGGCGTGCTCGAACGGCCGTTCCAATTCTTCAAGGGGTTCAATCGTTCCGGCCCATGTCGGTGTGAACGCCCTTTCGAGTTCATCGAGCTTCGCCAGCGCCCGCATCACCGTTTCTTGTACCGCCGGGACGACGTGCTCGGCTTGAATCCGTCCAAATTCGGGCAATCCGGTGTCAGCTAACAATGGGTTCGATGCAGGCGTAGCGTGATTCACAGCAATCCGTTCTGAAGAAAATCCGAATGTCGAAATCCGAAGGAAATCATAAACACAAAAGAGGAAAACATCATCAATTCGCGCCGATGTTATCCTTTTTGGATTTCGTGCTTCCTTTGAATTGCGGATTTGAGATTTCGGGCTTCGTTGGTTCGCCTCGCGGCTTCGACAACCCCTGCGGTTACTGTTTGTACCGTCGCTTGGTCAGCGTAACCTGATTACCGGTTTCGTTGTAGACGACATCGTCCATGAAGGCCCGCATGAGCATCACGCCGCGGCCGCTGGGTTTGTCGAGATTTTCAACATCCGTCGGGTCGGGCAGCGTATCGGGATTGAAGCCGCGGCCTTCATCACGAATGGCGATGCTGGCCACAATCGGCGTGACTTCAAAATCGAGCTGAATCCGGCGTTCGGTGTACGGCGCTTCTCGACAGCGGCGCTCGGCCAGCGCGTAGAACTCGGCGTAATCGGTGTCCTTCAAGTCCGAACTGATGTCGAGGTTGCCGTGGTAGAACGCGTTCAGCAATGCTTCTTCGAGCGCTGTGCCGATCCGCAAACGGTCCGTCTTTTCGAGGCCCCAGGCTTCGCCGAGTTCGTGCTGCACATGCCGCGACAGGGCCATCACCAGTGGCAACTCGGTTTCGATGCGATAGGTTTCTCGGCGTTGTTCGAGGCGGTTCATGAGTGCGACTTGCGAGCGGATATCCGTCGCTGCGGTCAGCACGCGGCGGACCGTGGGCTGCAGATCCATCGCGAGCGCCCGTTTAGGAACATAACTCGCCGCGCCGGCTCGCAGCGCTTTCACGGCGAGTTCCTCGCTTCCTTGCGCGGTCATTAGCACGACGGGAATTTGCGGGAACTGTTGCCGCAGCGCGGTGACGAGTTCGAGGCCATTCATGTGCGGCATCTGCATGTCGGTGACGACGAGATCCGGCTGCGCTTCCACGATCGACGCCATCGCTTCCATGCCATCAATCGCAGAGCGAATCGTCCAGTCAGAGTTCCGCTCGAGAATTCCCGCCACCAGGCGTCGATCCATCGGTGAATCGTCCACGATGAGAACAGTCGTCATGGTGTGGCTCCGAGCGTGCGACCGTCAAGAAGGCGGGGCGGTCTCCGCCGGGGAGAGGTACAACGCAGTTTGGTTTGTGAACCGTCGCTATTATTCTTCCCGTAACACGCCGGTCTCGCCACCGTCAATGTCAAGGATTTGTGAGATTCCGTCGCGCGAATAAGATGCCGGCGCCTTCCACCAGACTGGGGAGCGATCGGCCGATGCGATATGCTGTGGGAAATACGCCCCGGAAATTCGGTTCGCTTCACCCCTTGAAAGAGTGCCGCATGCCTACGCTGAAAGAACGTCTGGATCGTGGTGAGACCGCTATTATTCTCGCTGCGGGGCGGGTCTATCACCACAACATTCTGCAAATCGCGGGGATGACGGGCGGATTTCACGGCGTCTGGTTCGACATGGAGCACGTCGGTCTGACGACCACGCAACTGGAGGTCGCCACGTTGGCCTGCCGGGCCTATGGGATGGATTCCTTCTGCCGTGTTGCTCCCACCGATTACGCCACCGTCACACGCTGCTTTGAAGCCGGTGCGGGCGGAATCATGGCGGCCCAAATCTTCTCCGCGAAGCAGGCCGAAGAGTTCGTGCAGTGGGCGAAATTCGCCCCGCGTGGCTGGCGGGGCCTCAACACCGGCGGGATCGATGCCCGCTTCACCACCATGCCCGCCGCGGAGTTCACCAAAAAGGCGAATGCGGAGACATTCACGCTTATTCAGATTGAAACGCTGCCCGCAGTGGAGGAGTGCGAAGCGATTGCTGCGATTGATGGTGTCGATGCGCTGTTCATTGGCCCGGCGGATTTGAGCCAGAGCCTCGGTGTCACCGGTGATTTTTTCAACGAAAAGTGCATCGCGGCGATCGACAAGATTTCCGCCGCGTGTAAGAAGCACAAGAAACATCTTGCCGCGGTGGCGTTCAACCCCGCGCATGCCAAGATGCTACACGAAAAGGGCTGCCGCTTGATCTCGCCGACGACGGATGTCCGGGTGATCGTTGCCGGTTTGAACGCCGTTCGTAAGGATTTTGCGGAGTTCTTCCCGGCGTTGTGAGTGTGCTCGCATTCGCAACGACGGGTACTTATCGCGCTAATGCCATTTGTTCTGCGGCAGGATTCGGGTGTCCAACTTGCTCTCGGAGCGGCAGCCCGAGTTCGGCATTCAGGTAGAGCAGCTTGTGTTTGAGGAACAGCCGCATTCGCGCATCGCCGAGCCGCCGGCTCTGTTGTTCGGCTCGGTTCAACTGCTCGTGCAGTTCCCGAATTTCCGATTGAAGCTGAAGCGTCGATTTTGTGATCATCGTTGATTACCAGGATGAGAGCGTAGGAACTTCTATCACCACGTAGATAGCCCGCGCTTCGTCACGTTATTGCGATAGGTAAGAGACGCGACATTGGCGAGAGGTTCGCGTTAATCCCACTCGAAGGGACGCACGAAGGTCACCGCTTCTTCGTAGGTCGCAAAGCGGTGTGAGGCATCCCATTCCGGAAAGGGCCACGCCAGCCAATGGTGTTCCGGCAGTTCCAGAATGAACCAGAGTTCTCCGTAGGACGACAGCATCGGTTCGGAGGCTTCAATTAAATCCTCGAATGAGTCGAAACCCAGGCTGGAAGCGAAGGTGGATTCGCAGACATGAACGGATTCAAGGGTGGCAATCATGGAGTGGACTCTTCAGAAAATTGATCGAGAAGCCCGTGTTGAACCTGGTCTCATTTTCGGTAGAGCAAACGAAATGCCATCGCGGGGAACTCAGTTTCTGTGATGGACAGGCCCTTAATTCCTGAGCGGAAAGCCGCCAGTGTGGTCTGGCAGGCATCACTCAGCACCGGTTTCGGTCCGTGGCCGCCTACAGCCCGACCTCGGCCGGTCCTTGTGGAGCGTGCGGGAATTGAGCGAACCGTGTGGCCTGAACGCTGAACTGGACAGGTAGACCGTGAGGAGTCACGCGATTCTGTGTCTCGAGATGGTACTCATCGAGCCCGGTATGTGGTTTGCGACTGGACATCGACTCACGGGTTGGAACTCGAATAGAGCCGGTGTTTGAGCCGCTCGTGATCGGAACCATGTCATTCATCAGGAGGCTTGACGATGCGGCGCACTGCACTTTATGGCCCGGCAATATTCTCTGCGTTTCTCGTCGCGGTGAACTGTCCTGAGACTGGCAAAGTGCTGAACCTTTGCCGTACGCCTTCATCGGTCCAGCATCTTCAAGTACCGTTTAATCATGAAGCCGGAGCCACTCGACGCGTAGAGAGTACGCCTCTGTGTCATCGACAAACGGAGACGGCACAGAGGATTCGGCCGGGACTTGGAACTGTCCCAGCAGTTCGTCCGTAGACACCGGATCGCGATCGCGAATTTCAAAGGCCACTGCGGTGTCTGGAGGAAATCGCCACCAGGGTTGCGATCGTAATCCTGAACCATCACCCACTCCGCTGCTTCCTTGAAGGCCGGTCGAGTCCATTGTCCAGGCCACATAGAGATCCGGCCACGAGCCATCACGATCCCAGGGGGCGCCGTTGGGTTGATTCCGTGATTTACCGTTCACTTCCAGCGACTTCAACAACCAACCGTTGAAGTCGCTGTCATCCCGATGGGCCGCCCACCATGCTTCCGCAACGGACGGTGCGACCGGTCCGCCGGTGTCGCTGTCCGCTCGCAGCCACAATCCGGAGAGATACTCGACCATTTCGGCACTAAAGCCGTCCTGAACCGCTGCGCCGAGAACATGACCCACGCGGCGGGAGTGAATCACGCTATGCGCCGTCACGTCGTTGACTTCGCAGGTCAGCTCAAACTCATGATCGGCAACGGACAGACGTGGCAACGTGGTGAGATGGGACTTCGATTTGGCTCCGGTGTATTCCGCAAGCAGTTCCTTGATCGGGCCGTCTTTGTGAATCAGTCGAGGGAAGTTCTGCTCGCGGCGCCAGTCGTGAACCGCATGAATCGCCACCTGTTCTTCCAGTCCCGACCGGACGGCGGCCCACGGACCAAGAAGTGCATTGACGCGCTGGGCCACGACCGGATCGGTCTGTGCCCACACATTGACAATCATGCCGATATTTGCACGGCCCCTGGGCGTGAGATAGACCGGCAAGGCCGCGGGTTGCTGACGCTCGTCCTGCATCAAGACGTGCATATGCGGCGTGGCCAGGCAAATGGCGACATCGATCCGTCGTTGACAGCGCCCCGCAGCCGATAAGCAGACGTTTCCTCCGTGACTATGTCCGACCAGGACGACGCGGTCTTCGGCAAACCGCGGGTCATCGAGGAGCGCCGCCAAATTCACCGCGGCCTGATCGCGCGCCGCGTGCTGTACTGAAGTTCGCCAGAGAAACGGCTCGATCCGCACGTTTTCCGTCCCCAACGCCCGTCGCATCTCGGACGCAAACGTGATGGACTCCGGTACTTCCCGCGTCCAGTCCGACGTGGCATCGTACGTCCCGTGGACGAGAAAAATTGTGGTGCGGGTTTCGCTCCGCGATTCAAAGATCCATTCCATGGAACTTGAAATCGAAGCCACCCTAAGACGTTCCCCTTCGCGTGTGGCCAACAGTCTTGGAAAGCCTTCCGAAGCGGGATCCGGTTGCTGTGCCGGCGTGAGGCACCAGCCCGACTGATCCGGGAGACTCTCCACGGACCATGTCCGCACGATGTCCAATCCCGAGTGACCGAAGGGCAGGGCGGCCGACAACTGAGCCAGATCGCTCTCGATCTGAAGTGCACACGGGCAATTTTCCGGCGATCGGGCCTCTGCGACGGCAACGCGAGTTCGTTCGTGACCACGGAGAGTCTCGACGAGTCGCCAGGAACCGCGGAGCGCCTCGGCAACGCCCGCAGGGCGCGACACTACATCCGGGGAATCTGCTGGCGTTGTGCCGGCTTTGAAATTTTGACCGATCACCAGCCAGACGACGAGTGCCAGTCCGATCCCCAGACCGATGAAGGACAATCCGCGGAGCATCGTCGCGCCCAAGGAGTGTTACTGGAATGCCGATCTCATCATACCGACCCACGAATGGAAAATCGTGACCTCACTCCTGCACGAACTGCGTCGGCACCCGGGTTACCTTGCTTGAAGAACATAATGTGTCGCGTCACTGCAGGGCGTACAAAGCCATCGCTCCCAAAGAAATCCACCGACGGCCAGACGGGGCCATACCGCAGGACAGAATCGGTTGAACCTCTTCGGCAGTGGGGTGGTTTAGAGATCTCCGATCAATTCAGTGGCTGAATTGATTCCTGTATGCCTCGATGACGGCGTCGATACGGCTGTTACTCCGGTGATTTCAGCAATTTTCCAGCTTTTTTGGCAAAACGCCATTGACAATGCCGGTGAAAAGCCGAAAATAAAAACGCAACTAAGTTGGTGGTATATCAACTGAGGCGTCCCCTCAGGAATCTACCGACCATTCCTTCAATCCTGTGCTGCTGCTGACTGGGTCACTAGAGGCGCGCACGCAGACTCCCGGAGTCGCGGATGTTTGCTCGTTGTTGTTGTTGCTAACCCAGTCATTCTCACCGCAGCGCCGTTGTGCTCGGAGGCTTATGCCGTCTGACGACACAACGGTTCCTTCGCCACATATTCGGTAGGACTCTGCGTTCTGTAAACGCGTCCGCTCCGAACTGGCTCCTCTGTCGCCCGTCCGTACTCGGCCTGCGCGCCGGTTCTGCATCGAACCGGGCGGGGGTTGTCGTGGACGGTGCGCTTTTATCTCAACCGTATTTGCATGACACAGGAATGAATCATGGTCGCTTTTGGCAATTTGCGGCACGAACCGGCTGATCGGCTTCTGGAACAAAATGTTGAGCACGCGCTGCTCAATCATGATCCCTTTCGCTTCCGAAGGATCATGGCCCGCGCTCGCTCTGGTGTCGTCGTGCTGATGGGGTCCGTCTCGACGTTCTACGCCAAATCCTTGGGCTTCCGTCTGGTACAGCAGTTACCTGGAGTGTCGAGCGTCATCGATGCCATCGCCGTCGCTCTGCCGTTGGAAGGTTCCTCGGTTGAGGACGACTTCTGAACTGATGGCAGGGAACCACACGTTTTCCTGCCCATATTCCCGTTCCACGTCATTCGCATTGCATTGATAGAAACAAGGAGACCGCTGTCATGGACATTGACAACCCCCTTTGGTCCCGCCGCCGAGCGCGCGGGTTCACGCTCATCGAACTGCTGGTGGTGATTGCCATCATCGCGATCCTGATTGCCTTGCTGCTACCGGCCGTGCAACAGGCACGCGAAGCCGCCCGGCGGACGCAGTGCCGGAACAATCTGAAGCAGATCGGGCTCGCGCTGCACAACTATCACGACAACTTCTCGGTCTTCCCGATGGGGTACTCCGACGTGCGTGCGGGGAACACCGAGCGGATTGGGAGCGGTTGGTCCTGGGCGACATTTATCCTGCCCCAGATCGATCAGGCGCCGCTCTATAACCAGTTCAACTTTAACACCACGCCCTATGCCAACACGCTGGGGGCGACGGCGATTCCGAATCAGAACTTGATGGCAACGGCGCTGACGGCGTTCAGTTGCCCCAGCGATGTCAAACCGGCCACCGTCGCGAACAATGGCGGAGCGGCGAACGTTGCGGCCGGTCAAGGGGTCGCAGCGATTGCGACCACCAGCTATGTCGGCAGCCGCGGAGCGTTCAACGGCGTGTACTGCGCCGAAAATGCCGCGAACAACCCGCAGATCACCGTGGATGCCCGTAACAATGGTCTGCTCATCGTCAACGGCAAACGCGGCATGCGGGATATTACGGATGGAACCTCGAACGTCTTCGCGGTCGGAGAAGTCCGTTGGATTCCGCTGATTACGGATATCAACGGTGTCGCCAACGTGGGTTCCGTGCGTCAATTCGTTTTCGGCAACATTACCACCGGCGGGGGGCCCGCTTGCGTCAATAACGGTCCGGCCAATAACGGTCCGCACTTGCATCTGCGGGCGGCCCACCAGAAGCTCAACGGCCCGTTACTCGATGCGTCAAACCTGCATCGCAACTTCCACAGCACACACGTCGGCGGAGCCCATTTTCTGATGGGGGACGGGGCCGTCAAGTTCATCAGCGAGAACATCGAGAACACCGCCACCGGTTACTCGGCCGCAACCGTCAATGGTCCGTATGGAACGTATCAGCGACTCGGGGCCATCAACGATGGCCAAGTCGTCGGCGAGTTCTAAGACTCCTCCTTAACGAGCCGGAAGCGTCGGCGACGGATGTCTTGCCACCAGGCGCACATCGACGGCAGAGAGAAACCGTCCCTGACGCTTCCGGCTCGTCACGCAATTTGAAACATCGTCTCTCACATTAGAAAGATCGGAGAAAACATCATGTCCAAACCTTGGTTACAACTCTCTTTGCTCGGCATATTGATGGTGTTCAGCATCGGCTGCGGACGGCAGGATGGACCGGAACTGGCCACGGTGACGGGGAAAATCACGCTCGATGGCCAGCCCTTGCCGCGGGTCAACATTCGGTTCATCCCGCAGCAGCAAGGTGGATCACCTTCGTTCGGTGGCACCAATGCGGAGGGACAATACCGCCTGCTCTTCAATCATCATCGGGCCGGCGCGATGCTCGGCACGCATCGTGTCGAGATTGAACCGGCGGAACCCGAACAGGGCGAAGATGGCAAGGCGCTGCCGGGCGTTCAAGTCGTGAAGCTCCCTAAGAAGTCGATTCCCTCCGGCGGACTCACCGCAGAGATTAAACCGGGCCGGAATACTGTGCATTTTGATCTGGCATCGCGGTAGAATCCGGGGCGTCTCCATGTTCATGGCTTCGGTCAATGCGATTCGCGAGCCGTCTATCTCACTTCCCCTGGTCCGCGTACGACTGGAAACAGGCAGTGATCGCCCACTACATAAGGAGTGACTTCGTGATGCGGCCTCTCCACAGGATTCAAAGCGTCTGGCTGGCGATCATCTCGGTGGCAATACCCGTTGCTGCGGCGGATGAAATGAAGAAGCCGAACATCGTGTTAATCGTGGCCGACGATCTTGGCTATGGCGACCTCGGCATTCACGGTGGGAAGGACATCCCCACACCGCATATTGATGCCATCGCTAAAGCCGGAGTGCGGGCGACCTCGGGGTATGTCTCCGGGCCGTATTGCAGTCCGACACGGGCGGGGTTGCTCACCGGTCGGTATCAACAGCGCTTCGGTCACGAGTTCAATCCCGGTGGGGGTGGCGGGGGCGATGCCATCGGCCTCAGTCTCGACGAAGTCACGCTCCCCACGCGATTGAAGGCGGCCGGATATGTCACCGGGATGGTCGGCAAGTGGCATCTCGGTAACTCGCCGCAGTTTCATCCGCAACAACGGGGTTTTGACGAATTCTACGGTTTTCTCGGCGGCGCGCATCCGTATTTTCCGGGAGGCAACGCGGCTGCTCCGATCCTGCGGGGCACCGAACCCGTGGACGCCCCCGCGTATCTGACGGATGCTTTCGCGGTGGAATCGATGGGTTTCATCGACCGCCATAAAGACAAGGCATTCTTCCTGTACCTGCCGTTTAATGCCGTGCATAACCCGCAGCATGCGAAGGCCGAGCATCTCGAACAATTCAAGCACATCGCCGATGAACGCCGCCGGACCTATGCCGGGATGTTGACCGCGATGGATGAAGCCATCGGCCAGGTCATGGCGAAGTTGAAGACTCATGGTCTCGAAGAAAACACGCTCGTCTTCTTTATCAGCGATAACGGGGGCCCACCGGTCAATGGATCGACGAACACGCCGTTGAACGGTCAGAAAGCGACGACATGGGAAGGGGGCGTGCGGGTGCCGTTCTTCGTGAAGTGGCCCGCGAAGATCAAGGCCGGGGCGGTGTATGACCAGCCGGTGATTCAACTCGATATTCTGCCGACGGCCCTCGCTGCCGCCGGCGCTCCAGCGACTGGCAAAGCTCCGCTGGATGGTGTCAACCTGCTGCCGTATTTTACCGGCGAGAACAAAGACGCACCGCACGCCAACCTCTACTGGCGATTCGGTCAGCAGATCGCCTTACGGCAGGGGGATTGGAAGCTGCTTAAAGTGGCCGGCGACACACAACCGCGGCTCTACAATCTGAAAGACGACATCGGCGAAGCCCACGATCTCGCGGCGGTCCAACCCGATCGCGTCAAGAAACTGCAAGCCGAATGGGATGGCTGGGACAAGACGCTGGTCGCACCGAAATGGACACCCGGTCCGCAGCAAGGCAAGAAGAAGAAAGCGGCGCGTAACCAGTAGGCCGTCTCTCACGCGAGTTTCGGCATCGCTTTTGACGAATCGGTTCGCTGCAGGAGTCGAGTGCCATGTTTTTGAGAGGGGCCTTTTCCGTGACCACGATGGTCACCGCCGTGATCGCCGTCGGGGTTCCGGTGCGCGGGGCGGATGAATTGCCCGATCCCGCAAAGCTCGAATACTTCGAGAAGCACGTGCGGCCACTCCTGGCGGCCAACTGCTACAACTGCCACTCGGCAGACCACAAGGCGGCGGGGGGCTTGCGGGTCGACGATCACAAGGGGATTTTGCAGGGGGGTGGCCGCGGCCCGGGCGTCGTGCCGGGCGATGTCGAAAAGAGCGTCCTCATCCAAGCCGTGCGGCAGACCGATTCCAAGTTGAAGATGCCGCCCGAGTTCAAGCTTACCGATGAGCAGATCGCAGTGCTGGAAAAATGGATCGCTGAGGGGGCGGTCTGGCCGGCGCTGGAAGTTCCCCAAGACTTAGGGAAATGGCACGCGGACTACGAAAAACTGCGACAGGAACACTGGTCGTGGCAACCGCTGGCGACGCCCTCGTTACCGGTGGTCCGACAGGAAGCGTGGGTGCGGGACGATCTCGACCGGTTTATCCTGGCGGGACTGGAAAAAGCGGGGCTGCCACCGGTGGCCGATGCCGACAAGTTGTCTCTGTTGCGGCGAGTGACGTTCGATCTGACCGGTCTGCCTCCGTCGCCGAAAGAGATTGAAGCGTTCCTGGCTGACGAATCCCCGGAAGCGTTCGCATCGGTGGTGGATCGTTTGTTGGCATCAACCGCTTATGGTGAACGCTGGGGCCGGCATTGGCTCGATGTCGCGCGGTACGGCGAATCGACCGGCTCGGCTCGTAACCTGCCATATCCCCATGCCTGGCGGTATCGCGACTGGGTGGTCAACGCCTTCAACGCCGATAAACCGTACGACCGCTTCCTTCAGGAACAACTCGCCGGCGATCTGCTGCCCGCGGTGACACCGGACGAACGCGATGCCAATCAGATTGCGACGGGTTTCCTCGCCATCGGGGTGAAGGATGTCAATCAGCGGTTCAAAGTTCGCTACATCATGGATAACATCGACGAGCAGATCGACACGGTCTCGCGGTCGGTGCTCGGCCTCACGGTGAGTTGCGCCCGCTGCCACGATCACAAATTCGATCCGATCCCCACGACCGATTACTACGCGCTCGCCGGGATCTTTCACAGCACCGATCTCTGTGCTGGTCTGCGCAACAAAATGGGTGGCGGCGGTCTCGACTATTACGATCCGTCGCTGCTGTTGAAGCTCCAGTCGCCGTCTCAAAAGACAAATGATGAACAGGTCGCGAAAGCTCAAGCCGCGTTGGAAGTGGCGAAGGACGAATTTGAACGGCTGCGCGATTCCAAAGAAGGAAAGGAACTCGCCCCCAACGGTCGCCCCAAACAGCAACAAGCCCGACAGCGGATGAACCGTCTGCAAGCGGAGTTGACGGCCCTCACCGACCCGGCCGTGCAGGGAGTGGTGGCGATGGGAGTGCGGGATGCGAAGGCCGTTGGTGATACTGAAGTCCGTCTGCGGGGTGAAGCCGAGAAGCTTGGGCCGGTGGTGCCGCGCGGGTACCTCACGGCGGTGTCTGTGCCGAACGCGTTGCCTCTCAATTCGCAGCAAAGCGGGCGGTTGGAACTCGCGCAGTGGTTGACGAGTCCGCAGAATCCACTGACGCCGCGGGTGGCGGTCAACCGCGTGTGGCATCACCTCTTCGGTCAGGGGATTGTTTCGACTGTCGACAACTTTGGTGTGACCGGCGCAAAGCCGTCGCATCCGGAACTGCTCGATCACCTCGCCACGCGGTTCATGAAAGACGGTTGGTCAGTGAAGCGTCTGGTCCGCAGCATGGTCCTCAGTCACGCCTATCAACTCAGTGCGACGACCACTCCCACGCATCTCGAAACCGATCCATCCAATCGCCTCGTGTGGCGACACAGCCCGCGCCGTTTGCACGCTGAAGAGATCCGCGATGCCACTCTCGCCGCCGCGGGGACATTGGACCGGACACGTCCCTCGGGTTCTGCGGCTCAATCGCTGAAAGTGATCGAGATGCGGAACAACGGTCCAGAAGCAAAACAGATACTCGAAGCGGTGAAGGCCAGTCCGCGACGCAGTGTTTATCTGCCGCTGGTTCGCACGCTGGTGCCGCCGTCACTGGAAGTCTTCGACTTCGCCGACCAGGGTCTGGTGACCGGCAGCCGCGATACGACGACGGTACCGACGCAGGCGCTTTATTTGCTCAACGACCCGTTGGTGCGTCGACAGGCGTTGGTGCTCGCCGAGCAATTGTTTTCCCGGAATGATCTCGACGAGACGAGTCGCTTGCAGGAAGCCTATCTGCGGATATTGAACCGTCCGGCAACCAGCAGTGAAATCGGACGGGCACGGTTTTATCTGTCGGAGTATGCGGCCCTCGCCGGATCATTGCAGGCCGAGCAGTTTGCGAAAGCGGCGATTTCCACATCACCGGCCGATGCCCTGACAGCCATCGTCGTGGTCAAACCGAAAGCATCCGCGAACGCCACTAATAACACACAAGTCGTCAATCCGGATGATGTTGATCAAACAGAAAACGTTGTCGCCGAGGATGTGATCCAGGCGAAAGATCCGCAGACAGCCGCGTGGGCCAGCTACCTGCAAGCCCTCCTCGGCACCGCGGAGTTCCGTTATCTCCCCTGACGACCAATTCGGCGTGCCACGGCCGTGTCGGTCGTGCGATTGATGAACGCGTTTTGCTACTTCGCACGGCCGTGGCACACAAAGACACCTACATCCCCGATTCCAAGGATGTTTCGATGACCGACCTGCTCCCCGTCCTGAATGCCACACAGCCGTTGTCCCGGCGGGAACTCCTCAAATCATCGGGCATTGGCTTCGGCTCGGTCGCCCTCGCCGGGATGCTCAGTTTGCAACAACGGGCCTTGGCGGCCGGTCAACGGACACCGCTGGCACCGAAACCGCAGCAGTTCTCAGCGAAGGCGAAACGCATCATCTTCCTCTTTATGGAAGGGGCGATGTCGCATGTCGACACCTTCGACTACAAGCCCACGTTGCAAGCCAACGACGGCAAATCCGGCCCCGGGGGCGGCAAACTCGTCGCGTCCAAATTCGGATTCCAACAGTACGGCGAAACCGGCACATGGGTTTCCGAGCTGTATCCCCACGTCGCCCGGCACGTTGACAAGCTCTGCTTCATCCGCGGCCTGCACACCGATACTCCCGCACATCCGCAAGCGGTGATCCAACTTCACACCGGAGCAGCCATCGCCTCGGTCACACGACCGTCGATGGGGGCGTGGTTGCTCTACGGTCTTGGTACCGAGAATCAGGATCTGCCCGGTTACATCACCATCAACCCGTCTCCGAACTTCGGCGGTGCAGTGAACTACGGCAGCGCATTCTTGCCAGCGCACTTTCAGGGGACGCGGATCAACGATGTCGGCTTCCTCGCCAATCTGCAGGCGCAGAACGACATCACGCTACAACGCAAGCAGATCGATCTCATTCAGGAAATGAACCGCGGCCTGCAGGCGTCATCCGGTGCCCCGCACGAATTGGACGGCGTCATTCAATCCTACGAACTCGCCTTCAAGATGCAGGGCGAAGTCCCCGAACTGCTCGACATTTCCCAAGAGCCGGAAGCGGTCCGCGAGGCTTACGGTGTGAAACCCGGTCCCGCGGGAAGCTTCGCCCGACAGTGCTTAATGGCCCGCCGATTGAGCGAAGCCGGAGTGCGGTTCGTCGAGATCCGTCAATCCGGCTGGGATCATCACAACAACCTGCACAAGGGGTTGATCGCTAACTCAAAGGCGACCGATCAGCCGACGGCGGCGTTGCTCGCGGATCTCGAACAGCGCGGGTTGCTCAACGAAACGCTGGTCCTCTTCGGCAGTGAATTCGGCCGGTTACCAACCGCCCAGGGACCGGATGGCCGCGATCACAACATTACCGGCTATCCGATGTGGTTCGCCGGCGCGGGCGTCAAACCGGGCTTCTCCTACGGCGCGACCGACGAATTCGGCACGCACGCCATCGACGGCCGCATGCACACCAACGACCTCCACGCTACGCTGCTCGCGCTCATGGGCCTCGATCACGAACTGCTCACCTACCCCTACGCCGGCCGCGACTTCCGCCTCACCGATGTTGCCGGAAAGGTCGCGACCGAAATCTTGGCCTGAGAGCCGCACCGCAGTCTTGCTGCGGGCAAAATGGAAAAGGCCGAAGGAATCTCCTTCGGCATTATTGTCGTCGAGTGCACTTTCGATGGGGGACAGTCTTATCGTCCAGCGGCGAAGCTGGTCTCGAGCCCCAGATTGATGATCACCTCATGCGCGCCGCGTGCTCGTTGCAGAAGGAGATGTCGAGACGGATGCGAGTAACTACCAATATCGCTCATAATCCGGCCTCAAAAACTGTGAAGACACTTTTCATCGTTGAATCTTGAACGAATCGAAAAGCGGCATTACTCTCTCAAAACTGTCAGCTCCACTCCTCGATCATTTCATATTCGTCATCACGTTTGAGGAAGACCAGCCATGCGCTTCAACTGGTTCGACCTGCTGCGTCAGTTCTGGGCCCGTTCCGCTTGCGCGAAAGCCGCGCGAGCCCGGCGACGAAACAGTCGCATTCCCCGAGTCGAAGCGATGGAATCACGCGTGCTGCTCGCCGGCACGCCCACACTGACCGTCGTGATCAGTGCGCCCACCATGAGTGAATTCGCCCTTTCGAATGGACTCCCCGCGACCGTACAACGGACCGATGCGGATTTGTCTCAAGCCGTAACGGTCAGCCTTACCAGCAGCGACCTGTCGGAAGCCACGGTACCGGCGACGGTCACCATTGCCGCGGGAGCGTCATCGGCGAATTTCCTGGTGATGCCAGCCGACGATCAATTGCTCGATGGGACACAATCGCTGCAGATTACGGCATCGGCGTCGGGATATACGTATTCCTCGACCGCGGCTGGACCCATCGGTCTGGATTTGAATTTCGGTGGGACCGGATATTCGGCGACGCGTCTGTCGTACAGTCTTTCGTCTGCCAACCCGGATCTGGTGCTTCAACCCGACGGCGCGATTCTTTCGTTTTCCCAGGCTCCCAGCCCCGATTATAGCTGGAGCCTGACGCGGAAACTTGCCAACGGTAACAACGACAATTCTTTCGGTGCATCGGGCGTGGTCACTACCACGTTCTCGAACGCCACCCGCGTGGCACCCACATCGCTCGCACTCCAGCCCGATGGCAAGATCATCGCCATCGGTCATGTCTCGGGAGGGAGCACGATCTGGGATGACCTCACCGTGGTACGCTACAACGCCAACGGGTCGTTGGACACCAGCTTCGGCAATGGCGGCATCGTTCGTCTCGAACGGACGACGCACACCAACATTCACGATGTCGCCCTTTTGTCGGACGGCTCGATTCTCCTCGCGGGTGCCGAAGGCAACAGCACGCTTCTGGCGCGGATGACGCCCAGCGGTGCGCTCGATGCTTCCTTCGGCACGGGCGGCATCGTCCTGACGGCGCAGCCGGGGATGGAATTCGCTTACTTCCGCACCGTGATGATCCAGAATGACGGACGGATCCTCGTCGCCGGTGGTGGGGATCCGATCGGTTCCGCTTACTCGACGTTCCTCGCCGCACGCTATCTCGCTGACGGTACGATCGATTCGAGCTTCGGCACGGCGGGTCTGCAGGTGATCGACACCAATCCGTCGGGGTCGTCATCCGGTGTTCCCAAAAGCGCCGTTCTACAGACGGACGGGAAACTGATTCTCGTCGGTTACGATACGTCCGGTTCCGGGACTAACGAAAACTGGGTGGTCGTCCGCCTGAACCCCGACGGCTCATTGGATACGACATTCAGCGGAGATGGACTCGCCACGCTCGATTTCAACGGGCTGACCGATTATGCGAACGATGTCGTGGTGCAACCGGATGGACGCATTCTGGTGATGGGCGGGGCGTTCGTCTCCGGCAACGGCCGCGATCTGGGTTTTGCCCGCTTCCACACCGACGGAACACTCGACGCGTCCTTCGATGGTGATGGCACACTCATCCTCCCGAACTGGTCCAACACAATCTGGGAAGAAGTGCGCGCGGGGGAACTGAATTCGTCGGGCCAGTTGGTGTTCCTCGCCGGTTACAGCAACGACATGCGTGTGGGGCGGCTGAATGTCAGCACAGTTTCTCCCGCGCGCGATACGCTGAGCGTCACCGATCATGAGACACTCAGCGTGTCCATCGGCCCTTCCACGGTCGCGGAGAATGCCGGTGTCGCCGCGGTCGTGGGGACTGTTACGCGGAGCAATACAAGCGATCTCTTCGCGGATCTGACGGTTTCGTTGCTCAGCACCGATCCCACCGAACTGACCGTGCCTGCGACGGTGGTCATTCCCGCGGGACAGGCGTCCGCCACGTTTGCCATGGATGCGGTCGACGACGAGATCACCGACGGGACGCAAGTGGTCACGATTCGTGCAACGGCGGCCGGATACATTTCCCTCGACGATACGCTTTCCGTGTCGGATAACGACACGAACGTCGCCCCGATCGCGCAACCAACGAATCTTTCCACCAGCGAAGACACCAGTCAATCCGGGGTCGTGATGGCGACCGATGCCGACGGCGATCCGTTGCTTTACATGCTCGTCGCCAATGCCGCTCATGGGCAAGTTGAGTTCAGTCCGGATGGGACGTTCGTCTACACGCCGAACTTCAATTACTTCGGGCCCGATTCCTTCCAGTTCAAAGCCTTTGATGGGCGGACCGATTCCAACATCGCCACGGTGACGATCAACGTTCAAGCGGTGAACGATCCCCCGGTCGCGGTCGATGACGAATACACGCTCGAGGAAGACCAGGTTTTGACGACATCGCTGGCGTCGCAACCGGTCACGAACATTCAGATGACGAGCGACCCGGGCGATTACATTGGACAAGGCCGGTCGTACAACCTCTCTTCCGGCATCACAGCGACGGCCTTTAATAATGCCAGCTACGTCCGCGTGCGGTATCAGAATCCGGGAAACAGTTCCGACTATTGGGACTTCTCGTTTGAATCGCCCGGAAGCAACGTGCCGCTGGCCGTTGGCACCTACACAGGGGCCGTGCGCTACCCGTTTAATCCCGAAGGGACGCCGGGACTGAGTGTGACGGGACAAGGGCGGGGCAGCAACACGCTGACGGGATTCTTTACGATCAATGCGATTTCGTTCTCCGCCCTGGGCCAGTTGCAGAGCTTCTCCGCGTCGTTCGAGCAGCATTCCGAAGGTTCCACGCCGGCGCTGCGCGGCACTGTGCAATACAACTATGCAGCCGGTGGACCCGCCGGGGTGCTGACGAACGACTTTGATGTCGAAGGCCACGGTCTCTACGCCGCTTTGGTCAATACACCGCAGCACGGCACGGTGGTGCTGAATCCGAACGGTACCTTCAGCTACACGCCCGAAGCCAATTACCATGGCGGGGACTACTTCACTTACATCGTCGGCGATGGGGCGTTGACTTCGTACCCGGCCACCGTGCTGTTGACCGTGAATTCCGTGGAAGATACCCCATCGATTTCGAATCAATCGTTCAGCGTTGCCGAGAATCAGCCGCCGACCGCCAGCTTGGGTTACGTTGTCGCGACGGACGGCGATGCCGAACAGTCGCTGACCTATGCGATCGTCGGTTCCACCCATCCGGGTGCGTTCGCGATCAATAGCGCAACCGGCGAACTCCTCCTGGTCGATAATTCCACATTGGACTTTGAACAGACCAGCAGCGTGGTTTTAACGGTGACTGCGACCGATAGCGGCAATCCGACGCGGTCGTCTTCTGCCACGGTGACGGTTAACCTGACGGATAGCAACGAAGTCCCGCGGATCACTACGGCGGTACTGAGCGTGGATGAAAACCCCGCGGTTGGCACGTCGATTGGGCAAGTTGTGGCGGTTGACCCGGATGCCGGCCAGACGCTGACCTATCAACTGATCACGAACACGAACGGTGCGCTGGTCATCAATCCAGCCACCGGTGAACTGACAGTGACCGACAACACCCCCTTCAATTTTGAGAACACGCCCACGCTGGAAATCTTCGTCGGTGTGTCGGACGGCAGCCTCTACACGGCGAGTACCATCACGCTCCAGATCAACGATGTGAATGAAGCTCCAATTCTATTCGCACCGGTCTTCACCGTGGATGAAAATGCTGTCGAATTGACGTTCATCGGCACCATGAATGCCTTCGATCCCGACTTCGGACAAACGCTTACATTCGCGATTACGAGTAGCACGCATCCGGGGGCCTTCGCGATTGTCCCGGAATATGGAGCGATTTATGTGCAGGATGGCTCGCTGCTGAATTACGAAGCCGGAGCCACGGTGAGCCTGACGGTCACCGCGACCGACAACGGCAACCCGGTGTTGTCGACCTCGTTCCCGGTCACGATCACAATGAACGATGTGAATGAG
Organism: Planctomycetaceae bacterium; assembly: GCA_021732975.1. Taxonomy (GTDB): domain Bacteria; phylum Planctomycetota; class Planctomycetia; order Planctomycetales; family Planctomycetaceae; genus DSVQ01. The sequence continues at coordinate 118,280 of JAKFWC010000022.1, read as the reverse complement.
GCCCCGACGATCGTCAACCAATCGTTCTCCATCGTCGAGAATACTGCGAATGGTTCGGTGGTGGGGAGTGTCGTCGCCGCGGATGTTGATGCCGGGCAGACGTTGAACTACGTACTCGTCGACAGTTCGTTACCGGAAGCCTTCGCCCTTAATGCTGCGACTGGTCAGATCACCGTGGCTGACGGCGCATTGCTGGACTACGAGGCGGTGCAGAGTGTCACGCTCTACGTGGCGGCAGTCGACGACGGGACGCCTACGCAAGGGGCTCCTGCCCAGGTGACCATCGCCATCACCAATGCGAATGACGCGCCGGTGGTTGCCAGTCAGACCTTCGCGATCCGTGAGTATCTCAATCAGGGGTCGACGGTGGGGGATGTGATCGCCTTCGATCAGGATGCCGGTCAGTCGGTGACCTTCTCGATCGTCTCGACTTCGTTGCCCGACGCGTTCATGATCATGCCGGCCACGGGACGGATTCTCGTGTCCAATGCGTTCCTGCTGGACTACGAAACGGTTGGCAGTGTGACGCTGACCGTGCGGGCAACCGATAATGGCAATCCATCGCGTTCGGCCGATGCAGTCGTCACCGTCAATATCACCGACACAAATGAGTCGCCGACGATGTCGGATCAGACCTTTGCCGTGTCGGAGAATGCCGCAAATGGCACAGTGGTCGGCACGGTCATCGCGGCCGATGTCGATCAGGGTCAATCGTTGACTTATCGCATTCTTGCGTCGCCGGTGCCTGGTGCTTTTGCCATCAATCCGGCCACGGGGCAGATCACGGTGGCGAACGGTGCGCTGCTCGACTTCGAGTCCCGCACGAGTATCGAACTCGGCGTCCAGGCGGACGACAACGGCACACCGGTACTGGGAACGGTCGCGCCGATCACCATCAACATCACCAACATGAATGAAGCGCCGGTAACGCCCAACCGGTCGTTCTCAATCGCCGAAAACGCCGCCGCGGGAGCGACCGTGGGCACCGTCACGGCGACGGATCCCGATGCAGGCCAATCGTTGACGTACGCAATCACCGGCGGCAACGTGAACAATGCCTTCGCCGTCCATCCCACCACGGGTGCGGTGACGGTTAGCAATCCTGCTGCACTGAACTTCGAGACGACGCCGGTCTTCAATCTGACAGTAACCGCGACCGACAACGGCAATCCCGCGCAGACATCGGCAGCGGCTGTGACGATTCAACTCACCAATGTGAATGAAGCCCCGGTTGTGTCTTCCGCGACCTGGAATGTGAACGAAAACAGTGCAAACGGAACCGTGGTCGGAACGGTTGCTGCAACCGATCCGGATGTTGGTCAATCGCGTACATTTGCGATCACGAGCGGCAATTCCAACAGTGCCTTTGCGATCAATTCCATTACCGGTGTGCTGACCGTCAACAACACCGCGGCGCTGAATTTCGAGACGACGCCAAGCTACACTCTCACCATTACGGTGACCGACAACGGCAGTCCGGTACGAAGTGGTTCCGCGGTCGTGGCCATTGATCTTCTCAACGTGAATGAAGCGCCGACGGTGAACCCCGCGACGTTCGCGGTCGACGAAAATCGTGCTAATGGCACGGTCATTGGGACGATCACGGCGACCGATCCCGACGCCGGTCAGACTCGTACGTTTGCCATCACGGGAGGCAATCCCAACAACGCCTTCGCGATCAATCCCACGACAGGAGTGCTTACCGTGAGCAACACGGCGGCCCTCAATTTTGAAGCGACACCGCAGTTTGCGTTAACGGTCACTGCCACCGACAATGGTTCGCCGGCGCGGTCCGGTTCCGCCCTCGTGACGATCAATCTGCTAAATGTGAATGAAACGCCGGTGTTGGCGGCGCAAGCGTTTGCCGTGAAGACGAAATCCAAGGCCGGCACGGTGGTGGGGACGGTGGTCTCCAGCGATCCGGATGTGGGCCAGACTCGCACCTATGCGATTGTTTCCGGCAACGGGAGTTCTAACAAACCGGTCTTTGCGATCAATGCCACCACGGGCGTTATCACCGTGAAAACGGCGTCGAGCGTTACTTCGTCGGGGAAATATACGCTCGGTATCCGTGTGACGGACAACGGTTCGCCTTCACTTTCAACGACTGGCACGATCACGATCTACGTGAATTCTTCTGGGACAATTCCCTCGGCCGGTCGAGCCGCGACCCGCTTGGTCGATCCGACAACCACGATTTCCCAACCGGTAAGCGTGTCGACAACACCGGTTGTCATTGACCAGAAGCAGTCCGCTGTAACTCTTCCGACAACCGTGGTGACTGTGCCTGTTTATCCACAGTTCAGCGCCGGCGACAAACCCAGGAAATCGCTTGCCGAGTGGCTCAAACTCCGCCGGTGATTGCCTGCGAACATCCGAATGGGTGGTCAGGCAACACGGACACTTGCCTGACCTTGCCCAACTCTTTGTGGTCTCTCAGGATTGTGTTGGATTCAGCGATGGCAGCGGTATTGATCGCGGAGGTCGCGAATCCGGTCGTGAGAGGCCTTTACATCTGTGAACTGTTTCTGCAGTACGTCGTGCAGTTCAATTCCGGCCGTCGTGGTTCGCAAAGCGTCCTCATAGGCCGATTTGACGGCGTCTTCTCCGCGTTCCGCTTCTTCCAGCATGGCGAGACAATCATCGCCTGAAAGCATCTTGCGGATTTCATTCCACGTCCGTTGTACCGTGGCGAGATATGAACCCTCACGGCGCGGACGCTCGTCGGTGCGTGCCACGAACAAGGCCAGTTCGTCCGCGTGCAGCTCCCGTTGGTGAGCCACGAAGTCGAATGCCGAGGCCACCGTCAAATCTTCCAGCTTTTCCGCCGCCAGACGATAGCCATCCCGACTATCGATATTGAGCTGGATGAGATCCTGGACGGTTTCAATGGTTTCTTCGCTTAAGAGCGACTGCATTCTTACGGCCATGATCAGCTTCTCCCGAGTTGATGGATTGGTATGAAGATGGCCCGTCTGAAGGTTCAAGTCGCGGACGAACAATCCGCATGGCTATTCCGCGCCCTGGGAAAGGTCATCGTGTGATGTTGAATGTTGATTCACCAATTCGCGACGATGGATGGGGACTTCGACGGTCGATCCCTCGCTGTAGCCATGCCGTTCTGCCCGATCCGCTCCGTTCTCCAACAGGATGGAAACGGCGAGTTCGTCCCGCGTCTCCGGATGGACGACGATCAGCGTTCGACCCAGCCCCACTTCGTCTTCGTACTCTTCGGCTTCTTCGCGTGCGATTCCCATGCCGAGCAGCGCCCCCGCGATCCCCGCTGTGGCGGCACCGACGGCAGCACTCGATAACAACGCGGCCAACGTGCCACCGGCAATCGCCGGGCCAATCGCCGGCAGCACGCCCGCAACAATGCCCATGCCCCAGAGAATCCCGGCACTAGCCCCGACGGCGACTCCGGTCGTCGCCCCTTCGCTGGCAAAAGTGCCTTCATGCTCGACAGCGAGATCCTGGCTAATGATCCCGATCTGGGAGTCCACAAAGCCCGCATCGCGCAATTGCGTCACAGCATCCTGGGCCTGTCCTGCATTGCTGAAGACAGCAATCACTATTTGTTCTTGACCGATCATGACGATCTCCTTTTGTTGCATACCGACAATTGGAGAGGGATCACAAGAATCACGATCCGACTCTGTCATACAGGGAAAACTCCGCAACCCTCGTACCGCAATCGCTCAGGGTTGAAAAATCGTGGAAAAGAGATCGTCATGATCTCCGCAAGTAAGACGCCCGGCATTCTCAGTCGGCTGGTGTAATTGTCGACTCGGTGTGCTTGTTGAGCGACCGGTGTGATCGCGCATCACTCGATTAACCGTCGTGTGCCGCAGTTTCATGAGGAAAGCCTGAGGGTGCCTTCGTTCAGCATGGTGTCTGCAGCGAAAAGAAATACGAAGCGGAAACCATTAAAGAAGAAACGAAGGATCTGAAAGATGCCGGCGAACGGAAGGCCGATGCGATCGAGGATGCTGGTGAACGCAAAGCGGACGCGATCGAAGAGGGGAAGTCACCGATTCCTGCAACGCCAAACCCTTAATCCAGGGGTTGGCTGCATCAACCTCTGCAAGATCGCTTTGAAGCCTGTGTAGAAGCGGGTTTCCAGGGGAACGGACTCACGCCGCTGGTCACGAAAACCCGCTCGCATGGTCGGGACGAACGGCGACAATACGAAGTACTGGAAGCCACAATGGCAGACCAACAGGCTTTGCCTCGCTGGCCGGAATTGCAGTCGCTGCTCATGGTGCTTCGGCAACGGACGGCGTTCAACAAAGAAAGGACCGTGGCAGAGCCCGGCAACACGACAACAGACGAGAAGACGAATTGGCGACGACACCGTGTCGGCAGCCGAATCATCTCGTCGTGCCCCTGATTCTTTGTTAAAATACGGGAACGCGCTGATGTCAACGAATTCACCCATGGCGCTCTTGGGAAATCGATATGACGCCGTCCGTGATCTGCTGTGGGTGTTTGCTTGGCTGGCTGATGCTGGGGGTCAGCGTTTCGGCTGCTGAACCCGAGGCAGTCGGCGATGCCGCGGCACGTGAGTTCTTTGAGACTAATATCCGCCCCGTTTTGGTCGAGCAGTGTTATCGATGCCATTCCGCGGCGATGGGGAAATCCGAAGGCGGATTGCAGCTCGATTCTCGTCCGCTGATTCGCAAAGGGGGCGATCGTGGCCCCGCGGTGGTTCCCGGCGATCCTGCTGCCAGTCTTCTGCTCACCGCCATTGCCCACACCGATTCCGATCTGAAGATGCCGCCGAAGAAGGAACGTCTGTCGGAGGCCGTGATCAACGATTTTCGATCCTGGATCACGAAAGGAGCCGTCGATCCTCGCGACAAAGCCGCCAGCAGCGTGCTCCCGCCGGTGAGCATCGAAGCGGGGCGAGAGTTCTGGTCGTTTCAGAAACCGATCGCACAGATCCCGCCGAAGATATCGAACGCGGCCTGGGCGAAACGCGATCTCGACCATTTCATTCTTGTCAAACTGGATGAGATTGGGTTGACGCCGTCTCTCGATGTAAAACCCGCTACACTGTTCAGGCGGTTGCAGTTCGATCTGGTGGGACTGCCTCCGACGCCGGAAAGTCTGGAGCAATTCCTTCACGCGGTGCAGCAGGACGGCATTGATCTTGCGCTCGCGGTGGCGGTCGACAAACTACTCGCGTCCCCGCAATTTGGTGAGCGCTGGGGCCGACATTGGCTCGATGTCGCGCGGTTCGCCGAATCGAGCGGCAAGGAAGCGAATGTCTCTTTCCCGTATGCGTTCCGGTACCGCGATTATGTGATTGATGCCGTCAATGCGGATATTCCCTTCGATCGGTTTCTCGTCGAGCAGATTGCCGGGGATTTGCTCCCCTACGACAGCGACAAGGAGCGGGCGCGGCTCTTGATCGCAACCGGCTTCCTCGCCGTGGGACCGAAGAACCTCGACGAAGGCAATCCGAAGCAGTTTGCGGTTGATGTGATTGATGAGCAGATCGACGCCGTGACCCGCGCGGTGCTCGGCAATTCAGTGGCCTGTGCCCGTTGTCACAATCACAAGTTCGATCCGTTCTTCATGGACGATTACTACGCGCTGGCGGGAGTCTTTGCGAGCACCAAAACGTTCTTCGGCACGTTTGTGTCACCGACCAACCGCATCGGCGGCGACCCGTTAGTCTTGCCCCGCGGTGCGGGCGAACCGATCTTGCATGCCTCGGTCACGCCGGCTCATGTCGAGATGCTCAAGAAGCAACTCGTCGACCTGAAAGCTGAGAAGATCGTCACTCTCACCGATGCCCTCCGCGTATTTTGGCGGTCCGGCGGCATTGAGGGGGAATTAGAACGCGTCGATGAAAACGGCCGCGCTCTCCCTCTGGCGATGGGCGTCCTCGAAGCTGAGAAACTGACGGACGCGCCGTTGCTGGAACGGGGTGAAGTGGGGCGACTCGGGAAAACTGTCCCGCGCGGGTTTCCACGGGTCATCGAACTAGCGGATTTGATCACCATCCCCGCGAATCACAGCGGCCGGTTGGAATTCGCTCAATGGCTCACGCATTCCGATCAACCGTTGACGGCGCGAGTGATCACCAATCGCGTCTGGCGACATCTGTTCGGTGCGGGACTCGTACGCACGATGGACAACTTCGGTTTCAGCGGCGAACGTCCCAGCCATCCCGAATTGCTCGATGATCTGGCGGTGAAGTTCGTGGCGAATGGCTGGTCGGTGAAGAAACTCGTCCGTGAGGTCGTTCTCTCCCGTGCGTATCGACAGGCCTCCACCTATCGTGAAGACGCATTCCGCACCGATCCGGAAAATCGTTGGCTGTGGCGGGCTTCCAAACGGCGGCTCGAAGCGGAGGCCATCCGCGATGCCATGCTCAGCGCCTCCGGGGAGCTCGACTCGACACGCCCAGCAGGATCCTTGATTGCCAAAACGATTGGCGACCGGCCGATTTCGTTGATCGGCCTGGATACGCGGCTACCGACGGATCTCGATGGCTCGCGACATCGATCCATTTACCTGCCCGTGATTCGCGATCGCCTGCCCGATGTGCTGGACCTGTTCGATTTCGCGGAACCGAGCCTGGTCACGGGAGATCGTGAAACGACCAACGTCCCCGTGCAGGCGTTGTACTTGATGAATAGTTCCTTTGTGCAGGCGCGGGCTGCGGCTCTGGCCGATCGGTTGCTGCGTGAAGCGGACGATGACGAGCAGCGCATCCGTCGCGGTTATTTGTTGTGTCTGGGCCGTGTTCCCGATGAAAACGAACGGCGCGATGTGGCCGAGTTCTTTCAGAAGAAGTCCTTGCTTTCGGGAGACGACGAACAGCGGAGTCGGCAATTACTGCAGAGTTATTGCCAGGTACTGTTTCTGACCGCCGAATTCCGCAACATCGATTGAAACCACGACCGGATCGACGCTCGCGCTCTCGCAGTTCGCCTTGTCTTCGTTCAGGAAACATCGCATGTTTCAGCTTCCCTTCTCGCGACGCCGTGCGCTCCAAGCACTGTCGTCCGGATTCGGATATCTGGCGTTCGCCGGTCTGGCACAGGAAGCCGCCGCGAAAGAGGCCGTCGCGAGTGCGGCATTGGATAACAAGGCACCGCACTTTGCTCCACGCGCCAAGCGAGTGATCTTCCTCTGCATGAACGGCGGACCGTCGCATGTCGATCTGCTCGACTACAAGCCGGCGCTCAACAGTCGTTCGGGAAAGTCGTCGCCAGTGGGACGTGACCGCGGCGGTGCCGAATTGCTGGGATCGCCGTTTCAATTCGCACAGCACGGTGAGTCCGGCCTATGGTTTTCGGAAGTGCTCCCCGAACTCGCCAAGCATGCGGATGACCTCTGCGTGATTCGCAGCATGCATACCGATCTGCCGAATCACTCGCAGGCCTTCATGCAGTTGCACACCGGCAGTTTTCAGTTCACTCGGCCGTCCGTCGGTGCCTGGACGCTCTACGGATTAGGAAGTGAAAACTCGCGATTGCCGGGGTTCATTACGCTCAATCCGCCTTCCGATAACGGCGGCGCTCGGAATTACGGCAGCGGCTTTCTCCCGGCGATGTGTCAGGGAACGAAGATCGGCGGCAACCAGATTCCCGGTTTCTATGCTGCGCTTTTGGGCAAAACCGAAGAGCCGGGACCGCCGCTGAAGAACCTCGACCGCGGTGATTTGCCACTCGCCATGCAGCGAGCCCAACTCGATCTGGTGCGGAATCTCAATCGGCACAAACTCCAAGCCGACGTGTATCATCCCGAGATCGAAGGCGCGATTGAGTCCTTCGAGCTGGCCTTTCGCATGCAGGAAGAAGTCCCCGATGTGCTCGACATGCGCACCGAACCCGAATCGATCCTCAAGATGTACGGCGTCGGGTCGGGACTTCCCACCGATCGCTTCGGCCGACAGTGCATTCTTGCACGCCGACTCGCCGAAGCCGGCGTGCGCTTCATCGAAGTGACGGCTCCCGTCGGATGGGATCACCACTTCCGCCTTCAGGAAGAATTGACGAAAAGCTGCGTGGCGACCGATCGTCCCATGGCGGCTTTGCTCACCGATCTCGCACAGCGCGGCTTGCTGCGCGACACGCTCGTCGTCTGGGGTGGCGAATTCGGACGGACCCCCTACGGGCAAAGCATCACCGGCCGCGATCACAACAACAAAGGCTTCACGTTCTGGATGGCTGGCGGTGGGGTGAAGAGCGGCATAGCCTACGGCGAAACCGATGAGTTCGGCTATGAAGCGATCCACAAGCCCGTCCACATCCATGACTGGCACGCCACCGTGTTGCACCTTCTCGGTCTCGACCACGAACGGCTCACCTTCAATTACGGCGGCCGCAACTTCCGCCTCACCGACATCTACGGCGATATCGTCCACGAAATCATCGCTTGAGAGTGTCGGCCACTCTTACTGGCCAAGAAACAACGAGAAATTGCGGGTCTGGAAGCCCAGCCCGATCGGTGCGGGCGGGGGCACGTACACGGGTGCTGGCACGTAAGCCGGATATCCATATGCCGGATGAGGATACATAGCCGGAAAGGCCACGACGGGTGGCGGAGCGATCACCAAGCCAAACCGCGGCCCGTAATGACCATGGTGGTGGCCGTGTCCGTGCCGATGATAACCATGACCATGCCCGTGCCCATGATGGCCGTGGCCAGCCTGCGCGATGCCATTCGTCGCTACAATCATGCCGACCGCCGCTGCCAACTTCACTCCGCGAATCATTGAACCCATCCCTGCATTCTTGTCTGTGTTCCGGGAACATCCTCGTCCACAGCATCTTGAAGAGTCGCAGATGTCGTACCATCTTCGCGAATTGCGAGAAGTGAGGGGACGTTTCCCTCACTTTGCCGCACATTTGTCCGTCAAATCTGGTCATCGGTCTCTATCTGTTTGCTGGCAAGTTGCGGGGTCTCGATGCTTGAAGTTCGGTCGGGCGACGACTTTGCACCGGTTTGTTGGCATTTGCAAGAATTGCAATGCCGTTGGCAGCGGCGCGTTCTGTGGTGCAGAATGGCGGCGGCATGTTCGTAGGAGTTCGCCATGACTGCTGCTTCTGATCGCTCGATGACATCGACGGAGAGCACTTCTCAATACGCTGAGCAACTGGGGCGAGAGACGGTCCGCGAAATTGACGCCTTGCGAATGATTGCGGAAGGCACCGCGCGGCATGTCGGAACCAGTTTCTTTCTCTCGCTCATCCAGCATCTCACGAACGTGATGGGGGTTCGATACGGATTCGTCGCCGAGTTTGCGGGGAGCTCCGCACGGGCCCGGACTTTGGCCTATGTCGCCAAAGGGGAGGTTGCCCCCAATGTCGAGTGGGATCTCGTGGGCACGCCCTGCGAAGATGTGGTCAAGGGCGACCTTTGCCATCATCCACAAGGGGTCTGGGAGAAGTTTCCGCGCGACGAGTACATGGTGCAGGAAAAGATCGAGAGTTATCTTGGCGTTCCACTGCTGGGCGGAAACGGGCAGAGTCTTGGGCATCTCGCCGTCTTTAATGAAAGGCCGCTCCCATCGGAGCCGCGATTGCTATCGATCTTCAGGATTTTCGCGGCCCGTGCGGCAGCGGAACTGGATCGCATGAAGATGGATCAGCGTCTCGCCGAGAGCGAGGAACGTTTTCGCGATCTGTTTGAGGAAGCACCGATCGCTTATGTCCATGAAGGCTTGGATTCGCGTTTCATTCGTGCCAATCGGACGGCCCTGAGAACGCTGGGCGTCAGCCCGGAAGACGTGCCCCACATATATGGCAAGGACCTGGTTCCCGAGACGCCCGATGCGCAGCGGCGCTTGAGAGCAGCCTTTGAATCCATCGGTCGCGGCGTCGACACCAACGGCGTCGTGCTCGAACTCCGCCGCAAGGACAACGGGCAACCCGTGTGGATTCAATGGTGGTCGCGACCCGATCCCGGCGGTCAGTTTACGCGGACGATGTTTGTCGACATCACCGAACGAGTTCTGATGGAACAGGAGCAGGCCCGGCTGCGCGCGCAGAATCAGTACTTGCAGGACGAAATCAATTCGGCTCACAACTTCAAGGAAATCATCGGCCGCAGTCCCGCAATTCAAAGCGTATTGACCAATGTGCGGCGAGTCGCGGCCACCGATGCTTCGGTGCTCATTCGCGGCGAGACCGGCACTGGCAAAGAGTTGATCGCCCGCGCCATTCACTCGGCGAGTCAGCGCCGCGACAAGCCGCTCATCAAGATCAACTGTGCCGCATTACCCGAAGGCCTGGTCGAAAGCGAACTCTTCGGTCACGAAAAAGGGGCGTTCACCGGGGCGATTGCCAAGCGGCTCGGACGGTTTGAACTGGCCGATGGGGGAACGATCTTTCTTGATGAAATCGGTGAAATTTCTCTCGACATCCAGGCGAAACTGCTGCGAGTGCTGCAGGAACGCGAGTTCGACCGCGTGGGAGGAAAGACTCCCATCAAGGTCGATGTCCGCGTCATCGCCGCCACGAATCGCGATCTATTGAAAGCCGTCGCCGAGAAGACATTTCGCGAAGATTTGTTTTACCGGTTGAACGTCTTCCCGCTGGTTCTGCCACCGCTGCGCGACCGTGCCGAAGATATTCCGCTGTTGGTACGATTCCTGGTCGATAAGTTCTCAATACGGATCGGTAAGCCGGTCGACGGCATCGGCGAAGTGTCGATGGTGCTGCTTCAGTCGTATCGTTGGCCGGGTAACATCCGCGAACTCGAAAACGTGCTCGAACGTGCGATCATTCTCGCCGACGGACCGGTTGTGGAAATCGATGCGGAAATGTTGCCGGACGCGCAGCACTCGACCGAATCCACCGGGACAACTTTCAACAGCGGCAGCCTGGAAGCGATCGAACGGCAGCACATTCTCAGTGTCCTGCAGCAGACCGACTGGGTGATCGAAGGCCCCCACGGTGCAGCCCGCATTCTGGACTTGCATCCCAACACGCTCCGCAGCCGAATGAAGAAGTGGGGCATCGTTCGCGGGTAGATCCCAGCTTCTCTTCCTAATGTGCCACGGCCGTGTTGGCCGTGCTTTGGATCAGAATGCTCTGCCAAATCGCACGGCCGACACGGCCGTGGCACACCGATGTTGATGGCCTCCCACGAATCTTCGGAGCGGCCACGAAATGTCGTGGGGGGCATCGCTCTTCCACGTTGAGTCCGGACCGCAACCAGTCTATTCGTAATTCTCACCTGCTAAATCAGTTGTGGTCATTCTGCCGTTGTGAAAGCACTCCGGCACGCCGCTCGCTATTTCCTCTTCGTGATGTGAATCACACGCGAATGATGAGAGCCTTGCGATGCTGCGAATTACCCCGATCCCCACGAACAACGACGAGCCCGGCTTGCGACTGGAAGGGCGTTTGATTGGCCCGTGGGTGGACGAGTTAGAGCGCGCTGTGGAGGCCACAGCCGCGTCTCCGGCGACTCTGCACCTCGATCTTTCCCGCGTGCAATTTGTCGATGCGCAAGGCGTCGCTTTGCTCCAGCGGCTTCAGGATCACGGCGTGATCCTCGAGCGAGTCACCCCGTTTGTTGAAGAACTTTTACGGTCAAGGTTTGCATGATGCTGTTGAATCCCCCCGAACCGACTCCCGCAACCCAGCACGACCTGGATGAGGCTGTGCGCCAATATGGCCCGCGGTTCCTGGCCGTGGCGCGACGATACCTGCCCTGTGAAGCCGAGTGTGCGGATGCTGTGCAAGACGCGATGGTTTCGGCACTGCGGCAGCTCTCCCGGTTCCGCGGGATGTGTAAGCTCGAAACCTGGCTGCACCGCATCGTCGTCAATGTGTGTCTGATGAAGTTGCGGTCGCAATCGCGCCGGTGCATGCCTTCGCTGGAAGAACTGCTTCCGTTTCAGAATGGCGCTGTGATCGTGGATCGGCTCGACGAAACGGAAACTCACGCGATGCTGCGTGAGGCGTTAAGCCACCTGCCTGAACCACAGCGGTCGGTCATTCAATTGCGATACTTTGAAGGGTTCAGCACCAACGAAACCGCGGAGTTACTGGGAACCAACGCCGCCGTCGTGAAGACGCGGCTGCATCGCGGTTGCCGGGCGCTACGCGAATATATGGAACAACGCTGGAGCGATGCGTGGGACTGAAGCTCATGGTGACGAGTTCGGCTTCGGCTGGCTCGATGCGGCACGGCGCAGAATTGGTTCCAGGTCGGCGCGCTTGATCGGCTTGACGAGCACCGTTGTCAGCGGCGATTTCGACACGGCGCTGTCGGCGAGTTCTTGAGGGTAAGCCGAGATGAAGATCACTGGTACGGCTCGCCCGCGCCAGATTTCTTCGACCGCCGAGAGGCCATCTCGATGGGGCATCTTGAGGTCGGTGATGATGAGATCGGGCAACGTCCGCTGACATTCGGCCACCAGTTGATTGCCGTCGGCAGCAACGGCAACCACGAGGTGCCCGAGGCGCGGCAACATCTTGAGCAAATAGTCGCGCATGTCGACTTCGTCGTCGGCAATGGCAATTCTCAAGGGCGCAGTCGACATCGGGCAACTCTCGTCAAGCGATCTCAGGTTGAAAAGAACATCACGTCGTCGCCATCGGCAAACGTAGAAGGATTTCGGTTCCCGACTCGGCCGGGCCCAGTTCAATCTCCCCGCGATGGGCCTCCATGATGCGGCGGGCGATGGGCATGCCCAGGCCCGTGCCGCGGGCCTTGGTGGTGAAGAACGGCTCGAACAGGCGTGCCCGTTGTTCGGCACTCATCCCCGAGCCGTTGTCGCGAATAGCAATCTGCAGGGCGGGCTTTCCATGCAGCCGGGCGTCCAGGCTTGTCACGGAGACAATGCCCCCTGCCGACGGCAGCGCGGCGATCGAGTTTTCGAGAACGTTCCGCAAGACCTGGCAAAACCGATGACGATCGACGGACGCGGCCGGGACGAACGGGCAATCATCGTGAAACGCGATCTGCTTCGTTCCGATGGACGGGGCGAGGTTTGACCAGACTTCCATCCATAATTCCCGCAGGTTCGATTCCTGTAACTCCAGACGCAGCGGCGCAGCGTACTCGCGGACTTCTTCGTAAAGCCGTTGGAGTTCATCGACCGCCCGCTGAGCGCGGCGGACGAGGTCCAGCGCTTCGGGTTGGCTTTCCAGATCGACTTCGAGCATTTCCAGGCAGGCTTGTGAGCGCTGCAGCGCATTGCGGCTTTCGTGAGCGAGCGCCGTCATCATCTCGCCGATGGCGGCGAGCCGTTCCCCCTGCACGACCTGATACTGCGCCCGGATGCGCTCGGTGACATCGTGCAGCAGCCACACTTCGTGTTGGTCATCCCCATACGCGGCATGTTCGATCCATCGCCGTTGCCCGTCCTTGCGGATGATTTCCAACGTTCGTGTCGCTGGAAAGCGCAGGGCGCGATCGGCGTTATACTGTGCTTGAACTTCCGCAGCCCGGTCACCGAACAATTGTGTAAACCAGTTTTCGATCGTTCGGAGTTCCTGCCGCGAATAACCGGTGATTCCCTCGGTGGCGCGGTTCGCCGCAATCGTTTGATCGGAGACGTAGACCGCCCCGGCGGGAAGGTTGTCGATCATAAACCGCAGGCGGCGATGCGATTCCTGCTGCCGTCGTTCGGCCTCCAACCGCTTCCGTTCGGTGATGTCGACGATGTGGACCATCACTTGCAAGTCGTCATCGTCCTTCTGCGGAAGCGGATGGAGGCTGATGTCGCACGGAAACTCGCTGCCGTCTTTGCGGCGGGCATGCAGGTCGCGATTGGAACCGATCGGTCGCACGGTCGGGGCGCGCAGATAACCGTCGCGCAGCGGAATGTGGTGCGGGCGGACCGAATCGGGGACGAGGACTTCGATGAACTGGCCGATGAGTTCATCGCGCGAGTAGCCGAACCAGCTTTCCACGCGCTGATTGATCAACAGGATGCGGGCCTCGCGATCGACGAGAATCACGCCCGCCGGCGACGCTTCCAGCAACAGCCGGAACCGTTCTTCCAGTGCATGCGAGGCATCGGCGGGCAAGTTCGACATGACAGGCTCAGCGTGAATTAGACTAACGGTGGTTGGTTTGCTGTCGGTCAGGATGGAGTCAGCAGCGACAATCGAGCGGCCAGAATGGCGGCGCCCAAGGCATGCAACAACGCAATCAGAAAGCCGACACCAAGCAGGGTCTGGGTTCCATCGTCTCTGGTCGCCTTTCGACCGAGCAACCGCGTGGCGATCGTCCCGCAAATCCAGGTCCAATGTAGCATCACATGCAGTGTGACCCCCACGCCGAAGGTGCAAAAAACAATAAACAATCCGTCGAGCCAATCTGCAAAACCGATACCCCAGATCGTGCTGCGAAGGTCGTCACGAGGAAAGACGAGCGCGACAACCGTCAGCAGCCAGGCTTGCACGAGGAACAGGAGCAAGAGCACGGCGTCGAGCCAGAAGTTGATCAGCGTCTTGTGACGCGTCCAGAACGAGCTTCGTGCGGGCGCGACGGCCACCGTTGTTGGTGATGGTTCACGATGCCCCTTCTCATCAAGTATGGTCATTTCGCTCATGGTCTGGATCGACATCCCGATTTCCTCAACGACGAACTGCGACCGCCGGATGCGGGGTCGTCGCTCCATCCGGTGAATCCGTGGTGATACAGAATGGACAGCGCTGAGCCGGCGGTTTCGTGGAGGACTGCAGGAACGCCACGCCGCGGCCGAGAGTCAGGAGGCCGGTCAACACGACGGACCACGCGGCGGCTTTCCACAATCGTTGCCGAGCCGTGACACCGAGCATCGTTCCGCCAGCCCCCGCGAGCACCATCAACGGAACGGTTCCCGAACCAAACGCCAGCATGATCAGTATCCCTTGCAGCAAGTCGCCCGAACTGGCCGCCAGCGAGACAAAGGCATACACGAGTCCGCATGGCAACAACCCGGTGAAGATACCTGCGGCAAAGGCATTCCGCAGGGCGGGATACTTCAACAAAGTCGCGAATAAGGTGCCGAACAGACATCCCGCGCTCGGCTGAGCCGATTGACGACGACGGAGCCAGCCCGCCGCATGCAACCCCTGCCACACCAGAAACAGCCCGGAGATCACGCACAACACTGCGGGAACATTGACGATCGCCGGGACGCGTTCAGCGAGCGATTTCCCGGCGAAACCTGCGATCCCTCCCAAAGTCGCGTAGCTTGCGATCCGCCCTGCGCTGTAGACGAGTTGCCCTTGCAGATTGTGCCACAACGACGGACGGCCCATTCCCAGCATCAGGGCAAACCCGCCACACATGCCGAGGCAATGCGACGAGCCGAGCAGACCCCCC
Organism: Planctomycetaceae bacterium; assembly: GCA_021732975.1. Taxonomy (GTDB): domain Bacteria; phylum Planctomycetota; class Planctomycetia; order Planctomycetales; family Planctomycetaceae; genus DSVQ01. Next base: position 102,989 of record JAKFWC010000022.1, on the reverse strand, counting down.
AACGCGATCAATGCATAAGACCACATCATGGTGTGGTCTCCACGGTCGAAGGTGTTATCTCCAGCGGACAGGCTTCATTCGAGGATTCGCTCCCGATCAATTCGTTGGGACTCTGCTTCAAACGGAGTGAATTCCCCAGCACCATCAGACTGCTGACGACCATCAACACGGCCGCCACCGCGGGATGCAATGCTCCGGTCGTCGCGACAATCACTCCCAGACTGTTGTAGCCGAACGACCAGGCGAGGTTCTGACGGATCGTACTGACCGTCCGCCGTGAATGTTGAATCGCCCACGGAACCAATCGCAAGTCGTTCGGTAAGAGACAGACATCCGCTGAATCGCGCGTGATATCGGCGCCGCAACCCATCGCGATACCGATGTCGGCGGCGGCGAGGGCCGGGGCGTCATTCAAGCCGTCCCCCACCATCGCCACGCTGCCGCATTCCTGATGCGCACGGCGAATCTCCGTCAGTTTCTGTTCCGGCAACAATTCCGCCACGACGGGGACGTGCAAGACCTGCTGCCAGTACCGTCCCCGTTCACCACGGTCGCCGGTCAAAACGGCGAGGTCCAAGGCAAGTTGGCGACAGGCCTCGATGGCTGCCACGGCTTCCGGACGCAGTGCTTCGTCCAGCAGAAAGACGCCGCGAACCTGCTGGTTCCAACCAATCAACACGCTCGCGGCATCCGCTTGACCGGGACGCGACAATGCCGCCGACAGAATCGGTCCTTCAAGAAGACCACTCTCTGCCATGAAGGTGACCGAGCCCAACGAGACTTCACCGAGTGTGGGCGTGGTGATGCGGATGCCGCGTCCGGAGACGGTTTCCACGCCGTTAACCGTCGCCTCCGGGGTGATATCGAGATAGCGAAGAATCGCTTCGGAATAGATGTGCGTGGACCCGCTTACCAGCGCGCTGGCCAGTTCCATCACGAGGGGGCGTTCGTCCGGATGTTCGCAAAGGATGCCACGAACCCTGGGTGTCCCCGTGGTCAGCGTTCCCGTCTTGTCCCAGCGGATCGCGCGAACTCCAGCGAGTCGTTCGAGGGCCTCACCGCTGCGAAACAGCACACCGTGTTGTGCCGCGGACGCCAGTGCCGCCCAGATCGCCAAGGGTGTCGCCAGCGCCAAGGCACACGGGCAGGCGATCAACACAACGGAAAGAGCGGTCATCAATCCGACATCCCATCCCGACTGCCAGCCGTGATAACCGAACGTTGCCAATGAAATCACGGCGATGATCGGAAAGAAGCGCGCTGACCACTGGTCGGCGAGTAACTGAAAGCGTCCTTTCCTGAGGCGTGCTGTCCGGACGGCTTCGACCAGTCGCCCGAGTGCGCCGGCGGTCGCGGGGGCCTGGACTTCGATCAGCAAGTCGCCGTCGAGGTTTAAGCTGCCACCCAGAACGGCGCTGCCGGTATGTTTTTCGACGGGGATGCTTTCTCCGGTGAAAAACTGCTCGTCGACCACAGCGCGGCCGCGCGTGACCTGACCGTCGACGGGAATCCGTTCGCCGGACAGAACGCGGACGAGTTGCCCCACGGCGACATTGTTCCGTGGAACGGAATGTGTTGCTCCGTTGGCATCGACACAGCGAACGGTCTCGGGAATCAGCTTCTCCAGTTCGTCGAGAGCCGAGGAGGCTTGCAGGCGGCCGGTGGCTTCCAGCCAGCGGCCCAGCGTGACGAGCACGAGAATCACGCAACTGACTTCAAAGTAGACATGGCCCTCACCGCGGACCGTCGAGACCACGGAGACGGCAAACGCCGCTACCACGCCGGTCAGCAGCAACAGGTCGGTGGAAAGCTGTCCGCGACGCAATTGATCCGCGGCATTCACCGCCAGGGCACGTCCGAGCAGCAAAACCACCGGGGCCGCAAACAGCAGCGCACCGTAGCGCAGAAAGTCAGCGAGCCCAGCCTCAAACGGGGTGTGCGCAGCCCCGGCATAACTCCAGAGCGCCATCGTCATCATCACGACATTCATCGTGCAGAAGACTGACAGCCCGAGCGCCGTCGCCATCCACCGCGCTTCACCTTGCGCCCCCGTGGCACCGGTCACCTGTTCGGCAAAACGACAGCCGAAACAGCAGTAGACGGGCTCATCGCCGTTCGCCGAACCTGTCACCGGCAGGCTGCAGTAATGGCATGTCAGCGCGTCGTTCTGGGGCGTGTTCATGGGGGCGTCAGCAGTTCGGTTTGAATCGCCGGCAGGAAGTTGCGAATGACGTAGGCCGCCGCGAAGATCCAGAACACGACCCAGATCAGTCGCACATACCATGGAATGACGCTGCTGGAGTAAGTGTGGTATTGCAGGTCTTTTTCAGGCGAACCGGAATTTGGTGTGCTCATGGGCGTGACTTCGGAAGAGGGCGCATTGGGAAATGGCGGGCCGGTGGAATCGTCATCCAACCGTTGGCGGCGATGCACGGTCCAGTCGCTGCTCGTTCTCGAACATCGTGCGACTTGGGCCGTCGAGATCGTGGAACGCCCCTTGCGTGGCGGTCCACAACAGCAGACAGAAGAAGCCCGCCGTCGCGAACAGGTAATTGACGATCGGCGTCGCCGCAAACGCGCCTTCCTCGTCACCCTGAATCACCAGCACGAAGTCTAGAAACTTGTTGGCAAAACCCAGGATGGTGGGAATCAGCACGATGGCCGAGAACAGCCAGGTCATCCAATGCGTGCGATGAGGAGCCATGCGGGATCTCGATAGAAGGCAATACGAGGAACGTTACTCCGCGGCAGCGGCGACGGATTTGATCGGCGTCGGATTGAAATCTTCGTAGTACGGATAGCTCTCCAGCCAGGAACCGAGCCATTGCACATAGGTGAGCAATGCCAGGCCGCGGGCGTTCGGCTGATCGGGGGCACCTTCAAACAGCCAGGGGTATTGCGGCATCGGTGACGCGGGGGACAGCGAATCCGGCTTGAAGAAATGGACTGCGTGCCAGTCGTTGGAACGTCGGCCCCCTTCCCGGCTGAGGTCCGGTCCCACACGCCGGGTGCCGAACATCACCGGTCGTTGCAAGCGGTTCTGGTACTCCCAGGACTTCGACACCGGTCCCCAGCGTCGGTCTTCGTTCGACACGGGACGGACGAACTGGCTGTGACAGTGCCAGCAGCCTTCGCCGATGTAGACCTTACGGCCGATTTCGAGGGCTTCGGCACATTTGTCGTCGTACCAGTCACCGGCTTGTTGCGGGTCGGCCGGCGGCTTGCCATACGCCGCTTCAAAGGCCGCGGGATACCGCTGGGCAAGGTCTTCAAACTGATAGCGGATGTTGCCGTTGACGACTTCCTTCACCGTTTTCTCGGGAAGATGGCGGTACATCAGAATGGGGATGACCGCGTTCGAGAGGAACGCAAAGGCGAAGAACCCAACGCCGGCGATCAGCAGAATGCCGGACTTCTTTTCAAACATGGAACGGGACTCCAAAGGAAGCCCAGGGATCGCCATCCCTGGGAGTTTATCGGCATGAGCTTAGAGTGCGGTCACAGCGCGGGACTTTTGCCACGTCTTGAACAGGTTGTACATGAAGAGCACGTGGGCTCCGAACATCACCAGACCCGCGACCATTCGGACGGACCAGAACGGGATCGACACTTGTACCGAAGATTCCCACGGCTGCAACGCGGCCCACGACCAGCCCTGGAACAATCCGCCGAGAATCAGGTCGCCGGCCATCACCAGCAGTCCGCCGGCCGAGGCCCAATAGTGCCATTCGCACCATTCCGGGCAGTACCAATCGGTCTTCAGCAGCCGCGGCACCAGATACGTCATCGCCCCGAGCTGCCACAAACTGAAGACGCCGAACATCACCATGTGAGCATGGCCTACTACCCAGTCGGTGAAGTGAATCAGCGCCTGGAACGTCAACGTCGTCTGCAGCGCACACTGCAGGCAGGTCAGAAAGTAGAAGGCAATGCCCGTGTAGAAATATCGCAGCGGCAGATTGCGGAGGACTTCGCTACCGGTTCCGTACAAGGTTCCGACGAAGTTGATAATCACCGTCACCACCACCATTTCCAGGGCGATCGTCGAGAGAACCGCTCCGTATTGCAGAAACATCGGAATGGGGGTGTAAAGGAAGTGGTGAATTCCTTGCAACGGGTAGAAGAACGCCAAGCCCCAGAAGCCGACCAGCGACAATCCGTGGCTCCACATCGGCCGCTTGAGCAGAATCGGTACGAAGTAGTACATCATCCCCCAGCCCAACGGCGTGACGAATAGGCCGACGAGATCGTGAATGAACAATCCACCCACCGCTCCGGCACTCGAACCGCAGACGAAGTATTCCGGAACGAAGTTCCCCATCGCGTAGGTGAGAAACGTCCAGACCAGCGCGGCGAGGTAGTACCACAACGTCACATACAGCGGTCCTTTGACCTGAACGATCGGCGCACCGAAGTTAATCGCCACCAACAGCAAACCCGCCTGCGCCAGTGGATCGATCCACACGGGTGTCTCGCCCCACTCCAGGCCTTGGGCTTCGCCGAGCAGAATCCCCACCGCCGTTGCCAGCACGACGAATTGCCACGCGAAGAAGATGGCGTAGGACAATCGTCGATCGAACACGGGTCGCAATGTTAACCGCGGTACGATCCAGTGCATCAGCCCCAGGAACGCATTGGCGATAAAGCCGTAGGCAATCGCGTTGGTATGGACCATCCGCCAGCGACCGGGTGAGAGAAGTTCAATGGTCGGAAGCGGATTGTGCCGAATCAGTTGCAGCCCCATCAGGATGCCCGCCAGCATGGCGACCAACATGAAGGTCAGGGCGGCGACGAAGTACCACAGGACGAGGCGTTCCTCGACCAGTTCTTCGTGCCGAGGCAAATCGACTTCAGACAATGTCGGAGCGAGAGTCGTCGTCATTCCAAAGGATCCGTGAAGGCAAAAGCCGCGTCGCGATTCGTCGTGAACCATAGGACGGCGTTAGCAACCCGTTGAACTATTTGCTTCTGTGTGCCACGGCCGTGTCGGCCGTGCGATTTTTCAGTGCGTTTTGCCACTTCGTATGGCCGACACGGCCGTGGCACACACTCAATCCTCACGCTGGCCGGGCATGGCCGTCGGTTGGTGGTAGACCTGGAATCGTCCCAAGGGATACAGCAGTGCCAATGTCCATCCGAAAATCAGGTGCGTCACTGCGGCCACCCAGGTGGGCAGAATGGCGGGGTCCGTAATCCAATTTCCGCCAATCAGGGCCGGCTGCAGCCACGACAGAATGCCGTAAAAGTTGATGGTCCACAGGATGAGCGATAGAACGGTTGCCACTCCCAGGCGGTAACCCGTTGACTTCCCTTCCGTGAGCCGAACCAGCACGGCGAAGAACGGCACGCCGAGGACCATGCCCGTCGCCAGGTACAGGCAACAGCCGATCGCCAACATCACGCCGTCACCGATGGCATAGACATCGGTCTGCTGCGACGCGAGTCGCAACGCTTGTTCGCCGAGGGGAAACGTGAGATAGACTCGAATCAGTTCCAGCGGACTCTTGCCGACGATCGGTGCTCCGATGACATTGATCATCAGGCTGGCCATCGCGCCGAACATGCCCAGCAGGAAGCCCGTGGTGGCGTAGTAGGCCCAGTAAAAGCCTGTCGGCGGCCACTGGTCGGGAGATGTCGAGGCCGACAACTCCGCTTCCAGACGCTGCACGCGCTCACGGAGTTCCGTCAGTTCCGTCAGTTTGCGATCGTCGAATGTCATCGCCGTGGTGTCTCCAAAACTGTGCGTTCTCGTGGATTCAGGGAGCCGTCGGAGCAACGTCCGCCGCGGCAGGTGGGAGATACGGACGGTTCGGACCGGGCGGCGGAATCTGACCTTCACGGCGATGATTCGACACGCTCAACACATAGGCCACCAGATCCCAGATCGTGTCCGGTTCGTTCTGCAAGGCGCTGGCGAAGCTCGGCATTGGCGTGCCGTTGATGCCCGAATAGATGCGGCGATAGATGTCCAAGGGCCGCGTGCCACCTCGCAACATTCCCGACGTGAGATCCGCAGCCCGCGTCGGTTGTCCCCAGGCATCGTTGCCGCGGTTTTCCAGCGTCTGGCCGCGGCCGTCGTCCCCGTGGCACTTCGAGCAACCCTTTGACAGGAAGGCGACTTTGCCGCGCTCTACATGGGCCGAGGTGAACTTCGGTGGCAGCGAGAGAGTGCGGACTTCGCCTTCGTCCCCTTCCTGCCAGCGACGCAGCACGGTGGGCACGAGATCGTCCTTGACCGCTTCGGGATCGACTTCTTCTTCCGATTCCGCGGTTGATGTCAGCAACTCTTCGAGTTCACCGCGTCGAGACAAAAGCAGGACGTAATCGACCACCGACTGCAGATCGTGCTCCGGCAGCAGCGCGAAGCCGGGCATGGATGTTCCGCGGATGCCGAGCCGGACGGTACGCATCAGATCATCGCGCTGGGGTCGGGCTCCGTAGGGTGTCGACGTGAACTTGAATAACCCGCGGCGATAATCGCGCGGCTTGGGATACATGTACTTCGCGGCATGCCCTTGACCATCACCACTCACGCCATGGCACTGCACGCAACGTTCCTGATACACCGTTTGTCCGCGTGCCAAATCCGGCTTCGGCCCATCGGCCTCCGTCATCAGCTTCGGTTGTTGAAAGGTTCCCGCATACTTGACGAGCTCAGCTTTCACGGCTGTCTGCAACTCGGCAGGCAACTCGCCAACCTTGGGAATGGAGACGAACTGGGGTGGTTCTGTCCGCTGACAACCTGCCAATCCCACCACAAGGCAGACCATCCAGGCGGACCATTTCATCAATCGCAGGTTCACGCACAAGCTCCCGGCAAGATCCGACGCATTCCGCACAGGCACTCTCGAGGAATGACATCTGTCGACCTCATAGCAACAGGGATGCCAGCGGCGCTGGTTGCCGGCAAAGAATTCAAAATCGCGTTTCCCGCCCGAAACGGCGTCGTTCTCAACGCGGCGAGGGAACAATTGCACGGATGTGGTGTGCGGGCTCGTCACAGCAGATGCGTGCAGTGTGCGGATTTGTCACAATCGTGGTCGGCAGCCCCATTTCCCTGTCGGATCGCGAGCCGCGTCGAATGGATATTCTCCTGGTCGAAGATGATGACGACTTTCGCCTGACCGTCCGGCAATGGATGACCCGCCGCGGTCACCGGGTCGCCGATGTCGGGCGTGGGGACGCCGCGCTCGAGCAGATGTCGCAGCGTCGTTTCGATGTTGCCATCATTGATCTCCGCCTGCCCGATATGACGGGTCTCGATCTGCTCCAGCGCTGGCACGACGCGGGAATCGAAACCGAAATCATCATGTTGACGGGGTCCGCCACGGTGGAAACCGCGGTCGAGGCGATGAAGTGCGGCGCGAATGACTATCTGACCAAGCCGTTTGGATTGTCGGCCCTCGAAGAACGCTGCCGTAAGGCCGCCGAGCATGGCCGCGTCAAGAAAGAAGCCGAGCAGTGGAAAGCGATTGCCCGCCGGGAACAAGTGACGCGTGAGATGGTGGGCGATTCCCCCGCGTTGCGCGCCGCGCTGCAATTGATTGAGCGCATCGGTCCCACCGACAAGCCGGTGCTCGTCCTGGGTGAAACCGGAGTCGGCAAGGAACTCGCCGCCCGAGCGATTCAACGCTGCAGTCTGCGCGCCGATCGCCCGTTCGTCGTCGTGAACTGTGCCGCGTTGCCCGACCAACTCGTGGAAAGCGAACTCTTCGGACACGAGAAGGGGGCCTTCACCGGGGCCACCGAAGCTAAAGCCGGGCTCTTTGAAGTCGCCGATGGAGGCACGCTGTTCATCGACGAAATCGGCGAACTGCCCGGTGCGGTACAGCCGAAACTGCTCCGCGTGCTGGAAGATGGCTCGTTGCGTCGCGTCGGTTCTTCGCAGGAACGTCGCGTCGATGTCCGCATTGTCGCGGCGACGAACCGCGACCTCAGTGTGGAAGTGCGGGAGCATCGTTTCCGCGAGGATTTATGGTATCGGATCAACGTCCTGCCGATTATTCTGCCTCCGCTGCGCGATCGATCCGGCGATGTTTCATTGCTCGTGCATCACTTTTTACCAACCGGATGGTCGATCGAAGCTGATGCTCTGGAAGCATTGCAGCACTACAACTGGCCGGGCAACGTTCGCCAGCTTCGCAATGTGATGGATCGCGCCACCATTCTCGCGACGCCGCCAATCGTCTCGCTGGATGACCTTCCAACGGAGATCATTGACCAGACGGGCGAGATCGTTCCCGGCACAATTGCGGCAGCCGCTTCCGCAACCGGCGATCACCTCGTCGACATCGAGCGACAACATGTCCAGGATGTGTTGCAGCGCTGCGAGGGAAACAAATCGCTCGCAGCTCGCGCACTGGGGATCCATCGCCGCAAACTCTACCGCATCCTTGAACGATTACGATTAGAAGATTCATAACGGACTACGAAGTGGGCCATGCGGGTGCGGCGATGGTCCACCGCGACAATCACTTGGAGCCCATAAATCGCGACGGCAGAAGGACCGTGTTGTCCTTCCCCCCCACCGAAGAAAACAGCCGTGCCGCCGGATCAGTTTCAAGCAGCCAGACTTGGTGCGGCAAGGCTTCGTAAGCCCTCATTTGGCCGTGATCTGGCAGAAAGCGTTCTGCCAAAAGAAACGCGTCGCCCGAAGTTATTGCTGCAAAGCCACTTCGGACGACGCGTTTATCGGTAACGGAGAGGGCGGGATTCGAACCCGCGGTAGAGTTTCCCCTACGCCGCATTAGCAATGCGGTGCTTTCGGCCGCTCAGCCACCTCTCCAGGCCGCGACACTATAACTCCGCGCCCGGCCGCCTGCCAAGCGAGGGTTTTGTTTGCGGGTTGAATTGAAGACGCGAGGCCGAATCGTTCGATTCGCCGGGCCGTTGAACAAAGCCGATTTTTCGCGGGTGGCTTCCCCGTTCATTCGACGGCGTTCTTCCATTTCCCAAGTGGGATGTGTCCTGTCGGCATGAATGTAACCCTCGTTCACAGCGCGTCTTGCCACAACCGGCCTGTTTGGCTACGATTCGATGATCGCAGTGAAATATCGCTGCCGCCAGCCCCGTCTCTGAACACGGATGAGCTCCATGAGACTGTGTTTGCCCTCTCGTACGGCCTGTTGCGTCTCCGGTCTGGTGGTCCTTCTGGTCGCTTCGACCATCGGTGCCCAGCAGCTGAATAACGGCAACAGCAACGAAAACACCACCGCGAAACTCGTCGCGGACATGATCAGCAAGCATCACATCAGTCAGAAACAGATCGACGACCGCATTTCGCAGATGCTCGTTAAACGTCTGCTGAAAGACCTCGACCCGCAGAAGCTCTATTTTCTGCAGTCGGACATCGACGAATTCAATCGCTACCGCGATCAGCTCGACGACCTGATTCTGAAGCAGGGAAATGTCGATTTCGCGCGCCTGGTGTTCTCGACGTATCTGCGACGCCTTGACGAGCGAATCGCCGTAGCACACAAGAATGTCGATGCGGCACATGACTTTACCGTCGATGAGTCGATGTCGGTCGATGGAGATCAGATCAGTTGGGCGCCGGATGTGAAAGAATTGAACGAGCGCTGGCGGAAGCGGATCAAGTTCGATCTGCTGGGAATGAATCTCGACAAGATCGCCCCGGAAGAAGCCAAAAAACGGTTGCACAAACGGTACGACACTGTGAAGCGGAATGCGCACGACACCGAAGACAGCGAAGTCCTCGAGATGTACCTGTCGTCGTTAGCCCACTGCTTCGATCCCCATTCGAGCTACATGTCTCCGCAGACGCTGGAAGACTTCAACATCCAGATGCGGTTGAGTCTGGAAGGCATCGGAGCCGCGTTGCGGTCGGAAGACGGTTACACAATCGTCGCGCAAGTGGTGAAGGGTGGGGCGGCGGAAAAGGACGCCCGCTTGAAGGTCAACGATAAGATCACCGCGGTGGCACAAGGCGATGGCGAGTGGGTCGACATCGTCGAGATGAAACTCAGTCGCGTGGTGCGTCTCATTCGGGGTGAAGGCGGCTCGCGCGTTCGCCTGCGGGTGCTCAATGGTGCCAACGAAACCGTGGAATACACGCTGGTGCGGGCGAAGATCGAATTGACTTCTTCCGAAGTCAAAGGCGAGATTATCGATTCGTCGAAGTGGATTCCGGGTACGACCGGCCGCGTCGGTGTGATCGATATCCCGTCGTTTTATCGCGATTTCAGCGGTGCCCAGCAGGGATTGGATGACTTCAAGAGCACGGCCCGCGATGTCAGTAAAGTTCTCGCCGACTTCCGCAAGCAGGGCGGTGTTGACGTGGTCGTGGTCGACCTCCGTATGAATGGTGGCGGGGCCCTCAGCGAAGCCATCGAAGTGTCGGGGTTGTTTGTCGACAAAGGCCCCGTGGTGCAGGTGAAAGAACAAAACGGCAAAGTGAAAAGCCACGACGATACGGAATCCGGCGTGCAGTACGATGGCCCGGTGGTCGTGCTCTGTAATCGGCTGGCGGCCTCCGCTTCGGAGATTTTCGCCGCTGTAATTAAGGACTACCGCCGCGGCCTCATCATCGGCGACACCACCACGCACGGCAAAGGGACCGTTCAGAACGTGATGCCGGTGACGAGCGGTTTCCTGACGGCCCGCCAGAATCGCGGTGCCTTGAAGCTGACCATCAACCAGTTCTACCGCGTGAACGGCGACAGCACGCAGAACCGCGGCGTGGAATCGGACATCGTTCTGCCGTCGCTGCTCGATCACATGGACCTGGGCGAATCGTTCCTCGAAAATGCGTTGGCATTCGATCGCATCGAACCCGCCGCCCATGTGATTTACAACATGGCCGAACCGGGGATCATTGCCGGTCTGCGGGAGACGAGCGCCAAGCGCATCGCGGCCGACCCGAAGTTCGCCGAGATCAAGAAGGATATCGAGCGATACCTCACGCGGAAGAATCGCAAGACGGTTTCGCTGAACGAGGAAACGTTGCAGAAGGAACGGGACGAAGATAAGGCAGCAAACGAAGTCGCTAAGGAAGAAGAAGAAAAGGAAAACGGCACGGGCGAAGGTCCGGTCTTCAAAGAGACCGATTACAACAAGGAAGTCCTCCACATCGCCGCCGATTATCTGCATCTTCTCCGCCAGGCCCGCACGGCGGCCTCGCGGTAAGAGCGGACCGATCACCATCGCATTCACTGCTCCCAGGCTCCTGCCTGGGAGCCTTTTTTCTTTGAGGCTCCGCCTCGCCTTGCATTCACAAGTCGGAAGCGTGAGTGACGGGCATTTGCATTTCTGTTGCCCCGTGAAAATCCCGGGTGGAACCGCCCGTCGCTCACGTTTCCAGCTCGTTCAATACAAGAGGCCGACTGCTTTGGAGCAGTCGGCCTCTTGGTTTTGATGCAGGGCGGCGAACGACAGCTTACTTGCTGTTGATCGTCACACCCGGCCAGTCGTCGGTTCGGAACGGGGTCAACGGCAAGCCCGCATTGCTGTACATGTTGCACACGGGGTTATCGGCCCAGGCATATCGCACGGAAGCCGGGTCGGCGACAGCATCGCTCCAGACTTCGACCTCCGTCTTTTTCTTGTCATCGGTGAACTTCGCCCGTGCCCACACAAACTTCTTGTCGGCACCGGCAATGGCGAATCCGCGCGGTTCGTTGACATCGAACGGACGGAAACCGCCATCGAGATTATCGAACGTCAGTGTGATCTTGTTGCCATTCTTCACCATCGACTTGTACCGCGGACTCTTGTAGGGAACCTGCACACCATAGTCCTTAGCAAGTGCCCATCGGGCCAGCCGCTTGCCAACGTCCAGCTTGTTCTTGGGGTGAATGTCTTTGCCTTCGCCGATGTCGATGATCACGGCTTCGCCGACGTTCGGCAGCTTGTCCATCGTCATCGTCTGCGCTTCGCGAAGCTCGGCCCAACTGCTGTCGCCCGGCTCTGGCTTTTCGGCGAGAAAATCGGCGAGTTGCACATAGTAGAACGGGAAATCGCCCTGGCCCCATTCGTCCCGCCAATTCTTGATCATCAGCGGGAACAGATTGCGGTACTGGTAAGCCCGGCCGGCGTTCGATTCGCCCTGGTACCAGATTGCTCCACGGATGCCATAACCGAGATGCGATTTCAACACGCCATTATAAATGTTGCCGGGACGATGGTTGCCCCCCATCTGTCCTTTCAAGTTGCCAAGCTGTTTCTTCTGATCCTCGCCAAGATCGGCTTTCAGGGACAGTTCCTCGAACGCTTTTTCCTGCTGTTCCCAGCGATCCATCAGCGGCTTGAATTCTTCGGTCTTGGCGAGCAGGTCGCGGTTCACCCACGCTTCCGCGGCACTGCCGCCCCAGGCGTTGTTGATCATGCCCACCGGCACATCCAGCGTCTGGTGCAGTTGCTTGGCGAAGAAATACCCCACGGCCGACCACCCACCGACGGTCTCCGGAGCACACACCTGCCATTTTCGATCGTCGTGTGACCAAATCGATTCCTGTTTGCCAATCTGCGGGAAATTGATCATCCGAATTTTCGGGAACTTCGCGGAGAGCTTTTCCAGATCGGAATCCGTCGAGCTGTTGACGGACCATTGCATGTTCGACTGGCCGGAACAGATCCAGACTTCGCCAACGAGCACGTCTTCGATCTTGATCGTGTTCTTGCCGGCGATGGTCAGCGTCTGCGGCGTCGCATTCACCGGCAGCGCATCGAGGGTCACCGTCCACTTGCCGTCCGCACCGGGCGTGGCCGTGTGCGATTGTCCGCCGAAGGTCACCTTCACGGTTTCCCCAGCGTCGGCCGAACCCCACACGCGGTTCTTCTGTCCCTGCTGCAACACCATATGATCGGTGAAAATGTTGGGGACTTTGACATCGGCGAACGTCGTTGACCCACCGGCCGCTGCGATCAGGCCGAGCGCGACTGCGCCCGCGCGAATCAGACTTCGTGCGAGACCACACACCATCACGATGTTCCTTCTTCAGAGAAATGGAGACCGCCCACCAATGGGAGAAAATCGATGCGTGGGGCAGTATCCACCGAGCCCGCGCGGGATGCAAGCAACGCCTCGCCGTCGCTTTTGGCAGCGATGTCTCCATTGGCATGGCTGCACCGGCGCGACGGTTCCGATAGAATCGCTGGTCTTGAAACGTTGCTCGACCAGCCCGCAAAGATCAGCCCTTCATGGCCTCTGAGTTTCAATCCGCCAATCTCAAACCGGAAGACGAAGGCGTCGGCCTCGTGCAGACGCAGTCGGTCGAATTGTTTCATGCGCAGCAGCCGCTGGAACTGGAAAGCGGCGAACGCATCGGTCCCGTGACCGTGGCGTATGAAACCTACGGCACCCTTGTCGCCGCAAAGGACAATGCAATCTTTGTGTGCCACGCACTCACTGGGGATGCGCACGTCGCTGGTAAACATAGTGCGGATGACAAGAAAGTGGGGTGGTGGGACGGTTTGATCGGTCCCGGTCGCGCGCTCGATACCAACAAGTACTTTATCATCTGCGCGAACGTGCTCGGCGGCTGTCAGGGCACAACGGGACCGAGTTCGATCAACCCTGAGACGGGACGACCGTTCGGTCTGGCGTTTCCGTTCATCACCGTGGGCGACATGGTTGCGGTCCATTTGGAGTTAGCCCGGTCCTTCGGCATCGAGAAACTGCTGGCCGTGATCGGCGGCAGTCTCGGCGGTATGCAGGTGCTGAAGTGGGCGGCACGGTATCCGGACACGTTGCGCGCGGGGATCTGTCTCGCGGCAGCGGCGAATCTGTCGGCACAAGGGATCGCGTTCAATGCGGTCGGTCGCCGCGCGATTTATGCCGATCCACATTTTCACAACGGCGATTACTACAGCGCCGACGGCTTGCACAAGCATGGTGAAGCGGGACCGCGTTATGGCTTGGCCCTCGCGCGGATGTTGGCCCACATCACGTATCTGTCGGAACTGTCCATCGAGCGCAAATTCGGTCGCCGGTTACAGCACAGTGATCATCTGGCGTACGAACTCCAGCGCGAGACCGAGTTTCAGATCGAAAGTTATCTGCACTATCAGGGGAAGCGATTCGTCGAGCGGTTTGATGCCAACAGCTATCTGTATCTCACTCGGGCGATGGATTACATCGACCTCGCCGCCCAGTATGGATCGTTGCAGGACGCGCTCAGTAAGACCGATGCCCGGTTTCTCGTGACTTCCTATAACACCGACTGGTTGTTCCCGGCCTCCCAAAGCCGCGAGATCGTGACGGCGATGCTGAAAGCTCGTCGGCACGTCACGTACCTCGAATTGGAAAGTGTCTTTGGGCACGATTCCTTTTTGATTGAAGTCGAACAGCTCAAGGAGTTGATCGTCCCTTTTCTGGCCGAGACCTACCGGCAAGCCGTACGGACAGCATAGCCGCATATCCCCCGCAGTCTTTGCGTCCTCGCCAGAATCAACAGCCTTCGCAAGATCGTTGAAGTCGTCAAACTCGAACCGCCGATAACCTCTGGAAACGACCGGTGCTGATTCCGGGCGCTCAGGGGGATGGGTTATGGTCCGCGCCGCGATACTCGTCGGTCTGACATGCTGGCTGGGAATGATAGCCGGTTGCCGTTGCATGCCCGCGATGGAAAAGTATCACGACACCATCGACTGCGTCTCAGACATCGATATCTACTGGGACCGCTGGTATCACCCGCCGTGGGATGTTTCTCGCGCTGGTCGCCCGGATTGGTGTTCGTCGTCGTTCAATCGCAAAGTCTGCCCGTGCCGCTGCCAGCAGGGCATCTGGTATGGCTACGCCAATTGCCAGCACTATCCGCCCAATCATCCGTATGTGTATCCGTCGCAAGCCGTGCCGCTACAAGGGATTCTTTCTCCGTCGAAGCCGGTCCCTCCACCGGAGGTCATGAAGACGCCCGAGATTCCCGCCGATCCGCTCGACGCGCCGCCAAAGCCCGAGCCGACACTCGAAGCGCCCCCGAAACCGAACTCTCCGGAAGCCGGTTCCGCGGAACGACTTTTTGAACGCGCATGGCTCCCAACTTCGTTTCGTTCCGAATCGAAACGCGATGCGGTGTGGCTTGAAACAGAATGATGACGAGCCCGAAGCGCCAGCGCCGGCTGTCGTCATGATCTTCGTTCGCATTGCCGAAGCCCGACATTCTCTGGATGCCCGACTTTTCCGTTGGATTGGCATCCGTCGCTCGCGCTCCGGACTGGGACGGACGTTTACTTGGAAACGTTTTCCGCAGCGAAATGCAACAGCGCTGTCGTAGCCTCGTGTTGACGCGATTCCCGCAGCGTCATCGTATGCTTGGCTTCCGTCGACAATACGACGGATCGTGTGGTGACCGCGGCCGTTTTTCGCACGGCAACCGCCATCCAGATAAGGCCATCCATGCCAGCGGGTGCGTTCGGTCCGAGGTGGCCAGTGATCGCCGCCGCGATGTCGGCTTCCGGCGTTTTCTGCAGGACACCGGTTGCCATCGCCTCGGCCACTTCCCGACTCACTGGACCGGGATTGATCAGCCACGCTTCCGGGACATCAATCCAATGGTGCTTGGTATCGAGCCGGTAGACCACTGCCGAGCCGCAATGGTGGTCGGAAATCCCCGGAATTCGGGCTAAAGTCGCCGAGGCCAGTCCCGCCGTGCAACTCTCCGCAAAGACGATCTTGAGGGCTTTTTCCCGAAGTCCGGTCGCAAGGTCTAGGGCGGCTGCGAAAGCTGGGTCGTTCATTCCACCGGACTCCGCTGGCTTCGGCTCCCCCGCAAGACCGGGGCGGTTTGACATGGTCCGATTGTAGCGACTGTGACGATGGTTCCTGTATCGCAAACTTGACCGTTGGGGACGACCGGGGGGTCGCCGCCTGGGTTCTCATCACGACGAACCGCGGTCGGCTTGCGCAACCGCAGACACACACGAGTCCGATCAGATCGCCGAGGACGGAACCGCTGACCGCGGGACCGGCATTACGCGGGCTGAGGGGGAAGGGACCGGGATGGTCATCAGGGGGGACGCGCCACGTCTTGCGTGGCTGCGACAGGGAGCGTATTGGCTCCTCTTGATCGCGCCAACCATCGGTTGGGCGAACGATGGGCGGAAGACTTCCAGTCTGCTGCCGACATCGCGAGCCGCGGCGGAAGACATCGACGAGATCCACTATCGCCCGTTGCAGAACGTCCGCCCGGGCACCTCGGCGGTGGTGACGCGGAAGGCGGCCATCGAGGAATTACCCCTCGCCGAGTTGACCCCCGATGCGCGGGCGAAAGCCCAGTCGGTCATTCGCGGGCTGGGCTTGTATCGCCGCTTGCCGACGCTGGGCTTTGATACCGATCCCGGCGTGTACGAGTTTCTGCTGAAGCATCCGGTGACCGCTGTCAGCACCTGGCGGGCGATGGAAATCTCACGGCTCGCCCTGCGTGGCACCGGACCCAACGCCTACTTCGCTGATGCCGGTGACGGTTCGATCGGCCACGTCGAAGTCTGGAAGTCGACTCCGACGGAAACGCTGATCTACTGTGACGGAGCTTTCAAAAGCCCGTTGCTGACGAAACCGATTATTGCCCGTTCGATCATGCGGCTGCAGTCGCGGTTCTATAAGGACAACCTCGGTCACCCCCGGGTTGAGCACTTCGGCGATGTGTTCGTCGAGTTCCCGTCACAAACCGTGGAGACCGTGGCCCGAGTGATTTCGCCGCTGAGTTACTCGATCGCCGATCGCAATTTCAAGCAGTTGTCGCTGTATGTGCATCTGATGTCGCAGGCGATGATCCGGCATCCGGAATGGGTGCAGTCCATTGCCCGGCGAATGGATGTCGAGGAAGTTGACAAGACCGACTTCCTGCGAGTTGCGCAACTCGCCCAGACGCAGGCCGAAAAGCGGGCGATGGAGATCATGCAGCCGGTGCCGGTCGATGAAATCCTCGCACCACTGCGGCGTTCTGTTGCCAGTGAAGAATCGGCGGCCACACCGATTCGGGCGGCATCGCTGAAGGTCGACGGAAGTCGTTAGACGACTTTCTCACCACGGCGCAACGAGCCGGAAGCGGGAGCGACGGACCTCTCCCGATTTTGAATTCATGGCGAAACCCGCCCTGTGAATATCCGTCGCTCCCGCTTCCGGCTCGTAAACACCAGGAAGCCCTGCGGTCCGGTTCCGCAACTCCTCTGGACCCAACTGGTTCGGTTCGGTCTAATTCCCGGTGTCCCGAGGGAATTCGTCACAAGGAAGTGCCGGGTTGGATCGTTTGTTAAAATTCTGGCCATTCGTGCGGCCGCATCGTCGTCAGTTGGTGGTGGCTTTGATCGCGGCGGTGGCTGCGTCCGGGTTGTGGGCTGGTGCGCTCTTGCTCACGTTCCCCATTACCAAAGTCTTGATGCAGCAGCAGAGCATTGGGGAATACGTCGCCGGGCGAATCGAGGATGTTCAGAAAAAGTCAGACCAGCTCACGGCGCAGCTCGTCACAATTGATGTCGATCTCGCGGCGATGGACGCGCGAGAAGATCGCGACAGTGAGATCTATCTACAGCGTCTGCAGGAACGTGCCAAGGCGCGGTCGCACCTCAGCCAGGCCGCGCGCGATGAATGGTGGAACCGCCAACTCCAGCACTACCTGATTCCGCTGCTGCCCGAAGATCGCTTTCAGACGCTCGCGTTGCTGTTCGTTTCGTTGCTGATCGTATCATCGCTGCACGGATTCGCCGTCTATTTGCAGGAAATCTGGATCGGCATGGTTGTGCAACGGTCGATGCGGTCGCTGCGCACGAAGATGTTCCGGACCACGCTCGAACTGGATGCCCAGACGCTCGGTGTCGAGGGCACCCCCGCACTGATGTCGCGGTTTACCAACGATCTCACCGGCATCGCGCAGGGACTCACACTCCTTGGCGGGAAGATCGCACTGGAACCGCTTAAAGCCGGGGCATGTCTGGCGTCCGCGTTTGCGATCAACTGGCGGCTGACGTTGTTGTCATTGATCTGCGCACCACTCGGCGCACTCGTCTTTTCGCACTTTGGCAAGCGTTTGAAGCGAGCCAGTCGCCGACAGATGGAAACCGTCGCCCGGTTGTATGCCGTGATTCAGGAAACGCTCGGTTCGTTGCGGGTTGTCGCCGCTTACGGCAATGCTCGCTGGCATCGGCGGCAGCTCAATGCCGAAAGCCGCGACTATTTCCGCAAAGCGATGCAGATCAATCGCATCGATGCGCTGGTCAACCCGACGGTGGAAATGCTCGGTGTCACCGCGGCCTGTCTGGCGATTCTGCCGGGGGCGTATCTCGTGCTGCGGCAGAAGACGAGCATCTGGGGCGTGCAGCTGACCGCGGCGCCGATGGACATTGCGGAACTGGCGATGCTTTACACGTTGCTGGCCAGCGTGCTCGATCCCGCCCGCAAATTGTCGAGCGTTTTTTCCAAGCTGAAGAAATCGTTTGCGGCATGCGATCGTGTTCTTGCCTGGATGGACCGCAAGCCGCTGCTGAACTCAAGTGCCGAACCGGTGACGGCCGAACGGCATCATCAGGCGATCGAATTCGACCGCGTCACCTTTGCCTATCATGCGGCGGATGATACATCCGTGCGCGATCCCGCCCTCCACGACGTTTCGCTGCGGATCGAGTTCGGTGATGTCGTCGCGATGGTCGGCGGTAACGGTTGCGGCAAATCGACCCTCGTCGGCATGCTCCCCCGCTTCTTCGATCCCCAACAGGGGACGTTGCGCATCGACGGTGTCGATGTCCGCGCGATGTCGCTTTCATCGCTGCGGAGCCAACTCGGCTGGGTGCCGCAGGAGTCGTTGCTGTTCGATCAAACGCTCGCCCAAAATATCGCGTTCGGCAGTCCGCATGCCACACGATCACAAATTGAAGACGTGGCCCGCCGTGCCCACGTGATGGACTTCGTCGCAGCATGGCCCCAAGGGTTGGATACGCCCGTCGGCGAGAAAGGCCAACGCCTTTCCGGCGGACAACGGCAGCGGGTGGCCTTGGCCCGCGCGATGCTCCGCGATCCGGCGATCCTCGTGCTCGATGAAGCCACTTCGGCAATTGATGCCCAAAGTGAACGACTGATTTACGAAGCTCTCGCTCCGTTTGTTCGCGGTCGCACCACGTTCATCATCACCCATGCGATGCCGGCCGCATTGCAGGCATTGGTGACGAAAGTGGTGGTGATGGATCAGGGACAAGTGCTCGCCGTGGGATCGCACGCGGACCTGTTGCGAACCTGCCCCCCCTACGCCACACTCGCCGCCGCCCAACAAGCCCGCCGCGCCGCGTGATAGAAGCCCACGGATTCTGATCCGTGGGTCTTTTTGCAGCGGTGTTACTGTTATGGAGTGAACACCAACTCCGCCCGCACTGGCCGGTGATCCGAACCGACAGCCCGTTCGACATGTCGCCGGGCAACACCGATGTCCCGACTCGGCAGAATGTGATCGATCGGAATCACCGTGAACGGACCGTACGTCGGCCATGTCGGATTGAGGCCGTGCCCCAAGCTGCTGTCGCGTAGGCCACCATTGTGGCACAAGCTGCGAAAGGCATGTGACCAAGGCGAAGCGTTCAAATCACCCGCGACAACGATTGGGCCGTCATGTTCGGCACAATAAGTCGCCACTCGTTGTAATTGTTCATCTCGCGACGCTGCCTTGAACGACGAAATCGGCGGCAATGGATGCGTGGCGATCAATTGCCATGTGCGCTCGCCATCTATTTCAAAGTCGACAATTAAGCTGGGTAGCTGCTGGCGACCGAAGCTGCGGTGAGTGAGGTTGGCCCACGGTTTTTGTGACAGGATGCCGATGCCGAAACTGGCCGCCTCGGGCTGAAACTGCATGTGCGGATAAACATCACGTAGCACCTGAAAACGTTGTGCCCACTCGGATGTGACTTCCAGCAGGACGACAACATCGGTGGGCGATTCTCGCAGCAAAGCGATGACACGGTCCGGTTCCATGTTGTGGCAGAAGACATTACAGACCCGCAACGAGACGCGATTTCCTTCCGAGGGAACCGACCGTGGCCAGTAATAAGGTACGATCCACATCAGGCAACCCGTGAGACACAACGTGCTCAGCACGGCTGGCAACCAGTCACGTCGCCACCACAATCCTACAGAGCAAACCAGTAATCCCAGCGCCTGATATGGCACGAAATGGGCCGACAGGTCAAACACCCACCACCAGCGCCCCGCCGCGGTCATTAGCGCCCCGACGCCGAATAGCGCAGCCCACCATCGCCAGCCCAACGCGGCTAGTTTCTTCGGGCGCACAACTGTGGTACTCATGGCTTGGCGGATGTCGCGGTGGTACCGATCATCTTGAGTTGGTCCCGATACTCCACATCATGTCCCTTGTAGCGAATACTCGCTTCACCCGTCGTCAGGTTGAAGATGCTCGACCACATGGTGAACCCTTCCACTGACATGCTCTTTGTGACCCGTACGGCGTCATCGATTGTCACCGCGTCGCCCAAGCTTTCGGCCAGGTCCGAACCCGTGCGATACCGCGAACATTGCTGGTCGTTGTCCGCTTCGGATTGATCCGCCAGCAGATGATTCGTGCTGATCTGCCAGGAGTGAGCGGGCTTCGTGACCACGGTCTTGCCATTGATGAATTCGATCACTCGAAACTGTCCAGTGGCGTCGGCGATCATGAGGTGTTCGCGCGTGTCGACGAAATGGATGTTGAACTCGTTCACCATCGCGACGGCTTCGTCGGCGGTCTTCGCGCGATCGAGCATCAACCGCATCAGCGTCGACAGAATGATCGTCGGCTTGCCCGGTTCATTTGGCGGCTGCGCTTCCACCGACATATCCGCGACCGCGACGCCATACCGGTTCATGCCGTCCATCAGATAGTACGGGGCAAAGAGCAGCGGCACGCGCTCGAACAAGCTGGTCTGATCCAGATCGGTCCGGTCGAGATTGAGGTATTTCAGATCGAGCACACTGAGCGATGCCACACCTTGACGGTCGTGGACGCGCAAGATGAGACAGGCGTCGTGATGCCAGTCGAAATTGCGGCCGAAGAACACCTCGCCGTTGTTGGATCGCAGCGCGACCGTCGAACAATGATGCGTCACGGGTTCGGTGGTAATGTCGTCGGGGAGATATCGCCGTTTGATTCCTTTCGCCATCGGCGCTACGAAGTCGGGAAACAACGTCTCGATCAGGCTGTCCTGAATGTTGTCGATGTCGATGCCGCGCGTGCGGATTTCGTCGATGTGATAATCGACGTAGTAATCCATCACATACGCATTCGCCCCCGGCACCTTTCGCAGCGATTGCAGAGTGCGGACGTAATCCTTGAGCGAGTAGGCGGCCACTCCCAGCATGAGCAGAATTGATCCCGCCGCCCAAGCGAGACGGCGTTTCCAACGGGGCGGCTTCACAGATGCAGGAGGAACAGTCTCGGCGGGAACGGTCGACATTGCGGTACGCTCACCATTGTCAAGAATAAGAAGATGCAGCGTGCCGGTGTCAGCGGGCGTTGTCAACGGTCGGCACGAACTCTCGATGATGCCTCCGTCTCAGCCCGGAGCGCAAGCGACGGCCGGCCGGATGTGGGAAAGACAGCCGTCGCTTGCGCTCCGGGCTGGGATCGAACCACTTCTCAGCGTCCATCCCGTCAACATGGTATGATTAATCAGCTCGCTTCCCGGAACCGGTATGCCGCGGTCGATGGATGTAGGGCGAAAAGGAGTTCGCGGATTGTGGGTGGGGATGATTTAACGCCGAGTCAGCGGGCGGCGGTCGAGCACTTTGAGGGGCCACTCCTGGTCCTCGCCGGGCCGGGGTCGGGAAAGACGCGGGTGATTACCCGGCGGATTGCCCGGCTGGTGGAGCGCGGTGTCGCGCCTTGGGAAATCCTCGCGATCACGTTCACCAACAAAGCCGCCCGCGAAATGGCCGAGCGCGTCGAGCGGTTGCTTCCCGGTCGCCGCATGTGGGTCACCACGTTCCACAAATTTTGTGCGCGACTGCTGCGCGAACGGGGCGAAGCGGTCGGGTTGCAGCCGAATTTTTCGATCTTCGATACGTCGGATCAGCAGCGGTTGCTCAAGCAGGTGCTGCACGATGAAGATATCGATGCGACGCATTTCCCGCCCAACAAAATCGGCTGGCAGATCAGTCAGGTGAAGAACGAACTGATCACGCCCGAGACGTTCAAAGCCCGGTTCGAGGAACGCGTGGGCAACCACATGGAAGCGGTGGTCGCGCGGGTTTATCCGAAGTACCAGCAGCGATTGATCGAGGCGAACGCGGTCGATTTCGACGACCTGCTGGTGCATGTCGCGCTGTTGTTACAAGAACAGGACGACCTGCGGGCCGAGTGGGATCAGCGCTTCCGGTTCATTCTGGTCGACGAGTATCAGGATACGAATCGCGCGCAGTATCAGATTGTTGCGGCGCTGTCGCAGATTCATCCGAACCTGTGTGCGACCGGCGATCCCGATCAGTCGATCTACGGCTGGCGCGGAGCCCAGATCGAAAACATCCTGCGGTTTGAACGGGACTTTCCACAGGTCGCTGTGATTCGGCTCGAAGAAAATTTTCGCAGCACACCGGAGATTCTGCGGACCGCGGATGCGCTCATCGCCCACAACAAACAACGCAAAGTGAAAGTGCTGCGGACGGATAATGCATCCGGGCCCGAAGTCGAGTTGCGGTTGTTTCTCAATGGCCGTGAGGAAGCAGAAGGAATTGCTGCTGACATTCGCCAGCAGGTGGAAGCGGGGGACCGACGATGGTCGGATTTCGCCGTGTTTTACCGCGTGAATGCATTGTCGCGGTCGTTGGAAACGGCGATGGCTCGGGCGCGCGTGCCGTATCAGGTCGCGGCTGGAGTCGCGTTTTATGAGCGTTCCGAAGTCAAGGATTTGATTGGGTATTTGCGGATCATCGATAACCCACGTGACCGCATGGCGTTTCTGCGCGTGGTGAATACGCCGCCGCGGGGAATCGGCAAGACGACCGAAGGAAAGTTGATCAAATGGGCCGATTCCGCGTCGGTCCCGCTGTTGGACGCTGCGCGGTGCGCCGATCAGATTCCCGGTTTATCCAAGCGGGCCGTCACCGCATTGCAACAGTTTGCAGGCTTGATCGACGAATTTGCGGCGAAGTCCTACGGCCCCGTGGCGGAAACGCTGGTCGAGATCGTCAGCCGCACGCGCTATGGACACGACGCGCCGTTGCAATCGGAAGAAGATCTGCAGCGTAAGAGCAACGTCGATGAACTCATCAGCGCCGCGCGGCATTACGATGAAACCGGGGGCGATGAATCCTCACTCGGCGGCTTCCTCGAAACGGCGAGCCTCGCGCAAGACCTCGATGGCATCGAAACCGATCTCGGGGCCGTCACGTTGATGACCTTGCATGCCGCAAAAGGATTGGAATTCCCGTGCGTCTACATCATCGGCGTCGAGCAGAACCTCATTCCTCACGAACGGTCACTGCGAAATTATGAGCCGAAGGAAATTGAGGAAGAACGCCGACTGTTGTTCGTCGGCATCACGCGCGCTGAGCATCATCTGGTGATGACGCACACCTGCCGACGGGATGTCCACGGTCGCGAGTTGTCGACAATTCCCAGCGATTTCCTCAATGAGATGCCGTTCACGAACGTGGACTGCACGCGCGGCATTGGTTCGTGGTCGCACGAGGAGGAGTCGCAGGAAGTCGATGTGGCTGACCGGCTCGCGGCCCCGTCGCCGAAACTGGCCGCGTTGAAATCGATCCTGCCGCGATTGACCACCGGAGCGGCGCTCGAAGCGGGGACTTCGCGCCCGGCGGACGTGCCCTTGGGTTTTCGTGTCGGGATGGCGGTGCGACATCCGAGATATGGATTAGGAACCGTCATCGAGATGTCCGAGGGTTATGCGCGAAACCGCATCCTCAAAGTGGAATTCGCGGACGACGGTCGACAGGAAAGTTTCATCGCCAGCAAATGCCCGCTGCAACCAGTGGGCGTGCGGTAGGTGTCGTACATTCTGTACGTGTCGCATTAACCTCGTTGTCCATACGGTTTCTACCGATTTCATGATTTTCCCCTGATAGGGGATTGCGTGTCGATCGGCGACGTTTTACACAGTGGTGATCATTCGTGGGATGCCGAGCGTCTTCGGCAGGGATCGTTACACGTCAATGGAGAGAGAGCGATGCTTCAACGGCCATCAGGAATCGTAAGCCGGTGGGCGGCTGGAGTTGGCAGTGCCCTCACAATTGCCGCTGTCAGCTTCGGAATGCAGCCGCGCGTTAACACCTCACCGATGACGAGTGTACCCATTGCTCCGGCCCTCGCCGTGCGGACCATCGAACGAGCACCGTTGGCGCGGATTCGGGACATGGAAGCCGCGGGATTCGTCTGCGTGGGTCATGCCGATCCGAACGTTCCATGTGCCATGTATGCTCCGGGTTACAAGCCCAAAGCGCCGACGGAAGACACGCCCGATCCCTTGAAGGCGGGGCAATTTTCGGTCACGGGCGGAAAGTGGCCGCAACCGGGCGGCAAGGGATCGACTGCTGACATCACCTTCAGCTATTCCAATCTGTTGGACGACGGCATGACGGGCGTGACGACCACGCAGTTGGAAACGGCGGTCTTGGAAGCGTTAGCGGTCTGGGCTGCCCAAGCCCCGCTGAACTTCATTCTTGTCGATGATTCCGGTCCGCTGCCGACGCCGCTCGATCTCAGTTATCTTGCCGGTACCACTCCCAATTTGCGTTTTGGTCACCATGCGATTGACGGAGCTTCCGGCGTGCTGGCGCATGCCTTCTTCCCCAATCCGGGTTCGGGCTTAGCGGGCGATCTGCACTTCGACGAAGCCGAGAACTGGGATGTCGCTCCAGGTTCCGGCAAAATCGACTTTCTCGAAGTCTGCGTTCACGAAATCGGACATTCGCTGGGACTCAACCATCAGGCCCCGCCGGTGCCCGCGATCATGAATCCGTTTTACGGAGCGCGGTACTCCGGCTTGGGGACCGCCTTCCTGCTGAACGACGACAAGAACGGAATTAAGAATGTCTATGGCGGTTCGTGTGCCGTGCGGTCCATTGCCGACCGCGCTAAATTGCTGCCGTTCGCGGCGGGAATCAAACTCGGCGCGGTGGCGGCGCCCGAGCGGCTCTATACAGAATTGCGGACGTATCGTGATCGCGTGCTGCAAGGATCGCCCGCCGGGCGGAAACTCGTTGCCACATACTATCAGCACGGCCCGGAAGTGATTCAGGCCATGGTGAGCCGTCCCGATCTGACCGTGCAGGCGTTGGAGTTGCTCGCCGCCGTGCAGGAACCGATCGCTCAGCGGAATGCGAAAACGGAAGTCGTTCGCATGCCCGTAGCGACATTTGCCAAAGGGGTCGACTTCCTGAAAACGCTGGAAGGTGTGGTATCCGACGACGCCCGCGACGCCATCATCGCCGCACGGGAGATTCTCGATGTCGCGAAGACCGTCGATGGTAATGCGGTCTCACTCGATTTCCATGTTGTGCGATAATCGACAATCATCAACATGAACTCTGAGACCCACGGAATCTTATCCGTGGGTCTCTTGTTGGATCACGCTGCGGCAAACCGTCGATGTCGGAATTGATCGAGGGCCACGGCGACAACGATGATCACACCCAGGATGATATCTTGGAGTGAGTTGGAAACTTCCAATTGCGTGCAACCACTGGCAATGACGGCCATGAGTGCCGCCCCGGCCAGCGTTCCCATTACTGAACCACGGCCCCCCGACAAGCTGCCGCCACCAATCACCACGGCAGCGATCACCCGCAATTCCAGTCCGCTGCCGGAAGTGGGGTTGCCGCTGCTCAGTCGCGAGAACTGATAAATTCCCGCCATCGCCACAAACAGGCCGGACAGCGTGTAGACGGCGATTCGCGTGCCGACGACATTCACGCCGCACAATCGCGCGGTGGCTTCGTTGGAACCCAGTGCGAAGACATGCCGGCCGAAGACGGTGTAACGCAACACTCCCGCCAACACGAGTGCCATCAGCGCTCCGAGCCAGATGCTTGCCGGAAAGCGGACCCAGTCGAGCGTTTCGTCCCATCGCGCACGTGGTTGTGCCGGGCCGCTCGCGGACAACCGCGGCGGCCATAAGGCGTAGTCGCGAACGCTGGTAAAGCGCTGCAACCACACCGGCACCTGATTGTTCGCGAAATTGGGATCGTTGGGGGAATACGCGGCGGGACGGACAGTTTGGCCACCATCCACTTTCTCGGCCAGCATTTTCGCCGCGCCGAGATACACCGTCATCGTTCCCAAGGTGACAATGAACGGAACGACGCGCAGCGCACTGACCAGTGTGCCGTTAATCGCCCCGAGCAGAGCGCCGATCATCAGCGTTAACAGAATCACCAGCGCGGGATTCCAGTTCGCTTTCAAACCGCAGGCCAGGGCGGTGGCACAGAGCGCGACGCCGCTGCCGACGGAAAGATCGATCCCACCGGAAACAATCACGACGGTCATCCCCAGCGCGCACACGCCAATGACGGAGCTATTGATGACGATCTTTTGCAGGTTCTCCGCGGTCAGAAAGACGGCGGGGCGTCCGGAGCCCGCACGCTGCAACATCCCGGCTTCCAACCCGGCGAATAGCAGGTAGACGGCGATCAGCGCGAGCAACGGCCCGCACGCGCCGACGACGCGTTTCGCCACCGAGAAGAAATTCGGTCCCACTGCCACAGTCGAGTCTTTCGCTACAGAGTTTGTGGCAGGTCTTCGGGAATTGCGGTAACGGCGGAATCGGGCAACGTCATCACCTGATTGAGCGGGTTGTGCTCATTGGTAATCATTCCACCGGTCGCTAACTCAAACCGCGATTCCACGATTTGTGAGTCGATGTTCACCACCGGATTGGCATCCCCGGTGAATCGCGCCTGATGTAACGGTTGCCACGTTCCTTCAGCGGATCTTACGGCCGCTGGTCCGAATTGTGCCCGGCGTGTGAAGGTCGTCGATTGACGATCGCGTTTGAAGTCTTCGACGAACGAGTACAGACCACGCATCTGTGTCCGCTTCGAGGGCACCGAGAACGTCACCAGCTTCGTCCACACTTTGGCCTCGGGTTCAAAGAGCCAGTTGGAATAGGACGCCCGGCCGTCCTTGTGCGTCATCGAGACGATGAACCGATAGGTCTCGTTCACGCTCCATTTCAGCGGGAAGAACGATTGCCCCCCACTTCCTTCGCCACCAAATCGCTTGACCCGCACGCGCGGATCGACGTGTTCGGTCTTCACGCGCTCGGCGACTGGGGCCGCATTGGGATCGTTCTTCTCCGAGTCCCAGATTGAAAATAACGCGAGCTTGTCGCCGTTGGCGAGTTCCTGGATCCCATAGTACCCGGCATCCCAACCACACACGCTGAAGTATGTTCCGGGGGCCGACGTGATCGGCCGGCACGTATTGTAGAACGCCACGCCCTCGGCTTTGGGGTAACCCAAATGAACCGACCGGCAGGCGATGTCCTTGAGTTTCTCATCGGCTTGGGAGGCGCGATTCCACAAACCGGCCCCTACACCCGCGGCGGTGATTTGAAGCCATTGTCGACGGGAAAGTGCATGCATGGGATTCTCGATGGTGTGCGAAACGGTGCCCGATCTTAACGTACCCCGCCGATGACGGCCAACTCACCATGAATGACCAGGAAGCCCACGGTTTCTTAACCGTGGGTCATTGCGGATCCCAGCGCCCGCACTTCATCCCCAATCTTGATTACGCCTCCGATCAGCACGCGGGCCGTCAAACCGCCGTGACCGCGCATCGCGTTCAGCCCACCGGGACCAAGGTTTTCTTCCATCCGCGAACAGGGATCACAAGGTCCGGTGCCTTCGAGTTCGCAATCGCCAATGCGGAACTTGCGACCTTTGAGAGCCAACAGGTTGATTCCCGCGATCACCAGATTCCGCCGCAATAACCCCGGCGTCACAGAGGGGTTGTGGACCATGCTCGCGATGGTCGGAAGATGTTCCGCTTGGATGAGAGTCACCTGCCGCTTGCTCCCCACTTTGTGCTTCGCATGGTGATCGTCTTCGAGTCCATGATCGACCAGCAATGTGGCTTCGGTAACCGAGCGCAACTCGCCGCGCGGATGCGGACTCAATCCGATCCATTCCACTCGCCCGACTTGCGGCAGCATCTCCAAACGATCCGCGAGCGTTTCCATGAATCTCGTTCCCCGTGTGGCATCATGAGCCCACGAGATTGTACCGCACGCTGGTGCTGGTATGCTGCCTGCATGGTCCGAGCCGCGACCGTTAGGGAGCGAGTTTCGTGATTTTATCATGGAAGAGCTCGCTCCCTGACGGTCGCGGCTCGAAGGGAAATCGATTCGTTTTCGCGGAGATCGTAGAACATGTTTCAGACCGGTCTCGAAGTACGGAACGCCTGTCGCGAAGGGGCATGGACGGGGCCGACATGCGGACTGGCACCGGGATATGCCCAGGCGAATCTGGTCGTGCTGCCCCAGGACTGGGCGTTCGACTTTCTGCTGTTTTGCCAACGGAACTCGCAGGCCTGCCCGCTGATCGAAGTTACGTCGGCAGGATCGTGGTCACCTACTCTGACCGCGCCCGCTGCCGACCTGCGGGGTGACTTGCCGGGGTATCGCGTGTGGAAAAATGGTGAACTCGCCGACGAACCGGCGGACGTGCATCGCTACTGGCGGGACGATCTCGTCAGCTTTCTGATCGGCTGCTCGTTCACTTTTGAAGCCGCATTAGTCCAGGCGAAGCTGCCGGTACGGCATCTCGAACTGGGGCGTAATGTCCCCATGTTCCGCACGAACATTGCATGCCAACCGGCGGGGCGGTTTGCCGGTCCGTTGGTGGTCTCGATGCGGCCGTTCAAGCCGGCGGACGCCATTCGGGCCGTGCAGGTGAGCGCCGCCTTTCCGCGATCACACGGAGCGCCGGTCCATCTCGGCTTTCCCGAACAGATCGGTATCGCGGACATCAACCGCCCGGACTACGGCGACGCGGTGCCAGTTCATGCCGGTGAACTCCCCGTCTTCTGGGCCTGCGGCGTGACCCCGCAAGCCGTGTTGCAAGCCGCCCGTCCGCCCTTCGCCATCACGCACAGTCCGGGAAAGATGTTTGTAACGGATGTCGTTGAGAGTTGAGAGTCAGAAAAATGGCAGAAGTCCACGGTTTCTTAACCGTGGGTCTCCGCGTCCCAGAACCGATGTCCCGTCCGTTCGATGAACACATCTTCCAGCGTCGGTTTCGATAACGAAATCGACGTGATTTCCTGCGGAAACGCGGCCGCCAAATCGCGCAACAAATCGAGCGCAGCGGGATGTTCCAACCGGATCGAATCCGTCAGCACGCGTGGCGTGACGTGAAATTGTTCCTGCACGCGTGCCGCCAGTTGCGATGGTTCCGCCGTATGGATGGTGATGCAGTCGCCGCCGAGCGATTGCCGCAATTCCGCGGGAGTCCCGCTGGCGACGATGCGGCCACGGTCGAGGATCGCCAAGCGGTCGCATCGTTCGGCTTCCTCCATCAGATGCGTGGTGACCAGGATCGTGACGCCTTGCTCGCGTTGCAACCGAGTTAATACTTCCCACAGGTCGAACCGTGCTCCGGGATCGAGGCCGGTGCTCGGTTCATCCAACAGCAGGAACCGGGGAGAATGGAGCAGGCTCTTTGCAATTTCCACGCGGCGTTTCAACCCACCGGACAGCGTGTCGACGAGATCGCGTCGCCGATCCGTCAAGCCGAGCGCAGCCAACACCCGTTCGATGCCCGTTGATAGAAGGCGCCCGCTCAGTCCGTATAACTGTCCTTGATGCGTCAGATTCTCGACGACCGTCAACTTGCCGTCGACACTCGGTGATTGAAACGTCACGCCGAGTTGCCGACGAACGGTTGCGGGATCGGTGGTTGCATCCGCATCGAAGAGCCGGATCGTTCCCTGTTGCACCGGCAAGAGCGTCGCGACCAGTCGGAACAGCGTGGTCTTGCCGCCACCATTGGGACCAAGGAGACCAAAAATTTCGCCGGTCGCGACCGTCAGCGAAACGGCATCGAGTGCAGTCCGGTCGCCGAAGCGATGGGTAACGCCTTCAACCTGCAGCGCGGGCGAAGCCGCGGGGGGAACAGACATGCAATTCTCCCGCAAGTCGACGAAACCAAAACGATTGCCGTTCGATGCAGAAGCCCGGCATTTCCGAAAATGCCGGGCTTCGGTTTGTTATCTGATGCGATCAATCAATCGCACTGCGAAATCAATGATGTCCAGCCTCAGGTTTGGCGTGTTCGTCGCCGTGTCTGTGGTCGCCACCGCCCGCGGCTTGCTGCAGGGCATACTCGCGGACCTGCGGGATATCGGGCGTGTAGTAGTGGGCACCCACATCCGGGAAGAGGGCGAATGGCAACGCGCTGGCCAAAATGCCCGTCGGTAGCAGCAGCAGATACTTCCATGCCCGCTCGAACTTGAGATGCATGAAGTACATCATCACGCACAAGGCTTTCGCCGTGGCGATGGACATCACCAGAACGCGCGTGACGTTGTGGTTCGAGAAGCTCAGCAGGTCGGCCAGGATCGACAGCCCCGTGAACACGCACAAAGCGATGAACACGGTGAAGTACGTGCCAGCGTGGGAATGGTTTTCGTCGTGGTCGGACATATTAGTTCTCGATTGTCGTCAGTGGTCCGTTGGCAGCGATCCGTCGGCACCGTCAGTCGCTTCACAACTGACAACTGACCACGGACAACTGACTTCTAAACAATGTAAATCAGCGGGAACAGAAAGATCCACACGAGGTCGACGAAGTGCCAGTATAGCCCGGCGTTTTCGACGAACACGGCGTTATCGAGCGACAGCGGCGACTTGATTGCGAGCACGAACAGGATCAAACCGACGATCACGTGGATCGCATGGAAGCCCGTCATCAGGAAGTAGTTCGATGCGAACAGATTCCCGTACAGAATCGGACGGATGCGCTCGACCTTGAACCCGGACATCAACGGCTCGAGGTCTTTGTCGTCGAGAATGGCCGACTTCAGATGGCCCAACACCGTGTCTGTTGGAGGATGGTACTCTTCACCGTGATGGTGACCGGGGAAGGGGCCCAGGGCCAGTGCCGGGATCTTGCTGACATCCGTCTCTGTGCGGAGCTTATCCAGTTCGGCGAACGGCACGGCGAACGAGACTTCAGCGCGGATATGATCGCGCAGGTTCACGTACTCGTTGTAGAACTTCTTGACGGCCTGCGCCTGTTGCAGTTCCGCGGCGGCTTTCTTGTCATCCCCGGCGGCTTGCAGATCGGTGAGCTTCGTGTCGAGTTCGGCGAGCAGATCTTCCCGTTCCCGTTTCACCGACTTGGGAGCCACGGCTGAAAGATGGGTGTCCAATCGGTTGCCCATGATTCCCAGCAGTTTTTCCATCGACTGCCGATCGCTCTCGGCGATGTGGCCGGGCAGGATGTCGTAGTCGAACTTCCCGTAGTATTCGACCGACTTGATGCCGAGAAACAGGATGCCCAGCAGGACGCTCATCGTCATGAATTTACGGGATTTCGACGGGTTCTTCTGCAGCACGGCATCGTGGGCCACGACCACAAAATAGCTGGAAAGAATCAGCACGAACGTGTTGATCCCGCCCGCCCAGATGTTGATGTGCGTGATGTGAATGTCCGTCGGCCAGCCGGGCGACCCCATCCGCATGACGATGTAGGTGCCGATGAAGGCCGTGAAGAACATGATTTCCGTGCCGAGAAACAACCACATTCCGAGCTTGCCGTTCGGAATGGGGATGCCCATGCGGAGCGCGGGGGCGGCGGGAGCGTGACTCATCTCGTTGTCTTTCTTCTCGACTGCATCCGGAATCGGTCCGGCTAACGCGCCAGCGGCGTGTGTAGCAGCCGCATATGATCCCCCGCCAGCACGATCAGCAGGAGGGGCAAATACACCAGGGAAATCCACAGGACCCAACGGGCCGAAGCCCGCGATTCACGATACGCAAAACCGGCCGAAGCGAACGCATACGCTAACCCGCACACAATCGCCGTCACCGAATACCAACCGCCCGCCAAGCCACACCAGGCGGGCATCAGGCTGACGGGAATCAGACCGATCGCATAAGCGGTGGCCATCAACCCCGTTACCCCGCGCGACGGACGCACGCCCGGGAGCATCCGCAATCCGGCGTTGGCGTAGTCATCCTGGTACAGCCACGCAATGGCCAGGAAGTGCGGGAACTGCCAGACGAACATGAGTGCGAACAAGGCGAATGCCGACCAATCGAGTGGTTGTCCCGCGGCGACCCAACCCAACACCGGCGGCATCGCGCCGGGAATCGCCCCGACCGCAGTGCAGAGCGATGTCCAGCGTTTCAACGGCGTATAAATCCCGGCATAGAGGACGAAGGTCATCGCCGTGAGAGCGGCAGTCAGTCCATTCACTTGCCAGGCCAGGTACAAACTTCCCGTGGCTGCGGCAACGAGTCCGAGACCGAGAACTTCACCACTGGCGAGCCGCCCTGATGGCAACGGCCGGGACATCGTCCGCCGCATGCGGGCATCGGTGTGTTGTTCCCACCATTGATTCAATGCGGATGACCCGGCGGCCACCACCGCGATGCCGACCCAGGCATGAAAGAGTTTGGTGAGCGAGACCGCTTCCAATCCCCACGAGCCTTGCTGACCGACGAGAAACCCAACCGCGACCGTGATGAGGACCATCACGGCGATGCGTGGCTTGGATAATTCGAGGTAATCCGCCAGCCGTGCGGTCAGTGCTGCCGTCCAGTCAGACCGTCGTTCTTCCACCGTTGTGGGGGCCAGTTCCGTCACCGTACTCATGACGCACTCCCGGCGAAAGCTGTGTGCGACATCGACGTGGGGACATTCATCGTCAGTGAAACCGGCAAGGCGCGATAACAGCGGACGAGCGCAACAACGGCCGTCATCAGCGTCATCAGTCCGAGCACTTTATGGAAGCTGCGAATCGCCACTTGCAGCGAGGAATTCTGCACCGCCACGATGTCCCACTGCGGGTAGCCGTATTTGACGGCCCACGTCGCAATCCCGAGCAATGCCTGAGCAACGACGAAGCCAACAACCCAGCGACCAGCATGAACGATTTGTGGTGAACCGGTCCGTTGTGCGAACGTACAAAACGCCGCGGCGACAATCACCACTGCGACAGCAAACCACGGATGAACCAGCCACGCCGTTGCATTGCCGAGATGTCGCAATAACCCGCCGAGCAGGTATTGAGCCAGCAATACGACGACCAATGCGATCCCGGCGAAGAACACTGTCCAACTGCGACCGGCATCGGCGATGGATGGAGCAGATTGCCATGCCGTTGAGGTCATCGCGACCAGCAAGCCCATCAGGCTGAACAACCACGCCGCGAACTGACCGTGCATCAAGGCCAGCACGCGTTCGTTCTGAATCACGCGACTGCCGCCGAGCAAACCCTGCAGGATCACACCTGCGAGAATGATGCCGACCAGCGTGCGCACCGCGGGGCGACATTCCCAGACAAACGCGGCGGCAGCGAGACCGAGCGTCATCAATCCGATGAGCATTCCCGCGAGGCGATGACCGTGTTCGAGGAATTTGTCACCAGTCGACTTCAACCACGGATAGGCGAGCATCCCGTGACCATCCGATGTCGGCCAATCGGCGAAAGCCATCCCGGCATCGACAGTGGTGACCACCGCCCCAATGCTGATGGGCAACAGCGCAACGAGCGCCGTCATCCACGCAAGGCGGTGTAACCACAACGATTCGGGAACGACGGTCGGCATGCGATTCACGAGCGGGAAAAGGACGGATCAATCGGAAATATCAATGTCCGGATTGGGCGACGGCTTGCCGCTGGGCCAATGGCACATACTCAGTTTGCGGCAGGAAATCTTTGTCGTGCGACAACGGCGAGGAATATTCGTACGGGCCGTGGTAACAGACCGGCGGGACATCGAAGTTACCGTGGCCCGGAGGCGACGGCGTGCTCCATTCAAGACCGTTCGCATTCCACGGATTCCGACCGCAACGCTTGCCGAAGAACATGCTGCCAAAAAAGTTCGCCAACAGAAGGAACTGGCTGAAACCCATCACGATGGCGGCGATCGTCATGAACTGATTGAGTGGCAACAGGTGTTCGAGGTACGGGAAGTGGTACGGGTCGGCATATCGCCGCGGAAAGCCGGCCACGCCCAGCAAGTGCATCGGAAAGAACGTGCAGTTGAAGGCGAGGAACGTCAGGACGAAGTGAACCTTCCCGAGCGTATCGTTCATCATCCGGCCGAACATCTTCGGGAACCAGAATTGAATCGCTCCGAAGCAACCGAACAGCGTGGCCCCGAAGAGCACGTAGTGGAAATGGGCGACGATGAAGTAGGTGTCGTGAATGTAGATGTCGACCGGCACCGCGGCCATAAAGATGCCCGAGAGACCGCCGACGATGAACATCGACACGAACGCGATGCAGTTGAGCATGACCGCGTTGAATTGAATCCGTCCGCCCCACATCGTTCCGAGCCAGTTGAACGTTTTCACGGCGGAGGGCAGGGCGATGAGAATCGTCGAGACCATGAACGTCATGCCGAGGGCGGGATTCATCCCCGAGGTAAACATGTGGTGGCCCCACACGATGAAGCCGAGACCGGCGATCGCGGCGAGCGAATAGACCATTGGCTTGTAACCGAAGATCGGCTTGCGGCTCATGCAGGCCATCATGTCGGAGACCATGCCCATCGCGGGGAGCAGCATGATGTACACAGCGGGATGGCTGTAGAACCAGAAGAGGTGTTGCCACAGCAGCGGCTGCCCGCCGCCGATGGTCGGAGCGGCGTTATTCACCACGATGCCCGACGGAATGAAGAAGCAGGTGCCCAGGGTCCGGTCGGCCACCAGCATGAACCCGGCCGCGGTGAGCACGGGTAGCGCGAAGGCTTGCAGGATCGCGGTGATGAACATCGACCAGATCGTCAACGGCATGCGGAAGAGGGTCATCCCCGGCGCCCGCATGTTGATGATCGTGGTCATGTAGTTGACCGAACCCATCATCGACGAGACCCCAATGAGCGTCAGGCCAATCAACCATAAGGTCTGCGCCATTCCCGAAGCAGGTGAGGCCTCCGGCAAGGCGGACAGCAAGGGATAGCTGGTCCAGCCGTTGGCCGGTCCGCCGCCGAAGAAGAAACTCGCAGCGAAACAGGCAATCGCCGGCCACATGAACCAGTAACTCAACGCGTTCAGCAAGGGGAACGCCATATCGTCGGCCCCGATCTGCAACGGGATCAGGAAGTTGCCGAACGCCCCGGCGAGAATCGGGATGATCACGAGGAAGATCATCACCGACGCATGCATGGTGACCAGCATGGTATACGTTTCGGGAGCGATCTGGCCGCCGTCGGCTTTGAAGATCGTGTCGCCGAGAATCGGCATCCGTTCCCACGGAAACGCGAGTTGCCAGCGGACGCCGAGGGCCAGCGCGCCCCCCACCATCAGCATCATCAGCGTCGTGATGAGGAACTGCAGACCGATCACCTTGTGATCGCACGAAAACGTCGGCAGTTGCCACAAAAGCGACAACGGGCTCGGTTCGGCATGTCCGTGACCGTGATGCCCGTGGCTGTCGTGATCGTGTCCGCCGGCACCGGGATGGCCAACGTCAGGGGTGACTGTGCTCACGTTGTCGAACCTTTACTCTCGCTGCGATCGTCGATCGCGAAATCGTCTCACGGCGGCGATTCGAGGAATCGTCGCCGATGGATGCTGGGAATCTACTCGTCACCGGCTTTCGCCGCCACCGCTTCCGGTGCCGCAGGAAGACCGTCATAGAACTGTTCTTTGGCCGCGTTCGCCTTCCACGCCTCGAAATCTTCTTCCGAGGTCGCAACCACACGGGCCTTCATCTTGTAATGGCCCCATCCGCACAACTCGGCACACACCATGTCGTAGGTGCCGGTGTCCGTCACTTCAAACCAGACGGGAATCACCAACCCCGGCACGGCATCCTGCTTCACCCGCAACTCCGGGATGAAAATGGCGTGTTGTACATCGTCGGTTCGCAAACTGATGGCCACCGGTTGGCCAGCCGGAACGCGGATGTCATTCACGGTGTAGATATCATCGGGCTGCGGCCGGGGCTGCAGTTTCTTGCCGCGGGCGGGGTAGCGGATCCGCCATTCAAATTGGCGCGCGGTCACTTCGGCCACAGCCTCCGTCTTGGGCGGGAAGTACGACTTCACGCGATAGTTCCGCCAGACATCCATCTGGTAGAGCGCGATGAAGAGCAGGATCCCTGAGGGAACGATCGTCCAAATGACCTCAAGCGCATGGCTACCGTGCGAGAACCAGACCTTGTCGTTCTTCTGAATGCCCGCCCCGCGCCAGAGCACGTAACCGAGAACAACGTGCGTGCCGATATAGGTCACTGTCACGATGATCAGAATCAGATAGAACAGGTCGTCAATCTTTTTGCCGAGCGTGGAGTGTGCGTGCCCATCGCCCGGAAACCACCAGCGGAATTCCGGCCCGATCGCCGAAAAGCCGACGGTGACGACCGCCGCGAGCATGAAAAAGATGGCCCAGAATCGACCTGCCACGGGAATACCCCTTGCTCAACACAAAGCGTTCAGCGCTTTGAAAAAATCTGATGTTATTGACCGACCGGTTCTGTCGCCGCCATATGCGGAGCGGCAGCCGGTTTGGCGGACGGAATCTGTTCTTCAAACGGCAGGCTCATGACGTAATTCACGATATCCCAGATATCGCTATCTTTGAGCACCGTTCCCCCGAAGGCCGGCATCGGTGTTCCCTTGATCCCGGCATAAACCCGGGCGAAAACGTCGATCGGCCGCCGACCGCCGCGGTACTGACCGCGGGTCAAATCGCGCGGCGGGAGCGGGTTGCCCCACGTATCGTGCAAACCACGCCGGGCGTAGGTGTCGTTGGAGCCGGGCTTCTTCCAGAAGTCTTCAATCGCAGGCCCGTTACCGCGGCCTTTCGCACCGTGACAGGTGTAGCACTTGGCTTTGTCGGACATGTACAGCAACCGGCCGCGCTCGCGCGAAGCCGCATCATCGGTGACACGGGCCACGGTGGGAACGATGAGACTCGCGGGATCGTCGGCCCGCTTCCATGCATCGGCAATAAAGTCCGACGTGTCGTTGATCGTGCCGGGGAAGTCCTCTTCGAGGAATTTCTTGAGTTCCTCGCCGGCGGCTTTCTTGAGTTGGCTCAGCGCCTGCGCCGGTTCGGGCTTTTCGGCGTCTTTGTTGCCTGCCTTGCGGGCCTTGTCGTATTCACTCTTGGCGTCGGCGTAAGATTTCTTCTCTTTCTCCGCTTCCGTGACGAGACCGCTTTCCGAGTAATCGCCGGAGAGTTCGTCCACGAGTCGTTTTTCCATCTCGCCCCGCATGGCCAGCCAGCGGACGTACTCGACGACGGCGGCTTTTTCCTTGCCCCCATCGTTGTTGCCGAGGAGCAGGAACGACGGCATGTAAGTGCCGGGGATCCCGTAAGTGATGATGCGGTCCAGATCCTCACGGGCGGCTTTTTCGCTCGATAGCGTGGATGTGAACTTGAAGAGACCGAGGCGATAATCGCGCGGACGCGGATTGAGATATTGAGCGGTCGGACCGTTCCCATCCCCGGCGACGCCGTGGCAATGGTTGCAATTCTTCATGTAAACCATGCGGCCAAGTTGCAACTGGCTGCCCAAGCCGACGGCAAGACGATCACCCGCCGCGGGAGCCTCTCCCTTGGACTTCAATTCCAGTGTCTTCGTGACATCATCGTACTTCACAACCACGGCGGTCGGATGCTTGGACTTGGCAATGGCCCCGGTCATCCACAAGAGTTCGCTACCGGCTCCAACACCGTCCGGAGAGCCATCCCATTGGACATGGAACTGG
The DNA here is from genome assembly GCA_021732975.1 of Planctomycetaceae bacterium. Taxonomy (GTDB): domain Bacteria; phylum Planctomycetota; class Planctomycetia; order Planctomycetales; family Planctomycetaceae; genus DSVQ01. The sequence continues at coordinate 65,147 of JAKFWC010000022.1, read as the reverse complement.
TTCGCCGGGAGTTTTTCCCCTTCAGCGGGCGGTTGGACGACACCTTGCACGCCGCCGAAGTGAACGGGCAGTTTGTCCCAGGCGACCAAGTCGTGAGGCGTGCCGAACGCATCGTTGACCGCCGTCTCCACGCCCTCGCGGGCTTTGGGAAGCAGGTCGAGCGTGGAGTCGCGCCAGGCGAATTGCGCTTCGGGATTCTTCCCGCACCCGACAGTGAGCACGAGAACGCACAGCCCCGTCATCAACGGAAGCCAACACGGTAATGAAAGTTTGCAGCGAAGCATCGGAACACCCTACCGGGTGAAAGACAGTGGATTACCTGCGAACCCGGCTCTTACTGAGCCAACTTCGACGCCGGCACCGGGATTTCCATCTCGGTTGGTTCATTCGGCTTGATGGTCACGACCAGGGATTTCTGTAGCAACTTTCCCTTCTCGTGCCACACTTTGAATTCATGTTTCCCGGCGGGCAAGTCCTTGATCTCGAACTTCCCGTCCGGACCGGAGACCGCTGCATACGGGTGATCGACCGGCAGATGATACGCGATCATCCACGGATGGACATCGCATCCCACCTGGAATGGTTCCGACTCGGCCCGCGTATAAATGAGATCGACCCCCACCGTATCGTTGGGCTTCACACCCTGGTTGAACGACGAGTTGCGGCTGGGATAGGTGTGCGTGTTGTGCAACGCCGCATCGCTGTTCAGAATCTTCACCGGCTGCTTGGTTTGCACGACCAGGGCATGCGGTTTGAAGATACACGATTTCTGATCGAAGATAATCGGTTCGGTCGGAGCTGCGGGGGCACTCTTGGGAGCTTTGGCGAGGTAGATGAAGACGTTGGCGAGTTTGCCATCGTTCACGACCACAGAGTCATCGGGAATCTGTTCGACCCCACAGACTTCCGTATCCTTTGGAGCCGCACCTTTAGCGTACTTCGCGGGCAAAGGCGCGAACTCGCCTTGCACAACCACCGTGCCAACAAAGGAACCGATTCCACTGGCCGCGGCATCTCCCGGTACCGCGGCACCGTCGGGCGTTGCAGCCGCCACCGCGGCATCACCGCCGATGGCGTCGGGATTACTGGGGCGATAACGGACAGTCGTCTTCACCGCCGCACCACCACCGCAGCCGACGATGGCACAAGTCACGGTCATCAGGATCGCAAGTCGAATTTGCATTGTCGGCCGATTCACTTCGAGCCTCCGGTTTCATCCGCAGCCGTCACGGCTTTATTCGCCGTCACCGGCTCATCTTTGGCAGGAACCGCCGCGGCGGCAGCGCCGCCGGCGTTCGGTGCCGCGGGCGTTGTCATGGGATCGTAGATCACGCGTCCGTCCCGTTCCATCACCCGATGGTAGTTCAGCAAAGCATCGCGTACGCCGATCGTCTGTAGATCCCCATCGCCACCGAACAATCCCTCGAGAGTTTTCTTACCCGCCGGGAAGTTCTGTGGCATCGATGTGTACGGCGTGATCCACGTCGGATGGTACAGCCACAACTGCAACCAATCGGGCCGCAGACGTTCACCCGCCATCTCCAGATTCGGAGCCCGAATGTCCTTGGCCGGATCGGTACTGATCGGCATGCGGCCCCCGACGGCGTGGCACTTAATGCAGGTGGGACTATTCAACAGTTTCCACGATTCCGTGAGGTAATCGTCCGTCTTCTCGGGGAAAGCCTTATGCAATTCGGCGGTCTTCTCGGCGAGATACTCCGGTTCCCGCTGCGGTACAGCCTGGTAGGGATACACTGCCCCGTCGGCGGCAGCGAAGTAGTTTGCCAGCGCCTGGGCTTCATCCGCACTCATGTTGAACCGCGGCATCCGTAGAACCGTGGTATGCCGAATCTTCTCCGGATTGCGGAGGAAGTTGAACAGCCACGGCGTCTGGACTTTGATTCCTTCCTGATACAGCGGCGGCGGCGAGGCCTGCCATGCCAACGCCATTTGGGTGGCTTGCTTCGTCTCCAATAGGCGGTTGGCCAACCATTCCGCATAACGTCCACCACGGGCAGGCAGGATCGCCTGCATGGCGGCCGCGGGGAAGATCATCTTCGTCGTGGGGAACAGGTCTTTCTCGCCGACCTTCAGGTTCTCCCACAATTCAGCGACATATTCCTGATCTTCGGGGTCGTCGTCCGGGTTTGGATACGCGGCCATCAGACCGTGGAAGGCGAGGACCGGCAACGGCTTGGTTTCGTCGCCACTCTTCACCGACATTGTCTCACCCGTGAGACCGTTGCGGGGCGGTTTCAGCTTGTTCAGCAGTTCGATGGCCGCCGGGAATTCTGCGGAGGGGTCGGAGGCCTGCAAACCTTCGAGGTCCGCGCCGTACCGAATCTCCGGCAGGTCCAGCATGTGGCACCCGGTGCAATTGAACTGCTGTAGCAGGTTTTCACCCTTGATACGCGCCCCGGCCGGACCGGTGGGGTTAAAGACATATTCCGGATTCGGCGGCTCGGCCGTGAGACCGAGCACGAACGTGGCGATCGCGTCGATGTCCTCCTCGGTGAACGGGAACTTCGGCATCCGCAGGCGATCGTCGTAGGGCTTGGTTTCCGCCATCTTGAAATCGTAACTGCGCGGTTGCCGTAACTTCTGCCAGAGGAAGCCAGGGCGACCGTGATGTCCCAGGCTTTCGTAATAGAACGCCGCCGAGGTCTCGCGATCCTCCTCGGCCGGGTCTTTGAACTCGTGACGGCGGGCTTTACCGAGTCCTTCCTGAACGCGTTCTTCCAGCGACCCATCCGGCGCGACCAGCATCTGATGCTCGTGACCGTCCCGCCAGACTTCCAGCATGACTGGTGTCCCCGGCTCGGTCCGGCGGAGTTGGGCCTTCAATTGTGCTGCGTCGGCGATCGCCAAACGATCGTATGCCAGAATCACATCGTCCGGCTGGAGGGCATCCTTCTCGCGCTTCTCGCCGTCGATCCGAATGGCAGCCAGCGGTGCGCTGCCTGGAATTGTCGGGCCGACGCGAACTCCGGCTCCCCCTTCGACGTGCAGCCGCGCGGCATCGGCCTCGGTGAGCGTTTCGATCGCCATGCCCAGATCGGGTTGCCCGTGGTGATGCAGGTATTCGTGGATGTGCTCGAACGCCAGCCGCGAACGGTCTTTCTTGCCCCAGTCCTGCAGTGCAGTACCGATGGGGCGAGCGGCTTCAAAGTTCGGGATTTCGTGGCAGCCGTAGCAGCCGTACTTGCTGATCGTCTTGCGACCGACATAGGTCAATTTGCGTTGATGCCATTCGGTGGCGTCGAGGGCTCCGTCCGGACCGTTGGTGAGTTCGATTTCGTCCCCCTTCACCGACTTGGCCGGGATGGGGTACTTGCCGGTCTTCATGAATTCCTCGATCTGCTCCGGCGTGAGCAGTTTGATGAGGAAGTTCTGCACGAGTTCATCGAGCGCGGCCGGTTCAACGGCGTGCGTAGCATACTCCGCGGACGGTTTGTAGTCGGCGGGGGCACCCTTCAACTTCAACAGGAAGGCGGCGATATCCGCGGCCGGATCGACGTGCTTGTCCCCTTCACCTTGCGCTTCGAGGAAGAGGTGCGGCATCTTTGTACGGGGATGATACCGTTCCGGTTCGCGAATCCAGGTGTAGAGCCAGTTGAAACCGACGTTGCCTGCCTTCAGTTTGGCGTCGATCCGTGACAACTCCGGACCGAAGTCCGCATTCACGCCGGCCATTTCAGAATGGGTGTGACAGGCCACGCAACCCTTGGTCGCGAACAGTTCCTTACCACGTTCCGCGTTCGGTTGATAACCCGCTTGCGGGGTCAACACGTCGAGCGGCTGCGACTTGCCCAACAGGTACGTCCCGATGCCGGCCAGTTCGATGGGGTTAAACTTTGCGGCGAGTTCGTCGTGCTGATTGGTCAGCTTGAAGAACTGCGGCATTCGCGTGGTGGGACGGAAACTCTTCGGTTCTTCAGTCCAGTTCTCGATCCAGCCCTGGTCGGACTTTGAGGCGATGTGCTTCAGCGACGGGCCGACCTTCCGCATTTTACCGGCGACTTGTGTCGGATCGTTGGCGATCTTCTCGGCATCTTCTGCATTCGGTTCCAGACGCAGGTCGACACCGACGATCTTGGTCCCTTCAAACCCGTTGATTTCGTGGCAGCCGAAGCAGCCGTACTTCTTGACGAGTTCGTAGCCCTTCACCACCTTCGGAGCGGTCGCACCGAACTTGGGGTTGGTGCCGAGTTCCGTCACATTGATATGGCACTTGATGCAGTTCGATTCTTCAAACCGCTTTGGGTGCATCGGCTGTTCCCAGAAGTGGTTGTCGAACCAGCCGTATTTTTCCTGCCATTCGTGTTCGATGACGGGATGATTCGGCGTGTGCGAAGCGTTCTGGAAAGACGTGCCCGAGCCTTGGCCCGAGTGGCAGGACGTGCAACCGAATTTCGGCAGCGGATGCGGACTCGCCGAGGTCAGGAACAGATCGAGCCGGGGATGCGAGGCGTACGGATGCTCAAACGTTCCGGAACCCTTTTCACCCGAACCGTGTGGGAAGCCGGGTTTCGTGCCGGTGTCGACGGCATCGATCATGTAGTGGCAGGTCCGGCAACGATCGAAGCGTTGCACATTGACCAGTCCGCCGAGGGGGATTTCCAGCCGCGGCATCCAGTCCTGCGTGATGCGTTCCGGCGAGTTGAAGCCGTTGATGATCGGCAGCAGCATGAAATCGCGCTTCAAAGCGGAAAACGTGCTGGTCGGCTCGATCTTGTTGACGGCGGCGGAGAGCCGCACCAAGTCGGCATTCAAGGCTTTGACGCGCAGTTCGGCTTTATCGCGTTCTGCCGTGGTCGCCGCCAGAGCGGCTTTGGCCTGGACAACTTGGTAGCTCTCACTGCTGTAGCGTTTCTCGAACTCCGTGGCTTCGGCTTCCGCTTTGTTGTAGGCGTCGCGGAACTCGTCCTGAATTCGCTTGGATTCATTATCGCGAACTTTGAGGCCGTAAGTGGCGCGGGCCACATCGCGGATCGCCCGCTTTGTCCGCAATTCGCGCATCGTTGCGGCGGACTTCTGGGAAAGGTCGGAGACCTGCTTCTCCAGTCGATCCAGCTCGGCCTGTTGGGCTTTCAGATGCTCGGCGACGGAGGCCTGTTGCTCAGTCGCCGCTTTGGACTCTGCTATATACGTCGGATCGGCCTTGATCGCCGCAATCCGGGCATTATCGCGCTCGGCGATGTGCTTGAGCGCTTGCCGCTGGAACGGCCGCCATTCATCGGCGTAGTCGGCCCACATCATCCACACCGTGGTGGCCAGGAAGACCACGGAGGAGAGGGCGAAAATCTTGTGCATCCGCTTGGGGTCGCGGAGATAATCATCAGTCGCCGGCATAGTGGGCACTCAGTCAGCGGGAAAACGGGGGCTAACGGAAACAGGCAAAAACGATCCGCAGTCGCGCAGTCCGCTTAGATATTAAAGAACCACTCCGGAATCGCCACGATGTACTTCAGGTTGAAGGACCACCGCAGCACCATCTTGATCGGCAGTGACGCCATGAACAAAATCAGATTCGACAGCACCATGAACCGCAGGAAGCCCATTCTTACGAAGAACTTCCGAAATACCGTCACGGCCATCAGCGGTGGCAACACGGCCAGGTAAGCGACCGTGATCACCAGACCCAGCCATTCCCGCAGCAGAATATAACCGATTTGTGTGGCTTGGTCCGAACCGGCCGGAGCCACTGGCATCTTGGTGTTCATCACCTTGTACCAGAACCACTCCGAGATGTTGACGTTGTTCAGCAGTTCCAGTTTATGGACATCCCAGTATTCGTACGGCCCGAAAAAGTTCCAGTTCGGACCCCGCAGGAACGTTCCCAGCACGATCATGGCGACCCACAGCGGCAGGAAACCGAAGAGGAAGGTGCTGATCGCAAACTTGCGTTCGTTGAAGGTGTAGTAGCCGTTGCCCAGCTTGTTGAAGTCGATGTACGGGATCGCCATCAGGCCGACAAGAATCATGCTCGGCAGCACCACGCCGGCCATCCACGGATCATAGTAGACCAGCATTTCCTGCAAGCCGAGGAAGTACCACGGGGCCTTCGACGGGTTCGGAGTCTTCGCCGATGAGGCCGGCTCTTCAAGCGGTGCCTGCAGCACAATGCCCCATGCCACCAGGAGCGCGGTCACGAGGACCATGCAGATTAGTTCGCTGTAAACCAAGTCGGGCCAGACGAGAATCTTGTCGTTCTTTTCCTGTGAATACAGGGGCTTACCGGCCGCTTTCCGCTTGTCGTTCTCGACCGCACAGGCAAACGACAGCCACGTGAAGTACGCGCAGATGAAGAGCATCGCGACGATCGGCACATTGTCTGGCTTGCCGACAATCTGCCGGAAATCGTAATCCGTCATACTCAGCGCGAGGAAAATCAGCGAGGCATTAAGCAGAACCCAGCCGACAGTCGGTTTGACGATCCATTCCCGCAGCAAAATGACCGCCACGAACAGACCGACCGACAGCGAGAAGAAGCTCACCGGGCCGGAGAGCGAATCCACCGCGGATTTGAACGCGTCGGGCATTCGCAGCAGGAACATTTGCGGATTGTTGGAGCCGGTGAGATGGGCCGTCGAGATCATGCCCAGCATGGCCGCATAGAGCGCCCAGATGCTCGCCACCGGGACGCCCTGGCCAAAGAGTTTGACTTCGCCATCCTGGTGATAGCTCCGCCAAACCCACGCGCAGTTCATGAGGAACAGCAGCAGGTAGAGCCATCCCAGTCCATAAATGACCGAGGCGGTGAGATCGGGATGATGCTCGAGCATAATGGCGACCGTTGACCCGTCAAACCGAATACAAACGACACGTAGTTCCAAAACCAAACGACCGGACCGCGATTACAGCGGTTGGCTGATTCCGCCGTCCTTCCGCACGCGCCAGAAGTGAATCGCAATCAGCAGGGCGACAACCAAGGGAATCGCCACGCAGTGCAGGATGTAAAACCGATTCAGCGTGGCTTCGCCCACGAACCGGCCGCCGAGCAGCAGGAACCGAGCATCGCTGCCGTTGGTGATCAAATCGAATCCACCGATGTTGAGGAGTTGTGCCCCCGGGCCTTCATACCCCAGGAAGGGCGTCGCGCGGGCCATGTTGGAGCCGACGGTGATGGCCCAGATCGCCAATTGATCCCACGGCAGCAAGTAGCCGGTGAAGGACAGAAGTAGTGTGAGCACGAGCAGCAGTACGCCGATCACCCAGTTGAATTCCCGCGGGGGCTTATAACTGCCGGTGAGAAATACTCGATACATATGGAGCCAGACCGTGATCACCATCGCGTGAGCCGCCCAGCGGTGAATTTCACGCATGATGCCGAGCGTGGTGACATCGCGGAGCGCGAGGATGTCATTGAAGGCGAATTGCAGTGTCGGTCGGTAATAGAACATCAGCAGCACGCCGGTGATGGTCTCGACCAGAAACAGAAAGAACGTGATTCCCCCCATGCACCACGTATAAGACAAGGCAATGCCCTGTTGCTTAATCGAAACGGGGTGCAGGTGGAGGAAAAAGTTGGTGAGCATGACCACCACGCGGTTCCGGCGGTCAACCGGTGCCGGGTGGCGGAAGATGCTTTTCCAAATCTGGGAGCCGCGGATGTAATCGCCGACGGACATGTTGGACGGTCACCCCGGAGTAAAACGCTTGGAAAGTGAATTAAACGATGTAAGGCAGAGGCTGCACGAACGAACTCAACTAAGCCAGGCTGCCATCAACGAACGATGTCGCGTCGACCCACTGGCCCATTTCTTCCTGGAACTTCATGCTCTTGTCGACTTCGAGCATCCCGTCTTCGGCGATCCGCAAGCCGACGCGTTCCAGAGGACGCGGCGCCGGACCTTCAAAGTTCACGCCGGTAATATAAAAACCGGACCCGTGACAGGGACACTTAAACTTTTGTTCGCCATCCAGCCAACTGGGTGTACAACCCAGGTGGGTGCAGACCGTTGACAAGGCATAAATCAGGTCCTTGCCTTCGTATTGGTCGGTATGCACAATCCAGACGCCGAACTGATCTTTCCACTTATTAGAGACCGCGTTGAGCGGATAATCACTCGCGGGGCCAATCTTGAATTTCGAGGGCGGTTCGACCAGCACGTTGGGGAACATGAACCGGGCGGTGCCGAGCGTGGCGATGCCCGTAACCCCGGCCAGTGCGGTCCAGGCCATCGCGAACGGGGACAGGAGCGCCCCCCAGATACACACGCCAATAATGATGAGCATCGGGCTGCTGAAAAGCGTGCCCAATACGAGGGATGCGAGTGATACGGCGGTCACGGTAACCAATCCGGCCAGATTCCGTCGTGTCGGGGCAGGGGCCCCCTTCTTGGCCGACGGAGGCAGCGGTTTGGTCGGCATCGGCGGAGCGACAACCGGAGCCTTTGCGGCAACCGGAGCGGCCGCAGCGCCGGGCTTCGCGGCTCGCACCATCTCCGCGATCGAAGGCAATGGCTTTGCTGGACCAGCAGTAGCGGGCGTCGCCGCAGCCGTGGTGGCCGCAACGGCAGGTGCTGCTGCGGCCGGCGTCGGTACGGCGGCTGCGGGGGCGGGTGTCGCGGCACCACCTTTTTTCGCTCGAATTGCCGCGAGAATATCTGCGGTGGAGCCGGGTTTCGCTGCCGGTGCTGCGGGTTTGGCCGGTACCGGTGTTTCTGTCGGAGCCACTGCTGCAACGGGTGCCGGTTCCGCGGGCGGAGACGCAGCGGCTTCGGGAGCCGGAGCGGGCGTGCCTCCGGCTGCAGCCGCTTTCTGGGCGCGAATTTTCGCGAGAATATCGGCGGTCGACGGCTTCTTCTCTTCCATAGCGAAACAGCGCCGAGTGCGGACAAGGAACAAGCTCGGCGATTGCCCAGCGTGTCATCTGTCCAAGAGTCTGAGTGTGTTAGCGACTCGCTCGACGGAGAATCCGAACGCCAGTAAAGACTGGTGTCGGTCCGTCGAGCCACAACGAACCTCGGGATTCTGGCATGATCAACGAAAGCTGACAACCGGATCGCTCACCTTGGCTCCTGTTTTTCTCAGAACCAAGAATCCGGATCGCAGGTCGCGGCATTGCGATCACGTCGCGTTCACCTTACGTTTCTGTGGCTTCCGTCCACTGTGGTTCGGTCTGGCCGAGGGGTTTTGAATCGAGCCTGCGGTGGAGACTCACCCTATCGGCTTGTTGCCCATCGTTTGTTCGCCTTTCTCAAACACGGGAAGTTCGCCTCCTTTTCGCAACCCGTCGGTCGGAGTGTAATGCGTGTCGTCGATTCCGTCGTCGCTCGATGATCCCTGGGAGCGGCTCGACCAGCTCATTCGTCGCGATCCTGCTCGTCGAGGGTTGATCGAAGCCGAGACCGTGCTGCCGCCGTTGTGTCCCGGTCACCTTCGGGCGGCGTGCGATCATCTCGCACGGTTCGGACAGACGGTCTGGTTGATCACCGGTTTCTATATCCCCGGCGCGACGCCCCCAGCCGCGGAAACCGATGGGCCACCGGGAACGGCTTTACTGGCGGCAGCCCTCTCCGCATTGGGAATGCGGGTGTCGATCCTGACCGATGACCGCTGTGCGGCTTGTGTGACGTTCGCGGTTGAACAATACGGACTGAAGCGAGACACGGTGATCACGCTTCCTATGACGGCGCAGGAAGTCGATGCATGGACGAATGCGGCTCTCGCCGAACCAGCGAATCGGGATTTGTCACACGTCATCGCCATTGAGCGCGTCGGACCCAGTTATACGCTCGATGATCTCGGACGCGACGACAGTCCGGCTTCGCGCCGGGCAGAATTTGCCGCCACGGTCCCGGTCGAACACCATGATCGTTGCCACAACATGCGCGGCGTGATCATCGACGAAGACACCGCACCGCTGCATCGCGTGCTGGAAATGGTGTCAGCACAACGGCCCGGCGTGCGCACCGTTGGCGTTGGTGATGGCGGCAACGAAATCGGCATGGGAGCGATACCGTGGCGTGAGATTCGTCGACGACTCTCCGGACCGGCGGCGAGTCTTATTCCGTGCCGTGTGGCGGCCGATTGGACGATCCTCGCTGGCGTGAGCAATTGGGGCGCTCAGGCCCTCGCCGCCGGATGTGTCGCCCGTCGGAATCGCGCCGGGATTCTCACCGCGTGGACGGCGGAACTGGAAGAAACGCGATTGCGAAATCTCGTCGCGGCCGGATTGGCGGTGGATGGTGTCACTCGGTTGTACGAACCGACGGTGGATGGTTTGCCGTTTCTCACCTATATCCAGCCATGGGAAGGCATGCGGCGATTGTTTCTCGAAACCCCCACCAGCCCGTAGCGCCAGCAAGGGCATATGTGTGCCACTGGCTCTGCAAGTGGCTTGTATTTCTATGTCGACAGACATCAACACAAAGAGCACTGGCAGAGTTGGTGGCACACCCTATTTGTCTCATTCTTACCGCACACCGGCTTCGATAGGTCCGGTATCGGTGAGAATCATCACGCGACTGCCGCTGGTGGTCCAGCGTGTTTTGAGATATCCCAGTGCGACACTCCCGTTACCGCGGGGATCCGGTGCTGCGGAGGTGACTACGCCGATATCCTGCGTGCCGTCAGCATCACGAATCACGGCCCCGGCGATGACTGGCGTGGGGGCATCGCTCTGCAGCCGTCGCAGCTCTTTGTTGGTGTGACCGAGTGCGTCCAACCGGGCAATGGGTTCCTGGCCGAGATAACAGCCCTTCGTGAAGCTGATGGACCGCGGCGTGCGGCCGACTTCCTGGGCAAGATGTTCTTCTGTAATGTCACGGCCATACTGGGGGAATCCTGCTTCAATCCGCAACGATTCCATCTCTTCGGGCGTTCCGCGCACCGCTCCTGCTGACTCCAGTTTCTGCACCAATCCGGCAACTGCTGCTTGCGGGGCGATGATCAACCAACTGGGATCACCCAGCCAATCGATCCGGGCAAGACGCAGCGCATTTCCTTCGTGCGACACATTTCTAAATCGATACACCGGCCCCTCGCCGAGCGCTGTGGTGTCGCCGAAAACCAGGTTCAGTAACCCCGCTGCCAAGGGCCCGCACAGCAAGATCTCGGCGACTTCAGCCGAGCGATCCGCGAATTGGACATCTTCGCGGATAAGGTAACGATCGAGATGCGCCATCAACCCCGGTGCGGCCCCGGCGACGGTTTCCAGCCACAACGAAGTCTCACCCACGAAGACGGTGACGAACCCCAGGATGCGGCCTTTCACGTTGCAGATGAAGGCTTCGCACCCGTGTCCCGCGGACAGTCGCAGGATGTCATTCGTACAGAAATTGTGCAGAAACTTCGCACGGTCCTGGCCCGTTAGTTCGAAGTGACTGCGCGTCTCATCAACGAACAGCGCCGTGCCGTTTTCAATCGCCGTCATCACACTCACGCGGAAATCCTTTTGATCACAATTCTTTCACAGTCCGGAGCGCGAGCGACGGGAGTGATCTCAATCCATGACTCCCGTCGCTCGCGCTCCGGACTGTGATCATTATTCAATCCCACCACCAGTGTTGTGCGGTGGGACGCACTTTCGGCAGTGCTGCTGTTCGTTGGCTGTCGAGACGTAATGCGGGATCGGTCTGGATCGACTCCGCGCGAATCATCCGGCCAGGCCGAATCGTGACCCCGCCAGCGATCAGGCCGATAATGGAGCTGCCGCCGGCTCGTTTGATGTTGACCATCGCGGGAACTTCCTTCGGGACGGGACCGGCTTCGTGCGGAAGTCTCTCCGCATCGGTGAGCACACCCGGGTTCCAGCCGACTTTTTCGACCAACCGTTCTCGCTCGATCAAGGCGACGAGCACACACCAGTCAATGAGATTCTGCAGTTCCGCGAAGACCGGCAACTCATCGGCGAGGGCTGCGAATTTTTCCGTAAACAGCTTGGACCACGCCTGCGTGGTCATGCGGGTGGTGGCAGCGGCAAAACGATCTCCAGAGGCGTTGGACAATTCGTCCTGCGACAACAACTGTGCCCGTTGGCCCACCAGTTGGAAGGCCAACCGGTCTTCGCTCCGATACAAGCCATCGTAGAGAGGCACAAACCACCAGCGCTGGATGGCGTTGCCGCCTCCTTTGAGCATCGCGAGGTGGCTGACCAGCCCTTTTACGCCGGGGTTTTCCAATCCCAGCGAGATCCGTTTCATGCGGTAATCAGCTTCCACCAGCGTGCGGGCAAAATGCGAGTCGGCGGGGACGCCCTCCACCCGGATGTCGTGCATGCCCAAGACTTCCGCCATCTTTTTGTAGCGGGCTTCCACCGCGGTGACGTTGGCAGGAGAGCTGTTCTGGGCGATGTACTGTTGCAGGGCCGCGAGGTTCGCCGGACGGGGATCGATGGAACAGCCGACCTGGCTCGTCTTCATGGCAAACCGCCAGGCGACGATCAAATCATCGAGCAGCAGCGTCGGCCGTCCCGATTCGAGGCCGCGCATCCGCCCGCTGGCATCCGGGGCAAAACCATCCGCCGGACCCGCCAGAATCAAATCGTTCGTCTCGACATCGACAAAGAGATAATCGACCCGTTGTAAACCCGCGAGGTAGCGGACTTCGTCGCTGAGCTTTTCGCCTTTGTCCTGCGCTTGAGAGATCGCTTGTTCCAGCGAGAAGAGCGAGACCTTGCGGCAATCGCTGGCGTGATTGACACTGTCCGAGAGCGTTTTGCCAGCGAGGATTTGCCGCCGTTTTCGGTCGAGTTTGCTGGAGTGATCGGCGGTGAATCCGGGGGCCACGATGCCCGCGGCGTTGATGGTGATGCCGCTGTTGTTCTGATTCTGGTTGTTGTTATTGCCGCCGCCGTTTTGTTGCGCCGCGGCGGAGGAAGCCAAGAGGCCGACCGCGATGATCCAGGCCGTGTGTCGTCCGTTCATAATGGTTTCTCTGCCTCAAGTCTGCACCTGTGTTGATTGTAGCGGGTCGGTTTCGGAGTTCCCGGAAAATCTCGAATCTTGAACCGGGCCACTGACGCCGCTCGCGGTTTCACGCCCCGCGATGGACACGCTGAGTGCCTCTGCACGGGGCGCGAAACCGCAAGCGGGTAATGAGGTTACTGGGACGGGATTGTGGAGACTGAATTTGCGGTCTGGTTCGGTAAGTTGTTCCTGGAAAAGAGGTTCCGATATGGCTGGTCGCGGAATTCCGTCTAGGCGAAAACGGGACGGACCTGCTACAGTACCGTTCGGCAGAAATTGCCGGTGGTCGACGGAGTCGAAAACCCGGGACGAAGGATCGTCACGAAGATGAGTCGAGGCGTGGCATGGATGGTGACAGGGCTGTTTCTGGCGGGCTGCATTGGCCCGCAGGAAACGCGGCTGCTCACCTGCACCCCGCGCGACTTGAATGTGGAAGCCCGTTCGTACGATAGTCATGATCCGTTTGCGGATGAATCGTCCGGCCCCGATACGGCCAGCCGACCGCGGACCTTTGTGGAACCGCGCAGTGACTCGCGGAAAGCACTTAACATGCGGCAGTTGCAGGCGATGTACCCCCACGCCGGGGGACCGGTCTTCGCCCGCGGTCCGCAACCCCTGTGGCGCGTTCCCGGAGCGACCGTCCTCGCGCCGCAACCAATCGGCACTGCCGCGAACAGCCAATTGCCGTGGAGCACGGCGTCCGGCGTCGTTCCGTTGCAGTAACTTCGCGGCTCTGATCTTGCTGTTCGCGCTGCCGTTGTCCGCGGCGCCGCCCACGACGAACTCCGTCGAAGCCAGCGGCAAGGAATTGGTCACCCCGGAAACCCAGCGGGCCATCGACGCCGGCTTGTCGTACCTTGCCGCGAGACAACACACCGACGGCTCGTTCGGATCGGGAAGTGTCTACAAGCGGAATGTCGCGGTCTCGTCCCTGGCGGGCATGGCGTTTCTTTCGGCGGGACACACGCCCGGCCGCGGTCAATATGGACCGAACGTGGCCCGCACCGTCGACTTCATTTTGTCGTCGGCGGAACCCTCGGGCTTCATCATTCGCAGTGATAGCGCCGCTCACGGACCAATGTACGGTCACGGTTTCGCCACTCTCTTTCTAGCCGAAGTCTACGGGATGTCACCGAAAGATGAAGTGCGCACAGCGCTCAAAGCCGCCGTGCAACTCATTGTCAATTCGCAAAACAAAGAAGGAGGATGGCGGTATGATCCCGATGGCAAGGAAGCCGATATTTCGGTGACGGTCTGCCAGATGATGGCGCTGCGAGCCGCGCGAAATGCCGGGGTGGCGGTGCCGAAGGCGACCGTGGATGCCTGTCTGGATTACGTTCGCCGTTGCCAGACCGCGGATGGCGGATACCAGTATCAGGTTCGGCAAGCGCCCCGGAGTGCCTTCCCGCGGTCGGCAGCGGCGCTCGTGGCCCTCTACAGTGCCGGTGTATACGAAGGGGAAGAGCTCGAGCGCGGGTTGAAGTACCTCGTGCAGCATCAACCACAGGGCGAACTGCTCCGCTACGAGCCGCACTATTTCTACGGGCATTACTACGCCGTGCAGGTGATGTGGCACGCCGGGGACAAGTATTGGAAAACGTGGTACCCCTCGATCCGCGACGAACTGCTATCCCGCCAGTTGCCCGACGGCAGTTGGCCCGACTCCCTCGTCAACAACGAATACGGTACTGCGATGGCCTGCCTGATCCTGCAGATGCCGAATAACTACCTGCCGATTTTCCAGCGATGATCGCCATGTCTTCGGCTTCTCCAGCGACATTGGTGAGCGGGGGGACGTTAGTCCCCCCGGTGATTCTCTTCTTCTGCTTGTTTTTTAGTTCATCCGTGACCGCTGCTGAACCCGACATCTGCGTCACGCAGGCCAACGGCGACGAAGTCTGCGGCAAGCTCGAATCGTGGACCACAGAGAAACTCACCATCACGGTCCATGAGAAACGATCTGTCCCCCTCACCGACATCGCCGATGTCCGGTTCCCGCTGGCCAAGCGTCGGCATCAAACCAGCGATTGGGTTGTGCTCGGCACCGGCGACTGCTTTCCGGTCTCGGTAGTGAAAGTGGCGGACGACACGCTCACCGCGGCGTGGTCACGCTCGCCCCGACGACCCGAACTCGTCTTTCCGCTGGAGAATGTCGCGGCGATCATTCGACAACTTCCCCCGGCACCGGCCATTCGACGGGAATGGCTTGGCGCACTGACCCGTTTACCGCCGGGGAACGATGTCGTCCGACTCGTCGTGGGCGATGATCTTTCGGGCGAGTTCACCGCGTGGGATAACGGCCTCGTGCAATGGCAGGGTTCTCTCGGCGCGATGCAACTCGATCTCCAACGACTGCGGTGGATTCGCTTCGATCCGGAACTCACCGCGAAGGACAAACTGCCCGCGACATGGTGGACCGTGATGCTCGTCGACGGCACCCGTTTCACCGCCACCGAATGCCGACCGCGTCCCGATCTCACCATCGAATGGACGCTCCCCATCGGCGGCTCGCTGGTTCTTCCGCGGCATGAAATCGAAAAATTGACGCGGTGGAGTTCGCAACGGCAATCGCTCGTACAACGAGAACCCATCGAGACGAAGCTCACGCCGTACTTGGCGGGAACGCGCTCCCTCGCACTGGATCGCAGTGTGGCTCAGTCGCCGTTGTCGCTGCGTGGCGAAGAATTCGCGGCGGGGGTGAGCATGCCTAGTCGGGCTGAAGTCACCTACCGTGTGGAATCGGGCGACAGTGTCTTCCGTGCTACGGTTGGTATCGACGACGCGTCCGAAGGAACCGGTTCCGCGCGTTTTACCGTACGGGTGGATGATCGCGTGGTGTGGGAAAGCGAAGAACTCACCGGCCGCAGTTCGAAGGTCGTGTTGCCATCGATTAAACTCGACGGGGCGAAGACGCTCACGCTCTTCGTCGACTACGGTGAATTCGGCGATGTCGGCGATCTCGCGAACTGGTGCGACGCGTCGATCTGGCAAAAATAGTTTCCCTCAGCCCGCTTGCGCTTCGCCGGATCCCAGCGCCCGCGCTTATAGGGAATTTTCTTCGAGCGCCGACGCTGGCATCCGGCGAAGTGCATACGCGGTTTGTTTGCAATTCCGTGCGTCGCGTCCAACAATCGTAATGGATTCGATGAACTCCCTGTGTGGCAGGAGATGGATAATGCCGGTGCGTGTAACAGTCGCCCTGATGCTGGGCGTGATGCTTGGGTTTGAGTCAACCGCGCGAGCCGACGTGGCTGCGCTCATTCAGGATGGGGCCGAAGTCAAGAAAGTCGTCGGCGACTGCAAGTTTACCGAAGGTCCGGCGTACAGCCCCAAGGGCTTTCTGGTCTTCAGCGATATCCCCAACAGCCGCATCGTGCGTGTGGAAGAAGATGGGAAGGCCAGCGATTTCATGAAGCCGTCGGGCAAATCGAACGGCTTGATGTTCGACGCCGCCGGTCATCTTTACGTCTGTCAGGGTGAGGCTCGCCGCGTCGTCCGTGTCGGTGGAGTGGACGGCAAGATCGAAGTCCTCTGCGATCAATTCGAAGGGAAGAAACTCAACAGCCCGAACGATCTCGCGCTCGATTTCACCGGCGGGTTGTACTTCACCGACCCGCGTTATGGTTCGGAAGAAGGTCGCGAACAGTCGGTGATGGGGGTTTACTATGTTGACGCGGATGGCAAGACGACCCGTGTGATCGATTCGTTGAAACGACCCAACGGGGTGCTGGTCGCGGCAGCGGGACAGCAGTTGATTGTTGCCGAACCGGACAAGCGCGAAGTGTGGGTCTACCCGATCACTGCTCCCGGCAAAATCGGCGGCGGCAAGTTGATCTACACTGGCGATGCAACTCTCGACGGCGGCGGTCCGGATGGGATGGCTCTCGATAGTGAAGGCCGCATCTATTGCACCTACAACAGCGTGGTCGTGCTCAGTCCATCGGGGGAGCTGATCGGTCGCATTCCTGTGCCCGAACATCCGGCGAATTGCAAGTTCGGTGGCCCGGACAACAAGACTCTATTCATCACCGCTCGGACGAGTCTGTACTCGTTAGCGATGAACGTGGACGGTGCCCCGTTCGCTGCCAAGGGACCGCGCCCGACTCCGCAAGTCAGCCGTCGTGATCGCAGCATTCCGGTTCGTCTGGTCGCGGATGAAAAGCCGGTCGCCGCGACGGAGAAGAAAGTGGGCGACATCACGTTGAAAGTTCCCGCCGATTGGAAAGACCAACCGCCAGCGAACCGGCTGCGATTGGCTCAGTTCGCAATCCCGGCCATCACCGGCGATAAAGATCCCGGCGAGTTGGTGATCTCGTTCTTTGAAGGTGACGGTGGCGGCGTCGATCCGAACCTCAAGCGCTGGAACGACCAGTTCACCGGCGAAAACAAGAAGATCAAGCTCGCGCAGGGTGAGTCTCCCCAAGGAACGTACTACTTCAGCGATGTCAGCGGCACGTACCTGAAACCGATCGGGCCACCTATTGCGGGCAAGAAAGAACCGACGCCTGATTACCGTTCGCTGGGCGTGATCCTGCAGGTGAAGGGCAAAGGGAACTACTTCCTGCGGCTGACCGGTCCCGATCGCACCATCGCCGCCGCAGCCGAAAAATTGCGGCAATCGTTCGGTGGCGACGAGAAGAAAGAACAGGCCTACGAGATTAAGTGACGTGTCTTCTCCCCCCGTCGACGACAGGGGGAGAACGTTCATTGCCGGACTCGTTTCCCCCGGTCATTGACCGGGGGCTAAGACGCGCGGGCGAATGCCAATGAAAAGAGCCCAGGGAACGCATTCCCTGGGCTTCTTTTGTTGATTGAACGATCATGGCATGATCAGTAGGTCAGCTCACCACCGACGCTCAGCCCCTGGAACATTGCCCCGGAGTAGTTGAGATCGAGTTGGAAGTCGGATTGACGACCCGCCCCACCGACGGCACCGCCGACGTTGTAGACGATGTTTTCTGCCGGTCGTGTGAGCAGCCCGGCCCACATCAGGTTGTACGCCACGAACAGGTTGAAGTGCGGCCGGACGTGGATCTTGGAGTAGACTTCCAGGTCCCCGATGATTCCGAACGTGGTGTTCTTTTCTTCCAGCCGTTGGTTGACATCTGTCGGCGACAGAATGTTCTGCGTCTGGATGGCGGCCCGGTAGGAGTTCACGCCCATCATGATCTTGGGTTGAGCACCGAACGACACCCATTGCGAGACGAGTTCGCTGCGGAAACCGAGTTGCGGACCGAACACATAATTGTCGGTGGTCGAGTTGATGCGCCGTTCCACCACCGAGGTGGTGATGGTGCCGTCGGCTGCGGTGACCGAGAAGTTGTAGGCTCCGATTTGTCGCAGGTCTTCCCGGAATTCCAGCATGCGGATACCGAAGATTGGGCTCAGTTGCAACGGGCTATTGGGATCGAAGGCGTTACCGACCCAGTTGCCTTCCGTACCCCACACGGCTGTGCGGAGTTCGGCGCGATAGCCTTGATCCCAGACGAGGCCCAATCCGCCGAGTGGTACGATCCCGTTAATAAGCAACGGTGTGTAAATCGCACCGATAGCATTGACGGAATCGGTCGTCAGCAAGTCGAGGTCGGAGTCGTTGACATCGATGACGTTCTCGACGGGAATCGGAACGGCGGAGTGACTGGTTTGCAGCGCGAAGATGCTGGCTTCAAACGCCCCGGCCGTGAACGGCAGCGTGTAGGTACCGCGAATGCCGTTATTATCGTTCGTGTTGACCTGGTCCAACGACGGTGCTACGGCACGCGTCTGGTTGAGTTGGCCGGGAATCAGAAAGTCGAACGGTTGCGTGGGGTCGGGTTGGTTCACATCAGGCGACTGCACGTCAGCGCCGAGGATGTTTCGCCCAGGATTGCTGATATCCCACAGCAGGTATTCCAGCCGCAACGAGCCGTGCCGGAAGACATTGTTGATCGCTTGGTCGAAGGGCGAACCTTCATAGGCGAAGCCCTTGTCGTCGGGTAATTCGACGAACGTGGTATTGCCCGGGCCACGTGGCCCCTGCGGAAGGGCATAGGGAGGCGGATAACCGCCGCCGGATTTCCAGCCCGCCGGGACGACGCCACCGTCGGGAGGCAAATACCCCGGAGGTTGCGCCCACCCGATCTCGGGGATCAGGGCGGTCGCGACGAGGAGCGCGGTGAGGGGGCACCACCTAACCATATTCACCTTCCTGGAGTTTCTCACGGCGGTGGGAACGGCTCCGTCCGTCATCGCAGTGACGGCGCGCTTCGCGCAGTCATCCGACTTTGACGGCTATACCATCTGTATCGGATATGCCGTGAATGCGGCTGAGTCGAATTTGGCACGTCAGGTCAAAATATGACGGTTCTGCCGGATTTGACGTGCTGGAATGGGTTGAATGCGAAGCATGTGTCGCTTGCGTCGATTGCGAAGACATTTCTGTGGGATGCCTTCACTGGGCGTCAAGGGGGCCAAGCGCTCTTCGCGCACTCGCGGGTGATTTGCTATCACCCGCGCTAATCCCATTCTATGGAGTTGCGATGCGCGGGCTTGGCCATAGCCTTCGATTTCGATTTGCAGGACTCGTCGTCCTCTTAGTAGCACCCGGCTGCGCCATCGAACATCCCAGCCTGACCAGCAGCAGCGCCAGCAAAATGCCGTGGCTCAGTTTTCAGGTCGCCCCGGCCAAAAAAGACACCAAGAACTATCAGCGGGGCATCGCTCAGGGCACGGCAGACCACGCGGTTGTGAAACCGGCGCTCTCTACGTCCACCGCGAAGAAAGAAGTCCGGTGGCCGGAACTCCGCCTGCCGGGGACGAAGCGCGAAGCGTTAACGCTTCCTCGAACGGATGAAGACGACCGTCTTCCGCAGACGACACTCGTCCGCACCGCGCAGGCTGAGCACATCGAATTCGATTGATGCCAGCCGTGCCGATCTCGCCGCTCTTGCCGGATGGGGAGCAGCGCTTCATCCCCGAGTTCCCTCCGGTTCTCTCCGAGGGATATCGGCCACGGTCGGAACCTGTTAAAGTAGATCCGTGACCCGGATGGGTGACGACCGATGTCCATCGGATCCCCGATTGATCTGCCTCACAACACGCCGTGTGAATTGACGGTCGGGGTGTGGGGGCTACAATCGCAGGAATTGGGTGGCAGGAATGCCGTACCACGGGAGCCCTCGCCGAAGAGGGTGAATTCCCGACGAGATTGGAAACTTTCAGGAGCGCACCCTCGTGCAAGTGGCGATCGCCTGCCGGCATGGCAGTTTGCATCACGATACTCAGGCCTACGTTACGAGTAAGGCCGAGAAGTTATTGACGTACTTCGACCGGGTCACGGCGATCACAGTCACCTTTGACTTCGATGGTGGCAACGTGAAATCCGAAATTCTGGTCGATGCTGAGCACAAGCACAATTTTGTGGCGAGCGATACCGCCCCCGAAGCCGCCGCGGCGTTCGACGGTGCGCTGCACAAAATGGAACAGCAGATCAAGAAGTACAAGGAAAAGATTCAGGATCACCGGCGGACGCCGGCCATTGGCGACGTTCCCGAACAGGAAGTGACTACGGAACCGCAGTAAATCAGTATTCGCTGGCCTCCGGCAACGACATCCGCGCTCGTTGTCGGGCCGGGGGTGGCAACTCGCTCTGCATTGGCGAAAAAACGGCGTTCTGTCGAGCGCCCTTCAAATGAAGGACTTGGAATGAAACTGTGCGACTTTGTCGTCGCGGACGCGATTCTCCCCGAACTCGCGGCGAATGCAAAAGAATCCGCAATCCGGTCGATGGTGGCGAGTCTGAAGGATGCCGGCGGCATTCAGGCCGCCGATGAAGAAGGGATCGTGGCGGCGATCCTCAAGCGTGAAGAACTCGGATCGACCGGCATCGGCAATGGTGTCGCCGTTCCGCATACCAAGCATCCCTCCGTCACCAAGTTGATTGCGACCGTCGCCTTGGCCAGTGATGGCGTTGACTTTGCCAGCCTCGATGGCGAACCGGTTCACATTTTGTTCCTGCTGGTCTCCCCTCCCGATAAACCGGGCGATCACCTGCGGGCGCTCGAAAGCATCTCGCGACACCTCCGTAACCAGAACTTCTGCAAGTTCCTGCGGCAATCCAAGACGAAAGATGCCGTTCTCGATCTGTTGAAAGAAGCGGATAACAACGAAATCTAACGTGAAGGCTGCTCCATCAAGGACAGCCCGCCCGCGAAGCGCACGGCACGGCTGCGTGTTGGACCAACGACGATGTCGGACTCACAAGTCTACCGACGAAAAGTGACGGTGAAGGCCGAGCAGGGCCTCCACATCCGGCCTTGTACGGCTGTGGCCCAACTGGCCATGAAGTTTCAAAGCCGCGTACGGTTGATGAAGGACACGAACTCGCCGGTGGATGCCAAAAGCATTCTCGATTTGATGTCCCTCGCCGCGGGACCGCAATCCGAGTTGGAACTCGAAGTGGATGGTCCGGATGCCGCCGAAGCGATGGAACATCTTTCGGCCCTGTTTGAATCCGATTTTATGACGCCGTCTCCCGCCGTCGTTCCGTAACTTCCCGTTTCTGCCGCGCCTGGGTGCGCAGCCTTCCCGCCCACACGGATGGACCACGAACGAGCAAGGTGACGACAACCGATGCTGATCAAGCGCGGGATCCCCGTTTCTCCTGGAGTGGCCATTGGCCCGGCACTGGTGATGGGGGCGGAATCGTTTCGGATTCCGCAGCGCTTTGTCTCGATCGATGCCGTCGACACGGAAATCGCCCGGTTCCGCACCGCGGTGGAATCGACGTGCCAGGAAATCGAGCTCAACGAGACTTTGGCGAAGGAGCGGCTCGGCTCCGAACATGCCATGATCTTCACCGCGCACCTGATGATGGTCCGCGACCCGAAGATTCTCACCGAAATTGAAACTCTGATCCGCGAAAAGTCCTTTTCACCGGAGTTCGCCGTCAGTCGGGTTTTGCGACAGTATGCCAAGCGGTTTCAAAATCTCGGCAATCACTATTTTGCGGAACGGGCAGCCGATTTCTACGATCTCGAAAAACGCCTGCTCAAGCAATTGCTGGGAGAGAAGCGCGAAGAACTCGCGCACCTCACCGAACCCGTCGTCTTGCTGGCACACAATCTGACACCGAGCGAAACGGCGTCGCTCGATAAGCAGTTTGTCCTCGGTTTTGCGACGGAAGTCGGCGGCCATACCAGCCATACCGCGATTCTCGCCGGGGCCCTGGAACTCCCCGCGGTCGTCGGGATCGGCAACTTTCTCTCCGACCTTTCCGGCGGCGAAACGCTCATCATTGATGGCAGCCACGGCACGGTCATCATCGACCCCGATGATGAAACGCTTGCTAAATACCATGATTCCGAAGAGCGCTACCGCAGCACCAATAAACGGTTGGAATCGCTGCGGTTATTGGCTTCCGAAACCCGCGATGGTCTGCGCATCACGCTCATGGGGAACATCGAGTTTCCCGAAGAAGCCGAATCGGCCAAGCACCGCGGCGCCGAAGGCATCGGACTCTACCGCACCGAGTTCCTCTACCTGCAATCGCAACGGGAACCGACGGAAGAAGATCATTACCGCGCTTACCGCGAAGTGCTCAAGGCCTTTCCGACGCAACCGGTGGTGATCCGGACGCTTGATCTCGGTGCCGATAAGATGCCCGGGCAACTCCAGGCGGAGTACGCCGATGGCATCAATCCGGCCCTCAGCGTCCGCAGCATTCGGCTCAGTCTGACGCATCTGGAACTGTTCAAAACCCAGCTCCGGGCGATTTTACGAGCCGCGGTCCACGGTGATTTGCGGATCATGTTCCCGTTGGTCACCACTCTGCTGGAGTTCCGTCAGGCGCGGATGATTCTCGGTGATGTGATGGAAGACCTTGATGAGCAAGGGGTTCCGTTCAATCGCGATGTCCCGGTCGGGATGATGGTCGAAGTCCCCGCAGCGGCCGTGCTGGCGGAAGAGTTTGCCCGCGAGGTCGATTTTTTCTCCATTGGGACGAACGACTTAATTCAGTACACTTTAGCAGTGGACCGAAGTGATCCGGCGGTAGCGAACCTGTATCGCGCCGGCGACCCTTCGATCCTGCGATTGATTCGGAACGTCATCACGGCGGCCGCGAAGTACCATATCCCGGTCTCCGTGTGTGGGCAGATGAGTTCGGATCCCATGTTCGTGCCGTTGCTCGTCGGCATGGGATTGCGCCAGCTCAGCGTGACGCCGCATGCCATTCCCGAGTTGAAGGAAGTGATCCGGAACTTGACGCAGACCAAAGCGGAGCGGATTGCCTCGCGCTCGGAAAGCATGGAAGTGGCTCGCGACGTGGAAAGTTATCTGCGAGGAGAATTGAAGAAGATTTGCCCGGAATCGATGGAATAGCCGACGGATCGCCCACGGTTCGCCGGACTCTGCGGAAAAACGAAGGCCGAAGTGCCTTCACCGCGGAACATTCATTCGGGGAGATATCGGTGGGATGAATCGACAGAGGCACCGAACGGGGCTTCCTCATCTGACCGTGAACGAAACAGAGGTGACCGTGCGTCACCGAACTGTCTGTGTGGGAAAACGATTCCTTTTAGAGTTCAGGTAGCGGCAGAGTGCGTGGAAACGAGAAGGCGGAGACAGGGGGGCGACCCGAACGGTTGCCTACCCCAGCGGTGTCGATGAACCGGGAGGCCCTGTGCCTCGGTTCTCCGGCACTGTCGTCCTCCGCGCCGGTCTTCCTGCCTCGTCGAAGGTTCCCGGCTGTCTCGAGCGCCGGGATGACTCCACCGAAGTGCGATGGCAACGTCGCTGCCGTGGAATCGACTGAGGCCACCGTCGGAAGTTCGGCTCCCACTGCGAATCGCCCGCTGCGTCCTTCGGATCCCTGCCTGGTTTCCGCGATTCCCTTTGTGCCGATGATGTCGCTCGCGCGGTCTCGGTCGCAAACCCTCGCGGTCGGTTGGTCCTCGGCTTTATTCGCCGGCAATCCCGTTCCTCATGAACGCCGATTCCGTGCAGCGCCGCCGGGCCACGAACGATCACGCTCGCCACAATGCGAACGTGATCTGACCGAATACCCGGCTGGGAGCATGACGCACCGGACATCCCGCGACGGGTGCGCAACAGCGTCTTCGTCCCATCGTTCCGCATGCCTCGCCGCCCGAAAGGCGCGCGATGAAAAAAGAAATGTTGATGAATGTCCTCCAGCCGGAGGAGAGCCGGATCGCCATCGTTGAGGATGGCATTCTGGAAGAGCTGTATGTCGAACGGAACAGCCTCGAAAACTACGTCGGAAACATCTACAAAGGCCGGATCGTTAACCTGGAGCCCAGCATCCAGGCGGCGTTTGTCGACTTCGGCGTCGGTCGCAACGGTTTCCTCCACGTCAGCGATGTCGAGTACGAATATTACAAGCATCTCGTCGACGGCCCGGATGACGGTGGCGATGATGACGAAGATGAGGACGACGCCGGGCCACCCTCGCGCGGCAAGCCCCGCCGTCACAACGAACGGAACGCTCGCAGCAAGCCGCCCATTCAGGAAATTTTCCGTCGCGGCAGCGAAGTTCTGGTGCAGGTGATCAAGGAAGGCATCGGCGCGAAAGGCCCGACACTTTCCACGTACATCAGCATTCCGGGGCGTTATCTCGTGTTGATGCCCGCGCTCAAACGGGTGGGGGTCAGTCGCAAAATTACCGATGAATCCACACGGAAGACGCTGCGTCGGGCACTGCTGGATCTCGACCCGCCGGAGGGCCTCGGGTTCATCATCCGGACCGCGGGGATCGATCGCTCGCAGGCTGATCTGCAGCGCGACATGAACTATCTGTTGCGACTATGGCAGGTGATCGTCCGCCGGGTGAAAAAGCATCCCGCGCCGGTCGACATCTACGAAGAAAGCGACATGATCATCCGGACGATCCGGGACATCTACAACGGCGAAGTCGATCGGATCGTCATCGACGAGCCGCGGGCCTACGAGCGCGCCCGGGAGTTCATGAAGATCGTCCTTCCCAGCCACGAAGATCGCATCGAGCTGTACGATGGCAAAGACCCGCTCTTCAACATGTACAACGTCGAGCGGGAAATCGGCAAGATCCATTGCCGCCGCGTGGCGTTGCCGACGGGTGGCTCGATTATCATCGATCAAACTGAAGCGCTGGTTGCCATCGACGTGAACAGCGGCAACTACCGCGCCGACGACAACGCCGAGGAGAACGCCTACCAGGTGAATCTCAAGGCCGCCGAAGAAATCAGCCGGCAACTGCGCCTCCGTGATATGGGGGGCGTGATCGTCTGCGACTTTATTGACATGCGCGAGGAGCGTCATCGCCGTGGGGTGGAACGCGCCCTGCACAATGCCGTACGACGCGATCGCGCGCGGACCAAGATTCTGCGGATCAGCCCGTTCGGTCTCATCGAAATGACGCGACAGCGCATCCGTCCCTCGCTGCGACGAAGCGTCTACGAAGACTGTCCATGTTGTGCCGGTACCGCCCAGGTGAAGACCGCCGAAAGCATGGCGATCGAAGTCATGCGGTTATTGATGACGCACGCGAATCATTCGGAAGTGACCAAGGTCACCGTCGAAGTTCATGAGCGAGTAGCGGCGTTCCTCAACAATCGCAAGCGCCGCGACATCACGCAGATGGAAGAAACCTATGAGGTCGCGATCAATATCAATGCCTTGGTTAACGTTATGCCGGAGCATCTTAAGTTCTATTGTACCAATGAGTTGGGGAGCGAAGTGCGGGTTGTTGCCCATGATGACTCGAAATCGCGTCGATAATCGGTTAGAGTGTGTGGCTCTTCCACGGCGAGCCTCTTGACGCCGTGGCGGTCTTTGATTTCCAAAGTTCGCCGGGCGAATGGGTCGCGTGGCGTGTTGTTAGAGGTCGATGTCCATGTTCGCAGTGTTTGAAGACGGCAGCCGTCAGTATCGCGTTCAACCCGGCGATGTCCTCGTGGTCGATTACCGCGCGGAACTTCCGGAAAACCAGACGATCACCTTCGACAAGGTGCTGCTCGCCAACGGCGGCGGAACCAGCCTGATCGGTAAGCCGGTCATTGAAGGGGCGACGATCACGGCGGAAGTCACCAACGCCGACTTCAAAGGCCCGAAGCTCGAAATCCAGAAGCTGCGTCGCCGCCACGCGTCGCGCCGCCACACCGGTCACCGCCAGAAACACACGCAGGTGAAGATCACCGGCATCAACGTGCCGAACTTGCAAGTTGTCGAAACCCCGGCTGCGAAGTAATTCGAGCTTCGTCAGATCAAACGAAAAGACCCAGGGTTTTCTTAACCTTGGGTCTTTTCGTTTCTACACGATGAGATTGGAGAATGAAAAATAGAGAATTCAAAATGAAGAATGAATCAGAAGGGATATTCTCTCATTTGTCATTCTGAATGACCCATTCATCATCCTCCATTTCTAGTCGGCATCACACCATCCGCAACCCGACGGGCAGTGCATCCCCGAAGACCAGCCCCTGCTCTTCGGTCTCCAGCTTCTCGACATCGCGCACCAGCCGCCGCAGTTTCTTCGGCGCATGAATGCGGTCCATCCATGTGAGGACTTCGTTCCGTAATTCCTCGTTGATATCGCGATAACGGTCGCCGGTACGACGCGCGAGCTGCATTGCCGTCAGCGGAATGAGTGGATCGGTTCCTTCCACATGCATGACACCACGCAGCCATGCCTCGACGATATCGACAGGCACCACCGTATTGAGCGGGCCGTAGTTCGGCTGCCGTGCTCCGATTCGGCCGAGCGACCACAACGCCGCCGAGCGAACCGTGTCATGACCGGGGCGCTTCAGTACATCGAGAAACAGTTGCCCCGCGGATTGTTTCAAGGTCGGCGACAACCATTCACACGCGCCGATCAACCGAATTTGCTCGGCGATCTCCTGCGGTCCGGCTTGTTCCCCGCGTGGCTTGCCTGCTGACTTGGCATTCTCTTTGATACCCGGCAGCAATGGCCCGGCAAGCGATTGCTGCTGCCCCGCGGTCAATCCCCCAGCAATGCGTCGCCATAGGATCCACCATTCGGTCCGACACGCTGCCGTCGGATGCGCGAGCTTTCCGTTGAGACGTTTCCAAGTTTCCGCGACGCGCCAGTCATCGACCGCGAGTCCATAACCGGGCCGCAACGAGAAGCCGAGCAGATTGAGCCACCGCGTTTCATGTTGCGGACTGAAACGGCGACCCTCTTCGCATTCGAGCAATGTTTCCCACATCTGCCGCAGTAACGTGGCGGGCCATGAGAGCCGATCCATGCCGATCGCATCACCAAGTTGTTTCATCAATGGCGCGGGATCGCTGCCTCGCTGTTGAAAGATGGCTGCGATCCGTTGGCAAGCGGCTTCACGGACCGCGTCGTCGAGCAATCCCTGTTGATTGGCGGTCGACTCCACTGCGGCGACATCCGTCTGTGTTGCCGAGCGGATATCGAACAGCAGTTTCCACCGTCGCAGTCCGCCGACTTCGCTGCACCACAAGTCGAGTGTGCCGATCTCGGTGAGCCGCGCTTTCAGAATTACCCGTACGGGTCCATCTGCGGCCCCCTTGATGGTTTTCAACACCGTGCGAATCGGCGGCAGTGCTTTCAGTTGTTCGGGTTCAACGGTGATGAGATCACCCGGTTTGTCCGTGAGACGCAGACTCGACACATAGAGCGGGAATTCAATCGGCTGCGCGAGCAACAGCTCGAATTGCCGTGCAGTGAGATCGACTTCCTGTCCCGGTTCCAGCCCTGCCGGGCACAAACACAACGCGCTGGACATCCCAGGCACAGCAGTCCCTGGGCTTCCGGTCACGCCAATGTAATACGTTCGCGCGAGACCCGCGGCGATGCGGACGCCTTGCCCTCGGCGCACCATGCCGTAGTACGCTGCACCGCGTGCGACGGCAAGATCCAGCCGTTCGTTGGCGAGGACATGAATCGTCCACTGCGGATCATCTTTGCGGAACCACGCCTGCAATTGATCGGTGAGCCGTTGCCGCAGCGAAACCGATTCAAAGACGCCGCCGTTGAAGAGTAACAGATCGGGCCGCGCGGGATCGTGTGAACGGTCTTCGGTACCGTCATCACCCGCGTGACGATGAGCCGACAAGAACGTCGCGAGATATTTCGTCGCCGCGGCATCCGGAGCGAAGGGCAAACCAAGTTCCTGAAACCCCGATCGCGCGGCTTGCGGTTTCGCATCGAGCGGCACGTTGGGAAAGAAACCGTCGAGAACCAGTTGTTCGACTTCTTGCCTTGTGATGATGACTTGCAATCCGCCGCCGATCAGCTTTGAACCACTGCCGGGCAAGGCGAGAGTGTATTGTTCCGGCGGGTTGTCGCCGAGCAGGACTTCTTTCACCTGACGGCAACTGCGGACGAGGACGCTCCATTGCCGCGGTTCGAGTTTGCCGTCCCCTTTGAGCTTTTGTTCGAGATGATGAGCGAGCGCGAGGTCGATATTGTCGCCGCCGAGGATGAGATGATCGCCGACCGCGACGCGATGAAACTGCACGACGCCGTCGCTGCCTTTGCGGACGCGGATCAGAGTGAAGTCGGTGGTTCCGCCGCCGATGTCGCACACGAGAATCTTTTGGCCGGGCGAGACGAGTTTGTCCCACTCGTCGGCATGCTTGGCAATCCAGGCGTAGAACGCGGCCTGCGGTTCTTCGATCAGCACGACTCGCGGCAACCCCGCCAGTTGCGCCGCACGAACGGTGAGTTCCCGTGCGACTTCGTCGAAGGACGCGGGTAATGTGAGGACGAAGTCCTGCTGTGCGAGCGGGTATTGCGGATGCGCATGATCCCAGGCTTCGCGAAAGTGTTGCAACAGTCTCGCACTGACGGTGACCGGTGAGAGTCGTTCGACATCTGTCGCACCTTGCCAAGGTAGCAATTCCGCAGTGCGATCCACGCCGGGGTGACACAGCCACGACTTGGCCGAATTAATCAATCGCGAAGGCGCGAGCGTTCCCTGATCGCGCGCGAAATGACCGACACCGAAACCGGGATCGTGTTTTTGCCACGGCAGACGCAGCGATCTTGCCGCGACTTCCCCAGCCGCGGGTTGATAGTGAAACGATGGGACGGTTTCGCGCGCTTCAATCTGCCCGGCCGCGACCGCCTGCGGCACGGCGAACGTGCGAATTTGCCAGGGCGTTTCCGTGGTGTCGACGTAGGCGAGGGCCGAGTTGGTGGTGCCCAGATCCAGACCGACGACATATCGGCTGGGAATTTCATCGACGGACATGCGGCGCGAGTCCAGAGGCGGGATGAGGATCATCAAATGAAGAGACCCAGGGATCAGAATCCCTGGGCTTCCGGGGGCGTTGCATCCAACGATCATCGGCGGCGGTATTCGATTTCGATACCGCGACGGTTGTATTCGATTTCCACCTTTTCGCGGCGACCGTTCGGGCCGTAGCCGCGGAGCGTGTATTCGATTTCGCGGGGGCGATACTTCACTCGCTCTTTGTAATACCCGGCGGCGGGGGCCACGGGGTACGACACGACTGCCGGCGCGGGAGTGAGATACGGCGCCGGGTACACTGGCTGCTGCACAACGTATGGCTGCGCGACGTAATATGGCGCGGCGACATAGCCCGGTGCATACGTCACCACCGGCGGCGCGAGGTAATAGCTCGGGGCGACGTAGGTATAGCCGTTGACGTATTCCTGCGCCGATGCGACTGCACTAGAAGCTACGATCACGACCAAAGTCAGCATGCGGAACATGGGACACTCTCCTGTTGACAGAACGCGGCCCGACGACGATTCGTCACTGTACGGTTCTCTGGTATCCATTATGGTCGCGTGGAAAGGTACGCACCAGTACCGGGAGCAAAAGACGGAGACTCACATGGGATGTCGGTTCTTCCGCAAAGCGGCAAGCGTGGTTCCGATATCCTTGCCCTTCTGGATGATCGCCGTTTAGAATTCTTGTCACGACGAAATGGCACCGTCGGGCGGAACGAACTTCGGCCCACCGGTGGTGTCCATTCCGCCGCGCAGGCAGGGGATCGGCTTGATTCCGAGACGCCAGCAGCGGATCGGGATGAAGTGTGCGCTCGCCGTGTCTGCCCCCGGGATGGTTCCTAGCAGGGGGTGTGCGGTTGATGATTGCCAGTGCTCCGTCCGCGATACACGCCAGCGTATTGGCCCTCAATCGCCAATACGCTCCCGTCCATGTCGTTTCCGTGCGACGCGCTTTCTGCCTGCTCTTTAAAGGTCTGGCCGAAGTCATTTCGGTTGAGGACGGCAGCTACCAATCCTACGATTTCGACGGCTGGCTGGAATCGAGCCTGCTGCGGTTGGAACTTGGCGACATGGCCGATCACCGCGACTGGATTCAAGCCGTCAATTTTGAAATTCAGGTACCACGGGTGGTGCGGCTGCTGCGGTACGAGCGGCTGCCGCGAAATTCGATCAAATTCAATCGGCGTAATATTTTTCTCCGCGACGATTACATATGCCAGTACTGCGGCCGCCGGTATGGAACCCAACGGCTGAGTTTGGACCACGTGATGCCGAAAAGCCGCGGCGGGCCGACTTCGTGGGAAAACATCGTTTGTAGTTGCCTCGATTGCAATGTTCGCAAGGGAGGCCGGACACCGCATGAAGCGGGGATGAAACTGATGCGCCCACCACGGAAACCCGCCCGCAATCCGCTGCTGTTTCAACATTTACAATCGCAGAAATATTCCAGTTGGCGTCCCTTTTTAATCGCGGCGGAGTAGTTGATTTCCGTCGTTTCGCCTCGTTTAGGAAGAGGCGAGGATCAAAATGAGGTGCCTTCGCCCGTGAAATCGCCAGGAAAATTTGCATTCCACCGCCGGGATTGCTAGTCTGCCGGTGCGGGGAGAATCTTTGAACACGTGATACCGGGCCGTTCGCCGTGGTGGGCGGATCGTTCGTGAGGAGCAACCGGGATGGTCGGACAAGCGCGTCTTCAGGTCGGACCGGCATCGCGCCGGGGATTTACGCTCATCGAACTGCTCGTCGTGATGGCGATCATTGCGATGCTCATCGCGTTGCTGTTGCCCGCCGTGCAGGGGGCCCGGGAAACGGCCCGCAAAACGCAGTGCATTAACAACGTCAAAAATCTGGTGCTGGCGTTGCACAACTACGAAAGCAGCAACCGCGTCTTTCCGCCGGGAATGGTGTCACCCGGCCTTCCGTGCGAGGCCCCAATCCCGATTCCGCCGCAGCAGTTTCCTGAAATCTATCAGTTTCCCGTGAAGCCTCCTCAGGGTCAGTCGCCGCTGATTATCAATAATTGGATCGTCAGCAATCTCTGGGGCTGGCAATCCACGATTCTGGGACAGTTGGATCAGAGCACCGTCCAACTTCAATATTCACCCATCGGCAAGTTCTTTGACTGCACCACCGGGGGGCCATCGCCCAACTTGCAATATCTGGCCAACGTCATCCCAACCTATACCTGCCCGAGCGCGATTCTTCCTTCGGCACGTCCGCTGTTGCCGGCACAGAACCAAATCCCCCTGGGTTATACCACCTATCGGGGGAATCTGGGAACGCTTCAGTGGGATACGAACACCAGTACGATGCTGGGTGGGAACAACGGGATGTTGTTTGTGAATAGTGCTGTCGGCTTCGCGGATGTGGGGGATGGTGTGACGACGACGATCCTCATCGGCGAATCCTATCTCGGCTTCTGGGCCGATGCGGAAAGTTGTTGCGTGGGAGGGGCAACCCTCGCCGACCGCACTGCGGCGGGCGAGATCGTACTGGGTGACGCTTTGACGGGCGGGCACTGGCTTTCGGCAGCGAACGGCAACCACCGCTTTTCGTTCGGCAGCATGCACTCGGGAGTGTTCGTCGCCGGGATGGTGGACGGCAGCACGAAAACCCTCGGCGTCAATATGGACCGCAATGTGCTGATGGCGTTGATGACCCGCAACGGCCGGGAAAACATCGGCGACCAGAAGTTCTAAGCCACCTTGTCTGTCGCCAGCATCTTGCAGAATCACGGCCTCTTCACGGAGGCCGTGTTCGTTTTCATGCGCTCCATTCCTGATGAATCCCCTGTGAGGAAGACAACATGGCACGCTGGTTGATGGTCGGTCTCTGTCTGGTTGCATGGAATCCCGCGTCTGCAGCCGATCCGTTTACTTCCAATGGCTTTCTGGAAATTCCGGATACTGTCAAACTGGAAGCCGTTTCGGCGGTCGCGGTCGATGCGAAAGATCGCATTTACGTTCTGCAGCGCGGAGAATCACCCCTCTTGCAGTTCGATGCCGACGGAAAGTTCCTCCGCAGTTGGGGCAAGGGATTGTTCAAGGTCCCCCACGGGTTGCGTTTCGACCGCGACGGTCATCTGTGGACCACCGATAACGGCAATCATGTTCTGCGCATGTTTTCCACGGACGGCGAACTGTTGAAAACGATCGGGACCGAAGGCAAAGCCGGGAACGCTGCGGAGGGCTTTCGCGCTCCCGATGATGTCGTCTTCGATTCCCATGGCAACTTCTATGTCGCCGACAGCGGCAATGCCCGCATTGCGAAGTTCGACTCCACGGGAAAGTTTCTGCTGCAGTGGGGCAAGAAAGGCAAAGGCCCCGGCGAATTTGCGACGGCGCACGGCCTGGCGATCGACGCCGAGGATCGGATTTATGTCGCGGACCGGGGCAATCAGCGCGTGCAGGTGTTTGAAACGAACGGGCAACACCTCGCCGATTGGAGCGGGTTCGGCAATCCGTTCGGGCTGATTGTCATCGGTGACGAATTGTTGGCTTCCGAAGGGGACAAGCACCACATCGTCCACATGGATCGCAAAGGCGAAATCA
This sequence comes from Planctomycetaceae bacterium, assembly GCA_021732975.1. Taxonomy (GTDB): domain Bacteria; phylum Planctomycetota; class Planctomycetia; order Planctomycetales; family Planctomycetaceae; genus DSVQ01. Next base: position 32,457 of record JAKFWC010000022.1, on the reverse strand, counting down.
CCGCGACGTGGGGCACCCCCGAGACGCTGAAGCTGCCGCATCTGATGGCGATCACATCGAAAGGGGAGTTGCTCGTGGCGGAAGTGAATGGGAAGCGGATTCAGCGGTTTCTGCGCGCGAAGTAGAACATCTCAGGGACGGCAGTCCCTGGGCTTCGAGGGCGTTCATTCAATCTTGATCTCACCGCGATACTGTTGCAGCATGTCGTTCGGGGATTCACTTACTGTGGAGATGGACAATGCGGCGGTTGGGTGCGATGGCGGCGGTTCTGGTGATCGCCTGTGGGGGATTGACGAGCATGGCGAATGACCGTCCGGCAAGCGTCGAAATCGTCGGCCATCGCGGGGCCTCTTACGATGCGCCCGAGAACACGCTGGCCGCCATCAAGCTAGGATGGGAACAGCAGGCGGACGCCGTCGAGTTCGATGTGTATTTGTCGAAAGACGGGCAGATCATCTTGAGTCACGACGCCGACACCAAACGCGCCGCGGGAGTCGACAAGAAAGTCGTCGAACAGACCTACCAAGAACTGCGCAGGCTCGATGTCGGTGCCTGGAAAGACAAAAAGTACACCGGCGAACGGATCCCGCTGTTGTCGGAAGCCCTGGCGACCATTCCAAAGGGCAAACGGGTCTTCATTGAAGTGAAGTGCGGCCCGGAGATCGTGCCCGAGTTGCAGCGCGTGCTGGCCGTGGCGAAACGACCGACGAGCGAAACCGCGGTCATCAGTTTCAACAAAGATGTGGTCGCGGCATCGAAGAAAACGTTGCCGGAGTGCAAAGTCTACTGGATCGTGTCCGTGAAAAAGGACAAGCAAACCGGCGAGTGGAATCACTCGGTGGACTCGCTGATTCAGACTGCGAAGGAACTGCATGCCGATGGGTTGGACCTCTCTGCGTGCGATCTGATCGATCGTGGGTTTGGCGATCGCGTCAAAGCTGCTGGTTTGGAGTTGCTCGTCTGGACGGTGAACGATGTGAAGGTCGCTCACCAGATGATTGCCGCCGGCGTGCAGGGAATTACGACCGATCGCCCGCTGTGGCTGCGCGAACAACTCACGCAACCATAACGGGTGAAGGGCATGGAAAGTGTCGCGACCGATGACGACCGAAACCCGACGACCTTTCCGTCTGATCCCGCAAGGTCGGCTGCGGTCCGTTCTAATTGTGGCCTTCGCGGTGGCCTTCTTGGTCTTCGTCTGCACATGGATCGGCGGTCTGACAAACGACGCCGAAGAAGGTGCGCTGAACTACATTCGCCTGCACGGTTCAACGTCTGAGAACTACGAGCCCGGCGAATTGTATTTTGTGTTGAGTCGCGTGTTGGGCAGTAACGCGCGCTTCTTGTGTTCGCGACGACTCACCATTTGTATGGAGCCGCGGGACTTTACGGATAATACGATCAACGAACTGATGGTGGTTCGCAATCTCGATCGAATCTTGCTCTACGAAAAGAACACGAAAGCGGGCACCCGCTTGGCTGTCGTACCACTCGAACAGGCAGAAACATCGGCGACCCGTCAAGGAATTGCCCGATTCCAGCAGCGATTCCCGAACGTCAAGATACAGGTCGTGCAGCAAGGCGATGGATCGCTGCAACGCGACACAGCGATGCCTTCTCCACCCCGTGGTAGAACCCGATCGCGGCAAGACAACTGACGAACCAGGCGAGCACCATTCCGGCCAGTGCCAGTTGCGGGCGGTTGGCGGCCGGTTCGCTCAGGATCGCATTGATTACCAGGCAGATCGGGAAGTGAATCAGGAACAGGCTGTAACTGGTTCGCGCGAGGTAATCCATCACGGGCGACCGCAGCCAGCGTTCCAGCCCGCCGGTGATTCCCGCAAACGTGATCACGAGGCACGTCACCAACGCAATCGCCAATCGGATACGGAAGTCGTAGGCTAATGCGGCCGCCGCTAACGCAACGGCGGCGATGTACCATGCACGTGGAATCTGGTCCGACAGCACCCAGGCCGTCGCGATTCCCAGAAAATAACTGCCGAAATAATACCCAGCCCAGATGTCGTGATCGGGGTCGCGGTTCCACGAAAACAGGGCTGCCGCAGCGATCGGAAAGAAGACCACAAACGACCAGCGATGTGTGGACTCTTTGCGGCCACAAGACCTCGCGACCACCCCGACAGCCGAGCAGAGAATCAGCGTCATCAGGCTGAGTTGCAAGTCAATCGCGAGGTACCACAGACCGGACGATAGCGATTCATAGCCCAGTAAAGTCTGCAGGAAGAAGACATGCGCGATGAGTTGCGGCACGGTGGGTGGCGATGCAATGGAATCGTGCGTCATCCATTGCGAAGCGATGCCGTTCGCCAGTACAGCAACCATCAGAATCGCCAAGTACGGCCACGCCAGCCGCCAGTACCGCTTGGCGATCTGCCGTGTCAATTCGGCTCCTGATTTCGGAACGGCACGCGACAGTCCCTGGGCGGCGACGAATCCACCAATTACCAGAAAAATCTGCACCGCCATCCGTCCATACTCGGCCAAAGCGTCAATCACGGTGGGAAGCAGCGGATAAGCGATGTCTGATAGCGGCCCATAAAAAGCGATGTGATGCCAGACAATCGCTTGAGCCGAGAGCGCCCGCAGACCATCGAGAAAGGCGAATCGCCGCATCAGCACCTTCGGCGGCGAGTCCAACCGCTCGGGTTTGATCAGCACCCGCGGCGGCGAGAGCGATGGTACCGCTACCGCTGGCATGACCCCGCTCGGGTCATCGACCAGCGTCGTTGCTGGGAGGTTCTCCGCCTCCGTCATCACGTCCGCATCCGTGCGGGTGTGGTCCACACCCACCGCATTCATGCCGAAACGATTTCTGAAAAAGAGTCCCGTGGTTTGACGGGAAACGGCCACCGTACGGATAAGGGCAGAGCGATGGAGCAAATCGCGGTGCTATGACAAATTGAACAAATCCCTCACAGACAATACAAGTGTCTTCATTGGTAGAGACGATTTTTCGCCGATTTCCTCACGCCCTACGATCCGCATCCGCGTTTTGAGAATCGCTTTCCCCGCGGCGAAGGCGACCGGCTCGGAAAAACCTTGGGTTTCCCGGAGATTGTGCCGAACTCCGGTAGACAGCCGAAGTGCCCAGGCATCAGGATTTTAACGTGGCCTAACTCCCATCCGGCCGTTCGCTTCCCTTGCGGTTTTTGAGTCAGATTTCTTCCATGTCCCCGGCGCGCATTCCCAGCCAGTATTACGAGCGGTGGTTTGCGGCGATGGTGCCCGACTACCAGGGGGATGTGAATTGCGTCCTGGAATTCGCCGGGGCGATTGATGAACGGCGGATGACGCAGGCCTTTCTGTGTGCGCTCGCCGCCGAGCCGATGTGGAGTTACCGGTTCGTAACGCATTGGTGGACGCCGTACTGGTCATTCATCCCGCGAGAAGACCGAGCGGCATTGGTCACCGTGGAAGCGTGTGCGTCGTCGGAAGAGCGGTTCGCCGCCTGGGGACGGATCCTCGATTCGGGAGTGGAAGCCGCCGCGCGGGTGATGATCCTGCGAACGCCGCAGAGCGACCACGTTTGTCTCCGCATCGATCATCGCCTCGCCGATGCCAACGCCGCCCGACATCTGCTACAGTCGATTGCCGAACATTACCAACGGCAAGATGAAGTTCCCGCAACGGACGGCCCCGTCATCCGTCGCACCGCCTTGGCCCTGCTGCGACCGTTGGCGAATCTCCGCACTCGCTGGAAACTCTTTCAGGAACTGCTGGTTTTTGTGAAACGGTCCGGCACGGCCCGCGGGTTTACGCTTCCCACGCCGACGGAGGATGACCCGTACGTTTCGCCACAATTCCTGCACTATCCGGAAGGCGCAGCCTCGGCACTTACGGCGCGGGCGATGCGCGATCGGGCCACAGCGGCGATGGTGATCATCGCGGTGACCTACATCGCCCTGCGGGATGTCCTCACCTTCACCGAAGGGGTGCGCATCCCCATCAATTTGCCCGTGAATCTTCGACGGTATCTGCCCGCAGCGGAGCAAGCCGCCCCGGCGAGTATGCTGACCGGACAGGTCTCCGTCTGGATCGATCCGCAACACGCGGCCGATGTCCCCGCCATCGTCGAACAGGTCCGAACGCAACTCGCGGCACAACGCGGGCCGCACTTCGGGTTGTCGCAAAGTGCGCTGTCGCTCGATCTTCCTCTCTTGCGGCAGTATCTCCACTGGAATCCCTTTGCGAATACGAAACGAAATTTCAGACGGATGAATGAGGCTGCGGACAAGGCCCCGATGGTGTTGATCTCCGACCTGGGTGAATTCGGAAAGCCGGAGGAAGCGTGGGACGGGGTCTCCATCGAGAACGGCTACAGCACACAGGGGACATGGCGGCAACCGGCGATTATGATCGGGATGTCCACCTGCGGGACGCGCCTGACGCTCGCCGTCGGGTCGGGGCCGGGCTCGTTTGTGCGCCGGTTCGCGGAACGGATCGATTTTCATTTGTCACGCTACGTTGGTTGGGCACCGCTCTGTCCGCCGACCGCATCATAAGGAAGCCGGAAATGAGTGCCACGGTCGATCAAGTTCTGGATGGTATTGCCGAGTGTCTGCAAGTGAGTCGGTCCACGATTTCGCCGACGACGGTGGCGGCCGATGTTCCCGCGTGGGATTCGATGGCGGTCGTCGAACTGGTCTTCATGTTGCAGCGGGACTATGACCTGACGCTTCCTCCCGCCCAGGCGACGACGCTCACGTCAGTGGAAGCCGTGCTGAAGATCTTGCGCGATGCTGGGAAACTCGCATGAAGGCGTACCTGCATTCCATCGCGACGGAATTGGCCGCCCGCGTACAGTCCAACGACGAGTTGGTAGCGGGCGTGGAAGGTTGGACGGCGGACCGGATTCGCACCAAAACCGGGATCGCCGAGCGCCGCATTGCCGCGCCGGATGAGACCGCGGGCGACCTTTGTTTCCGCGCCGCGGAGAAACTCATCGCGGCTGGGAACATCGACCGTTCGACCATCGATGCGCTGATTGTCTGCACGCAATCGCCCGACTACTTTCTACCGTCGACAGCCTGCGTGCTCCAGGACCGCTTGCAGCTTCCGCAAACCGTTGCCGCGTTCGATGTCACACTCGGATGTTCCGGCTACACCTATGGGTTGTGGCTGGCGCGGTCACTCATTTTGTCCGAATCGGCCAAGAACGTGTTGCTGCTCGCGGGGGATACTTACTCGAAGTATTGCCATCCGAAAGATCTGTCGGTGGCGAGCCTCTTTGGTGACGGGGCGACGGCGAGCCTGATCACGGATCAAGCGGCAAACGTGTGGGCGGAGATCGGTCCGAGTGTGCTCGGGACCGACGGCCGCGGCGCGCCGAACCTGATCGTGAAAGCAGGGGCGAGTCGCCAGCCGACATCGGAGATACCTTCAGACCGGTATCTGCACATGAAGGGAGCCGAAATCGCCAGTTTCGCGGTCTCTACGGTGAAGGGGGTCATCGAACGCTTACTCGACAAAGTCGGTCTGAAAGCGACCGATGTCGACGGGTATCTGTTTCATCAGGCCAACCCGGTGTTCGTGCAACGGCTTGTTTCGGCCTACAAACTCCCGCCGGAAAAAGTCCCGGTGGGCCTGGCGAGCATTGGCAACACCTGTAGTGCGACCATCCCCATGCTGCTGGAAGAATGCGCGCAAGCGGGACGCTTCAAACCGGGGCAGAAGCTGGTCCTCGTCGGCTTCGGCGTCGGCTACTCCTGGGCCGGCACGCTCTTGGAATGGAAGAAAAGTTAACACCCCACGCTTGTCGCTTCGCAGAATCACCGCGCCCTCATCCCATCGCCTTCAGCGAGCCGTCTCCCAATGTCCCGCGCCCGTCGTATCCCCGCCGATTTGTGCGAGAAGATGTTCGCGGCGATGGTTCCGCTCTATCAGTGCGATATCAACTGCGTTCTGCAATTTTCCGGTCGGCTGGATGGCGAACGGCTGACCGCGGCGTTTCTGGTCGCCCTTGCCGAGGAGCCCATGTGGAGCCATCGGTTCGTGGCGGCCTTCTGGCAACCGTATTGGGAACCGATTCCCCGCGAAGACCGTCGTGAACTCGTTTCGATGGTGACGACCGATGGTTCTTCTGCCGCTGTAGATGCCGTCATGCACGGCCTGGTGGATGCCGCAGTCAAACTGATCGTTCTGCGTGGCCCCACTGATGACACGTTGTGCATGCGGGTGGATCATCGCCTTGCCGACGCGACCGCCGCTTACATGCTGATCAATACCATTGCGGCGCATTACCGCGCCGAGACGCCGATCCCCGCCGAGGATGCTCCGGTCGTTCGGCGAACGGTGGCGCTGTTCCGTTCGATCGTTTCAGAACAGCAGCGCGAGGACTACATGAAAGTTCTTCGCCAGGAATTTCGGGACCAGCGAAAAGATCCCGCGCTGTTTCGGATCCCCGATGCCACCCCGGAAGATCCGCCCGATCTGCCGGGGTTGTTGTCGTACCCGGAAGGCTCGTTAACAGAACTCACAGCACGGGCAATGCGCGACCGCGCCACGGCGACGCTGGCGATTCTGGCCGCGTTGGGGATGGCGATGCGCGATGTCGTCGAGATCGATCCGGATGCCGCCCTCGAATTGGCCACAATGGTCAACCTGCGACGCTATCTCCCGCCCGAACTGCAACCCGCTCCTGCAAGCATGTTGATCGGCCAGGCCAAGATGCGCGTGAAGCACGCCCCCGGCATTACTATGTCGGACATGGTGCAGCAGCTCCGCGACCGCATGAAAGAAGAACGGGGACCACACTTCGGACTCCGTCGCAGTCCGGTTGCCTCTGATGTCCCCCGCGTTCGTTTCTTCTCCCGCGTGATCCCCTTCCGGCTGCTTCAGTTCGGCATCAATAAACTCTACAGCAACTTCCGGCTCACGCCCGATGTCTGTGTTTCCGATCTCGGCGAGTTCGGCCGGCCGGGTGATGAATGGGGCACAGCCGTCCTGCGAAACGGATATGCCCAGGCTGGCGTCTGGAATATCCCATCGATCTCGGTGTGCTGTTCCACTTCCGGTTCCCGGCTGAGCATTTCGGTGGGAGCCCGCCCGCGTTCCTTCACCCAAAAGCTCGCTGCCGCGTTGCACCAGCACCTCAGCAAATACGTCGGTTGGTCCCACCCGATTTGACCGTCACCACCGCATGCACTCGCCGTGAATCCTACAGGCTCTCTATTTGCTCGAAAATTACTGAACTAAAGAACACTATGTTCGACAATCGTGATTTGCGTTCGCCCGTCAAGTCGATACAATTCATGTTTGTCGGCTGATGCGTTCTCCGGCTGATCTTCCTTTTCGGCAAGATCGGCGGCGAGGGCTCCGTCGTTTCCTGCGGTAGACAAAGGGATCGCCATGCTCACCATCCCCGGACCCACTCACCGTTATTGCGACGGCATTCCCCGCCGCGGTTTTTTGAAAATTGGCGGGTTCGCCTTCGGTTCCCTCGCCAGTCTCAGTCTGCCACAGATTCTGCAAGCACAAGCGGCCAATGGCTCGAAGTCGTCACACAAAGCCGTGATCAATATTTTCCTGGGTGGTGGGCCGCCGCATCAGGATATGTGGGACATCAAGACCGACGCCCCCAAGGAAATCCGGGGGGAATTCGATCCGATCAAGACCAGCGTGCCGGGCATCGAAATCGGCGAAGTCTTCCCGCGGATTGCAGCTCTCGCCGACAAGTGCGTCTTCATTCGTTCGGTGACGGGCAGTGTCGATGCTCATGACGCCTATCAATCGCTGAGTGGTTGGCCACGGAACTCAATTGCATCCGTGGGCGGCCGTCCGTGCATCGGCTCGGTCGTTTCCAAGTTACAGGGCCCGGTCGATAAAGCGGTGCCGCCGTCGGTCGCGCTGGCGGATCGCACTCAGCATGTCCCCTGGTCGGAACCGGGCGCTTCAGGCTTCCTCGGTGCCGCGTTTCAGCCGTTCAAACCGCAAGGGCAGGGGATGGAAGACCTGCGGCTCAATGGGGTGACACTCGACCGGCTCGGTGACCGCCGCCAATTGCTCAGTGGTCTCGATCTGCTCAAGCGGGAAGTCGACGCCACCGGCATGCTCACCGGGATGGACGCCTTCGCCGATGCCGCGTTCGGCGTCCTCACATCCAGCAAACTCGTTGATGCGCTCGATCTCTCGAAAGAAGACCCGAAGATCGTCGCCCGTTACGGTGATGGCAAGCCCTACAAATATCAGTACGACGGGGCTCCGACCTGTAACGAACATCTGTTGATGGCCCGCCGATTGGTGGAAGTCGGCGTTCGCTCGGTAACACTGAGCTACGGCCGCTGGGACAGCCACGGCGCGAACTTTGATCTCGTCCGCGATCACGGTTCAAAGCTCGATCAGTGCGTGAGTGCATTGATCGAAGACCTCGATGTTCGCGGGATGCTCAATGACACGACGATCGCCGTCTGGGGTGAATTCGGTCGCACGCCGCGAATCAATGCCCAGGCCGGTCGCGATCACTGGCCACAGGTGAGTTGTGCGCTCCTCGCCGGCGGTGGGATGCGTACCGGTCAGGTGATTGGGGCGACGAATCGGCTGGGCGAGTACGCCAAAGATCGCCCGGTGCCGTTGCAGGAAATCATCGCGACGATTTACCACAATCTGGGAATCGATCCGATGCACACGGCGTTGTCCGATCCCACCGGCCGCCCGCAGTTCCTCGTCGATCACCGCAGCCCGATGCCGGAAGTGGTGTGATGGCCGCACGATAATTCAACCTCTTCATTTAGCCCCCCGTTGTCTTCAACGGGGGGCTTTTTGTAGAGTGATCGCGTTGTCTCCCCCGGTTGCGGACAACCGGGGGGTTAACTGAGCGTCACGCAGGGGGGCCAACGTGTCAAACGTCACGCGCCGCGACTTCGCGCAACAACTCGCACTCGCACTCGGTCTCGGACTGAGCACCGCTTCTGCCCCGGCGGCTAACGCTGCCGAGGAGCCCGAAAAGAAAGACCCGCCACCGCGGCCACCGACTCTGGCAGAACTCATTCTCACCGGCATCGTCCAGCAATATCCCAGCGAGCACTATAGCGACGATGTCATCGAAGGCCTCTTCAGCGACATCCGCAGCGACCTGGCCCGCGGACGTGAGCTATCGAAATTCCCGTTGCAGAATGGCGATGAACCGGCGTTCGTCTTCGCCGCCTACCGCAGCGACCGTCCCCACGGTGGCCCACCGAAGGCGACACCGTGAAACTCACTCCCGACGATGCTTTTTCGACCGTCACGCAATGGGCACAACGTCTGCGGCAGGGTGAAACTACTTCGGTTGCGCTCACCGAGTTCTATCTCGAACGGCTGGAACGTCTTGGCCCACAGTTTAACTGCGTGGTGACGCTAGCACGTGATCTCGCCCTGAAACAGGCGGCGGAAGCCGACCGACTGTTCGCCCAGGGACAGGACCGTGGGCCGCTTCACGGCATTCCGTATGGGGCGAAAGATCTGCTCGCCACGCGCGGCATCCCGACGACATGGGGAGCCGCGCCATTCAAAGACCGCATCATCGACATGGACGCGACGGTGATCGAACGACTGCGCAATGCCGGAGCGGTGCTGGTCGCGAAGTTGTCGATGGTCGAAATCGCGGGCGGGTTCGGTTACCGGCAGGCGGACGCATCCTTCACAGGACCGGGCCGGAATGGATGGAACCGCGAGCGCTGGTCGGGCGGATCGTCGTCGGGGCCGGGGGCGGCCGTCGCCGCGGGGTTGGTGCCGTATGCCATCGGCTCTGAAACGTCGGGGTCGATCATCACTCCCGCGGGATACAACGGCGTCGCGGGACTGCGACCGACTTACGGCCGCGTGAGCCGTCACGGCGCGATGGCACTATCATGGACACTCGACAAACTCGGGCCGATGGCACGCACCGCCGAAGACTGCGGCCATGTACTGCATGCGATTGGTGGGGTCGATCCACACGATCCGACAAGCATCGTCGAACCGTATCAATTCACGCCGTACGATTTCGCGGGGAAGAAAGCCCGCATTGCGACCATTAAAGGGGCGTTGGAAAACGTCCAGCCGGAAGTGCGTGCCAACTTTGAGGACACGCTGAAGGTCTTGAGCGCCTTTGCGGAGATCGAAGAAATCGAACTCCCGCCGCTGCCCTACAGCGCGGTGGTAGGCACGATCATCAACTGCGAACAAGCGGCGGCATTTGAGGAGTTCATCCGCGAGGGAAAGGTGTGGGAACTCTCCGCCCCCGAAGACCGCTGGGGCGGCCACTCCACGCTCGCCATCCCCGCGAAAGATTACATCAACGCCCTGCGCGTGCGCGCTAAGATTCAACACGCGCTCGATGCCTTCTTCGAGAAGTACGATGCCATCGTTGCCCCGTCCTTATCGACGGTTGCCGGGCCGATTGATCGCGACTTCCGCGAATGGTCGAAAGGCTTTTCCAGCACCTCGCTCGGTGTCGCGAGCAACGCCGCCGGTCTGCCCGCCATCGCGCTGTGCAACGGCTTCGGCCAGGATAATCTCCCGACCGGCTTCCAACTCGTCGGCCGTGCCTTGGAAGAAAACCGCCTGCTCGGCCTCGCGATGGCCTACCAATCCCGCACCGACTGGCACACCCGACATCCCGACTTGCCGTGAAAAAATGCGGCGGAGGATCCACAGATTTCACAGATTCACACAGATTCGGAGAGAAGAGAGAGAAGCCCGGAAGAGGTAAGGCGATTGATCCACAGAGAACACAGAAGGACACAGAAAGGAAAAGAGCAGGAATACGGGAGAGAAAAGAGAGAATGAATGCATTCAAATCGCAATTTATTTCCCCTCTTCTTCCTCCCTCTTCCCCTTTCTCACTTCTCTCTTTTCTGTGCCTTCGGTGTTCTCTGTGGATAATCCTCCTCTCCTGCATGGCTCTCTCTTCCCTCCGAATCTGTGTTAATCTGTGAAATCTGTGGACAGTCTTTCTCCTCGCGGTGACGAGCCAACATGCTGACAGTCTGTGGACGGCGTTACGATACGGGCGAACCCATTGAAGTCGTCATCGAGGGGGATCGCATCGCTTCGGTGCGACCGGTGTGGCCAGGGGACGATCTGGAATCCTGGCCGATGATGGCCCCGGCGTTGTTCGATCTGCAGATCAACGGCCACGGCGGCACCTGGTTCAGCGACGACGCGCTCACCCCGGAGCAAGTCCATCGCGCGGTGCAGGCCTATCTGCGGTTTGGTGTGACACGGCTGTGTCCGACGTTGATCACGAATTCGTTCGCCGCCCTCGAACACGGGTTTTGCGTCATTCGTCAGGCGTGCGAGCAAGATCCGGTCACGGCGCGGATGGTGCCGGGGTGTCATCTTGAAGGTCCGTACATCTCTTCAGAAGACGGACCGCGCGGTGCGCATCCCCGGCAGCATGTGTGTCGGGCCGATTGGGACGAATTCTCACGCCTGCAGGACGCCGCGGGCGGTCGCATCAAGTTGGTGACCGTCGCCCCGGAACAGGACGGCGTTATCGAGTTCATTCGTCGCGCCGTGGAAAACGGCATCGTCATTGCCATCGGTCACACGGCCGCCACGCCGGAGCAAATCCGCGCGGCGGCCGATGCCGGGGCCCGGCTCAGCACGCATCTCGGCAACGGTTGCTCGACCATGTTGCATCGGCATCGCAATCCGCTGTGGGAACAACTCGCGGATGATCGTCTGACATCCAGTTTGATCGTCGACGGCCATCATCTCCCTGCGAACATTGTGCGGACTGTGGTGAAAGTGAAGTCGCCGCGAAATGTGGTATTAACGTGTGACGCCGCGGGATGGGCGGGGTGTCCGCCCGGTATTTATGAGAGCAAACTTGGCCGCAGCGAGATTCTGGATAATGGAAAGTTGGTCGTCGCTGGTCAGCGGGAACTGCTTGCCGGTTCCGCGCTCGAAACGGATGTCTGTGTCGTGAAGGTCCGCGAGTACGCCGGTGTCGGCTGGCGCGAAGCGATCCAAATGACCAGCCGCAACCCGGCGAAGTTATTAGGTTACGAAGCCCCGCGGTTACGTCGACACGGTTTGGCCGATCTGTTTCTGTTCCGTCACACCGACGGCGCAGACCGGTTGCAGATCGAAGCGACCATTGCCGGTGGGGTCGTACGGTATGGAAGGTTGCCCACTTTCGTTTAGCCGCGACCCGGAGGGGAGCGCTGCGTTGAATGTGCGAGCGCGCTGTGCGTTCCCCGCAGCGCTCCCCTGGCGGGTCGCGGCTAAACGGTGCGATCCGTCCGGCACGCGCGACCTGTCCGGTGTGCCTCATCCGGAGAATCGAACCGACCCGTGGGTCATCAAATCGGCGACTCCGCTTGCGACCGGTCGGGCGGACGTTACCATGAAGATTCGCCCGCGAACTTGTCGACCTTTCAATTCGTATGGTGACGACCGTTGCCTCGCCGGACCTCGGGCCAGGGGACCGGTGCGACCGATTTTTGGTTATTCCGTTTGAGTTTTACGCATGTCGTTTTCGACGCTGGCCCAACTCGAAGAATTATTGCTGCGATTGCGGCTGGTCGATCCCGCTCACCTGCAGGAAGCCAAGCGGGTGCTCGGCGCGCGCGTCACCGTCGATGGCCTCATCAAAGAACTCGAAATCCTCGGGGCCATTACGTCGTATCAATCGGGGGTGCTGAAGAAACGCGAAACGGAAGGCCTGCGGCTCGGCGGCTATAAACTCCTGTACCGCAATGCCTCCGGAAGTTTTGCGCGAGTATTTCGCGGTTCGGCGGTCGACAGTGCCCAAGTCGTGGCGATCAAAGTGCTGCGGCAGCGGTTTGTCGACGACCCCCGGGCCGTGATGCTGTTTCGGCGTGAAGGAGAGCTCGGTAAACGGTTGCTGCACAAGAACATCGTGCCAATTTACGAAGTCGGCAGCGACGGCAACCAGCACTATTTCACGATGGAGTTCGTCGAAGGGGGCAACTTTCGCGATTTCATCAAGATCCGCAAGAAATTCTCGCCGACGGACGCGACAAAGTATGTGCTCGATATCGCCGAGGGGTTGGAATACGCCCTCAGTTTGGGACTGACGCACCGCGATCTGAAACTGTCTAACGTGCTTCTCAGTTCGCAAGGTGTGGCCAAGCTGGTGGACTTCGGCCTCGCCGGCCAGGATGCCTCGTTCGCCGCGATCGATGACGAAGTCGATCGCGCGATTGAATATGCCACCATCGAGAAGAACACCGGGGCACCGGACAACGATCCCCGCAGCGATCTGTACTTCCTCGGTGCGATTTACTACGAATTGCTGACCGGTCAACCGCCATACGAGCCGAGCAAACGCCGCGAAGACCGCAAGTTGTTCAGCCGTTATCGCGATGTACGGCCGATCCGCAATCTCGATCCAAGTTTGCCGCGGGCGATTGCGGCGGTTGTCGACAAGCTGATCGCGATCGATCCCGATGAGCGGTATCAGTCGCCCACGGAAGTCGTCGCCGATCTGCGAAAGATCTCGGGTACGGCATGGTCTGAACCGGACACGCCTGCGGAACCGCCGCCGAAGTTGGCCCCCGTCATCATTTGCGTGGAAAGCCGCGCCAAGCAGCAGGATGCACTGCGGGAATATTTCACGAAGCACGGCTACCGGGTGCTGGTGTTGACCGATCCGATTCGAGCCTTAAACCGCGTCGACAGCGACAACCCCGCGGGAGTGATCTTCATCGGGGAGTCGCTGGGCGATGAGGTCGTGCCGGTTTTTCAGGCGGCGGTGAAGCGTTGCAAGCGGAAGGGCGTGCCGGTGATTCTGGCGTTGTCCAAGAAAATGGGCTCCGTCGCGGAAGAGCTGACGGAAAGCCCCGGCGGGCGTGTTCTCAAAGACGCTGTTACCCTGCGGGATATCCGGCATGCCCTGATAGAAATGCGCGAAGCGAAGAACGTCTGAACCCGTATCCTCGTTCCCACGCGGAGCGTGGGAACGAGTTAACGAGTTATCGCGACGAATCACTGTCCGCCGAAATCGCGCGGATTGAATTGAATCAGATGGCCGTCGCGGAAGAAGAGGATTACGCTGCGACCTTGGGCATCGGGCCCCCAACGGTAGGCGATGTCGGTCGCCTGGTACTCGTTGGCGTTTTTCTTGAGGGCCTGGCTATTCGAGAATTCTTCGCCGGAATCGCCGAGGGCTTCGCTGACTTCACTGACGGTCATGCCGTTCCGGACCCGGTGAGCGAGCAGCCAACTGAACGCGGTCGGATCGCGATCGACCTGGAAACTCTCGCGGTATTCCGGTGCGGCGAGGGCGTCTTCATCTTTGACGTACTGTTCGAGTCCCGGAACGCCGGCTTGGTGCAGCGTCTCACAGCCGACAAACGAAGCCGCCAGCAAGATGGCGAACGTGATTCTGGATGGATTCATCACGGCTCCTCACAGCATTCCCGAAGAACGTTGTCTATCGCAAATCGCTTCCTGCCGTCGAGGGGAACGCACGGGTTGCCGATGCCGGGGTAATGAGAATCACGCAGAAACCCGGCTCACCGGCAAGAATTGCATCTCGTTCCCTCGTTCCCAGGCTCCGCCTGGAAACGCATGTTCGCGAGGCTCTGCCTCGCCGCAGTCCTATCACACCGCTACCGAAACGAATGCGCAGACGCGGAGCGTCTCGGACGGGCGTTCCCACGCGGAGCGTGGGAACGAGTGCGAGTGTGGGGACGTGTGACCACGCACGAACTCCGTGACTTTGTCTCCGGGGTCCATTACACTGAAACTGTCGGCGGCCCGTGAATTTGCGGTCCGGTAACGAATGGAAGCGGCACGACGAATCACGGCCCATCACGGAGTCGAACGATGTTCCCAGCACGCGGTAGGAGGCGGATCATCGCCGCGGGGCTGATGCTACTGACCGCGTGGCTGGTTCCGTGCGCGTCCGTCTCGGCGTGGCCCGACGAACCGGTGGAGAAACCGGCCGAGGAAAAGGCGAAACCGCCGGGACAGGGACTCGCGCCGTTCTTTCAAAATCTGATGCAGCGGATGTTTGTGCCTCCTGGTCGCATGGCGCCACGCGTACGGGCCGGTGAGGGGACGACCGCCGAACGGGCCAACGGTGCTCGCGATGCCATCGATGCCCGCGCCCCGCGCAATCCCAAACTCGACGGCTTATGGACTGCATCCAATGCGGCGATTCGACAATCCGACTGGAAGCACGCCGTCGAACTGCTGCAGCGGTTGTTGGACAGTCCGGAAGACGCCGTCTATCGGGCGAAAGGGGGTCGCTGGGAATCGTTGCGAACCGCCGCATCCCGTCAATTGGGTCAGGCCCCTGCGGAGATTCTCACCGACTACGAACGACAATACGGTGGCCTTGCCGATCAACTGTGGACCGAAGCGCGACGCTCGGGCCGCATCGATGCCATTGTGGAAGTGGCCACCCGGTTTCTGCACACCGCGGCAGGACGGAAGGCCGCGAACTATCTCGCGCATTGGCATTTTGATCGCGCGGAGTTCGCACTCTCGGTCCGGTGGTTTTCCGAACTCGACAACGTGCAGGCTGCGGAAACGCAGGATCCCCGCTGGCGGATGAAAGCGGCGTATGCGGCGCGACAGGCCAGTCCCGAGCAGATGCGGCAGTTCCTGAACCCGGCGCTTGCTGATCGCCGTGCCGATGTCATCAATCTTGGGGGGAAGACCACGTCGGTGGCAGACGGCTGGGCGCAACTTCCCGGGCAGTCCCCACTGACCACGCCCATCCTGCAGCAATGGCCGCAATTGTTCGGCACGGCTGCCCGCATCGGCATCGCGGAAGGAAATCCGCCGTTGTTGAAACCCGAATGGACGGCGTCCCTCACCTCGAATGCCACGCTGCGCAAGCGGCTGAGCTGGATTCTTCAGGATCTCGAGGATCAACAGCAGACGCCGATGATGGTGGGGATGCCGGTCGTGCTGGGCAACCGGGTGGCGTTCCGCGATCTCCGTGGTGTGCGGATGGTCGATGCTGTTACCGGCAAGACGCTGTGGGCGACGACCGAGGGGCTGTCCGCGGAACGGATTCTCAGCCGCATTCGCCCGGAGCAAAGTGATGACGATTTTCCGAACGGTTTTGCGCCGCAGTCCGATGACGAGTATTCCGGACCATCGGCGGAGTTTCACCCGCTTGTCAGCCATTTGTTTCGCGATGCGACCATTGGCTTGATTAGCAGCGACGCGCGGCAACTGTACGCGCTCGAAGATGTCGCCACGCTCACCCGCAGTCAGCAGGGACATCAATGGGACGGTGAAGGCGAACCGGTCGATCCGTTCGGGGCGAACTGGCATTCCAATCGGCTGACGGCGTACTCCGTCGAAACCGGGCGTCGGCTCTGGTCGATCGGCGGTGGCGAAGGGCGCGATCTGCAGGCTTCGCTCCCCGGCTGCTTTTTCCTCGGTGCACCGGTGGCCGACGGGGATGAATTGCTGGTAGTCGGAGCGGTCGGTGAAGAAATTCGTTTGCTCGCGCTCGATCCGACATCGGGAATGTTGAAATGGTCGCAACTGCTGGCCTATGCCGACACGAAGATTGATTTGGACATCGCGCGACGGTGGGTGAGCACGCCCATTGCCGTGGGGCAGGGGATCGTCATCTGTCCCACGACGGTCGGTTGGCTGGTTGCCGTGGATCGGACGCGCCGGACCGTGCTGTGGGCGCACCGCTACGTGCCCGAAGACGAAGACAACGACATGAGCGGCGATGGCGGCACGCAGTTTCAAACGCCGCGGGAACTCAACGGCCAATGGCTCGCTGCGCCGCCGGTGATGGCGGGATCGAAAGTCGTCTTCACGCCGTCCGATGGCGATGCGCTCGTGTGTCTCGATCTCACACAGGGCAAATTGGAATGGCAGGAAGAACGCGATGACGGGTTGTATCTTGCCGGTGTCACGGGCGAGAACGTCATCGTTGTCGGGCAATCGTCGGTGGTTTCTCGCAACCTTGATGACGGGAAGGAGGCTTGGAACCACGAATGGGACAGTGGTGTCGCGCCGAACGGCCGGGGGGCGATTGTGGGCGACCAACTGTATCTCCCGTTGAGTGACGGCACATTGCGACTGATCGCGCTGACGGACGGCAAGCAAACGGCCAAGCTCAATGTCTGGCCCGGTGAGCCCGCGCTCGGCAGCCTGGTGAAAGCCGGACGGCGGCTCTACGCTTACGGTCCCCGCGGTCTGCAGATGTTTGACGAGCAGCCGGGCGTGCTCGCCGAGATCCAGCAGCGCAAAGCGGTCAACCCGCTCGATGCAGAAGCCCTCATTCGTGAAGCCGAATTGTGGATGTTGACACCGCGGTATGCCGATGCGGCGCAGCAACTGTTGACGATTCGAGCCGACGATTTGCCGAATCCGCTGAAAACTCGTTATCGCGCGGTGCTGTGGCAGGCCCTGGTCGGCGTGATCCAAACCGATCCATCTCAGGCTGAAGTCGCGTTGAAAGACATCGCGAAACTGGCTGACACGCCCGACGAAAAACTGTCCGTCGAACTGTTCCGCATCGACCGCGAAGTGACTGCCGGGCGGTTGGCCGAGGCGTTCGAGGCCTACTGGCAACTCGCCGAGCACGACGACGGTCCCGCGACGATCACGCGTCCGCATCAACCGCAATTGCAGGTGCAGCGCCGCGTCTGGCTCCGCGGGAAGTTGCATGATCTGTGGCAGTCTGCCGAAGGGGAACTCCGCAACCAGTTGAACGCCAAAGTGCAGTCCGCTGTGACGGAAGCCTTGAACGGTCCGTTGGAACGGGTTGTCAAATTGATGGATTGGTGTGACTTCCACCCGGCGGGAGCGCGGCTGCATTGGAAGATGGCGGAAGAGTACGCGTCGGTCCGGAACTTCGGTCAGGCCGAACAACAGTTGTTGCCGTGGGCCGATCACGCCGACCACAAAATTGCGGCGGAAACGTACTGGCGACTGGCGCAACTCGATCGGCAGTTCGGCCTGTCGGAAGACGCGTTGATCGTCGAACGGATGCTCTGGACCCGTTTCGGTGATGTCCAACTCAGCACCGGCCAATCGCTCGCGGAAGCCCTGGCATTGCGCCCGGCGGATGCGGCCACTATCACCCCCGTGGCTCCGTCGATTTGGGATCGGGCGGTCCTCGTGACGCAACAGGCCGGGACGCAGTATTCGCCCCCGGTGCAGGAAGTCATCAGTCCGATCAACAGTCCGTTCCTGTCGCAACTCCTGATGCAAATCGAGCCCAACGAACAACGGCTGACATTCGCCGATCGTCGCAACGGTCGGTGGCGCTGGCTCGCTCCGCTGCGGGGTGGTCCTCGGGCACAAGACTACGGTGAATCTCCCTCGGCTGTTCTGGGCCGCAGCGTGATCGTGTTGCACAAAGACGTGCTGCAACGCCTTTCGCCGGTGGATCGACGACTGATGTGGTCGAAGACGCTGAACGAAACGCAGGCCGGCGGTGCCTGGAATCACGGTGCGCACCGACAGGTGCCGCAGGCTTTGCGACTGGCCTCCGCCGACGATCTCGATCATGAAGCCCTTTTCGATCAAACGCCGCCGGGTGGCCAACTGGCAGCGGTGTTTCCGAACTATCTCTGCTTGCAAGGCCGGCGATCCATCACGGCTTACGACCCCCAGACTGGCCGCGAATGTTGGACACGGACAGGGATTTCGCCACATGCCATGATTTTCGCCGCCCGTGATGCACTCTGCCTGGTCGAAACGGAAGATGACAAGGTCTCGGTCTATCGCACCGCCGATGGCCAAGTTGTCGAAGCTCCCGGTTTGGCAGCCCGGTTGAAAAAGTCTTTGCGCGTGCTCGGCAACGATCTGATCCAACTCGAATCGCAGCCCGGATTGAAATTGTTCAATTTAGGGGGAGGGAAAACGGTCCTGCGACGCACCGATTTGCTCACCGGTCGCGAAATCTGGAAGCAGGATTTTTCGCCCAAGACCCATGTCGGGTTGATCGATGACCATTACGCGATGGCGGTCGACGCGGCCGCTGGCGGACGCACCTCGAAACGCGGCGTGGCCCTCATCCGGCTCAGCGACGGCGAACGGCAGACACTCGCCCCGGCAGCGCTTCCCTCCGCCGACGGGGAATTCTTCCCCCTCGTTGACGCGGACTCCGTCTACCTCATCGCCAATCACGGTGACGGTAATACGTACCATTACGGCGACAGTCTCACCACGATGCCGGTGAACGGGACGGTTTGTGCCTGGGACCGCGTCACCGGAGAATTGTTGTGGTCGCGCGACGTGGATGACCAGAACCTCGTCCTCGAGCGGTTCGCTCCCTCGCCGGTGCTGTTGTTTCTCACGCGCTCATGGAAGCAAAGCGGCGTGGCGAGTTTCACGCTGCTGAATATGCTGGTCCTTGGCAAACGATCCGGCCAGATTCTGCACGAATCGAGCGTGCCGTCGATGTTCGGCGGCTTCCACAGCTTGACACTGCGCGAACACGAATCGACGATCGAACTGTCGTCGTACAATCTCAAATTGCGTCTGCTGCCCCGCCGCGAGGATCCGCTGCCGGAGTCGCCCTGACTCGCAAGCCGGTTTGAGTCGATCGTTCCGACAAAATGCTGACAAAATGTCTTGCGCGCTTCGCTTTGCGTCTCCACCCCAGTAAGATCGCTTCAGAACCGCCGTTGGCCGTTCCTCGATATTCCATTGATGGCCCGGCTGCGACAACTTCCGCGATTTTTGTGGAGGCGAACTGATGAATCCCATTCTCGGTGGGTTTCCGCGTCTGATCATGCCGGCATTGCTGTCGATCGGCATGACCATCAATGGCACGTCAGCCTTCGCTCAAGAAACGATCCCTGATGAAAAGTCGGAGCAGGCCGAGTTTCTGGCTGCGGCGCAGCAATACACCATCCGCCTGCCGACTTTGAAAGAAGACGCCGAACTTCATGAACCATCGCTGCTGAACTTCACGAACCCGGAACGGAATCAGGAACGCGGCGCGGTCTTTGTGTGGATGCACCAGGCGCGACCGGTTGTCGTCGGGCAATTCTTCTGCTTCAACAATAATCAGGGATGTCGCACCAAGCACGCCTTCCATTCGCTGAGCCAGGAGCCGGTAGTCGCCGCTCTTGAGAATCAAGTCCGCTGGACTCCAAAGCAACCGGGAATCATCTGGCAGAACATTCCCGATGCCCCCGAACCAGCGAAGACGCACTCCGCGCGGTTGCTCCAGATGCGGCAACTGGCCCGTCGCTATCGTCTGACTCTCACGAACAACAAGAATGAGAAGACCGAACTGCGGCTGATCTCGCGACCCTTGTTTGACTACGAACCCATGTCCGCGGGCGTGCTGAGTGGTGCCGTCTTTTCTTTCGTGATCGCAACTGATCCGGAATCGTTACTCTTGCTGGAAGCTCATACGGAAGGCGGCAGAAGCGGATATCGTTGTGGTTTTGCCCGCCTGCATTTTCATCAGATTGTGGCCATCGATGGGGAGCAGGATGTCTGGCGGGTCGACTACGACCCGTCGCTGATGGTCAATCAACCCGGAAATCCCGCCACGATGAACAAGATCTACAATAGTTTCTATCACTGAGAGGCGCGTGAAAGTCTGACGATTAAGTTGACTTTGGCTTGAGAATCTCTCAACCCTGCGGCAAGACCCGGCGAAATTGGTTGATCCCGGCAGTCAGAATGGTCAACCACCATTGGCGGGGTTTTTGGGAAGCGGTACCATACTTGCTTGTGAGCGAAACGGGGGGCACACCAATCCATTGCCGGCTTCTATGCCGCTTCCCACTGACAGCGTCCGGCCCGCGGACGGCGGGGTTCGACACGGAGAATGGGGATGGACACGCACAGTCGCATGG
This sequence comes from Planctomycetaceae bacterium, assembly GCA_021732975.1. Taxonomy (GTDB): domain Bacteria; phylum Planctomycetota; class Planctomycetia; order Planctomycetales; family Planctomycetaceae; genus DSVQ01. Next base: position 11,701 of record JAKFWC010000022.1, on the reverse strand, counting down.
TGTCCGACATGAACGGTCGGATCGGATCCGCGTTGTGGGGCAGCCTGTCGGTCTGGCTGATGGTCCTCGTCGTCACCGCTTCGGCGTTCGCGGCTGATCCCGCCCTCGACGATTACAATCTTGCGGTGCAACTCTACCGTCAGAACCGCTGGAAGCTGGCGGGTGAAGGCTTTCAGAAGTTTCTGGTCGATTATCCCGACCACGAGAAAAAGCCTTACGCCCAGTTGTATCTCGGTCTCACGCTGGTGAATCAGTCCGACTTCAAAAAGGCCCGCGAACACCTGCGGACCTTCGTGAAGGACGCTCCCAACAATCAGAACGTCGCTCAGGCACGGTATCGCATTGGCGAATGCAGCTATCTCCTGAACGATCTCGTGGCCGCGCGCACGGAGTTGGAAACCTATCTCGATAAACATCCGGAAGATGCCTTTGCCGATCGCGCATTGCCATATCTGGGCGATGTGCAACTGCGACAGAACGAACCGGAAGCCGCCGTCGCGACCTTTCAGAAAGCGATCGATCGCTTTCCGGAAGGACCACTGATCGATGACGCACGGTACGGATTGGCAAAGGCGTATGACGTACTGAAGAAGCCGAACGACGCGTTGCCGCTCTATCAGCAGATCGCCAAGGGGCAGAGTCTCCGGGCGGCGGAGTCGCAGTTTCAGATTGGTTCACATCTGTTCGACACGGCGAAATTCGTCGAAGCCGCAGCGGCGTATCGGCAAGTATGGGATCGGTTCCCGGAAAGCGCCCTGGTGATGGATGCCCGTTTGAATGCCGGATTCGCGCTCTACCGCGGTGGCAGATTTCAGGAAGCCGCTTCGGCGTTCGACCCCGTGACCGCCGACAAAAGCCGCGGCGTTACGGCGGGATATTGGCGGGGGATGAGTCTCAAAGCGGCCGGTAATCCGCAAGTCGCGACGGATGTCCTTGCGAAGACCATCCCGCTGGCAGAGATGCAGCCGCTCGAACAAGCCATCATTTTTCAACACGGCGTTTGTGCTCGTCTGGCCGGGGACACGGCCGCCGCTGAGACATCGTTCCTCACCGTCGTGAAGAAGTTTCCGAATGGCGACTACGCCGACGATGCCCTGCATTTTGCGACCGAGTTGGCGATCGATGCGGGCCAGTTCGATGTCGCGAATGCCCGTCGCAAACAATTCGCGGAAACGTTCCCGCAGAGCGGCTTGCGGTTGTATCAGGAACTCCTCGCAGGGCGGATCGCCCTGGGCCTGGCGTCACAACTCATTGCACAAGGGCGCCCCGCGGAGGACATTGCGGCCCAGTACGACGTTGCCGCACGAAGTTTTGAACGCGTTCTGACGGAAACCATGCTGGCCCGGACGAAGTTGCAGGCTCGGTACTATCTGGCCCTGACGCGTCAATTGCAGGGCGACCACCGCGGCACGCTGGAGTTGCTCAAGCCCGTGATTGCGGAGATCCCCGCGGAAGGGAACCACGAACTCGCCGATGGGTTGGTGTTGCAGGCCGACAGCCTCGGTCAGACGGACCAATGGGCCGACGCACTCGTCGCTGCCCAGCGCTATCGAAAGCAGTTCCCGCAAGGTCGACAACGGTTCCGCGCTTTGGCCCTCATCGCGGTGGGACAGGCGAGACTGGGACAATTGGATGAATCGAGCTTCGCTTGGAACGAGTTGCTGGAGAAAGCGGACTCCCCTTCGCTGATCACGTCCACGACGCTGCAACTGGCCGAACTGGCCGAGCAGCGGAAGGATTGGAAGACCGCGGAATCGATGTACGACTGGCTCACGAAACTCTCGGACAAGTTCGAGAAAGGTTCCGACACCGCCGCCTTTGCCTGGCGTGGTCTAGCTTCGGCGAAGTTCCAGCAGAAGCAGTTCGGCCCCGCAGCTGAAGCATATGCCAAAGTCGAAAAGGACTTCCCGCAACATCGGCTCGCCCCGGAATGTGCCTACTATCACGCTGATTCCTTGCGCGAGGCGGGCCAGCTTCCGGAAGCCGCCGCCGCCTTCTCCTCCGCCTTCACGAAGTACGCCCCTAATACACCAGTAGCCGCGGGAGCCGAGCAAAAGGTTCCCGAACTCTATGCCTACCGTGCGGGTTTGCAGGCCGCGCGAACCTATCGCCAGATGAAGCAAATCGAACCGGCGGACAAAGCCTACGCCGCAGTATTGGAAAAATTCCCGAAGCCGCAGCAACTCGACAAGCTGCTCGATGAATGGGCGCTCCTCAACTACGAAGCGGATCGTTTCGAGCAGGCCGATGCGCTGTTCGCGCGGTTGATTCGCGAAGTGCCCGACAGTGATCTGGCCGATAATGCGCTGCTCAGCCTTGCGGAAAGCGATCTGCTGGCGGATCGCCTCGACAAGGCCCGGGCCGCGTTCGACGAGTTGCGGCAATCTCCCACCGCCGATGCAATGGTCAAGGAACGGGCGCATTACCAATCCATCATCCTGGCGATGGATCAGCAGCGCTGGGCCGATGTGAAAACGCTCACCGGCGCGTTTCAAACCGCGTTTCCCAACAGTGAACTGCGCGCCTACGTGAGATACTGCGGCATCGAAGCGCTGCTCGCCGATCCGCAGGCTGGTCCGGATATTCTTACCGCGGCTGAGAAACAGATCGACGAGCAGATTCAGCCCCCCGCGCCTGAACCGCCGCCCGCATGGTATCCGCGCTTGTGGGTCCTGCAGGCCGAGGTCCGCTTCCGACAGAAGAACTACGACGGTGTCGAGCAAGCCGTCGCCGACTTGAAACGGCGGTTGCCCAACAACACGGTGACCTACCAGGCGGAAGAAGTGCTCGGCCGCACCTATAAGCAACAGGCTCAGTTCGAGAAGGCCCGCGAGGTGTTTGCCCGCGTGATCGTCGACCCGGCGGCATTCCGGACCGAAACCGCGGCAAAGAGTCAGTTTCTCATCGCCGAAACGTTCTTCCTGCAGGAGAAATGGGGCGAAGCGTTCAAAGCCTACATGAAAGTCTACGCTTCGTATGCCTACGCCGATTGGCAATCGGCCGCGCTCCTTCAAGCCGGCAAATGCGACGAGCAACTCGGCCAGTGGAAGGAAGCCGCGGAAACGTATGCCTTGTTACTGAAAGAGTTCGCGAGTTCGGTTCACGCCGCGGAAGCCCGCAAGCGGCAGGACAACGCCCGCCAGCGCGCGGGTGCGTAAACTTGGATTCCAGCCTGACGACCACCATTGATCGAGAAGTCCGATGACTGCATCCCATCCGATTCATGCCCAGCGCGTTCTTATCTTCGTCGGCGACGACTACGAAGATCTCGAACTGTGGTATCCCAAGCTGCGACTGATTGAAGCGGGTGTGCATGTCACCGTTGCGGGAGCCGAAGCCGGAAAAAAGTATGTCGGTAAGAACGGCTACCCCTGCGTTGCCGATGCCACGATCGCCGATATGGAAGCTGCGGACTTTCACGGCGTGATTTGCCCCGGCGGTTGGATGCCTGACAAGGTCCGTCGCGATCCAAAGGTGAAGCAGCTCCTCAAGGAATTCGCCGGTGCAGGAAAGCTGGTCGCGGCGATCTGTCACGGTGGTTGGATGCCGGTTTCTGCGGGAATTTATCAGGGCGTGAAGGTCACGGGTTCGCCGGGCATCAAGGACGATCTCGTCAACGCCGGGGCTATCTTCGAGGACGCGGCGGTGGTGATCGATCGCCATTTCGTCAGCAGTCGCAAGCCGGACGATCTGCCCGATTTCTGCCGGGCGATGTTGCAAGTTCTCGGTCGGCAGGCCTAATAACGCGTCTTAGCCCCCGGTCAATGACCGGGGGAAGCCCGCGCGGACTATCGATCACGATGGATATCAATCACGCCGTTTTCCCCCGGTCAATGACCGGGGGCTAAGACTCTTACGATGCGACTCATTCCCGTCCTCGATGTGTTCGACACGGTTGCCGTGCGCGGTGTCGGGGGACGACGGAATGAGTACCGGCCGCTCGTCACTCAGTTGTGCGAAGGCAGCGATCCGCTGACCGTGGCCGCGGCATATCGCGCGCGATTGAACACGCCCGCGCTGTATCTTGCCGATCTCGACGCAATTCTACACCGGCGTCCCAACACAGCTCTTTATCGCGACCTGCTGGAACGGGACACCGAGTTGTGGCTCGACGCCGGAGTGCAATGTCCGGCGGATGTTGCACCGCTGCTGGATCTGGGCGTGCCGACGATCATCGTCGGCTTGGAATCGTGGCGATCTCCGTCGGAAATGACCGCGCTGGCCATGTCGGTACCGCGCGAGCGATTGCTGTTCAGCCTCGATTTGCGGAACGGCCAACCGTGCGGCGGGGTGGATTGGTCTGACGATCCCTCTGTGATTATGGACACCGTGCTCGTCACGGGGATCGACCGATTTCTCATTCTCGATCTGCACGATGTCGGTCAGCACACCGGCGGAAGCACCGCAGCGCTGTGTCGCGCACTGCGGGAACGATCGCCCACCGCGGAGATCATCACCGGTGGTGGGATTCGTAATGAGGACGACATTCGTCGTTGGGAGCAGCACGGGATCGATGGATTGCTGATTGCGTCCGCGATCCATGATGGACGCCTCCAGTTGGCTGATGCTCAATAATCCAGCCCCGTTGTTTTAGAGAGGATGGGTTGCCTGGGTTGTGTGCGGCGATTTTTGGTGGCGGTAATTTCCGCGCATTTTGCCCGGATGACAATCGCCTGCAAGTTTTCTGCGTGACGCTGCCGATTTCTTCAAGGGAATGGCCGACTGCGCCGACGGATCGGCTGCGCGCTGCAAAAAGGAATGTCCACCAATGTTGACGGAAGCGAATATCGAGCAGGTGCTCAGCACGATCTCGGCAAATGCAGCCGCGCTCGCGGAATCGCTTGCGCAGTGCTTCGACGTTTCGTGGACGCTCGCGGCGGGTGAGTCCGGCACATGGGATCCGACACTGCCCGTGAGCGGGTTTGAAGGTCAGGGGCTGGCGGTGGTTTTTGATGTGGGCGGGCAGGGACTCACCGTCCTGATTCCGGAATCGCTGTCGCTTCCTGCCTGGTATTTGACGCCGAATGAAAGTCAAAAAGCGCGGTTAGACACATTGGCCATGGAATGGTCGATGAATCTCTTTCTGCCAGACATGGAGCCCTCGCGGTATGCCACGGTGAAGGTGGCGAATCTGCAGGAATTCGTCGAAACGTGCCAGCCGCTTCACTGGGCGGCGACGATGACTATCGACGTGGCCGATGCCGAGCAACCGACTGGTTCGTTGCTGATTGTCTGGCCGTTGTTGCAGCCGCAGTTTGAAGCCGAGAGTCCTGTTCCCACGCCAGCGGCCAGCATTCCTGCAGCCCCGGTAGTGGAATCGCCCGCCGCGCCCACTGGCCCCGATCCGCTGGTCCGGTTGCGATCTTTGCCGGTGCAGGTCAGTGTGCGGCTGGCTGAGAAGAAAATCACGGTCTCGCAACTGCTCGGCATCTCGTCCGGTGCCCTGATTTCCTTTCCGAAGTCGTGCGAAGCGCAGCTCGACCTGTACGTCAACAACGCTCGCTATTGTCGCGGTGAAGCCGTGAAGATCGGCGAAAAATTCGGACTGAAAATCAACGAAGTCGGCACGACAGACGAGCGCGCCAGCAAAATCCTCAACGGATAAAACAACAACCCAGGGAACGCCTTCCCTGGGCTGTTTCTTCTTCATCTCACTATGATGACGATTACTGCGCCATCAGCGCTTTGATGCGGACGTTGCGGAACTCGACCGGATCGGAGTGCCCCGCGAGGCCAAAGAAGCCGCTCGTCCGTTCTTTCCCCGGATGCGGCGAGTTTGCCATATACTCGGTGATCTTGCTGAGATCGGTATCGAGAATCACGGTGCCGTTGAGTTCGACCTTGATCGTCGCCCCTTTCACGGTCACTTCCTGGAAGTTCCATTCGCCAACTGGACGGTGATAGCCCCGGTGAGCGGCGGCCATGCCGTAGGCGGAACCGTGGGCTTGCCGCGGGTCGAGCTTGGCATACTTCGGATGTTCGGTGTCGAGGATCTGCAACTCGCACATCCCGACGTACGCCGTATCGCCGGTGCCGGGGTAGCGAATGGCCAAGCCGTTGTTGCCACCAGGGGGCAATTTGAACTCGACGCGGGCCACGAAATCGGCGTATTCATCCTTGGTGTGGAGCACGCCGCCCTTGCCCGCCTTGCAACGGATCACACCGTCCACCACTTCGTAGTTTTCGACGGCTCCGGCCCAGCCTTCGAGGTCTTTGCCATTGAAGAGGCTGGTGAACCCTTCGTCCGGGCCGAGTGCGACCTTGGCAGCTTCCTCGGCCGACAGCTCGCGGATGTAGATGTTTTTCCAGCGGACTTCATTGCCATGCGTCTGCAACTGCACGGGGCCTTTGTAGACCAGCGGCGTCTTGTTCTTATCGTAGTAGTTTTCGAGGATGGCGCGGTCGACGACGAGTTTATCGTTCAAATAAACCGTCGTCCGGGCGCCGGCTTGCAGGATGCGCAACTTGTTCCATTCGCCAATCGGTTTATCGGCAAGCGTAATGGGATCTTTGCCCGATGATCCCGCGGAGTTGTTCCACAGGCCGCCTGAGCCCATGTTAGCCTTGAAGCGCTGGATGTAGTCGGCGTCGGTGTAGTCCCAGATCTGCACCTGCGGCGTCCCCTTAAGATACACGCCGCTGTCGCCGTGCGGGATCAGCTTCCATTCGATGTGCAATTCATAGTCGGCATAGTCCTTGTCGGTGGTCATGTAGAGACCCTTGCCGTCGTTGACCAACTCGCCGTTGTCGACCTTCCAGTGTTCCTTGAGATCGGCCAGACTCTTTGTGAATCGTTCCGCCCGTTCCGCATCTGTGAGGGCTTGGATCTTGCGGGGGTCTTCCGTGCCCACGCCGTGGAAGCCGGCGAAATCTTTCCCGTTAAATAGGGCGGTGAAGCCTTCCGGGGGCGTGTTATCCGCCGCAGACAACGTCGCGGCGACGAGACAGACGAGAGCAGCACAACAGAACCGAACGTTCACGAGGCAATCTCCTACGGGATTTGATCCATCGGTTGAGGTCGATGGGATCGAAGATACCGAGTTACCCCCGGAGATGCCACGATAAGGGGGAACAGGTACCCCGCTCGCCGCTTTGCAGAAGGACCGACGCCCCTCCTTTCCTTCATTTTCAACGATCGTATCGCGAAGTAACGTGGCTACTTCACCAGCACCACGCCCTTCTTCAATATCAGGTTCGCATAGATCGCCGTTTCCCCGGTGGCGATGATCGCGAACGCTTTCCGTGCACGGTCGTAGAACTCGAAGCGATCTAACGGCCGGATATCGAGCGGCCGTTGTTCGTGCTGAATCAGCAGGCGACGAAACTGTGACCAGATCAGCGGCTCTGGTGCCTGGGCATCGACCGGTTGCATCACCAACGCCGGATCGTCCACGAAGTCGTCGACCGGGAAGAATTGCAGGATCGCGTTCAGCAGCACCGGTACACCATGACCATCGGACCGCACGACTTCCGGCCCTAACCCTTCGGCGGGAAAGTTGCCATCGGCAAGAACGAGTTCATCACCGTGCCCCATCCGCATCAAGACGGAAAACAACGCCGGTGAAAGAATCGGGGGAATGTGCTTCAACATCGAACGCTCCGGTGGTGAAGGGAATTTTCTGCTACTGTACCGAGCCCCCGCGCCATCACAACCCGCCCCCAATCCCCCGGTGCAATCGGTATCAGTGGAACATCGGGAGTTGTTCAACGGACAGGTTGCCGTTTCGCAGCGCCCGATGTTGCCGATTCGCAACGCCGCGCGATTCCTGTGCTAAGGTTTCATGACGGAATTTCCCGCCGTGAGGTTACGGCCTCGGGGGCAATTCCGGTGGTAACGATGGTGACGAAGAAAAGGTGACCCCGACCGGTAACCGCCGGTCGAATCGTGAGCGCGATGTTCGACTTTCAGCGACTACGCACCGATTTGCTGGGACTCGGCCTGTTGGCCGGAGCGGTCTGGCTCGGATTGTGTCTGCTGAGTTTCGATCCCGCCGACAATCCCGCGACGACGGTGTATCCACCGCGGGATGTCGTCCGCAATATCGGCGGTGATGCGGGCGCCTTCACGACACATGTTCTGCGAGAATTTCTCGGCCTGGGTGCGTATGTCCTGCCCGCTTTCATGACCGTCTGGTCGCTGCGATTGTTCTCTCGGGAAGGCCAGCGCGATTCCCTGTTGCGGTTGAGCGGATCGGTGATGGTGCTGACGACGATGGCTGTCGCACTGCATGGTCAACCACTCCCTTCATACGCGGCCAGTCCGCCCGTCGGTAACGGTGGCTATGTCGGCGCCTGGGGGGCTGTTCTGCTGCAGGAACGGCTGCAACCGCCGGGTGTGTGGATCATTCTCGCGTCGATGTTGCTCGCCGGACTGGTGCTATCCAACGAATTGCGGTTCGTCCGTGCCGCATTCTGGTTCTGTTTGACCCCGCTGACGATCTGGGACCGCCTCGCCTTCCGCCCGACGAAGACGATGGAAACGGTTGAGACGACGGGCGCACCGATCGATGTCCCAACTGCGATAGCGGTGGCGTCAACTCCGGAAGTGCCCCCGATTCCACTGGTGGAAGTAACGGCCGCGACTGCAGTCATTGGGACGCGCGCTGTCGCGATCGAGGAGGATGACGAACCGCTCGTCTCGGAAATCCGCACGCCGATCAAGGTCAATCCGCCGGCGTCATACAAGCCACCGGCAACAACGCCCGCGCCCACTTCGGTCGCTGTCGTGCCAAAAGCGCCGGTCCGTGTTGCCCCGCCGGCGGTGATGGTCGAAATCACGCCGCCACCATTCGCGCTGCCTGCCGAACAAATGCTCGATGACGCGGAAGAATTTCCGTACGAACTGCTGGCTCAAAAAGCCCAGCAGGCAGCGATTGTGCTGGAACGCACCTTCAAGGAATTCGGGCTGAACGTGAAGGTCGTTGAGATCGACACCGGCCCGGTGATCACGCAGTTTGAACTCGAACTCGAAGCCGGTCTGCGGTTGTCCAAAGTGACCGCCCTCGCCGATGACCTCGCCATCGCGCTGCGCGTTCCCTCGGTCCGCGTCGTCGCTCCCATCCCCGGCAAGAACTCCGTGGGTGTGGAAGTTCCCAACGATGTCCGCGTGATGGTCCGCCTGAAAGAACTGTTGCAGAACTGCCGTGCCGACTTTGAATCGAAGCGGATTCCGTTGTTCATTGGCAAAGATGTCAGCGGCAAGCCGATGGTCGTCGACATGGCGAAGATGCCCCACCTCTTGATCGCCGGCCGCACGGGGACGGGCAAGAGTGTGTGTCTCAACACCTTGATTCTGTCGATCCTGATGACCCGCAGTCCGCAGCAGGTGAAGATGCTGATGATCGATCCGAAGATGGTCGAACTCAGCCCGTACATGCGCATCCCGCATCTGATGCACCCGGTCATCACCGACATGAAGAAGGCCGAAGCCGTGCTGGGTTGGGCCGTCGACAAGATGGAAGAACGGTACGACCTGCTGGCCCGCGTCGGCGTTCGTCATCTCGACAACTACAACAAGCTCGGCAAGGAGAAGATCCTCGACAAGCTCGACATCGAACCCGATTCCGACGAAGCCGATCTGATTCCCGATACGATGCCGTACATCGTGATCATCGCCGACGAAATGGCCGACATGATGATGACCTCCGGCAAGGATGTCGAAGCACACATCATCCGGTTGGCACAGAAGTCCCGCGCGGTCGGCATTCACCTCGTGCTGGCCACGCAGAAGCCGACGGTCGATGTGATCACCGGCCTCATCAAATCGAACCTGCCGGCGCGCATTGCGTTCCAGGTGTCGAGCCGAGTCGACAGCCGTGTGGTGTTGGATGAAGGGGGCGCGGACAAGTTGCTGGGCAACGGCGACATGCTGTATCTCGCTCCGGGAACGAGCAATCTGAACCGGGCTCAGGGGACGTTCGTCAGCGATGACGAAGTCAACCGGATCATCGAGTTCTATAGCGATCAGCCACCGCAATATGACGCGGAAATCGCTCAAGTGACGACCGCCGCGAAAGCCGCAGGCAAAGCGTCCAACGAGCCGCGCGAACGGGACGATCTTTACGATCAGGCCGTCGAAGTGATCATCCGCGAAGGCCGCGGCAGCGTGAGCCTGTTACAACGTGCCCTCGGTGTCGGCTACGGCCGCGGCGCCCGCATGATCGACTGGATGGCCGAAGACGGCGTCGTCGGCGGCTTCAACGGCAGCCAAGCCCGCGAGGTCATCATGACGCTCGACCAATGGGAAGAAACCCGCGCATCAATGCGCTGAAGTCGCAACGGAAGCCCAGCCTTTCTTAAGGCTGGGTCTCTTCATTCTCATACCGCGCTGGGTGCCCCTGACGGCAGCTTTGGGCCGCCACTATCTTGACGTTCAGGAAAATAATGTGGCAATCTGATCGCCACGACAGTCCAAACACTGGCGAACGAAGACGCTCGCCCGTGGCCCGCGGCGCAAACTCAGATGCCAGCCACAGTCGCCTCCGTCAGCAGCAGTTTTCTGAAAGTACATTGTCATGACCCGCACCCTTCCCGAATCTTTGCAGGATGTCGAACCGTACGGGTTATGGACCATGAATCGCCGCTTTTTACCCATGGCGTATCGAGTCTCACAATCGGAATCAAAAGGCAGTCATTTCGGAGGCGGCAAGGTCCGACACGATGGGGCTCGATGCGCTGGGTGCGATCATATTCTGACCCTGTTGTGGGATCTTGATCTTACCGATAACACTCTGCCGCGTTATGCCAGACGGGCTTTTGAGCCGGCGACCCGAATTCCGCTTTACGTCTGCTGGAATTGTGCCGCGTCGACATACTGCGTGGTTTCTGATCAACAAATAGAATGCTTTTCGTTTGATGAATATTCAGAGTGCCTTGGGAAAGATGAGTCGCCGTTCGTCGATGCGCCGAGCGAACTCGATTCATGGTTTCTCGGATTCGAGCGGGTCCCAACGACGATTGACGCGGTGTTGTCACTCTCCAATGTCATTGGTTTGACGGTGCTGGATTCCGCAGCGCGGGGCCAGATCAACGAGTTCTATGGCCAAGAGATGGACGATGTGTGGGACTTGCCGTTCAGCCAACTGGGAGGCGAACCGATGTTCTACCAACGCCGCCGGGATCGAGTCTGTCCGAACCTGAAGTGTCCCGCCAGCAAGCTCACACCACCTTATGGTGTGGATGATTTTTACGGCAACTTTCTGATGAAAGAACTAGCGCTGATTCATTGGAAAGACACACCGATTCTTGAAGAGCATTGTTTTCAAATGTTGTATTACGTCTGTGCCATTTGCGCATCGATTCGGGGCGAATACCGCTGCTCGTAAGACCGGGTATCACCGGTTGCCTCAACCGGTGCCGCGTCAGCGGTCAGAAGCTTTTCGAACCGCGTTCGAGTGATCGGAATCGTGGCTCATCTTCTCGCGGAATAACTCCGCCAGAGGTTGACGCCATGACGCGGATGATGATCGACGATCAGTGCCGGCCTGGTTGTCCGGGCCGTCGACGCGCGGTGGAGTTCGGCTCGCTGGTACGTGGAATGCCAATCCGTCGGCGTGTCGATTCCTTGGGTAAACTGCGACTAATGGCAGCGGATCCTGAGGCTTCCAGCCGCTGCGCGGCACCGGTTGAGGCAACCTTGTCTTTACCCACATTGTTACAATCCCATCCGCTGGTTTGGTAGGGCGGGGATGGGCGGATGTTA
>JAKFWC010000011.1 GCA_021732975.1 Planctomycetaceae bacterium | reverse complement strand
AAAACCACCACCCTGTTGACCACCTCCACCACCACCCAGCGGGTTACCGAAGACGCCTTGTCCCTGACCCGCACCACCGGCACCGGCAGATTGAATCGGAATCACGAGGTCGGCCACGGGATACACGCGGGTCGTCAGCACTTCGTCCGCCTTCGCAATCGTCGTGATCTTCATCACCTCGTCTTCGATGACGTAGGTCAGCAGCAACGGCGAGAGCATCAATTTCAAGGCACTGCGGAACGTGATGCCAGACAACTCGAGATTCACCGGCGAGCTGGGATCGACACCTTCGTCCTGCAAGGCGGCCGAGTCGATGATGATCGAAATCCCATGCACATCCCTGAGGAAGTCGATGGCGTCCGTGAGCGGCGTATCGGTGAACGCCAATTCGGTCCGTTCGGCCAAGGCGGCTTCAATCCGTTGTTCGATCGGACTGTTCTTCCGCAGGTCTACCGAACGCCATTTCTTCCGGCGTTGCGTGAGGGCCTGCCACACTTCTGCAGGCGGATAACGGACCGGGGGTTCATCCGGGAACGGGATGTGCGACAATTCGACCTGATGCAATGTTTCCAGGAACTGATCGGCACGGCGGGCTCGCAAGCGGCGCGAACGGTCCAACTGTTCGGCGGCTTCCGCATCGAACCGGGCCGCAGCAGATGTCCCTTCACCGGGTCGCATATTGACGGCCACATCGGCCACTGCCTGAGCTTCACCGAATGCGGCGGAATCGCCATGGCGACCGGCCAACATCAAAGCCCGAACGCGATCGATCAGGTTTTCGAGCCGCTCTTCTTCGAGCATGGCCGTTTCCTGGAGTCGCTGCTGCGATTCCAGTTGAGCCAGACTTTCCTGTTTACGGGTCTGTTCCTGATTCGTGCGGTTGCGCCGGTTTTCAGTCGCGAGGAGTTCGCTTTCGAGTTGCTTCATCATCTTCGCGCGGTCTTCGGGATTGATATCCGTGGCCGAACGAACGCTGTTCATGATCTGCCGCAGGGCGTCGATCGCGGAATCGAGTTCCCGTGTGGACCGAGCGGCTTCGACAACCTGGCTCACCTGATACTGCAGTTTCTGGGTCTTGACCCGTGTATTGCGTTCCAGTTCGCCAATCGTGTCGACATTCGCCGATTGCGGTTCTTCCGCTGCGGTCTGACGGCTGGCCAGACGGAATTGCACTTTCTCCGCGGCGAAGGTGAGTTCACGGGCTTCGACCACCGAGTCGTCAACACGACGGACTTCTTCCGCAATTTTCGCCGCGACACCGGGCTGCCGAGACAGCAGTGCGATGCGACCTTCGTTGAGGCGATTCGCGAGGATCGCCTGGAAATCATCTTCGGCCAAGCGGCAGAAATTGATACCGGCGAGACCGTTGCTCAGACCGGCATCGGAGATCGCTCGTTGTGTGTAAGCAGGAATGAAGGCCGTGCCGCGGACTTCTTCCGGATCGGCCAACGTCCAGCTTTGCGAATTCTTCGCAGTCTTCATCGACACGGTGACATCCGCGGGCAGGACACCCGCAGAGAGGTAAATCGTTTCGCGATCGGATCGCAACGGCAACGCCACATTGGGCAGCACGGCGACGGTCGCGGGGACAATCTTCATCGATTGCGGATAACTGACGGCCCCAAGCACCGAGTTCGCCAGCACCGTCGCTTGACGGCCCGCGAATTTGTCATCCTTGGCAGCTCCCGTTTGCGGGTCGGAATGAACATTACCACCGGTTTGCAAGGCGAGGCTGCCGAGGAGTTGCAGGTGCAACATCGGGCCCACGCCGTAGCTGGTGATCGACGTGCGATGTTGACGATAGTTGGCAGCAATCGAAGTCAGCACGGTGCCATCAATCGGTTGGGCACCGCTTTGACCATCGCCGATGTAGACCACCGACGCGGGTTGATTGGTCGGCAGCGCTTTCAAAGCCGCGTTCAACGCTCCACCGAGATCGGTCGCCCCGAGCGGAATCCGCTGCGTGAGCAACTTCATCCCGGCTTGCATCGCGGCACTGTTGGGGGCCACGGCTGTTGCGGTCAACGGCTCGGCGGCCACATCGACGGCCCAGAGTTGCACCGTGTGATCGGCGGGAATCTGCTTCAACAGTTCCGCGACCAGGTTGAGGGCCAACTGCCGATGTTCACCCGCCTGGCTGGCCGACGTATCGACCAGAATGGCGTGCGTTTTCGGCGTGACGGCATCGGGCAGGTCATCGGTCCGCAGGACAATCGCCTGGTACGATTCGCCATCCGCAGTCACGCGCTGCCAAACCGGGGCGGACACATTGTCCGCAGCCCACGACGCGGCGGAACTCAGTCCGAGCGCGCCCCCTGCCGCAAGACAGGCCACAAAACGAACGCGACTTACCAAACGCTGTAACATCGGCTGCTACTCCCCGAGCGAACACTCGGCATTGAGATCAGGTCGCTGGGAATCATTCTCGACAGACGAGTCGATGCCGATTCCGCGATGAAGGCAACTCCGCGATTCTATCAGTGGGATCCGGACGAATTGAAGCAAAATATCGAGCCGTCCCGTGGCTTTCATCGAGAATCGTACCGAAAGTACCAAGGCCGCGGCTTATGGGGCGCGCAACTTCGGCAACAACCGTTCTTCGTGAGTTTCGGCCGTTGGGCGAGACGGGGCTGATGCGAAATCTTTGAGCAGGTGCGATGCATGCATCGGTTGCGGTCGTTACAGGTGGCGTAACTTGGCAATCGCGGGAGATTTTACGTCCGATTCCCACAAACGATTCACATAACCCCATTGGGCTTAGCGGATTACCGCTGCGCGTCTCAACTGCAAACTCATCAGTCTGCAACAGGAATCGTGAGGGCAAATCGTTGGAGGGCGACTCCCCGCCGGCCTAAACATGCCTGGAACGACGGAGATTGCGAAGATGTTGCCTGTCCGGACTGGAGCAGTTCGGCAGATTGTGTCGATAAAGAGGGTTGTAGGATGCCCGTACAGACACTCCGTGAGAATGATCGATGGCGGGCCTTCATCGCGGATTGGTCCACGCCGCGATTCTGGTGACGCTCGTCGGTGCTTTCGGTATCAACCGGCCGGCACCCGAGTTCACATTCGTTCGTAAGCCAATCCTAGTGGATCGCGCGGACTGCAGCAGCGATCTCTTTTTTCCACCGAGCGACGAACGGTGTTGGACCGAACTCGCCGGGAATGACTCCCACATTCCAGTGGCCGTCCCGCGCTATGAAGGGGGCGAAACGCTGCTGATGCTGACCGTGCAGGATGCACCCCATCGTTCGGCTGAAGTGACGCTGATTGTCGAGCAATCATCTTCTCCGAGCGCGGTCACTTCCGATTGGCGGCCGGCGGTGGAGTTCCCCGAGCAACCTCCCTACCCCGTTTTGCCGCCCAGTTCCGCGACGACCAATCCCTTTGTTCCAATCAACGGTTTATCGCGGGAACATCAGGAGAATCTCGAACGATGGTTCCTCCCAACCGCGCGGCAACGATCACCCATCGATGGCGAACGGGAACCGATCATCACGCTTCCGATACTGACCTACGGCCGTGTTCGCATCGTGATGGATGAAACCATTGCCTGGAATCTGCATCGTTCGACCTGGTGCAGAGACTTGGCCGCGCGCTTGAACAATGTCCTCATTCCGCGCGTGGAATCGGTGTTGGGACCGGTTGCAGATCGGCTGGCCGACGGAATATTAACGGTCGTCGTCACCCCACAGGTTCGTGCGGTGGGAGGCGGTGATTCCACCGTTGCGGCCTTCGTGTTAGCCACGGATTTCCGTGTCGACCTGGATCGTCCGGAAGGGCACAGTTGCGATGCGATTTACCTGCATCCAGAGCTCAGCCCCAACGACGGCGACGCCATTCTGGTGCATGAACTGACGCACGCTGCCCAGTTTTGTGCGCTTCGACGCCATTACGGAAGCAAGCCGTGGCCGTTGCAGGACTGGCAGATCGAAGGAACCGCACACGCCGCGGAAGTGTTGCTGACGCACAAAGACAGCAACATCACCGACCGACTCCGCGCGTTTCATCGGTCACCGGAACAAAGCCCGCTGGTCGTCGTCGATGCAGCCGTCAGCGGCCGCTGGCGTGATCCCCGCTGCCGAGGTGCGACATGCTCATTTTTTACATGGGCCGCCCAACGCTTCGGACTGGAAACGATCGCCCCGATCGTGACTTCACCCACAGAGAGCGACGATCCTTGGCTGACAACCATCGGCCAAAGTTGGCCTGACGTACAGCGAGCATGGTTAATCTCGGTGGCGACGGCTCACGAAACCCGCCGACACGCCGCCGAATGGGGGCAACCGCTCACTGTGAACATTGACGGCGGGGCGACGGCGTTTGTCGTCCTTCCCACAAGGGATGCGGAAGCCACACTGTCTGTCACCAGCCGACCGGACGTTTGCTACCGGCTGACCCTGCTCCGTGATCCGCGTCACGGTTCCACGAACGACAAGACTTCTACTCTGCTTTTGGCGCCGCCTTGGCTTCCCCGGTGATGATCAACCGTTGCGCCTGCATTTTCTTCAGCCGCGAAATGGGATAGATGCGGACGACCTTATTCTTGTAGGTCAACCGGCCGTCTTCGTCTTTCCCAAGGTGCAACTTTACATCTTCCGTGGCTTCGTCGGCATAGAGCGCCGCGAACGTTTCGGGGTCCACACCGCGGCCGCTTTCGAGATCGTCGACGGCGTTAATTCCCCCGGCGAGAACAGCCATCACATTAATGGGCTTCGTCGCCGCCACGTACAGCGATTCGTTCTTCAGCGATTCCACCGCAGCTTTCAGTGCGTCGTTCGCCAATTGGATTTTCTTCGTGGTTTCTTCCGAGGGGCCGGTCGTTTCGGCTTCCTGGGCACGAACGCCGTTGCCGGAATTCATGTCCGCGCGTCCCAGCACGAAACCGAGTCCCACCAGGCCGATTGCACTAAACCAACGCGCGGTCGTCGACATGAGCCAATTCCTCAACCAGTTTTTTCATCCCCCACGACCGGAAAACACGGCGAAGGGGTGGCAATGTGATGGGCCGAAAACCGCCGAACACGACGATCCTCGCTTGTTATCCTGTCGACGCCGATGAGCCTTTGCAATCCATGACTTCGATCGGCATACCGATTTTCGGGATCGCACCGCGAACGGACAGGGAGTGGCGGTTACACCGAAACGCGGGTGAGTTGGTCAATCAGCTCTTGCAGAAGTTGTCCAATTTGGTCGATGTTCTGTTCGGAAGACCGACAGGCGGCTTCGAGGCGGGCTGCCGCTTCCGATAGACTAGCGTACCCATATCCGCCGCCGGCCCCTTTGATCTGGTGGGCCTGTTGCGCGACTTCACTGATGAATCCCGCTGCAAACGATGCGGCGAGCGTCTCCCGACGACCCCGAGCCGCATCCACAAACTGTTCGAGCAGTTCGCAGAGATCCGGATCGCCCCGAAACTGTGAATGGATCGGCCCTGCAGTTTCAGTCGGCATGAATCAGAACCCTCCCGCCGAAATTACGCCGCCCGGTCATGAACCTGCCGGGAGGACTGTGGCATCGGTCGAACGGCCATGGCCCGCGACAGGGCACGCTGACGACGGGCTTCCGGTCCGATGAAGTAACTCAGGTACATCACGCCACCGGCCAGAAACATCGCCACCAGTCCGCCAATTACGGCAACCTGGTCATCACTGGAAGACTGGAGAAGATTTGCGAGCAACATAGGCGCTCCTCACCGATTCAAATCAGGGAGTTCAGGGGTTTCCGGCGCTGGGGATCATTCCCGAAATTCGACGCGGCCATCCCCCGAACTCCACTCCGGTCCGGTGAGAGAAGACGAACTCTCAGAAACAGGACCGGACGCGCCAGACACGAAGACCCTGACGCGCGTCGTCTCCGCGCTTGCGCTTCACGGACCACCCAGTCATCGCGGTATCGTTAACCTCTTGCAAAATAGCCATTAACAGAGAATCACACCCCCTTGGCCCACATCCATTTCCTCTTGACGCATTGGTCATAAAACCCTATCACACCGCATGTTCGGTTCCGCCGCGCGCTGTTTCCGCTCCGGACATCCCTGCCCCATGCGTCTGTTAGAGCGTTCCGTTTTCTTTCAGTTGGTGCGTGTGTTTACGGTGATGCTCATCGTGACGACGTGCCTGCTCGTCTTTGTCGGGGCTTACGGCCAGATGCGCGAGAAGGGCTTCAGTGCAGCTCAAGCCATCGCGATTATCCCTTTTATCGTGCCGAGCATTCTTCCCTTCACGATTCCCGCCACCTTGCTGCTTACGGTGTGTGTGGTGTACGGACGCATGGCGGGGGATCAGGAAATCATCGCGGCAAAAGCGGCCGGGATTAATACGATGACCCTGTTGTGGCCATCGTTTTTCCTCGGAGCGGTATTGAGCGTCGTCTCGTTGCTGCTGCTTGACCAGATCATTCCGTGGTCGGTTGCCAATATTGAGCGCATTGCCGCGATGGCTCTCGAGGAGATTTTTCTCGACAAACTTCGTACTCAAAATCAACATCACGACAAGGACCGCGGCATCACTATTACGGTGATGGCCGTGAAAGACAGGACGTTAATTTCCCCCATTTTTCGATTCGCACCCAAGGGTGGAAATGCCATCACTATTCAAGCGCGAGAGGCCAGTCTCGAATTCGACATGAAACATCAACAGGTGGTTCTGAAGATGTCGCGGGGTTACATCGACCTGCCTGGGGGAAATCGCAACTATTTCGAGCGGGAAGAAAGGGCATTTCCGCTACCCAGTCGAGGGCAACGGTTGAGACCGCAAAGTATTCGTCTCCGCGAAATCGAAGGGGAAATGGTCTCAGCAACCGGGAAACTGGCGGAATTCCGCGATCGCCGATTGATGGAAACGGCATTCGTGCTCAGCAATGGCGATTTCTCTCGCCTCGCCGAGCCGTCGTTCAAAACGAATCAGCTCGAAGAATTGGTGGCAGACGAGGACTACCGCAAGTTGCGGGCGGAGTTTCACAACCGGTTTGCGACGGCGTGCAGCTGCTTTTTCTTCGTGATGGTGGGCAGTCCGTTTGCCATCCTGATGGCGCGGAAGGAATTCCTGACGAGTTTTCTGTTCTGCTTTCTTCCCATCCTGGCGACGTTCTATCCCGTTTCGATGATGACGTTTAATCTCTCGAAATCGGGCCAACTCGAACCGATGTGGGCGGTCTGGGGGGCCAACGCCCTGCTCTTCCTCGTCGCTACCGGACTGGTCCGCAAAGTTTTACAAAACTAGCCATTCTCCACAGCCGTACGTTGTAATTAGACGCAACGTCTTGCCTCGGCAATAGAGCACGAGCATGGTGCTTGTACTACTGGCGTTCGGGCACCATCAATCCCATTAATGGATTGATCGCCCGGCTTCTCTCGCCGTCTGTTTGAAATGTGGTTGCGGCGACGATACGCTCACGAAGCGTTTTCCAGCGACATTTCTTCGTCGCAAGCCACATTCGTTATGCCCATTCGGTTTCTCATTTCATTCTTTAGTTAGAGGAGCGGACCGTCATGAAGACGTTTCCGGCGAATATCTCCGTCGCCGAACTGGAGCGAATTCTGCTCTCACGCAAGCAACAACTGGAAGAACTCCAGCAACGCAAGGCCATCCTGCTCGCAGAATTGGGCCGCGTGGATGAGGAAATCGCCAGCATGCAAGGTGCCCGGCGGACGCTCACTGATTCGGTGAGCGTCCGCACCAACAAGCCCATCAACTCGAAGTCGTTGCGGGAATATGTATTGGAGATTCTGGGGCGATCGCGACGTGGCATGAGCCTGTCGGATTTGTCTGCGAAAGTTCTCGCTGCCGGGTACCGAACGGAAAGCCACAACTTTCGCAATGTGTTGTACCAGTGTTTGTACAACACGAAAGACATATACCACGACGATGCAACGGGAACTTATCGACTCCGATCACTGCAAGCTGAGCCGTCGCGTTAGTCATTGTTGGCTGGCGCGATGAGATCGTCACCCAAAGGATTGTCATGGCCCATCTCTCATCGGCGGCAATTGACGAGTCTGCCGCCGTGGCACTTATGCTCCGATTGCTATCCGTGCCTGGGCGCAGCCGCGAAGAAGGCGAAATCCAGGCGACGATCCATCGGGAACTCCGAGAGATGGGAGTTCCCGATGCCGCCATGCAGTTCGATACAGCTCACAAGCGGATTCCCGGCGGCGGGGCCATCGGCAACCTCATCGTCAAATTGCCAGGGACGCGCCGTGGTCCGCGTCGACTGTTAATGGCGCATGTCGATACCGTACCCATCTGCTTCGGTGCCGATCCTGTGGTTAAGGGTGATCGGATTGTTTCCCGCAATCCGACGACCGGTCTTGGTGGTGACGACCGGGCCGGTGTCGGCGTGATTCTGACGGCGGTAAGGGAAGTCCTCCGTCAACAACGGCCCCATCCGCCGCTGACATTGTTCTTCTGTGTGCAGGAAGAAATCGGCCTTTACGGAGCCCGCTACGTCTCCGTCCCCAAGCTGGGAAAGCCGGCCCTCTGTTTCAATTTTGACGGGGGCAAACCGGAGGAAATCTGTATCGGGGCGACCGGCGACTATGCGATGGAGATCACCCTCCACGGACACGCCAGCCACGCGGGAGTCCATCCGGAACTCGGGGTGAGTGCCATCAGCATCGCCGCCGCGGCCATTGCCGATCTGCAGGCGAACGGCTGGAACGGTCTCATTCAGAAAGGGAAGAATACCGGCACCAGTAATGTGGGGATTATTAACGGCGGAGAAGCGACCAATGTCGTGACTCCACTCGTCACGTTGAAAGCCGAAGCCCGCAGTCACGACCCCATCTTCCGCAAAAAAATTGTCGCGGCTTACGAGCAAGCTTTCACGAAAGCCGCAAAAATGAAGTCGGCCGATGGCAAAGTCGGGCGCTGTGAGTTCACCGCCGAACTCAAGTATGAATCGTTCTGCCTGCCGACGAATGCCCCCGTCGTGCAAAGTGCGCGGGCGGCGATTGCGGCTGCCGGGCTGACATCGTCCCTCCGCATCGGCAACGGCGGCCTCGATGCCAATTGGATGGTCGCCCACGGGTTGCCCACCGTCACACTCGGCTGCGGTCAGAATCAGATTCATACCGTGAACGAGTTCCTGCACCTGCCGAGCTTCCTCAATGGTTGCCGGGTCGCGATGCTGCTCGCCAATGGTGCAGGCGATGCTACGTGAGTTTTCAATCCGAGCCACGACCGTCAGGGAGTGAGTTCTTTGTTACTCTCATGCAGGAACTCACTCCCTGACGGTCGTGGCTCGGATTGATGACCCGGCGCTTGCTCTTGCCCGGCCTGCAGGGCACAGTGTTTGCACATCTTGCAACCAGAATTCATCAGCCATCGGAAATCACGTTATGAATGTGCGGGTTCGTCTTCAGTGGGCAGCGGCATTGTTGTGTCTGGCCGGCTGCGCGAATGAAGCCGCTAAGCCGACAACACATCCATCATCGCCGGATGCCGCTCCCGCGACTCCGTCCCTAATGACGAGTGACACTGCCACTTCACCCCCAACTGCAACAACGACGGCTGAAAAGCCCGCGGCCACGGAAGCCACACCCGCGCTGGAAGAACCGTCTGCAGATGGTCACAACCGCCTCAAATCGGAAGAAATCACCCAAGGATGGTTGCGGCTCTTCGATGGTCACACGCTCTTCGGTTGGAACCCGAACAGCGAGACCAACTGGCATGTCGACAACGGTGTGATTGTCGCTGATGGCGAAGCCAAGGGGCTCCTCGTCACCACCACCCGCTGGGCGAATTACGAACTTCGCTGCGACTTCCGTGTCGCCGCCGGCGGCAACAGCGGCGTGTTTCTGCGGACGCCGTTCTCGCCAAAGAGTCCCGTCACCGATTGCTATGAACTCAACATCTGCGATACGCACCCCGAGTTCAAATCCGCGAGTCTCGTCGGTCGCGCACAACCAACGGAGACCGTCATCGCAGATGGCGAATGGCATACATTTTTCGTCACCGTAGATGGATCGCATGTCGCCGTGGAATTCGACGGTAGGCCCGTGCTGAAGTACTTGGATCCAAATGTCCCCACGAATTTCACGCCAAACCCAATGATCAATGGTTTCATCGGTCTCCAGATGAACGGCGGTAAAGCCGAGTTCCGCAATGTCTTTCTGCGTCCGCTGGGACTGACACCCTGGTTTGACGGAACAACGCTGGCGGGCTGGAAGACCGTCCCCGGATCACAAGGCAAGTTCGAAGTCGAGGACGGCACGATCCGCGGTACCGGCGGTCGCGGATTTATCGAAAGTGAAAAAACGGCCGCGAATTTCGTGCTGCAATTCGAGGCGATCACGCACGGTGATGCACTCAACAGCGGCATCTTCTTCCGTGCTCAACCGGGGACGGAAAAGGCTCCGTCGAATGGTTACGAGTTTCAAATTCAATCCGGCATCAAGAACGGGGACCGCAATCAACCCGCCGATTTCGGCACCGGCGCGATCTTCCGTCGTGTGGCCGCAAGACGAGTGGTTTCGTCCGATCGCGAATGGTTCACCGCGACGTTGGTGGCCGACGGCCCGCATTTTACCACCTGGGTAAACGGCATCCCGGTCGTCGATTGGACCGATACTCGTCCCGCCAATGATAACCCGCGCGAGGGACTCCGTACCGAAGCCGGCCACCTCAGCCTGCAAGGACACGACCCCACCACGAATTTGCAGTTCCGCAATTTGAAGCTGGGGGAGTTGCCGTAGAGCGTCTGGTGGAATCTCGTTCTAAGGCTCCGTCTGGGAACGTCTGGCTCGAGGCTCTGCCTCGATGGCAACTGTTGCGACAGAGGACCGGATCGAAGACGAGGCAGAGCCTCGGGAAAGAGCGTTCCCAAGCGGAGCTTGGGAACGAGTTCGTGCGTCGAATTTTACCCCAAAGGCGTCCCATGTCCGAACCCGCGATTTCTCCTTCCTCACCAGCGATCCTGCCTCGGGTATTGAGCGTGACGGATGGAACCGCGGTGGTGGTCGGGTCCATCATCGGATCGGGCATCTTTCTCAAAGTTTCCAACGTCGACAAGGTGATGGCCGACTACGGCTTCCTCGCCATCATGGGCGTCTGGATCGTTGTCGGCATAGCGACGCTTTTCGGTGCCCTCGCGCTCGCCGAACTTTCGGCGATGTTCCCGCATGCCGGCGGGCCGTATGTGTACCTGCGGGAAACGTTCGGCTTGCTCCCCGCATTCTTGTGGGGCTGGACGGAATTCTGGGTGATCCGCACGGCGTCGATTGGAGCGCTGGCGTGTGCGACCGCGCTGTACCTCAATCGGCTGGTGCCGCTCTCGCAACTGCATCAGGAAATTGCGGCCATCGCGATTGTCGTGGGGTTATCAATTGCGAATGCTCTCAGCACACGCTGGGGAGCGAATGTGCAAGTCGTCTTCACCGCGATCAAGCTCGGCTTCCTCGGCATGATCATCGCCCTGCCCTGGTTGTTCTTGCAGGGGCAATTGTCGAACATGCAACCACTACTGGCATCGCCGGAGACGGGCAATTTCTGGAATGCCGCCGGGATCGCGCTGGTCGCCGTGATGTGGCCGTTTGACGGCTGGATCAATGTGGCCCCGGTGGCGGAGGACATTCGTGACCCGCAGAAGAATGTGCCCCGGGCCTTGGCGTGGGGCATGCTGATCGTGATCGCGGTTTATCTGGGGGCAAATCTCAGTTATCACTACGTGCTGACCATGCAAGAAACGGCGGCGTCGAAAACCATCGCCGCGGATGTCTTTCAGGGGTTGTTTGGCTCGATCGGTGGTCAGCTCGCTGCTTTCGGAGTGATGTGTTCGACGTTCGGCGCGACGAACTCCAACATGATCTGCGGTCCGCGGATTTACCTCGCTATGGCTCGCGACGGCCTGCTGCCCGCACGGGTGCATCACATCCATCCGCAATGGGAAACACCGGCGAATGCCATCCTGCTGCAATCCGCCTGGGCCGTGATCCTGATCGTCGTCTTCTTCGCCTGGAAAGCGGATCCGAAAGCCGCGTTCGACGGGCTGACCGATGCGGTCATTTGCGCCGGGATCTTGTTCTACAGCCTGACCGTTGCCGCCGTCTATGTGCTGCGCCGCCGTGATCCGGACCGCCCGCGACCGTACCGCACCTGGGGCTATCCGTGGTCGCCGCTGTTGTTCTTTGCCGTCTACATCTTCGTTTTCTCGCGGCTGCTGATCGATCAGTGGAAAGAGACACTGGGGGTGATCGGATTGATCGCCGCAGGGGTGGTATACTACAGTGTTGTGGTGGCGAGGCGTGCGAAGACCCCCATCGCTCCGTAAGGCCGGCGGCGAATCCAAATCAACACACCATTAGGGATGCGTGCCATGGAGACACAAAACATCAAGGCCGAAGCGGTGAAACTGATCGGTCGACTTTCTGATGACTGCACGTGGGACGACATCGCGTATGCAGTTTACGTTCGGCAAAGAATTGAAGCAGGTCTGCGGGATGTCGAAGAGGGCCGCTTGATCGATCACGAAGAGATTGTGCGGGAGTTTTCGAGTCGTGAACGTTCAATGGTCGTTGAGAGCCCAGAGTGATTTGGCTGATATCCGAGCCTACATAGGCGTGGATTCCGTCGTGAATGCGGGGCGGATGATCGATCGGATACTCGACGCCGTGGAATTGATGCGGGACTTTCCCGAGTCTGGTGGGATGCTGGTCGAAGACGAGAGATCGGATTTGCGGCAAGTCTTTGTTGCCAGATACCGAGTTATTTATCGCATCGAAGTGGATCGACTGCTGATTCTTTCGGTGCTTCACGGAGCACGTCATTCATCGGATCATTTCGATTGAGTGACGCACCATGCACAACTGGCTGCCATTGACTAATCCCCTCCTCCACATCGTTCTCTATCAACCCGACATCCCGCAGAACACTGGCAATATCGGCCGTACCTGTGTCGCGGTCGGGGCGAAGTTGTGGTTGATCCGGCCGCTCGGATTTCAATTGGACGAACGGCATCTGCGACGCGCGGGAATGGATTATTGGGAGCATCTCGACTACGAAGTGGTCGACTCGTTTGCCGAGATTCGTTCTCGATTGCCCACGGCAACGGTGTGGTGTGTCGAGAACCCGGCGGCCCGGTTGTTATGGCAGGCCGAGTTTCACCCCGGCGACATTCTGCTCTTCGGCAGCGAATCCCGCGGCTTACCCGCCACGCTGATGGAAGAATTCCGTGCGACCACCGTACAACTGCCGATGCGGCCGGAAGTCCGCAGTCTCAATCTTGCGAGCACCGTGAACACCGCGGTCTATGAAGCGGTGCGGCAATTCGGCGGACTGCCGGGATAAAGGGTACACTTTATCCGTCAGAGAGGCTGATCAAACACATCCTTCAGGGGACATTGGAAGCCCGGCAGGACCGGTGATCCGTCCAGGATGTCTGCTTCCGTCATCACCTGATAATCTTCCGACGTGTGATACACCGTGATCGTCTTCTGCCGGGGATTGACGTTCCAAACGACCTGTGTCCCCGCCGAGAACCAATCGCGGGTTTTCTCATCGACATAAGCGGGGCGATCATCCGGCGAGAGGACTTCCACCGCGAGGTCCGGGGTGCCAGGGAAAAACCCGCGTGCCGGTCGTCCGACGCGGTTCAGGGTTTCCGTCGAGACAAAACTGGCATCCGGCGCACGGACGGTATCGGGATTGCGTTTGAGGATGTAACCCGTCTCCGCACCGAGCACAACACCGAGACGATGTTGTCTGACGAAGACGGCCAGGAACATGCCCATCGTGCTGCAATGCGCACCGTGATCAAACCCCGCCGGACTCATGGTGTGCAGTATTCCATCCAAGAGTTCATAGCGAAACTCTCCGCTGGGAAGCCGCAGGAGTTCGTCCGCGGTCATGATTTTGGCGGTGGCGGTTGTCGACATGGCACAGCATCCTCTGATTCGTTCATTCTACCTTCCGCGGCCGGTGACGGGATACGCCGGATCTTGGAAGCCCTTACCGCTGTGTTCGCCAGCGGGGACAAGGGAATCGACGAAGGCTTCGTCTTCCGCGGTGATGGTGACATCATCGCCCCGCAGATTGTCCTCGAACTGGGCAAAGGTGCGCGGACCGACAATCACCGAGGTTAGAATCGAATTTGCCAGACACCATGCCAAGGCGAATGCGGATGTCGCGCAGCCCTTCTTTTCACAATAGGCCGTCAGTTGCTGGGCGACGGCGAAGCTTTCGTCCCGGAGTTCGGCTTCTTTCATGCGTTTGTCGTTCCGCGCGGCGCGACTCCCTTCCGGGAACGGTTCACCGGCGCGATATTTCCCGGTAAGAATGCCACGGGCCAAGGGACTATACGTCACCACTCCGAGTTGCTTCGCCTGGCACATCGGCAACAGTTCGACTTCGATGTCGCGGTTCACAATGTTGTACAACGGCTGTACGCAGGCGAATTTGTCCCAGCCGTGGAGTTCACTGACCCCAAGCGCTTCGCAGACTTTCCACGCGCGATGATTCGAGCACGCGGTGTATCGCACCTTGCCACTACGGACCATGTCGTCCAGTGTCCGCAGCGTCTCTTCCCACGGCGTATACGGGTCGGGCTTGTGAACATAGTAGAGATCGATGTAATCCGTTCGCAGACGACGCAGGCTGTCGTCCAAGGCCCGCATCAACCACCGCCGGCTGAGCCCTTGTTGATTGCGATCCGGTCCCATCGGATTGCAGGCCTTCGTGGCGAGAATCACATTGTCCCGCTTCCCCTGGAGCGCCCGGCCGGTCACTTCTTCCGA
Organism: Planctomycetaceae bacterium; assembly: GCA_021732975.1. Classification (GTDB taxonomy): domain Bacteria; phylum Planctomycetota; class Planctomycetia; order Planctomycetales; family Planctomycetaceae; genus DSVQ01. The sequence goes on along the minus strand of JAKFWC010000011.1, from coordinate 185,837 downwards.
CTTGCCGGTGGAATACATGTCCGCCGTATCGATAAAGTTGATCCCCGCATCGAGACCGGCGTGAATGATCCGCGTCGACTCGGCCTCATCGGTCGGCCCGCCGAACATCATCGTGCCGAGACAGATTTCCGAAACACTGACACCGGTACGGCCGAGGAGACGGTATTTCATTATCGAGAACCTCATTTCACTCAGAGGTCGGGGCCCCTGCCCCGACGAATGGCTTTGCGGTAGAATCGGGACACCTTCGCGCGAATCGCCATTCTAAACCAAAGGGCTATCTCATGAGCAGTGTTGAGCAACGATTGCAAGCTTTGGGCCACACCCTTCCCGCCGCGCCCGCCCCGGTGGCGTCTTACGTTCCCGCGATTCGGTTCGGCAACGTCGTGGTCACCAGCGGGCAATTGCCGATGATCGGCAAGGAAGTCATCTTCAAGGGGAAGCTGGGAAAAGAGATCCACGAGGAAGACGGCCATCATGCCGCTCGGTTATGCGCCCTCAACGCGCTGGCGCAGATCAAAGCGCTGATCGGAGACTTGGACCAGGTGAAGCAAATCATCCGCGTGGAAGGCTACGTGCAGTCCGCGGACGGTTTCAACAAGCAACCGTCGGTCATCAATGGAGCGTCCGATCTGCTCGTGCAGGCGTTCGGTGACAAAGGCAAACACACGCGGATCGCGCTCGGCGCAAACGAATTGCCGCTGGATGCCGCCGTGGAATTGGTCATCTGGGCGGAAGTCGGTTGACTCCGGGCCGGGCTGTTGGCACTCGGTGAAATCCGCGTGAGGCGCGAAACCGCACACCGTGGATTGTTCGCTTTGCGGTTCCGCGCCTCGGGTTGAAGCCGCCGCGCGATCATAATCTGACGGATAATGCCCCCGCTGTCGTCTGTGTTGCCAGATCGACAATCATTTGCTTCGTCGCGGCTTCAACCGCGGCTTCCCATTTCGCCGGACCGAATTCCGCGGCAAAGGGACCGCTGCGATAAGCAAAGTTGATACCGCGAGAATTGTTGACCAGCGCCCCCAGCCCACGGGAATCAAACCCGCCTGCGACATCCGCCGCCGTGCCCCCTTGACTGCCGTACCCGGGAATCAGCAGCGGCACATGCGGCATCGCGGCCCGCAGTTCGACGAGCTCCGCGGGATACGTCGCCCCCACCACAGCCCCGACGCAGCCATATCCGTCTGCATCCGCACTCGAAGCGCTGAGTCTTTCCACCACGTCCGCCACGCGACGGTACAACGTCTGTCCGCCTGAGAGCCGATCCTGAAAGGTCGCCGCGCCGGGATTGCTCGTCTTCACCAGGACGTACACCCCAGCCCCGCGTTCGTTCGCCACTTTGACGAACGGTTCCAGTGTGTCCGATCCAAGGTACGGGTTGACCGTGAGCGCGTCTGCCGACCACGGTGCCGCTTGGGGATCGGCCCCGGCAAGATACGCGCGGGCATAGGCTTCCGCCGTGGTGCCGATGTCCCCGCGTTTGGCATCGGCAATGACGATCAAGCCCTGAGCCCGGGCATAGCGCATGACCCGCGCCAGCGCGAGGCAACCGTCCGGGCCGTATTCCTCGAAGAATGCCGCCTGCGGTTTGACCGCGGGAACGAGGGGCGCAACCACATCGATGATACGGATGCAGAATTCCTCGAACGCCGCCGCGGTGATGGCCTGCGGGTCGCTATGGTTTCGTCGAGCACTGGTCACGACTTCATCCGGCAGCCAATCAAACCGGGGATCCAGGCCGACCAACGCGGGAGTTTTTTTCAGTCGAATCGCCGCATGCAATCGTGTCGCAAAGTGATGGTTCATGCCGCCAATTGTGGCGAATTTTCATGGCGACGAAAAGTGATCGCCACCGCACGATTCCGAACCCGTATTTATCGCAGATCGATGACTTTACCATCGGCGGAGTCGAACGGGACACCGAACATTTTGGCAATCGTCGGCGCGAGGTCGATGTTCTCGATCACGCCGATGCGGTCGCCGCGCCGTATGCCGGGACCGTTGGCGATGAACGTGGCCTGCATCCGTTCATTCGTCGAGAGAAAGCCATGCGTGCCGGGAGTCCCTTCGCTCTTGATGACGAACTCGTCTCCCGTCGCCGAGCCGCTGAAGCCGTAACCATCTTTCGCGGAGAGGACAATATCGGCCATCGGCGGGTACTCACTCGGCTGCGGCAATCCATGCTTTTTGAACTGATCGGGCAGCAACACCTCGGCGATCCCTTCCTGATCCTTGAAGAGTTCGACGACTCTGGCACGATCGGCTTCTCGGGATTCGGGCACGGTCAGGTACACCATCGCGATGCCCCCTTCCGGCACTGCATGGACCTTGGCTGCTGTGGCTTTATTCCCTTCAACCGTGAGTAGTCCCGCCTTGCGCAACAGCACATTCGGTTGCAAGGTCTTGGGGATGTTGATGAAGCCGTGATCGGACACAACGAAGATCGTGGTCTTCTCGCGAATGCCGGCTTCGTTGATGGCATCCACGACTTCCCGCACGCAGGTATCAGCATAAGCAACCGCAGTGTAACCGGCCGACGACTGTGGTCCATATTTATGATGCGTCCCATCGACATTCAAGATGTGCAGATACGTGAGGTGCGGCTTGTGCTCGCGGATAACATTGCACGTCGCCTTCGTCCAGACGACATCCCGCACCGGAGTGGTGAACTTGTTGAATTCTTGGCTGGTCCCTTCGGTCAAGGCCCCGGACTTCTTCAGACTCTCGATGAGCCGCGGCGTGGTGAAGTCGATCATGTCCGGCACATCGGGAAAATTATCGTCGAGCGTTGCGCAGTTCCGCGTGCAGGGCCAGTTGATTGCCGCCGTCCGGAAACCCTTGGCATGCATCACATCGTAGAGAGTCGGTGCGAAAACCAGTTCGGCTTTATCTTTGCGAGGATTGACGACCACCGGCAGGCCCGGGCCGGGTCGATCGAGCACGCCGTTGAAGATCACGCCGTGCTTTTCGGGCCAACTGCCGGTCGTCATAGAGGTGTGATTCGGCCAGGTGACCGACGGGTTCGCCGGGATCATTCCTTTCGCCTGCACGCCGGTCTTCGCCAACCCGCGAATCGCCGGCATCGGCACGTTGGGATCATCCAGCAGATAAGCCGGCAAACCGTCGACGCAGATCACGACGACGTGCTGGTCTTTTGCGTCCGCTGCGCTGCCGACCTCAGAACACATCAACACCGCCAGAACGGTGAGACCGCGGAATAGTGGGAACGACGACATCAAAAACTCACTTGCGAAGGAGACGAACTCAACCACTCCATTGTGCGAGTCTGGGCCGCGATCTCAAGTTCACGATGTGAAATGTCGGCGAAGAAACATAAACCCATTGGAACCCGCGATGTTTAAGGCGTTTCCGTCAGCCATTCCAGATTGAAACGGGCCAGCGTCAAATGGGTCCCGGCAAAGCCTGGTTTCGGTCCGCGGCCATAGAAGCAAAGAATCGTCCCCGCAGGAGTGACGGCGAGATCGGAATAGCTGCTTGCACCGGGTTCAATTGCGCGGCCGACGAGCCACGTCTGGCCGTCATCACGACTGAGTTTTACGCTAACATTGCGACGGTCGCGGCTCTTGCCCGGTTCAATCTTTCCATCGGCCCGCGAAAGATTATGCGGGTTCGAGAAAAGCAGCAGGTTCTGGTCTCCATGCCGATAACGGACGAGCCCCGCCATGCAAATTGGTTCCAGCAGCGCATCCTCAAACCGCGGCGTGGACCACTCCGTCGCACCGTTCGGGCTGATCGTGATCAACCGCCGATGCGTCTTCGATTCGTTCCGCACATTGAGCATCACACGGCCATCGGTCAACTCAACGGCGACCGTTTCGTTGGGGTTGATCCACTCATCGGTGTTCGGCACCGCGACATCCCCCGCGTGCCAGGTTTTACCGCCGTCGTCACTAAAGATCGTTGCCGTCACACTCGGGCGATGCGCGTTGCCACCCGTTCCCGTCGATAACCACACCGGCACCACGAGCCGCCCCGCTCGTAGTTGAATGCTGTGATTCGGCCCGGTCGCGAGGACTTTCCAATCGTACTTCGGTTTGAAAGCGTCGAACGTGGCCGTGATCTCCGTCGGTTTGGACCACGTGACGCCGTCGTCATCGCTGCGCTGATAGAAACACCGCATGTATTCGAGGCAGAACACCAGATGCACCGCCCCACTCTTGTCGGCAATGAGCACGGGATTGTTGTAGGTGACATCATTGCGGTCGACGCTTTTGATCTTCAGCGCGAACGGATTCTTTTCCTTCGGCCCTTCGACATTCACCACACTCTGCGACAGGCTCCATGTCCGCCCGTCATCGGTGCTGCGACGGAGCAAAATACGAATATCATCCCAATCGCTCGCCCCCGCCGGCCGCTTCCGCGCCTCACACCACGCCAGCACCGTTCCCTTCGCCGTCACCACCACGCCCGGGATGTGATAAATGTTGAATGCCGGATCTTCACCAACACGGAAGAGATCCTGCTTTTCGATAAACGGCTCCGCGGCGAAAGCGCCGACGCTCAACAGACAGACGATGACGGCAATCACGTGCGATTTCATGATGACTCTCTCGATGGGGTACGACACGAGACGGACTCAGAAAAACAGACCACAGGGCTTGTCGCAATGCAATGGCCGATCATGATATCGTTGTCGAAAAGCGTTACGGGTCCAAGTTCGGGGAGAGAATCATGCAGAAGCCGATTGAATCGTCGTTTCCGTTGACGGACCTGATCCGTGAGCGCTGGAGTCCGCTGGCGTTTTCCGAGAAACGCATTCCGCCGGAAATTTTCGGCAGCCTGTTTGAAGCGGCTCGATGGGCACCATCCTCGTTCAATGAACAGCCGTGGGTCTTTCTGGTTGCCACGCAAGACCAGCCCGCAGAATTCAACCGCATGGCGAGTTGCCTGGTGGAAGCGAACCGCGTCTGGGCCAAGCGGGCCTACTGCCTGGCGATTTCCTGCACCCGGCTGGCTTTCACGCGGAACGGCAAACCGAATCGGCATGCGTATCACGATGTCGGCCTCGCCACGCAGAACTTGATCCTGCAGGCAGAATCGCAAGGCATTGCCTGTCACGCGATGGCCGGATTTGACCCGCTCGCCGCGCGGGAACTTTTTCAAATCCCGACGACGCACGACGCCGTGGCAGCGATCGCGATCGGTTACATGGCCGAGAATCTCGATGGCCTGGACGAAGCACTGAAGCAGCGCGAACTCGGACCACGCGTACGGAAGCCATTGACGGAAACGGTGTTCACAGGAACATGGGGACGCTTCGCCGGGCCGTTTGCCTGATCCTTGCGGGCTTTTCGGATCGGGCAGAGTTTTGGGCGCGATTGTGCCGATATTTCCAATACGCTCGGGCCGACCGATTAGCGTAAAGGAACAGGCATGGACCGTCGCCGTTTTGTCGCAACTGTACTCGGTGGCGTGGGTCTGTATGGACTTTCCAGCACCGGCGCTTTCGCCTTGCCGACAGCACCGAAAATCAAGTGGCATAACGACCTGAAGTCGGCGTACAAGATCGGAAAAACACGGGATAAGCCGCTGCTGATCCTCTTCAGTGCAACGTGGTGCACCTACTGCCACAAGCTGATCCGCGAATCGCTTGGCGACAAGAAAATGGTCGAGTTCGTCGAGTCGCAGTTTGTGCCGGTCCTGCTCGATTTCGACAAAGACAACAAGGTCGCGAAGATTCTCGAAGTGGAATCGCTGCCCTGTACGGTTGTGCTGTCGCCGCAAGCCGATCTGCTGCTGCAGGTGAACGGCTTCCAGAAGACGGTGGCCTACCGCGAAACCCTCCAGACCGCCCTCGACAAGCGCGACGAACTGATTCAGCAAGCCCGCGCCATCGAAAAATAGTTCGCGCGACGAATCTCCGACTCAGCTTCCAAACCCGGCCTCTTCGCAGCGGTCGGGTTTCTGCATTTGGTGACGAACCAGATGTTCTCCGCGATTGTCATCGCCTCAGGGCCATCGTTTTTTGAAACTGGGGTGGCCGGGGCTGGACCGAAGGGAAGCCCCGGAACGGACAGCGCTGTCTTTTTCCGGGGCTTCGCGAGTACGCTCCAGCCCCGGCCACCACGGTCTTTTCTCTATCTTGAATAAACATTGGCCCTGGTCATCCCCTCTCCCCCGGTTGACGTTCACGCTCCTCTCGCCGATCATAGGGGGCTTGGTTTTTCCCACGGTTTTACTTGCGAAACGGTTCTCGAATGTCTGACACGCCCGATCGTCTGGAAGCGGCCCGCCTCGATAAGCTCGCGAAGATTGAACAACTCGGCCTCGACCCGTGGGGCCAGCGGTTCGATGGACACATCCACATCGATCAAGCCCGCGACCTCTGTCCGACCGAACAGGGCGTCGATGGCCAGACCGTGCGCGTCGCCGGGCGGCTGATGCGGTGGAGCGATTCCGGCAAACTCCGTTTCGCCCACGTACAGGACTACACCGGCCGCATCCAGATCATGATCTCGAAGAACGACAGCGACGAAAAGCTGTGGGGCCTCATCGAATGCCTCGACCGTGGCGACATCGTCGGCGTCGAGGGCATCCTCCGCGTCACCAAGACCGGCGAGAAAACCGTCTTCGTCAAGCACATGGAGATCCTCTGCAAGTCCCTCGCGCAGCCGCCGGAGAAGTGGCACGGCCTCGAAGACATGGAAACCCGGCTGCGACAGCGGTATTCCGACCTGATCTACAGCGAAGGCGTCCTCGAACGGATGCTGAAGCGGCTGAAGATCATCGAATCGGTCCGCAGCACGCTGAGGGGCGAAGAGTTTTTTGAAGTCGAAACGCCGGTGCTGCACGCCATCGCCGGGGGTGCAGCGGCACGGCCGTTCAAGACGCATCACAACGCACTCGATATCCCGCTGTTCCTGCGGATTGCGCTGGAATTGCACCTCAAGCGGCTCATGGTCGGCGGCATCGAACGGGTCTACGAAATCGGCCGCGTCTTCCGTAACGAAGGGGTCGACAGCACGCACAATCCCGAGTTCACCATGATCGAACTCTACCAGGCCTACGGCAACTACGAATCGATGATGGACCTCTCCGAGAAGATCATCAGCAACGCCGCGAAGGTCGCCAACAACGGGGCCACCGTTGTGCCGTGGGGCGAGAAGACGATCGACTTCACGCCGCCGTTCCAGCGGGCGAAGTATGGCGACCTGTTCCGCGAGCACGCCGGTTGCGACATGCACGATTCCGCCGCCGTCGCTGCCAAGGCGAAGGAACTCCACATCGCTACTGAGAACCGCCACCCGGACGTGATCATCAACGATGTCTTCGAGGCGACCGTGGAAGAAGCCCTCGTCGGCCCGGTCTTCGTCATCGATTACCCCGCCAGCATGTGCCCGCTCACCAAGCGAAAGAACGGCCAGCCGGAGATCGCCGAGCGGTTCGAGCTCTTCGTCGACGGCCTGGAAGTCGCCAACGCCTACACGGAACTGAACGACCCGCGGCTGCAGGAAAACCTCTTCAAAACGCAGTTGCAGGGCCTCGCCGAGGAAGACTCGATGGCAAAGATGGACCACGATTTCGTCCGCGCCCTGAAAGTCGGCATGCCCGCCGCCGGCGGCATGGGCATCGGCATCGACCGCCTCGTCATGCTCCTCACCAACACCCAAACCATCCGGGATGTGATCTTCTTCCCGTTGCTGAAGCCGGAAGTGTTTTGATCGTGACCCGTCGAAGTCGATGCGGTATAAGTGAGTATACGTACTCCTTTATTCTCGGAACGAATCATGGATGACATTATGCCAATCGTTGACACGCGGCCTCCAAGCCCTCCGCCGCTCGATGCTCTGTCACCGTGTGGAGGCGACGCGCCGTCTTTCCGAAATCCCGACGCCGATCACGAAACCGTTGATTCGGATGATTTGACTTATCGTTCGGTTCCATTGACGGTTGTGGGCCGGCGTGAAGTGGTCTATCGGTACATCGGTCCCTTGCGTCCCATGGCGTATGAGTATGACGAGGATGCGGAATGACCGTCGTGTGGTGGCGGCAAACCATCGGACCACAACTCGCGCAAGGAGACTTGCTGCCTGAATGTCTTCTTCCGTTATTCCCCGGCGATTGGAACCGCGGTCAGCCGACGGAAGAATTCACGTTCAGCGCGCGGCTGATCGTCATGACGCAAAGTTGCGACCTGGCGAACCGCAAGACGGAGCATGTGGCCTTGACTCGTTCCCACGCTCCGCGTGGGAACGCACGGCTGCGACGCTCTGCGTCGTCTTCGGAGCCGTTCACGCCGCGATCCCGCTACCGCATCTACGAGGACCGCGATCCGCACTTCGTCACCTGCACGGTCGTCGGTTGGCAGCCCATCTTCATGCGGCCGGAAACGGTCGAAATCCTGCTCGATTCCCTGCGGTTCCTGCAGCGCGAACGGGGCCTACAACTCTTCGGTTACGTGATCATGGAGAATCATCTCCACCTGATTGCGAAAGCGGATGATCTTGCGGAGCGCATCGGACAGTTCAATCGGAGTCCGCAACGAACCAGAGTTTGTCATCCACACTGTTCTCTGGGACGGCGTGGACTTCGACAACAACCACCAGTCGCCGACATGCCTGATGAGAGATTTCGCAAATGTGGCACTGAGAAATGTCTTTAGTGCAAACTCCGTGGGTTGTGGTGTGGGGTGATTGAAGCCCTTGTTCGGAGTCATATACTCGGACTTGGATGGATCGCCGTGGGCGACCGGTCGTGTTCGATGAACTTCGAGAGGGCATATGGGATGAAAACGCTGACGTGTCTCTTCCTGACAGTGACTTTGGTGGCCGGTTCCACGGTGCTGTTGCAGGCCCAGATCAAGAAGGGCAAGACCCGCGCCGCGTCGACCAAGCAACTCATGGGAGGCTTGGTGAAGCCGCAATGTGCCGCGCTCGGCGACGCCCTGAAAACCGCGCCCGCGGATGACAAGGCTTGGGACGAACTGGCCCTCAAGGCGGCGCTGCTCAACGAAACGGGCTACCTGTTGATGGACGATGGCCGCTGCCCCGACGGCGTGTGGGCCGGCGCCGCGAAGGCGCTGCGGGAAGGGAGCGCGGATGTCCTCGCCAAGTTGGAAGCCAAAGATCACGCCGGCGCTCAAGCCGCGTTCCAGAACGTGACCAAGTCCTGCGGGGAATGTCACAAGGCCCACAAGAAATAAATCGACTGTCACTCAACAAGAGAAGCCCGGCGCAATCTCACGCACCGGGCTTCTTTCGTTTCGGAGGCCGGAGTCCTTTGGTGCTGTGAGTTCAGAGTTCATCGATCCCCAACGCATGGACACGACCGGCAGCGATGTCGGCACGGACCTGCTCGGCAAGGGCGGCGAGTTTCTCCGGGGAATTCGCGAACGCCTGCTGCCAGCGTTCTTCGTCGGCGAGTTCTTCCAGAATGATCGCCGCAATCGCATCCTGCTCCGCCGCCGACCGCTTCTCCAATTTCACCAACGCCTGCTGCAACAAACTGGTCATGGACTTCCTTCCCTCATATTCCATGCATTCATCTGGACAGCGAAGACTTTGCTTCAGCCACCCAATCAATCAGGGGCACCCGGGAAGGCTTCGCCTCAGCCACTCGTTGTCATGTCACAGACCAAGACACCCCAAACATTCGTCCTGTTTCTACCACAAGCGGATGAGGATCAATTGCCTTAATGAGCTGTTTCAATCGCTGTTGGACTTTCGCGGGATCAATTGCTCTTGGGAATAGCTTGGAATGCTTCATAGGTTGTTCTAAGTGCAGAACAACCTTGAGTCGAGGACATCGTAATGCGGTTCTGGCAGCTTCTTTTTCTAAAGCATCGTTGGCATGAATGCTCGCAGCAACCAAAGCCGACAGGCTATCTCGAACTTTGACGGCTATCTCTTCGGCCAGATCAATCGTCTTCGTGCGGGTGTGTTGACGATAGTCTTTAACTTCCACCGTCCAAAAGCATTGCAATGGTTCAATGGCCAGCATATCGACCGCTTTGACTCCTCCACAAACTTTCTGAAACTGATTGCGGTAAAAACTCCATTGATCGAATTGAGATGCGAGCCAGCCATTGGGAAAGACGAAATTGAGTTGCCCTTCAGTAATCGTTGGCATCAATTCGCATCCGATTGAAGGTAACGATCAGATTGGCTCAGTTCTTCCTGAAGGGCATCGATCGTTCCGATATCGTCGATGGAGTCTCCTTGTTCGACATTCACGGCTCCGCTGCTGAGATGTAAACCGAAGAATCGCGATTCAACGGTATTGAAGTCATCCGAATGCAGCAGGATGTCCAATTCACGAATCAGGAACAGGCTATGGCTTGCAACAAAAACTTGGATGCCCGACAGACAGAGTTGCAAGATTGTCCGGGCCACGCTCTTGATAACTTTGGGGTTGAGGTTTGCTTCTGGTTCGTCCCAGAAAAGTGAACCTGTGCCAATCAAAGAACCTGTTGCGATTAGTCGAGCAATCATGGCAAGTTTGCGAAACCCCTCAGCAACTAGGTGGGCCTCCATCTTTCCGGAACTCAGTTTCAAGTAAAATCGACCTTCGTCGAGTTCTACTGTTCCTCCAAGCACTTGCTCAAGCGGGTCAAGCAGTTTCTTAATTTCCACAAGACGCGGTCCGCGTGCCAGAGGCGCGCCTAACAACAAACAAGTATCACGCCATGTTTCCTCGAATGGCAACTCCGTCGTTTCATATAATGAGACGAACCCAGGATAAATCGTCAATAACTCGCGCGCAGGCAGAAAAACCGGGGGCTTCCCTTCCCACTTTTGTGGGCAAGGTTCAACCGACACTTCACTCTTGCTCGACGTGTTGAAAGCAAATCCCATTCGCAATTGCGTGGTTTTGAATTTCGCAACGATTTCGCAACGATTACGCCCGCGTTTTCGCGTCACCAATCGCCCTAATTCATCGGGCCGAAACACTCCGCGAAGTTTCTTTGCAATCGCTTTTTCTAAATAACTCTTGCTCGGAACCTCCGAACCAGAATCACGCTCGCCGCGGGCGCTCACCGCAGCGACGGTATATGCAGCCTTGAGTACGTGAGATTTTCCTGCTCCGTTCTGCCCAACAATAACATTCAGACTCGGTGAAAAAGCGAGTGTCGCTTCAGCAAAGACTGTGAAATTGCTGAGCTTTAATGATCGCAGCATGATGAGAAATGCTCCTTTCTGGTCTGGTCGCGGCGGACACCCACAGCTATAGAGCTGGTTCCACCGGCTTTTCCTGTAGAGACGATGAGTTGAACCGGGTTTACATGGCTGTTACGCAAACACCGCATCTACCACGCTGCCTTCGTTGAGGGTGGGGCGTTTCGGTCTACCCTGGTGGCGGTAGATGAGGGTGGTGTGGTCGAGGCCCATTGCGGCGAGCATGGTGGCGTGGAGGTCGTGGATGTGGGCGCGGCCGCTGACGGCGTGCATGCCGAAGTCGTCGGTGGCGCCGATGGCCTGGCCCCCTTTCACGCCGCCGCCGGCCAGCCACATCGTGAAACCGTACGGGTTGTGGTCGCGGCCGTCCCCTTTCTCGGACATCGGCGTGCGACCGAATTCGCCGCCCCAGATGACCAGCGTTTCATCGAGCAGCCCGCGGCGTTCGAGATCGGTGAGGAGACCGGCGATCGGCTTGTCGGTCTCGCGGCAGTGCTGGCTGTGGTTCCCTTCGATGTTGCTGTGGGCGTCCCACTTGCTGCCGCTGCCGGAGTACAACTGAATGAACCGCACGCCCCGCTCCACCAGCCGCCGGGCGAGCAGACAGTTCTTGCCGAAGGGTTGCGTTTCCTTTTCGTCGAGCCCGTACAGCCGCTGGGTTTCCTGCGTTTCCTGTGACAGGTCGACCGCTTCCGGCGCGTGGGCCTGCATGCGAAAAGCGAGTTCGTAACTGGCGATACGGGCTTCGAGTTCGGTGTCGCCCGGCCGCAACGCCGCGTGGTCACGGTTCAGCCCCTGCACGAAGGCGAGTTTGTGCTGCTGGCGGGCATCGGACACGCCGACGGGGTTGTCGAGATAGAGAATCGGCGTGCCGGTGGGTTGGAATTTCGTCCCCTGATGGGTGGCGGCCATGAACCCGGTGCCCCAGACGCGGTTGCCGCCAGGCGGTTCACGGTCACTATCCAAAAGGACCACGAAACCGGGGAGATTCTGATTCTCGGAGCCGAGTCCGTAGTTCACCCATGAGCCGAGACACGGGCGGCCGCCGAGGATGCTGCCAGTGTTCATCTGACAGACGCCGCCGACGTGATTCAACGCATCGGACACGCACGCGCGGATGACGCACAGTTTGTCGGCGTGCTGACCGACGTGCGAGTACCAGTCGGAGATCGGCAGTCCGCTTTCGCCGTACTGCGTCCACTTCCGTTTGCAAGCCAGGAGCGGGTTCTCCGACACACCCATCGGCGTAATCACGCGGCGGATGGTCTTCGGCAGCGGCTTCCCGGCGTACTCGTTGACAGCGGGCTTGGGATCAAACGTATCGAGATGACTCGGCCCGCCATCCATGAAACAGAAGATGACCGACTTCGCCTTGCCGAGCACATGGCTGCTGCGTGCCGATGAAGCCCGAGACTCGGCGGCCATCAATCCGCTGAGAGCCACTGCGCCAAAACCTGCGCCTGTGCGTTGAAGAAGATCGCGACGGGAGAGAGCGTGTTCGAAGTGCATGGGGAGGGCTAGCGAGTAGGGAATAGGGAGTAGCGAATAGCCAGAGGAAGAGGTAATGCGTTAGAGATATGGCGAACAACCGGTCTTATCCTGGCTATTCGCTACTCCCTACTCGCTATTCCCTCTCACTCCACAAACAAAAACTCGTTCGCGTTCAACAGCGCGTGACACAAATCGGTCCACGCGGCCTGAGTAGCGGTTTCGGGGTCGCCGCCGGCGTTGGCGGCGAGGGCTTGTTGTTCGGCAAGAAATTCCTGGGCCTTGGTTAACTCGGCGGCTTGTGGTTCGCGACCGTAGGTCACACGCCACAGTTGGGCGATGGCGGCTTGTGGATCGGCGGTCTTCACGTCGTCACGCACGCGGCGGCTGAGTTGTTCCGCGGCGGAGAGGACGAGTTCGCTATTGAAGAGCATCAACGCCTGCGGGGCGATGGTCGTCTGCGTGCGACAGCCGCAGCTTTCGTGCATGTCGGGAAGATCGAACGCCTGCAGCATCGGATACGGCAGGTTCCGTTTCGCAAAGACATAGACCGACCGGCGAACGCGATCCGCGGGATTCTCCGAGACTTTCCACGCCGCGGCTCCACCGAACTTCGGCGGCAATTCCGGACGGACGCCCGCACCGTACATGACCTCGTTGAGTTGCCCCGAGGTGACGAGCCAGGCGTCGCGGATGCGTTCGGCACTCAGGCGTTGCCGCGGGAAATGCCAGTAGAGGGAGTTGCCAGGGTCTTCGGTTTTGGTGCGTTCGGTCAGCAATTCCTTGCGGAACGGTTGTTGACGGTAGGTCGCCGACAACACGATTTCCCGATGCAGCGTTTTCCACGAACCACCGACACGGACGAGTTCGGTGGCGAGCCAGTCAAGCAGTTCCGGGTGCGATGGCGGCTGTGTTTGCGTGCCGAAATCGTTGGCGTTTTCGACGATCCCGCGGCCGAAGTGTCCCTGCCAGATGCGGTTAGCCGCGACGCGCCAAGTCAGTGTGTTTTGCGGGTCGGTCAACCATTCGGCCAACGCCGTGCGACGACCGGACGTGTTGGCCCGCGGGGGCGTGATCTTCGGGACATCGTTTTCGCCGCGCCGCAGCACGACGGGAAACCCCGGCGGCGTTTCTTCCTGCGGATACTCGTAGCTGCCGGTGGCAAGCAAATGCGTCATCGGCGGTTGGGCGGAAGTCTCACAGACGGCCATCACGCTAGCTTCGGTGGCCACTTTTGGCTGACGCTTTTGGGCGTCTGCGAGTTGCTTGAGGAGCGTCTCACGCCGTTCGCGCTGGAAGTCATCCAACACCGTCGGCAGGTCCGCTTCCTTCAGTTCGATCTGCCGTTCGGACCAGAACGCGAGTTGGTGCTGCTTCGGCGTGCGCATTGACGGATGCGTATCAATGGCTTCAAGCACTTCGTCCGGAAATTTCAGCCGCTTGATTTCGCCGAGAATGCGTCGGCCGGCGGTTTCAATCGCGTGCAGTTCATCCCGCAGCGGTGCGGTTTCGGTGACCCAATCGTGCTGGGCTTTTTCGAGTTTGTCGAGAGCGCTGCCGGACGCCACCGGGCGTTTATCCTGCAGCGTGATTCCCGAAAAAAACGCTTGGAGCTGGTAGAAATCGGATTGCAGCAGCGGATCAAACTTGTGGTCATGGCACTGAGCACAACCGATTGAAATGCCGAGGAATGCCGAGCCTACGTTGCCCGTCAAATCATTGAGGGCTGCCTGCCGCGCGAGAAGTACATCTGAGGCGTTGCTTTCATCCGGCCACATGCGGTTGTAGCCGGTGGCAGCGAGGGCTTCCGGGCTGCCGGGGTTGATCTCATCCCCCGCGAGTTGTTCCGCGACGAACTGCTGATACGACATGTCCTTGTTGAACGCGCGGATCACATAATCGCGGTACTTGTACGCCAGTGGACGGGTTGGATCGGCATTGAAGCCCGCGGTTTCGGCGAAGCGGACGAGATCGAGCCACATGCGCCCCCACGTCTCACCATAGCGGGGACTGTCGAGCAGACGATCCACCACACGCTCGTGCGCATCGGGGGAGATGTCTTCGTGGAACGCCTGTTGTTCATCGGGAGTCGGTGGCAAACCGGTGAGATCGAACGTCACCCGCCGTAACCATGTGGCCTTGTCGGCTTCGGGCGCGAGGGTCAGCCCACGGGCTTCCAAACGGGATAGAATAAACGTGTCGAGCGGTTGTCGAACCCGGTCGGCTCCCTGCACTGCCGGTAATTCCGGACGCTTCAACGGCTGGAACGCCCACCAGTCCCGATTTTTTTCCGGTTCGTCGACCGCTTCGATAACGCTGGTCGACAAAAAACAGGCCAGCATCGTGACGACGACGTTGCCGTAACTGATTAGCCAAAATCGATTTCGTGCAGGGAACATCGGCACTCCAGCACTGTTTTCCGTCCGAACCGGGTCGCGCAAATCCTCGCGGGATAACCCATTGATTATAAGATCGGCAGCGGCAGATGCCAGCGCGAGACAAAGGGGGACTGTTTTTTTGTGCGCTTCCCGTGATGTTGCCGTGACGGAAATCGGCGATATACTGTCGGATTCGCCAACGTGCTGCTGAAATGGAGCGCAGTGACGGATTGGCAATGATCGTGGGTTGAGGCGGGTCTCATGAGCAAAATCCCGGTGCCCGTGGACGTGAAGTCCCTTTTGCAGAATCGGAATGCAATGCAGGCGGAAGAACTGACGCAACTGAAGAAGTCCCTGTCGTCGGATCAAGTCGCGCAGACGCGGATCGAGCTCGACGAGCTGATTCGCGAATCGGAAGCCAGCGGAACCCCCGTGGGACAAATCACCCGCGCGGGTGTGGGTGCCCACCTGCTTGGTCAACACAAGATTGCCGACCGATTGCTGTCGCAGGTCACCAACGATGCCGTCGGACTCTATGTCCACGGTTTGGTGTTGATGTCACTGGAGCGCTTCAAGGACTCCGAAGCCAAGTTCGCCGCCGCGGGCAAAGCCGGCTTCGATTCAATTGAATGTGCGTTGAAGAAGGCCGGCGCGATCCGCCTGCAAAACCGCCTCGATGACGCCGAGCAGACACTCCGCAGCACAGGAACCGAAGGCGCTCGCCGGGCGGAATATTCCTATCAGATGGGATCGATTCTCTCTGACCGCGGCGACACCTACGGAGCCATCGAATATTTCGAGCGGGCTGTCGACATGGACCCGCATCACACGCAGGCCCTTTTCCGTCTGGCCAGCGAAAACGCGCTGCACGGCAACGATAACGAAGCCGTCCGCTACTACGAGCAGTGCCTCAGCAAGCCGCCGTACCATATCGGGGCATTGATCAATCTCGGTCTGTTGTACGAAGATCGCGGGAATTATCCCGCCGCCGCGTTCTGCTTCCGCCGAGTGCTTAGCTTCGACCCCGAGCACGAACGCGCCCGGATGTACATGAAGGACATCGAAGCCACGCAGGAGATGTTCTTCGACGACGACATGGCCCGCAACGAAGCGCGGTTGTCGCAACTGCTCAGCCGGCCGGTCACCGACTTTGAACTCTCGGTCCGCAGTCGGAACTGCCTCGCGGGCATGAACATCATGACCCTCGGCGATCTCACGCGGGTCACCGAAACCGATCTCCTCGGCGGTAAGAACTTCGGCGAAACGTCGCTGGTGGAAATCCGCGATCTCATGGCGCAGCACGGGCTGCGGGTCGGCCAGAACCTCGCTCCGTCGAAGCCCAAAGATGTCGCCCCAGCGGCCTCGTGGGGCGGCGGCGTGGGTGTCGGACTCGGCTTCCTGCAAACACCCGATCTGTCGCCGCAGGAACAGGCAATGCTCGCCAAGTCGACGGCCGAGCTCAACCTGTCGGTTCGCGCCCGCAAGTGCATGGCCCGCCTCGGCATCACCACGCTGGGCGAACTCGTACAGCGGACGCCGGACGAACTGCTCGCGACGAAGAACTTCGGTGTGACCTCGCTGAACGAAATCCGTCAGCAACTCGCAGAAAACAACCTGAAGTTGCGAAACGACTGATTTGGTCTGAGATTGATCGAATCGATGAAAACAGCCCCGTATCGAGATTTTCGGTCGGGGCTTTTTCGTGGATTGCGTTGAGGTTCAGGACACGTCGACAAGAATTGCGCGGGGCGCGAAACCGCAAAGCGGAGGATCGGCGTCGGTCCTACTTCACAAGTTCGAGCGTCTGCCAGATGCTCGGGTCGAAGTCGATGGGGAACTCACGGCCCACCGTAAGAAACTGCTCGCCGAGTTCGGCATCGCGGACGACGGCATAAAATCCGAGCCGGGGGTGTGATTCCGGATCAAATCCCTGCAGCACTTCCGCCGGGAACCAGACGCACATGTGGTAACCGTCGGCGGTCACTTGACTGCCGATCTGAATCGCGGCGGCGGTAGTTCGCGACACATCATCCTTGGCATTCGCCAGCGGCAACTGCGTAATTGATGCTTCCCGCTTCTTGACACCGCGCCCGCTCGGCAGCAGGCAGAAGTGGTGGCAAAACCGCGTCGCGCGATGCACATTTTGGGTACAGCGCGTATCGATCCACACCTGCACGCCGTCCGAGGTCTTCGGCGATAACGGATCGCACTTTAAGGGCTGCTTCTTGCCGGTGACCGAGACGGAAATCGCCAGCCCCGTTTCATTCCAGCCGCACCGCAATTCCGCGAAGTCGGGCTGTCCATCCAAGTCCCTGAGCGACGGCAGAACGCAAGCCGTGGGCAATTCCACGGGGAAATTCTTGGAAGAGAACTCCGCCAGGTACGGAGCCGTGAAGGCAAAGCGAAACAGAAACCGCGGCGGAACAGTTTGACTCATCGGGACTCTCGGTTCGGAATCGTGTATTCGTTCAATCGTGGGTATTCTGAATCAGAACGTCAATCAAGATTCTCCCCGCTTGCGCTTTGCGGATCCCCCAGTGACCGCCTTATCTCCCCTGTCCTCTGGTGCATTTCCTCACGAACCGATCACCGACGAGATCGTCGTGCGCGGCGCACGCACGCGCAACCTCCAGAACATCGACATCACGATCCCATTGAACCGCTTCACGGTCGTCAGTGGTCTCAGCGGCAGCGGCAAGAGTGCGCTGGTCTTTGAAACACTCTTTCGGGAAGGGCAGGCCCGTCTGTGGGACGCCCTACTCCTTGGTCGCCATCGAATCGACCGTCTCCCTCGGCCATTGGTGACTGCGATTGAAGGCTTGCCGCCGGTCATTGGTGTCGGACAAGCGACGGGACAGATCGCACGCGGTGGCACACTCGCGGGATTGGCCGACCTCGCCGATTTGCTCGAAGGCCTGTTCGCCGCCACTGGGACGTTGCGTTGTCCCGACTGTCACGTCGACGTGCAATCACAGAGCCGCGCCGCAATTGTCGAAGCGGTGTTGGCGCTTGCCGATCGAACCAAAGTGATGCTGCTCGCGCCGCTGGTCCGTGCGCAGCGCGGTGGCCATGCCGAGTTGTTTCCCAAGATTGCACGCGATGGTTACGTCCGGGCGCGGGTTGATGGCACACTGATCGATGTCGCCTCGCCCCCTGCCCTCTCACCACAGCAACCGCACACGATTGAGGTCGTGGTGGACCGCCTGATCGTGAAAGACGGCCTGCGGACACGGCTCGAAGAATCGCTGGAAACCGCGCTCGAACTCGGCCGCGGGATGTGTCTCGTCTGCGTCGAAACCGCCGATGGCTGGCGGGACACGCTGTGGAGCACGCAGCTCGCCTGTCCAAACTGTCAGCGCAGTTTTCCGCCCATCGAACGCCGCACGTTCCGCCCCAACAGCCCCGTCGGCGGTTGCCCAACGTGCCATGGCACCGGTGGCGATGAAACCACACCCTGCCCCGAATGTGACGGCCAGCGTCTCGGCGAAATGGGCCGTTCGATCTTTCTCGCAGAGTGGTCCTGGCCGCGTTTCATGGCCCTGACGGTGACCGAGGCCAACGATGTTGTTGGCAGTTGGCATGAATCACTCTCATCCTTCCCAGACCCCGAACGACGATTGATTGCCAGCCACATTGTCCCGGCGCTGCGGCAACGCCTGGAATGCCTCGCCGAAATCGGTCTCGGGTATCTGACGCTGGATCGTCGTGCCAAAGCGCTTTCCACCGGCGAAGTCCAACGCACGCGGTTGGCCGCGGCGCTCGGAGGCGAAGTCAGCAGCACAGCGTTTCTGCTCGATGAACCGACTACCGGATTACACGAACGAGATACACAAACGCTCGTCAGCATCCTGAAACGATTGGTCGCGCTGGGGAATACAGTCGTCGCGGTGGAGCACGATCTGGATGTGGTCGCCGCGGCCGATTGGGTGATCGATCTCGGTCCCGGCGCCGGACCACGCGGGGGCCGCGTTCTCGCCGCCGATGTGCCGACCGCCCTGCCCCACCATGCGGAGTCGGTCACCGGCCAGGCATTGTCGCGCCCGACAGTAATCACACCGCGCGAATGGTCGCCATCGGAGTGGATCACATTCGGTCCGTTCACGCGACATAATTTGCAGGACGTGACACTGAAGCTGCCGTTGGGCGGATTGATCGGCATCAGCGGCGTGAGCGGGTCGGGCAAGAGCACGTTGATCAGGCAGGGACTCGTACCAGCGTTTCGCGCTCGGTTGGCCAAGACTCCGTTCTCCACACCGTTGGATGGCGGCGAATCGTTGCAGGCCCTAGTCGAACTGAGTCCGCGCGGATTGGGGACTTCCGCCTGGGCGGTGACAGCCACGTTGTGCGGCGTCTGGACGGACATCCGCCGGTTACTGGCCCGCACGAAGGAATCGCGACTGCGCGGGTTCACCCCTGAGCGGTTCAGCTTTCGGCATCCCGATGGTCAATGCCACGCCTGCCAGGGCCGTGGCATGATGCAGACCCAAACGGTGGCTCAAGCCGGCTGGACACTCGACTGCCCGGAATGTCACGGGCGACGATTCGATCGATCGACGCTCCAAGTGACGTGGCACGGTCGCTCGGCCGCGGATCTGCTGGCACTCTCAATCGATGAAGCCGCGACACTGTTCGGTTCGATTTCCCGCATCGGCCCTGTGCTGCAACGGCTGCAAGCCCTCGGACTCGGTTATCTCACGCTCGGTCAACCCGCGGCGACCCTCTCCGGCGGTGAACGCCAACGTTTGCGCATCGGTCGCGATCTTGCCCAGCCGCAAACCGTACCGACGTTGTACGTCCTCGATGAACCCACCGCGGGGTTGCACGCCACCGAAATCCCTCGGCTCGTGCTGGCACTGCGGTCGCTGGTCGATGCCGGTCATACCGTCGTCGTCATCGAACACAACCGTGAACTGCTGCGACAAGTCGACTGGCATATCGAACTCGGCCCCGGTGCGGGTCCGAACGGCGGGAAGATCATTGCAAGTTGTGCGCGGGTCTCCTGACCCCGCACGTCTGCAGACCGTAGGTCTCCTCTTCTAACAATCGCGATGTGACAACAGACAGGAGACCTTCGGTCGGCGGCAAGTGCGGGGTCAGGAGACCCGCGCACAACAACGTCCGCGCAGCGTTTCCCTTCAGGTCACGGCTAAACTTTGCGGAATGTGAAATATTTTCCATCATCCGGCGACTTGATAGCGGGCGAGCAAACGCCGCTGAGTCCGAATTCTGGATGCAAAGGAACCCGGATGGATTGGAAAACGATCCTCGAGCGTGACGGCCCGACCGCCTGGCGAGCGGCCTACCGACTGCTCGGCAACGCCGCCGATGCCGATGATTGTCTGCAAGATGCGGCCCTCGCGGCCGTGCAACTGGCCCGACGCGAACCCGTCGGCAACTGGCGGGCTTTATTGACACGGTTGGCCTCCGCACGAGCGCTTGATCGCTTACGACAACGCTATCGCAGCCGTCTGGACGCGAGCGCCGACCATCACGCGGTGTTAGCCGCGGATTCGCCCGAGCCGATTGAGACGGCACAACTCGATGAACTGCAATCCCAATTGCGGGTCGCGCTCGCTCATCTTTCGCACGATCAAGCCACCGCGTTCAGCCTGTGTGCCCTGGAAGGCTGGACACAAGCAGAGGCCGCTTCGCAACTGCAAACGCCCGCTAGTACGGTGGGCGTCCTGGTCCATCGCGCCCGGCAACGCCTGCGCGAACTCATGCAATTTGCTGACCCCAACCCCACTCCCACAAGGAGTCACTCATGAATACGAATCACACTCCGCTGGATCCGCTCGATACGGCCGAAGCCGCGCTCCGCGAACTTCCTGTGCATATCACCCCTTCCACTGCAACATTGGATCGCATTGCCATGCTGGCGATGAATGCCGAGGCTCAACCCATGACAACGATTTCCACATCATCGACAGGACGCGGCTGGCGGAAGATCATCGCGCTGCTGTTGACCGCAGCGGCATCGGTCGCGGCGATCTACAGCATCACGCAGACAACACAGCCGAGCTTTGCCTTCGAGGATGTCGTCTCTGCTGTCAAAAAGGCCGACACCGTATCCTACACGACAGTGATCACTCCCAAGACCGGCCCGGCATCGCAATTGAAAACCTATCACAAAGGAACACTGACACGGACGGTGTATCCCGATAGCAGTTACTCTGTGATGGATATGGCCGGGGCGAAAATGCTGATGGTACAGCCCGCGATGAAAACCGCCACGTTGACCCTGCTGGGGAGCAAGCCTACGGACTTGCCGCCGATGGGGGAATCCATCGTCGCCTGGCTGAAGAGCGCGGAGGCCACCGGCAAGGCGGTCGGCGAAAAAACGATTGACGGCGTCCGAACGCGGGGCTTTGAAACCGCATTCGGGGCGACGACGATGACGATTTGGGGCGACCCCCAGACCAAGTTGCCGGTGCAGATTGAGTCGACAATTGGCTCGGATGCCACCTCGTTCCAGATGACGATGCGTGACTTCATCTTCAACGCTCCGCTGGAAGACGCCTTGTTCTCGACGGAACCTCCCGCGGGCTACAAAGTGAAAAAATCGGCACAGCCGGCGGTGGATTACATGGCATTGGTGAAATTGCCGCCCGAAGAACACGTCGTCAAGATTCTGAAGTTCTATGCGGGTCTGAGTGACGGTGCTTTCCCGGAACGGATCGATGGTCCGGAACTGATCGCGAAGCTCACCTCGAAAATGGATGAAAAACAACTGGAAGACCCGCAGTTCATGAAGGAATTCACCACGCTGGCGGGCAGCATGGGGGCCACATGGACGTTCCGCCAGACGTTGCAGAAGTTTGGTTATGTCGGGACCGCGAAGCTCAACGACAAAGACAGCATCGTCTTCTGGTATCTCCCCAAAGATGCCGAAAACTACCGCGTGGTCTACGCTGACCTCACTATCGGAAACGTCCCGGAGGGCAAGATTCCCTCGGTACCAATGAAGTAACGTCCATCACGATGATCGAAGCACACACGCCGGGGAGATTTCTCTCCGGCGTGTTGCATTGGCAGGCAGCCTGCGTTGTGCGCGAGTCTCCCGACCCCGTACATCTTCGGACCGTAGGTCTCCTCTTTGTCTGTTTGTATGAATACCGACGATTCACCCGCGGAGACCTACGGTCGGCGGTACGTGCGGAGTCGGGAGACCCGCGCACAATCTGCATTCAGCCCTTCTCGATCCGCGAAATCGCCAACGATTTCATCATTCTCACTTCACTTTTAAGCCGATCTTTATATGATATGGACTAGTTCGCATGCACGTGCGCTCATGCAAGTGAGGTGGGAACGACTTTGCCGAACGGTGAGGAGAACAATTTTATGTTCGGATTGGGTGGGCACACGGTTCCTCAGGGGCAGATTCGGGTCGGTCGCCGGTGGTTCCTGCAAACCAGTCTCGCGGGACTTGGCGGATTATCGCTCTCGACGCTGTCCCATGCGGGCAACTCCCCTGCCCCAACCAAGTCACCCAAGTCGGTCATCGTCTTCTGGTTGTCGGGCGGGTTGAGCCACATTGACTCGTGGGACCCGAAGCCCAATGCACCAACAGAAATCCGCGGACCGTATAGCACAATCGCTTCCAAAGTTCCCGGCATTCAGCTCTGCGAACATCTGCCGCTGCAGGCGTCCATTGCCGACAAACTTTCGTTCGTCCGGTCCGTGGATTGCAAGACGAGCAACCACACGCCGATCACCTTGCAGGCAGGAAATCCCCTCGCCCGACGGACCGATAACGGCCGCGATGGCGACGGTTGGCCGTCAATGGGCTCGATTGTGGCGAAGTTCAAAGGCCCCAATCATCCCGATCTTCCGGCATTCGTGGGACTCGCTCCCGCATGGAAGGCGGATGTCTACGAAGCCGGTTTGCTCGGCCCCAACTACGCGCCGGTAAATGGGCTCGAACTCGTCGGCAAGTTCGGTGCTCCCAAGGGGATCGAAATCCCGCGGTTGCAAGATCGCGATGCCCTGCGGCAGGCGTTCGACCGCTACCGCTCCGATGTCGATGTCAGCCTGAAGAAGACCGCGGAATACAACCAGCAGGCGTATGACATGGTGCTCGGCGGCCATGTCGAGCGAGCTTTTGACATGCGTTCCGAAACCGATGCCACACGCGACGCTTACGGTCGCAACAGCATCGGCGAGAAAGCCATTCTGGCCCGCCGTCTGGTGGAAGCGGGGACGAGCTACGTTCTCGTCAGCGGCGCGTGGGGTTACTTCGATCACCACGGCGACAACGTCCAATGGGGCGGCATTCAAAAGGGGTTAACGCCGCTGTTGCCGCAGATCGACCGCGCCATGTATGCCCTCGTGAACGATCTCGAACAGCGGGGGAAGCTGGACGACACGCTGATCGTGATGATGAGCGAATTCGGCCGCAGCCCGGTGATCAACAAGGAAGCGGGTCGCGAACATTGGACGAACGTGATGTCGATCCTGATGGCCGGCGGCGGTCTCCGCCACGGTCAGACAATCGGCAGCACCGACAGCAAGGGCTACGAAGTCAAGGATGCTGTCGTGCGTCCGCAAGATCTCGCCGCCACGGTCTTCCGACACCTCGACATTGACCTGAGCACGCATTGGATGTCGCCGCAGGGTCGCCCCACGCCCATCATCGTTGAAGGCGGCCGACCGATCCCGGAACTGGGGTGAGGCCGTGTTCATCGGCAAACGCAATCGTCAATGATCGCGGAGTTCTCCC
The DNA here is from genome assembly GCA_021732975.1 of Planctomycetaceae bacterium. Lineage (GTDB taxonomy): Bacteria > Planctomycetota > Planctomycetia > Planctomycetales > Planctomycetaceae > DSVQ01. The sequence continues at coordinate 162,114 of JAKFWC010000011.1, read as the reverse complement.
CGTCATCGACGGGGAGCTAAGACGGGGCAATCGCTTGTGCCTACCGGCGGTGGTGGGGTACCAGCATATCGATGTCACCCGCTCTTATCCGGCCCGAAATTCGCTCTACCCGCGGAACGGTGGTTTTGTTACCTTTCGCGCTTTCGAGTGGATCGCGAACCTCTCTTTTGAGGGCCGAGAGGCATGGACGCATTCGGACAACACAGCAATCGGTGCGCGACTTGGGGCTTGATCCTCACGATTCTGGTGACGCCTGCGATGGCCACCGCCGCCGACACTCCAGACGCCGGCCCAACAGTCGTGAACGCCGGCACCGGACCGCAGCAACTCTTCGTCTACAAGTTCACGCCGGGGCTGTATGCCCACTATCAGGTGGACCTCACAGGAACGGTTAAGACTCAGTTCGATGGCGGGAACGAGAGCGTTCTCACTCGGATGGTGACCCAGAAACACTTCCGCGTCGTTTCGGTGGACGCAGACGGTTCCGCGGTGCTGGAACCGATGGTCAAACAAGTAAAAATGTCAGCCACGTTCAACGATCTTAAGCCGATCGAATACGACAGCGCACTGAAAGAAGCCGCCCCACCGCAATTTCGCGATATTGAAGCCACCGTGGGTCGCCCTGTTGTCCGCATGACATTTGCCGCGAACGGCCAATTGACGAAAGTAACGCCGCTGCAAGGCGCGCCGGATCAAATTACGAAGTCGGCCGCCATCATTGATCCCACCGCGAATTTCCTCACCGTGTTTCCCAAGCAACCGATCGGTGTGGGGGCCGTGTGGCGGGAGAAATTCAACGTCCAGGTGAGCGCCGGAAAAGGCGGCATCGCACCGCCGGTCCCGATGCAGAGGGAATACACGCTCACCAAAATCGAAGACCAGGTCGCGACAATCACCTTGAAAACAACGACTTTGGCCCCCACTCTTCCTCCGCAAGCCGAGGCCCAGCTGATCCAGCGGCAATTGCAGGGCACGATCGAGTTTCATCTCGAACGGGGCTTGCTGCAAAGCCACAACACCAGGGCTTCTGGACAGGTTGTGGAAGCGTTCGGCCCCAAGACTTTAATGCAATCGTCGTTGGAAACGAAAGAAAAGTGGATTTCGCCGCCGGAAGGCGTGCAACCCGCCACCCTGAAGGAAATCGGGGCCGTGCGATAACCCCAGATGACGATTCCACACCCGTGACACCCGAATTTTGCCTGGATTGACGGTTTACCACCACCACCTATAATTCCCCCATCATCAATGGCTGTCGCCGGGTTACTTTCCCCGGGGCGACCGTTGGAAATTCGCAGGCGAGAAGAGGTACGTCATGGCCGGCAATGTGTTGGAATTTACGGACGATAACTTTCAGACCGAAGTGGTTCAAAGCACGACACCGGTCCTCGTCGATTTCTGGGCTCCATGGTGCGGTCCCTGCCGAATGCTCGCGCCCGCCGTCGAAGAACTGGCGAACGAGTATCAGGGCAAGATCCGTGTCGGCAAGATCAACACCGACGATAACCCGAACGTCCCGTCGAGCATGGGTATCAGCGGCATCCCCACTTTGATGTTGTTCAAGGGCGGCGAAGTTGTCGAGCGTCTCGTCGGCCTGCAACAGAAGCCGCGGATTGCCAGCGCAATCGACAAGCATCTGTAAGACGTTGTGAAACACCGCCGGCGACCAAGGATGGTTCGCCGGCTTGAATCGGTTCGACACAGGGGAAGGATTCCCAACGATGGAACCGCTGGATCAATCCGTTTCCAGTCATGATCGCCCGACCCCTTCCGAGTCGGGCGATCATCTTTCCGCGCGCGGCTACCGTCTCGATGGGCCGCACGGCGATTTCTCACAGCCAGACAATGCGCCTCGCCCCGCGCGACGCGATGCCCTGCTGGGTATGGTCGCGCAGCTTGAGGCCGAGTTGGCTGACCAGGATCAGCGTGAAGCGTCGCTCAGTCAACGCGAACAACATCTAGCCCGATCCCTCGCCGATTTCGAGCGATGGCGAAACGAACAGCAACAACAAATCGAAGCATCTTTAGTGCGTCTCGAAACGCGCGAGCAAGCGCTCGCCGAGGGCGAAGCCCGCCTCGTGGCACAGGAAGAATCGCTGACCCACCTGGCAACGCGTCTCGAACTCGAACGCGCCGAACTGGCCGTCGACAAGGACGAGATCATCCGCCAGCGAGCCACGATTCAGGAAGAACTGGCGGCCCTGCAGCACGATCGCGCGTTCCTGCGACCGCAGTTAGTCGCGGAACTGGCAGCCGATCGAGAAACCCTCGCCGAAGAACAACGTCTCCTGCATGAGCGCGAACAGGCACTGACCGAAGCCGAACAGAACTCGCGTGAACGGATCAATGCCCTCCTCCAGCAGGAACGGCAAGGGCTCTGGCAAACCTTATCGCTGGAATGGAATCAACGGCACACCGCATTTGAAACCGAGCGCAAAGCGTGGGACGCCCAACGGACTCTCATCCAGACACAACTCGAAGAACAACGCATCCAGTGTCAAACCACACTCGATGAACTTGAGGGCGAACTCACCAGCCGCCGTGATACCGCGGAACGGGAATTGACGGAACAACGCACCACCGTGGAAGCAGAAATCGCGGCGGCACGGCAGGCATGGGAAGCGTTGCAATCCACGTCGGTGGCCGATCAGCAACGCGAGCGGAGCGTGCTCGAAAGCCGGTTGCGGTTCCAGCAAGAACATTTGGAAAAAGTACGCGTCGATCTCGAGCGCGCCCAGATGGAATTCCGCCGGGAACGTCAGCAGGAACGCCATCGGCTCGAAGAAACCGACCGACAATCGCAACGGCGGTTAGTTCAACTGGCTCTCTATCGCGACGCCCTGGCCGAACAGGCCAAATCACTCGATCGCGAAGCATCGACACTCGCTCGCGTTCAGCGGGCATGGGACGATTCCGTTGCGACGAGCCGCGCCGCATTCGATGCCGAGACCGCCCAATGGCGGCAAGATTCTGAGCGGCAACGGTTGGAAATCGCTCGCCAACAAGAGACGCTCACAAAACATGCCGAGAGCATCGACGGACGGCGCCTGCGGCTAGATAAACTGCGGATTGAACTCGAAGAAACGCACCGTTCTAACCTGGAATTGCGTTTGGCAGTGGAAGAAGCATGGGCACAAATCGCGCAAGCGGTCGGCAGCGATGAAGAAGCCCGGCTGCGTGTTGAACAGGCACGGCAGGGGCTCTCGCTGTACTACCAGGAACTGCACGCCGGTTTGATGTCCCAACGCCGCGACCTCCTGGATTTGGAAAACCGCCTGCAACACGACCGCGGCGAATTCCACGCCGAGCGGCAAACGCTGGTGCAATGGCTCAGCGAACGAGATGAAACGCTACGGGCACAGGAAGCCGATGTCGCCACGAAAGTGCGCCAGACGATTCAGGAAGAAGCAGCTTGGCGAGACATCCAAAATCGCTGGATGGCCGACCGACTCGAAGCGGAAAGTGTCATCCGACGATTGCTGGGCGAACTCGGTGAGCGACACCGCGAAGATGTCGCCACGCACTGGGATCTCCCGTCATTGCTGACCGATTCGACATCGATTAATGACGCCGAGTTCGAAATTCCCCCACGCGCCTTCATGGCCCTATCCGACGCACCCCCGCAATCCCACGCCGCATAGAAGCCCAGCCATTGCCATGGCTGGGGTGCTTCAAGCGCGATCAAACGGAAACGGGATCACGTCATCAATCTTGTCCGCCCCGACCGCGAACATCATCAGCCGATCGAACCCCAGGGCAACCCCGGCACTCTCGGGCAACCCCACGTCCATCGCATCTAACAGACGGCTGTCGCGGGGCAGTGGACGATAGCCCGCCGCCTCGCGTATTGCCGACTGCGCGATGATCCGTTCGCGCAAAATCGCGGCATCCGTCAGTTCGTGGTACCCGTTACAGAACTCCATTCCATCGATGTAGAGTTCAAAGCGATGGGCGACTTCGACACCGTCATCACGTCGATGTGTCTTGGCCAGCGCGGCCTGTGACGCGGGATAATCGCAGAGAAACACGGGAATATCGCGCCCCAGGTGTGGCTCAATCAACTCCGCAAGCAACCAATTGAGCCAGCCGTCGCGATCTTCTGCATCCAGGCCCGGTGGTGGCGTGAGTTGTTTCCGCTCGGCCAGGTGATGCAGTTCGCTCGTTCCTGCGGTTAGGGGTTTCACACCCGTTGCTGCGGCAAAGGCATCGTCATACGACATTCGCAGGAACGACGGTCCGGCGAGAACTGCATCGACACGAGCCGTTCGTGAGGAAACCGTTAACAGCTGGCGAGCATGAGTGATGACTGTTCGCACCAGCGCTTCGGTCACATCCATCTGCGCGTGATGATCATCCCCCACGCGGTACCATTCGATCATCGTGAATTCGGGGTTATGTCGGTGGCCGGCCTCACCGTTGCGAAAAACTTTCCCGAACTGATAGATCGCATCGGCTCCTGCGGCGAGTAACCGCTTCATCGCAAATTCGGGCGATGTTTGCAGATATCGCAGCGACGACGTGGTTGACTGCCACTGCGTCGGTTCCGGGAGCCACGCGCAGGCGAATGGTTCGAGCCACGCATCCACAACGATCTCCGCTGACAGCAGCGGCGTGTCAACTTCCCAGTAACCCTGGCGATCGAAGAACTCGCGCACTGCGCGCATCAGTTCCGCCCGTAAGCGGAGCATCGGCAAGGTTGCCGCCGGGCCAAAATCGGCTGTCGTCACGACCGGAACGCCTTACGGAAAAGTGAATCATGTCGATGAGCCGATTTCATTCGGCGGCGACATTGTGCGTTCCGATGACACGGTTGGCTACCGCGCTGCTCAGTTCACGCAACTTTTCGTGGTGTGAAGGCCGGCGGGCTGAATGGCAGTGTGGCCGGCCAACTAACCGCATCTTCTTCCGAGACCGGCGGCGCTTTGATCACGCGGTTCTCGTAGACCATCCGCAGAAACTCCGGGAAAATATCCCAAGCCTGCGGAGACCGATTCCATGAGTTTGCAACCTGGTGGAAGAACTGCAACTCGAAGTTCATCAGTACCAGATTTCCAATGCCGTCGACCGGATCGACATCATCGGGTTGCCAGGGACGCGGACAGAGCCGATAGGCTTCATGATCCGGATCGCGCTGCGATTGCTCGGGAACATCGTACAGCACCGCGAGCTGGCCGGAGTCGCTCAGACGAGTGGGGAAAACGCGGCACGCCATCGGGTGTTGCCCATGAATCGAGCATGCCGCCTGTCCCAACGGATGCTCGGCCGTTCGCGGCTGCTCCGTCAGGAACCGGCACTTGGTCGTGCCGGGAAATGTCTGACTGTCGACGTGCATCAGCGAGATGACGAACGGAACACCGGGGGAGTCGTCGAAGAAGAACTGCGGCACAACGCCGTGAGAAATCGCGTGATCGCGGTCTTCCCAGCGGCAGGCGAATTCCCAGAAGTTCAGCCCCAGTCGACGCTCAATCCGCAGCACATCCGCTCCCGTCAGCGGGACGGCGAACGCACGGCAGCAACCGGCATGACATCCGTGACAGGGGCTCATGACAATCCGTCCCGAAAACGAGATCGCGAAACTCGCGCTATTCGGAGTTATCGGCAAAGTCGGGGCAACCGGACCCGCGAAGTCTGCCACCGACAGGAAAATGACTCTAAAACCTCGCTAAGCCGGGGGTAACTGACCCTGCCCGGCTGGCCATTCCCGCACCGTCTGCCAGGCAACAAGTCCGTCGCGCGTCGCCGCAACATCATGCACCCGAAGGAGTTCTACCCCTTGCTCCGCCAGTGCAATCGAGACCCCCAGCGTTCCACTTGACCGTTCATCGACAGTGCGACCCAGCACGCGCTTCAAAAAACCTTTGCGCGAGTGTCCGATCAGGACGGGTCGTCCCGCGGATTGCAATGTGGAAATATGGGAAAGAATTTCGAGATTGTGTTCGGCCGTTTTTCCAAAGCCGATGCCCGGATCGAAAACGACTTGCTCGGGGCTGATTCCGACCGCCTGCATGGCCTGCAAGCGGTTCGTGAAATACTGGACAATGTTCGCAACCACATTGTCGTAACAGGGATTCAGTTGCATTGTTTGCGGCGTTCCCTGAATGTGCATGCAAACGATCCCGGCACCCGATTCCGCGATAATCCGGGGCATCTCCGGATCAAATTGAAGCCCTGAAATGTCGTTCACGATCTTGGCCCCACACGCCATCGCCTGCCGGGCGACTTCTGCCTTATAGGTATCAATCGACAGCGGAACCCGCACGCGACCGGCGAGTCGTTCCACGACCGGAATCAGCCGGGCGAGTTCATCCGCAAGGGCAACCGGCGCAGCACCGGGACGGGTCGATTCCGCCCCCAAGTCGAGGATGTCTGCTCCGTCGGCCTCCAGTCGCAAGGCATGCTCAACGGCGCGGTCGACATCGAGATTCTGGCCGCCGTCGGAAAAACTATCGGGGGTAATATTCACAATCCCCATCAGCAACGGCCGCCCGGTCCAAGTCAGCGTTTCTCCTACAATCCGCCATACGGAAGTCCGACCAAGCACGGCATGATTCACCACAACACGATCCTAAATAAACAGTTACAACAAATTGACTGCAATTTTTGCCAATCGATGGCGTATGCTGGATCCACGGCAGATCGGAATGCATACCCTCCCACAAAATCGCGCGAGGTAGGCTTGGCGAACCATCTGTCAGAAAGATGCGTTTGTCGACCCCCGTTTCGTTGGATTTTCCACCCCACCTCGCTATCTTAACCGCTATTGTCGTTAAGGTTGCCGTGGTCTACCCGACTTAACAACTCCACAATCCTTCTCTTTCGCCTGACACCAGCGGAAGAAAGGGTGATACGACAGCCGCCCGGTGACGGACTCTCCGGGGGGTTCTTTACAGATCGACCTCGGTGTTTTTTGCAAGGAGATGATTATGGTTCGTGGATTGGTGATGGCAACGGTCGCGTTGCTCATGGCAGCGACATCGGTCGATGCCGGTCTGTTCTCCCGTAAGAACGACTGTGGCTGTGCTGCCCCGGTGGTTTCGAGCTGTGGCGACAGCTGCGGTGGCTGCTACTCCGCCCGCCGCGTGAAGGTCCGCAAGGTCAAGAACCGCGGTTGCTGCAACGTCGCTCCGTCGTGCGGTGCTCCGGCTCCGAGCTGCTGCGCTCCGGCGGCCCCGGTTTGTGCTCCGGCTCCGGTTTGTGCCGCTCCGGCTCCGACCTGCTGTGCTCCGCGCGCCACCTGCTGTGCTCCGGCTCCGGCCGCCTGCGGTGCTTGCGGCACCACCAGCCAAGTCGCTCCGGCGGCCGCTGGCGCTCCTCCGGTTCCGGTCGATGGCGCTCTCGGTGAAGCACCGAAGCCGGCCGTTGTCGACACCCCGGCTCCGCCGAAATAAGTCTCTGGCCATCGACTTTTGCACTTTCCCGTGTGAAGGATCGATCGCTGAGCACATCCGAAAAGCGGTCCGTTGAACATTCCTGTTCAGCGGACCGCTTTCTTTTTTTGTCGGTAACAAGTCTCCCAGCCGTGGCAATGGCTGGGCTTCGAGTTATTTCTCTGGGAACGGGAGCCGTTCGATTCGTTTTTGATCGATGTGATAGCGATAAAGTTTCCGATCGGGATATGCAATGGCGATGGCGGCTACAGCGGTTTGACCTTCGCGAAAGCGGCCGAGAAGAACCGGGGCCGTTAGTCCGGCATGGTTGATGACGAAGTCCAACTGTTGTCCATCGTGCGGACCATCTATCAAGACCAGGGCGGGCCGTTCCGTCACCTCTCGTCGTAAAACCTCTTGAAATGCAGCGTATTGCTGCCGGGGGTAGGCCATCACACTAATCCCTTTTTTCCAGCGGGATGTCCATGCGTCACCCGCGTCGACGTACATCCCTATCCAGGCGATCGCGAGAAATCCTGCGGACCAGATGGGCAGGAGATCCCGTTGCTGAGCGGTCCACGTCTGCTGCAAGCATCGGCCCACATAGGCCAGCAGCAGACACCAAAGAGGGGCCGATTCAAAGACGTAGTGCCAGCCGAAGATGCCGACATACCAATACGGCCAATGGAACGCGTGTAGCGAAACAATTGCTGCGGACACGAGCTTCCAGCCGGTCGGCATCCGCGACCAGAGGACGACGCTTAGAATCAGCGTGACCAGCAACAACGGCATGTCGACCGTAAACATCGCCGTGGAAATCAGTCGATTCAGCACGTTCTCCCAGGCTTTGGAAGGGGTAAGATTCTCGGCCCACGTGTCGTAGCTCTGCAAGACTTTCGGCCCGAGATGTTGCTCGCCGCGGACGACGTTGTTGAGGCCGAACACATGCCGCGGGGTGTAGAGATCGGTATAGACCTGATACGGCGAGCGAAGCACGTTGCCGGTGATATCGTGGTTGTAGAGGAGCATCGCGCCCCAGCCGATCATCAGCGGCAGCCCGAGTCCGACGATGAGCTTTCGACAATCCCCCAGATGCCGAGAGTGAATCGCGCGTCCACAACGCCCCAGCGCCCAGACTCCAAATGGCAGCGCGAACCCGGCCGCGGTCATGGGGCGACAGAGCATTGCCATAGCCAGACCGCACCCCGCGATCAGCCAGTTCCCTGCTCCGCCGTGCTTCATTCCGCGCAGAAACCAGAGCGTGAAGACCAGCAATGCGAGCATCGTGGGATGATGGGCCAGCAATAGGTTGCTGAACAAGGCCGGACCGGGAGCTGCCGCGAACATGATTCCCGCCACCGTACCCACCCAGCGATCAGAAAGTTCACGCCCGATCCAGTACACCAGCACGGCACTCAGCGCCCCGGCCACCCAATGGCCGAAATACGGCAGACCGATCGCCAGCCACGGCGCAATCCACAACCCCGTTCCCGGGTAGTAACGGCAGGCCATGCGGCCTTCGTTCAAGACGTGCATCTGATCGAATAGTTCCGGATGCGATGCCGCGCTCGGCCAACTCAACCGTCCCGCCAGCAGCGTTTCCGCCTGGAAGAGGTAGCTGTATTCATCGTGATACGCCGGCGGCAACGACCACTGCGGCAGAGCCGTCGCGACAGATAGCGCGAAGGCCAGCCCGCCGATAACGAGACTGGCCACGAAATCCTGCGGGGTGAAATGAAGTGGTCCGACTGTCACCGCGGCAACGGCCGTGCGGCGCTGGCGGACCAGAAACCACGCCACCGGTCCCAGCAGTAACCAGCCGAGCGTGGCAAGCGCGAGGTCCGTCGGCCATTCGGCGAACGTCCCCTGAAAACCCCACCAGGAGAGTGCTACCGCGACTGACCAGGCGAAAAGCTGCCAGCCCCATCCCACGGGTTGAACAACGTTGGGAGCGGGAGGTGACACCATTCGCGAGAGAACCAACGGCACGGGAGAGCGCTCTCCGCGGGGCGCGAAACCGCCAGCGGATTAGGCTTCCGTGACGACATCATCGAAGACGGGCCAATCGTCCTCTTCGGCGGCGGTCGGACGAATGACCGTGATCTCGGACTGGATGTCTTTCACGTGCTGTCGCGGCGGACGGGGGCGCGACGCTTCCACTTTCCGGACGCGGTATTCTTCCAGCGGCTTGTTAATGCGGATTTCGATGTTCGTCAGTTGCTGACCTTCATCGAGACAGACGAAGGTAAACGCGGTCCCTTTGCAATCCGTGGAGGACAACCGCCCGGTCCGGCCGACGCGGTGGACGTAGTCGTCGCAGTCTTCGGGGATATCGAAGTTGATGATGTGGGAGATGCCGCTGACATCAATCCCGCGCCCCATCACATCGGTCGCGATCAGCAGCCGGATTTTGCCTTCGCGGAATTGCTTCATCACCCGGTCGCGCGACGACTGGGCGAGGTCACCATGAATGAACGCGCTATTCGCCAATCGCCCTTCAAACTGGGCGTAAACCTTTTCCGCCATGCGTTTGGTACGGGTGAAAACGATCGCCTGCTGCGGCCGCTGTTCGATCAGCAACTGCACCAGCACGCGCAGTTTGCGGTCGTGGTCGACGGAGATGTAGAACTGCTCGATCGTCGATTGACCGACGTTTTTCACCGAGAGATCGACGCGTTGCGGGTCGCGCATGTATTTTTGTGCGAGACGCTCCACCGGCGGAGGCAACGTCGCGGACAGCAACAGGGTCTGCCGTTCGCTGGGGCAATGCTTCAAAATCCGTTCGATATCCGGTCGGAAACCAATGTCGAGCATCCGGTCGGCTTCGTCGAGAACCACGAACCGCAGATGATCGAGGATCAAATCTTTCCGCATCATCAGATCGATGACACGACCGGGGGTGCCGATGACGATTTGCGCGCCGCGGTGCAGTGCCGCGATTTGCGGCTTGAGTGGTTTCCCGCCAACGAGACAGACCGTGCGGACTTCGTGACTCACGGACAGCCGTTTGGCTTCTTCTTCGACCTGCTGGCTCAATTCCCGGGTGGGGGTGAGCACCAGCACCTGCGTCTTCGTCGAGTCAAAGTCGATCCGCTCCAGAATCGGCAGCACAAACGCAGCGGTTTTACCGGTGCCGGTTTGAGCCTGACCGATGCAGTCATTCCCCGCGAGCGCGACGGGAATGAGAGCGGCCTGAATCGGACTGGGACGGGTGAACCCCGCTTTTCGCAAACCATCAAGAGAACGGGCACACAGCCCTAAATCTTCGAATCGTTTCTCCGACTGCATATCGCTTAATGCTCTTCGTTACCGCCGTGTCTCAGACTCCGAATGCGGAGGAGTCAACAGCGTTGGTCCCTCTATTTTGACCTAGTCACAGTACCGATTTTCTGCCTCGTGGTCAAACGTAGAGCAAATGCGGGCGCTGGGTGACTGGCGTGGGTCAAACTTTTCTGACAGTCGGCGCGAGTGGCAGTCGGGGTTATCGCCAATCGAAAAAATTGATGTACCAGATGGCCCACCAATAGAAGGTATCGTTTTTTGTGAGCCAGATTAGGGGCGCGTAGGCTGTTTTGAACATCGCGGACGAAATCAATCTGCAGCGAAGCATTCCCCACGCCGGACCCATGCTCAGCGGATAGCCCACCATCAGCAAGCCCGCCAAAATGATCCACCGTCGTTTCCACGTCCACGGCGCGAACCAGGCAATGCGGCGAGGGAGAGGTTCGGTCATTCAAGCCCCTCATTTGCCAGAAGCCACTACCAGTGAATTGGCTGTTACTTCACGTCTCCATTGACGGAAATAGTAGGCACTCGTCCCGCCTTGGACTATCACGGCCTGAGCGATTCCGTACCACCACACCCAATGATCGTGCGGTAGTCTTCCGAATCCGGTCGACCGGGCCAGAAGAATGAGCCCAATCATAATCGGGATGCCCCACGGCGAGCGAATTGCCTTACGGCGATATGACAATCGCTGAGGCAGCAGACACCAGCCTTGATCTATTCCACCTCTCATGGTGTCCTCCATCCCCGCCACGCTACGCGGTGGAGGCGGGGAGAGTCAAGAATCATCGGGGATGGAATCAAGGCCAATGCCTCTTTCAAGTTGGGGTGGCCGGGGCTGGAGCGTACTCGCGAAGCCCCGGGGAAATGGAGCGCTCACCGTACCGGGGCTTCCCTTCGGTCCAGCCCCGGCCACCCCAGCTTCAAAAAAAGCTGCTTCTTCCTTTCCGCCTCCTGCGATTGTCTTTTGTCCCCTTCGCACCGAGAATTGACAGGACGGCTCGGCAACCGGTTGTTGCCCATGCCGTTGAACAAAGGATCTGGAGCATGGGACGCGTCAGCGTCATGTGTTTTTTTGCGAGCTACGGCCTGGCGCTGGCCATCGAGTTGCTGCGCGCGCTGGGACGCAGCAAACTCCAGCGGGCGGCGACGCTGGCTGTCACGGCGGCTGGGCTCGTTGCGCACACGATTTATTTGTATCACCGCTCGCAGACAACCAGCTTGCCTCCACTCTTGAGTTCGATGCAGGACTGGATGTACGTCCTCGCGTGGCTGGTCGCGCTGGTCTATCTATTCGTGTCTTTCAGCGACCGTGACGCCGGGGCGGGAGTGCTCGCGCTGCCCTTGATTATGATCCTAATCGGTGCCGCGTCGCTGTTTTCGCCTGCCCAACGACCACCGGTCGATCTGCAATACAGTTGGACGATGCTGCACGTCGTGATGCTCGTGTTCGGAATCGGAGGTTTGCTCGCCGGATTGATTGTCAGCGTGATGTATCTCTGGCAGCACTGGCGGCTGAAGTCCCGAACACCGGTCGCCGGATGGATCACGTTTCCCAGCCTGGAACGCCTGCACCGCTGGAACAAATGGCTGGTGATGACTTCCGTGCCGCTGCTGACGATGGGGATGGCGATCGGCGTGTGGCTGGTGCTGGTTCGGTCTGGACACGATGCCGCTGAGCGCGTGTGGAGCGACCCGCTGGTGGTGTTGAGTCTCGTCAGTTGGTGCGTGCTGGCCGCTTCGTATGTCTGGATGCTGGTCGCCGTGCGAACACCGGGACGACAGATGGCCTCGCTGACGGCGTTCTCCGGAGCCTTGCTGCTGGTAACGGTGCTGGCCTCGCAGGCGCTCAGTCGCCTGAGTCACGGCACTGCCCTGCATGGCACCTCGTCTTCCCGATCGACGGGGGACCGCCCGTGAATCTTTCGGTCATTTATTGCACGCACCAGACGGCGCAACTCTCCGTCCGGGAGCGGTTGGCGTTTCCCAATGCCGAGGCCTTGGCGCAGGGCTATCAGTCGTTGAAAGCCCTCGGTGAGCGGTTGGAAGCGGTGATCCTGTCGACGTGTAACCGCGTCGAGATTTACGTCGCACAACCACCCACGGGATCGGTTCCGAGTCTCGAACAAGTAGCGGGGTTTCTCGCCGAAACGCATCAGTTTCCGCGGGAGGAATTCGTCGGGGAACTGCGAGAATTGACCGGTCGTGCGGCGGTCACGCATCTGTTCGATGTGGTCTCCAGTCTCGACAGCATGGTGCTGGGCGAACCGCAGATTGTGAACCAGGTGAAAGAGGCATACCGGGTCGCCGAAGCAAACGAAGCCTGCGGACCACTCACTCATGCGCTCTTTCAGGGAGCGATTCACACTTCCGGCCGGGTGCGCACGGAGACGCGTCTGGCGGAAGGCCGAGTCTCCATCGCGAGCGTGGCCGTCGGAGATTTCGCGCGGAGCATCTTCGATCATTTCAGCGACAAGCTCGTACTGGTCATCGGTGCCGGCGAGATGGCCGAGGAAACGTTGCGTTACCTGAAAGACGAAGGAGTGCGGGATGTCGTCGTCGTGAACCGCAGCCCCGAACGGGCAGCACGACTGGCAGCCGAATGGGGCGGCGTCGCAGCCGCCTGGACCGAACTGGATCACTGGCTGGGCCGCGCGGATGTCATTGTCAGCACGACCGGGGCCGACAAACCGATCGTTGATGCGGCCCGATTTCTGCGCGTGCGCCGCGAACAACGGGACCGGACGGCGTTTATTCTCGATCTCGGCGCCCCCCGCGATTTTGACCCCGCGGTCGGCCACCTCGAGAATGTGTTTCTCTACGACATCGACAGTCTGCAGCGAACCTGCGAAGACAACCGCCGGGCGCGAGTCCGCGAGATTGAACGTGCGCGGACCATCATCGACGATGAAACGCAAAAATTCCTCGCCGAGTTCTACCGTAAATCGAGCGGCGATCTGGTGAGCCGCCTGCGGGAAGGCTGGCACGACGTGGCCCAGCAGGAACTCGAACGGCTCTTCCGCAAATCGCCCCACTTCACCGCCGACGATCGCGAATCCGTCGAGCGATGCATGAAGCTCATCGTTAATAAACTCCTGCATCCGCCGCTGGAAGCCTTGCGGGATGAATCGAAAGAAGGTGCGCCGCAGGGTCTCATCAGCGCGCTCAAACGACTCTTCGGCGTGTGACGTGTTGTTCGCAACGTGCCAAACGATCCGTCTGGTGAAAGGGTAATCGTCCTGCGTGTCTTCGCGAGGCGATTTCCAAAATGCGAGATTCTCGACCTGGCGGTGTGGAATCTGCTTGACGGGCTGAACAATTTGCGGCGATGATTGCATCGTGGGCCATTGCGCAGAGTCGTTACCACCGCGGAAGTTACGCCTTCGTCACCTTCACACAATGCGGTCTCGCCATTTTTTCGACCTGTCTCATGGTCATTTCACTAAAAGGAGCGCTGTATGGTGACCCGTTTCCGTCGTCGAGGATTCACCCTCATCGAGTTGCTGGTGGTGATTGCCGTCATCGCCCTGTTGGTGGCCCTGCTCTTGCCGGCCGTTCAACGCGCCCGGGAAGCGGCCCGCCGGACTTCCTGCCAAAACAATCTCAAGAATTTGGGACTGGCACTCCATAATTATCACGACACGCATCGTGTACTGCCTCCAGGGCAGATCAATAACACGTTCCAAACCGATGCCGTTGGCCGCTATGCCAATCCGCTGGAAGCCCGCGCTACGTATGTCCGCGGCAACAATCCGTTCGGGTATCACGGCACCAGCTGGATGCTGCACATCCTGCCCATGATCGATCAGGGACCGCTGTACAACTTCTGGTTCTTCGGCGACAACGTTCGTGGCAACGGCGATTTCGGCGTGCAATCGCCCCCGCCCGATTTGACGCTCGTGTTTGCCGCCCGAACCGACGTGAAGGTCTTCTACTGCCCGTCTCGTCGGCAAACAATGGAATCGACCGGTCGCTTCCAGGCCTGCGATCGCATTGATACGGCGGCCCCGGGCAATATCCTGTGGACACAGGGCGGCAACGATTATGCCGGCTGCACGGGCTGCGGCATCACCTTCCACGACAACGTCGCCGATTACACCGATCGACAAACCTACTCGTTGTTGCCGGCCCAACTGAACGCGACTGTCGTCGTTCTCACGGGCGTCAACAACCAGCAATTCAGCACGTCGCCGTACTCGCAATATCCGACCAACATCGGCATCTTCGGGATGAACAGTTCGACCAACTTCCGTGATATCACAGACGGCACCACAAACGTGATCATGATTTCGGAACGACGGTTGTCGACGCAGTTGGTTCCCGTCATTCAACGCAGCAGCGATGGCTGGGCGTGGGGTGGTCCCGCGACACTCTTCAGTTGTCGGAATTCCCCGCATCAGAACCTGCATTACGACGAAGCCGACAGCCCGCATGACCAGATCGTGCAAGTCTGTCTCGCCGACGGCAGCGTCCGGAATATCAGCCTGAACATCGATTTGCGAACTTGGCAAAACCTCGGCAACATGGCCCAAGGCAGTCCGATCAGCCTGCCGCAGTAATCCACCTGGCATGAACGACCGGGTGCGGTCGTGACGGTAATCCTGCCGTTCGATTTCGCACGGCGACAATGATGCTTAGAATTATGGCCGACTCCGCCTGCGGGGGTCGGCCTGTTTCTTATGATGTGGGCTGGGTCCGGGATCGACTCTCTTCGACCTGAAAAGCGATAAGTATGACGATTCGTTTTACCTGTACCGAGTGTGGATCGGTCCTCAAAATCAAGGATGAAAAGGCAGGGACCGACGGGCATTGCCCCAAGTGCAAAACCGCGTTCCGCGTGCCGGATCTGGAAAATCCAGCAGAGGAACTTGAGGCGGATTCGGCGATGGTGACCAGCCCGGCGGAACCGGCGGCCACGATCACTGAACCGGTTCCATCGTCGGGAGATTCCATCGACGCGGAACCGATCCTCCGGATGGATGACGACGACTTCGACAGCCCGCCGATGTTGTCGATGAGCGATGACGATGCCGTTGCCCCTGCCAAAGCCGCGGAACCCGAAGCCAAATCGGTCGAGTCGAAGTCGGAAGAACCGAAACCGGTGAAGAAAAAGGCGAAGCCGAAAGTCGACGACGACTTCGATCCCGCCGAGTTTCTCAGCGAAGGCCCACCGCCGCCAAAGTGGAAAATGCCCCCGCCGAGTTCTACTGAGATCGGGGCCTTCGGCGGTGGGCTGTCCATGGAAGACGATGCTCCACGCCCTCCACGCGAACCGTCAAAGCCAACGAAGCCCACACCGGCATCGGGGTCCACCGCGGCGGCCGCCGCGGCCGCGTGGGATACCAAGATGGCTGCCAAACAGATGCAGAAGGCTATCAAGGATAGCCGCGCCGACGCCGTCGCCGCCAAAGAAGCCGCCGAGAAAGGTGAAGGCTTCGACTATGCCGGCTTCTTTCGCGAGTTCGGTTTAAAGGGCCTCGCGGGTTTGGTCGGCATCATCGTGTTGACGTACGGCTTGTATATGGTCGTCGACCGTGTGATGGGCCGCGGGATCACCCTGCCCCCATTGGGATATGTGACCGGCAACGTGACGCTCGACGGTGCTCCGCTCGCCGGTGCACAGGTCTTTTTCTCTCCCCAGGCAGAGGCGAGTGATACGTCCAAGAAGAGTAGCATTCGCCCACGGACTTCCGTCGCCGTGACCGATGACAAGGGGCACTACCGCATGGTCTACGTCGACGGCATCGAAGGGGTTGCCATCGGCCAATGCCGCATCTGGCTCAGCAAGCTCAACGAGAAGGGCCGCCAAGTCGTCCCCGGCGAATTCAGCGAGTTGAATCTGACCCTGCGCGAAGTCAAATCCGGCAGCCAGAAACACGACTTCGCAATGATATCCCCGCCGGGTGCAAAGAAATAACCTTCGCTTGCCGCTTTGCGGAATCCACGAGCGCCGTTATTAAGGATTCATGGATCAGTTCGTATCGTTCCGTCGGCGTAACGTGTTCGTCCGCTCAAATACTTGCCTGTCAAAAGATCGAAGGCGTTCTCGAATTCTTGATCAATTTTCCCGGCAGGATTGAAGAGATATCCTTTGAGCCGCTGTAGCTTAAGTCGCTTGGCTCTCGCTGGGTTATCCCAGATGTGCTCATCGTCGTAGTAGTTACGAATATCGAGAATCTCGCTGTAAACACATTTCCCATCAGGGCCGTATCCGATGAGGATCGCGGTGTTCTTGATTCGGGGAATGGGCACGCGAAAGACTCCGTCGCGATGAAATTCGCTTTCTCGACGAAGAAGGAATTGCGAGCGATAGGAACGGAGTTAACCATACTGCCAGCGGGCGAGACAGCCGGGGTCCGAAGACCCCGACCGCTCGGCTCGCATGGCATGTCTCGTTAAAGAAGTGGACAGTGGATAGGGGTTAGTGGATAGCAAATTAGGCCTCTGGCTATCCACTGCCCACTAATCACTACTCGCCTAACAGCCCCTTGGCCAATCGGCGTAGGGCTTCCGCTTCAATTTGGCGGACGCGTTCGCGGGTGAGGCCGAGAGCTTCGCCGATTTCTTTGAGCGTCTTCGGCTCGGAATCGTCGAGACCGAACCGCATCCGCAGAATGGTCGCTTCCCGCGGGTCCATTTCATCAAGCATCCGTGTGACGTGTTTCAAACTGTCGTGATCGAGCAGTTCGTCGTCGGGACCTTTGGTGCGTTCGTCGGCGACCATGTCGCTCATCGTCCATCCACCATCGTCGTCATCGGTTTGAGGCGTGCTGTTGTAGAGTTGGATCGCCTTGCGGACGATGCTCAGCTTCTTCTTCGGCAGCTCAAGTTCCTTCGCGACCTCATCCTGGGTCGGTGGGCGTTTGAGTTCGTCCTCGAGCTTGGCCGTCGCACGGCGCCACTTGGTAAGCAATTCTACCATATACGCCGGAATGCGAATCGTCTTGCCGGAGTTGATCAGCGCCCGCTTGATGGATTGCTTGATCCAATAACTGGCGTAGGTACTGAACCGTGTGTTCATCCCGGGGTCAAACCCTTCGACTGCACGGAGCAGTCCGAGGTTTCCCTCTTCGATGAGATCCTGCAGCGGCAGTCCTTTTCCCGAATAGGCTCGCGCGATGTTCACCACCAATCGGAGATTGGCGCGAACCATGCGGTCGCGGGCTTCTTTTTCGCCATCCTGAATGCGATACGCGAGTTCCTTCTCTTCTTCCGCCGTCAACAGCGCCGTTTCATTGATCTCCCGGAGATAGGTCTCCAAGGGAGCCTGCACGGCGCCGGACGAGGTGCGTGGACGGAGAGTCTTGCGCATCGAAGAATACCGCCGGTCCTGAGATAAAGTCCGAGTCCGAAAGCCTCGAACCGATGCGGACAGGCCGGAGGCCGCCGCACCGTTTCGAGGAGTGCGACAGTAGATATCGGCCGCGGACCGGCAGAATTTGCGTGTTCTCGACACGTTGTCGGAATTCGGATCAGAACGACTAGGCAAACGGCGCAAAAATAACGGCCGTTCGGGTTGTACCGAACGGCCGTCAAACTTCAGTCAGTCGCTTTCACTTTGCCTGCGTTACCGCACCGGGAGGCGTTGCTGGGCAAAACCGACCGATTCGATTCTGCGAGTCACGCTCACGGGTCGGAGTACGCCGACACCGGATTAGCCCTCAGGAGTTTCCTCGGTGGCAGGAGCTTCCCCACCCATCGAGAACAATGGACCGGCACCACCCTCGGTACCACCCTTGAGTTCCGTCCGTGGCTTCGGAGCGGCTGCGGCTTCCTTCTCCTTGGCTTCCATCGCCTGGATTTCTGCAGCGGACTTGCGGCTGAGACCGATCTTCCGTTCGGCTGGATCGATCCGCAGAATTCGCACTTCCAGATCCTGGCCAACCTTCACCAAGCCTTCCGGATTCTCGACCTTCTGGTCCGAGAGTTCGGAGACGTGGAGCAAGCCTTCGAGTTCCGGTTCGAGTTCCACGAAGACACCGAAGTTGGTGATCTTCGTGACTTTCCCCTTCACCAGTTCGCCCGGTTGGTACTTGGTCGGGATGTGGGTTTCCCATGGATCTTCGGCGAGTTGCTTCAGACCGAGGGCGATCCGCTTCCGTTCCTGATCGACGCTGATCACCTGGCAGGTGATTTCGTCGCCCTTCTTCAACATTTCGTTGGCATGGCTGATCTTGCGCGTCCACGACATATCACTGACGTGCAGCAAACCGTCGACACCTTCTTCGAGTTCCACAAACGCACCGTAATTGGTGAGGTTGCGGACAGTGCCGGTGACAGAAGCGCCCGGCGGGTAACGGTCGGCGACTTGGTCCCACGGATTGGGCAGCGCCTGCTTCATGCCCAGCGAGATTTCCTGCTTTTCCTTGTTGATCCCGAGCACGACGACTTCCACTTCATCGCCGGGGTTGACCAGTTCCGAAGGATGGTTGACACGCTTGGTCCAGGACATTTCGCTGATGTGGACGAGACCTTCGATGCCGTCTTCGAGTTTGACGAAGGCACCGTAGGACATGACGTTGACGACTTCACCCTTGACCTTCGTGCCGACGGGGTACTTCCCTTCGACATCGGTCCACGGGCTGCGTTCTTTCTGCTTCAAACCGAGAGCGATCTTTTCACGATCACGATCGACGTGCAGAATCATGACTTCCAGTTCGTCGTCGATCTTCACCATTTCGCTCGGGTGACCGATCCGGCCCCAGCTCATATCGGTGATGTGCAACAGACCGTCGATGCCGCCGAGATCGACGAACGCACCGAAGTCGGCAATGTTCTTGACGATCCCCTTGCGAACCGTCCCTTCGACGATTTCGGAGAGGAGGTTTTCCTTGAGTTTCTGCCGTTGTTCTTCAATGAGCTTACGGCGGGAAACGACGATATTCCGGCGGGATTCGTCGATCTTGAGGATCATGCACTCGATCTCGCGACCGATGTAATCGCCAATGTCCGGCGGACGACGGATATCGACCTGGCTGGCCGGCAGGAAGACGTTGACGCCGATGTTGACGAGCAAACCACCCTTGATCTTGCGCTGGACCATCCCCTTGACGATGTCCCCTTCGGCTTTCGAACGGACAATGTCTTCCCACTGACGGATACGGTCGGCTTTGCGCTTCGAGAGCAGAATCAGGCCGAATTCGTCTTCGATTTCTTCGAGAAGCACGGCGACTTTATCGCCGGGTTGCGGTGACGCCCCCTGTTCCCATTCGTCGAGCGGAACGATGCCTTCGCTCTTGTAACCAATGTCGATGAGAACCTCATCCCCTTCGACCCGCACCACGGTACCGTCGATGATCGAGTTAACGTCGACCGCACCACCCGGGGAGGAGATATAGAGGTGTTCGAGGCTTTCGTCCTCGGCGTGTTCGATGTCCGCGAAAGCGGTGCCGAACGCGGCTTCAAGTTCTTCGTCGTTGATGCTGAATTCGCGAATCAAGTTCCGATCGACCATGCGGATCTACTTTCCTGACAGCGGTGAGTTCTCGGGGGCAATCCGGAGCAGCGCCGACGGATTGCGAAGAGAAGGGGAACGCCGTCGAATCGCCCGAAAGGCGATTCTCCCCGATAAAAAGAGGACATCCTCTGCGACGAAGAAGCACACGCCTCTCCAAACCGGCCGCAGCGGAAGGGGAAGAGTGTAGCAGGAACCGCCGCCGCGTGGCTAGTCAGAATGCGA
Source organism: Planctomycetaceae bacterium (assembly GCA_021732975.1). Lineage (GTDB taxonomy): Bacteria > Planctomycetota > Planctomycetia > Planctomycetales > Planctomycetaceae > DSVQ01. The sequence continues at coordinate 141,786 of JAKFWC010000011.1, read as the reverse complement.
GAAATCCCATGCGGCCGTGAGAGTTACGCCGCAGTTTAGCCTCGCCCCGAAGAGGAGCGCTACGCGGATTTTAACGACTCGCGAGGATTTCAATCCGCGCTCCCCCTTCGGGTCGCGGCTAAACGTCGACATCGCGCAGCCGCCCTACCGAGGTCTCAAAGAACTTTCGCGATCGTTGGTCGGCATCCGTCCCGCCCCGCTGCTGCAAATCTGCGAGATTCGCCGCACAGACCCGGCAACCGACTTCTTCGAGGTGGAATTGCAGATACTGCCGTAGCCCGTCTCCCAATCCCCCAGTGAGGTAATCGCTCCAGGTGGATCGTGACGGACAACTCAACTGCCCGCGTCGCCAAACATCCCGTAAGGCGAGTGAAGCAGAATCGCTTTCGCCAAGTAAGGCCCGCAGTCGGTCCCGCAGTCGCTCGTCCGTGGCGAGTTGATGCTCCAGCAAGGTGGAACGCCCCACCGCCAGTTCCTCGGCGATATAGGCACGCAGTTCCTGATCGCTGAAAGTTGTCATGCTGAACCGATTGGATGCGGGAGGGGAGCCGTTCCACAGAACGAGGACTCACCCAAGATGGATCAAATCCTGCTGCTTTGATGCCCTCATATCTCAGCCATGATGTCTCTTCATGATCCTTGCGAGACTGAGCGTTCACCGCTAGCATACCCTGCGCGTGGGAACTTGTCGTCGTGTGCTATTCCTCACTGCGACCTCCCGGTTTTTCGATACGCCCCAAGGAACGTGAGCGTGACTGCTGCAGCGCCTGCCCTGACGATTGACCAGCTCAAAGACGCCGCCAAGGCCATTCGCCGGCTGATCATCAAGATCACCACCGAAGCGGGCAGCGGGCATCCGTCCAGCAGCCTCTCGGCGGTCGAAGTCGTCACGGCGCTGTATTTTGGTGGTTTCATGCGGCATTCCAAAGCGAACCCGCGGGATCCGAAACGGGACCGGTTCATCCTCAGCAAGGGGCACGCGGTCCCTGTGCTGTACTCAGCATTGTGTCATGCCGGCTATTACACTTTTGAAGAAATCATGACCCTGCGGAAGTTGGGGAGCCCGTTTGAAGGCCATCCCAACATGAAACGGCTCGACACGATGGAAGCCTCAACCGGTTCGCTCGGCCAAGGCTTGTCGCTCGGTCTCGGTCAAGCGCTGGCTTGTCGCCTCGACGGTCTCGATGCTCACACCTACGTTATGATGGGTGACGGCGAAATGGGCGAAGGCCAGGTTTGGGAAGCCATTGCCGCTGCCGCGAAGTACAAGACCGGCAACCTGACCGCCATCGTCGACCAAAACGGTTACCAGCAAACGGGTTCCACAAAAACCGTGCTCGATCTGAATGCGTTCGCGCCGAAGTTTGAAGCCTTCGGCTGGCACACGCAGACGATCAACGGCAACTCCCAGGAAGAAGTCGTCGCCGCACTGACTGCCGCCCGCAAAGTCACCGACCGACCGACGGCGATCATCTCGCAGACGAAAAAGGGCTTCGGCATCCTACCCGTCCTCGAAACCACCGGCGACCTCAATTACCACGGCAAGCCGCTGTCAAAAGAACTGGCGGAAAAGGCTTTGGCCCTGCTTGCTTAGTAATAATGTTGTTCCCCAGACGTTGCCGTTGACGGCCCGTCGCGATCCGTATCGACCAATTCCTTCACTCACGAGCAACGATTTTTACGATGGCTGGAACCACGCCGACATCGAACGCCAACATTGGTGCCTTGAGCGGACTCAAGCTGGGCAAAGCGACCCGCGACGCTTTTGGAACCGCGCTCAAAGACTTGGGAGCCGAGTTCCCCAACGTCGTGACCGTCGACGGTGATGTCGGCAACTCCACGCGAACGGAAGTCTTTGCGAAAGCCTTCCCCGAACGCGGGTTCAACGTTGGAATCGCCGAGAGCAATATGGTCGGTGTCGCCGGCGGTTTGGCCGCGGCGGGGAAGATTCCCGTGGTTTCCAGCTTCGCGGTCTTCTTGTTGGCGAACGCTTACGATCAGATCCGCATGTCGGTGGCCTACCCCGGCATGAACGTGAAGCTGGTCGGTTCGCACGCCGGCATCTCCATCGGTGAAGACGGTGCTTCACAAATGGCGATCGAAGACTTTGCCGTCGCGGCGGCCTTGCCGGGCATGACCGTCATCTGCCCCGCGGATGCGAATTCCACGAAAGCCGCCACCCGCGCCATGATCGAACACAATGGTCCCGTTTACATGCGGTGCGGCCGCATCGAAGTACCGGAAATCTACCCCGCCGACACCAAGTTTGTGATTGGCAAAGCAAACCAGGTTCGTGATGGCAAGGATTTGACGATCATCGCCACCGGCTTGATGGTCGGCATCGCGATTGATGCTGCGACGCTGCTTGCCAAAGACGGCATCACAGCTCGCGTCCTCGACATGCATACCATCAAGCCGCTCGACGAAGCCGCGATCATCAAAGCAGCCAGTGAAACCGGCCGGATCGTGGTTGCCGAAGAACATCTGATGGCGGGCGGACTTGGTTCCGCAGTGGCTTCGGTCGTCGTGAAGAACAAGCCCGTGCCGATGGAATTCGTCAACGTCGGCGATACCTATGCCGAGAGTGGTGACCCGGCAGGCCTGTTGCAGAAATACGGTCTGACGGCCGAAGCGGTTGTTGCCGCCGCAAAGAAGGTCCGCAGCCGATAGGTGGCCAGTCCGAGGCGTTCTGTGTGATCGAGTACCGGCGATTCCGTAACAGCGATCCCCCGCACATCCGTCGGTTGTGGCGTGAAGCCGGGTTGGGTCGCGGTGCAGCAACCGACCTCGACGCCGATTCGCTGGAAACGGTTGTCTTCGCGCAACCCTATTTCGACCGTGAGGGCATGATCCTCGCGGTTGACGGTAACAATGTCGTGGGTTTCATCCACGCAGGCTTTGGTCCCGCCGCTGATGAGCAATCATTATCCAAGGAATGATGGTACGATTCACGCGGTGATTGTCGCTGCATCGCATCGTCGTCAAGGGATTGGCCGCGAGTTGGTTCGTCTGGCGGAGGAGTATCTGCAATCGCGCGGGACAAAGTCCCTGTTTGCCGGTCCCGCCGCACCGCGGGATGCGTTCTACTTCGGCATTTACGGCGGCAGCCAACCCGCGGGCTTCCTGGAATCCGATCCACTTGCAAAGCCGTTTTTCACGGCGGTGGGATACGCTCCGCACCAGCGGCGTTTGATCTATCAACGCGCGCTGGAGGAAAAAGGCGACCCCGTCGGTTTGCGGCTGATGTCCGTTCGGCGGACAACAAAACTCGGCTCGCCCCCTGCCGCATCTCCTCTGAGCTGGTGGTCGCAGACGCGGATGGGACGACTCGATTCCCTCACATTGTCGCTCCTTCCCAAGTCGGGGGGCGAACCGCTTGCCGAAGTCATGGTGGTGGGACTCGATCATTACATGGCCTCCTGGCGGCAACGGGCGATCGGCCTGCTCGATCTGCATGTTCCCGAAGCTAACCGCCGCAAGGGTTATGCACAGGCACTGCTCGTGGAAGTCTGCCGCCGCGTGAAGACCGATCTGATCACACTCGTCGAGTCACACGTCGACGAAGGCAACGAGGCAGGGATTAAGACCTTGAAATCCGCGGGTTTTCAGCCAGTCGACGCGGGTGTGGTGTATCGTCGACCGACTTCTCCGTAGGTCAGGCTCCCGCCTGACATCTCTCAAACAATGCACTCAACTTAAGATGTCAGGTGGGAGCCTGATCTACATTGAGTGACAGCCGTCAGGAGGATTGCTGTGAGTGATCGACCGTCACCGCGGATTTTGATGTGTCCGCCCGATTTCTACGGAATCGAATACGAGATCAATCCGTGGATGAACCGCAATATCCCCAGCGATGCGGCGCTCGCGAAGGAACAATGGCGCGGGTTGTACACGCTTCTCTGCTCCCTCGGTGCCGATGTTCAATTGATGACGCCGCAGCCGGGGCTGCCGGATCTCGTCTTCACGGCGAACGCGGGGTTAGTCTGGCACGATACGGTGTTTCTCGCAGCCTTCCGCCATCCCGCGCGGCAAGGGGAAACGCCGGTCGATCAGGCGTGGTTTGAAGCGCACGGCTTCAAAACGGCTGCACTCCCCGTGGGGATGAACTTTGAAGGAGCTGGTGACGCCCTCTTCTGCGGAGACACGCTCTTCGCCGGTTACCTGATTCGCAGCGATGCTCCAGCGATGCACTGGCTCGCGGGACAGATCGGCTGTCGAGTGATCCCGCTGCAACTGGTCGACACGCGATTTTATCATCTCGACACGTGCTTCTGTCCGCTTGATGCCCAGACTGCGATTTGCTTCCCACCCGCGTTTGATGCTTACGCCCGTCGCGCACTGCAGCAGATTCCCAAGTTGATCCCCATCAATGAAACTGAAGCCATCCGCTTCGGTTGCAATGCCGTGGTGGTTGGTCGACACGTTGTGACGAATACCGGGTGCCCCGAGTTGGCGAACAGTCTCCGCGCCGCCGGTTTCGAGCCACACGAAACCCCACTCGATGAGTTTCTCAAGGCCGGTGGCAGCGCGAAGTGTTTGACGCTGCGGCTCGATGGTGAAGAAGCCGCGGTCTGGCCTGCCGGGTAAATGAAGTGCGTACAAGACCGAAGCGCAAGCTCCGGGTCTCTTCGAGACTGTGATCTCGAAACGAACTCACCCGGTGCTCGCGCTTCGGGCTCGTAAGAACGTTAAAACCGGATCTCGATGTCTCGGCCGATGCCGCCGCGTTCGAAACTCAGCACGGCAGCTTCCCCGGCTTTGGTCCGCGCGAGCGCTTGCTGGACATCGCGGATTGACTTGAGCGGCGTTTGATTCCAAGTCTTCAGAACATCGCCGATCCGCAAACCCGCATCGGCTGCGATTCCGGCGCGATCGAGTTGCTGGATCTTCAATCCCCCGTCAGATGACTCCAAAGCGACACCCAAGCGCAGCGGCCGTTCGGCAATCCCTTCCTGCAGGACGCCTTCGAGGCTGTCGGCCAGTGAAAATCGGAGCGTCTGCTCGGCGGTGGTCGGTCGTGGACGCGCTGAAGTTGTCGCGATTCGGGTTACCAGGTCGATGACCAATTGCGTGATCTGCCGCATCCCGGGAATGTTCAACTTCTCCGCATCATCCCCCGGCCGGTGATACTCGGGATGAAACCCGGTAAAGAAGTGGAGCACGGGGACACCATGCTCGTGGAACGAAGCATGATCGCTGGGGCCAAAGCCGCTCGGTTTCGAGACAATCTTCAACTGCTGCAGCCCCGCTGATTCTTCCAACCACGCCGGCCATTCGGCAGCAGTGCCTGTCCCGTAAGCGGTAAGTTGATTGTTCCGCAGACGCCCGACCATATCGAGATTCAGCATCGCCACGGTTTTATCGAGCGGGACCAGCGGGTCTTCCACATACCGTTTGCTGCCATAGAGGCCCAGTTCTTCGCCGCTGAAAGCGATGAAGATGAGGCGACGACGCGGCGTGTTTACGCGGGCGGCAAGCAGTCGCGCAGCCTCCAGCAGGACAGCGGTCCCCGAGGCATTGTCGTCGGCACCGTTGTGAACTTCCTCGGCGGCCCCAATCGCGAGTGATCCCCAACCGCCGCGGCCGAGGTGATCGTAATGGGCGCCAACCACCAACGCTTCGTTTGCCAGCGGCCCGATGCCATCCAGACTCGCAACCACATTCCGCAACGTCTTTCCGGGTCGCGTCATGGCCACCTTGGCACTCATCACCAACCCCGGCAAAGGCAGACTCTGTGGCTTCACCGATTGTTCGATCGATAATTCCATTTCGCGCAGACTCTTGCCCGTTGAGATTTGAATCCAACGCTCCACGAGTGCGCGTCGACAATGAACAACCGGCAACGATTCCGTCCCAATCCCCGATGTGAGTTCAACATTCAGAAGCGGGTCGGCGTGGGCCGATGTGGCCACGCCATCGTCGCCGACTTTCAAACCGCGCGTGTCCGTACACAACAGAATGGCCACGGCACCGTGGTTGTGAGCGTTCGCAATTTTCGTCAGCAGGTAAGCGTGATCGGTTAATTGGTCGCCATTGAAAACGAGGTCCGCCGACTTCCCCTGTGGCTCGTTTCGCAGCAGGATCACAACCTTGCCTTTGACGTTCATTCCGGCGTAATCGTCGTATCCGGACTTCGCCGCGGTGATGCCATACCCGGCAAAGATGACAGGCGCGTGAATCGACGCCGTTGGGCTGACCATCAGGGACGTGTAGTCTTCGCCGAGTGACAGCGACTCAGGCGCGGCGTCTCCGTGCTGGAGTGACAACGATTGCACGGTTCCTGTCGGATTCGCCGAATAGAGCCGGAACTCATGAAAGGGCTTTCCCCCATACAACGAGGTATTCAGTCCGGCGCGGGTGAACTCGGCAGCAATGAAGTCCGCAGCGAGGTCCAACCCGCGGGTGCGAACGCCACGGCCTTCCAGTTCATCCGAAGCCAAGTACGCAGCATCCTGCCGCAGACGGGACTCGATGGCATTCGGGGTCACCTCGAGTGGAACAAGCCCCCGCTTGTCGGCCAATTTCCCAGCCGTGGGGGCCTTGCTCGTGACGGTCTGAATCGACGCGGGAGCCGATTGCGCAAACAACCCGGACGCGTTCGCAGCCAGAACAGGAGCGAACAGCAGCGCGGCAATCACGACTTGCCGGACATTCGTCAGCAATCGAATGGAACGGCGCTGACGGTCAGCCATCATCATGATCCTTCCCGCAAAACGAGGGACGGTCCTTAAACCAAAAATCAGACGCTGGGATAATCACCACCCACACGTCCACGACCGTGTTCATAACGCACTTCGCGCGCCGGTGAGCGCAACGGCCGTCGGACGGAAAAAACCATACGAACGTGATAACCGTCATCACTGCGCATCCGCCGGGAAACAGATTCAGCGGCGGGTTGCGCTCCGGCATGTACGGGGTTGTTCATCTCGCGAGCACCGGTGTTAACGAGGGATGACAACACCGTTTTTGTGTCGGGAGGTTTACGGCGGAGGATTCCAGCGTGTTCAACGATCGAAACCGGCATTCCGTCGAAACTGGTTCGCGATTTGCGTGGTTCGCACTCAAACGAAGGGTAGCGCTACCGACGGGGAACAAAGCGCTTCCGAAAAGCACCAACAAGTCAGCGCGCGGATGCGTGTTCAACACGAGCTGACGACACGACAACAACCGACCCGAGCAAAGGGCCAAGGCCTGTGGCGGACGAAGCGATTGCGTTTGTTCGAGATGTAGAACTGTTTGAACAACTGGAACGGCGGCTGGCGGCTCGATCAGGAGTGCGCGTGCGGTTTGCGGGATCGGCCGCGGACGCGCTGACGCTGCTGGGGGAGCAACGGGTTCCCACACTGTTGCTCGATTCGCGCGTCAGGCATTTCGACCACGAAACCGCGGAGCTATGCCAAGCGCTGCTCGACGGCAAACTTCCCGCTGTGAACCTGGTTACCGTCGGTGATCCGTTCTATCCCCGGCCCATTGCCGCGGCGTTATCACTACTCGCAGTCGAACATCTCGCGGTAGACGGTGAAACCGTTCTGTGGGAAGCGGCGGGCGACAAATTACCGATGGTGCTGTCGGCGGTTCGTGCACGAGCCATTCCCCCGCGGAAACTCGTCGAGTCCGGCGGGATCCGCATCTCGACATGGACGCCCGAGTTCTTCCCGGTGGTCGACGATCTCCTGCGGGTGGCGCATCGCGATGTCACACTGTTGCTGGTGGGAGAGACCGGAACCGGCAAAACAACGCTGGCCCAGTTCATCCATCATCGGTCAGCGCGGCGCGAACGGGCTTTTCAACATCTGGCTTGCGGGGCCTTGCCGGGCGATCTCATTGAAAGCGAATTGTTCGGTCACACCCGCGGGGCCTTCACCGGGGCCGAACGGAACAAGATGGGCCGCTTTCAGGCGGCCGGACGGGGAACACTGCTGCTGGACGAAATCGATGTGCTCGATTTGAAGCAGCAGGTCAAACTGCTCCGTGTGATTGAATCGGGCGAATATGAAGTCGTTGGGGCCACGGAAACGCGCGTCTCGGAAGCTCGTTTGATTGTCGCTTCCAACGTTGATCTCGATGCCATGATGGAGCGCGAGGAGTTTCGCAGCGACCTGTATTACCGCTTGAATATGCTCGAATTTCGGTTGCCGCCGCTACGGAATCGGCCGCTGGATCTAGCTCCGCTAGCGTTGCAGTTCATCGACGAATGCTGCACCGAACATGGGATCCCTGTTGAAGGGATCGAACGCGGTTTGCTGATCGCATTGAAGCGTTACACCTGGCCCGGCAACCTGCGGGAACTGAAAAACCACATGCGGCGGTTGGTGCTGTTCTGCGAAGACCGCGTCCTGAGGATGCGGGATCTGTCACCCAAAGTGCTGCAGGCCGGTGAACCGGCGGTGGTCGAGCCCTTTCGCGAAATGGCCACAGCCACACGCGTCACGATGGCCCAACAGGTTGCCCACAACGAACGGGAAATCCTCGAACAAGCCCTCGCGGCCCACGGACAGAATCGGACCCGCACGGCGGCGGCGCTCGGACTCAGCCGTGTGGGTCTTTATAAGAAGCTCAAACGTCTCGGATTGATGGGCGCACTCACCGAAACGGAATGTTGACCTCAATCCTTCATCGCCGTAGACGATGAATCCGGTACACGGTGAACCAGATACGTGCCGGCACGAAACACCACCGGACACGACCAAGGGTAGACTTCGCGCGGAGCACGACGGTACGCCGGCGGTGGCTGCAACGGACCATCCGGTCCCACGACTTCTGCGTCCCGGCGCGGCATCCCGACGCTGACCAGATCGGTCACCACAAACCGGTGCGGCGACTGCTGCAACTCGTTCAGAATCGCACGACGCCGCTCGGGAAAGAACTGAATCGTCTCGAAGAAATACGTGTATCGCACCGGAGGCAACAGATCGAGTTGTCGATACAGCGACACAAAATCACTGTTGTAGAAACAGACATCGCGCCCGGTCACGTGCTCAGCTCGCAAATATGCGGCGATCCGGGCCAGATCTTCACGATCGGGATTCGGGAAGTACGCGAACTGATCCCGAACCGCAGGAGAAATATCTCGTTGCCAGCACGCGGTCCACAGGCTCAACCGCTCGGCTCGCAGCAATGGTGATGTGACCGCCGCAACCAGCGCGAATGCCACCCACGCCCTCGGCGCCCATGTCATCGCAGGGATCGCACTAACCGTTTGAGTGGCTACCAAAAGCAATGCCAGCAGAATTGTCGGTGCATGGACGTAGTCGAAGAGATGTTGAAGGAATAATGCTTGCGTCATCCATCCGAGATACAATGCGGCGACGGTTTCTCTCACGGCAACATTCGCAGCCGATGTTTCGCGCGTGCGAATTCTCCCGACGAACAGCCGTGCGATGATGAACAGCACGATGAGATGCAACAGACTCCACGGTCCTTGCCGGATGAGCATCGCGACAAACCGCGGCGGGGTCCAATGGGCGCGACCGGCACGAAAATAGGCCGGATTCCATTCCCGCAGCGTCTCCAGAAACGCCGGCCAACATCCCGACTGCATCATCCAGACAACACCCATGCCACCCATGAGTAACCCGCCGGTCAACAATCCCAATACATCGGGAATGATCAATCCTCGACGTGGCAGATAGCGCAAACTCACGACCCAGACCAGTAATCCGGGGATGACAACATGCGGCTTCAACCAGACGGCCGCCCCCCAGCAGAGCCCTTCCAGTAAGGACCGGTTGTAGCGATGCTGCCAACCCGTGACGCTAAGGGATGAGAGGCGAACCGACACCGCCGAGAGGGCTGGATAGAGCATCCAGATGTCCCGCTGGCAATGGCACCATTCGCTGCACGTCAGATAGAACGCGGCCATCCCCAACACCGTCCAGATTGCCGCCGTGAGCGTGCCGCCGGCGCGCATCACCAGACGGCCAGCCAGTGTCGTGCTGGCAGCGAACACCAGCAGATCGAACAGCCGCATGGTTTCAGGAGCATCGCCCGCCATTCCGCGCACGGCCAGATGGATCCAGATCACGCCCGGCAAGTTCGGTTCGAGAAAATCGCGGTACAACACACCCCCGGCGCGATATCCGGCGGCTTGCAGATCGTAGACCTCCGTGTCGTTCGTCAACGGCATCCGCACGAACAAGGGGATTGCCAGCGCCAACAACAGCAGCAAACACAGCCACGGGACGATCAGCCGCGAGCGGTGTTCTCCGGCAGCACTATGATTGGACGGCAGAGACATCGATATTCCAGAGATTCTCGCAGCAACAAGGACACGTCTGAAACAGGATCGCGAATCGTGTTCCGTCCGGTCTGAGACCTGTGGAAATCTCGTATGCGACGACCGCGTCAGCCGCCGGCTGTCGACAAACACACTGCAACGCGCACCGCCGGCACACGAATCGCGATAACCGGCATTGTCGAACGGTGTTTTCCCGTTTCACATCGCGGTACACCAACGGCCATCTACGAATGGAATGGCGGTTGCGGAAGGACGGTCCGCCCCGCTGGTGGACTCGTGGGATTTCGACGCGGCATGACGGCCCTGACTCATTCATCGACGGACGAAGACGTTTCCCCCGACGAGGCATCGCCCCGGGAGATCGCCCCTCCGTTCGTGTCGGTGGTGCTCCCCGTCTTCAACGAAGTCGAAGCCCTGCCCCGACTTGTCGATCAACTCCACAAGGTGTTGTTCGACCTGGGACACGAGTACGAACTGGTGTTCGTCGACGATGGTTCCACCGATGGGAGCGGCGACTGGCTCGATGAATCCGCCCGAATCCGCACCGACATGACGGCGGTGCGGCTCTCGCGGAACTTCGGTCATCAAGCCGCACTGCAAGCGGGTTTGGATGAAGCCCGCGGCGACGTGGTCGTCGTGATGGACTCCGATCTGCAAGACGATCCTCGTGCCCTGCCCCGCTTTCTCGAGGCATGGCGGGCAGGGCACGATGTCGTCTATGCCATTCGCACGCAACGCAAAGAATCGCTGCTAAAACGCGGGCTGTTCTTCGCGTTTTATCGTGTGTTACGGGCCGTGGTGGATGTCCCCATCCCAGCCGATGCGGGGAATTTTGGGTTACTCGACCGGCGTGTCGTCAATCATCTCCGCGCTTTACCCGAACGGACGCGGTTCTTCCCCGGGCTGCGCAACTGGGTCGGTTTCCGGCAAATTGGCGTTCCTGTCGAACGGCTGAGCCGTTACGACGCCGTTCCGCGAGTTTCATTCTGGCAATTACTGCGTCTGGCAAAGACGGCGATCTTCGGGTTTTCGAGCGTGCCGATGGCGCTGTTCTCGGCCATCGCCCTAGTCGCCACCTTGGTCTTTACGGTGGGATCAATCGTTACAGCCGGAGTGTGGATCGCGGGAACTCCGCTGCCCACATGGACGGCGACGGCCCTCACCGCTTCGTTCTTTGCCGCACTCAATGCGCTGGGAATTGCCGTCCTGGGGGAATATGTCGTGCGGATTCTCGACCAAGTGCAGGGTCGCCCGGCCTATCTCATCGATCACGTCCGGCGAGCCGATTGGCCGGGAAAACGGTCGCGTGATAACCGTTCAGCCCCTGTAGCGCGCTAACTTCAGAACACGGTTAGCGCCCTCTCAATTTGAGTTTTTGCTGTAGACCACTGTGATGCCATCCACTCTATTGCCACCACCGCTCGAGTCGCCACGACCCGCTCAGAACTGGGACGATCGCTCATCACGGCTGTTCAACAAGTGCACAGAGAACGATGGTAACACGACGACTCACCGCGGTGCCTCGTGGGCGCAACTCGGCGTGATCGCGGGTTTCTGTCTGCTGTTCATGTATCACAACTATCTGCCGTTATTTCATTCGGACCTCTGGGGGCACGTCAGTTACGGCGAATGGATCTGGCAGCATCGGCAGTTGCCAACCGAAGATCCGTTCACTCCGCTCGCAGAAGGTGTCACGGTGGTTGCCACGGCTTGGTTGAGCCAAGTGGTGTTCGCGGCGGCGGCGAAATCGGGTGACATGGAATGGATCGCCCATCTCTTTGCGATCACGGTGCTGGCCACGCAACTTCTGCTGATAAGAGCATTCCAGCGTCGTGGTGACAATCGTTTCGTGGCGGTGTTGGCAGTGGTTACGACATTCGGTATTGCCTGGAGCCGTCACGCGGTACAACGGCCCGAAGTGTTCGGAAGTCTGTGTTTCGCCGTTCTGCTCTGGCTGGTATCGAAGGCAGAAAGCACTCCGCGTTCACGCTCGGGTTGGTGGACCGCCATCGGCGTGTTCGCGCTCTTTGCCGTGTGGGGGAATCTGCATGGTTCGTTCGTGATGGGTTTCGCCGTTCTCGGATGTTTGTGGTTGGGGCGGCTGATTGAAGTCATCGCCACGATGGGATTCCGTGGGTTATGGCGGGGAGACACAGGCCTTCACCAACGCCTGGTATGGCTGGATCTGGCTGTCGCGGGCACAGTCCTCAATCCTTACGGTGTCGACCTGCTGGTGTATGCCGTGGCGTTCCCCGGCCATCCCAATCTGTGGGCGGTGATGGAGTGGTTTCCGCTGGAGATGAATTCCCTCGAAGGTCTACCCATGGCCGCCTCGTGGGTGTTCACGGCGTTCGTGCTGCGAAACAGTCGCCGGCGGATGACGCCGGCGGAAGTGTTATTGCTGCTGGTGTTCAATGCCGCCGTGTGTGCCCGTGTGCGGATGATTGCGTGGTACGCCCCGGTGCTGATGTGGACTTTGTCGCCACATCTCGCGGAGATTACCGAGCGTTGGTTTACTTCATCCGGTTGGCAACGGTGGCGAGAGAAACTGCTGACTCCATCCCCACGCATCGCCGCCTTGGCCGTGCTGCTGATGTGGATGACATTTGCGTTGTCGCCGATCAGCCGCCCGATTCTGGGTGGCAAACCGCGGCCACCGCGGCAAGTTTTCAGCCATGACACGCCGCTCGGGGTGACATCGTATCTGCGGGAACATCCCGTCACCGGCATGATTGCGGCACCACAATGGTGGGGCGATTGGCTCATGCGGCACGGTCCCCCGCATACACAGTTAATGGCCACCACGAACGCCATCCATCTGCTGCCAAATAAGGTCTGGAACGATTACCTCGCCATCTCGACCGCTGACGGGGGCCTCGAACGCCGACTGGATCGTTATCGCATCAACACGGTCATCGTCGGAAAAGCCTTACAACCGGAACTTGAGCGAACGATGACACACCTGTCCGGCTGGAAGACCGTTTATGAAGACGATATCGGGTTGGTGTCGGTCCGCACGCGAGCGCAAGTTAATATTCCAAAGGAGATGAAGACGGCGGAGGTGGGGCAATGAACGCGAGTCCCGGGATCCTGCGAAACGCAAGCGGACGCGCGTTGATCGTGGTCGCCCATGCGCTCGTGATCTTCGTTGGAGCGACCTATGCGGGATTGCGCTATGAAAGGCTCCAACTCGACCGTCAGCTTCCCACGCCGAGTGTCGTACCGCGAACAACCACGCCGCGGCATCAACGTCCGTCATTCATCACTGATCCTGAACTGGCGAAGATTCTCGACCGTCTCCAACCGCGGCTGCGTGGACATCATCCGAAGATCAATTCCGTCGAGCACGCTCTGCGACTATGGGGCACCGAAGTCCGTTTCCATGACGAGCAATCGCTGTCCGGCTCGGAACTTCGTGAACTCCTGCTGGATCACCGCGTGTTTTCGTCCGCATGGGGATCCAAATCGAAACCCTTCGTCATACCCGATACGCGCGATCCCGCGGTGATCGCGTTCCGCACGGACTCTGGCAACGCCACGTCGAGCCATGTCGATCACACGCTGGCCTGCCTTGCGGAAATCGGCACACCCCTTGATTTTCCCGTCATCACCCCGCGCGGCGAGAGCACCGTCGGGCATGCTCTCGATCTTTCTCTGCGGCAATTCAGCCTCAATCAGGAAGAATATGAATGGTCGGCCCTCGTGTTTCTGCACTATCTCAGTAATGTGAAATCATGGACATCCACCGAAGGGCAGCGCATCACATGGGATCGAATTGCCGACCGCATGATGCGGCAGCGGCTGGTGCAAGGCGTTTGTTTTGGTCAACACCGGCTGTACACCCTCGCGGTCTTGCTGCGGGTCGATGAAGACTCCGCGTTGCTTTCACCAGAAATGCGATCACGGGTGATCGAACACCTGCGAATGGCGACCGAAGCGTTGGTCAAGTCGCAACACGCCGAGGGTTGGTGGGCGGGGGATTGGCCCGGCATCGAGCGCGATGGTCCGAACACGCCGATGGATGGTCCGTTTGGTCCTCAAGCCGATCGGTTGCTGATGACCGGCCATGCACTGGAATGGTGGGCTTACGCCCCGTCGGAAGCATTACCGTCTGATGACGTGCTGGAACGGGCGGCGCGCTGGCTGGTCACGGAGACCGATCGTCTCACCCCCGAACAATGGACGCGATACTACCCGTTTCTCACCCATGTCGGCCGAGCTCTCACTCTGTGGCACGGCGTAGAACCCCATGCGGCACTTTCTGGGCAATAGCTCCATTCCCTCCGGGAACGTAGACGCTTTTGTGTGCCATCCCTATCCCTATCGCGACTGCGCTAACCGCATTGTTACCGCAGAGATGTTGCCAGCGCAAACCACAGATGGCGCGGGCTTCCCCGTGATCGCAACGCGGTTTCGTTTCACTTGCCTGAGTGCTCCCTCACGGCACAACAGCGCATTGATGTGTGGATTTCCGCGCCGGGATTTCGAGGGAGGTCGATTGCTGACGGCCGCTCTTTCTCTGCACGAAGCGTACGACCGACACAACTCTGCTATTCGGCAGTCCTCTCCGCTCAGGCAATCACCTGAATCCCATCTCGTGGCGCGCAAAATGCGTAAGAGGTTCTGCTTGCATCGGGCCGTCCGCTGTTGGACGTCTCTTGTAGAGAACCGTCTTCCTGGTTCCCCTCACAGTTAAGGAGCATCTCTCGTGACGTCACTCTTCCAGCGCTTCGCGCAGGATGAGGCGGGCTTCGTCGTGTCGACGGAGCTGATCCTCATCTCCACGATTACCGTCATCGGTATGATCGTGGGTCTCACCACCGTTCGCGATGTCGTGGTCATTGAATTGGCCGACGTGGCTGACGCGATCTCGGAAATCGACCAGAGCTACTCCTACGGTCAGGTCACGGGACACTGCGCCAGCACTGCCGGCGTCAGGTTCCACGACAAGGCCGACTTCTGCGAACGCGCGTTCGCCGAAGACGACCAGAACCCGAACGGCGGCGCGCAATGCGTCCGTCTCTGCCAAGACGGGATCTCGTCGGAAAACACCTGATCGGCCTGAGCCCGTTCAGATGTCGCCCGAATCTGTGAGAGGTTCGGAATCAGGAGGGGCAGGCACGCGGGCCTCCCTCCTGGTTCCGCCTGACTCGCCGTTGGAGAACTGTCTCTCGATGCTGGGTCGAAAACAGCTCTGAACAAAGTGTGAACGTATTTTATTCTGACGAGCGGAGTGGTCGAAATGGCACGGATTAGTTCCGGGACGATGATGGTCGTGGTCTTCGCGATCTTGATCGGTCTCGGCGGCGCCTTTGTTGTCCGGCAGAAGCTGAAGCAGCCAGGACTCCCTCCGCTGCGGGAACTCGCGCCAGTCGAACAGGCGGTTCTGGTGCCCACTGCGGCGATGGACCTCATTCCCGGTCAAACGCTGTCGATCAACGAAGTCGCGCTCGTCAGTCTGTCTCCCGAGAAATACAAGAACAGCGCGTACGCCGGTGTTGGCTTCATGCGCGATGCCACACAAATCACCGGTCGCCGCGTGAAGGCGCCGATCAAGAAAGGCGACCCGTTCCTGCCCGAGTTGTTCTATCCGAGCAACTCCGGTCCGGGAATCGCCGAGCGCTTGCAACCCGGTTACCGCGCCGTGACGGTACCGATTGAGAACATCGGCTCTGTGGAAGGGTTCGCCACACCGGGATCAATCGTCGATGTCATGTTCCGTTCGCGGCCGGAAGGCGACCGTCCGGAAGTCACGCTGACCTTGCTCGAACAGGTCGAAGTCCTCGCACTCGATAGCAATGTGGTGCCGGGGCAATCTCCCACGAATCCGCAGGATCGCGTCACGGCTGGATCAGTGACACTTGCGGTGACCCCGCAGCAAGGGAAGATGCTCAAGGTCGTCGAAGGCCGCGGCGAACTGTCGCTCGCCCTTCGCAACGGCGACGACAACCTCGGCGTGCTGCCCTTCAATCTGGGAGCCGTCAGCCATTCCCGCGACGCGATGAATCACAACACCATCGACGCCGCATCGGGGGCCGCCAAGGCCGGTACAGGTTCGCACGGCACCGTGGCCGACCTCCTCACCGCGAATGCCGAGCGCGTGACTCTCGACGATTTGCTCGGACTGCCGGCGAATCAACCGCCGAAGCAGATGGAAATCTATCTCGGCCCGGAAAAGAAGGTGGTGGAATTCGCCCGGAATCTGGAAGAGGGTGCGCGGATCCTGCAACGGGGTGGACGCATTCGGACACCGATTGCCCATGACCCGAACAAGCGGGGCGTCACCCCGGTGGATAGCCGCCAGGCACAAGGTTCCGCTGGTTTGAACAAAGTCGTGGCAGCTGGTCGGTAGTTTCTTCCACGAGCATGACTCCGGGCTAACGTCGGCTGAGCCGGCGCTTCACAGCGAAAATGATTGAATGATTCACTCTCACGCGGACACCCCGGTTATGTCGCCACAACAGTCGCATACTTTGCGACTCACCTCGGTTGAACGGGCTGCGGATATCAACCCGGCGGAACTCGCGTTCCAACAACTCAAAGTCCGCATCCACGAGCAACTGGTCGATGCCCTCGATCTCTCTATGCTCGCGCATGTCTCGAAAGATCAGCTGGCGAAAGAAGTCCGCACGCTCGCCCAGGAAATCCTCGCCGAGGAAGTCCCACGTTACGATCCCGTACTGCGGGAACGAATGCTCGAAGAAGTCTATCACGAAGTCTTCGGACTGGGTCCGCTCGAAACGTTGATGAACGACGACGCGATCAGCGATGTCCTCGTCAATCACCCACATGAGATTTACGTCGAGCGTCACGGCCGGCTGGAACAAGCCGACGTGATGTTCGCCGACGAGCAGCACCTGATGCGGATTATCCAACGCATCGTTTCCCGAGTCGGACGGCGCATCGACGAAGTCAGCCCGATGGCCGATGCGCGGCTGCCTGACGGTTCCCGCATTAACGCGGTCATCCCGCCGCTCGCGCTCAACGGGCCGACGCTCTCCATTCGCCGTTTTGGTCGCCGCCCGTTGCAAGTGGAAGACATAATCGATGCGGGTTCGATTCCGCGCGACATCGTCGAGTTTCTGGCAGCCGCGATTGATGCCCGCGTCAGTTTTCTGATCTCCGGAGGTACGGGTGCAGGGAAGACCACGCTGCTCAACGCGCTGGCCAAGTTCATCCCGCACGACGAACGGTTGATCACGATCGAAGATTCCGCCGAACTGCAATTGCAGCATCGGCATGTGGTGCGGATGGAAACGCGGCCGCCGAATAATGAAGGCATTGGCGAAATTACACCGCGGGCTCTGGTGCGGAACTGCCTCCGCATGCGGCCCGATCGCATCATCATCGGCGAAGTCCGTGGCGGCGAAGCGCTCGACATGCTGCAGGCGATGAACACCGGTCACGAAGGTTCTCTAACGACGATTCACGCCAACGATACCCGCGATGCTCTCTCACGACTGGAACTGATGGTCGCGATGTCCGGGTTCGATCTGCCGATCGCCGTCGTGCGGCAATACATCGTTTCCGGCATGGCCTTGGTCGTGCATCTCGCCCGGCTCAAAGGCGGCGTGCGGCGCGTGATGCAGATCTCGGAAATCGTGGGTGTCCGCGATAGCGGCTTCCATCTCGAAGACATCTTCGGTTTCGAGCAAACCGGCGTCGATGAGACGGGAATGGCTCAGGGTGAGTTCTACTTCACCGGTTATCGGCCCACCTGCCTCGGACGATTGCGGGCCTCGGGAATTCGGCTGCCGGACGAGTTGTTCGACCGTCGTCGTATTCCGTCCCGTGCTTGATATCAGAGTTCTTGCTTGCCGTCGGGAAGTGTCATCGTGGGTGTTCCGGAAGTCACATTGCTGGTTTTCGCGGCGATTTCGCTAGCAGTGCTGGCAATCGGACTCGTTGTGCGCGATCTGTCGGCGACATCCCGCGCGACCGTAAGTTCGGGAAAGTCGACCGTCCGCTTGCGTCGCACACCGGACAATGCCGACGCTCCCAACAGCCAGCAACTCTTTGACAAGATCGATCGGGGCTTCGATCGTCTTGTGACCGAATCGGGCACACAACTCTCGCCGACCACCGTGTTCCTCGTCTTTCTCACGTGCGGCTTGCTCCTCGGCGGCGGCTTATGGCTCTACAGCGATGAGCCCTTGCGGGGCATCGCGGGCGGGATGGCGGGCATGGGGCTGCCGCTCATCGGTTTGATCATTTACCGCGGGCGCCGATTGCGGGCGTGTCGCGATCAACTCCCACATGTCATCGAAATGGTGGCTCGCGCGACTCGCGCCGGTCAAAGTACCGAACAGGCTTTGTCACTGGTTGCCCACGAAGCGACCGGACAATTAGCCGACGAATTCCGCACCTGCGTGCAACAACTCAACATGGGTCGCAGCTTCGAGAAGACGCTGAAATCATTGGCGTCCCGAGTACGGTTGCTTGAAATCCGCATTCTGGTGACGACATTGATCGTTCAGCGTCAATCCGGTGGACCCCTGTCGGAAACTCTCGAACGGATGTCTGCCGTCGTGCGCGACCGCATTACGGCACAGCGCCAGGTGCAAGCCTCAACCGCGGCCGGACGGATGTCGACGATCATCATTGCCTCCATCGCCCCCCTGGCGGCCTTGTTTCTGATGTCGTTTCAGCGCGAGCATGTCGACATGCTGTTCAACGATGCCCTGGGGCGCACGTTGCTGATGATCGCGCTGGTCCTGGAACTGATCGGCTTGGTATGGGTGTTCCTGATGCTGCGTCCGGAGCGGTAACAGGCGGTCGAATCGCCGTATGCCACTGGCTCTGCCAGTGCTTTAACGGTTCAGATCTACGCATCAAGAAGACGCTGGCAAGGCCAGTGGCACACGTTCGACAGAACGTAGGGAATGTAGTCATATGTGGATTGACATCATCACGTTCGCGGCGTTCTTTGCCACGTTTACGCTGGTTTTGACGTTGGGATTAACGGCCGTACGGACCCGGGAGCGTGTGCGGAATATCGCCGATGTCGCTGTACAAACGCAGAAATCGCGTCCGGGGCGGTTTCGTCGCGCGATGGCTGGCGCGATCCCGCTCTTCAGCGGTGAAATCGATACGCTCGAGCAGGATCTGCGCCGCGCCGGGTTCTACAGTTCGTCGGCACTGATTGAGTTTCTGTTCGCGCGCAACGTCGTCACCCTCGGCACGTTGTTCTTTGGCGGAACCGCCGCGGTTGTTGCCGACCCAACGACATCGCTGCCACAAATTATTCTCAATACGACACTGATCGCCGGAGCACTGTGCTATTTGCTGCCGCGACTCATTCTGCGCTGGCAGGCGAACCAGCGGCTGGGGCGTATTGAGCAAGGGCTGCCCGATGCGCTGGACATCATCCGCATGTGTCTCACCGGCGGATTGCCGCTGCGGGATTCTCTGGAACGAGTCGCGCGCGATGTCGAGTTCTTTCACCCGGATATCGCCGTCGAATTAGAAGTGGTCCGCCGTCATGCCGAAGCCGATTCGATGCAGAAGGCCTTGAAAGAGTTTGCCCGGCGAATGAACGCGCAGGATGTCAACGCGCTGTCATCCTTGGTCAGTCAGACCGAACGAACCGGCACGCATGTCGCTTCCGCGGTGACCGAATTCGCGGACAGTATGCGCCGCCAGTACCGTCAGCGAGCCGAGGAACGGGCTGGTAAAACCAGCATCAAAATGTTGTTCCCCGTGCTGCTGTGCCTCGCCCCGCCGGTCTTCATCCTGTTGGTGGGACCGCCGTTGCTGCAGCTGCGCAACTTCATTCGCGACGCGCATCAGCCCGGTGGTGTGCTCGATGCCGAATCGATCACGGCTCAGCAAGAAAATCTCTCGGGGGTCCGCATCAACCGCGGGCAGTCGCGGTAACCTCGCCGTTAGGGTGTCGACGACGACCAATCGTAGTCGTCGCGGCTCACGGAGACGGCTCGACCGACAACGGGTTTGTCGTTCGTCGCCCACGGATCGTCGGGGGTTTGCGGGGCCTCTTCGGTCTCAACTTCGTTCAGCAATTGCACCAGATCAGACCGTTCGACTTCATGATTCTCCTGCACGGGTCGTTTCGGCACGGCACGTTCGTGCTCGAAAGATTGATCCGCCGCGAGCTGAACTTTGGACTCCGACTTGGGCATCGCGGCCAGATTGCGATTCAAAGTGTTGATCTGTACCAGCGCTTCCGCGGCAGGTTTATTTCCCGGCGAATGGCTGAGCGACTTACTGTATTCCTTCACGGCCAGATTCATGTTCCCGGCCTGAGCATGAATGTAAGCGATATTGTTCCGCGCGGTTCCCTCATCGGCGTTGCGACGGAAGAGCTCATACGCTTCGTCGGTCTTCCCCATGTAACCCAGCACCATTGCCAGATTGTTCTGGGTCCGAACGTCGCGAGAGTCGACTTTCATCGCCTGCCGCAGGGTTGCTTCGGCTTCAAAAAATTCGCCTTCGACGGTGTAGGCATAACCGAGATCGTTGAGGATGGCAACGTTGTCCTCATCGAGATCGCGGGCTTTCTCCAGCATCGCAATCCCGTCCTTCACTTTCCCGTCATGAACGAGCACGACTCCTAAGCGCTGCCAGTACCGCGCATCCTTCGGAGCTTCCTCACAGAGCGTACGATAGTTCCGTTCGGCTCGTTGATTGTCGCCGCCCCGCTCCGTCACCTGCGCGAAGTTGTAGCGGTTCTCACGATCCTTGATGCGATCCGTGAACGGGTTCCATGCCAGGCTTTTCACGGAAGCGCAGCCGGACGCGGCGCCGAGCAACAACACGACGCCGGTCATGATCCGTGTGGTAGACGAGTAAGGTCGCATGGACGCAATCCTTTGCGTGGGCGAAAGTCGAACGTGCGGAACCGGCGCGTCTAGAAGCCGCCGCCGAAACCGCCACCAAACGCGCCACTCGATCCGTTGCCGTAACCGCCACCGAAACCGTTCTGATTTGAGAAGCCGTTCTGATAGGCCTGTTCGGCTTCAAAGTCCTGGAAGCCGGGCGTCAAGGCCGGAGCCACCACCACGCGTTCGTCGGGATGCTGGGCACCCAACTCGCCGAGGGCGCGGGAGATGAATTCGCGACGCTCCATATCCAGTTCCTCGTGACCGTTCACCGGGAACTGGTGCCGCGACGCCGGGTTGACGCTCATGCTGCTGCGTTCGATGATCACCGGGAACGGCACGCTGCACAACCGCGCGGCGATTTGTTTAACGTGATCCATGCCGGCGGCGTTGAGTTGCGACGAATTGCCAACCCATTCGTGTTCATGCACGACGAAGTCCGACGCTTCCGCATTCTCTTCCTGCTGCTGCCAGATGGGATCGCTGAGTGTTCCCATGGGCATGGGTTGCAGATCGACGAGCGGCGTTCGTTTCCAGTCGCCGCTGCCGACACAACCCGCGGCCGCAACCAACAATGTTGCGGTCGTCCATTTCTGCAATTGGCCGGGCGTGGTCATGATGGGGGATCCTGAAGGCGGCCGGTGACCACCTGTGATACGACTGTCTTGTCAATGACTCTCAACTGTTAACATCGCGCAACGACGGTCACTATTCGCTGAACCCAAAGGGGCCGCTGAGGAAGTATTGCTGCGACTTCTCCACCGATTTCAGATCACCGTACCCGGCTCGTTTCAAACGGCTGCGATACAACGGCCAGACAGTGCCACGGTGATGGCAATCCGGTCGACCTTCAATGTCGCCGTAGTAGAAGAAGTCTTTATCGGTCGGCTCGGTGACTTCCATGCCGGGCAAAATCTGCGGGGCATGTTCGGGATCGAGCGGGTGGACCAGTTCGGGAGATACCAGCACAATCAATTCCGTTTCATCGCGGGTGATGGTCTTGTCACTGAAGAGCACACCCAATCCCGGAATATCACCCAGGAAGGGGACGCGACGGATCGTGCCGTTCTGCTGTTCCTGCAGCAAACCGGCGAGGGCCAGCACCTGCCCTTCCCGCATGTCGACCGTGGTCGAGACCTGCCGAGTATCAAGCCCGAAGATGCCGTTGACGGCGTTGTCTCGATTCAGCGTGCTGAACGTGGGAGAGACTTGCAGTCGGATCCGGTCCTTGTCGACGACGGTCGGCGTGAATGCGATGGAGGTGCCGAAGCCTTTGAACGATGTTGTCGCCGCTTGAGCCCCACCCACACCCACGACGGTCGGCACGGCAAATTCCCCACCGGAGAGGAAGGTCGCCGGTTGTCCGCTGAGCGTGACCAGATTCGGCTCCGCAAGAATCTTCGCCGAGCCGTTGTTCATCATGGCGCGGAGAATGAGGTTGAACGAGCCATCACTGAAAGTCCCGGAGAAGATGGCGTTCCCACCGCCACCCAGTGCGGAGGCGAGGAAGAATTCGTTGATGTTGAAGTCGAGGTCCGCCCCCAGTTGCCGGAAGGCCGACCGCTTGATTTCGGCGATGCGGACTTTCAGCATCACCTGCTTTTCACCGGGGACGTTGAGGAGTTGGATCACGCTGCTGGTCGGCAGTTGCGAGGCATCCGGAAAGGGTTGCGCTGCGGTCCCCCCGGCCGTGAGATTGATACCGCCGCCATTCTGCCCGAGTGCTGCCGATCCGGCATTCTCGCGAATCAGCGACATGATCTGCGTCGCTTCAATCTCATCCCGCGCCTGACCGCGCACGATCAGCTTGTCGGCAATCGGAATCAATTGAATCCGGCTGTTGGGGAACAGCTCGTTAATCATCGATTCCAGTTCGGCATATTCCAGGCGGCGTTGCTGATCAACCGCGTCGTCCTTCACAACGGTCACGAGCATGCTCAGCACTTGCGGAGCCTGCTCGTTGCCCGCCCAAAGCGTCACCGTGGTGCTGCCGGTTTCCTTACCAATGATTTCGACTTCGCGCGTTCCAAAGGCCACGAAGTCGAGAATCGAAGGATCGGCAACCGCGACGCGAAAGACATCTTGCTTCAATCGCAGAATCTTCGACCGCCGTTTGGTCACCTTCACTTCCAGTTCGGCGGAAACCACGGATTCAACGATGTCATTCACTCGTTGCTTCAGCGTGATCTCCGGTTGTTGAGCGTGCACCCCGGCGGGTGCCAACAACAGCGTGCTAATGACGGCCCGCAAGGCCCATGCAGGACGGAACGGAATCATGGGTGGAAATCCATTTCCAGTCGGAATAGTCGATCAAACAATTCGTGGCTCAAGCCACGGCGCGGATCGTGGCAAGCGCGATCCACAAATGCGGTATGGGACTTAATTCGGGTGAATCGAGTGCAAACCCTATGGATTCTGCTTCAGGAACGACCCGGTCAAATCGGATCATCCGCAACTGCGCGCACAACCGTCTCGCTGCGCTCAATCCTGCTAACCGCGCTGGAACATATGTCGGAACGATTCGTTACAGACGGAACAGTCGCACGCGATTCCGCGATAAGCTGTAACGATTATGGCGAAGAATCGGCCAGCGAACAGTTGTTTGAGACCAGCGAGGGGTTATCGGACCGCAGTCAGGGAAGTCGCGGCCTCTTCACTGCGGCGCAGGACGGCGAACTCAGGGGCCGGATCAAACTTGCGCCGGGCATTGGGAGTGAGATCGCTGAGCCGCAGTCGATCGGTTCCCAGGAAGTCCGCGTCGAATATCATCCGTCGCGGTTTACCTTCGCGAAGCACATCCATCACGAGATTCTCGGAAACGCTCTGTGCACTGTTGGCCTGCGTTTCCACAAACACGTATTGACCATCCGCACGACCGCTGCGAGTGAACAGTGAGACCTGCCCGTCGGCCCGAAAGCGGATCGACATGTCATCGTTATACCATCGGCCGATGAGTTTCTGCTGCGGTGTCTGTTGACACCCTGCCAGCACCAAGATTAGTGCCACGCATCCCATCCCACCGGAAAATCGAGCAGACCATCTCACTGTAAGGCTTCCCATGAACCTGTCACCGGCGAAATCACATCGACATGCACCAATTGCGGCGTGCCCCGTTCAGGACACAGCCGGGCAAACGATTCCGCCGTGACCGAATAATTTCCGAAGGTCGATTGCTGCCATTTTCCGCCGATTCCGGTCACAACGAGACTGCGACGGACCCGAACACACAGGGTCCCAGCACCGTCGGCCACCGTTTCCGCAAACTGATCCTTCGCCGCTGACTGCAACCGGCTGCTCCGAATCTGCTGCTGGCCGATCGGGTGAAAGACGTGCTGGCCACCGATGTCCTGCAGAATCCCAAACGTGATTTCTTCACCCTTGCCGAGAAAATCGGGCGACACGCGGTCCGCTGCCGCGGTGGTGAGCGTGCGACTCGCTCCGAGGACCGCGTTCCCGTTGAAGGTCGCACCGGCATCGCGCCAGGCCGCCGCCGGTCCAAGAGTCGACCAGCTTTTCACGGCCGATAACGCGGAGGCATCGACCGCATTCTTGAGTTCGATCCCGGTACGGGCCGTCGTGCCGTAATCGGTGAGCGCGAACAGCAGCAACATCATCAAGGGGATAATATAGACAAACCACACCAGCACTGCCCCGCGCCGTGATCGCTCCGGCGGGCAAGAAAGACACCGATAATGTGGCGCTCGCAGTTTCATCACGTCGGATCATCATCCAATGACGGCGGCGGAGCGAGGTCACGCGTCAGTTCCACCGGAACTTCCGCTTTCTTCGAGCAATGACACGAATCGGTGACCGACAGCGTCACCATCTTCTGCACGATCGTGCTGTCTTTCGGCGCATTAAACTTCATCCGCACGGAGGCCCCACGCGTGGACCCTTGCGCTGCACCGGGCATGTCCCATTGGAATGACATTTTGGAAAGTGAGTCTTCCGCATCTTGACTCGACTTGCCCGACAGCGTGATGTCGAACGGTCCGCTCCGGGAAGCGATCAACCGCAGCGGTGTCGGTTTCTCATCGCGATCGTCCCCCGCATCTGCAGACGTTGTCTGTGGTGCGAGTTTGAGACCCGGCGGTAAGTCCTGCTCAGAGATGGTGATCTTCGGCACGGGCGGCTGGTTGTCGGTTTCCATCCGGAAGACCGTCGATTGTCGAAACGTGACGCCGTTCCAGTTGAGGCCGAACGTTTTCAGCATGTTCGGCACATTCGGAACAACCGGCACAGCTACCGTCACCCGCACATAACACACATTGTCGGCATGCCATGCTTCAGGCAAGGCTGGCAATCGGGCCGCCATCGCGGTGCTCGAATCAGCCGACGCATCACTTTGTCGCTGCAGGCCATTCCCCGCGCCGCAGACGTTATGCTCGAGAATAACTTCGCTCGCAGGTGACAATCCCGAGGCCGCCAGCCACGCATCAATTCGCGACTTCAGGTTGCCACGTGTCTGCGCGGCGTTGAAGTTCCCCACGTTCACGTCACCCACGCGCGGCATTTCCGCAGCCAGCTTGGCCCCATACCGACTAGCAAACACCACGCGCTGATTGAGCCGGAACGCCATCGAAAACTGCGCGATGCTCAAGCCGAAAATGAGCAACAGGGGAAAGACGCCGAGGAACTCCAGCGTGACAATCGCCCGACGTTGCTGGTGCGCATCCTGAGCCGAGCGCACGCCACATCGGGTGCGATTGGTTCTCGGCAGCGGCAGTCGACTCACGATTATGTCCGTTCCTGCAAGGGTTCTGCATCAAGCAGAATGGGAATAGCAGGATTCATGCCGTTGAGCAGGACGGAATTGCTCAGACACAACAGAAGTCGCCGCACCGGATGGTCCGCACCATCGGTTTAACGCGACCGAGGCACTGTTGACGCGGGTTGTCACTGTCAACTGGCGGTTAGCGCGCGATCAACACAACTCGTTCCGGTCGCACCGACCTTGCGGGGACGAAGCTGGATCATGGGCGGTGTCGCCGTGGCATAGGGTTTGCGGACTGACGCAATCGTCCATTGTCGGACTGCCACGCCCCCTGCGCTTCGGTCCGACTCGTCAATGACTCCGGTCCCGTGACCCCAAGGGCTTCGATTATGGTCAGTGAACAACAACGTCGGCGCGCGGCACAACGTGGCCGGCGCGGCTCCGTTGTCCTCGAGTATCTGCTGCTGGCAACCATCGTGGGACTCGGCGTGATCGTCGGTCTCGCCGTTGTTCGTGATGCTCTCGTCACCGAACTGAAAGACCTGGCGTTCGCGATTCGCCTGCTGCTCTAATTACACATTCTCTTCCGAGAAGATCGAACCACTTCACTCACGGTCAGTACGCTTTCATGCTCCGCCCGGCTACCGATCATCGAAGTTCGCCGCCGCGACGGGGTGTCGTCACGATGGAAATGATCGCGGCATTGCCGATTCTGGCCTTGTCGGCGAACATCATTTTTCAATTGACGTTCGATGCAGCGTTCGCGCAAGGGATGTCGTTCGCCGCCGTGGAAGCCGCTCGCGAAGGCTCGAAAATCTTTTCTCGACAGTTGAGTTTCACCGACCCGCAGGGCGAACCCAGCTACGACCCGCGGGATGGCGACGACATCGCCGATCGCATTGCCCAGGTGGCGATTCGCCGACTTGGCGTGCTCGTCCCGCATGTCCATCGCGCGAACGATGGCGGGTTCGATGCACGAAGTGCCGGCATTCATGTGATCATTCGACGCGGGTCGCTGATCGCCCATCGCGGCGATCCGACCGTCACATATCAACTCCCACCCGCGACGGCCTATGCCGACGAGGTGGAGGTGATTGTGGCCGTGCGAACGAGCAAGCCCGCGAAATCGGCGTCCAGTCCGAGCCTCACCGCGGAGTGGGTGAACGGCCGCGATATTGGTCAGGTGGGCACGATCCGCCAGGCCGGCGCCCGTTCACCGCTGGAATGAGCGGGCCGATGGAAGAATATCAGCTCGTCTTTGTCCTCTGGCTCGCGAAATTTGCGGCGTTCTGCGTCGTGGCGCTGTTCGTACTGAACGTCATCGATCGCCGCTGGCGCGCCCCTCGGGCACAGACTCCGCCGGCCGCATCACGAGCACCGCTGGCAATGTCGCGTTCTCGAACACCGAGTTAGATTGCACGATGCGTGTTGGAACTTGTGAGCAGCAAGGCTCTAGCCACCCGGTTCGTCACAAAGCACTTTTTACGGCACCGCCTTCTGTCCGATGCGATCTCCCACATGCAGGTTCTGCAGCAACCGGACATATTCGAGATCGCTCGCATTCCGGCCACGCTCATCACGCGCGGCCGCGGCAAGGTGTGTTAACTCTTTCAAATCGCGTTCGTAACTCACACGACCGGTGGTCGGCAAAGTCGTTTGGACCATGTCCGCCAGCAGATGAACTTGCCGACGGGTTTGCCAGGCGCGCGACAGATCGGCGAGTGTTGCTGTGCCGTGCGCGAAATATTGGCGTTGCGTCGCAAAGAGTCGCGACGAAAGCTGGTCGGCATCGATCAACCCTTGTCGAATCGCCGTTTCGTCGGTCTTTGCGGGCCTGGGCTCTGCATCCCACAGGGCGACCTGTAATTGGGCATCCAGGACGCGATCGGTTCGTCCAATCCCGGAACTAACCGCATTCCAACGCTGTGTGGCGCCAACAGCATGAACCAAAGCCTGCCGCTTGCGCGTGGGGTCGATGTTCAGAAACGAGACCGCCCGCGTGACTTCGGAAAGAGAGGCGTGTCCGAGAACGCGGGCATCGAAGAGCCGCTGCTGATAGTGCTCAATTGCGACCCGCGACTGCGTCCGTCCGGCATGGTCGGCAGCTGGAATGTCTCCTGCGATCAGCGAGGTTTCCT
The DNA here is from genome assembly GCA_021732975.1 of Planctomycetaceae bacterium. Classification (GTDB taxonomy): domain Bacteria; phylum Planctomycetota; class Planctomycetia; order Planctomycetales; family Planctomycetaceae; genus DSVQ01. The sequence goes on along the minus strand of JAKFWC010000011.1, from coordinate 113,859 downwards.
CTTCCGCCTGGGCGAGAACATACTTGCTCAACAATAAATCAGCTTGCCAATTGGCTGCGGCGGGCTGACGAAACGCTTCCAGTTGTCGCACCGCACTCCGCAGAGCATTCACGCGCGGCTGCAGCGCCGACAACAACGCCGCTGACGAGGGTGCCGTATCGGCAGACGAAGTGGTCATCACCCGCCGCAGATCGGCTTCTTCCGCGGCGGCGAGATGTTCGAGGTGATCGGTGAGGGGCAGTAATCCCCGGGAAAACGCTTGCTGACTCCGATTTCGCAGTCCAGCCCCCGTGATCGTGCCGGGCGCTCCCGACGAGCGTTTCTGTGGAGATGAAGCGGCATCTTTTGAAGCCGGTTTCACTGGAGCTGACACAGGTTCCGCGGCGTGCATCGTGGGCGACATAATCGCCGCCAACACCACAATTCCACACCACCCACGGCCCTTGTTTCGACGCATGGCAAGGCGCTCCGTCATAACGAAATCCGGCTTCCTCGATGCGTCGCCAGCAAAGGCCATTGAAGGCTTCAATTTTACCCGCACAGCCGCAGCACCCGATCAATTCACAGGTTGCAACGGAAGCGTCTTCGCGTTCAACAACTCTTCCAGTTGTGGCAAACCGTTGCCGACCGGGAGGGCAGAACCAATCGGCCCGTTTTCGGGACGGAAGGACTGGGCAAATCCAGCCATTGCCGCGCAGAAAATCTTGTTCGAGTACGGATTCCGCGGATCAATCCCCGCCGTCGTGGCCCATTGCTGATGCTGGAAAACCGTCGTGTAGTTGTACGGCCGGAAGTAATAATGCCCGTGATACTTCGGATAGTAAGCATAGTGCGGGTACATGTTGCACGGATGGGGGATCTTGTTACACAAGCAGCAATCGTCATCATCGTCATCGCCGGGACAGCCGTAACAATTCGGGCAGCCCCCACCATAACCGTACCCGTCAACGAATTCGCCCGGCCCCGGCACTGGTTCCGGTCCGTAAGCCGGTTCCATGGGCGGGCTGGGAGGCAAGCCCAGCGGCTCGGCAATCACCGGTCCGGCGTAGGGAACGCGGTCGTCAATGGCTGGCGGAGGTGGCGCCACCCGCGGCGCTTCGTAAGGGTCGGCAACATTGGGAGTGGTTTCAATCGGCAGTGGGGGGGCCTGCAACGGAAGGGGTTGCGGCGGTAACTCGGGCTTCGGTGGGACTTGAGCCATGCGAATCGGCGACGAAGCGGTCGCCACGCGTCGTGGAGAGTTCGCCACCGTCCTGGGTTTCGTGGCTGTGGCCGTGCGGATGGTTGCCGGCCCTTGCGCGGCGGTCTGGATCCGCATCCCCGGCGCCGCGGGAGGAGCCGCGATCAGTAGCGAAAAAATGAGGACGGAGAGACCGATCATCGGACGATTCCTTGGCGAAACGTGATCCCATCGCCCGCATCAGAGCGGCGCGGAAGGCGAAATCATTATTCAAGGAGTTCGGACATTCGGGGAAACGGCATCGAAATCTCTCCTCGTCCGAGCGAATTCGGCGAAAAATGCCAGTCAACGCCTGCCGGATTCGGTGCAATCGTTGCTCGCCGCGTTCGCATGATGCTTGGCATCACAGTTGCGTCACACCTTTTTGCCCCAGAAGAGGACGCCCCATTGCAGAACGATTTCATTTCCGTCGCGAGACCGCATCGTGCCCTCGTCTCCATTATCACCTTCGCGCTTCTCGGAGGACTCATGGCGTGGGGATATGCCCGCAGCAGTCCGACGAAGCGCGAACCCATTGAGACAGTCGCACCGGTTGCATCGAATGCACCGACAGGATCACTTCCTTTCGTTGCCAACGAAAAAGATGTACGCGGGCCATCAAGTCCCGCTGAGAAATCTTCCTCCGGCCGATTGATCGATGCGCTGCGACACCAGATCGCTCAATCCCCGGTGCTGCAAGACGCCGATGCTCAATCGTCACTGCTCGATTCACTCGATCGAGCCGGCGATCTCTGGACGAAGACGCAACGACAGAACCGCGACGCATTGCGGCAACTGAAACGGCAGGTCCGAATCGGAGAAAGTCGCCAGGCGCCGCATCTCGTGCTGATCACCTTCGATCGTTCAAACTCCACACGCAACGGACTGTTCGCCGACCTCGCACACCGCGGTGTGAATTTCACACAACATTATGCCGGCGGTGAATCGACGACCTCGGGGTGGTGGACGCTCATGACCGGACGAAACACCGGCCGGGCGCGGACAGACGAGTCTCGATTTGAACTCCGTGACTCCGAACCGACGATTGCGACCGCTCTGTGGCAAGCCGGCTATGCCACGGGATTTCTCGGGGTTTGGCCGACAGGTGTTGCGCCGCTCGACGGTGGTTTTGACGGGTGGACCGGCTTGCACGGAACCAGTGAAAACACACCGCTCTTTCCCAATGTGCTGCAAACCGGGCGAACGAGGATGACCATCGGCGCGAATGCGAATGACAAGTCAGGCGCCTCGTTGTGGAAGCTGCTCAACGTCGAGGTTGAGAGCTTCATTGCCGATCACGCCGGTCACTCGCGACCGTTCTATTTACAGGTGCGTCTGCCTAACCTCGTGAGCGAGCAACCCCCTGCCTTGGGAGATACACCGGAAAATGTTGTCAAGCAAATGTTCGCCAGTCTAAAAAAAGCCGGAATCGAAAACCGGACGTGCGTTGTGATCACCGCTCTGGCCGGTAGTGAATCACCAAATGCGATGCCTCTCTGCGATACAGATTTACGAGTCCCGTTGGTGATGATCGGGGCACCTGACACGGCATCCGATACGAAGTTTGATGAGCCCTCTGCGGCTTGGGATCTGTTGCCGACGATGCTCGATCTCGCCAAAGCCACCCGTCGGTCTGCCAATTCCGATGGCCGTTCGCTGGTTCCCGTAACGAACGGACGGAGCGCGAAATCCGAACGCTTGCTGTACTGGGAGTCCGATCGCGTCGGGCACGTTCAAGCCGTCCGCAAGGGGGATTGGAAAGGAACGGCTAATGCGAGCGATCGGCAGCTTCGGCTGTACCATCTCCCTACCGACCCCGCCGAAGAAAAAAATGTGGCGGACGACCATCCCCACGTTGTAAAAGAATTGCTGGCCCCACCGGCACCAAAAGAAGTCTCGACAACCAGGGCAACCCCGTCTGGCCCCACGTAACGGATCCCCATCGAGTCGAATGAACGGCTCGCTAACTCAAGAAAGAGGTCGGTTGATGTTTTCGTCTGTTGCTCGCATTGCACTCGTGGTCATCGTCGCCGCGGGCGTCGTTTCCGCTCCTGTTACGGCGCAAGCCGATGTGACCGGCAAATCCTACACAGTCCTCGAATTCATCAGCTTCTTCGGAAACTGGGACTGCTACCGTTTCAACGACGATGGCACGTTCGTTTCCACGTACGGCCTGATCAACGGCGAGTTTACGGAAGAAGAACTCTGTCTGTTTTCGCTCCCCATCATCGGCTGTCTCTTCAGTATTCCGACGTACGAAGTGAAAATCATGTCGCCGAGCAACCCCGTCTATACCGCTCTGGACCTGAGCGACTTCTTGCCCGGCGTGGAAATCATCATTGGCAAGATCGAGACGGATGATCCCGAGGACCAAGGCTTCTTCTTCGGCTTTCAAAGTCCGATCTGTGCCTATCCGGCACGGTGTTGTCCGAAAAATGCATTCACGGTTCCGCAGCCATCGATGAATTGACATTTGTGAAGTGACGCGACCGCGAGAGGGCCGCCGCGCGAACGGAAGAAAACTTCGTAGAATTGCCACAGAATTGTCTGCGGGAGATTGCCGGTCGAAACGGTCTCTGGCGAGAATACGGGCAAAATCGGCGTGCGTCGATTTTGCCCGATTTCATTGTTGCTCAGCCAGGATTCTCACCGTGCAAGCGGCCAATCAGACCGTTGTCAGCATCGACTATACCCTTACGGATGACGAAGGGGATGTCCTGGACGCCTCGGAGCCCGGTTCACCGCTGGTTTATCTCCACGGGGCCGACAATATTATTCCCGGACTCGAAGAGGCCCTGACCGGCAAGTCCAAAGGCGAGTCGCTGAAAGTCGTCGTCTCCGCGGAAGACGGATATGGGGAGTACGACGAAACGCTCGTCGCTGAAGTGGAGCGGGATCGTTTCCCGGATGCCGATCAGGTCGAACTCGGCGACCAGTTCCAGGCGAACACTCCCGACGGCCCACGGATGGTCACCGTGATCGAGATCTCCGACGATGCGATCACCATTGACGCCAATCATCCCCTGGCTGGCGAGACGCTGCACTTCGATGTGAAAATCGTCGATATTCGCGCCGCGACGAAAGACGAAATCCAGCACGGCCACGCTCACGGCGAAGGTGGACATCATCACTAACGATGAATGAGCAAAATCGCGATGAGCGCGAGCCAAGTTCGCGCTCATCGCTTGCGTTTCGAGATATCCTAGAACTCGCCCACTTCAATCCATCCCGTCACATCGGCGGAACGATCGGAATCTCAATCTCCGGCGTCGTCAGAAACGCATCCGGGTCCGCGGGCTTAAGCGTCGACTGTCGCGCGGGCAACGTCTGTGTCAACGAATTGTTGACGGGAGCAGTGATCGGAACCGGTATCGACTTCAAAGTCCCCTGATGAAATGACAGCCGGGTTTGATCCTGCTCCAGCGAGGTGACGTGGTAGACCGGATACCGCCGATTCGCCAGTACCAGCGGCGCCGCCGATTCCACAGCAGCGGGATCGGTTCCATTGAGTTGGAGCGTCAGCCGAATCGGAGGCGTGTTCGGATACTCGATGGTGAGTGTCACGTCCCGCGTTTCGGTACTGCTCAAGCCGTTACCAAATTCCGCAACGTTCTCAAAGGTGGCATTCAGCGTGTTGTTGTGCATGCTCCATTGCGGGGCATCAAACGATTTATCGCCCCACGCCAATATCATGCGGGCCTGTTGCAGGTTCCAGTTGGGTGTGGATTGCACGACCAGATCATCCCGCCCCAGGTTGAACCGCGGGGCAATCTGCAAGGTCCGCTGCAAGGTCTGCACCACTGCCGGGGGCGTGCGGACATCGCCAAGCTTCGCCGCACACATCAGTAATTGTGCGGCTGGCAACTCGCGGACATTCGCCGGATCGGATAACCGAATCGCGAGCTTGGTTTGATCTCCCGAAGCGAGATAGAGTCCCACGAGCGCCTGCTGGCTTTGCGATTTCTCCAGATCGACATCGAGGTTGCGCAGGATCGCGTCTTCGGCCACACCATATTCGCTATTCTCCTTCAACACATAGGCACACAAGAGATTCGCTTCCCACACATCGGTGGAATAGCTCAAGGCTTGCTTGGCGGAGGCAACGGCTCCCGGCTGTGCGAGATACGCCTGGATAATTGCCCGGTTCGCCAATCCCGAGGCGAGCATGTCGTCCTTGCGAAAATGACCGTCACCAAGCTTCGCCAGCCGATCATAAGTCTCCGAAGACGCGAACAACTGCCCCATCGATTGCTGCGTGCGCGCGACGTAATACAAGTACGGCGGATACGTTTCGAGAAACGGTTCCATCCGCTTCAGCACGCGCAACCGTACTGTGGGGTCGGGTTCGCGCCACGCATCTTCCAATTTGTCGAGATCATCGCCGCGGACGAGCCAACGGTCGGGAATCTGCTTATTGCGGGCCATCTTCCACGAGACATCGAGGAACTGAGCCGACTTAGCCGTCAGCCGATTCATCCGATCCTTGTCGATCTTCCAGGCATCCAGTTCACGATTTTGCGACTGGTTCCGATAGTCCCACCAACTGGTCGCGCCGGTTTTCACGGCGGCGCCGAATTGAGCCGTGGCGACTTGGGCCCCAGCCGCCAGGGCATTGATAGTGAGATCCCGATTGAATTGCCGACGATATTTCTCCTTCAACATTTCACGTTCGCGGTCACCGATCTGAATTTGAGCGATCTCATCGAGCACCGCGGTATAGAGCTTCACCACTTCCTCGTCGGCGATGCCGTTGAGGTTTAAATGGTTCAGAATCTTTTCCTGCTCTTCCATCAGCACGCGCATCGACGGATAGCGCCGAATGCGATGAAACGACGCCCGGCTGTAGTTGAGCGCTACGGCGGCATTCCGCCGCGATAACTCGTCGGCCGCATCATCGGCGCGGGTTTCGTTCAGCATCCCTGCCCATAGCAATCCCGCAATCATCGTGATCGGGATCGACTGACGACAAAACTGCATCAGGTCGCGCATGGGTCATCCTACTCCTCAGGCCGCGGACCCCCTCGGTCCTTGGCATGCGACAATCTTACAATCGTCTGGTAAATCCTTCTTGAAACGACTCCCCTGCGTTCGCGGAGAAACAAACAATCCGCGCCGTTGGGGATGGTCAGCGAAACTTTGCGGCGAGGTCTCCTCTTTGGATTGGTGAAACTGCAACGACTGGGACGATCCTGCGGAGAGGCAATCGGCCATGATTGCCGGTCCCTGCGTCGTCCTTCACTCGGCAAAGTGATCATCTCGCGAACGGAGTGCCATCGTCGATCAACCCATGGGTACGATGAAAAATCTGCAACGAAATGAAAGAAGCCCAGGGAAAGCATTCCCTGGGCTTCTCAGTTCTCAATCATGGACAAGGAGCGGTTAGAACAGTTCCCAACCCTTGCGGTATTCGCGGGTCACGAATTGCTGAGCGCTGGGGTTGTTCGTCACCTTCATGTTCACGCCATCCCATTCGACCTTGCCGCCGGCGCGGAGAGCGATGTTGCCGAGCAACACGGTTTCCGTCAGACGACCAGCGTAATCGAAGTTCGACAGCGCGAGTTCCGGCTTGCCTTCCTTGATCGCGTTGGCGAACTCGGTGAAGTGGCCGGGCGACTGCACGATTTCGGGCTTCTTGTGGTCGGTAAAGGTTTCTTTCGGCAGCAACGTGTAGGTGCCGTGGTAATCGTTGTCGGAGAAGATTTTCCCCTTCTCGCCGATCACCAGCGAGCCGCTCGCACCCTGCTTGATCGGAGCGTGGAGTTCTTCCGGCGGACGCTTGCCCCCTTCGTACCAGTACAGCGTGCAAGGACCGAAGTCGCCACGCGGTCCGAACTCGTACTTCACCGTGCAGAACTTGGGATAGCTTTCCTTCTTCGCGTCGCCCGTCCAATCCGGATCCGGCATCGATTCGACCGAGATCGGGTTGAAGAGCTGCAGCGCCATCACCGACATGTTCATCGTATGACAGGCCATGTCGCCCAGAGCACCGGTGCCGAAATCGATCCAGCCGCGCCACTTGAACGGATGGTAGACGCTGGCGTACGGACGCTCGGGTGCGGGCCCGAGGAACGCATCCCAGTTGAGGTGCGGCGGCACCGGTTCTGAACCCGCCGGGCGACCTTGACCTTGTGGCCAAATCGGACGGTTGGTCCAGATATGGATTTCTTTCACCTGACCGATGTCGCCCCGGCGAATGATCTGCACGGCTTCGCGGAGACCACTGGAGGCCGTCCCCTGGTTGCCCATTTGGGTGCAGAGCTTCTTTTCCGCAGCCAATTCCCGCATCATCCGGGCTTCGGCGACGGTGTAGGTCATCGGCTTCTGACAGAAGCAGTGCTTACCCATCCGCATGCCGCGAATCGCCGCCGGGGCGTGCGAATGGTCGGGTGTGCTGACGGTGATGGCGTCGAATTCGCCACCGATTTCGTCGTACATCTTGCGGTAATCGGTGAACTTCTTGGCCTTCGGATACCGGGCGGCGGCTTTGTCGAGCCGTTCCGAGTCAACATCGCACAACGCCACGATTTCGCCGTGACGACCGGCGTCATCGCGATCGCTGGACCCCTTGCCGTCCACGCCGATACAGGCGAAACGGATGGTTTCAATCGACGACTTCGGCTGCGTCCAGCCGACGGTTGACGAACCAACCCACCACGCCGCTCCGAGAGCGGAGGACTGTTTCAAAAAATCACGACGTGTAGACTTCTGACTCATCAGGTGCTCCCTCGAGGAATGGTGAATAGGAACGGGGCCTCGGCAGAATAGTCGATCTGCGGCATCAATCCTCGATGATATCAGCCGAATCCCAACCGTGCAGCCAATCGGGTGGTCTGGAGGCTGTTTTTTTTGAAACCGTTTCTCACGGTGGGGATCGCTGAAGACGTGCTGCCCGGTGGATTCTTCCTCAAGTTCGTGGCATGCTTCGGCGAACATCCCAGGAAAGGCATTCCCTGGGCTTCATGGGGTGATCGCGTTGAGGTGTTGTGATGTCCGACGAAGTCCGTTGGGCGGCAATTCAAATGCTGGAAAGTTGGCGCCGCAGCGGCTTGTCGACCTGGCAGCACATTGCGCCCGCGGTAGCACCAGTGCGTACGGCACCAGAAGCTCCTCCTCCAACCGCGAGCCCTGCTTCCGCATCCACGCCGTCTCGTCTGGCAAATCCCCGCCCCTTATTTCAAGCTGAAGTCGGAGACGCTCCGTTGCCCCGTCGTGCTACCACTGCCGCTCCTGCTCCGCGGACGCCGTTCGTACCGCTCGATCTGTCGCCGCAAGATCGGATCGCCCGCCTTGCAGAATTGAAGACATGTGTCGCCGGTTGCACGCGCTGCGGAGAACTCGCGCGAACTCGAACTCAGACCGTTTTCGGCGTCGGCAATCCGAGCGCAAAAATCCTGTTCATCGGTGAAGCGCCCGGTGCAGACGAGGATGCACAGGGCGAGCCGTTCGTCGGAAAAGCCGGGCAGAAGCTCAACGATATCATCGCCGCGTGCAAGCTGAAGCGGGAAGACATCTATATCTGCAACGTGCTGCGCTGCCGCCCGCCGGGCAACCGCCTCCCGGCTCCCGAAGAAGCCGCGAATTGCCGGGAATGGCTCGATGGCCAGATTGCGACTGTCAACCCGGAATACATCGTCTGCTGGGGCAGCTGCGCCGCGCAGAATCTGTTGGGAACAGAGTTAGCCATCGGCAAGCTGCGCGGGAAATTCTACGAATACGGCCGCGCGAAAGTCCTCTGCACCTATCACCCGTCGTATCTACTGCGAAATCCCCCGGCCAAGAAAGATGTCTGGGAGGACATGAAGTTCCTCTTCCGCGATATGGGCATCGATCTCTCCGCGAAGTGAGGATTTCCCGCTTGCGGTTTCGTGCCCCGCGCTGATGGTTTTCCAGTGTCACCGGTACGCACTGAGAAGAGTCAGCGCGGGGCCGAAACGGAAAAGCGGAGGGAGATTACTTGCTGACGGGTTTGGTGGTCGTTGGGGGTGGGGCGACAGTCACCGCTTTGAGGACTAAGATCCCCAGCGGCGGAATCGTGAGCGACAGCGATTGCGGGTGGCCGTGGCAGTTGCCCGGTTCGGAGTAAACCCCACCCGCATTGCCGACGTTGCCGCCACCGTAATGACCGGCGTCGCTGTTGAGAATTTCCGTGTAGAAGCCCGCCTTCGGCACACCGATGCGGTAGTCATGTCGCGGCAGCGGTGTGAAGTTCAGTACCACGACCACCATTTCTTTATGGTCGTGGGAGTATCGCAAGAAGGCGTAGACGCTGTTCTGCCAATCGTCGCATGAAATCCACGCGAAACCGTCGGAGCTCATGTCGGTCTGATGCAATGCCGGCTCGCGGCGATAGACGGCATTCAAATCCTGCACCAGCCGCCGGATGCCATCGTGGTGTTGATGTCCGATCAGTGCCCAATCGATTTCGCCCTGATGGTTCCATTCGTGCCATTGACCCAACTCGCCCCCCATGAAGAGGAGTTTCTTGCCGGGCATGGTGTATTGATAACCGTAGAGCAGTCGCAGATTGGCAAACTGCTGCCAGTAATCGCCAGGCATTTGCGACAACAGCGAGCGTTTACCGTGGACCACCTCATCGTGCGACAATGGCAGCACGAAATTCTCGGTGAAGGCGTACACCATGCGGAACGAGAGTTCGTTCTGATGGAATGAGCGATGGATCGACTCCCGCCGCAGATACCGCAGCGTGTCGTTCATCCACCCCATGTCCCATTTCATGCCGAAGCCGAGACCGCCCGTATACACCGGCCGCGAGACACCGCCCCACGAGGTGGACTCCTCGGCGATCATCATCACGCCCGGGAATTCCTGGTAAAGTTGGGTATTCATGTCCTTGAGGAACTGAATCGCTTCCAGGTTTTCGCGACCACCGAACGCGTTCGGCACCCACTCGCCGGCTTTGCGGGAGTAGTCGAGGTAGAGCATCGACGCTACGGCATCCACGCGGAGACCGTCGATGTGGTAGACATCAATCCAGAACCGGGCGTTAGAAAGCAGGAAGTCGCGAACTTCGCTACGGCCGTAATTGAAGATCAGCGTGCCCCAATCGGGGTGATAGCCCTGCCGCGGATCGGCGTGTTCGTAGCAGCAGGTGCCATCGAACGAACCGAGCGAATGCCCGTCCGTCGGGAAGTGCGCGGGCACCCAGTCGACAATGACACCGAGGCCCGCTTCGTGGCAGTAATCCACGAAGAATTTGAAATCGTCAGGCGTCCCAAAACGGCTGGTCGGCGCGTAGTATCCAGTTGTCTGATAACCCCACGAACCATCGAACGGATGCTCGGTAATCGGCATCAACTCAATGTGCGAATAGCCCAGTTCCTGGACGTATTCGACCAGCATCGGCGCGAGTTCACGGTAGTTGAAGTATTGTCGCCCGTCTTTGGGCCGCTTCCACGAACCGAGATGCACCTCATACACGGTGACGGGTTGCTCATACCAGTTCGAGGAATCGCGCTGGCGGATCCATTCCTCATCGGTCCAGGCGTAATCGCGAACGTCGCAGATGACGGACGCCGTCTTCGGCGGGACTTCGGCGTAAAAGGCAAAGGGGTCTGCCTTCTGGAGTAATTGTCCCGTTTTTGCGCGGATGCTGAACTTGTAGGCGGCCCCTTCGAGCATGCCGGGAATAAAACCCCACCAGACCCCGGAATCACTCGAATTCAGCGGGTTCGCCCCGTGCGTCCATCCATTGCCATCACAAATCACGGAAACATCTTGCGCGTTCGGAGCCCAGACGGTGAACCGCGTTCCGGCGATGCCGTCAACCACATCCCGATGAGCACCCAAATGGCGATAGAGCGTCGAATTCATGTGCAATAGCCCGTGATCAACAGAGCGGCGATCGTTCAGCAGAGACGCAGCGCCGGGATCCCACTCGTCAGGCTCCCAGCCGCGACTTTGCGGATTGGATGGTAGCAGCCCCCCTACAGGGGAACAATCCTCGCAAAAGCTGAAGTGGCAGGTTGTTTTGCTTCAGCCGGGATGTCGTCCGCAAACTAGACTCGATTGTCGAAGTCCGTGGCGTGTGCGCGGCTTGGATAAAAAAGAGAGCGAAGCGAAGCAGACTTTAGCGATTATGCAGTAGGACGGGATGGGGGAACACGCGCGAATCTTGTTGTTCGGCCCGATCGCATTGATCGGCATTTGCTTCGCGGTCGCCGCACCGGGCAGCACCGATCCCGCACGCACCGTCTCCGACCGAGCAATTCTCCCGCCATTACCGAGTGATGCCCCGTTCCAACAACGGTGTAACGCCCTCGCCGATGACACCCGGCGCATGCTACCCGAGAATTGGACCGTGCTGGTTGCCGTTCCGTTCGTCTTGGGAAGTGATGCCGGTCCCGACGAAATCGAACGCTGGCGGCGGGACATTATTCAGCCCACCACGCGGGCGTTACAGGTCGATTACTTCGACACCCCGCCGACCGAACCCATCACGATTCTGATCGCTACCAGCGATGCGGCTTACGAAGAGTGTGTGACGCGACTTGGTCATGTGGGTCGCAAGGAATACGCCGGAATTTACTCCCGTACGGAGCGACGGCTGGTTCTGAATCTTTCCACCGGTGAGGGAACGCTGGCCCACGAATTGACGCACGCGCTTGCCCATGTCGATTTCCCACAGATGCCGGAATGGTTCGACGAAGGCTTGGCGTCACTTCATGAAGACAGCGAGTTTTCCGATGACGGACTGCAACTCATCGGCCTTAGCAATTGGCGCGGGGAACTATTGAAAGAACACCATCAGCAGGGAACGTTGCCCCCGCTGGAGAACTTCGTCACCGGTGAATTCGGCGGTTCTGATGCCGCGTTGAATTACGCAATGGCCCGCTCACTGTGCCTGTTTCTGCAACAGCGGGGGCGGCTCACGGCGTTCTATCGCAAGAGCCGGGCGAATCATGACATCGATCCCACCGCCGGCTGGTCGCTCGCCGCGGTGTTGGGACACGATGATCTCACCGGCGTGGAAGCCGAATTCCACGCATGGATCGGGAAGAACCGGTAATTCACTCGCGGTTGTTCACCGCCCCTGTTGTTTGCGACGCAACATCGTAAACAGATGCCGATAGCGACGTGGCTCAGCAGTGAGATGTGATTTCGTAGAACCCGAGACCATCGTCGATGGTTCGTCGGCCCCGAATTCAAACACCGCACTTTCACTGTCGGGGGCCGAACGTTCCAATTCCGTCCGCGTGTCGTCCATAATTTCGAGCACCGTCGTCCCGAGTTGGTCTTCCGCCGATCGGTCACCGGTGGGGCACATCTCGGCGAGTTTTTCGGTGCCGCGCGTGGGCCACGAATCGGAGTCCGGCGATTGAGCGACGTTTAAAACGTCTTGCACGGCGGTCAGCCGTTCGGTGACTTCGTTCGCTTCTGACAACCGAACCAGTGCGGCATTCCAGGTGAGATCTTGGTCCGAGTACCGTGGAATCGCCTCGTCCGCATTCCGCACGGCGAACGACGGCAGCGGCATTTCCACCGGCGCAGGGACCATCGGCAGCGGTGGCTGTTCCGGCGGAGTCAATCCCGCATCGAGCGCCGTGTACCGATCGAAGACCACTTCTTCCGTGAAATCCGCCGTCGGCGATGGGGTCATGAAAACATGCCCGGATTGCCATTCAGGAGGGGAGGCAGACGCAAAATTCATCAAAGAGTCGGAGGCCACCGTCGGAATATCGAGTTGGGCGCTGAGCCGATAAACCGGCAATTCCGGGGATTCCGCCACCGTTTCTTCGCCGATCTCAATGGAAGCGGTGGCTTCGATGTCGGGAGTCTCGGCAACGGGAGATTCCCAGACGTTATCTTCTTGAGGCATTGCGACGGGCATTTCCGCGTCCGATCTGAAAGACGCTTCATATTGCCTCTCGGAAATCGGATTCCACGGCAACGACAAATGCTTCAAATCCTCCAGCGCCGCCGCAACATGAGCCGCGGTAGCTGGCTGCTGTTCCGCAACGTAGGAGAGCAGCAGCGCATGATCGCACAGTTGATTGACGCACCGCGGCAACCCGTCGGCGGCTTCGCACACCATGTCGACCGCATCCGGCGTGAGGAGTTCATCCGTCCGCCCGCCAGCCCAGGTGAAACGGTAATCGAGATAGTCCGCAGTCTCCTGCCGGGTCAATGTCGACAACACCACCTGCGCACGGATGCGATGATTCAACGCCTGCATCGACGGATGAACGAGCTTTTCTTCCAGCCCCGGCTGCCCGACGAGAATCAGTCGGACCAGCGGTTTTCCTTCCTGTGCCTGATCGGAAAGAATCCGGAGTTCTTCCAGCAATGACTCAGATAAGAGGTGCGCTTCATCGACGATTAACACGAGCGCCCGACCGAGTTGATGCAACCGCCGCAACACCGGAGCCAACCCGAGACGCAATTCCTGATCAGTCGGTTTATCGAACGGTTGCTGCATCTCGCAAAGCAGCGTCTGCAACAACGACCGGCGGGTATTGAAGGTCGCGTGCCGCAGGAGCACGGTGTCGAACCGGTGGTTCAGTTCGCGGACCAGCCGCTCACACAAGATGGTTTTACCCGCACCGGCGGGTGCCACGAGCATCGCGATGCCCTGTCCCTGCTCCGCGCAGACCACGAGTTCGTCAATCGCCGCCTGATACGGGCCGCCGGCATACCAGCATTGCGGATCGGGGGTGGCTGCAAAGGGTCGCCGTTGAAGTCCAAAAAAAGCTTCGTACATCCCTGCCCCCCGAACAACCCGTTAGCCCCGTGTCCGTCATGGACAGCTTCGGTGTGATCGAACCGTTAACTTCGGTGACTTGAACACAACCGCTACCGTCGCCTTGGTCGTTACAAGCGTTGAAGTTTACGCGGAAACCTGCGGTGAGTTTACCGGTCAGGTGAAGGCTAACGACCTGGATGTTGTTGTGCGCGGGTCTTCCGACCCCGCACTCATCCCGACCGCAGGTCTCCCGATGGACCAGCAACTTTTGATGCAATCGGAAGACCTGCGGTCGGGCCGGGTGGCTCGGTCAGGAGACCGGCCACAACTCGGAGACGGCCACAACCAATATCGATCCTAGTGAACCCTTGAACGGACGGGTGTGTCGATTCCGATCCGACCCGGTAAGTTAGGGAATTGGGCATTTCGGCCATTTCCTCTGTCGGGACAGAACTGTAGGATTGGATGGGTTCCTTGTCGGTTCTGGAACGCCACGACCGATGAGTGTTACAGAACGCGAGTTCTCGCGTGGAGAGTGAAACAACGCATGTCTGACGGCACCGTTCGGTTTCGCAGTCAAAATGATGTCCGAAGTCTGCTTGGCACGCGGGACCGCAATCTGCGGCGACTCCGTGACCGCCTACATATCGACGTAGTCCTCCGCGGCGACGAATTGCAGCTCCGCGGCGAACCGGCTCAAGTGGAACGCGGAACCGAGGTTCTTTCAGAACTCCGCGGCCTGATCGAACGGAAGGGTTACCTCCCGGACGACGAATTTGACCGCGTACTCGATCGATCGCTGGAATTTTCCGATCCGGAAGACGCTGGCGACACCTCGATCGAAGTCTTTCACAAAGCCCGGCGCGTCGTCCCGCGCACAGCCGGACAAAAACGCTATGTGGAAGCGATCCGCAATCACGATCTCACTTTTTGCGCGGGACCGGCGGGTTCCGGCAAGACATATCTGGCCGTGGCGATGGCCGTGAATTCCCTGCGGCAGGAGCAAGTTCGCAAGATTGTGCTCGTTCGCCCCGCGGTAGAAGCCGGTGAAAAACTCGGATTTCTCCCCGGCGACATGCTGGCGAAGGTGAATCCGTACCTGCGTCCATTGCTCGACGCGCTCGGCGATATCCTCGATTTCGAGCAGGTTCAACGGTACCTCGATCGGGATGTGATCGAAATCATCCCGCTGGCCTTCATGCGCGGACGGACGCTCAACAACACCTTCATGATTCTCGATGAAGCCCAGAATAGCACCACCACGCAGATGCTGATGTTCCTTACCCGCATGGGACATCATTCCAAGATCGTGGTGACCGGCGATGCCACGCAAACGGACCTGCCGGACAACGTCCAAAGCGGTCTGAATGACGCACTGCACCGCCTCTGGAATGTTCCGGGAATCGCCACGGTCCATCTATCCGGCGAAGATATCGTGCGTCATCCCCTCGTACGACGGATCGTCGCCGCGTATGATGCCGACCGTCCGATGCGAAATGGCGACGGGGCACCGGTGAACAACGCTCACGCTGTGGGCGAAAGTCCGCCGGCCGCAACTTCTCCTCGCGACGGGGGGGATGCCCTCCCCCCTGCTCCACCTACAGCCTGATTTTGTATGCGCTTGTTTTCTCAACGCCGCTCGCGGTCGGCCAAGGCCGCGACGTTGACGGCGGCCACGAAGTGGTCCGGCCGCCTGAGCGGTCATCTCCGCAACGTGGATGTGCTCCTTCGTCTGGCGATTTGCTCGGCGTTTCTCCTGTTTCTGGTCGGCGTGCTCGGCAGTTGGCGAGCCCCGTTTCGTTACCGACTAGGGGAATACGTCGCCGACGGCATTCTGGCTCGCACCGACTTCCAACGGATCAACCTGCGTAAGACAGAGTTAGCCCGTCTGGACCGGGAACGCCTGGTCGCACCGATCTTTCGCAATAACCCTGAACCGCTGCGCGATCTGGCGCCGACGTTGCGGAATGACTTATTTGAGGTCGCCGCGGTTCACGATCCGAACGAGCTGGCCGATGTCGTTCGCTCGGCGTTCGGTTTCCAGACCGATCCTGTCAATCACACGATGCCGGAACCGATGCTGCGCGACTGGGATGCCTTGCGAATGGTCATCGGACCGCAGGAGTCCAAAGAACGTACGATCGATGAACTGGTCGATCAGTTCACCGTGTTTACCGCCCCGCTGCGCGCCACCGGGATTTTGAATCCGGCGGAAATTGGACGGCGCGATATCACGCTCGATCGTCCCGTCAGCGTCGCCCCCGTGGATGCGGTGATCGACGATGAAACCCCTTTGGAGACCTTCCCCGCATCGCAGGCTCTGCTGGATGAATCGCTGAAAGCCGGTGGGCGATTGGCGCAGCAATGGAATCAGTTCGCCACGCTGTCGCGCATCCAGCCGATGCTCGAGCGGTGGTTACGACAACGTGCGGTTTCCACGCTGATGTACGACGAAGAGTCGACCACGCGACGGCTACGGGATATCCGTACCAAAACGCCGCTGGAAAAGGACGAATTTCAACGCGGACAGGTGCTGGTGCCCCCCGGTGCCTGGATCGACGAAGAGTCGCTCGACATTCTCCGCGCGCAGTACGACACAATCGAAGCAGACACCTCGTGGACCGATCGCGCCATTCGGTTAGCCGTCGCGATGACCCTGCTGTTAGTACTCGGAGGCGTCCAAGCCTATTATCTCCTGCGGAACGAACCCCGCATCGTCCATCACGTGGGGCGAATGACCGTCTATCTCACAACCATCACTCTCGCCGTCGGATTCGGACGGCTGCTGTCGGGACACGGTTGGCGTGGCGAACTGGTACCGTTGCTGTCAACGGTCATGATTCTGGCGATTGCCTACAATCAAGTTCTCGCCGCATTGACTGGTTTCTCGCTGGCGCTGCTGCAGACGATTGCCGCCGGGGGAAACGTGGCGGATTTCGTCGTGGCAATGAGCACGGTCGCCGCTGCGGTCGTACCACTCACCGCGGTCTCCTCGCGGTCGAAGATTGTCGCGGTCGGCTTCACCACGGCCCTCACCTATTTTGTCGTCGACTGGGGCATGGCAATCGTCCGGTTCCAACAGCTCGACCGCCTGTGGACCGACTGGTATTTGCTGTCGGACAGTCTATCCGGCGCCACGGCATGCTTCGTCACCGGGCTGCTGGTATCGGGGATCCTGCCGTTCGTCGAGCAGACATTCGGCGTGGTGACCGATTTGAGTTTGCTCGAACTCAGCGACATTTCCCATCCCTTGTTACAGGAACTCGTTCGCCGCGCACCGGGAACCTACAACCATTCCATCGGCGTGGCGACCATTGCGGAAACGGCGGCGGATGCCATCGGCGCGAACGGACTACTGTGCCGCGTTGGTGCGTACTTTCACGACATCGGTAAGATGCTGAAACCGCAGTATTTCGTGGAGAACATCGCCGCCGGGCAAGAGAGTCGGCATCAACATCTCAACCCCACAATGAGTACGCTGGTGATTATCGGACACGTCAAGGATGGCGCGGACCTCGCCCATCAGCACAACTTGCCCGACCCCTTGATCGACTTCATCGAACAACACCACGGCACAACGCTTGTCGAGTATTTTTTCCACGCAGCGAACAAGCAGGCGGAAGCGCAACCCGAAGAGTTTCGGACAGTGGTCGAGGAATCGTCGTTCCGTTATCCCGGCCCCAAACCGCAGTCGCGGGAAGCCGCGGTGATGATGATCGCCGATGCCGTGGAAGGCGCCAGCCGCACGCTCGCCGAACCGACGCCGAAGCGGATCGAAACGCTGGTCCACGAAATCGCGATGAAACGGTTGCTCGACGGTCAGTTCGACGAAAGCACGCTCACGCTGTCCGAGCTGGCGATTGTGGAAGATTCGTTAACCAAGTCCCTCATCGGCATCTACCACGGCCGCATCAAGTACCCGGACCAAAAGACCGCATGATACTTCCGATGTCTTTACTCGTTCCCAAGCTTCGTTTCGGAACGTCCGGCACCGAGGCTCCGCCTCGTCTTCTACATTTCGCTTACTCAGGCAAACCAGCGAGGCAGAGCCTCGCGGACGAGCATTCCCAAGCGGAGCTTGGGAACGAGAAGAGTGCATGATCATCAACATCCAGAACCGCCAAGCACTCTTCCCCGTGGACACCGCCCGGCTCGAACAACGCCTGCACGTTGCGATTGCCGCCGAATCTCCTGCGGCTGCGGAAATTACCGTTGTTCTCGTCGATGATGCCGAAATCCACCGTCTTAACCGAGAATTCCTCGATCACGACTGGCCCACCGATGTCATCACCTTTTTCGAGGAAAACCCCGAAGAAACCGGCGACAGCGACGAAATCCGCGGTTGCGGCCGCGGCATCGCCGGGGAACTCGTCGTCAGCGTGGAGACCGCCCAGCGGGAAGCAACACAGCAAGGCTGGAGCATCGACGACGAATTGTTGCTATACTCCGTACACGGCTGGCTGCATCTGTGTGGCTACGATGATCTCACCGATGATGAACGTCCACACATGCGGCGACGCGAACGGGAGATCATGGGACTGTTCGGACTGTCCCCCCAAAACCTGGAAGACTGAATTCATCGCTCGTCGACAACGGAACTTTCCGCGACTGGTGCCCTTATCTTTTCAAGCATGACCCGCGACTTGTCTGATCACCGCACGCGTGCCTCGAGTCCCGTTGGGGGCCTTTCTTGATGACTGGTCTCGCAGGCCTGGTGGCATTCCTGCTGGCCCTCGTTGGATGGTCGGCCTTGGGCTGTTACGCCCTCACAGACTACGCTTACAGCCGACTCGAAGAACTTTGCGAACGCAACGGGGTTGTCCACCGGTTTCAAGAAATCCTGCGGAAACAGGATCTCGCGCTCCTCGGACTGCAGGTTTTGCAGACGCTCACCACGATCGGACTCACCGTCGCCGTGGTGATCTGGATCGGGATCCCCACGGGCAACGATCCGATGGTGATCGCCAACTGTGTTTTTCAGTACACAATGTGTCTGGTGGCGACGGTCGTCATCGCGGATCTGTTTCCCTGGACGATGGCCCGCGTGGCCAGCGAACCGTTTCTGTATCGCTTTTGGCCGATTATTCGGGTCTGGTTGTGGCTGCTGCATCCCGTCATCGTGCTGGTCCAACAGGCCGACCGGTATGCCCATCGTATGCGTGGCCGGGGCAACCCCGATTTGGACGACGCGGCGGTCATCGGCGAGGAAATCCGGACCGTCGTGGATGAAGGCCGCCGCGAAGGAGTGCTGGAACAAGGCGCCGGCCAGATGATCGAGCGCGTGATGGAATTCCAGGATGAAGACGTGGGCGCGATCATGACGCCGCGCATCGACATGGTGTGCATTCATGTCGATGCCAATCTCGAAGAAGCACGACGGGAACTGATTGAATCGGGGCATTCCCGCGTCCCCGTGATCAGCGATTCGACGGACGACATTCTCGGTATTCTGTACGCCAAGGATCTGCTACGGGCGCTTGAACCTCGTCGCGCCCCCCAGGAACCGATCCCGGTGTTGCGGGACATCATCCGTGATCCACTCTACATCCCGCATACCACACAGATTCCAAAGCTGCTCGACCTGATGCGCCGGCAGCATGTGCAGATCGCGATCGTCAACGACGAATACGGTGGTGTCGCAGGTCTGGTGACGATGGAAGACATCATCGAGGAAATCGTCGGCGAAATCGCCGATGAATACGACGACGAACAGCAGCACGAAGAGATCGTCGCGATCTCGGACACGGTCGCTGAAGTCGATGCCCGTGTGCATCTCGACGATCTCAACGAGCGGTTCGGCTATAACCTGCCGGAAGATCAGGAATTCGACACGATTGGCGGGTTCGTGTTTTCCGTGATGGGACGGGTACCAGCAGTCGGTGATACTGCGGAATGGAACGGTGTGCAATTCACCGTTCTTGCTGCCGATCGCCGCAAGATCGAGCGATTGAAAATCGAGAAAATCGGCAGTGAAGTACGCCAAGATCAGGCGGAGTGACGCTCGCCGGGTTAACCGAACAGATCGACCAGCGGACGGGCGTCTTCGATAATCGGAACGGGACGACCTTGTTGATCGGGAAGGCGGATTTCCGGATCGATGCCCAGCGCGTGGTAAATCGTCGCGGCGAGGCGTTCCGGCGCGAGTGGTTCAGACGAGGGATACGCCCCGTCCTTGTCGGATTCGCCGTAAGTGATCCCTCCACGAATTCCGGCACCAGCAAGTAATCCGGGGAAGAGCGTCGCCCAATGATCGCGACCACCCGTACGATTCACCACATGCGTGCGCCCCATTTCTCCCACGGCAACGACCAGCGTTTCATCGAGCAGGCCGCGCTGAGAAAGATCGTCCAGGAGCGCGGAGGTCGCCTGATCAAAGCCCGGCAGCAGGTGCTTGGCGACATCAACCGCATTGATGTGCGAGTCCCAGCCATAACCGTTCGGGCCATCCCAATGCACGGTGACGAACCGGACGCCGGCTTCCACCAACCGGCGAGCCATCAATGTCGATTGTCCGAATAGATGGCGGCCATAACGATCGCGGAGCGCATCCGGCTCTTTGCTGATATCCAGTGCCGCACGCGTGTTCGATGACGTGACCAGATTCAATGCGCGTTGCTGGAACCGATCATAAGCCGACAACGTTCGCGACGCATCAAGCACGGCCCGTTGTTGATCGAACTGCTCCAGCAGCGACTGTCGACGTTCGAGCCGGGTGTGAGGAACGTCGGAAGACGACAGCAATCCATCGAGTTGGAACGTCAACTCGGCCTCGGTGCAATCGCGAAAATAGGGATCGTCTTTGTCGTCGCGCTTGTCGATCCGCGTGGTGACAGGATCGTAGGCCCGGCCCAACCAACCAGCATATTCCCCCGGTCGTACCAACTGGACTGAGTACGTTTGCAGCCGGCCGAGGAAATTCGGCACCACAGCGTAGTTCGGCAATTCTTTCGGCGGTCCGAAGTGCTGATTCGCAACGCAATCGACGACCGACCCCATGGACGGCCAGTCTTTGGGCGTCGCATTGAAGCCACCGCCGATAGGGACATGCCAGCGTTTGCCGGTTTGAATGTAGTGGCCACCGCCGCTGTGATCGTGGTAATCGTGTGAGAAACTGCGGACCACGGCGTACTTGTTCGAGCGTTCCGCCAACAACGGCAACTTCTCGCAGATTTGCAGTCCGGGCGTACGCGACGCAATCGGACTGAAATGGCCGCGGATTTTCTCCGGCGCGAGCGGTTTCAAATCGAAAGTTTCGTGCTGGCTCGGTCCGCCGAAGAGAAACAGAAAGATCACCGACTTGGCCCGCGCCCGGTGAAAGGGTTGTTCCGCCTCGGCTTGCATCACCTGCGGCAGCGATAGTCCCAGCAGCCCCGCCCCGCCCGCTTGCAGCAGCGCGCGACGTGATGTTCCCTTTTGGAATGGCGAATGGAGCGTGAGCATCGAGGCCTCGCACTTCACAACAACGAATCAACCGGTCGTTATAAGATATCGGCCTTGACGCAGAGTGTCGAGAGTTAAACTGTCTACGACCCCGAAGCGCAAGTGCCGGGTGTATTGAAAGAAGAGAACCCGGCGCTCGCGCTTCGGGCTCGTGAGGTGACTTGATACACTACCGTTCGATTCATCATGACAACAGGAAGTTCGGATGACGGATGTGGCGACGGATTCTTCGCAAACGGTTTCGTTCGTTGTCGAGCGGTATTTATCGGGTTGCCGAATCGACAGTTTTCTGGCGAAGCATCTCCGGAACTACACGTCGTGGCGGTTGCATCGGCTAGTGAGCGCAGGTCAATCGTGGGTGAACGGAGCGCTCGCGAATCACAAACAGCGCGTCTTCACTGGGCAGGAGGTCGCCGTCCGGCTCCTGGAACCCCCCGATGACATCATGCCGCCTGATCCGATTCCCGTGCCGATCATTTATGAGGACGAGTGGTTTCTGATCGTCAATAAGCCTGCGGGATTAGTGATTCACCCGTGCGGAGAAAGCCCCCGTGGCACACTCACCAATGCCGTGCAATGGTACCTCGACGAACAAGGCCCGCTGAAAGGGATTCAACGTCCAGGCGTGGTTCACCGGCTCGATCGGGAAACGAGCGGTCTCGTCGCCGTCGCGAAGCATCACCTCGCGCATCGATTGCTTTCGATTCAGTTTCAGAAGGGGCGTGTATCCAAAGCGTATGTCGCGCTGGTGGATGGCATCCTCGAAAATGATGAAGGGGTAATCGACCTGCCGATCGGCCGCGTGCCCGGTTGCAGCAGCGCCTTGATGACCACGCGCGGTGATGCCCTGGAGGCCCGCGCGTCGCGCACCGCTTACGAAGTGTTGGAACGCTTTCCCCGACACACCCTGGTCCGTGCAAAACCCCGCACCGGACGGTTACATCAGATTCGTGTGCATCTCGCGTCGATTGGTCATCCCGTGATTGGTGACGAATACTACGGCCCCTTCGGCGAACTGAAGCCGCCCCGGCCGGAACGTCTGCCCAACGGAAAACGCCCGGGCCCACCGATGTCGCCGTGGATCGACAGGCACGCCCTTCATGCCGACGGGCTCTGCCTCACGCATCCGATTCACGAAACCTGGATGGAATTCGCCGCACCGTTACCGAACGATCTGGTCAACGCCATTGAAGCGGTGAAGCAGATCGAGGGTTAATCTTGTCTGTGTAGTGCGATTACAATTTCGCTGAGCCATTTCACATGGTCCCGGCGGCACAGAGTTCCGTCAGTTCATCAATCGACGAAAACAGGTCGATTTCTGTGTCGTCTGCGCCGGGCAAGAGTTCGAGATCGAGCTTGTTGAGTCCATTGAACGCGGCGACTTTGTAGGCTTCCGCCATCGTGGGATAGTTGAAGACCGTGTCGCGGAAGTATTCGATCGTGCCGCCGAGGGTCATCACCGCCTGGCCAATGTGGATGATCTCGGTCGCGGCGTCACCAATGCAATGTACGCCGAGCACTTCCTTGGTTTCGCGGTGAAACAGCAGCTTCAGAAGACCGTTTTCGTCACCAGAAATCTGTCCGCGGGCAATTTCCCGGAAATTCGCCACGCCGATTTCATACGGCACCCGCTCGGCGGTAAGCTGCTGTTCCGTCTTGCCGACCATCGAGATTTCGGGAATGGTGAAGAGTCCATACGGCAAATTCTGATAGGCCACATAGGGGCGATCAAACATGGCACAGACCGCCCGTCGCCCCTGCTCCATGGACGCGCTCGCCAATGCCGGGAAACCGATCACGTCACCCACGCCGTAGATGTGCGGAACCCACGTCCGATGCTTTTCATCGCACCACAATCGGCCACGATCGTCGCTTTTGAGGCCGGCCGCGGGGAGATTGAGCGCGACGGTGTCCCCCGTTCGACCAGCAGCGAATAAGGCTGTTTCCGCGATGAGTCGCTTGCCGCTTTCGAGCCGGACCGCCGCCAGTCCTTTGCGCAGACGGTCAATGCCGACGACATCCTCACCGAGGCGGAAGACCATGCCGAGAGCCCGGGCATGGAACATCAAGGCGTCCACCACTTCGCGATCACAGAAATCGAGCAGCCGTTCGCGACCATCGACGACAGTGACTTCCACTCCCAGCGTGGCGAACATCAACCCGTACTCGATACCGATGACCCCCGCCCCGATCACAATCATCGATCGCGGAATCTGATCCAACCGCAGGAGTTCGTCGGAATCGAAGATCGTCCGGCCATCGAACGGAATATAACTCGGCCGCGCGGGCTTGGTTCCACACGCAACAAGGATTTTGTCCGCCGAGACCCGTTCGACTTGTCCATCACGCACGATTTGCACGGTGTGCGGATCGACGAACTGCGCTTCCCCAGAGTAGAGGTCGACCTGGTTGCGATCGAGGTACTCCTGAATCACCTGCATTTCACGGGCAATGACCTGATCCAACTTCCGGCGAAGATCATCCATCGTGATCTTCCGCTTCTGTACATAGCGGTCTTTGTAGACTTCGCGGTGTTTATAACCGGAAAGGTACAGGATTGCCTCGCGCATGGTCTTGGACGGAATCGTGCCGGTATGCAGGCAGACGCCGCCGAGATCGTTGGCTCGCCGTTCGACGAGTGCCACACGTTTCCCGAGCTTCGCCGCCGCAATGGCCCCGCGTTGTCCCGCGGGACCGCTTCCGATGACGAGCAAATCGTAACGCATGACAGGCCCTCAATGGACGCGCACCGCCAGTAAAGTCGACGCAGTCTACGCAGTCTCCGGAGTGGGATCGTCTTGCCATGAATCTGGGAATGAAGCGGAAGCTGCTCCTTTCAAGAAAAATGACGCGATGAAGTGAAGTCTGCAGCCTGTAACGATTCTACGGGGCTCTGCTGACGAGTCCTGTAGGTCAGGCTCCCGCCTGACATCTCGCCGAGGGATCATGCCGTTGCCCCAAGATGTCAGGCGGGAGCCTGACCTATAGGACTCGTTGAGGCGACAGAACCGCGTGAATGGCACGGAGCACTTCGCCGTCGCTGGGAAGATCCGTCGTCAACGATGACCGCAACGGGATCGGGATATCGTCCATGCGATAGGCGGTGCCGGGGCGATGGATGCCGTACACAGCCGTGTGAAATCGCACCGTCGGCGTCCAGTCCGGTTTGGCGAGCGGGTTATCGAGCAGGATGGTGGGAATGGACCGCAAGTATTCCACCGCCGCCGGTTCAAAATCGGTGATGCGGTCGGCTCCAATCAACAGGGCGACATCGGGTTCCCGATTCGCCAAAGTATCGTTCGCCGAGTATTCGCCGGGACTGTAGCGAGGAAAACCGCGGCTGAGATTGACCGAAAATGGAAAGCCGGTTTGCCAGCAGAGAACGTTGTCCGCCCCGGAAACATCCCCCATGATCCGCATTCGTCGGGCGTAAAACCGCGTGAACGCATTCAGTTCGATCGTCAATCTCAACACGCCTTCGATCAGACGATGTCCCAGCGGTTGCCGCGCGAGCCCGTAGCCAAAAAAGATGACGCCGCAGCGGCAGGTTTTCATCCGCTCGGCGAGCTTTTCCAATTGATCGAGCGGCAGCCCGGTGTCAGCGCCGTCACGCGGACGGACACCTTTCAGTAAGCCCCGCAGTGTCCACAACGCTTCAAAATCTTTGCCCGGTTCGATCGGGAGGAACGCGTTGGCAAGTTCTGCAGTCGCGGTTCGCTTGGAGTCAATCACCACGACGGTGCGGTCATCTTTTCCGTTCGGAAGAAACCGGTCGTTGGCCGGATCAACGGAGTACCGCTCGAGATGCCGCGGATGCGTTTTGACGGGGTCGACGCCCCAGAAAATCACCAGATCAGACCGCAGTCGGACTTCACCGAGCGTGCAGGTCGATTCGCCGACTTCCTGCACCGCAAGGATCGACGCTCCGTGGCCCTGCGAGGCCGTCGTATCAATCGTGGCTCCCAAATGGTCAGCGAGCGCCACGGCGGCACGCTGCCCCTCGGAACTGCTGCGCGACAGACCATAAATCAGCGGAAATCTGGACTCCCGCAGCAGCTTGGCCGCATGGATGACCGCGGTGTCGATGGGAACTTCACCACCATTCATCCAGGTAGGCGACGGTTGCTGCGAGTTCTGGTTGGCGAACCACTCCCGCGCCAGCGAGCAAGCGCCGTTTGCCTGAATGATCCGATTGTTCTCGACGGTCAATTGCAGATCATCGCAGACGCACGCACATACGGTACAGGCGACATCATCGACGATCTGCAAAGCGTTCTCTGCATGGGTGGGAACCGGCGTGGTCACAGCATCAATTCATTGGAGTCGGCAGTCACATAATCCATGTTCACGACACTATCGTGGCGGCAACCCGCACGCGGAGCAAGTCGGACTTTGCCGCGTGAGGCGAACCGGTTACGTTGTGCAGTTGTCTGTACGACCTCAATGGGGTCGATCTTTCAATGACTTAGCGGATGGAAACGATGGAAGCAGTACCGTTGCCGAAGGGATTTTCGGCGGCTGGCATCAAGTGTGGCGTGAAGCCGGGGACCGACAAACGCGATTTGGCCGTGTTCGTGTCCGACCGCACCTGTGCGGCTGCAGGCGTGTTTACGACGAACCTGGTCTGCGGGGCCCCTGTGAAAGTGTCGCGGGAACGGTTGCCGCGCAGCACGGCCCGCGCTGTCGTCATCAACGCCGGCAACGCGAATGCCTGCACGGGGGAACAAGGCATCACCGACGCCAAGGCGATGGCCGCGGTCATGGCGACCGCGTTGAACTGCGCTGCGGACGATGTGCTGGTCGCATCCACCGGTGTGATTGGCCGCTTCCTGCCAATGGACAAACTGACGGCTTCGATTCCGCAAGCTGTTAAAGCCGCGACACCCAATGGTTTGATGGACGCCGCGACCGCCATCATGACGACCGACACGGTGCCCAAGCTGTCGACCCGCACATGGGAATGGAACGGCCAACCCGTGCGGATCACCGGCGTATGCAAAGGGGCGGCGATGATCGCTCCCAACATGGCCACCATGCTCTGCGCGATCATGACCGATGCTCAAATCACTCCCGACCAAGCCCGCAAAGGGATCGCGCTGGCCGTGCGCGACAGCTTCAATTGCATCAGCGTCGACGGTCACGAAAGTACCAGCGATTCGGTCTTTCTGCTGGCCAATGGAGCCTCGGGACAATCGCCGCAAAATGAAGCGGACTGGGCTTTGTTTCAGGGAGCATTGGACGGCGTCTCGCAAGATCTCGCGATGCAGATCATCCAGGACGCCGAGGGAGCGAGCCACTTCGTGCAACTGGATGTCACCGGCTGCCGCTCGCGCGAGGAAGCGTTCAAAATCGCGAAGGCCGTGGCCGACAGCCCGCTAGTGAAGACCGCGATCTGCGGAGCCGATCCGAACTGGGGCCGGATCGTTTCCGCCGCGGGGTATGCCGGGGTGCCACTGAAGGAAGAAAACATCTCGCTCGTGGTCAACGGTTTCCCGTTGTACGAAGCCGGGCGGCCGTTGCCGTTCGATGCGGCCGTCGTCTCGAAACACCTTCGCGATCACCGCGAGACCACCATCGAGTTGAAGCTGACCCTCGGCCGGGAATCTGTGCGGTATTGGACGAGCGATCTGACGAAAGAATACGTCGCGCTGAATGCGGATTATACGACCTGATGACGTACGCTCTGTCAGTTTCCATGCCGTTGGATATCCGACCGGTGTTGCGGGCGGTGATCATGGATCAGCACGTTCGCTGGCACGGCATCCACGGGGCAGCACACTGGGGACGCGTGCTCGAAAACGGCTTGCGTCTCGCTGCACAGAATGGGGCTGATCCGGTCATCGTCACGTTGTTTTCTGTGCTGCACGATTCGCGACGGGTCAACGATCATTGGGATCCCGGCCACGGTCGCCGTGGTGCCGAACTGGCAACGAACCTGCGGGGCGATCTGATCACACTGGCCGATGCCGACTTCGACCGGCTTTATCATGCGTGCGAATATCACACGAGCGGTGACACCGAGGGCGATCTGACGGTACAGACGTGCTGGGATGCGGATCGGCTTGACCTCGGTCGCGTCGGCATCTGGCCGGACCCACGAAAACTCTGCACGGCCGACGCCAAACATAAGCCGATGATTGCCTGGGCACTGGAACGCAGCCAGCAAGGGTTAGTGCCGGAGTTTGTCACGACGGAATGGAATGGCATTCTGGTGGATGAGCACTGTTGAGCGCTCAACACGGGGCGCGAAACCGCAAGCGTGGATCGTCCGCTTGCGGTTTCGCGCCCCGTACGAACTTATCACCGCGTCCGGGAATTAGAACTCTCCGAGCACCTCTCCGCCGGCGATGGTCACGAGAGCTTCCATCAGGTTCGGATCGATATTTTCCGAGATGAAGCGCACCGAACCATCGGTTAACAGAAAATGTCCACCACCGGTGTGGGCCCCGCCGAAGCCATCCGGGCCTTTGATATACGGCTTCGCGGTCATCGGACGAATCGTGGACTTCCCGCCTCGGGCCCAGGCACCGCGGTCCCCACTGACATCGCCGACAATCACGGTGTTGCTCGTGCCGTCCGTGAAATCGCGCATGCTGCGGGGATGATCGTAGGCAAACGCCCCTGCTCCCTTCTCGGCCGGCTTCTTCTTCGGCCCATCGATACCCAGGCCCGCAATGCCCACGTAGTCCGAATAGCCACGATCAGCGAATCCATTGGGGATGGGGAGCGATGGATTGTTGTACGTTGGAATCCTGATGCGAATGAACTCGTCATCCGGCTGTTGATCCCACTGTTTCCGAACATCCATGCGGTTATACAGCCGTGCTTGATCAAGGAAGGGCAGAATCGCCGCCTGCCAACTCAACCGATCTTCCGGTTCCTTGGCCGACTCCACGATCGTTCCTTCAGGAAACTTATTGAAGGTGTCATGGTAGTTGTGCAGCGCGAGACCGATCTGCTTGAGATTGTTCCGCGATTGTGTCCGCCGGGCGGCTTCACGGGCTTGCTGGACAGCGGGCAACAACAGTGCCACGAGGACGGCGGAACTACCGACCGACGGCCCGCTGAGACTGCCGACGCCGGGCAGGCTCGGCAAGGAATCGCGGCTTTGCCATTGAATGACGCCGTCATTCACCGTGCAGACGGAAACGTTTGGAAAGAGCGGTTTGGTCATCAAATCGCTGGGCGGCAATTCCAGCGGGGCCATGCCCGGCGGCAGCATCGACTGCAACAACGGGGCATACTGTCCCACAGAAACAATCAGCGGCCGGGGGTCACTCACCGTCAGCGAGACAATCTCCGTCGGCAAGGTTTTGAGCGCATCCGCCACGGCACCGGTGGGAGCCCACGCATCCAACTTGCCATCGCGACGGAGCAGGAACGATTCGACCATTTGTGGCGTCATGGCGACGATCAACCAGTCTTTGTCGAGACACAGCGTTGGCCATACCGGCAAGCCCTGCTGACCAATCGAAATGAGGTCGCGGCCATGTTTTTTCGAGCGGACAATTTGCGGCCCGCCCGGTCCTTGCGGAACCAAGGTCAGGATGGTGTCGATCGTCCGCCGTAATTTCGCAGCGTCTTTCACTTCCAGACACAGTCCCGCACCGACTCCCGCGAAGGCGTTCGCACTATCGGCATAAAGCACATGTTTCGTTCCCAAGGCATCGATCAAATCGTCCTTGATCTGAAAGCCCAGACCCGCCTGAAATTGAGCAAAGCCTTGATCCAATTCGGTCTTTGCATCGGCGGGACCAACGCGCTCGGCCACGTTGTATAGAATCTCCCAGACAGCGTCGTAGATCGCGGCCAAATCCATCGCCCCGGCATAGAACGAAGGCGTGGACTCTGGCAAAGGCGGCAGATCTTTCAGTTTGAAGGCCGGGCCGTTCCAGATCGTCAGCAATCCTTTTCGCGGGCCCGTCGACTCCAGCCGCGTCGAATTCCAGCAGACCGGGCCGTTGAAGCCACTTTGCGAAACGAGGTGCTGCAGCGATTCAACTCCCAAAACCGCCAGTAATTCCCGAACGGTGAACGGCTGCGGATTCGCGGAATCGGGGCCCTTCGGTAATTCGATCT
This sequence comes from Planctomycetaceae bacterium, assembly GCA_021732975.1. GTDB lineage: Bacteria > Planctomycetota > Planctomycetia > Planctomycetales > Planctomycetaceae > DSVQ01. The sequence goes on along the minus strand of JAKFWC010000011.1, from coordinate 84,421 downwards.
TGCCGAAGGAATCGATCAATTGTTTTGCATCCACCCAGGTTTTGGCGATGGCATCTCCCGCTGCAGTGTTGGCCTTGAGGCTCGTCGCAATTCTCGCGGGAGCTTCGCTTTTCGTCCCGATGACGTATGAATCATTCCCCGAGGTGATCGCCAGATGTGGGCCGAACGTGACGAGATTCAAACCGGGATCGTTACTGCCGGGACCAAGCACGAGCGGCGCAATCGTGAACGCCCCCTTTTTCGCCGGCGCGCCGATGGTCGCCCCGGCTTGTCGAAGCAATGTCTCAACATCTGGCTGCAAGGCGGCACCATCGATCAGGACCGTGGCGACGACCTGCTCTGGAAAATCACCTTCGCTCGGTTGGAGCGAAACCCCCACCATCAAGCCGCGGGTCAGCACATGATCGACCACACGCTCCAGTGGTTGGACAAGCGGTTGATCGCCGCCGAGTTTCACGGCCCAACCCTTGACTTCGCTGTAAAACTCGCTGGTGATCAGCGATTTGTACGCGGCGGTTTTTTTCCACGCCGCATCATGGGCCGCGGTTCCGTCATATCGAAAGTGAATGTCCGCGTTCGCGGGAAGGACGGCTTCGGGAGCAATCTTGTCTTTCGCCCCGGTCGTTTGTCCGACGACGGTCATGGGCACCAGCATCGCGACCAGCACAGCCAAGGAGAATCGTCTGTTTCCAAATCGCATGATGCTTCCACCTCGCAGAACAAACGCCGATCAGCAAATAGTAGTGGGAGAAACCCCAGACAGCATGACTCTTGTGTACGGATTTTCGCTGCGACCGGCAAGTCGCGCGAAAATTATTGATGCGGTTTGTGAAGCCCAACCGTCACCGCGGGCGACAGAGTTGGTCCAGTTTGATAGGTTGTGCAGCGAGAAACGCTTCCGTTTTTAGTCTTGTTGAATGATGAATTCCGGAGTCACCATTTGCACGCCGACCGCAGTAGCCAGACGGCTGAAGGGGCGACCTTTATCCGCACGCTGCACCAGCAACTTCCCGCGGCCGAACGTGTGCTTCACGACCCGTGGGTCGTACAATTGGCGTTGTTTGGTCAACGATGGATGGCCCGCATCCCATTTCTGGCGAGGCAATGCCTGCGCAAATTCCCGCGGATGGTGGATTACGTTCCCGTCCGCGACCGCTTCGGCGACGAAGTGATTGATAAGGCCGTTGGTGGGGGAACGCGGCAGGTCGTGATTCTCGGAGCGGGTCTGGACACGATTTCCTACCGCACGCTGAGTCGGCACCCGGATTGTGTGCTGTATGAAGTCGACCACCCCGCCACGCAGGCAATGAAGCTCCGTCGCGCGAAGCGGTTGGCCGCAAAATTCGGCCACGCGATCCGATACGTCGCGGCGGACTTCGAGGTGGACGATTTTCGTGAAAAGTTAATCACCGCCGGATTTCAACCGAATCAACCCAGCGTCTTTATCTGGATGGGGGTGATCTATTATTTGAGCGAAGATGCCGTCAAGCAGACGCTGTCGCGGGCACGGGATCTGATGACCGTGGGATCGCCGCTCGCCCTCGATTTCTGGCCTCCGTCCCTCACCGAAGCCACCGGCGATCCCAACTTTGAAGCCCGGCGAAAGACCTATGCCAAAATGGGCGAGACATTGAAATTCGGCATCGAACCACGCGATCTGGCCGATTTTGTGAGACCCTTGGGATACGGTGTGAATCAGGTGGAATCCATCAACGCCCTCTGTCGGAAATATGTCCGTCGTGAAATGCAGGTTGCGGAAGGCATGAGCGCCGCAGCCATTGTTGCTGAACCGCGTGGGTAACCAGCGATCACGTTTCAACCGGATCGTCACGAAGCCATTCTGCTTCTGCGATTTCGGACAGCCGCTCCTGCCGTGTCGGCTGTAACTTGATCGCGCGGCAATGGGCACATCGGCGGGGACAACCTTGGGCCGTACGTCCTTTGCGAAACCGCCCCGGCTCCAGCGAGGCGTCCATCTCGAACCGCATTCGCCATTCTCGTAGCGTGCATTGGCGCTCGTTCGCAGTTCGTCGCATCGTTGCCTCCCACTGCCGATACATTACGAATCGGATGACGGGACGGTCAATCTGGATTTGAAATCATATCCTCAGGCGGCACGCTTCCCTCCGGAGACTAGATCGACGAGAATGCGTGGCCCAGGAGGACTGATTTTGGCCAAAACCCGTCGAAAGGACGCGACGAGCGGATCGCCGCCCGCTTCCCCGACTGCCCCCGTCACCGACTTATCGACCGTGCCCGCTGCCGAGCCTGCGCTTCCGGTCAGCGCGGAGGCGATTGAAGCCGCTACGCAGCAACAGGGTCGCCAATTGTGGGGACAGTGGAAACGCCGTCAGCCCACGATGTTCGAGCGTCGCTGGTGGGACGACCGCATTCTCGGCGTCGCGATGGCCGACGAATCGGTCAAAGTGCAGATGTTCCGCTTCGTGGATGTCTTGCCGCGATTGAAATCGCACGAAGATGTCACGCGGCACCTGCAGGAATACTTTGAAGAAGTCCGGCATCATCTGCCGTGGGCCGTCGAACTGGTCAAGTTCGGCATCGAACACATCCGCCCGAACTCCGTCATTTCGCGAGCGTTGGCCTACAACGCTCGCTCCAATGCCCTGAGGATGGCAAAGCGGTTTATCGCCGGCACCAACCCGCCGGAAGTGCTCCGCGCGGTGACGAATCTCCGCGAACAAGGGATGGCATTCACACTCGATTTGCTCGGCGAAGCGATCATCAGCGACATCGAAGCCGACGAGTATCAGCATCAGTATCTACAATTGATTGACGGTCTCGCCCCGACGGTCAACGCCTGGCCCGAGCATCCGCTCACCGATTGCGATCACAACGGACCGATCCCACGACTTAATCTGTCCGTAAAGATCTCGGCCCTCGTCAGCCACTTCCGCACAATTGATCCAGCGGGAACATCGGCCGCCGTCAAAGCACGACTACGGCCCCTGCTCCGCAAAGCGCGGGAAGCCCATGCGTATCTGCATGTCGATATGGAGCAGTACGCTTACAAAGACCTTACGCTCGACATCTTTAAGAGTGTGCTCGAAGAAGACGAATTCCGCGACTACGGTGATGTGGGCGTCGTGATCCAGACGTATCTGCCAGATGCCGATCGCGATCTTGCACAGCTTCGCGAATGGGTGCAGAAACGCGGGACACCGATCTGGATTCGGCTTGTCAAGGGAGCCTACTGGGACTACGAAACCGTCGTGGCCCAATCGCGAGGCTGGCCGATTCCCGTTTATCAACAGAAGTGGGAATCCGACGCCAGCTACGAACGGAACACGCGATTCCTGCTCGAAAACTATCAATGGCTGCGACCGGCGTTTGGCAGTCATAATCTGCGAAGTTTGTCGCACGCGCTGGCGTGTGCACAAGAATTGAAGGTACCGAGCGGCGCGTTTGAAGTGCAGATGCTCTACGGGATGGCCAGCGAACTCGCACAGGTCTTCCACGAACTCGGCCACCGCGTTCGCATCTACACGCCGTTCGGTCAACTCATTCCCGGCATGGCGTATCTCGTCCGCCGACTGCTCGAGAATACTTCCAATGATTCATTCCTGCGGCACAGTTACGCCGAGGATCTGTCGATTGAGGATTTGCTGATGAAACCCGCGGACGCTGCCTTGAAAGCCCCTCCGGTCAAGATTCCGCCGACGCCGCCGTTCGTCAACGAGCCGCACACCGACTTCGGCATTGTTGCCAATCAGGAAGCGATGGTCGAGGCATTGGAAAACGTCGCCGACGAGTTCGGCAACGATTACGGCCTCGTCATTGGTGGCAAGACGATTTTGAATCGGCCGCTGCAGTTATCCTTCAATCCGTCAAAGAAGGATCAGGTCATCGGCCGTGTCGCGATGGCCACCGTCGACGATGCTCTCGCCGCTGTAGAAACCGCACGGCGAGCATTTCCGACATGGTCGCGCACCGCCGTGCAATACCGGGCGGAGTATCTCGATCTCATCGCGAGGGAAATGCGACAACGCCGGTTTGAACTCGCCGCGTGGCAGGTCTATGAAGTCGGTAAACCGTGGGCAGAAGCCGACGCCGATGTCGCCGAGGCTATCGATTTCTGCGTGTATTACGCTCAGGAAATGCGCCGCCGTGAAGCCCCGCTGCAATTCGATCTCCCCGGCGAAGAGAACGAATACTTCTATCGCCCGCGCGGAGTTGCGGTAATCATCGCCCCGTGGAATTTCCCGCTGGCAATCCTCACCGGCATGGCTGCCGCGGCGCTTGTCACCGGGAATACCGTGGTGCTCAAGCCCGCCGAGCAGTCGTCCGTCATCGGCTACAAGTTGATGGAGTTGATCCATGCAGCGGGCATCCCCGATGGCGTCGTCAACTTCCTCCCCGGCGTCGGTGAAGACATTGGCCCAGTCCTCGTCGGCAGCCCCGATGTGGACGTGATCGCCTTCACCGGCTCGCGCTCGGTGGGACTATCCATCAACGAACTCGCGAGCCAACCGCATGGACAACAGACGGGGGTGAAGCACGTCCTTGCGGAAATGGGCGGCAAGAATGCGATCATCGTCGACAACGACGCCGACCTCGATGAAGCCGTGATGGGCGTGATGACGAGTGCATTCGGTTACGCCGGTCAAAAGTGCTCGGCCTGTTCCCGTGTGATCGTGCTCGCGGATGCTTATGACGAATTCTTGAAACGGCTCGTCGAAGCCACGCGGGCGTTGAAAGTCGGCCCGTCGGAGTTCCCAGACAGCGACCTCGGCCCTGTCGTGGACGAAGAGGCTGCGGACCGCATTCGGCAAACCATCGAAGCAGGACTCACCCAAGGTCGGCTGGTGCTCGGTGAACCCCTCTCGGAAGAACTGACCGCCGCGGGTTGTTTCATCTCCCCGCACATCTTCGCCGATGTCCCACCCGATGCGCCGCTCGCACAGGAAGAAATCTTCGGACCGGTGCTAGTGGTCTTCAAAGCGCAGGATCTGTCGATGGCCCTGCAGATCGCCAACGGCACCCCATACGCCCTCACCGGCGGTTGCTTCAGCCGCAGCCCGGCGAACCTGAAACGCATCCGGCAGGAGTTCCAGGTCGGCAACCTCTACCTGAACCGTGGTATCACCGGTGCCCTCGTCGCCCGCCAACCCTTTGGCGGCTTCAAACTCTCCGGCATCGGCACCAAAGCCGGCGGCCCCGACTACCTCAACCAGTTCCTGATCCCCGTCAACATCACCGAAAACACACTACGCCGCGGATTTGCCCCCCCGGCAGAGAATGATGCAGCCGGCTCTTCCCATCCAACATGAAGTCATCGACAGCACATCGTGATAGCACGAGCAGTCTCAGATCGACTCGAAGCAACTATGTTCCCGAAACGGGATTAGAATAGTTAATGTCTGATGTCGAAACACGGAGAACGACCCTGGCCTGATATGTATAGGCGGGGTCGTCATCGTGTTCAAATTCACATTCATGGACGTTGGGTTCCGCTCCCGAATTAGTTTCATTGCTCCAGGCATTTGTCACTTGATAGGGGTTACCGTTGGTGTCGTACCGAATTAATTCTTTGAATTGAATCGGGGCTGCGCCCGGGTGGGTCACCGTCAGTTCCGCTTTGCGAGGCGACATTGTTCCACCGGTGAATCTCAAAACGACCGTGGCCTGGCCATAAGTCGCCAATGGCGAAAAACTTGACGATTGCGAATGAATGTGAGTTGTCCCACCCGCGCCGTCACCAGTAATTACGATCGTCGTCATTCCTTCAGTTCCTTGGTTGAGAGTACGAATTCGTTCACGCCGATGGATCCATAAGCCGCGAGCACCCCCACAGACCGTAAAGCTTGTGGATTCACCGCAACAACGGCTTTCTTGATCTTCTCTACGTCGAATGGAACCGCCATCCCACCATAGTGGACGCGTTCCAGATTCCCATGCTGAATGTCGACAGTAATCCTGCAGTAGGCCCCATCGTCATTCCGTTCGAGGGGAATCTCTTCGACAAATCCATTTTCAAAGAGCCCCACGGTATCGGGGGAGATTCCGGCAAAAGTCAGCCTACCGATGCGTATGCTCGGTTGGTCCTCAACGCCCTGTGGAACGAAGTACGCCGCGCAGGCTGAATACGCGACGTTCAATTGCGGCAGGTAACCTTCGTTTTTCGAGCGGTCTTGACGAACGCGGGCATTCAATGGCTCAGCCGAAATCTCCTGGATGTTCCACAAGACACCGAAGTGCGAAGCAGCATCAATGCTCGCGGCCGCTTCCAGCCGAAAGGATGCATCGGGCTGGTCTGCGGCATCGAACGCCGAGTACGTGTTCGAAACGATATGAAAAGCTTGTCGAACGGGATCGAAGAAATGCGTATTCCCAGGAGTTTCCAGATTGTAAGAGAACGGGCTCATTTCCTTCCAGGAACCGCTTTTCTTGCGACTTCGACCGATCGCTCCGATATCTCCGGGAATCCATGCCGCGGCAATTGTTCCAATTCCAGTACTTGCGTTCTGCTCATGCGCCGTGTTCGATGGGCTCCGTGTCCAGGACAGTACGGCAACGATCCCGATTGCAGCCGCCGCGAGACATCCCCACCACCATGACGCAGGAACGGCGGTGGGGTTTGGCATAGGCGGAACGGCCAGCGAGTCCGAGATGATGCGGGCGACATCCATCGCCGTCGTCGGTCGGCGTTGCGGGTCCTTTTCCAGACAAGCGAGGCAAATTGCTTCCACAGCGGGCGGAATCGAATCATCGATCTGCCGCGGGGGTTTGGGAGCGCGGCTGAGAATCTCTTCACGGATCGCTGGCCAATCATCCCCTTGAAATGGGCGTCTTCCGGTCAGGCACTCGTAGACAATAACGCCCACGCTCCAAAGATCGCTCCGCCCATCCAACTGATGGACATCGCCGCGAACCTGCTCCGGCGACATGTAAGCCGGGGTTCCCGAGACTTCTCCCTGATGCTGCGACTGGAGTTCTTCCGTGACCGCCAAGCCAAAATCGGTGACCTTGACGTGACCTGCCTTGTCGATCAGCACGTTCGCCGGTTTCAGATCGCGATGAATGACACCGCGTTTGTGGGCGTATTGCATTGCCGCTGCGATTCCGGCAATGACGCTTTCGGTCTCTGCCAGCGTTAACCGTCCCCGTTGCAGTCGCCGTTGCAAGGACTCGCCATCAATATATTCCATGGCGATGTAGAAGCCGCATTCTTCGACCTCGCCGACATTGTGAATGGCCACAACATTCGGATGGGCTAACTGGGCTGCCAGTCGCGCCTCGCGCAGAAACGCATCCGTATATGAAATGTTCCAGTGACGCGTCAGCCGCGGGATTTTGATCGCTAATTGCCGCTGAAGTTGTGGGTCAAATGCTAAAAAAACCTGGCCGAATCCCCCTTGCCCGATGAGAGAGTGCACGACATATCGGTCGATTACATTCGGCGCGGCAATAATCGGAGCAGAGACAGCAGCGGCATCATAAGACCGTGTGACCTCGGGTTCGCCACGGTCAGTCGTAACTTCCAGAGACGAGCGGGTTTGTTCCATCACACAACATGCTTAAATGAACGCAACCAGAACGCCGGTTCATATCTCAGAGTAATGTGGGGAAATCAAAAGTCAAGGAGGGACATCCCCACTTGTTTTGCCGAATCGGTACACTTTTCCGGCTGTCTGTCGGTTCGTGATGGTCTGTCCGCTTTCTGCCCGAACCGTCAATCGCCAGCTTCAGCGAGGAACGATCCCAATTGATTCACTTCTGCTGCCTGATCTCGATACCAATGGTACTCGTCGCGACTGTCGCATCGGCACAAGACGGCTTATCACACCCGCGCGTCGCCGGTTATCTGCCCGACTACCGTGTCGCGGCGATTGATCCGTCCATCGGTTCACGGCTGACGGATGTGGTTTTCTTTTCCATTGAGCCGCAACCCGATCAACCGCTTCGCCATCCGCAATGGGAAGCGGCGAAACCGTTACTCCAGTCATGGAAGAAACAACACGGGGTGCGAGTGACGATCACGCTCGGTGGATGGAACCGATCGAGCGGGTTTCCCAAGATTGCGGCGACACCGACCAGCCGGAAAGCGTTTGGTACCGAGGTGCTGAAGCTCTGCCAGGACTACGGATTGGACGGTGTCGACCTCGATTGGGAACATCCCCAAAATGCCCGTGAGGAAGCCGATTATGCGGCGTTGATCATCGAACTGAAACGCGTGTTAAAACCGCATCATCTCACGGTGACGGCGGCCGTCGCCGGTTGGCAGAACCTGCCGAAAGCGGGTTGGCTGGCACTCGATGCGGTCCATCTCATGGCCTACGACGGACCGAAACAGCACTCCACTTATGAATCCGCTGTGGCCGATGTACAGCGGTTGCGCGATCAAGGCATGCCGGCCGATCGCATTCGGTTGGGGCTACCATTCTATGGCCGTGGAATTACCGAACGCGACAAAGCCCTTACCTATGCCGAAATCGTGAAGAAGTATGCTCCGTCACCCGAGGTCAACGAAGTGGAAGGCGCCTACTTCAACGGCCCGGACCTCATCCGCCGGAAACTGAAGTTTACCGCGGAGCAGAAACTCAATGGCGTGATGATCTGGGAAATCGGCCAGGATGCTCCCGGCGACGCGGGATTGCTGCGTGTGATTGACGCTCATGTCCGCGCATCACAACGTTAATTCGGCGAACGTTGCAGTACGCTTCCGTCGGCTGACGGCATGCGGCACAATACGCCGACTCAACCTGTCGAACCATCTGTGGAGCCGATCGCGATGTCATGTTGGAAGCCGAGTCTGTGGACCGCACTGGTCTTGTTCATATTCACAACATCGGTGAGTGCAGAGGAATCGGTCGCGGAAGTTGCCACTCCGACGTTTCAACCGGCCGACATCGCCTGGATGCTAACTTCCACCACGTTGGTGTTAATGATGACCGCACCGGGTTTAGCTTTGTTTTACGGTGGTTTGGTCCGTAAGAAAAACATCCTCAGCGTGATGATGCAGTGCATCTCGCTGATGGGTGTCATGTCGGTCATTTGGGCAATCTATGGGTATTCGCTCTGCTTCAGCGGTGATCTTGGCGGCGTCGGTCTCATCGGCGACCTGAGCCATTTCGGCATGGCCGGTGTCGCAGCCACTTGGGATGGCACGCAACAGATCATCCCGCCGCAAGTGGGGACCGGGATCCCCAAACTGTTGCACTTTGCCTTTCAAATGATGTTCTTCATCATCACGCCGGCTCTTATTTGCGGGGCGTTTGCCGAGCGGATGAAGTATTCGTCGATGCTGCTGTTTTCAGTGCTATGGGGCACAATCGTGTACTGCCCGGTCGCCCATTGGGTGTGGTCCGATGCCGGATGGTGCTCCGAATTCAACCCGAAAGCGGCCTATCGTGCGTTCGACTTTGCCGGGGGCACGGTCATTCACATCACGTCCGGGTTCTCGGCGCTCGTCTGTTCGTTGCTGCTGGGAAATCGGCTTGGTTTTCGCCAGGAACCGATGCCTCCGCATAACTTGACATACACGGCCGTCGGGGCGGCAATGCTGTGGGTCGGCTGGTTTGGCTTCAATGCCGGCAGCGCCGGGTCCGCGGGTTTTCTCGCCGTGAATGCACTGGTTGCGACGCACCTCGCAGCATCAACCGGGTGCATTGCCTGGGCGGTTGCCGAGTGGGTGGTGCGGGGCACGCCGAGCGTGCTGGGGGCTTGCTCCGGTGCCGTGGCGGGGCTGGTGTGTGTGACTCCCGCGAGTGGTTCCGCCAGCCCTTTAGGTGGTGCGTTGATGGGTGTCGCCGCCGGGCTGGGTTGCTTCTATGCCTGCACGACGTTGAAGAACCGCTTCGCTTACGATGACACGCTCGATGCCTTCGGCGTTCATGGCATCGGCGGATTGATCGGGGCGATCCTCACCGGTGTCTTTGCCACACAAGCGGTCACCGGGAAACCGGAAGCCGCCGGTTTAGTGGATGGCAATGTGCAACAGGTTGTCAGTCAGGCCGTGGGTGCCGGGGCTGCCATCGTGTGGGCCATCCTCGCGACGGTTGTCATTCTGAAGGTCGTCGATGCCTTGGTCGGCTTGCGCGTCTCTCAAGCCGGCGAACTGCAGGGTCTTGACATCAATCAGCATGGCGAAGAAGGTTACATTTTCCATTAAGGTGACGTGTGGACGCCGGGCAAGCATCACCGGAGACGCCCCAACCGCGGCCGTTTGCCGATTTCGTCGGCAGCGGCCCGGCCATGCAGAAAGTCTTCACGCGCATCGAGCAGGTCGCCACCACCGATGTCGACGTGCTGATCATTGGCGAGACGGGGACCGGCAAGGAACTCGTCGCACGATCGATTCATGATCGCAGCCGTCGGATGAACGGACCATTCGTCGCCGTCGATTGTGGGGCGATTCCGGAAAACCTGTTGGAAAGTGAGTTCTTCGGCCACGAACGGGGAGCTTTCACCGGCGCGGATGCCAAACGGATCGGCCTTCTTGAATATGCCAATGGCGGGACGTTTTTTCTCGATGAAGTGGGCGAACTTCCGTTACTTCTGCAGGCAAAGTTGTTGCGGGCGTTACAGGAGCGGAAACTCCGACGCGTCGGCGGGCGTGAAGAGATCCTTATTGATGTCCGTGTGATTGCGGCCACGGCGCGAAATCTCGAACAGATGATTCGCGAGAAAACATTCCGCGAGGATTTGTTTTATCGAATCAACGTGGTCCGCATCGATCTGCCACCGCTGCGCATGCGGGGTGACGACCTCGGCTTGCTGATCGAACATTTCGCCCAACGATACAGCCGCGAGATGGGCAAGGCGGTCGTCGGGATTACCCCCGAGGCGTACCAGGTTCTGGCCCATTATCGCTGGCCGGGCAATGTCCGCGAGTTGCAAAACGTCATTCGCCGCGGGATTGCTCTGACGCCGGGATCGATGATTTCGCTCGATGATCTGCCCGATGAAATCGTCGCCAGTGCTGGGTTGGACGAAGCCACGGAAGCCGTCGGCGGAACCGCGACCGGATTTTTCGCCGAGCGCGAACGGTTCGTCTTGAAGTTCGAGCGCGACTATCTGACCAACCTGCTCCGCAAACATCAGGGGAACGTGAAGTCGGCCGCCCTCGAAGCGGGTCTGCCCCGGGGTACGTTGTATCGACTGATGAAAAATCACGGACTGGACGGCGATCAGTTTCGCTAAGAGTCGGTGGTCAGTTGTCAGTAGTAAAGCGTTTCCAACACCGGTTGCGGTTTCCCGTCCCGCGCCGATCCCACCGCGTACATCCCCACTTCCCTGTCTCGCAGCCGTGAAACCGTGTCACATTCGCGCGACACACTGATTTCTCGCGGAAAACACGCACTTTTTCCGTAACATCACGAATTGATCCGAATTCTTGTCGCATTCCTAAGAGCGAAAGCCCTTTCACTGTGCGCTGTCCAAATTCTTCCTCGCGACAGAAAATGCCGTGTTTCCTGCGATTCCGCCCGGTTGATACCACCCTCACCGTTTTACGCAGCGATTGGCACGACATTTCCATAGAGTTCATCATCACACGGCAACAACCCGCGGCTGAGATTATGCAGGACGCACAGGTGCCACGATGAAAAAAATCGAAGCCATCATCCGGCATCACAAACTCGACGACGTGAAGAACGCCCTCGCCAACATCGGCGTGCAAGGCATGACGGTGACAGAAGTCCGCGGCATGGGTCGCGCGGGGCAAGTCACTGAATCGTACCGGGGTCAGGTCTACTCGGTGGACCTCACACCACGGATGTTGATCGAATTGGTGGTTAGCGATGAGCTGTGTCCGCAGATCATGCAAACACTGATGACCTCGGCTCGCACCGGGCAAGTCGGCGACGGACGCATTCTCGTCACGAAGATCGACGAAGTGGTCCGCGTCCGTACGGGTGAAACTGGTACCGAAGCGTTGTAGAGACTGGGAAGTGTTCGAGTCCGTTGCGGTATGCCGACGGGGGCGGGTTCGTGAAGTGGCAGTTGACCGAATCGAATCGCGAAAGGGAAAATTATGAAACGCATTGAAGCCGTGATCCGGCACTTCAAGCTGGAAGAAGTCAAAGACGCCCTCACCGCCGTCGGCATTCAGGGAATGACCGTTTCCGAAGTTCGCGGCTTCGGTCGGCAGAAGGGCCACAAGGAACAATACCGCGGCGCGGAATACACCGTCGATTTTCTCCCCAAGGCGAAGATCGAAGTGGTGGTTTCCGACGATCAAGAGAAACAAGTGATCGACACGATCGTCAAATCGGCCCGCACCGGACAGATTGGCGACGGGAAGATCTTTGTGACCGATATGGAAGAAATGGTCCGCATTCGGACGGGGGAATCGGGAGCCGATGCCCTGTAGCGCACGATTCACCGTGAATCGTCGGGGATCGACCGCCGTTTCCAACATCGCCAACCGTCTGCCGAATGCACGACGCGCGGCCTAACGGGCGCAGCAGCGCCGAGGATAAATACCATGAAAAAGATTGAAGCCGTTATTCGTCACTACAAACTCGAAGATGTGAAGAACGCGTTGACTCAAGCCGGCATCCAGGGGATGACCGTCACCGAAGTCCGTGGTTTCGGCCGTCAACGGGGTCATAAGGAAACCTACCGGGGGGCGGAATACACTGTCGATTTCCTTCCCAAGGTGAAACTCGAAGTGGTTGTCGGCGATGGCGAAGTGGCCAAGGCCATTCAAACCATCACCAACATCGCGCGGACGGGTCAAATTGGCGACGGCAAGATTTTCGTCACCAACCTCGCCGATGTCGTGCGCATCCGCACCGGCGAAACCGGCCCGGAAGCGATCTAAGTCACTGTGATTGAAAACACTGTGATCGCTGGCCGGTGCGCTCGCCGGCCGACGCGCATCTGTCGCACACCACATCATCGTGCTCGACAACTTTGTTCCTCGTGCGACAGGAACGGCAATCCGCGCAGCGCTCCGCGGATTGTTGCGTTTTCACTCCCCGCCCTGCTCACGTGATGTGAGCCTGGCGATCTCAGGAACCGTTTTGCATGACCGAGACGGGCGGACACCCGGACGACAGCGCGGCGCGAATTCTGGAACTGCGCCAGCAGGTCGATGCCATGCGGGAGATTGTCCGCAAGCGGCTCGACCAAAACAGCACCGGCATTCAGGCGGCTGCGGGTCTTGCACAAGCCACCGAGCAATTTCTGATCGATCGCTGGAACGAAGCCATCGATCAACGAGCCACATCGCTCCGCAAAGAGCTGGAGCAATCGACGGCTCTCATCGTGGTGGGTGGCTCCGGCCGGGGCGATATCGCGCCGTATTCCGATGTCGATCTGCTGTTTCTCCATTCTCCTGATTCACAACAAGCGTTTGAATCGTGCGTCGCCCAGGTTGTCCGTGATTGCTGGGACGCCGGACTGAAACTCGGGCACAGCGTCCGCACGCCGCAGGATCTGTTACGGACCGCGAAAGCCGACCCGCAGTTTGCCACAACCCTCGTTGAAGCGCGGCGATTATGGGGATCGGAAGACCTCTTCAACCGCACACTCCGCCAATATCAGCATGCCGTCCTGAAACGACGCCGGCGGCTCTTCATCGATGCATGTATCGCCGAGCGCGACAAGGAACGTGTCTCCCATGGAGCCACAGTCCAGCAACTCGAACCCGATGTGAAACGTTCCCTGGGCGGCTTGCGCGATCTGCACCTCATTCGCTGGATTGGTGCGGCCCGGTATGGTTCCAGCAACATCGATTCGCTGAAGCTGCTCGGAGCCTTCAGTCCCGAAGATGCTCTGCGGCTGACGCTGGCCCACGAGTACATCACCTCGGTCCGCATTCGTTTGCACCTGGCGGCAGGACGGCCGCAGGATGTACTCACCCGCGATGATCAATTGCGGATCGCCGAACAACGCGGCATTCCCGGTACCGCCGGCCAGCGCCCGGTCGAACGCTTCATGCAGGAATACTTCCAGCACTCGATGGCGATCGCCGAAATCGCCTCCCGCTTCGCACAGCAGAACCGTCGGTTGCCGGTGACACAAAGTGTCTACAACTTCGTGATGAGTCACCGCGTGGACGACATCTACCGGGTGGGGCCGGAATTCATCGATGTTCCGCGCCGCTTACGCGCCCGCCATTGCAGCACGCTGGAAGACATCCTGCGGCTGTACGTCTCTGCGGGGCTGCATCGCGTGAAGCTGTCGTCTGGTCTGACTGAACACGTAAAGCTGGTCACCCGTGGTTTCCCGGACGCGCTATTGTCGGCGGAAGCGTCGCGACTGTTTCTGGAGTTCCTGTCCAACCCCGGTCAACTGGGAAGCCTGCTCCGTAGCATGCATGAAACCGGCGTGCTGGAAGTGGTACTGCCGGTGCTGCGTCACATCCGTTGCCTGTTGCAGTTCAACCAGTATCACAGCTACACCGTCGACGAACACACGCTGCGAACCATCGAAGCCGCCGAAAGTTTTTTAACGGCCGACACGCCGCTGGGACAGGCCTACCGCGAAATCCCGCATAAGGAACTGTTGCATCTTGCACTGCTGTTACACGATGCGGGCAAGGGCTACGAAGAGGATCACTCCGAAGTCGGCCGGCGGTTAGCCTGGGACGCAGCGCAACGGCTGGGGCTACCGGAACATCAGCGAGATTTGCTCGTCTTCCTCGTGCACCGCCATTTGCTGATGGCAACGCTGGCCTTCCGACGCGACACCACCGATCCAGAAGTGCTGCTCAACTTCAACTATGAAGTCGGCAGCCCGGATGCGCTCCGCATGTTGTATGTCCTCACCGCCGCCGACATCTCTGCTGTGGGTCCAGGTGTGTGGAACGATTGGAAGGCCGAACTTCTCGCGGCCCTGTACGATCGGTCCATGATCTGGCTCAGCGGCAAGAGCTATCTGTTCGAGGAGCCGACGCGCTTGCGGCGAACTTTTGCCGACGTGCAAAAACAACTCCATCCCGCACCGGAAGACGCCGAGCAATGGCAGCGCCGCCTCGAAACCCTGCCGACGCACTATCTTCTCGCCACGCCGCCGGAACGGATCGCCGCCGACTTGGTGATCGCGAAACGGCTGACCGATGCCGACATTGAAATCGAATCGAAGTACGAGACCGAAACGCGGACCGTGGAATACCGCGTGATCGTGCACGAATCGGTCTCCGCGGGCTGCTTCCACAAGTTGACCGGCGTGTTCTCTGCCAAACGCATGGAGATTCTATCGGCTCAGATTTGCACCACGACGGACGGCATCGTCATCGACAGTTACCGGGTCCGCGATTACGACCACGAAGGTGAAGTGCCACTGTTTCGGCAGACGGAAGTGGCCAAACTCATTCGACAGGCTCTCCGGGGCGAACTCGATGTCGAGAAGCTGTTCCAAACGCGGTCACGGTTCGCTACGAACGTGGTGCAGGGACCGGTCTCGAATCTGCCGATGCGGGTTGTGATCGACAACGAAACATCCGACAAGTACACCATTCTCGATGTCTTTGCGCACGATCGTCCGGGACTGCTGTACCGCATCGCGAAGACACTCTTCGATTGGCAACTGTCGGTGGTGCTGGCCAAGATTTCTACGCACTTCGATCAAGTGGTCGACGTGTTCTATGTGACCGATACGAACGGTCGGAAGATCAGCGACGGCGAACGGCTCAAACAACTGCGCGATGGTCTCGCCGGCCAGATTTCGCAGTTTGAAAACGCCTCTAAATCGTCTTAGCCTCCGGTCAGCGACTGGGGGATTTTCTCCTGTGCTTTAGTGATGTCGAATGAGCGTCGCCTTCCCCCGGTCATTGACCGGGGGCTAAGACTGCATCGGCAAAGTCGAGAATCTTCTCCCAGAACTTCTTATTCAGAGTATGCTTTTCATCGAGCCGGTACTGCAGCAGCGTGCCGAAGTTTGGGCCGACCACGGGTTCGTCATTCTGCACCAGCCCCGTGCCGACGACTCCCTTCGCACCGACGAGCTTGTAAACCGGATCAGCCGCTCGCAGCGAATCGAGTGACCGCGGGAAGTTCGCCCACGCATCCAGTGCCCCTTCCGTGTCCAGCACAGGCCGCGGGGCGACGAGCGCGACCACGCAGTGTTGATCGAACGGCAAACGACTTTCCTTGTCGTTGAACTGCGTGAAAGCATCATTGAACCAATGGGGGAAAACCCGGTTGATGCGTTCCACCTTTTCCTGCTGACTGTCGCGGCTTATCGCCATTCCGCCCGTTCCCGATTGATGCGGCACCACCAGCGCAAACCGTTCATCCAATGCTCCGGCGAGCAACGCCGTTTTGCCGCGGCGCGAATGGCCAATCACGCACAAGCGGCGCTTGTCGACATCGGTATCCGTCACGAGGTAATCCGCGGCACGACTCAAGCCCCATGCCCAAGCCGCAATCGTTCCCCAGTGCGATTCCTTCGGTCCCGGCAGGTTGGGATAGAACGGATGAATGCCGTCGGACCAATCGTGCTGATCGGGATCGAGGTCGCTCTCATGGAACGTGGCGAAGCCGTATCCGCGCGACAGGATGTACTCGACGGCCCAGAAATCGGCATCGCCGCCCCGTTCGGGATCCTTCTTACAGTTGGCGTGTTTCCAGGATTCGGCGTGAATCGTGACCGCCGCTTCACGCGTCACTTCCTGATTGCCGCATTTATTCAGACCCAGAAAAACTGGCACGGGGCCTTCCACCGATAACGGCAAAAACAGTGCGAGATGAATCCGCGGCGCATTCGTCGGCAGATCGGCGAAACGGATCTCGATCTCTTTCAGTCGACCTTTGCCGCCGAACAGCGTGTCATCCACTTTCGTGACTTTCGCTTCGATCTTCGGCGCAGCCGGGGTGACACCATACATGTAGTGCTGCACGAGACGGATGAGTTCCGGGCGTCGCTGCGTTCGCCATTGCTCTGCCGTGGTGACGGAGGTGCCATCGAACATCTTCAAGGGATCGGGCAACGCTGTCTGTTCGGGTAATTGATCGACGGTGGGGAACGACTGCGACCACGCGGTGGATGACATCTCCACGCAATATGCTGCACCGCACACAATTCCCCAAAACGCCGTCCGCAGACTCTTCGTGATTGTCATCTCCATCGCCGTCACTCCCCTTCCAATCGCGTTGTGGATCCCAGCAGCGTTCGTATCTTCACGCTTCGGTCACACGTTGACAATCGTGAGCGCCGCCGAATGGTTTCCCTGCGTCAGGCATTCCTCAAGAGTTGCCATTTCCCGCTGAGCGCGAGAAACTGAATCACCCTTCAAGAACGTCTCCGGGACGATCGGCGCGGCATCGGCTGTTCTGGTCGGTGATGATTCTCAATCTGTCGTTTCCCGCAATGAGGCCCACATCATGGTCGAAGGCTTCCAACTCCGCCTGGCGATGCTGGCAGTGGTCGTGTTCCTGATTTCGGGCTGGTATTCGTTCCAGGAAATGCGTTACGCCGTGTGGGGTCGAACGGTGGAAGGAACCGTTACCCAAGTTGAACATCGCCAGGAGCGCGTTTATCGCCGCCGGTGGGGGAGCCGAACCCGTCATTTCACCGCGGTCACGGTGCAATTTCTCGGAGTGGACAACACCGTCCAATCGGGCGAGTTCCGAGAATCCGGCGCCCATGCGATTCGGCCGCAGCAACAGTTGAAAGTGCAATACATCCCCGCCGACTACCACATGGTCCGTCTGAGCGGGGAACAGAACTGGTTCGCGATCATTTTCTTTTTCGGCGGCCTGATCGCAATGGTGGGAACAATCGTCTGGGTGGGAATGGAAGCCAACCGGCCGTATGCATCGTCGCGGATTGCCAACAGCGATCGTCCCGTCCGCGCCATCGTGCCGAAGAAAAAGAAACGCGTGCTCAAGCCGCTGAAGCCGGCCGAGGAAGAATAGCTCGTTTCAATTGAACCAGAAGGCGATCACCGTGACTTATCCGGACGAATTCGCATAGCCGAGACCGTCAAATTGCAGGGGGCGATAGCGATCGGTATCGTGCCTGACTACGCCGTTTCCCATGTTTGAAATACTACGGCTGTCCCTCCTTCGCTCGTGTCAAAGTCATCCAGGATGCGACCCATGCAGAAATCTTCGTCACACTGCAACCCGTTGACAAACGGTTCGACACGGCGGGGCGACGCAGCCAAGGTGATCATTATTACCGTCTGCGTCTTCGCGATGACCGTGCTGATGCTCTGCGTTGGGGCCGGGGTCTACGGGTACGTTCTCTTTCAACGCAACTTCGGCCGGGCAATGGTGCAGGCTCCCGCCGACGTGCAGAAGATCACGGCTGAAATCACCGACATCACCATCCCGCCGCAGTTCACCCCCGTTATGGGATCGGCCATCCTCGGCATGAAGACCGTCAACTATGCATGGAACCCCAATGCGGTGCCGATGACGATGAATACCTGGAATCAGACGCACGACGCACTGATGCCGATGCTCCATCTGATGGAAATGGCGTCGGAAGAATCGTTGATGACCGACAAGGATTTCGAGATCAATTCCTATCTGAAAAAGGCGTTAAAATCGCAATACGTGGAGTTCACCGAGAACGTGCAGGAATTCACGATCCGCGGGCGGAAGTGCCAGTTTCTGTTCGTCACCGGCCACCCGAAAGAAGGGGCGTTCGAGGAGGAAATGTACGACGAAGCGGATGAAGAGGAAATGGCCGCGGAGGATCAGTCTGTGGAAGCCGCGACCACTCCGATCATCGTAATGAATGACAAGCCGGCGGATGCGACCGCTCTCTCCGAAGTCCCGACGGACACACCGGCGGAAGCCGCCAAGCCAGCCGTACCCGCGGAGAAAGTCCTTCCGGCTGTCCGCACGGTCACCGGCCAGTTTCCGGGGAAGTCCGGCGGGACGACGATTACCATCCGTGTTCCCGTCGATGGATCAGATGACGACCTGCTGTTGAAGATTATCCAATCCATTCGGTGACCCATCATTCACGGTCATCAACGAGCCGGAAGCGTCCGCGACGGGCATTCCCGGAAATTAGGTCCGTCGCGGACGCTTCCAGCTCGTTAATCTGACGGCAACGATTTTCAACCGTTGGTGAGCGGAATCTCGGGAAGCAATTCCACGCTGCCGGGGGGCACCATCAACGGTCCCTGGGGATTCGGCTTCGTGTTCAAAGACGGTTCCGGAGGGGCGATCGGCGTGGCGGAACTCATCTGGATAAAGTGCGATTCCAGTAAATCGCCGGCGCGGTAACGGAGATCGAGTAGCGCCTTGGAATGCTCCGCGAGGGCACGATGTCGGGCCGTTTCGGCGATGGCTAGACTCTGTTGCGATCGCAACAGCAAATCGAGACTGGTGCGGCCGGCTTCGTAATCTGCCGAGGCCGCCATCACCCGGCGTTTTGAGGCTTCGAGGCGACGCGATTGAATATCGGTCTGCTTTTTCCATCGCTCCAACGCCTGCAACGAGGCGTGCAGTTCGTGACCGATTTCGATTTCCTGCTGTTCGAGCGCTCGCCGCGCCTTCATCAGCCGCAATTCCATCTGCCGAATCTGGGCTCGTTCGGCCCGCAGATACAGCGGCACGGAAAACTCGAGGCCCATTTGCCATCCGACCTGCTGCCCCCGCATCAAGGTACTGTAGGCGGAGTTGTATCCGTAGACTGTGGTATCATCATTGGTCTTCTGGTTGTAGAGGTCATTGCCGAAGCCGTTGAGATGCGAGTTCGCCACGAAGTCGAGCCGGGGATTGGCGAGGTTACGGGCGGCTTCAGCCTGCAGTGAAAGGCTTTCAATCTGCGACTTCTGCCGTCGCAAGTCCAGGCGATTGCTATAGGCCGCCTGCAGCAAGGCGATGCGATCGACGTTCGGCAGCGTCGCGGTTGGAAGATCCACGGGCTTCAGAACGCGTTCATCTTCCGCCGGTAGCCCCAACAAACGACGCAACCGGCCTTCGACCGCGTACATGTTGCTAAGCGCCGTCTCCACGCGACCTTCGCTGTCGAGCGAAAGTTCCTCCGCCTGGGCTTCATCGGCCGCTCCCCCGCCCGGCAACCCGCGGGTGAATTTCGAGCGGACTTCCTCAAACGTCTGCCTGGCCCGGTCGCGTACGGCGACCTCCGATTCGTAGTCCTGATAGGCGGCGTACAAGTCCCAATACTGTTGGCCGATGTCGCGAACGAGTTCCAACACTTGCCGCTCGAAATCAATCTGCGAGATTTTCGTGTTGATCTGGGCGATCACCACCCCTTGGTTCACGCCGGAAACACCGCGGGTTCGCTGCGAATTGTGCCCCGCAATCCCATTCACTTCAGCTCCCGCCCCGGCCCATAGCGGTTGACGGAACTCCAGTCCCAGTTGCCCCGCGTAAACCGAAGCGAACAGTCGGTCGGCATTGTTAGAGCTGTAGTCCCAGTTGTGGACTATCGAGATCGTCCCGCCCGCCATCAACGGTTGATCGAGCCGAATGTCGAACGCGCCGGAATCCGTGACCAAGACGCTGCCAGGGTCCAGACCACCGGAGAGAAACTGATTGTTCTGCACCTGCTCATCGCGGCCAATACTCGTGGTGGCCGTGACGCGCGGGTCGTAATCGGATAAGGCCGCCGGAACGCCGCGATTGCCGAAGAGCACGCCATTGTCCTGAATCGCGACATCGAAGATCGACGGTGCCTGATCGGGGTTCGACAACAGCGGATTGCCCGGCGACAGGAACTGCGCGTTCTGACGAATGATCGTATTGCCGCGCAGTCCCATCTGCACGGCTTCCTGCAGCCCGATCGGCCAGATTTCTTCCGGCCGCGGGACTCGTAATCCGCGCGTCGACGGGCTGAGCGTGGGTGCGTGCGGCGTGACGGCTTCGACGTTGTCGAACTGCACGCGATGAGCCGCCTGCCGGTAGTATTCGAGCTGATGATCGCCGACCCAGGGGACTTCGTCATCGAGTCCAATGCAGCCGGCTGCGACGCACGCCATGCTCATGGCGCAAACTATCGCAAAAGGAAGCCGGACCGCAGTCATGGCGTCGCCAAAGGTCAAATTGAATTGGAACGGCAGTTTCTGCCGAAAGGGGATGCGGGTGGTGTACTGAAAGGCGGTCAACGTGTCGAGACCTCTTCGGCAGGAATTGCCGGAGACGACTACGAAACCTTCACACACGGTTCACAAGTGCTTTTCCGTCTTAGCAATACAACGAGGCGTCCCCCTTCACAAAGCCAACGAAAAAGCCCGGTATCCACAGTGGACACCGGGCTTCGATGAGCTTGTATCAGCCCGACATTTCAATCCTGCCGGGCTGTTGGTTCACTGCCAATCATCAACCCTGCTGGAAGAAGGACAACAGTCCGGCACTACTGGACTTGGCCTTGGCGGGGGCGGGGGCTTCCACCAGGCTTTCCACTCGACCGGTGCTGCTGACGATCACCCGCACATTGCCGATCGTGGACAACGCGGGGTTGCCGTTATCGACCACGCGCACCTGCAGGTTGTACTGCTGACCGTTGATCAGAATCCCCAGGCGATTGTTAACCCGCAATTGGCCCGTTGTGGCGTTAATGGCAAAGATGTTGTTGAACGCTCCATTCCCGCCGACGATGGAATAGGTCTTCGTCTGGCCGGCATCGGGATCGTTCGCCACCACGTTCCCCACCACGGTCCCGTTGGCCGCCGCCGTCTGCACGGTGAACTGTTGCGACGGCACCACCGGCGGTTCGTTCCGGTTGAGCAGGTTCACCGTCACGATTGCCGAACCCGACCGGGCCGGCGAACCGTTGTCGGTCGCCGTCACCGTCAAGTTGAAGATCGGTGTCGTTTCAAAGTCGAGTGCCGCAGCATTCCCGACGGACAGCACGCCCGTGCTCGGATCGATCGAGAACGCTCCATTCACATTCCCGCCCGTGATCGCGAAGGTTCGCGTCTGGCCGGGATCCTGATCGGTCGCCACGATTGTGCCGATGAAGGCTCCGGCATTGCTGTTCTCGAAGATCGTGAAGGCCTTCGGCTGGACGACCGGAGGATCGTTCGCATTGAGAACGGTAATCGCCACGTTCGTTGTGGCCTGCAAGGCCGGGTTACCGTTGTCGGTCGCGGTGATCACCAACGTGAAGTTGGTCTGACCCGATTCAAAATCGATCGCCGCCGGATTCGCGACGCGAATGTTCCCCGACGCATCGATGCTGAACGCTCCGTTACCGTTGCCGCCCGTAATCGCGTAGGTCACCACCGTGCCGGCATCGGGATCGCTGGCCGCGTTCGTGCCGACAATCGTGCCCGCCGGGCTGCTTTCGGCAATCGTGAAGCTCGGATTATTCAATGCGAACTTCGGGACCTCATTAACGTTGGTCAGATCGACCGTCACCAAGGCCGAGCGTTGCTGCGCGGGTTGACCGTTGTCGATCACGCGCACCGTCAACTGGAACTGCGGCGTCGCTTCAAAGTTGAGCGCCAGCGGATTGTTGACAGTCAACACCCCCGTGGAACTGTTGATGCTGAACGCATTCAACGTGTTTCCGGCGGTGATGGCGTAGGTGAGCGACTGGCCCGGATCGGCTTCCACGGCGACCACGGTCCCCACCTGCGTTCCCGCCGCACTGTTTTCAGCGACGCTGAAGGTCTGCGGCAGAATCGTCGGCGGATCGTTCACGTTCAGCAGGCTGATCGTCACGGTCCCGTTGCCGGTTGCGGCGGGATTGCCGTTATCGGTGGCGGAGACCGTTAAGGTGAAGACCGGAGTGGTCTCGAAGTCGATTGCCGCGGGATTGGCCACGCGGATTTCACCGGTCACCGCATTGATCGAGAACGCCCCGTTGTCGTTCCCCGCGGTGATGGCATACGTTCGCGTTTGTCCCGCGTCTCCGTCAGACGAGGTCACCGTGCCCACGACCGTTCCCAGCGGACTGTTCTCGGTGAGCGAGAACGCTTGCGGCGGAATCGTCGGCGGATCGTTCACGTTGGTGAGATTGATCGTCAACGTGGCCGTCGACGACAGCGGCGGGGCACCGTTGTCGGTCACCTGAATCGTCAGATTGAAGATCGGGTTGGTTTCAAAATCGATCGCCGCGGCATTGTTGACCGTAATCAACCCGGTGGTCGGATTGATGGCAAAGGCATTGCTGGTGTTGCCGCCGGTAATGGCATAGGTCAGCGTCTGGGCGGGTCGATCGCGATCGGAAGCGACGATCTTGTAATCCAGGACGAGCGTTCCTGTGGGCAGGTTTTCCACAATGGTCTTCGACGCATTGTAGACCCGCGGAGCGTCGTTCACGTCCGTCAGCACCACGCGAATGACCGCCGAGGCCGACAATGCCGGATTGCCACTGTCGGTCACCATCACCGTGAGGTTGAACGGCGGCTGGTTCTCGAAATCGAGGGCCGCAGGTTTCGCGACGGTAATCGCCCCGGTGGCAGGATTGATGCTGAAGACGCCGGGAATCGTGCCGTTGGCGTTCGTATTGCCCGCCGTGATGGCATAGGTCAGCGATTGACCTTCCGGATCGGCACCGTTCGCGGTCGTGACCAACGTTCCGACGGCGCTGTTCTCGGGCAAATTCACCGTCTGATTCGCCAGGGTCGGCGGATCGTTAATGTTGCCGATATTGACCACCAGCTGCGCCGAGGACGCCAGCGGAGGCGCTCCGTTGTCGGTCACCTGAATCGTCAGGTTGAAGAACGGATTCACTTCCGCATCAATGGCCGCGGGATTCGCCACGGTGATGACACCGGTCGTCGAGTCGATCACGAACGCGCCGGCGGTATTCCCCCCGGTAATCGCATACGTCAACGTCTGGGCCGGTTTATCGCGATCGGAAGCGACGATCTTGTAATCGAGAACCAACGCCCCGACTGGCGAGTTTTCCGGAATCGTCACCGACGCGTTATAGACGCGCGGAGCGTCGTTCACATCGGTCAGTTTCACCGTGATCGTGGCGGAACCGGACTGCGTCGGAGCACCGTTGTCGGTCACAGTCACCACCAACTGGAATGGAGGCTGGTTTTCGTAATCCAGCCGCGTCGGGTCGGCCACGGTGATTTCGCCCGTGGTGCTGTTGATGGCGAATGTGTTGTTGGTGTTGCCGCCAGTGATCGCGTAGGTCAGCGATTGGCCAGCGTCCTGATCGGTCGCCACCACCGTGTGGACCAACGTTCCGACCGGGCTGTTCTCGGGGAGCAGCACCATTGCGGATTGAACGACCGGGGTTTCCTGCTGGTTCGTCAGATTGATCGTGACGACGCCGACAGGCGACACCAGCGACGGAGCCCCATTGTCCGTCGCGGTGACGTTCAACACGAAGACCGGGTTGGTCTCGAAGTCCACGGCGGCCGGGTTGGCCACCGTGATCTGCCCAGTCACCGCATTGATGGCAAACGCCCCCCCCGTGTTCCCACTGACGATGGCATACGTCAACGTTTGACCGGCGTCCGGATCGGTCCCCGTCACCGCCCCCACGACCGCTCCCACCGAGGCGTTCTCGGCCAGAACGAACGTCGGGCTATCAATCGACGGCTGCTCGTTCACGTCCGTCAGGTTGATCGTAATCGTCGCATTGTCTGTGAACTTGTCCGGAGTGCTGTTATCAACGACCGTGATCAGCAATGTGAATGATGGATTTGTTTCAAAGTTGAGCAAGGACGGATTCGCGACGGTAATGTTGCCGAGCGAGTCCACCACGAAGGTATTACCGGTGTTCCCCGAGGTAATCGTGTAATTGTATGGTCCGGTTCCCCCCGTCAGTCCCAAGTTCCCCACGGGCGTGTTCGCAGTGGACCCCTCGGGAATGAAGAACGTCTGGTCATCGATGATCGGCGTATCGGCGTCTGTAACACTGATCGTCACAATGCCGGTGTCAGACTTTGCTGGAGTGCCGTTGTCCGTGACCTGCACAAGGAGGCTGAAGGTCGGGTGCAAGTTAGAGTCGACAGCGCCAGCGTTGTTGATGGTGATCTGTCCGGTAGCCCCGTCGATAGCAAAGGCGTTATCGATGTTGCCGCCGAGAATCGTGAACGTCCGCAACTGACTCGGATCTTGGTCACTCACCACAACGGTCCCCACCACCGTCGTGGGCAGAAGATGTTCCTCGACCGTCATGAACTGATCGTTGAGCACCGGCGCATCGTTGGCATCGGTCACGTTAATAAAGACCGTGTTCGTCGCCGTGGTGAACTGCGTGGGAGACTGCGTGTTGATGTCCTTCACCTGGACCACGAGCGTGAAGCGGTGGCCGAACGGTGCCAGGGCTTCGTAATCGATGGCCGTGGGGTTCTGGACGGTGATCTCACCGGAGGACACGTTGATCGAGAAGGCGTTGCCCGTGTTCCCCGAAATGATGCTGAACACCTTCCCTTGCGGATCGTCAGGATCCGTCACGAATCCATCGGTCACCAGGTTGCCGACGATATTCCCCGCGCTGGTATTTTCGGCGATAGTATAGGTCGTTGAGTTCATCGCGATCTGCTCGTTCACATCCTCCACATTGATCGTCACGGTGGCCGTACTGATCAGCGGTGTCGGCGTACGATTATCGGCAACTTGAACGACGAACTGGTAAATCGGTGTCGTTTCAAAGTTCAAAGCCCCGGTAACAGTGATGTTGCCGTTCGAGGCAATGACAAATGGTGGCGGCGTCTGGCCGGGCGGTGTGAGAATCGTGTAGCTGGTCACGGTCTGCCCCGTACCAGTGGTCACGGCCGGCAAGTTCCCCACGAGGGTTCCGGCCGCAGCCGACTCTTTCACGGGGAAGGACTTGTCGCTGACGATGGGGGCGACGCTGTTGGCCGGCACGACATTGATCTGGATCGTGTTGGTCGCCGAGGAAATCGTCTGATCGCGATCGTACACGCGAATGCCGAGGGTGTACGACGCCAGTGTGATGGGGGTCTGGAGGGGGATATTGTTGTTGACCGTCAATGTTCCCAGCACAGGATCGATGACGAAGGCGCTCCCAGTATTGCCGCTGATAATTTCATAGGTGAAGCTGCGCGGCGGGGTATTGTCCAAATCCGTCGCGTTCACCGTTCCCAACAGCGTTCCGATGGGGGAGTTCTCGGCGACTTGGAACAATTGACCACTCGGAATTGTTGTCGGCTCATTGACATCGTTGATCTTGATGTCAACTGCGACCACCGTCGACAGATTGGGGGTTGCTGTATCGGTCACGCGGACCAGAATGCGATAGCTTTCCTGCGTCTCGAAACTGAGCGCTGCGGCATTGTTGACTGTGATTTCACTGGTTTGTGAATTGATGGCGAAAATGTTTCCGCCGATGCTGTTGAGATTCCCGCCCGCCACACCCGGGACGATCGAGTAGGTGTAGGTCTTCGCGACTGGCGGGTCTTCCTTGCTGGTGACATCGGTCAGATCACCCGGATCGTCAATTCGGCCGACAAGCGTCCCGGCAGGTGTTGAACCCGTCGCCGGATCATTCTCATCGATCGTAAAGCCGTTCGCTCCCGTGTAATCCTTCACGATGGGGGATGATTCGCTCTGGTCAGCCAGCGTAACCGTCACATATTCGTCATAAGCGAAGTCGTTCGTCGGCAGGAACCGGTTATTCAGCGCAGCATCCGCGATCGCCCGTAGATCACGCGGGTCGACGTTGACGGCCTGGCCGTTACCGGCCGGCAGAGTGTAGCTCTGATCTTTCACCCGCACCAACACGTCAATGGTGTTGTAGACATCGGGCACCGGGGCGGTGACGCCGAAGAACGTCCGCAGGAATTCGACACCGGAAACTACCCCAGCCTGACCGTCAGAGCGTGTACCGATCAGATAAGGGTTCGCGGTTGGCGAAACAGTGATACGACCGAGCGTCGTGACATCATTGCTGATTTCAAAGAGATCGCTGACATTGATGATGCCGATGGTGTTGAAAGTGGGCGTCGCCGCAGGGGCGCCCAAGGTGGCGACCCAGCCAGTTCCCGCGCCTGCCGGATTGTTGACGACCGTCACATTGCCGGTACCGATCGTCGGCAAGCCTTCCAAGGCTGCCTGAATCGTGGCAGCGTTGGACGTGTAATCGAGCGCGTCAGTATACGCCGTCACGGAAATCGTCGGGAGGTTCTGCTTCGACAGCGATCCCTTGAAAGAGATCACCCACGGATTACCTCCCCCCCCGGTCACGCTGACATTCCCCGCCCCGATGGACGTGAGGAGTTCCAGTTCCGACTGGAGGGTAGGCAGGCCAGGAGGATCTCCCGGAAGAGGTGCTGCTTGGATATCATAATGTAGATTCCGGGTCACCTGACCATTGAACGTCAACGTGAAGAACTTCGTCGAATTGGGAACGCCTCCCATGTCCAGCGTCTGGACTTCATCCAGCGAGACAGACCCATCGACGGCCGAAACCGGCAGCGTGCTGTTGTAACTCAGCACGAAATTTTTCGGCCGGGTGGAGTTCGGCAGGAAGGGGCCATACGGCTTGTTCTGGAGTGAACTCGGCTTGCTGATGGTCTGAATCGCGGGATTGCCAACGTCCGCGTCGACACGGGCCTTGAGAATCTCAAAGCGCAGCGTGCTCTGGGTGGGTTCATCGCCTGGCCGGAAGGGGTTCTCATTGTTTGCCCCCAGCCCCGAGTCGTTTTGACCGGACTGAAGCAACGAGCGTTCTCCCAGATTGCCGTTGCCATTGGGATTATTGGGAATGACTCCACTCAGATTGTTGACCGTTGTCGCCTGACGGATCGCCTGAGAGGCCTGCACGGTTCCTGCGACCGTTCCAGCAACGGAGTTCTCGGGAATCGAGAAGCCTTGATTGAGCGAAATGTAGGGAATGTCGTTGCGGTTGAAGACCGTGACCGTCACGGTACCAGTCGTGTTCGCCGGAGACGCAGCTCCGACATCCCGAACTTGAACGTTGAGCGTGATCGAGGTGCTTTCCTCGTAGTTGATCGCTCCCGGATTGTTGACTGTGATCTGGCCGCTGCCAGAAATGGCGAATGGACTGGTGTTCGCGTTGAAGCCGGGCTGGCTGAACTGAATCGCCTCAAATTCCGGATCGGAAGCGGAGATGGTTCCGACGAACGTCCCGACGACTGTGTTCGCTTGTGTCGTGCCCGTTACGGGGTCGGTATACGGTGTCGACAAGACTCCGATGTTTTCGCTGACGCCGAAATTTTGACCACCCGGAAGCACCGGGGCGGCGAGGAGCGAGCGGACTTCGAGAGGCTCGACCTGGGCCGGCATGCGGCCGCGCGGGCGGCGTTCGACCTTGGAGAGCGAGGCGGGAGAGAGTTGATCGCAAACCTTCTGAAGCCAGTTGCGCGGCATGGATGCGAGCCTTCGTCGAATGCTGGGAATATCGGGGCGATTCTGCTGCGGCAAAACAATTCACTCGCGCCGCAAAATCTACGGGGTAGGAATGATCATCATTTCTAGAAATCCCCACGTGAACCATCGAGTCTGAAGGGGGGGGATAAGGCAAATCAAGCAAAAAAATTGACGAAAGTCACAAAATCTCAGAATGCATGTCTGAACTCGCGCAGATGTGACTTACACTCACCTGCGCACACGCGCTCACGACGATTTTGCTACGCGTCAGATCCCATCAAGACAGACCAATGGGACCATGCGAACTGCCGAGAGAAATCGGGATCGCCATCCCGACTCGGCCAAGGAAGAATGGTCAGGGGACCAGTTCCAGATAGGGATCGAGCCCCTGCCGTAGTGCCACCTTTTCCCGCTGGGCTTCTTCCTTGAGCATCGACTTGCGGTTCTTGCGGCTGCGGCGTTCGAGTTCGTTCTGTGTTTTACGGAAAACGCCCAACCATCGCCGGGACAGTTCTTTCTTCCCAGTAGCCAGTCCGGCAGCCAGCCAGCGTTGATGCCGTGCCGGAGTGGTAGCGCGGAAGAGTTCATCTTCGAGCGACAACATGAATTGATAACTGCCGGGATCGCCCTGCCGGGCACAGCGACCGATGAGTTGGCGATCGATGCGCAGCGAACTGTGAACTTCCGTCACAATGACATGCAGGCCACCGGCTTTGTGAACATCGGGGTGAAGTTTGATGTCGGTGCCGCGACCGGCCATGTTGGTGGCGATGGTGACTCGCCCCGGTTGACCGGCCTGCGCGACAATCGCCGCTTCCTCTTCATGAAAGCGAGCATTGAGAATCTGAAAGGGAATCTGCTTCCGCGTGAGGACTTCGCTCAAGCGCTCCGAGGCCCCGACAGACGGTGTGCCGATCAGCACCGAGCGACCTTGAGTTCGCAGGCTTTCGGTCTGGTCTGCGACGGCTTCCCACTTCGATTCCAGCGTGACGAAAATCCGCGTCGGCAGACTCTTGCGGATGCACCGTCGATGAGTCGGAATGCGGGTGACCGACGTGCGGTAGGTTTTGTGAAATTCCGAGGCGGCGGTGATCCCGGTTCCCGTCATGCCGGCGAGAAACTTGTAGCGGCGGAAAAACGTCTGCACCGTGATGCGGGCGGCTTCGCCAGTGTCGGCGGTCACTTCCACACCGGCTTTACATTCAATCGCCTGATGCAGCCCTTCCTGCCACTTCCGTCCTGGCAGCGTCCGCCCGGTGGATTCATCGACGATCTGCACTTCGCCGTCGACGATCACGTAATCGCGATCCTGTTGATACAGCAATTCGCCGCGCAGGGCATTTTCCACTTTGCGATAGAGTTTTTCGCTATCGAGGCCATTACACGCCGCGGGCTTGGGCCACATCATTAACCGACGGCAACCGTCGATCGTCAGCTCGACCTGTCGTTTGTCGCGAGTGAGGATGTAATCTTCGTGCGGGCGCAGATGACCGACCATCTCGCGACACCATTTCAGTTGCCCGACTGAGGACTCCGTCGGTGGCAACTCGACGCCAATGACGAGCGGCGTCCCGGCATCATCGATCAGCACGCTGTCAGCTTCGTCGATCAACCCGAAATATAAACCGCGTTGTACGACACCATCGCGGCGGGCTTCTTTCCGAAAGACCCGGGGATGGGTTTCCTCCGTCTCGCCATCCTGATGAAGGCGATCCCGCAAAAAGTCGAAGCCGTATTCGCGACTTGTGCCGTAGGTCAGATCGCACGCATACGCCCGCTGTCGCTCTTCGGGAGTGGATTCCGCCTGAATCACGCCGACCGATAGTCCCATACGGTGATAGATCGGCGACAACTCATCGGCATCGCGCTCGGCGAGGTAATCATTGACGGTGACAACATGGCTGCCCTTCCCTCGCAAGGCAAACAAGCAGGCGGGGAACACGCCGGTGAGCGTTTTCCCCTCGCCGGTCTGCATCTCGGCGAGGCCACCTTCAAAGAGAGCAATCGCCCCGATGACCTGGACGAGGTACTGCTCGATGCCCATTTCCCGCCGGGTGAATTCACGAATCAGGGCATACGTCTGCGGCATTAATTGCGATAGCGGCGCGCCGGCCCGCGCTCGCCAACCCAGAGAGAGGCCCAGTTCACGGAGTTCATCGTCGCTGGAGGACTTCAAGGCTTGCGCGCGGTCGATGATGTGGTGAGCGAGCGCACGCCAGCGGGACAGCCGGGCCGCCATCGGCCAACCGCCGGTCTTGCACAGGTGCCACACTCGATCGAGCATCGCCGGCATTACCACCACAGATACTTCTGGACGAACTCGATCACATCGCCGAAGAGGACATAGCCCAGCGGCTTCTGTCCACACGAGATCCGCGCCCGCACTTCGGCACCGATGGCGAGATTGGCCTGCTGCGGCGAATCGAGATCGGCACGCACTTCGACAATGCTGCCCGAACTTTCGGAGTTCACCACTCGCGTCCCCACCGACCTAAGTTTGGCCTGATAGGTGGCGTCGGGCTTGGTTAACAAGCGGTATTCAATCGGTCGGTCTTCTCCGAGGGTGGCCCGCGCCTTGCGAAGGTGCCCCATCCGATGCTCGGCGACTTCGAGTTCCAGTTGCCAATCAGCGCGGTCGTCCATCACCTGCACCAGCACATCGCCGCGCGCGACCGGGCGATTCATCAACAATTGTTCGACTTGGAACGTTGTTACCACGCCCGTTAGTGGGGCGCGGACAGTCATCCGTTCCTGCCGTTCTTCCAGAGTGGCCATCTGATCGCGGAGACCGGCAATTTCTACTTCCGATTCGGAGATTTTTCCCTGCAACCGCGTGGCTTCCACCCGGTCGGCGGCCTTTTCCGCGGCATCCCATTGCGACAGCAGCGTGCCGACCTGCTTCCGCTTGGTGTTGTACTCATTGCGGACTCGCACGAGTTCCGTCCGCATTTCGTTGTTCTGCAACTGCAGTAGGACATCGCCTTCTTTAACGCGGTCGCCGCTTTGCACTTTCAGTTCCGCAACGTAACCATCCCACGGGGCGAAGACATCCCGCTGTAACCGGGGCATCAGCCGCCCGGTCCCCTCCACGCGGTAATCCCACGGAACATAGATCATTGCCAGTGTGACCGCGACTGCGGTGACAACTGACAGTAACGTCACGAGGTGATGCTTCCGCAACCACTTCCACGCAACTCCGGCGCCACGCCAGACCGGCAGCAGAAAAATCGATTCGTAGTCCTGAGCCGTTTTGAGAGTCGCGCCGAGATGATCGGTCACGAGATCGAGATGCGCCTGCAGTTCAGGCGTGCATTCCATCTGCTCGAACTGCTCGATGATGATCGCACCGATGATCTCGTTCGCTTCCTTCTCTTTCGCCGCACGGGATTTGGGTTCGCTGGACTTGTCTTCCCGCTTCGGTCCCTGCAATGGGACCATCACCAGACATTGCGCTCCGCCGAGATGGACGAGTTCCGACAGCGGTTCCTGCAATTCCGGCGACATGTTGTCGAGTTCTTCGGGCACGCGCAACGGCACCCCGGTTTGCATCACCTGCCGGGCCAACTCGCCGAGCGCTTTCACCAGTTGCGCCCGTGGATGAATGTCCTGCTGGCCGCTGACCGCGACAATCTTCGCCTTTCTTCCCCGTTTGATAGCGATGCTGACCCGATCGACAGCAAACAGCGTCCGGGCTTCGTTCGCCGCGGCTTGCGCGATTTCCTTGACTCGGCTACGGCTCTGAATGTGCAGCAGCCATTTCATCACCGCGTCCCAATCGGGCAGCCGCGACGCCGCCGCTTGACCGACAGGAGCACCACCGGGAGCAAGCCATTCGGCATTTGGTGCCAATTTCACCGGCGGGGCCGTGGATGCGGGAATGACGGGAGCCGTTAGCGCGGCCGAGGCGTCCCAATCGAGTGAGGCAAATTGTTCCTGCGCGACGCGGACCGATTGGCCGATTTCATCCGGTGACTTTCCCGGCGGCAGAAAAATTTCGACGATGCCGCCGAGGTTTTCTTGCCGGAGAATCGGCGCGAAGACGAACGAACCGAGATCTTCGTTGGCTTCGTTTTGCAACCGGATGAGTTGCGGCCGGCCTTCGCGCATCACCTGTCGGATGGAGTTCTGGCGCTTCACGAGAATCTGATCGGACGAACTGGAATCACTGGGATTACGACCGGCGACCGCTTTCAACAGCAGTTGATCGTTGTCGCGATGCCAAAACGCGGCCCCGTACGCCCCCAGCGCACGGACCACGCTCTGCAACAGGTCGCCTGCGGCTGCCAGACTGGGAGTGGGAATGGACATGCAACGTCTCTTCGGGAACAAAGGCGATTCACGGACAAACGGTCAACAAAACGTCGTGATTACAATCGGAAATTAAACGTCCGCTGAAAAGCCCGCCAGACCCACCGGGCGGCGGTTCGATCCGTGACTAAGAAGCGGGCTTCTCCGCGCAATTCCGATTGCAGGCCGGGAAATTCGGACGGGAGATCGACTTCAATTTTGTAGAGCGCATCCTGCACGCGTTCCTTATTATCGTTACCGGTTACCGTCGCTAATTGGCCGCCGTGTTTGGTGGAGAGGTTTGCCGGGACTTCATCGAACTGTGCGGAGGAAATTGTGCGGATGAATCCGCTATACGTCTGGTCGCTGTGCTCGTCGAACTTGAGATGGAGTTCCATCGCGGGGCGGACATCCCCGAGATCGGCCTGATCGAGATAAATGAGGGCCTGCTTTTGTGGTCCGGGGGCGATGTCCAGCAGGTGCGTCCGTTCCTGCAGGAAGCAGTGCACGTTCTTCTCATCCAGCGGGGTGCCCGTCCAATGTTCTAGATGGACTTTTGCCTGTTCCATCTTGGCCCGCGGCGTTTTCGCCGGTGCCACGATCATTCCTGTGCACGGTGCCGTTAACGTCAGCAACTTCAAATCGGCGTCGAGTTCCGCGAGTTCGCGCTCGACACTGGCGAGCGCTTCCCGAGCCACAGCGGCGGTGGCAGGATCGTCGATCGCTTCATACAGCGCAATCTCCTGTCGCTGGACCTGTCGATCCACGAGCAATTGCCGGCGGCGATCACGCTTGGCGGGATCATCCAACTCCGCGAGCACTTGGCCGACCTCCACATGGTCACCCGGTTTCACGTGTAGACGGACCAAGTCACCCGGGGCCTGCGTGTGGACGTGTCGCACATCGCGCGGTTCGAGCATGAATGTCGCCGAGCGATACCACGGAATCGGCACAAAGAAGAACGCCACCACCAGCAGACCAGCAATGATCACCGAAGCGGCGACGCGATACGGCCGCAGCGGCTGTGTCCGCGGCATCCGCGTGATGCGATAGGTCGACATCGCGGTGCCGATCAGAAAACTCGTCCCTGCCAAGGTTGCCAAGGTTGTCCCCACGCTCTGTAAGCCATACGGTTTGAGAGCCGTATGCAGCATCAATAACATCCCGCCCATGACCGACCAGCCATACAAAGCGGAAGCCAGGGCGAAGGCCACCAGCCACGATTTGTCGGAGTGGGCGGAGGTTTCCGAGGAGACGAGTTCAGCTCCAAGAACGAGCTTAGCGAACCATGCTTGTTGGGCCTGCGTGGCGAGTTGTCGCAGGTTGGGAATCTCCCAGAAGTCGCTGAGCATATAGTAACCATCGAGCCGCATCAGCGGATTGATGTTGAAGATGACGGTCGTCACCGCGCTGACGAAGAACACATTCAATGCGATCGCGTTGACGGTGCCATCGTTCGTGAATCGCCAGACGAACAGCGCAATGGAGGCGAGAACGCTCTCCACTATCATTCCAGCCGCGCCGATGATGATACGCTGCCATTTGTTGGGGAGCATCCACGAATCGGTCACATCGCAATACAGCGTCGGGAAGAAGGCGAGCAGTGTCACACCGATCTGGTGGCATTCCGCGCCGTAATGCCGACACGATAGGCCGTGACCGATCTCGTGGAAGATCTTCGTCACGCCCATGACGACCCACATCGCCAGCAGATTTTTCCAGCCGAAGAACTGCGACGCCGCGGGCAAGCGCTTGCGCAACTCGTCGGCTTCCATCGTGACCAACAGCAGCGACGACAGAATCAACATCCCCGCGGCAATCAACGCCAGCGGGTGAAACATCCACCGCGTGTAGGGCAGCACCCATTGAAAGAACCGGTCCGGGTCCACACCCGGCAACCGGATCGACAGTAGATTGAAGCAGGCGGAGAGAACACTTCGCCCTTGTTTTTCGGCATGCTGTTCCGCACGGGCGGCTCCCTGGCCGGGACGATTGCTGACCGCCAATCCTTCCTGGTGCAACTTGGAAACCAGTTCCTGAGTTTCGGCGACCGTGGGGCGTACGGTGGGAAACTTCCGTGTCAGTTCGACACGAATCTCTTCCAGCGAATGTTCGCCGTCGAGTTGTTCCAGCGCGTGATACTGCTCCGCAGGCAGCCGATGATACTTGAGCGCCACCGGGTCTTTGATGACGAAGTACCGCACTCCTTGAAAGTGCATCGGGGCCACCACCAGGTCGCGCCGGCGCACCAGCGGCACACGCCGATGCATCGACAGACTGAACGGGGCGGCAGCTTCCGTAATCATGCGGCGGGAACCAAACGAAACTGATGGCGGGTTGGTATCACAGGAAGGATGGAAGACACTGGCAGAGCCAGTGGCACACAAGATTGTCAATTAGGGCTTCACCTTGGCCGTTCCGGACACGGGCGTGACCACGGCGGCGGTTCCGGGGATGATCGACATTCGCGCGGTCAGGCCCGCTCGCAGGATGTTGTCGTGATTGACGACTTCCGCGGAGATTTTGACCTTCTCGCCCGTCGGTTCGACCACGACATCCACGAACGTCACCCGACCGTCAAAGATCTGTTTCTCTTCGGGAAGATCGTAGTTTTCGATGTCCAACTGCACTTTCACCGGCATTCCCTGCGAAACACGAAAAGAATCGGGCAGTTCGAGCCAGCCGTCAACCCGCACGCGCTCGGTGGATGTCAACTCGATCACGGGATCACCTTGCCGGACCGCTTCGCCACGCTTCTTGAAGATCTTCGTCACCACACCGCTGAAGGGGGCGGTGATGCCGTACGCCTGAAGTTCGGCGGAGGCTTGATCGCGCTCCAGCTTGTGGACCTGTAAATCCTGCTTGGCTTTTTCGATTTCAAACGACGCCAGCTCCGCCGCGAGTTTCAGCCGTTCGACTTCGATCTCGGGGACCGTTCGCGCCGTCTCACGGTTCGCATTCACCGCCTGACGGTATTCGTTCACGGCGATGAGATACGCTTTGTCTTTCGCTGAGACCTCGGCCGTGTAATTTGCCTTCTGCTCGGCAATGGCGAGTTGCGCCTGAATCACATCGTCCCGAATGCGAGCCACGCGCTGCCGCCCGGTGATTGGATCGCCTTCCCGGAGGTTCATTTCCGAGAGGACACCGGCCCGATCGCTGGCGAGGGGTATCTGGTCGATGATTTTGACACGGCAGCCGACCAAAACAATCTCCCCGGTCCGCTTTGGCTCGGTGGCATAGGCTATCGCTGTAAGCAGAAAACAGCCGACGACCGTGGGACCGATCCCTCGGCAAGCGTGTTGACAAAACGACCGCATGAAGTCGACTCCGTTTCAGACAAAAAAGGGCAATCTCTCAATCGTGCCCTGCTGGCACTCAAAAATTCAACAGGGAATTGAATTCTCAAGGGAAATTCGGCGAGTTTCTACCGCATCGCATTGGCTGCCGCGAAGTGTTGCCAAACGGCATCGCTCGACCAAAAGGTGCGATTCCGCGCGACTTTGCCGTTCAGAAGAAGATTGCCGAATCTGCGGTTTCGTGGATCTGCGGCAACATGGTCGGGACTTTCCCACGATCCATGATCTGGTACACTTCGTCACATCAGTCCATTCCGTGGTATCGGCTCATTTCACGCTTCGCATTGAAAGGCATCCGCTATGGACGCGCTCACTCGACGGGACTTTCAGCAGCAGGCGCTCGGTTCGCTGATGACGTGGTCGCTCCTGCAGACGTTGTTCACCGGCGATGCCTTCGCCGAGGAAGTGAAACCCATCGCCGCGAAGTGGCTTGCTGAACTCAATGCGATGAGCGCCGATCTGAAGGGCGAGAAATTCGGGCCGATCGAATGGCAGAAGCAGGTCGAGAAACTCTTCAGCCGCGTCGACCTGCCGGAACTCCTGCGGTTCATCGACTTCGACAAGTTGACCGCCGACGTGAAACCCAAGGATCGAGGCGAATTGAGTCTGCGCCCGAAGTTCCCAGAAGTGGAAGGGTTACCGACCAACCTCGTTTACGGTCACCAGGTCTTTGCGCTGAACAAAAACCGCTCCGTGGTTCCTCATGGCCACGACAATATGGCAACGGCGTTCCTGATCCTGAAGGGCGAATTCCACGGTCGGCATTATGACCGACTGGAAGACGACAAGACGCACATGATCATCAAGCCGACGATCGACGATACGTTCGGCGTTGGTCAATACGCCACACTGTCGGATGTCAAAGACAACGTCCACTGGTTCAAGGCGAACACTGACGGTTCCTACATTTTCAATATCCATGTGATGAGCGTGAAACCGGGCCGGACAGGACGGGTGTATGTCGATCCCGAGGGGGAAAAGCTCGCCGGGGGACGCATCCGCGCGAAGAAGATCGATCACAACGAAGCCAACCGATTGTACGGTTGATGTTGATCACCGTTGCGGAGCGCCCGCAGGTTTCGGAAATGGGCGTTTGGCGAGAGAGTCCGTCGGGGCGTCGAGCACGCCGTAGACGTGGATTTCGCCCCCACTGGTTCCCGTGACGAACACCGATCCGTCCGGCGAAACCGCGATCGCCCCCACGGGCTCCGGTTTCGGAACGCGATGCCCCTCATACTCGCGCAACTGCCGGGGACTGTTTCGCATCAAAACGACATCGCCGCCGGCACTTCCCACCGCCAGTGCGTCGAAACTCGGCCCCACAAATTCCACCGCGGCGACATCCCCGATCACGAAGAACCCCGGCATCGGCTTCCGGTCTTCCACATTGAAGAAGAACAGTTCGTTGGATGAGCCTCCCGCCACCAACGTCTTCCCGTCGCGACTGAACACTGCCCGGCGCATCTGGGTTTTAGGACCGGGTAACGAGGCCAGTTCCATTCGGGACTCGACCTGCCAGAGTTTAATGGTTCCCGGCTTCTTCCACTCTTTCCAACTGCCGGTGGTGGACGCGAGCAATGTTCCGTCCGGCGAGAACCGCAGTCCGGTGATCGGCAAGTCCTGCTTCGGCAACCGGGCGAGTTCCTTCCGGGCAGCAACATCCCACAGGGCGATGGTGCCATCCCAGCTTCCGGTCGCCAGACGCGATCCGTCTGCGGAAATGGCGATCGCCGTCCCCTCATTCTCAGCGGTTTTGACATCCGGCGGACGTTTCATCGTCGCCACCACTTTTAACGGCTGCGGCGTCCACAGAGCAACATCGCCCGAGAAGCCAATTGTGGCGAGTGTCTTGCCATCTGCCGACAGCGCGCCGTCAGCAATCCCTTCCTGAAGATGTCCCTGGGCGATCTTGCCGGTCTTCAAGTCCCACGCATGCACCGTAGCCGTGAGCGTGCCGATAAGCACCGTGGATTGATCGGGAGCGAACGCGATGAACCGCACGCCATCGGCGAGATTGAGCGTCGCAAGCGGCTTGATTTTCGGAAGGGTGCCGGTCCAATACTGGCCGGAGCCATCGTCACCCACACGGAGCAATCGGAGACCGTCGGGATTGAACGCCAGCGCGAGCACGCCGGAAGTCGCCGAGAATTGCGGGCCGGGTGTGCCGCTGTCGGTGTGCCATAACCGAGTGATTTTTTCGGGTCCGTCCGCAACCAACCAGCCACCAACGGGGGAAAAGGCCAACCGTGTGAGGGCCTGCGCTTGTCCTGTCAGCAATTTTGAAGGACTTTCCGCCAGTTGCGGTGACGGTTCCTCGTCGCTCCCGAGTTTCAGATCCCACAACCGCAGCGACTTGTCCTCACCGCTGGATGCCAGTTGATTCCGCGCGGAAAAGGCCAGCGCGAGAATGGCCCCCGCATGTCCCGACAAGGTTGCGGAAGGTTGCAGTTTCGCCGTCCGCAGATCCCACAGCAGAATCTGGCCCGACTGCCCTCCCGCGGCGAGCCAACGCCCATCGGCACTGCACACCACCGCATGCAACGGCCCTTGCTGCGGTGACCGTGTCGGCCCCGGCAGCCCGGTCAGTGCATCCCAATGCCGCACGGTGCCATCCTCCGAAACAGAGAAGATCGACGCTCCGTCTGCGGCGTACGCGAGTTGTCGCACTTTGCCGGTATGACCCGACAATGTGATGGGTGAGTGCGGCTTCAAAACCGAGGTGGGTGCCGTCGCCGACGAATTGCCGTTCCGAGCAAACGCTGCGGGACTGGCATCGATCAGATACAACTGCGTTCCGTCCCCTGCTCCGGCGATCTGATCGTTCTTCGGAGAGAAGGCCATTCGCGTCCATGTTTCCGGAAGATCGCGGACTTCACCGAACGAATTGCCGTTGTAGATCCGTCGAACGCGAACGGAATTGTCCGCATGACTCGTGGCCAGAACGGCACCATTGGGTGACCATGCTGCAGCCGTCACCGGCACAGACGTTTCCTGTAGGCCCTCGTGTGGACGAAGTTGAAATAGTTCCTTGTCCGTTTGAAGATCCCAGAACTTCGCCGTTCCTTCCATGCCGGCCGTCATGACTTTGGTGCCATCCGCGCTGTACTGCACGACCCAGGACTGTCCCGGGTGGGCGTCAATCGTCTTGTTGAGCGATCCGTCTTTCCAGCTCCACAGTTTGAGTTGCCCATCGGTCGCTACGGATGCTAACTGTTCGCTGTTCGGTGAAAACGCGACGCTGCCGACGGTCCAGGCCTCTTTCGCGAGATGGTCGAGCGTCTGCAACACGGCCCCGTCCGCGCGCGATCGCACTTCCACCTTCCCGTTCCACAACCCGACGGCCAC
This sequence comes from Planctomycetaceae bacterium, assembly GCA_021732975.1. Lineage (GTDB taxonomy): Bacteria > Planctomycetota > Planctomycetia > Planctomycetales > Planctomycetaceae > DSVQ01. The sequence continues at coordinate 45,273 of JAKFWC010000011.1, read as the reverse complement.
GGTTTCGCCGTTCGGTGCGATGGCCAAGTGTTCGACCTGCGCGGGGAGGTTATCCCACGAGGAACGCATCGCTTTCGATTCGAGATCCCACACGATCACTCGCCTGTCGCGACCGCCGCTGAGCAGACTGGCACCATCCGGCGCGAAATCCACCGTGGAGACGGGTTCGGTGTGCCCCTCCAGTTTGGCCCGTAGCGGCAACCCCGCGGACGCCATTTCCGGCCGAGTGAGTTCCCAGACACAAACCGTCTTGTCGAGAGATGCCGTTGCCAGCAGATTGCCATCGGAAGAAAAGGCAAGATCATTGACGGCGCTGGTATGGGGAGCCCAGAACGCCACCGTCTGCAACGTTTTCAATTCCAGAACGCAGACTTCATTGGTGAAGGAACCGGCTGCGACCCACCGATTATCCGGTGAAAAGGCCACCGTGCGGACCCCCAGACCAAACCGCCGCCCCAATCGCCGGCTCGGTTTGATTTTGTCCCCCTGCCCGCTGTTGATGTACAGCCATAAGTCGCCGGGACGGTTCCAGTCGCTGGTGCCAATCGCCATCCACGCTTCATCGGGAGAGAGCGCCGCCGTATAGAACATCGTCGGCTTCAATGAAACTTCGGCCGGGGTCGTGCCGAAATCGTTAGCGTCTTCGGCCAACTTCTGCTCGGAATCTTTCCGCGACGGCGTGGCATAAGGGACCGCCAGTTGAGCCAGGGCATCCTGTGAGCAGAACAAGACTAGTCCGAGAAAGAGGCTGCCTCTCAACGCGCGACGATAGCAATGCCCACGTCGATCCATGCTGGCCCTCACTTTCGGAAATGACCGCGGAACGAAGCTGCAATGAAGGGAATGCTGATCGTAATCCGATCTCTGCGGCTCGTGAACTCACGCCAGACGCAAGCGGACGTATTTCTTCTTGCCGACTTTGAGCAGCAATCCGTCCGTGATCGCGATGAGTTGATCGTGCGCGGTGATCTTGGCTTGATCATCGCCGAACGTTGCCCCACCCTGCGCGATGACGCGACGGGCTTCACTCGTGGTCGGCACCAGATTGGTCACCTTCAATAACTGCGCGGCCTGCAGACAACCGTCTTGCAATGTGGATGCGGCAATGTCGAAAGTTGGAATGTCCGCGGGGAGCTCACCGCCGCTGATTTCGCGCTGCCAGCGATCCGCCGCCTCGATACCAGATCCCGCGGGGTGATACTGATCAATGACGGTCGTGGCTAATCGCAGCTTCGATTCCTTCGGATGCCCGGAGAGCAACCGTTCGACTTCATCGAGCGGAATGTTCGTCAGCAGCTCGAAGTACATCTTCATCACGCCGTCGGGAACCTGCATGAATTTCTTCATCATGTCGTACGGCGGCTCGCTGATGCCGATGTAATTGCCGAGGCTCTTGCCCATCCGGCGGACACCGTCGAGCCCGACGAGGATCGGCGACATCACGCCGATCTGCTGCGGCAGCGTGCCCTCTTTATCCCGGCGGGACTGCACTTCCGCGTTCATCCACCGCTCGGCGAGCGCACATGTTGCGGGGTCTTTTTGCAGATCGCGCGCCAGCATGAAGCTGTAAAGCTGCTCGGTGCCGCCGAGTTCGATGTCCGCGCCGATGCAGACCGAATCGAACGCCTGCATGACGGGGTACAAACATTCGTGTAGAAAGATCGGCGTCTGGCTCGCATACCGCTTGGCGAAGTCATCCCGCGTCAACAACTGGGCGACCGTCACCTGTCCACAGAGCCGAAGGATGTCGGCGAAGGTCATCGCATTGAACCAGTCGCCGTTGCGATGGACTTCCGCTTTGGAGATGTCCACCACCTTGCTTACCTGGGCCAGATAATCCCGTGCGTTGTTCTCGACATCTTCCGCGGTGAGCTTTTTCTTGCGGGCTTCATCACGACCGCTCGGGTCGCCGACCATCGCCGTGGCGTTGCCGATGATGATCACCGCCTGGTGGCCGAGGTCCTGAAACTGCCGCATTTTCCGCATCGGGACGGTGTGGCCGAGATGGACATCAATTCCGGTCGGGTCGATGCCGTACTTCACCCGTAGCGGCCGATTGAGCTTGCGGCTCAACTCCAGTTTGACCGCGAGTTCCTCTTCGGGAACGATTTTCTCGACACCACGACGAAGGATGGCCAGTTGGTCGGCAACAGGTGGAAACATGGGGGAGTGGGCAGTGAATAGTGGGGAGTGGACAGGAAAAACAATTCGCTTGCGCTTTGCGGATCCCAGTGTCAGCGCATGATGTCAATTACCCCGACGCGTCGGAAGCCCCCATCGCGCTGAGCACCGCTAGCGCCATGTTCGCTGCATTAAACAACCCGTGCGCGGTCACCACCGCGAGGTAACTGCGGCGGACGTGATAGAGATACCCCAGAATCAGCGACAACGGAATCAAGGCAATCCCATCCCGCCAGCCGTGGACGAAAGAAAAGATCAGTGCCGTGGTGATGATCGCCCCGCGGGCGTGCCACCGTTCGGTCAACCATCCCTGCAGAGTGACGCGGAAGACCAGTTCTTCGGAGAGTGGCGCTACCACGGCGGCGATGAAGAACATCATCAGCAGGGGAACTTGATCGGGGGCACTCGATACCATCTGCAAGAAGGGGTGCTGCGTCTCCCGATGTCGAAACCAGACAGTCGCCAGAATCAACGCAAACGTGGGGACAATCGCGGCGACAAACGCCTGTTGCCCCCAGGCCACCTGCGTGGGCCAATCGTTCGCATCAATGCCGACATCCTCGGGTCGCAACCGCCGTGAGCCGAAGAGGAGCAACCCGAGCCCGACGAAGACCGCACAGCCCAGGATCATGCTGCCGATGATCGTGGAAGTATCGATCGTTTTCGGACTGTTCGATTTGGTGTCGGCGGCCGTTTCTTCAACGGTTTTTTCAACGACGGCGGATGGCTCCGCCGACTTCACCAGCGCCATGGTCTCCGACACCGTTTGTTCGAGAGCCATGAACGCCACCCAGAACAGCATCGCGAAAATCGCCAGCGGCGGCCAAGGCGTCTTCGCAACGGGTTCGTCCAGAGTAACATCTGTGATGGCGGTTTCGGAAGGAGTTTGCGGCGCTTCTCCATCCACTGCTGTAGGTTCCGGTCCGCCGAATTGTTGCGGACGGAATCCCCACCGCAGCCACGATAACCCGCTGGCGGTTAACAAGGCGGAAAACAAGACCCCGGCAAAAAACGTGGCATCGAACATTCCGTGGACCGTACCCGATTTCATGATAAAACGGTATCGTAACGGGTTCCGCGCTTGCCGCTTTGCGGAAGGAACAATGTCCACTTCGAGTCATATGGGAAAGACACCCCAATTGGGCGTCGTTGATTCCGCCAAGCGGCAAGCAACAATCGGATTATCTTCCAACAGAACGAATGCGGACTTCGATGGCGGCGGTTCCTCCCGGCAATGTGCTCGAACGGATCATGGATCACAAGCGCGGCGAGGTCGAACAGGCCAAGCTGCGATGCTCAGTCGAAGCGCTGACTGAGTTGACTCAAGCGGCCCCGCCCGTGCGCGATTTCGTGGCCGGACTTCGAGCGGCACCCTGGATGGGATTGATCGCGGAGGTGAAGAAGGCATCGCCATCGGCGGGGGTGATCAAGTCCGACTTCGATCCGGTCGGAATCGCCGAGCAGTATCAAGCGGCGGGGGCGAACTGTCTGAGCGTCCTCACCGACGAGCACTTTTTTCAGGGCCACCTCGATTTCTTGAAAGCGATCCGCAAGACCACGAAAGTACCGTTGCTCCGAAAGGATTTTTTTCTCGATCGTTATCAGGTGCTCGAAGCGCGGGCGGCGGGGGCGGATTGCATCCTGTTGATCGCCGAGTGTCTGTCCGATTGCGAGTTACGGGATCTCTATTTCTATGCATCCGAATTGGGCATGGAGTGCCTGATCGAGATTTACGATCCGGAGAATCTCGACCGCGTGCTCAAGTTGGAACCGCCGCTGGTCGGCATCAACAATCGTGATTTGCGATCGTTCGAGGTGAGCCTCGATCAAACAATACGCCTGGCCGACCGTGTACCGCCGGAAACGCTGCTGGTCAGTGAGAGCGGCATTAAAACGCGGGCGGATGTCGAGCGGCTGAAGACTCATGGCGTCGGGGCGATTCTTGTCGGAGAAACCCTCATGCGGGCAGGAAGTATTGCCGCGGCGGTGGTGGAACTGGTTTCTGCGCCGTGAAAGCGGCAACTCACGAGAATCTCTAAACCGAATCGGGGTTTGCGGTTCCGCAAAGCGCAAGCGGATTCGCGAAAAAAATGATTGATTTTCGCCACCGAGAACATACGATTGTTTCATACAAACGTTTGAAATAATCGGGGTGGCGTCATGGCAGACGATACGAAACAACGGCTGATCGATGCGGCGGGCGAAATCTTTGCTGAAAAGGGTTACGAAGCCGCCAGCATCCGCGACATCTGCCAGCGGGCCGATGCGAACCTCGCCGCCGTGAACTACCACTTCGGTGAAAAACGGCAGCTCTATGTCGCCGCGGTCCGGCACGCCCAGTGCTGTCGACAGGAAGACGTTCCCTTCCCCGAATGGCCCGCCGACATGCCCGCCATAGACCGACTTCGCGCTTTCATCGAAACCATGTTCGCCCGGATGCTCGCCGGCCAACGTCCGCGCTGGCATCTGGAGATCATGCTGCGGGAACTCGCCCGTCCGACCGAAGCGTGTGCTGCCGTGGTGGAAGATTACATCCGTCCCATGGCGAACACACTGCGGGGTATTCTCCGTGACCTCCTTCCAGACGGCATGAGCGAAGAACAACGCTGGATGATCGGTTTCAGCATCGTCGGCCAGATTCTGTTCTATTACGTGCATCAACCGGTCATTCGCCTGCTGATTGGTCATGCGGGAATAGAAACCTTTCCGCTCGATCAACTCGCCGACCACGTGACACGCTTCACTCTCGCGGCCATCGGAGCCGGACCGGCGGTCATACGATCTCCATCCGCGGTCGGGAGTCTGTCATGAACTGGATCGCGTGGAAAATGTTGACGGGCGACCGAGCCAAATACTTCGGCACCGTCTTCGGCGTCGCGTTTGGCGTGCTGTTAATCTCGCAGCAGACCTCGATTTTCGTGAGCCTGATGCGCCGGACGGCCCATGCGGTGATCGATGTCCGCGATGCATCGGTCTGGGTGATGGACCCGAATCAGCAGAACGCCGACGAAATCAAGCCGCTGTCCGACAGCGACCTCAACCGTGTGCGCGGCGTCGAAGGCGTGGCCTGGGCCGTGCGGTATTTCAAAAGTCTGGCCCGTGCGAAGATTGAATCCGGCAAGTTCCGACAGGTGGTGCTGTTGGGATTGGATGACCAGACGCTAGTCGGTGCCCCAGTGAAAATGCTCGAAGGTTCACTGGCCAACATCCGCCGTCCCGACGCGATCATCGTCGACAAGGCCGGTTACGAATACCTCTGGGGACAGGAACCGGTTCGTCTGGGCCGCACGCTCGAAATGAACGATCGCCGTGCCATACTCGTTGGCATTTGCGAAGCGACCGCGCCATTTCAAACATTTCCGGTCGTCTACACCCGCTATTCGCAAGCAGTGCAGTTTGTCGCGGGAGAGCGCAAGGTGATGTCTTTCGTCCTCACACATCCCCAAACCGGCATCACCGATGAAGCGCTCGCACAGCGCATCCATAATAAAACTGGACTGATGGCTCAAACCCGCCAAGAATTCATGTGGTATATTATTGGCTACTACATGCGGAACACCGGCATCCCGGTCAACTTTGGCATTACGATCGCGCTGGGCTTCATCGTCGGTACGGCAATCGCCGGGCAGACGTTTTATCTCTTCACGCTGGAAAACCTCAAGCAGTTCGGCGCCCTGAAGGCAATGGGCGTCAGCGACCTGAAAATCACCGGCATGGTTCTGTTGCAGGCGACCATTGTCGGCGTGATCGGCTATGGCCTGGGCATCGGCATGACCGCGTTGTTCTTCGAGTCGACCGGCGGCATCACCGCCTTGGCTGGTTTCTACATGCCGTGGCAAGTCGCCGTCGTCGCCGCGATCGCGGTAGCCTTTATCATTGTGTTGGCGAGTTTTATCAGTTTGCGAAAAGTATTGATGTTAGAACCCGCAGTGGTGTTTCGCGGCTAGCCGCCCGTGGATTTATTGTATGCCACGGCCGTGTCGGCCGTGCAAAGTGGCAATACGCTCTGCAAAATTGCACGACCGACACGGCCGTACACACGGAAGCGAATCCATCTACGGGCTGCTAAGCAGTGGCAGATCATCGAATTTAATATGGTAAGCCAAATGATTTCCTCTACTGACAACGGGCAACGGACGACGGACCAAGTCGCCATCCAATGCGCCGGCGTTGTGAAAGATTTTGGCGATGGCGACACCAAAGTTCGCGCTCTGCATGGTATCGATGTCGACATTCATTCCAGCGAGTTGACGCTGCTGATCGGTCCCAGCGGCTGCGGCAAAACGACGCTGATCTCCATCATCGCGGGCTTACTCAATCCCACCGAGGGCGAAATCAATCTGTTCGGAACGCCGCAATCGGAATTGCGCGGACGCAAGTTGGTGCAGTTTCGAGCGGAAAACGTGGGGGTTTGTCTTCCAGCAATACAATCTGCTCCCTGCTCTCACGGCGACGGAAAATGTGGCGGTGCCATTACTCATTCAGGGTTGGAAACGGCCGGATGCGTTAAAAGTCGCGCGAGAGACGCTCGCGGCGGTGGATCTCGAACAGCGGGCCGACCAGTTTTCATCGCAACTTTCCGGAGGACAACAGCAGCGTGTGGCAATTGCCCGGGCGCTGGTGCATCAACCCCGGTTACTGGTATGTGACGAGCCAACGGCCGCGCTGGATGCGAAATCGGGCAGGACCGTGATGCAGTTGATCAAGAACGTAGCTGTCCAACCGGGCCGGGCGGTCATCGTGGTAACGCACGACCACCGCGTCTTCAACTATGGTGATCGGATTATCGAAATGGCGGACGGCCGTGTGATCCGTGTCGCTGAAGATGCTGCGGAAATCGCTCATTACTCGGAACAGGTGCCCGCATGAACCGCAACCTGATTCTGCCAGTGATCGCCGTCGTGGCGTTTTCGTTCATGACGTGGCATCTGGCGAAATCGCATCAACCAGTGCCGGATGTTGCTCCGCCGGTGGATCCGAGTCGCAATCCGTTTACCGAAACTATCGCCGGTGCCGGGCTGGTCGAACCGCGGTCCGAGAACATTCGTGTGGCAGCGATCGTGCCGGGAATTGTGACCGCGGTTCATGTGCGTGTCGGCCAGGTCGTGGAGACTGGAGACATTCTCTTTCAACTCGATGATCGGCAACGCCGGGCCGATGTCGTGGTACAGCAGGCCGCGGTCGCGGAAGCAACGGCGGCGCTACATCGCATGCGCAATGCTCCCCGAGCGGAAGACATCCCCCCGAGTGAAGCCCGCGTGACGAAAGCCCGTGCGGAACTAAAATCGCTGCAGGATCAAATGGACCGCACAGAGGAGCTGGTCGCGAAAAGAATTCGTAACGATGAAGATCTGGTTCAAAGTCAGCAGGCATTTCTCGCCGCCAAGGCCGCGCTGCTGCAAGCGGAAGCCGAAGACGCCCGACTGAAAGCAGGTTCCTGGAAAGAGGACATCGCCGTCAATGAAGCGCAGTGGGAACGGGCGCGGGCACTACTGCAACAGGCCGAGATCGAAATCGAACGCCTGCAGGTGCGAGCCCCCATTCGCGGGACGGTATTGAAGGTGGATGTCCGCCCCGGCGAGTATGTCGGTACGCCTCCCGGCCAAGTTCTAATGATTCTCGGCGACATCGACCAATTGCACGTACGGGTCGATATCGATGAACAGGATCTGCCCCGGTTTCGGCCCGGCTTGCCAGGAACCGGATATGTTCGTGGCGATGCGAACACCCCCATCGAGCTGCAATTCGTCCGGGTCGATCCGTTCGCCGAGCCAAAGAAGTCGCTGACTAATGCGGGGAACGAGCGGGTCGACACCCGCGTGTTGCAGGTGATCTATGCTCTTAGATCGCCACCATCGACATTGTACGTCGGCCAGCAAATCGATGCGTTTTTGAATGCTACGCCGGTGAAGGAATAGATGAGAACATCCCAGGGATGGCAATCCCTGGGCTTCACGGCGTGAATACAGGGTGGGATTGCAACGGGGGAAGAATTCTGGTGTCGTGCTCTCGGGCAGAGTGTGCAACTTCCTGAGGGTTCCATCATGAGCGCGCGGCCGTGGCTTCTGGCTGTCTGTTTCCTCATTCCACCCGCTGTCGGCAATGCGGCCGACAAACCGAATGTCCTGCTGATTTGCGTGGATGATCTGAAGCCCGCGCTCGGCTGTTACGGCGATGTCCGGGCGAAGTCGCCGAACATTGATCGCTTGGCAGCGCGATCGTTGCTGTTCGAGCGGGCCTACTGCAATCAGGCGGTTTGTTCGCCGTCGCGGAATGCCTTGTTGACGGGATTGCGGTCTCAGACACTCGGCATCTACGACCTTGGTACGAACTTTCGGCGGTCGCGTCCCAATGCCGTCACGCTGCCGCAGCACTTCAAAAACAACGGCTGGCGCACGGAAGCGCTGGGAAAGATTTTCCACGTGGGACACGGCAACCACGAAGACACCGCCTCGTGGACCGTACCGCATTGGAAGGCGAATGTGGTGGCGTATGCGCTTCCCGAAAGTAAAGCGAAGACCGGTTTGACGCGCGAGGAAGCCCTCTTTGCCAATCAATCGGCGAAGGATCTCCCGAAGGGTGCAGCGTACGAAGCGGCCGATGTGGACGATAACACCTATCCCGATGGGGCGCTCGCCGACGAAGCAGTCGCTCGGTTGCAGGCAGCGAAAGAGCGCGGCGGCCCGTTTTTCATCGGGGTGGGATTCGTTAAACCGCACCTGCCGTTTGTCGCCCCGAAGAAATATTGGGACCGATACTCGCGGGACGAATTCGCCCTCGCATCCCTGCAGACGCCGCCGGTCGGTGCACCGACCTATGCTCCGCAGTTTGGAGGGGAACTACGACAGTACAAAGATATCCCCGATCAAGGTGCGATTCCCGACGATCTGCAGCGCACGCTCATTCACGGCTATTATGCCGCGATGAGCTACATGGACGCGCAAGTTGGCCGTGTACTCGATCAACTCGACGCGCTCCAACTCCGCAACAACACGATCGTCGTGTTTTGGGGCGATCACGGCTGGCACCTCGGTGATCACGGCATCTGGTGCAAGCACACCAATTATGAGCAGGCAGCCCGCATTCCATTACTGGTTTCGCTTCCAGGCCAGAAGACCGGCGTGAAAACCGCGGCGCTCGCCGAAAGCGTCGACATCTATCCGACACTGTGCGAACTCACGGGCTTGACAGCACCGGAGGGACTCGATGGCCGCAGCTTTGCGCCCACGCTCCGCGATCCACAAGCCTCCACTAAGGATCATGTGATCCATGTCTATCCGCGGAATGCCGCGGGAATCGGCCCCGTCATCGGGCGGGCGATTCGGACCGAACGGCATCGGCTCGTTGAATGGAAGAAAATCGGCGCGGCCCCCGAAACGGCGGAGCTGGAACTCTACGACTATGAAGCCGACCCCCTCGAAACGGAGAATCTCGCCGCAAAGCAACCCGATGTGGTGGCATCACTGCGAGCGATCTTATCCAAGCATCCCGAAGCAAAACCGCAGATCACCGCCGCATCGACCACAGGAACAAAACCAAAAACGGATCGCAACGCGTTGTTCGACAACAAGGACAAAAACAAGGACGGCAAACTGACTCGGGAAGAATTCCTCGCCAGTCAGCCCGACCCGGAGGAAGCCCCGAAGCGATTTCCCCGATTCGATGCCGACAGCGATGGCATCCTCACGCGCGAAGAGTTTGTGATGCAGGGCAAGAAGCCGTGATTACAACGGGGCGGGCACTTCCAGAGGACGAATGAGGTAGACCGCGAGCCGATGGCCACGGAAGGCCATCGGCTCGACAATAGGGTCAACTTGCCATCCGCTGCCGACATCCGCACGAAAACGGAGTCCGCTACGGCTCCAATCCAGGAGCACAATTCGGGATTGGGGATCCCTGGCCTCTGCAACCAGCGTCGCCGTGATGCGCGGATCCCATCCGGTCGACTGCGAGAACTTCGCGGCAGGCCACAGCGATCGTACCAGATAAATCCACGGCACCAGATCCCTCTGGTGGCTGGCAACGATCGAAGTCTGTGCCACGCTCTCGACCTGCGTCATCTGTCGCCGCAACGATTCCCATTGGACGTGATCGAATTCCTGCTTCGTCAAGGGAATGATCGCTGAGGCCGCATGTCCGATGGCCGTCGCGAGGGCCGCCATCACCACCCAGGCCCGAATCTCCCCTTCCGACCATGTGGAACGAGCCCGCCGAAGTCCCATCGCTAACGGAGCACTCGCCAGCAGCACAACGAGAATTGCGCCGGCGACCACCAACGCCACACTGGCGCGATGGGTGATGAGCCACCCTACGGCTCCGGCCGTGACGGCAATCGCGGCGGCGAGTCCCAACCGCGAGGTTTCCCGTCGCATGGCGCGATCAAGTCCCTGCGCAGCGAGCAATGTTGCCGGCAAACAGAGGAAAACGTCCCAGTTTCGCAGCGCCTCGGGCGTCCCATCCATGGCCCGCCAGAGAATGCGCCCACCGAGGCCAACCAGATTCCACACGATTAACCAGCGACACCAGCGCCGAAAACGACTGCTTGGCTCATAGAGACTGATCCGGACGGCGGACCAACATCCCAGACACCACCAGCCGATCAACAAACTCGGTTCGCCCAGCCAGGACGCCCAACCTTCGAACCGAAAGTGGGCGCTGTTGTAATGTGTCAACTCGGGAGCCAGACCCAGCCAATCGAAGAGGAACGAAAAACCCTGGGCCTGAAACATCATTGCCGGCCACCAGAGCGCCAAGGCGGCCCCGGTAACTCCCAAAAGGAGGACAGCGCGGACGGACGACATTTCACCAACCGAGGGAGTTTCCCCGGCGATCGTAGTGCGGGAAATCAGACTCACCAGCATCAGCACCACAAACAGCGCGAGCGCCATCCACCCACCGGAGAGGAGCGCCAATCCCCAGGCGATCCCCCCGGCGAGAAGACGTATCGACACCGATCCCTGATCCTGCTCCAGATGTCCCCAGTACCCCCATGCCGTGGCAACCAGCAGAAATAACGTAAGCGCGGTGGGCGCGCCGGTCGCGGCCAAGGGCGCGATCTGGGGATGGAACGCAAAGACAATTGCAAGGATCAACGCGGTCCGCTCACCAATCGCTTCCCGGCACAACTGCCACAACAGCGCCGTCGCCCCGATCAAACTGAGACAGGAAATCAGCACGGGCGCGAGCGTACTTCCCGCTGGCAGAGAGCGCATCACGGATGCCGTCAGCCACGATACCAGTGGTGGGTCGGCACGGAGCTCACATTCCGGCCATTGCGATCCCGGCTCCAACCACTCTTCCAGACGCTGCGCTTTCTGGACGGCCAATGCCCGTAAGGCCCATGAAGCCGATTCCGTGTCGAGGGTGGCCCACGCGGCAAACCACAGCGGGGGCAACACGCACAACAGCAGGACGACCGGTCGATACGCCGTGGCGCGACGCAGTACCAACGCTGCATCACGCGGCGGCTCCACGGCCAGGCGGACGAGCCGAGCATCATCGACCACCAGCGTCATCCGTTGCCTTTGCGATGGAACCCAAATCAACCGTCATGAGCCGCCGAGCATAACGTCGCAATGAAGGGCCCCCAAGCCCACTCGTCGATCCACCGAAAACAGCTCGATCTCCCGAGACACGCAACGGCCCGCAATGTCCGAATATTCACATTTCTTGACATAATCGCTGCAACCCTTGTCATCGCGCCAACCATCTTAACCACGATTATCGCTACAAACCAACCCGACCAAACGGCAACCAATACACGTATCCTATTCGCAGTTAAGACGTTAAGAACAAAGTCCGTTTGTAACGATTCTAACAGATGGGCAAGTGGCACCAATCTTGCCTATGGTAAGGATTGTCCGGTAGTAGCGGTTGTTCACAAAACAACGATTATCCGGTCCCCGGTGTTCTTCGGAACCCGTGCTACCGCCCTGCGGGCCTCAACCGGCCAAGGGCCTGAACGCTGTGTACGAGCGCGTGAGACGACCTGAGAGACCGTCTTTCCGCTGAGGTGCGAACAACGCCGCTGGTGTGTGGACACCGTCGACGTTGTGCCAGGGGAGCGCTGCGGCTCGAAGGACTCACCCCCTTCGAGCCGTTCGCTCGCTCCCCCAATCTCCGACCCATTCCCCTGGCGGCTGTCTGCCCCACAGACGGCACTTCCATGAAAGAGAGTCTGCGCGATGAACGTATTACGAACCTGGTGGCGCGACGAATGCGGACTAGTCCTCTCCGCAGAATTGGTCATTATCCTGACGGTCGTGGTCATTGGCTTGATCACGGGATTGGCTTGCCTGCAACAAGCGGTCGTGGCGGAACTTCAAGATGTCGGTGCCGCCTTTCGGGGATTGAATCAGTCTTACGGCTTCACTGGCTTCCGGGGTTGCCCGAAGGTCTGGGGCCGCACCAGCTGGACGGCGGGTTCTGCGTTCTACGATCGCCAGGACGGTTGCCTCAATGGTAACTGCTCGATCGGCGCGGGCACGGAGATCATCGGCGGTCCTGTCGTTGCCCCGTCACCGACGCCAATTGTGCCAGCACCGCGGATTGAGGGTGCTGCCCCCTGCCTCACTTGTCCGCCGGTAATCGAGACGGTTCCGCGAGGACAACCTGCTCCCGTGATCACCAACCCCGGTTGCGTGGAATGCCAACCACTGCGCGGCTCGCCCGTGCCCATTCCGGCGCCGGAAATCCCGCAAGGTCCGGTTCCGCAATCGTTGCCACAACTCTGAGCTTGCCAGGACTGTCAGTGCTCTTTCTTCCGGCAAGACCGCCTGAGGTGCACAGGACTTTCAACGAATCTTGACAAACACATTGCTCAGAACCTGAAACACAAACACATCCCATAACGACAACACTCCGGCCCTTGTTCATGATCATGAACAAGGGCCTCGTCATTTCCGGGAAAATTGTTAGAACCGGCGCAACCGCAACATCGAGGTAAACACCTTCATTACAAGGAGTTGCAACACACACCGCAGGGCATACGGGAGAATACCACCATTGCTGATCGACAAATGGCACCACTTCTGCGGGTTCTACCGCCACGATCCTTTTTCAGAACGCGAGTTCGGAGTCAGGATCGTACTCGCTTGGACGACTGCGACCCGTTGGCGGTTGTCTGAGTTCCTCGGGAGCGACCGTGGCCGCGGTCGCTCTTTTGTGCGATTCCACTCGGACGGCCATCCGAGTCATCGCAGCCGATTGTCCGACTCGGCCTGAAAGCGAGGCAGTTACTACTGCCACGGTGTTGCTGCGCGCGGTCTTCCACAGTCCGCGTTAGGCAACGACGGAAAGCTTTGCCGGACACGATTTCAACGGTCTGTACCTCAGCGAAGTCTCTCAGTCTACAAAAAGGTTTCATGTCTCATGCTGCGCAAACTGTTCTCTGACGAAAACGGAGCCATCATCTCCGCCGAGCTCGCGCTCGTGCTGACGATCCTGGTTCTTGGCGTAATCGTCGGCCTCAGCGAAATCGCTGTTGCCGTCAACACGGAGTTGAACGACATCTCGAACGCCATCGGTGCGCTCGATCAATCGTACTTCTTCACAGGCTTTAAGAAGACTTCCGATGGCAAGGTGACCGCTGGCTACGCCGGCTCACGCTTCACGGACTTCCACGACGACTGCGACAAGAATCTGACGTGCGATCTCGTCTGCGGTCCGCCGCTGCTCGATACGTGCGGTTGATTCGCAAAGCGGGATCGTCGAACGCTCATTCCTTCGTGAATGCCAGCGGATACTCAGGCCCCTGGAAGGAGCAACGGCTCCCTCCAGGGGCTTTTTCGTGTCCCGGCGGGATCCATTAGCGTTCATTCATATAGCTCAAACAACATGCTCCATCAGAGAAACCCGTACAATTCCCACTTTCGGAACGATCATTGCAATCAATGGAATCCGTACAACAACGACGCGATATTCATGCAGAAATAGCTGCAACCTGTATCGATTGAAATAGTTACGTCGGCAATACCGATTGGCATTATTCTACTGATATGTTCTGACACGCTTACATGGTGTGTTATCCACGCAACATTGTCCGACAGGATGTTGACAAGATTCAACACGCTTGCGCGGAATATCTCTTCGTTGACACTTTGACCGAGACGATTTCCAGTCCGTTCCTCGACGCAGCGTAACTGCTGGCCTTTCGGAGCGTTCCGGCGCGCCATTCATCGCGTTGCCAATTGTCATCACGCACGTTTCTGAAACTCCCCATCGGCGTACGGCACGCACTTCGCGACTGCCGCCCATTGTCGGAAAGTGTGCGTACTTCATCAGTCCGTTCCGGATCGCGGTACGGATGACTCACACTTTGGACTCCCATCAGATCGTCCAACCAAGATTTTCCAGCGGGATTGCTGCAGCTTGTGAGAGGGCTGTGGGCTCAGGTTGCCACTTGAGATCGCCAACGATCCCGCTGGAGTGAGTTTTCACCTACGTGATGGGCCCACGTGGGTGTTTGCGAATTCCTGCGCAGGAAAATCGCTCGTGAGCGACGGCCATCAATCACGGGCACCGTAGAGCGGCAACGCGCTGCGGGCGCGGATGGGGACCTGTAAGGTGCAAGCCCCCATCCCAACATCGCCGACGGAAACAGTCCGTCGCGATGACTCAGTTCGATTCAGACTACAGAGGGATTCAGAACAATGCTGCGGAAACTGTTCCGTGACGAATGCGGTGCGATCATCTCGGCCGAACTCGCGCTCGTGCTCACCATTCTCGTTCTCGGCGTGATCGTCGGACTCAGCGAAGTGGCCGTTGCGGTCAATACCGAGCTGAACGACATCTCGAACGCGATCGGGGCACTCGACCAGTCGTACTTCTTCACCGGTTTCAAGAAGACATCCGACGGCAAGGTCACCAGCGGCTACGCTGGCTCACGCTGGACCGACGCTCACGACGATTGCGACAAGAACCTGACCTGCGATCTCGTCTGCGGTCCTCCGGTTCTCGACACCTGCGGTTGATCGCCTTCGCGTTGGTTGATCACCCGATCAACAGACGCGAAAGATCGATGCATCGATACACCCCGGCGATGGAACACCTCGTTCTATCACCGGGGTGTTCTCATTGGAGGATTTCGCGGGCAATGCGGCGAGAACCGTTCTGGCCGGACATGACGCTTGATCCCCGCGGTTGTGTTTCGGCAACGGGAATGTTGCGATTGTGAAACACCCCAATCCCTCCCACGCCGCATCCATCCTGCACCATTGCAACCGTAAATCACGTTCTAACAGCATGTTGCAACGCCGCACCGGTGTGATGCCAAATCTTGATGATGTTTCACTCCGCAAGCGCGGCATCTTGTCATCGCGCCCTGCCCTCGAAACGTCCCATTTCCGTCACGAATTCTTTTTTCATTCGTGCCCGGCGACTCTAACCCACGGCCGCAGAATCTCTTAGTCGGTACGAGTTGAAGCAACGCACGTCCAGCATCGTCCCTTGTGGTATGCGGCCTGCGATCTTCGCATCCGTGACGATTCCCGAAGTGGTGCCTGGTGGCTGGCCAGCGCCGTGCCCACTTCGATTCTCGTCGACCGTCCTCATGCGTTATTTCCAGCGCGAGGCGAGCTTTATCTGAACCACCGTAAGAAACGTGACGGCCGTTTGGCGATGACCGGTCACGTTGTCCCTTGGAACAAACTCCGTACGCACACTCTCACACTGAGGATTTACGCATGAATCTCTGGCTGGCCTTCCGCAATGATGAATCGGGCGTCGTGATCTCCGCCGAACTCGTTCTCGTCCTGACCGTGGCCGTTCTGGCCATGGTCGTCGGTTTGAGCGAAGTTGCTGTCGCGGTGAATACCGAACTGAACGACCTCTCGAATGCTTTCGGTTCGCTGGATCAATCGTTCTACTACTCGGGTTTCCATGCCGTCGACTGCGGTAAAGTGAAAAGCGCAGTTGCCGGAAGTTGCTTCCGCGACCAGGTCGACGACTGCGACAAGAACCTGAGCTGCGATCTCGTCTGCGGACACAATTCCGCACACGGCGAAAAGGACTATTAATCCCTGACGATGTCCGCACACCAGCATCAATTCTTCAGCCCGGACTCCCGCGAGTCCGGGCTGAAGTCGTTTTGGGCGCGATAGAACGATCACGTCCAAGCGGGAAAAATCGAACATCTCTCGCTTGCTGCTTCGCAGAAGGAACGACGCCCGAATTACAGTGGCGACTTTTGATGCGATCTGTGGTACAAGGAGAAACCGTCTTCAAGGTTCATCACCGTTGCCGTTTGAAAGATCCATTCCATGTCACGTCTGCTGGTCTGGCTATTCGTTTTCCTGACGATCATCACGCCAAGTGTTGATGCCCAATCGGTCTTTCCAGAAGCGGATTGGGAGGTCGCGACGCCTGACAGCCATGGAATGGACGCCGCAGGGTTGGAGAAGGCCAGAGCCTGGCTGGAGGCGCACAACAGCAAGTCGGGCACGGTGATTCGCCACGGCCGGATTGTCGCTGAGTGGTACTTCGGCGACGCGAATCGAAACACAAAATTCGCCGCGTATTCCACGAGCAAATCGCTCTCGAGCATGGCGACGGGGTTAGCCATCGCGGATGGAAAACTGTCGCTCGATCACACCGTGGGAAAATCCCTTCCCGATGCCAGCCCCGAATCCAAGCGAAGCATCACCGTGAAGCAGTTACTGAGTATGACCTCGGGTGTGCACAACAATTCCGAGATCAACATGCGTGAAGACCTCTTCAGTTACGCGCTCAAGACCGCGGAAATGGATCACGAACCGGGGACGAAATGGGACTACAACAACACGGGGCTCGCGCTGCTCAGCCCGGTCTTTCACAAAGCCACCGGCAAGCAGATCGACGAAGTCCTGAAGGAACGAGTCTTTAGCCCCATTGGCATGACATCGGACGATTGGACGTGGGAACATCGCGAAGGTTTTGCACTCCCCTACTCCGGCTGCCACACCACGGCCCGGTCGCTCGGCCGCATTGGTTTGATGGTACTCCATCACGGCGAATGGAACGGCAAACAGATCGTTCCTGCGTCGTGGCTGAAGGAATCAATCAGCGCTTCGCAGGATCTCAATCCATCGTATGGTTACCTCTGGTGGAATAACTCCACCGGCAAGTGGCCCAAAGTGCCGAAAGACGCCTACGCTGCACTGGGTAAATGGGACAACAACATTTTCATCGCCCCGAGTCTCGATCTCGTTGTGATCCGACAATCGGACCTGGCTCCGGCGAAAGGCCATCAAATCGCGGAGTATTACCAATTGGTTTGTGATGCCGTCAAGAAACCGTAACAGCATCGTGTGCCACGGCCGTGGCACACAACACACGATAAACACGGAATCGAAGGTTGATTCTCAGTGAACAGGAGCGATCTATGCAGGTTCAACAATCACCGATCTCATCCCTGTCACGTCGCCATCTGATGGCGATGGCAGGCTTAGGGGCGCTACCGCTGGGAATGCCGGGCATGGTCTCCGCCGCAGTGGATGAAAAACGCGGCCTTGGTCGCGGGGCGGCTCCGAAGTCGTGCATCTACATCATTCTCTGCGGCGGACCAAGTCAGCTCGATACGTGGGATTTGAAACCGAACGCCCCGGATACGATTCGCGGCCCGTATCAGCCAATTGCGTCAAAAGTCCCCGGGATGCAGATCAGCGAACTGCACCCGCGGATGGCCCAGTTGACGCAGCATTTCAGCCTGATCCGCTCGATGACGCACGTCGGCAATATCAGCAATCATTTCGATGCCATGCACCACTGCCTCAGCGGTCAGGCAGAAGCCCCAGCCGATGCGCCGTACATGGGATCCATCCTTGCCCGGGTGCGGCCAAATGAACGGACGATTGCCCCGTATGTCTGGCTGATCAAGTGCGTCGGCGATCCCGTGTTCTGTGCGCCGAACATCGGTACGGGAGGACATCTCGGCGCCGCGAACAGTCCGTTGTTTGTCGGCTCCGCGGCCAATCATCCGGCCATGCCGACCTTCCAACCACCCGATGAATTGCAGGCTGCCGTCGTCGCAAACCGCATGGAAGATCGCCGGCGCCTGCTCGATGTGCTGAGTCCCAACGTGGGCACAACCAATGCGCAACGCGCCACGGTCGATTGGCAGGAGATTCATCGTCGCGCCTTCGAGTTGACCAGCGGTTCCGAAGCCCGCGAACCGTTTCAGTTGGATCGTGAACCGACGGTAGTCCGTGAACGCTACGGCATGCATCCGCTCGGACAAAATCTGCTGCTCGCGCGGCGACTCGTCGAATCCGGTGTTGGCTTCGTCACCGTCAATGGATGGACCGGCGCGTCACCCGACGGCGGCGGCGGGGCTCCGAGTTCCAGTTGGGATATGCACGGCGGTGAAATGGGGATGGGCAGCGCGTTCGGGAACGGCTCATACGGCATGGGTTGGTGCCTGCCAAAGTTGGATGAAGCCCTGTCGGCCCTCATCACCGATCTCAACGACCGCGGCATGCTGGAAAGCACGATGGTCGTCGTGACCGGAGAATTCGGCCGCACGCCCAACATCAACGCGCCCGGAGCAAATCCCGGCCGACAACATTGGCCGACGTGTTTCTCAACAATTCTCGCCGGCGGCGGCATCCGCGGCGGTGCGATTTATGGCGAATCCGACAAGCACGCCGCCTATGTCAAAGACCGCCCTGTCCGCCCGCAGGATCTGGGAGCGACGATCTTCCAATCGCTCGGCATCCCGCTTCACACACGTTTAGGCCGCGACGGCTTCACCCGGCCGCTCTCAACGGGTGAACCGTTGATGGAACTGTTCGGATAAGCCGTTTAGCCGCGACCCGAAGGGGAGCGCTCAGTGGAAAGCGCTCCCCTACCGGGTCGCGGCTAAACATCGTGCGTTCGCTGACGGAAGGGGTTCAAATCCGTTTCGCGAGACTTTCGCCGAGTCGCTTCAGCGCCGGGCTGACATCGAACGGGTCGAGATGCACGTTGAGCAGGCTGAATGCATCGCGGTGGGCCAAGGCCGCGTTCAATGCCTGGTCGAGTTCGCCTTCGTTATGAATCTCGAAGCCCCAACCGCTGCCGAGGAGATCGGGGAGGCGGTGATAGTCCCAGTTCAGAATATCGTTGAACGGGCCGTCCTGAATAAACCGCTCGGTCGTGTAGCCTTTGTTGTTGAGCACGATCACGATCGGATTAAAGCCGTGCCGGACCGCGGTCGAGAGTTCCAGGCACGTCATCTGAAATGCCCCGTCACCGACGAGAACGATGGGCCGCAGGTTAGGATTGCCAACTTGCGCTCCAATGGATGCCGGAATTGCGAACCCCATGGATGTGTAATACGCCGGGCTAAGGAACTCCGTGCGGCGATAGATCGTCAATTCTGCGGCACCGAACAGACAGTCGCCCACATCGGCGACCACGACCATATTCTCGTCGAGCAGTTCATTGATCCGCGCGAACAGCCGGGCCGTCTTCATCGGCGCAGACGGATTCAGCACGAATTTCTCGACCTTCGGCTTCGGCGGCAAAGCGCGCTTGCTCACTTTCAGGTCGAGCTTCAATAGACCTTTGACAAAGTCGCTGATGAGCACATCCTGAAAATGATGGTGCGAAATCCGCAGGTCTTCGCTGGTGACATAGATGCATTTCGACGGATCGAGATGGGCTGTGTAGATGCCGAGGTCAATGTCGGTGAGGAACGCGCCCAGCAGGATGATGCAGTCGCTTTCCTCGACGAACTTCCGCACACTCTCGCGGCACATCGCCCCTTCGTAGATCCCGACGAAGAGTGGATGTTTTTCGCTGACGACCGATTTGCCGAGCAGTGTCGCCGACATCGCGATCTGCGTTTTCTCGGCGAACTTCACCACGTCGTCGCTGAGGCCGAAGCGATGCATCTCCACGCCGGCGATAATCACTGGACGCTCGCTGCGGGAAATCATTTCTCCCGCTTCCACCAGCGCTTCCCACAACGCATCCTTTTGACTTTGCGGAGGTTCCGACGCCGGGACGTGCGGATACGGACAGCGAGAATTCACCCGATCGCGCGGCAATTCGAGATACACCGGCCGCTTGAATTTCACCGCGGCTTCGAGGCAGCGGTCGATTTCGCGGAACGCCGTCAGCGGATCATCGAGCGACGCCGTCGCCACCGTGATTTTCTCGAACACTTCTCGCTGCGTGGTGAAGTCGCGCACGCGATGATGCAGCAACGGATTCGATCGCCGTTCTTCCACTCCCGGCGCACCGCTGATGACCACGACCGGCGATTTCTCGGCATACGCCCCGGCGATGGAGTTACAGAGGCTGAGACCGCCGACACAATACGTCACGCAGACCGCGCCGAGTCCATGTACGCGGGCATACGCATCGGCGGCGTAGCCGGCACAATCTTCGCGCGTCGTCCCAATCACCTTCAGGGGGCTGTCCTGCAGGTGCCCGTAGAACTGCAAGATAAAGTCGCCGGGAATGCCGAAGACATCGGTGACACCGTAATCCTGCAAGCGACGAATGAGATACTCACCGATTGTGGGCGACTCCGCGGTCTTGGGTCGCGTCCCCTTTTTCTTGACGACTTTCTTCATTGCGGCAGCGGACGGGACCGACTTCTTGCGGCTGGCCATGATGCAGACTCCTCAGCAGGCAGGCGCGATGCAAACCCTGGCCGCGAAAAACGCTCAGCGTGCGGCCGCGTGGGAATTCTCGGCAGTGACGCGCAGAAGGTCAATGCGTGCCGAGTACGGAATTGAGGAAGATGCGACAGTCGCTCAACAACAGCTGGACAGGGAATCTCACAATCTCACGCGGTCGGAAAATGTTCATGACGAATGATTTGAACCGTGGTAAACTACGACGAACGGATCATCAGTGACGGCCACAATGGTATATCCTCTTTCATCTGATTCAGAGGAGTGACGATCCATGACGCCGCGGGAAGCCTTGGTTGAGCAGATTTGTGCGTTGTCATTGGCTGAACATCTGCAGGTCCGTGCGGCGCTCGATGAAAGCGTCGAACGCGATCTCGCTCGTGATGCCTTGGAACAGGAAACCGCCGCCGACTGGCCTGCCGCACGGCAACGTCTTGAAGCCGAGCTGCTACGCGGCCTCGACAGTGGCCCACCCATCGCGGTGGACGAAACTTATTGGCAAGAATTGCACGGTCGGATTGAGCGTCGTCGCCAGATGTCCGCGTCATGACGCCGTTGCCAACGGTGGTTCGTCCGTAATTTGAAGCAGATCTGCTGGACCAGACGGAATATCTCGAACGTGAAGCCGGTATAGTGGTGGCCGATCGCTTCTTCACCGCGGTGAAGCACGCCATCCTTTTCCTGGCTGAGTTTCCGAACGTTGGCACTCGCTGTGACTTTAAGAATCCACGTTTGAACGGTCTGCGGGCATGGCCCATCGACGGTTTTCGGAAGTGGCTCCTATTCTTTCGTTGCACCGAAGCGGGTCTGGAGTTCGTGCGTCTATTACATGGTCATCGCGACTGGCTCATGTTGCTGAGTGCAGGTACCGAAGACGAGAAGTAGTTTTGCATGCCGCCTCGCTACGTTTGATGCCCTTAGTCGTTAGAAATGTCGAGATCGCGTTTTTCAGGCGGGCCGCGGTAGAATTGAGAGAATGTCTCACATCATGGCAACTCACATGACGCGGATCGCTCAATGTCGATTTGGGCTGGCCCACATCGTCATCTTTGCCACTCTCTGGCTCGGCTTCACCGTGCTGACTTATGCCGCCGTCTCTGGCGGATTGACGAATGCGTCGCAGGAACGCGGCTTGGTGGTGATGACCACGCTCGGCAGCATTTCCGGGCCGATGACCGGGGCAATCTGTCGACGCTTTCAAAGCTGCTGCCTGCAGGCCTCGTTATCGCTTCTGCCGTATGCCGCCGCCGGCTTGCTGGTGGGTGTGCTCTTTCAATGGCTGCCGCTGCCGTCACGCTTGGGTTGGCAAGTGCTGCGGCTGAGCGCGTGGGGGCTCGGCTGGTTTGTCTGGTTCGGCAGCGGCATCATCTCGTTTGCCCATGCATTGTCATGATTCAACGTTTATTGCAGGCCCATCTGCCTTACGTGATTTTGAAAGAAGACCGATCCATGTCAGCGGAAGTGGATGGGGGTCGAATCTGGTGACCCGCGAACGCAGGGATTACGTCGCACTGACACCGAATTAACGACTGTGGGAGAATTACGCAACAAGGATCGAAATCCAAATTGCATAGCGACAACGATATTCGACCTGTAGAGTAACTGCTTAAGTCGACAGCCCGAACTCATCCCCATGTCGCACCCCGTTGAGCTGCGCCGGATGGAATTTCGATCGCTGTTGGCCCGGTGGAACGCCGATGTCTGCTCCACTTCACTCTGATGCTGTGCCTGACACAGGTCCGTTGTCGACCGATTGGGAGAGTGTGTGCGACCGGTTTGAGGACGAGTTTCGCGCCGGTGGGACACCGGACATCGCCACGGCGTTGTCCACGGTCACCCCCGAACTCCGCCCGCGGTTGCTGGCCGAGCTACTGACCATTGAATGCTGGTGGTACAAGCGGCGGGGACACATTGCACGGCCGGAAGACTATCTTCCGCGTTTCCCGGATTATGTGGAAACGATTGTGGCCGCGTTTTCGCCGCTGATGCCGCTGTCATCGACACTGCCCACCGCGGCATTGCCAGCGATGACGACCAAACAGGCACTCGATGTCGGCAGCACATTGGGACCGTATCATCTAGTGGCCAAGCTCGGCGAAGGAGGCATGGGGGTTGTCTTTCGGGCGATTCACACCAAGCTGGATAAAGTCGTCGCGGTCAAGATTCTGTCCGCGTCGTTCATGCACCACCCCGATGCCGCCGCGCGATTTCAACGGGAGATGAAAGCCGTCGGCCGCGTGAATCACCCGCATGTGGTGCAGGCCTTCGATGCCGGCGAAATCGACGGCACACATTACCTCGCGATGGAATTCGTCGACGGTCAGGATCTTGACACGATTGTGAGTGAACGGGGGCGGTTACCTCTCGCGACGGCGTGTCGCATCATTCGCGAAGCGGCGGATGCGCTGTCGGCGGCGCACGCCGCCGGGCTGGTCCATCGGGATATCAAACCCTCCAATTTGCTGTTGGATCACGACGGCCGAGTGAAGTTGCTCGACCTGGGACTGTCGCGACTGTTGGCGCGGGACGACAAGCCGAGCACCGATCTCACGACGCTCGGCCAAGTCTTTGGCACCGCCGATTACATGGCTCCCGAGCAATGGGATGACCCGCGAAAAGCCGATGCTCGCTCCGATCTGTATGCACTCGGTTGCACACTGTTTCATCTGTTGAGCGGGCAACCGCCATTTGCATCGGGTGAGTATCAAACCGTCTTCAGCAAGATGCAGGGCCACGTTTCGACACCCATACCCGAGTTGACTGACTTCGCCCCGCAAACTCCTGCCACGGTGATCGAAGTTTGCCACCGCCTGATGTCTAAACGTCCGGAAGATCGCTTTACCGCGGCGAACGATGTCGTGCAGGCCCTGGCTTCGTTCGCCCAAGCCCAGATCGTCCTGCCACCATTACTGTCCGAATCGACTGGCGATGAGCGTCGGCCGTCAACATCGTTTGCCCACGTGGGTGAAACCGACTATGTCGAAGCGCCGCGGGTTAATGCCATGCCGCCCACGACGCACATTACACCGGATGCATCCGACGCGCCGATTGCTCGCAAATTGGTGTCCTCGACTCACATCTCCATGATTCGCGCTGGCTTGGTGCTGCTGGCCGACGACAATCCGTACGACCGCCAGGCGTTTTGCCGATTGATCGAACGACTCGGTCACAAAGTGATTGAAGCCGAAAACGGCGAGCAAGCGCTTGAACTGCTCGCCCAGCATCCGGTCGATTTGATTCTGCTCGATCTGAAAATGCCGGTGATGTCGGGGGAGGAAGTCTTTGAACAATTGCATTCCAGTGATCGCCTGCAAAAGATCCCGGTGCTGATTCTGTCGGGATCGGCCAGCGATACGGAGTCGGCCGCGGAAGTCGCCCGGTTCGTAGCGCTCGGTGCGGAAGATTATCTGCAAAAGAACGGCGACCCACGCTTACTCGAAGCGCGGGTGATGAACTCGCTCACCAAGAAGTTACTGCGCGACGAGCAACAGCAAACGTTGCAAACTCTGAAACGACAACGGAACAACATCGACAAACTGCTCAACGCCCTGCTGCCGCATCACATCAAGGCCCGCATCCTTGCCGATTTCAACGAGTCGGGCAAATTCGCGGTCGAACCACAACGGTATTATGCCGCAGCAGTGATGCACGTCGGCTGGGTCGGCTTCAGCGAATTCTGCGAACAGAAGACGCCGCGGGAAGTCGTCGATGAGCTGCACTCTCTGGTCACGGCCCTCGAACAGGTTTGCCTTCAACATAACCTGGAAAAGATCAAGACCATCGGCAGTTCGTTTCTCGCCACTGCGGGATTGAACTCGTTCGCGGAGCAACCGGTCCGGAATTGTCTGGAAGCAGCGCAGGCGATGATGACCGTGGCGGCGGCACTCACGCCCGCGGCAATCCTGCGTGTGGGTATCGACTACGGCAGCGTGATTGCCGGCGTCGTGGGAACGAGCAAATTCCAGTTCGATGTCTGGGGCCAAACGGTCGACACCGCACTAGCGTTGGAGCAAACCGGCGAACCGGGCCGCATCCACCTTTCCGCCGCCGCGTGGCGCGAAGTGGAAGATGATTGTCGCGGCGACGTGACGATGCGGGAATTGCCGGGCCGCGGGAAGCAGCCGGTGCATCGGTTCCGGCAGTTTACGGATCGATGAGCTGTGCACAAAAAGAGACCCAAGGAAAGTATTCCCTGGGTCTCCGGCTTCATCATATCGTCATGGGAAACGGCTACTTCTTTGCGTTCCATTCGTCAAACATGGCCTGGTAGCGGGCCTTGTTGAAATCGGCGGGGATTTCCTCGTCGTGGTTCTGCAGCATGTCGTCGATGGTGACGACGCCGGGGTTCACGCCTTCCGCGGGAATATCCAGTCCGGCGGTCCACACGATGGCATTGAGGAAGAACTGGCGGAACTCGTTGTGACCCCAATTCCAGTGAACGTGTCCGCCCGAGCAACCGAAGCCGCGGCCGCCATCGGCCCGTTCCGTCGCCCAGGCCATGTGCTGCGGCGCCTTGTCCTCAATCACCGCTTTCCGGGCGTGCGGATTGTTGTTGTGAGCGTTCTCCGGCCGGCTGAGCTTGTACGTCTTTTTCCCATCCTTCTCGATCATCACCGGCTTGCCCGCCGCATCCACTTCCACCAGCGTCGTCAACGGCGGCAGATCAGTCAACAACGGCGTGACTCCGGCCATGCCTTCGCGAAACCGCATGTGGTAATACCATTCATCATTGATTTGAAAGGGCTTCACGCCCCGAGTGATCTGGTGCTCGGGCAGTTTTTTGTAATCCGCCGTCCAGTGCGGGTTGACGGAGTAGTTCGGCTCGAAGAACCCGCCGGTCCACCGCAGAAACGCGTCGCCAGGGGCACCGATCGTCGTTTCCACACCGTAGTGAATACAGACAACACCAACGCCTTTATCAAAGAGCGATTGCAATTCACTGAGATGCTCGTTGAATGGATGCCCCCCGCCACCATCGGAATAGATGACGATCGTATTGGCCTTCGCCAACGTCTCGGGTGAGGGCCAGCCATTCTTTTCCAGCGAGTGCATTTCCGCGCTGATCGGCAGACCACTCGCATTGATCAGCTTGGCGAGTAAGGCACAACCTGCGGTGTGATCGTGGGCACCAAAGCCGTGACTGCGACGACCGGCGAGCAGCAAAGCGTGCTTCTTGCCGACTGCTGCGGTGGCCGCGGTCTTCTTGATCTTGATGTTGCGGAACTGCACTTTCATCGGCGGACCGGCGTGCAACTGTAGGGCCAGCACTCCCGTGGCCCGGCGATCGGGATGTTCGTCGGTGCAAACCGACGTGATCACATCGTTGATCCGATGCTCGAACGTGAACCCCTTCGCCGTGATGCGGTAGGTGTTCCAGTCTTCTTTCTTGATGTGCTTCTGGATTTCTTTGGTGTCGCCGACCGAACTGACGACTTCAACCTGCACCTTGCCATCTTCGCCCTTTTTCACGATGGTTTTCTGACCGCGATTGGCGAGAATGCCGCGGAAGCGTTCGCCGTAGTTGATGCCCGAGTACGTTTCGCCGGCTTCAAAGTCGGCCTGGTAGCCGCCGATGACCCACTTCTCGTTCGGCACTTCAAAACTGCGGTACTGAATGCCCGAGTTGCCGCCGATGATCTTGTATTCCAGCGTCAACTCAAAGTCGCCGACTTCACCGCCGCGGTAGACGATGAACGTGTTGCCCTTGGTGGGCTTTTCGGCCGTCGTCTGGCCGGTAATGCAGCCGTCTTCGACACGCCAGAAATCGGGATTGCCATCCCATTTATCGAGTGTCTTGCCGTCGAAAAGAGATTCAAATCCGTCCTGAGCCAAGGCCGCACCACCGAAGGCGCATAACCCGGCGATGACCAGTGCGATCCATCCCGTTCGCATAAAGTTCTCCCACCAATTCAGGGTCAGTCGTTCAATAGATTCCAGCGCGGGTATTGGAACATATCGCCCGGTTAAGATGCAACCGGCACAACGCGCGAAACAACGTTTAGCCGCGACCCGATAGGGGGGCGCTGCGTGGAGCGATCCGTACGGGTGATACGCTCAACACAGCGCTCCCCTCCGCGGACTCCGGGTCGGAGCTAAACAGTCGATGTCTTGATGGAATCGCGCTACAGTATCCAATCTATCCCATTCGTACCGGAACGAGGATCCTTCCATGCCACAACTCATTGCACACCCGACCATCATCCAAGCCGCGGGAAACAAGCCGAAGAAGATTGAAGAGTTCGTCGGGAGGGTGAACTCGCAGACCGATGGTGTGAGCATCGCGCGGATGACGAGTCCCGGCGGGTGGGTGGAACCGGGGCAAACGCCCGAGTTCGACGAATACACCGTCGTTCTGCGTGGCGAACTGGTGGTAGAAAGTCGCGATGGAAAACGGACCGTGTGTGCCGGGCAGGCCATCATCGTTCGCGGCGGCGAATGGGTGCGGTACAGCACGCCGGGTGACGCCGGAGCGGAGTACATTGCGGTCTGCCTGCCTGCGTTCTCACCTGCCACCGTTCATCGTGATGCGGACTAAGACCGAAGGGAAAAATCACTCATCCCGCATCGAGAACGCGACCATCTTCCATGTGGACGATGCGGTCGGCGAGATCGAGAATGCGGTTGTCGTGCGTGACCATCAGCACGGCGGCCCCCTGCTCTTTCGCGAGGCGTTGCAACAGTTCGACGACCTGCCGACCCGACGTGCTATCCAGCGCCGCGGTCGGTTCATCGGCGAGAATCAGTTGCGGCTGCGCAACCAAGGCGCGGGCAATCGACACTCGCTGTCGCTGCCCTCCGGAGAGTGCGGCAGGATAATAGTTCATCCGGTCGCCCAAGCCGACAACTTTCAGTATCTCCCGGGCCTTGTGGCGGCGCATCGGTGGATCGATCTCGGGATGCAATTGCAGCGACATTTCCACGTTCTGCTGGGCGGTCAGAAAGTCCAGCAGATTGTGCAATTGAAAGACGAAGCCGATGTGCCGACGAACCGCAACCAGTTCCGCGGGACCGGCGGTATCGAGATCGTGTCCCAGCACTTCGACCTGCCCCTCTTGGACGGTCCGCAAGCCGCCGACGAGTGTCAACAACGTCGTCTTCCCGCAACCGGATGGCCCCATCATGATCACGACACTGCCGGCCTGCACGGTCAGACTCACGTCGTAGAGCACCTGCTTGCGCAGTTCTCCCTCTCCGAAGGAGTAATTGAGGCCACGGACATCAATGGCAGCAGGCATGGTTAGTGAATGGTTTGTGGCAAATGGTTGATGGTTAGAAAGAATTCGTTCCCCGTTTACGCTTTGCAGTTTACTCGGCATCTGCGAAGCGCAAGCTCTTCCGCTAGAAAATCTCCGCGGGGTCGGCCGACCGCAATCGTCGCACCGCGACCAGTCCCGATAGAATGCACATCGCCAGCGAGAGTCCAAACACCTGCGTGCCGCGAACGAATGACAAATCCATCGGCAACATCGTCGCCCGCTTGCCGATTTCATAGAGTCCCGCAGCGAGGATTGTCCCCGGAATGTAACCGCAGAAGGCCAGAATCAATGCCGCCTGCAGCACAGTGCGGACGAGATAACCATCGGAATACCCCATCGCTTTCAGCGTCGCATACTGTGGCAGATGGCTGCTGATGTCCGTAAAAAGCACCTGATACACAATCGCGAAACCGATGAAGCAACCGACGACCACTCCCATCGTGAAGACGAAGCCAATCGGGGCGTTATCCTGCAGAAACTTGTACTCGGCGGCAATCAACTCCTGCGGCGTCTGGACTTTCAATTCGCGACCGTAAGCCTGCCGCAGCGCCATTTGCACCGCCAGTCGATCCGCGCCCGGACGCAATTCGATCACGCCGACATCAATCGCGTTGGCCTGACGATCCGGAAACAACCGCAGGAAATTCGCGTCCGTGGTGACGAAGTTACCGTCCGCCTGAAAACCAACGCCGATCCGCACGGTTCCGACAACGGTCACACGGCGGTTATTAATTTCCGCGGTAACAGTTTCTCCCGCGTTGAAATGCTTTCCGACATTGCCCAACGAAGGCCGGCAAACGACATCAAACAACCCGGCATCGGCGACGTTGGTCTTACTCCAGCCCTCGGCCAATCCTTTCGCGTCGAATAGCGGTTCGTCGGGGGGCATGCCGAAGACAAGGATCGGCCGTTTCTCACCGTTCCAGGGGTTCTGCCATTTGCCTGTGGCCTCATAAAACGGATGCACGGCGACAACATCGGGATGACCGAGCGCTCGCCCCAGGAGACGCCGCGGAAACGATTCCGGCCGCGCGAATTCTTTCGTGTGCGGACTGATGAGAACGAGATCGCCGGTGAGATGATTCGTCACCGAGGTGGCGCTACGGTAGAGCGCGTCGAGAAACCCCAACTGCATCCACATTAAGAGGACAGCGACGACCACACCCGTCACCGCCGCGAAAAACTTCGCCTTGGAGTGCGTCAGTTGCAACCACGCCAGCGGGATGTCACGAAAAAACACGCAGGGTTCTCGCTGGTCGTTCACTCGGCGGACGAAACCAAAACATCCCGTGTTATCGGGGCGTTTTTATTGATAGAGTTGATCGGGCTAGCGATCGTCTCTCGGCGACTGCGACCGACGCATCTCGCCGTTCGATCTCGTTTTGATCGTTCGATCAAACGGCACGGCTCCGGAGGGAAGACAGACGGGCCAGACGAAACGGTCGCCATCCACGTCCATCACCACGTCGGCATTGCACTTCGGCAGGTCGATGGGTTGGCGGGGGGTGATCTCCGCCGGTCCAATGCTCGCCAAATCAAACGATTCACCATTCGCGTGCAACGACAGCCGCACAACGGACGAAAACATGGCGTAATCGGGAATTCGCGTTTCCATGAGTGCCCTTCCCTTTTCCCCAAAGGAACGCGCTGAACTCTATGCAAAGCAGAACAATCTGACCATCGAAAAACAAATCGGGGGCGGTTTCGAAGGTGTTGTCCTGGGAACAAGTCGAAAAACGGCGATCAAATCGCTCAACAACCTTGCATTATATCGGCAGGAACGGGATGTGTACCTGCATTTGAAGGCGAAAAACACATCCAACGTCAAGGGGTTCCAGATTCCCCAGTTCATTGCAGATGACGACAATCTGTGGGTCATCGAGATGACCTTGGTGTCGCCGCCGTTTGTACTCGATTTTGCTGGCGCGAGCCTGCTGCGAAAGACCGACTTTGAGCCGGAGATCGGGGCAGAATGGATTGAGGAAAAGAAAGAGCAGTTTGAAGCGGACTGGCCGCGGGTAAAGGAAATGCTATATGGGCGCTGGAGGGCATCGGCGTCTTTATGAACGACGTTCACCCCGGCAACGTGATGTGCCGGTGAGCCGCTTTTCCGGCTTACCACCGAGGCATTATCGTGGGTAGAATTGTGAGCATGGAAGATCACCCACCGTTACCGAAGCAGGTCGCATGGTTCGCGCCGTGGAGGTGGAAACGGAAGTGGATCGCGGGGTCGTTCGCGGCCCTCATTATTGGCTATCCACTCTGGATCATTCCTGCCATTCTGATCGCATTCAAACTGAAAGCCCGTGGATGGTTGCCGGGAATCGTTCTTGAAATGCTTCTATGCGCCTACAAACCGCTTGAGTTTGTTGGCGATCTGACAACGAACGGCTTTTTTCTGTTGATGCGTTACACCACCTTCTGGCAATGGCTCATCAAGCAGACTGGTTTGTGAAATCTGACCAACACGATCCTCGACCAGTACCCCAATTCCACGTCCCACTTTTCTTCCCGGCGGTGATCTGCTATCCTACTTGGCCCGACTCCGCAGCGGTGGTGGTTGGCCAGAGATGACTTCCGATACGAATGCGAGAATCATGAAGCTCACGACGAAACAGAAAATCAATCGACGCTGGAAGATCAAGCGCCGCGCCAAGCGCAAACTGAAGCGCGGTCTGTAACGGTCCGATTGGTCACGACAATGCGATTCAAACCCACGGCGACTTGCGGGTCGCCGTGGGTTTTTGCGCGCTGAAGCGGGGAAACACCCGGTGCGTTCCGCGCGGGTCGCGAAACCGCACAGCGGGGTGGGTGGGCGTTACGACAGCAAGAGTTGCAGGTCCTCGGTCGTCAGACCTTGCAGGATTGTGCCGTCCTGTTCGAGGATCGCGTCGGCGAGTTCGCGTTTCTGCTGTTGCAGCGCGGCGATCTTTTCCTCGACTGTGTCCTTACAGATGAGGCGGTAGGCGAACACCTGCCGGGTTTGACCGACGCGGTGGGCTCGGTCGATCGCCTGCGTCTCCACGGCGGGGTTCCACCATGGGTCGAGAATGAAGACGTAATCGGCCGCGGTCAGGTTGAGACCCAACCCCCCCGCCTTCAAACTGACGAGGAAGACGCCGCAGTCCTTGTCGTTCTGGAACCGCTCGACCCGTTCTTTGCGGTCGCGGGTCTGGCCATCGAGATATTCGTAGACGATGCCCTGCTTATCGAGATGCGTTTTCACAATCGCCAGCATGCTGGTGAACTGCGAGAAGACGAGCGCCTTGTGACCTTCGTCGATCAGTTCCTGCAACTGCGGGACGAGGGCATCCATCTTGGCGGAACCCTCTTCGGGCTGGCCCTTCTGTAGCAGTGCCGGATGGCACGCCGCCTGACGCAATCGCAACAGGGCTTCGAGAACGTGCATCTTGGCTTTCGCCATACCCTGCTCGTCGATGATGCCCAGCAACGAATCGCGGTAATGTTCGCGGAGTTCGTCGTACAACCGCTTCTGTTCCGGTCCCATTTCACAGTAAATCGTCTGCTCGAATTTTTCGGGCAGTTCACTGGCGACACTCTGTTTCGTGCGGCGCAGGATGAGCGGTCGCAAGCCGTCAGCCAGCACGCGGCGGGTTTCTTTGTCTTCCGGATCGGCGGCATGTAGGCGGAACGCTGAACTGCGACCGAGCATGCCCGGATTGAGGAACTCGAAGATCGAGCACAAATCACCGAGATGGTTTTCGATCGGCGTACCGCTGAGGGCCACGCGATGCAGCGACTTCAGCAACCGTACGGCTTTCGCCACTTGCGAACCGGCGTTTTTGATCGCCTGGGCTTCGTCGAGGACGATGTAATCGAACTCCAAATCCTTGAGCAGCAATACGTCGCGCCGAAGCGTGCCGTAGGTCGTCAGGATCAAGTCCTGCTTGGCGAAGACATCGCGCAGCTTGGCCCGTTCCAGACCGTGATATTCGATCACGCTTAGCTGCGGCGTGAATTTCTCACATTCCTGTTTCCAGTTGAACATCAGCGACTTCGGCACCACGATCAGTGACGGCACTTTCTTCGGCCGACGTTTGCGGCGTTCGTCGAAGAACGCGAGCATCTGAATTGTCTTGCCGAGACCCATGTCGTCCGCAAGGCAGCCGCCGAAGTGGAAGTCTTCGAGGAAGTGCAACCAGCCAAGACCTTCGCGCTGGTAATGTCGCAATTCACCGTGGAACGTCTTGCCTTCCTGCACCGGGACAATCCCGGCAAAGTTCGCGAGGCGTTCGCGGACTTCGAGGAATTTCGCGTCGAAATCGACGCTCGCCTGTGTCGAAAGCAGCGCATCCAGCAACCCGGCTTGCACGGCGGTGAAGCGAAGATGGTCCCCTTCGGTCGCCCCGAGACCGGCGAGCAAACCGTACCGTCGCAACCATTCTTCCGGAACGATGCCGAGCGAACCGTCATCGAGCACGACGGTACTGTCGCCCCGCGCAAGAGCCGCCAGCAATTCCGGGAAGCCGATTTTGCTCCCCTCGAAATCGATGTTGGCGTGCAACTCGAACCAGTCGATTCCGGAACGTACCTGGAACTGAATTTCCAGCGGCTGTCGCACGCGCTTGTCATCAGCCCGAACTTGCCAACCACTCGCGATGAGTTGCCGCACGGCGGGGCCGAGATCGCGCGAGAGAATTTCGACATCGTGCTGACCGCGACGTTGATCGAGCAGTTTGCGGAAGCCCAAATCCTGCAATTGCGACCAATATTCGGCTTCTTTGGGACGATGTCGAACGAGGCAGCGGCTCGCGGAGCGCTGCACAATGGCCCACCGTCCACTGGTCCCGCGGACGGTGGCCCCATCGTAATCGAACAGCAATTCGCCTTTGAGTCGGTCTTGTTGCCAGCGGGCTTTCGCGGGCGGATGGACCGTGAGAATCGGCTTCGGTTCGAGGCTGACTTCTTCCAATTGCAATTCGGCGGGCAACTCCAGCCGCGGCAACGCCGGCATGTCGAGCAGGCGATCGACAAGGTCGTGCTCTTCACCCTTGGGAACTTCGATTTCCGTTCCACGACGGAGCAATCCGACCCACGGGAAGGCATCGAAATCGTTGAACGGCGCGATCTTGTCCGCGGTGACGAACAACCCGCCGGGCACAAGCAGCAGTGGTTCGCGCAGCGGCAGGCGTTCTTCGCCGCGCGTGAGCGCTCCCTGCAACCGCCATTTTTCACTCGTGTCGTCGGGAATCACGCCCAAGCTGAGTTCCCACGGACCGTTGTTATCCCAGTTCAGTACGTCGGTGAGACGTTCTTCCTCTCCCGCGAGTCGCAAGCGGCCGGTCGCACAGATCGCTGGGAGCAGCATCTGGCAGAGATCGAAGGGAACGCGGTAACGATGCACTGCGGCCCAGGTTTCGCCTCCCTGAGCCGACCAGTTGCTGCGATCCGGGGTGCCACCGATGAGGTGGGCGAGAATCCGTCGGTCTTCGTCGTCGTCGATTTCCTCGAATTTGCCGGGCTTGAGACGGAGCGGTTTGAGCTTGCCCCATTCGCCGTTCGCGCGGCGCTGGCGTTGCGACGTTTGGATGATGAGCGTGTCGGCTTCTTCACTCGCGGCGGCGTCGATTTCGTAAATGATCTGCCGCTCGCGACCGGCGGCATTGTTGTTGCCGTCATCTTCCTGCATGGCCCGACGGAGTTCCGTCAGCCGGCTTTCCCATTCCTTTTGCGGCGGCGCAGGGGGCTCGGGCATCTCGGCAGCCGCGACACGGCGGGCGCGAGTGGATGCCGGAGCGCGGCGCAGCAATTCTTCGGGTGCCTCTTCGTCCTCCCAATCGCTATCGAGGCCGAAATCGAAGGCTTCCGATTCCACCACGAACGGGGGAATGTAGCCGGGCTTCACCGAGCCGCTGAGATAGTTGCCGGCGTCGATGGCGAGAATCGTCCCCCAGACATGCTTACACTGAATGTTGCCGGTGGGAGGAGCGGGCGTGGCCCCGCAAGTGCAAGACAGTTTCAGCGTGCTTTCGTGCCGGCTGATCTGCGTCTGGTATTCCACGCCGTCGCGGACAACGCCAAACACATGTTCGGGCGTCACGCGCGTCACGGAGACTCGTTCGGCCTCCAGGTAGGCGGCTCCACGAAAGCGCACATCTCCGCGAAACTTGCCCTCGAGCAACTCCGCCAACGTCATGGACGATTCCCTGTCCCGGCGGAAATCCGCCGCGATCTTTGTATCAATGGCTTAAACTGCCACACGCCGACTTTGGGGCCGATGCGTGGCGCAGCCTCCCAAGATACCCGATCCTGTCTCGCATTGACCACTCTTCCGCCCAGTAATTCGCGTTGAAGTTTATGCAGCCTCCCAAGTTCACCACCACGTCGGAAGAAATTGCCGGTGGAAATCCCCTGTTGAGCAGGCTCCCGCCTGCCATCAAACCGCAAGCGTTGTCATTGAGATGGCAGGCGAGAGTCTGCCCTACAATGTCTGCACTGGGAGCATTCATGCAGCATCGCTACAATTCTCCCAGTTTGTGATGATGCCATTGAACAGATGAGCTTGCCGATCCATGCCCGCGCCGATTCCGCCGTTGTCTGACATTCAGGTTCGCGAGTGGTTTGCGGAAGCCGTGAATACCGCGGATTTCGCCGGCAAGCGGGTACTGGTGATCGTTCCCGATGCTACGCGGACCGCACCGTTGCCGCTGCTGTTCGATGCCCTGCACAAACGGTTGAAGCCCGTCGTCGCTCAGCTCGATGTGATGATCGCCTTGGGCACGCACCCGCCGATGTCCGAAGCGCAAATTGGAAAACTGCTTGGCATCGCCCCGGAAGAACGACAACGGCTCTTCTTTCAAACACAGTTTTACAATCACGAATGGGACCGCCCCGAACGGCTCACCACGCTCGGCACATTGACGAAAGCCGAAACGGAAGAAATCTCCGGCGGGTTACTGTCGATGGAAGTCCCCGTCGCCATCAATTCGCGAATTTTCAATTACGACACACTGCTGGTTCTCGGCCCCGTTTTCCCGCATGAAGTCGTCGGTTTTTCCGGGGGCAACAAGTATTTTTTCCCGGGCATTGGCGGGCCGGAGATTCTGAATTTCTTCCACTGGCTGGGAGCGCTCATCACCAACGTTGGCATCATCGGTGTGAAGGACACGCCGGTTCGTCGCGTAGTAGACCGGGCCGCGGCGCTGATCCCCGTTGAACGGAAGGCAATCACGTTTGTCGTTGCTCCGGATGCCAAGCCATACGGGTTGTTCTACGGTACACCGGAAGCCGCGTGGCATCAGGCTGCGGACTTGAGTGCCCAGGTCCATATGCTGCGGTATCCGAAGCCGTTCCAGCAGGTACTATCGTGTGCCCCGCCGATGTACGACGATCTGTGGGTCGCCGGAAAGTGCATGTACAAGCTCGAACCGGTCGTCGCGGATGGCGGCGAGTTGATCATTTACGCACCGCACGTCACCGAGATTTCTGTCACCCACGGCGAACTGATCGAAGAAATCGGTTACCACGTCCGGGACTATTTCACGAAGCAGTGGGACCGGTTCAAAGATTAT
Source organism: Planctomycetaceae bacterium (assembly GCA_021732975.1). GTDB lineage: Bacteria > Planctomycetota > Planctomycetia > Planctomycetales > Planctomycetaceae > DSVQ01. Next base: position 9,705 of record JAKFWC010000011.1, on the reverse strand, counting down.
CCGTGGGGTGTGCTCGCCCACTCGACTCATGTCCGCGGCGGCGGCACGTTTGAAAACGGCGTCGAAAAGCCGCGCGTGCAGGTCACGCTCGCTTCGCAGATTTCCCCGGAGATCTGCGCCAAAATTAATCTCGGTTACCGCGACCCGAAGACCATCGACATCGAATCGTTCGCCAACCGCGAAGACGAAGGCGTGTTGCTCGTTCGCAAAGCGGGCGAGTATTTGTATCGGCTGGAGTAGAAGGTGATCGGTGGCGGGTGGTCGGTGACAGGCAGAGAATATTCCGCTGACACAGACACTTGCGACCAGAATTGCCTCATTCCTTCTGCCTACCAACCACCACCTATCACCGACCACCTAGGATCTCCCGCATGCCCTGGACGGCCGCCGACCTTTCTTCCCGCCTCGAATTCGCTCTGCAGGTGGCGCGCGAAGCCCAAACGCTCATCCTCAGTTACTATCAGAACGAATCACTGGAAGTGATCAGCAAATCGGACCTCACCCCGGTAACTGCGGCGGATCGTGGGGCGGAGGAATTGATTCGCGATCGCTTGAAAACCGCGTTCCCCACCGATGGCGTGCTCGGTGAAGAATTTCCCGAAACGCCCGGAACCAGCGGCTTCCGTTGGATTCTCGATCCGGTCGACGGCACGAAATCGTTCGTCCACGGTGTCCCTTTGTTCGGCACGTTGATCGGCGTCGAATACGAAAAGCAGTGCGTCGTCGGCGTGTGCCGCTTCCCCGGATTGGACGAAGTGGTGTACGCGTCCATCGGCAATGGAGCATGGTGGCAAATTGGTGAAGATGCACCGAAACGCGCCCGCATCGCCGATGTGACATCTCTCGACAACGCCACGTTCTGTCAAACCAACATGCTTCGCTGGGAAACCATCGGCCGCTGGGAGGCACTCATGACGATGCTTCGATCGGTCGGCCTCGCGCGAGGCTGGGGCGATTGCTTCGGCCACATGCTTGTGGCAACGGGGCGAGCCCATGTGATGATCGATCCGTCGATGAATCCGTGGGATGCCGCGGCTTTGGTTCCGATTGTTCAGGAAGCCGGCGGGCACTTTGTCGATTGGACCGGTTCCCCCACCATTTACGGCGGCAGCGGGCTGTCGGTCGTCCCCGGTCTTAAAGACGAAGTGCTGAGAATTCTGAACACCTGACGTGCGGCGAGGGAATCTGCTACACTCCCCGCGCACGGCAACAAGGCGAACCTTGGGAGACAAGGCTTGTTGCTGACCGACAGGGAAGAACACCGGCGTCAGGGATGGCATCCGTCAGTACCGACAGGCTCGGTCACCCGAGTCTGTAAAGGATGAACTGATGCGAATCGCGGCAGTCCAAATGGATGTCCGCTTGGCGGATGTCGCGGGAAATCTATCAGCGATGACCCGGCGGGCCGAAGAAGCTCATGCGAACGGGGCCACGCTGGTCATTTTCCCGGAATGTGCACTCACGGGATACTGCTTCGACAGTCGCGCAGAAGCGCTGCCGTATGCACAGCCTATTCCCGGCCCTGCCACCGAAGCGATGCATGCGCTCTGCCGTGAATTAGGCATTTACGTCGTCTTCGGGTTGCTGGAAGCTGCAGGCGATCAGTTGTTCAACGCCGCGGCCATGATCGGTCCGAAAGGCTTGATCGCCAGTTACCGCAAAGTCCACTTACCGTGGTTGGGCATTGATCGCTACACCGACTATGGCGATCAACCGTTTGCCGTGCATTCGGCGGGTGAAGTACAGGTGGGACTTAACATCTGTTACGACGCAGGCTTTCCGGAACCGGCCCGGTGTTTGACGTTGCTGGGTGCGGACCTGATCATTCTGCCGACAAACTGGCCGCCCGGTGCCGAAGCCGCCGCAGAATATGCCATCAACACGCGGGCCATGGAAAACACGGTGTATTACGCCGCTGTGAACCGGGTGGGGGTCGAGCGGGGTTTCAAATTCATCGGCCACAGCCGCATTTGCGATCCTCTGGGCCGAACGCTGGCCCATGCACCGCATACCGACGAAACGATTCTCTACGCCGATGTGGATGTGAGCCTCGCGCGGAAAAAACATCTTGTCCGCGTGCCCGACTTGAACGAAGTGAACCGCCTCGCAGACCGTCGCCCGGAAATGTACGAACCGATCGTTCGTCCGCACAAGTTAGTCCGTCCCGGTAAACGCTGAACCGCAGTGACCAACTCCGCTTTGCGGTTTCGCGCCCCACATGGCACGCTTCCGCGTGCTCTCGCTTCTCAGTTTTCTCAATCGGCCATCACTGGGAAACAATCCACGCGGGCCGCAAAACTGCGAAGCGATGCGGGTGTCGCCAGTTGAATCGCAGAAACCGCATCTCATGTTTCGTTCTGCGGAGACAATCCTCTACAATGCGCCGGGTTCCATTTCGCGCGGAAACTCGGTCGCATGTCTTGGCTGCATCCCGCTTTGTTGTTTGGACTCGTGCTGACGGTCGTCCCGATCGTGCTGCATCTGCTGCTGCGCGCCCGACCGAAGCGGTTGATCTTTCCCGCATTGCGATTGTTGCAACTGCGGAATGTGCAGAACTCCCGCCGACTGCGACTGCGCCATTTCTGGCTGCTGTTGCTGCGGATGCTCGTCATTGCGGGATTGGTCCTGGTGATTGCCCGGCCGTCGTTTCCTCCGGCGGATTACTCACTACAGACACGTGAGATTTTACGACTTGCCGCGGTGCTGGCATTCGGATTGGCGACTTACTTCGCCCTGCAAACGTGGTGGAACCGGCAACGGCTTCCGGCCCATGTGCTGCGATCGCGTCGCACGTATTTGAAAGGCGGAGTCGGGTTGCTGACCGCCCTGCTCTGTGCACTGTTTGTCATCTGGCCATATCAACGCCGTGTCGCCGCGGAAATTACCAACCCCGCCCCGCCAGTGCCGCACAACGTTCCCGTCGCCGCCGTGTTTCTGTTCGATACGAGCGCGAGTCTTCAATACCAGTACGAAGGCGCATCACGACTCGACGACGCCCGGCGGATCGCGCTCGCCCATCTGCAAAGTCTTCCATCGGGAAGCAAAGTTGCGGTGCTGGACGGCACGGGGGAGCTGCCAGCACTTTTCACCCCGGATTTGTCCGCTGTGCAAAATCGGCTCGAATCCTTGTCGATTCAACCAGCGGCCCCGGCATTGAACGAACGGCTCCGTGCTGCTTCCCGTCTGCAAGAGGACGACCGTCGCCGCACGATGTCCGAACAGGCGGGGGTTGCGGAAGCACAACAGCAGGACAAGTTCGTCCGCGAGATTTATCTCTTCACGGACCTCGCGCGCTCGGCCTGGCGGGAAGACTCCACTCATCTGCAAAAAGAAGAACTCGCTGCAACACCATGGATGGGGCTGTATCTGATTGATGTCGGCGTCGAAGCTCCGATGAATGTCGGCTTCGTGAAGGCGGCCCCCGCGCGACCGGCTATTGCCAGCGGCGGCGTTCTCACCGTCGAGGGAACACTGCGCAGCCTCGGCCCCGTCCGGCCGGAACAAGCAGTCGAGTTCTGGTTGCAGATCGACGACAAACCTCCCACCAAACGCGATCAGCAAACCGTGTCGCTGCAAGAAGGATCCGAAGCCGGCGTGCAATTTCGTCTGGAGAATGTGACCGGTAAACTGGCGCAGGGAGAGTTGCGGCTCGTCACGGCGGATCCCCTGTCGTTCGACAACACTGCGGCCTTCACTGTGCGGTTGCTACCGCCGCTGGAAGTGCTGGTTGTCGCCGATGAAAGAGCCCAAACGCAGTTTTGGCTGGAAGCATTGAATGACCTGAATCTCGCGGGAACCGCCTACAAACCGACCATGATGCTCACGTCGCAACTGCGGACGGCGAACCTGGAGAAATTCGATATCGTCTGCCTGCTGAATGTCGCCCGACCGACCAATGAACTGTGGACCAAACTCAAAGACTTCGTCGAGAACGGTGGAGGGCTGACCGTCTGTCTCGGCGCGGCGTCAACCGCTTCCGCCGGTGCGAATCTCTCTCCGGCAGAATTTGCCAAGCGGCTTGATCCGATTACTTACCAGGGCGAAGCTCCGAGCGCGTTGCTGCCTGGAAAACTCAAAGCGCAACTCCCTTTCTCGCCCAGCCGGCAACTCCAGTTTCGTGGTACCAATCATCCCTTGGTGACGCGATTGGAGACACTCGGTGTCCTGGCGGCGCTCAACGATGTGGATTTCTACCGCTATTGGAGTATCGAACCCGACCCAGCGGCGACCGTCCTCGCGCGTTGGAATCACGATTCCGCTCCACCAGCGCTGATGTTTCGTGAGGTCGGCCGCGGCCGCTCACTGCTGTTCGCCACGTCCGTCGATTCGGCCGCGTGGAACGGGCTCCGAAGTCATTGGACATTCCTCGTTCTCATCGACCAGATGATGCAACTCCTCTCGCGGCAGGCCAACAGTAGCCTCAACTACACCGTCGGCGATCCGGTTACGGTGCCGTTGCCGCCGAATAGTCCCACCGGTCCGGCCTTATTGCGTGCCCCGGATCTCACGCAGGTGCGGGTCGAAATTCCCCAGGACGCACGCGACTTAAGCCTGCCGCCCGTCACCGCGGTGGGACAGTACCAGATTCTATCGACGAAAAAACAACCGCCGGCATTGGTCGCCGGATTCAGCGTCCGTCCATTGGCAACGGAAAGCGATCTCACGCGACTGACAAAGGACGATCTCGACACGATGTTCGGTGAAAAGCGGTACGGCCTGTCGCGCGATCCACAACAACTCGCGCGGTCCGTCACCACCGGACGACTGGGCCAGGAAGTTTATGGAGTCGTTCTCGCACTCTTGATCGTGTTTTTCTTCACCGAGCAAGCGACCGCAACCTGGTTTTATCGCACGGATGAAAGTTGATGTTGAACTCCATGTCGTGTGCCACGGCCGTGTCGGCCGTGTGGTGCTGCATGACGTGTTGCCGCATCGCACGGCCGACACGGCCGTGGCACACAAAAATGAATCCTTTAACGAGTTGATCGCGACGCATGCAGTTGACGCTCGAACCAATCTGGGGATGGACAGGCGTGGCGCTGGTCGCCGTGGGCCTGGTCGCCCTGCTGTTGGCGATTGATCGCGTACAACTCCAAGGCTTAACCCCAAGCCGTCGCTGGTGGCTGTTCGGTCTGAAAGCCGCCGCGAGTTTGCTACTGCTCATGGCGATGTTACGTCCCGCCGTGGTGACCACGGAAACCGACGAACACACGGTGCAATTGCTCGTCGCGTCGGATGTCAGCCGCAGCATGAGCACGCCCGACGGCCCCGGCGGTATCACCCGCTGGAAAGCCGTCGAAGAAGACCTGCAACGGGCTGCGTCACAGTGGAAGGGACTGAAGGACAAAGTCGACATTCGCCTGTTCGAGTTCGACAAACAGCTCCGACCGCGTCCTGAAAACCGGACCGAACCCGATGGCCCGATGACGGCGATCGGGCAAGCTCTCGAAGATCTGGTTCGCGAAGCCCGCCAGCAACCTACCGCGGCGATCCTCTTGCTTACGGATGGTTCCCAGCGGGCCTTATCTCCGCACGACATGGATCCACTGCTCGCTGCCCGGAAACTCGCGGAAGCCAATGCCCCCGTATACCCCGTCGGTTACGGGGCCACGTCGTTGACGAGCACCACGCTCGATCTCGCCGTGCGGGATCTGCTTGTCGATCCGGTGGTGTTCGAAAAGAAACTGGTCCCGCTGAAAATCCAACTCACCGGTAGCGGCGCAGTCGGTAAGAAAGCCATCCTGCGAGTGCTGGTGGAAGATCGTTCGGGGAAATCGCTGGGAACGTCGGGCGAATTGAAACCCGCTCCCGCGACACTCACCGCCCGGCCGATCCTGGAAACCGAGATTCGCCAGGACCATGAGCCGCAAACCATCGATTTATCGTTCATCCCCACCACATCCGGGGAACTCAAAATCGCCGTGGAAGTCGAACCGTTGGAAGGCGAACTCATCCGCGGGAACAACCGGTTGGAAACGATCATCACCATCCGCCAGGGTGGCTTGCGGGTCGCCTATTTCGATGTGCTCCGTTCCGAACAGACCGCGATACGGATGGTGAATGGGTCCGACAAGATTCAACTCGACTTCTTTCAGGTTCTCGGCGGCAAATTCAAATCCCGCACCGTCATCCCCACCACGGCGTTTGAGCGTGGGGCATACGATGTTTACATGATCGGCGATGTCCCGGCTGAAGTTTTCGGAGAAGCCAACCTCAACAATCTGACGCAGCGCGTCCGCGAGGGAAACGGTTTGATGATGCTCGGCGGGCTGGAGAATTTCAGCTCGGGGGGATACGCCGCAACGCCGCTCGCCGATCTGCTGCCGGTCGCGCTCACGGCGGACATCGCTATGGCGGGAACGCCGGACACAAAGGCGCAGTACGTTGGTCCCCAGGTCATCGTCCCCACCGATCTGGGATTGAAGCGGTACGTCATGCAACTGACTTCCGCGGACAAGAACCGTGCACGGTGGGAAGGTCTGGCACCGTTGATGGGAGCAACGAAGCTCGCGCCAAAGAATGATCTCGTCGAAATCTGGGCCACCACACGCGAAGGGCATCCGCTCTTATTGGCAACGGAAGTCGGCCGAGCAAGGGTCGCCGCGTTCGGAGGAGACACCACATACCAATGGACGCTGCACGGGCAAGGCGAGGAACATCAACGCTTCTGGCGGCAGATGATTCTGTGGCTCGCTCGCAAAGAAGCGGACTCCGACCAACCGGCATGGGTCCGTGTCGAACCCCGCAACTTCCTGCCCGGTGCGACAGTCCCCTTGGAATTTGGAGCACGGTCGTCGACGGGCGATCCGATCACCGATGCGCTCTTCGAGGTCAAGATCACGCGGCCGGATGGTCAAACCGTCGCCGTGCCGCCGCGCTCCAGCAACGGTCAGTTCACCGCCGAGTATCCGCAGACCGACCTGCCGGGAGACTATTGGGTCCGCGTCACCGCGCGCAAGGACGCCACGTCGCTGGGACTGGACGCCATCACGCGGTTCATTGTCGATCCGAAAGATCTCGAACTCGACCAACCGAACGCCGATTATGACCTGCTCCGAAAAATCGCGGAACTGACCGGCGGGCAACTGCTCCGTTCGGAAGACCTCGAAAAGTTTCTGAAAGACTTGCAGGGAAGAAAACTAGACGAATTGACGCGGATCCAGGTTTATCCCCTGTGGGACAATTGGTGGCTACTCATGGCGTTCGTCGGGGTGATGACGGCGGAATGGACGATCCGCAAGAAGGCCGGGCTGGCATAGTCAAAGAACCGGCAATGGAGAATGAGGAATGCAAAATGAAGAGTGAAATGCAGAAAATGCAATCTCGGAGCTTCATTCGCCACTTTTCATTTTGCATTCTTCATTCTCCATTCAACTCCCTTCAACGCTTAATGATATGGGGAGAAACGGTGAATCCGGCCTTGTCCGGTGTCGATTTCTGATAAGATAAAACGGAGATTTTGAGGCGGCTGGTGCCCGCTGCTCGTGCCAGAAGGACGCGGTATGTCGACCATCGTGGACCCGTCATCCAATGCGCAATACGTCGACTTTGCCGAATATGTCGACTTTCAGTTGCAGAAAGCCCGGCAGCAAATCCGGACCACGGATATCCTCCGGGCCGGCACCATCGCCGCCGCGGTCGTCGTGGGCTATCTCTTTCTGTTCGTCGTTTGCGACCAATGGGTCGTCCCCGGCGGATTGCCACTCAGTCTCCGCTGGGTCGGCCTGCTCGGCTTGCTCGGATTCCTGACCGGCTGGATCGGACTGCGGATCGGACAACCACTGCTGCGTCGCGTCGGCATGCTGTTCGCCGCGAAGGAAGTCGAACTCGCCGAACCCGCGCTGCGGAGCAATCTTCTGAATTGGGTCGACCTGCAGGAAAACGGGCGTCCGACAAACCCGGATGTCCTGCGCGCGATCGAACGGCAAGCGGCGGTGCAACTCTCGAAGATCAATGTCGCCGATGCCATCGATCATCGGCCGCTGGTTCAATCGGCATTCGTACTCCTGGGAATCGTCGTCCTCTTCTGCGGTTACTTTGTGTTCTCGCCGAAGAGACCCGGACCATCACTGTGGCGCGTGTTTCCGCTGGTAGACGTGAAACCCCCGACTCGGACGGAAATCCTGTCGGTCAAACCCGGTGATACAAAGGTGCTGGCGCGGAACTTTGTGGATGTCGAAGCCGATCTCTCCGGAACCATTCCCAAACAGGTGCGACTGCTCTTCACGACTGCCGACAAAAAATTTCGCGATGAAACCATCGTGATGCAACCGGACGCCGAGGGCAGCGTGCGCTTTCGCGGACGACTGGCCGGTGAGAACGGTCAGGGCTTGCTGCAGGATTTGATGTACCGCATCGAAGCCGGTGATGCGGTGTCGTTGACGTACCGCGTCACCGTCGAGCAGCCGCCATCGGCACGCGTTGAGGGTGTGGAACTCGCCCCTCCGTCGTACATGAAATTGCCCAACGAGAGCATCTCCGGCGGAACCTTCACCGGTTGGGAAGGGAGTACCGTCCGACTGAAGGCGACGGCGAACGGCCCGATCAAAACAGCGATGATTCAGTTCCTCGACGAACCGCAGGGAAAGCCGACGGGGGAAGAAGTTTCCGCGAAAGTAAACCGCGAACGGAATATCGAAGCGGAATGGAATCTCGAAATCCGCGAGGATGGAACCTTCCCGAACTACTACCGTATCCAGGTGACAACGGAAGACGGCCGGACGGATCCCGCACCGGCCGTCCATCAGATGACGATCCGTCGCGATCAACCCCCGACCATCGTGCTGCTGTCTCCCGAGCGCGATCTCGAAGCCCCGACGAATGCGGTGATTCCACTCCTGGTGCAAGCTCACGATCCCGACTTTGAGTTGGGGCCAGTCACGCTGCTCGTAGAGAAATCGGGCAAGATCATTCAGCGTGAAGTTCTTTCCGAAGGAAAGCAACGGGCGGTGCAATTGCAATACGACTGGATGCTAGCGCCTCTCGATCTGAAACCGGACGATGACCTGACATTCTGGATCGAAGCCCAGGACAACCGTCAGCCACGCCGGAATCGCCGGGCCACGACGCCGCTCCATGTCCACATTCTCGCCCCGGCGACTCCGCAGGAAGTGCAACAACAACTCGCGGAAGAAAAACAAAAGCAGCAACAGCAATTGGCGGAAGCAGCCGCGAACCAGAACCCTGATGCAGCCCCGATGCCCAATGAGGGTGCGGAGCGCGAACCGATGCCGGCGCGTCCCCCCGGCGAACAACCCGAACCGCAGGAACCTCCGGCGGACGGTGCTCAACCTCCCAAGCCCAACGAACAACCGGGCGACGATGGGAAGTCGAAGAGTCCCACGGGAAAGAATGATGACGGCAAAGCGGGAACGGGAACCAGCGAAAAAAATCCGCCCGCGGACCCCCAGAAAGAACCTGGCGATGAAAAACCGGAACTGCTCAGTCCAAACGGCGATGACGACCAGAAAGCGCTGGAGCGGTTGATTCAGCGTCTGAAGGAAAAAGAAGAGCAGAAGCCACAGCCGCCGGCCGAGCAGAATCAACCCGGCGGCGAGAAACAGCCCGGCGGTGAGAAACAACCCGGTGGTGAGAAACAACCCGGTGGTGAGAAACAACCCGGTGGTGAGAAACAACCCGGTGGTGAGAAACAACCCGGCAACCAGAAGCAGCCCGGCGGTGAGAAGCAGCCCGGTGGTGAGAAAC
>JAKFWC010000009.1 GCA_021732975.1 Planctomycetaceae bacterium | reverse complement strand
GCGGCGAATAAGCCGCATCGCGGGAGTTGCGGACTGCTCGCGGGCTCGGATCGGTTACACTCGCATGCATCAATTGCCGCCGACAACGGCAGTTGCGGACTGCTCGCGGGCTCGGATCGGTTACACTGGCAGCCCCATGACTCCACAGCCATCGGCGTTGCGGACTGCTCGCGGGCTCGGATCGGTTACACTTTGCACTGCTGCGACTCCGTCTGGATGCGGGTTGCGGACTGCTCGCGGGCTCGGATCGGTTACACTAACATCGCCCGAAGATGAGTCCCGGAATTGCGTTGCGGCTTTCCGGAACTCAGAAAAGCGCCAATTGTCCAGGCGTTTCGGTTGGTGACTGACGGATTTTTCCCCAGAAAATCCGCATCCGTTCGAATTGTTTATCGGTGACGGTGAGGACGCGAACTTCGCCGTCGGGGGGTAAGTTGCGCTCAACGCGTTTGAGATGCACATCGGCGTTTTCCTCACTGGAGCAGTGCCGACCGTAGACAGAATATTGTAGCTGAGTGAACCCATCTTCTAACAGGAATTTGCGGAACAGCGCATACCGCCGCCGAGCGATTTTGGTATCCACCGGCAAATCGAACATCGTCACGAGCCACATGCTGCGGTAACTGCTGAGTTGCATCGAATGGGTATCTCCAACTCTCGTGACGTTCCTTCCAAGACCTTAACTAAGCTTGCAACATAGCGGTGCAGCGAGACCATCAATGGTCCCGCGAATGTTCCAACTTGGATTTCTTCGGTCAATAAGTTCAGCAATTCTGCTTTGACGGGTTGAGTCAATTCCCGTTCTCCAGCGAAGGTGAGTTCGCGTGCTCGGGCATCGACTATCGGCCGCAAGGGCTCAATCAGATCGTCAGCGAGACAGAAAAGGTTACTTCGATGAGAATGATGTAGCCCCAGCGCGGGATGCAATCCTGCGGCTACGATAGCCCGAGCCAATGCCGCGCGGATGATGGCATAGCCATAATTCAACAGTGCGTTTACTCCGTCCCCATCAGGGTCGCGACGAAAACGTTCCGTTTCGGTCGCTTCAGGCGACTGTAAAAGCCATGCTTCCCAATAGGTGCGTGCGGCATGGGCTTCGCGATTGTCGGGGTCTCCCGAGCGGACAGAGGAAGCATATTCTCGAAGTTTTCGAGCCGCGGGGCTATTCCGTTGCAGATTCTCTGCCTGGGCTAGAATCTTTGCTTTTATTAGTTGCTGCCAAAGTCGTTTGCGCAATGGCAGTGCGATGCTGGCCTGCAACTGGATACGAGAGACTACTTGATTGTGATCAGCCAACGGCAGAACCAACCCGCAGGGAAGATGATCCCGACCGCACAAAACAACGATGGCATCCTGGAGCATCAACTCGGCCAGCGCGGCATGGGAATAAGTCGTCTGGGGATGTTCGACGACGACCATACCCAAGTCTTCGCAAGGAAAGCTGGCGACGACATCATCGCCGCGCCGAAGCTGTAACTGCTGATGACGGACGGCGAGATACGCCGGCTCGCGGGAGATTTCGAGGGTTCTTTTGATCATAACGGGCACTGGGGCGAAACGTCAGTCGCGACAGCGCCTCCGTGCCTACGTGATTCCGCGCAGGTCTACCTGCGGCATGTTCCATGTTGAACGTACCAGGAGACCGTTTGCACGCAAAATTAGTCGTTCGCGTTACGAATTCGACCAAGAAGATCCACGGTCACTTTAACCGCGTCCATAGTATTCGGCTTGGCCGAATACTCTTTCGACTCCGCGGAAAGTCTCGCATCACAATGCGAAACAAAACGCATTTGCTTCGTGGTCGATGCGGCAGTCCGGTAAACGAAAAGATTTTCTTCACCACCCTGGAACCGCCCCCAGATGAGTTCACCGGCGCTTAACGAGAACAAAAACTGAGCATCGGGGATCGTTGGATGTACTCGCTGGATGAGCGGTTCGGTTCGTTTCTGGCGATGTACAACTTCCAGCATCGTGACAGCGACCATATCCCTTTTGGGTTTCTCCGGGGTGCTGCCGGGTAAGTCGAACAGGCAAATATGATGCGTACTGCCCGGTTTAACGCACGCTGTACCGCCGCGGATGGGCTGAATCGTCAAATCACGACGCAAGACGCGGACATACCTGATGACATGAGACTTACCGGTATCCTTACCCGACTTCGGCTTCAGTCGGAGTTCTTTTTCCCAAACATTTTTGGAAATCTTCGCCCCCTTCGCGGTGTGATCGATGCCGTATTCCTGCAAGCGTGCAATCACCAGCGCCTTCACATGCGGATCACGAATTTCTTCGATCATCGCGGGCGTCAGCGCATCCAGCGGCTTGCGAACGACGAACGTGCCAGCGTCCTCGACCCAGCCTTCCGCGTGCGGTCGCGGATGATCCGTTCGGAACTGGGGTTTGGATGTCGGGCCGTAAATTGTTTCTTCATGCAAAGCCCCGGCAATCTTGCGTGAGACGCGGTGCGACACCCGAATTCCGGCGGCCCGTTCTTCGACATGATCCCGGAAGTTGCGCCACGGCGGCGGCAAATGTTCGGCTTGATCGCCTCGGGTTCTGGCCAGTTTCTGCAAACGGGAACGGTCCATAAGGGCAATGATCAGAGCATCGATCGCATGATGCCGATGATCGTCGCGGTTCTTGAGATTCAGACCGTCATCACGCAAAACCGTGTTGAGTCCCCACAGACGCCGGAGTTCTGCCGTCGCCTGCCCCTTCGTGCAAACAATGTCGATTCCCAAGCGCAACAAGTATTGGCGCACACAGGTGGTGATATAAGCGGTATCGGACAACTGTCGCGCGAGAAATTCGTCCAGCACAACTTCCTTTTGGCTGCATCGTTGCCGTTTGGCGAACGGCAACCGCCGGGAGCGTTGCTGGATTTGGGCGTACTTCGCCGGATTGATTTCCGCGAGCCATTCGTAAGGCGTGCGCTGTCCTTTGAGTGTGTTCTCGGACCGGAAGGCGACGGCTTTGTTCATCAAGGAATTATCGAGACTGCGCGAATACGGCAGGATGTGGTCGATATCCACTTCTCCTCCCAACAATTGACCGGGACTGATCGGCTTCCCCGAATACAAGCACTCTTCACCCTGCTCTCTCCAGAGCAAGAGCCTGTCGATGGCCTCTCTCGTGGGTTTATGGCCCCATTCGCGAATCTGTTCCGCTGCGGCATCACGTTTCCGCTCCCGTTCGCGCATGTCTCGAATGTAGTTAGCCCGTTGGATCGCGTTCCCTTTGGCTTCGCGAGCCAGTTCAATGTGGATATGGTCCGGTTTGCCATACTCACGCAGGACGGCATGAACAAGTTTACGGACCTCGTACATGGCTTGCCGAACAATGGGATTCGCGATTTCTTCCGGGACATCGGGCAGGCGATCCGATTGGCGGACCGCCCTTTCGTCCGGTCGCAAGTATCCCGCCGCATGGAGGGCCGAGTCCGTCTCATCGTTGGCCATGATACGCAGACCCTGCTCCAGATGGGGCAGCAGGTTTTCCATCGCCTTCAAGCTGTAGGCCGCGTAACCATCGGCGATAGCGGTCGGGTCGAATTCCGACAACCGCTCGGCGAGTTCTGCGTTACAGCCCCAGTCATCCACGGCCTTCCGTTGGACGACTTCGGCCTCGTCTTCCAGGAGACTGCGAACGATGATATTTTTTGTTGGTTCGGGATAGCTGGCCCAGGTCTTGCCAAACAATCCTTTGTGAGACAGCGCATGATCAATCGGCAAACCCAGCAATTTCTTGCGGTCAGCCCGTTCGAGATTGAATTGATCGCTGTCCAGCAAACCGAGTGCTTTTCGCAATTGGTCGAACGTCTGTTCTTTGAATTTGCTTAATGCGGCTAGCGCCTTTCCTCGTTCTTCCTCTGTCAGCAGCCGGGCGTCGCTGTATTCGTGGATGATTCGCAGATTGTTCACTTCGTTGAGCAACCGGAAACGCTGGGCTACTCGGTCGGCTCGGGGGCAACGTTTTTCGCGCGGTTCCAGTTCGCAACGACCGATCACCGACTTCGGCCAATACAGCGACCGCTGAAAGAACAAGATGCCATAAATGCCGAACTCGGCCAGAAGACTGTTCGACTTGCGCTGCCGCAACGGTTCAGGGTCACGCGGATATTTCTGCTCCGGTCCCTTGCGGCCGTAACGCAATTCGTCAGTTAGCACAGCGGGATAGAACTCCCGTTGTTTGTCCCAGAGTTTCTGGAACTCAGTCTGATACATGTCCCGCCGCGTGTGTTTGTTACGAATGCGGTCGTGTTCATTATCGGAGCGTTTCTCCGCCAGGAATTGGCCAAGAGTCCGCTCGCCCAGTTCCTGTTGAAGTTCGTTGATCTCCTTCAACAGCCCTTCATTTTCTTTGACTTTTCCGCGGTCGGCTTTGCGATTGGAGAGAAACCCGCGGCGTTGATTCAAATGCACCAGCACGCGACCGAATTCATAGAGTTCAAGTCGACGGGTGAGTCCCTCGGCCCGGAGTTGATACGGATCGAGATCATCGAAACGCTGCTGTGCTTCACGATCCGCAGGGAGCAGTCCGCAGGCAATGAGCGATTTCCGCAAGACCGCTTTGCGACGGGCACGACGCGCAATTTGTCGCCGCATCCCCCGTGCGATCCGCCGCTGTTCATTCTTTGAATGCTCTGCCCCCTGTTGGTCACGGTCCACGCCTTCTGGGAAGACCCGTGCCCCGAAGGCGATCACTTTGCCGTCGTTACCGCTGTCATTGGTTTCGACGAGCGCCCACCCGACTGAATTCGTACCAATATCGAGGCCGAGTGATAGCGGCATGATTGTTCCCGAAACAAAAACAGGGAGGCCCTTCGGCACTCCCTGAATGTAACCGGAACAACCGATCACTCGCTAGCAATCAATCCTGGTCAAATCAGTTGCAGCAATTTCCACCAGCATGCTTTGTTTGTGGACTTGATCAGTGGAAACGTTTCTCCCTTACTCAGGGGAATATTGCGTTCCTGTTCAGTCGGTGCTGGCGACAATGTGCCATCGAGGTAGCCGTCGAGGTAGCCGTCGAACTGATAACGACCGGATGCCACACAGATTTGCCCCGTCTTGAAGCGGTCTCCGAGACTAGCCATGTTCATTTCTCCTAGCGAGCTGCGCGTCGCCAACGCCGCCAGTCCGAATTGAAGCAGGTCCGGAGATGTGCTACGGTCATATTGACGAGTAGCGACTGGCGGGTTTACTCGCCGTTCCTGCACGCTCGACCGCTTCGAATTCCGGCGCAACTGGTAATTTCGGAGCGGTCCTTCAGACGATAGAGAAAATAATCCCAGAAATCAAGTCTATTGAATTCCTGATAAACCTAAGCCATAATTGGGATGGAGAAATGAAGCTGTTCTATTGTGAGAACGACTTGATTTCTGTTGCGGACTGCTCTCGGGGTCGGATCGGTTACCCTTCGAGGAAATTTTTGATTGAATTCTTGAGCTGAGATGGCTAATGTACCGGTGTGTAACCGATCCGAGTCCGCGAGTCTTTCCGCAACAAAGACAAAACATTCGCAGGCTCTGCCCTACGGGGCAACCGGCCGCAATGCCCTTGGCAGTGCGGCTTTTTTTATGCGCCCTATTTCATGCCAGGCGCTCCGCTATGCGCACAAGCTGATCCTGATCGTAGGAAGTCAAATCCGCCCAAATCAGGGCCAGTCGAGCTAACCGCGGATCGTGGGCCAATCGACGATCAACAGTTTCTTCGGCTTCCCAATCGGCCCGGTAAGCAGGACGGTAAGCGGCTGCGTGATCGCTTCCTAAATCTTTGTCTGATGGAGTGTTCCGTGAATCCGGTGATGGATTGTAAATCCACCATCCCCGGTTCGAATCCGGGCGGAGCCTCTCGGCGTCTGAGGATGCCTCTTGTAAAAAACGCCTAACCCACTTCTTTGAAGTGGGTTAGGCGTTTTGCATTGCATGGCAGTGCGTATTCCCCTGCATCAACCTGCGGACCGTCGGGAGCTTCAAGTTTGTGAGGCTCCAAGGGCTCACAAGAAGGGCACTTTTGTCACAAAAGTACGCAAAACCTACAAGACAAAGCCTCAAAACAAGAGTACGCCCGTATCATTTCCTATACACAAGCATCAAGACAAAACGCCTGAACTCCGAAAGTTTCGGAGGGAATATCTCTTTTTCGTCGAAGAGGAATTGAAGCCGATTCTTGATAGCGGTACTGTCAGGAATGGATGTAAGTCGGGGGTTCTACTTCGGTTTGGTCGTACTTGCCCGATACCACTCTTCTCCCTGTCTGAAATCCCGTTCTCTGGTTTCCTTTCTTGCGATTTTAAGGAGGTTCTCATGCGTGCACGTCGTGGATTCACATTGATCGAACTGTTGGTCGTGATTGCGATTATCGCAATCCTGATCGCTCTGCTCCTGCCCGCCGTCCAACAAGCGCGGGAAGCGGCTCGCCGGACTCAGTGTCGTAACAACCTGAAGCAGATTGGCTTGGCCCTTCACAACTATCACGACAACTTCCTGCGATTCCCGCCGGGAGCTTTCTGGGCACTGCCCAATACCGCTCCTGCGGCGGTCAACTGCATTGGTGTGACGCACCAGAAAGGCTCGATCCTCGTCCACCTCCTGCCATTCATTGATCAGGCTCCGCTGTACAATCAGTGGAACTTCTCGCTCTGCGATACGGATCCCGCAACGTTTCCGTCCCCTTCAACAACGCAGCTCCGGACGACGCAAATCGCGGCGTATCTTTGTCCCTCCGATGTCAGCCCATCCAAAAATGGTTCTAATAACGCAGTTCATAACTATGCTTCCTGCGTCGGAGCCAACACAACCGGCGGGGCGACCGGGAGTCCGACTTGCCCATGCAATGCCAGCCCCTGGAACCAATACGTACTCCCAAATTCGGGAAGCAACAATGTGTCCGGGATGTTCACTCGTGCTTACCGCACATCGAACATGCGTGACAATACCGACGGAACCTCGAACACCATCTACTTCGGGGAAGTTCGTCCCGACTGCTCGAATCACGCGAATGCCGGATGGGCGAATTCCAACAACGGTCAAGGGCTGACTTCGACGGTCATCCCGATCAATTACAATTCCTGCAATAAGGGAACCGCCACCGGCGCTTCTCCAGCGGACTGTGCTTACCGCTGCAACTGGGTGACGGAACTGGGTTACAAGTCGCTGCATACGGGTGGCGCGCATATGCTCATGGGCGACGGCACGGTCCGGTTCTTCAGCGAGAACATCAGCATGGTGGTTTACTCCGCCCTTGGTGGCAAAGCCGACGGCAAGAGTGTCGAAGTGCCGTAATCGTTGTTGGTGACCGCAGCCGCGAGTTGAAAAGGCCGGAGTGGCGAAGCACGCTGCTCCGGCTCTTCTCTCAAATTCTTTTCAGTTTTCTTTCGACTTCAACAACAGGGGCAGGCAATGCAGTGGCGCGAATGTTTTGCGATCGTCATTATGGCCACATTTGCCGGTTGTAGCGAGGGCGTTTCCGGTCCCGCGTTTGTGCCCGTCAGCGGCGTGGTTACGCTGGACAACAAGCCGGTCGATGGAGCCACCATCGTCTTCACACCGAAGAAAGAGGGCGCGCCTTCCATGGGGTTCAGTGACACCGAAGGCAAGTTTACCCTGAAAACCGGTTCGGGTCGGAAAGGAGCCGCCGTCGGCGATCACGATGTGACGGTGATGCTGTCGGTCTCTAGCGAGGCTGAAACGCAAACCACGTCGGATGGCCTCGCCCCAGCAACGCCTAACGAACTCGGCACAAATGCGCCGAAGCCGAAACCCGCCAGGGTCGGTTTCGTCGTTCCCGAACGCTACGGCATGCCCGGGGCGCTCTCCGTGACGGTTCCGCCCGGTGGGTTGTCGGACCACAAACTGGAACTGAAGAAGTAGGCCAGGGGCTGAACGAAGTCTTCCGGCCTCGTGACGGTTCTGTCGCATGTTGGTAGAGTGACTGCTTCCACCCTTTGCGGGAAGCGGTCATGGGCACAATTCATCTCTGCGCCGAACAGACACTCGTCAATGGATCCACGGGCGATCCCGTTCTGTACGTCGACTACGTCGATTCGGACAATGCCCTGCTCTTCGATGCCGGCGACAATGCGGCACTCTCTATGGAACGGCTCGCCGACTTACGAGCCGTGTTCATCACGCATCACCACGTCGATCACTTCATCGGCCTGGATCGCATCGTGCGGGCAAACATCGACAGCGATAAAGTGCTGTCGATCTTCGGCCCGCCGCACACGATTCAAAAAGTGTATGACCGGATCCGCAGTTACGAATATCAGTTCTTTCCGATTCAGAAAATCGTGCTCGACCTCGTGGAGATCGAGCCGCATCAGTTGACCCGGGCGCGGATCGAATGCACCAAGCGGTTCCCGCCGCCACAGCCGGTGTCCGAACCACGAACGGGGCGGACGATCTTTTCGGCTCCCGGATTGACGGTCGAGGCGGTCGCGGTCGATCACACGGTTCCGTGTCTGGCGTACGCTCTCGTCGAAGCCCCGGCCTATCACGTGAAGTCCACCGCGATCGCCGATGGGGCATTGCGACCCGGTCCGTGGATTCGCGAAGTGGCACAGCGCCTCGCGGCATCGCCCATCGATGACGGATCAGTGACCATTCAAGGTCTCAAGATTCCGCTTCAACAAGTTGCTCAACAATATTTCCATCGTGCCGAAGGAGGACGGCTCGCCTATGTCACCGACACGGTTTGGTCCGATACGGTTCAGTCCGATCTGATCGAATTCTGCCGCGGCGCTAATCGGCTGTATTGTGACTGCTTCTATGCCGAGGCGCAGGCGAATTCCGCGCTCAAACACAAGCACATGACGACGCAAACGGTGGCGGAATTAGCGATTCGTGCCAAGGTTCGAGAACTCATCCTCATGCATTTCAGCGGTCGCTATCGGGGGCGCTACGAAAAGCTCGTGGACGAAGTGCGCGGGCGGTTTCCACACGTTTCCGCCCAATGGGCATGATCCATCACCAGATTATTTGCGTTCATTGACGCCAACTGAGTCACGCCTTGGGACCGTCGGAGAGAACTCCCATGACCGAATCCGTCGTTGATGATTCCCTGCAAACGCTGGCGACCCCCTCGCGCGCCGACGCTGCCGAATATCCAAGCCTGTCCGCAGAAATGGCTTTGGAACGCCTGAAAGCCGGGCAGAAACTCGAACGCGTGCGGATTTCACGGCTGAAGTTTGAAGGGGACTTTCCCAAAGGGATCGAACTTGTCCACGTCGAGTTGGATCGCCCGGAATTCCGTAAAGCGACCTTTCATGGCCCCGTCGTCTTCAGCCGCTGCGAAGTGATTGGACTCAGCGTCCATCGTACACCCGTGGTGTTTGAACAATCGCTGGCGTTCAAATCCTGCACGCTCCGCCGGCCGCGACTCGACGGCATCGAAATCCGCGGCGCACTGACGCTGGATAATTCCGAAATCTACGGCCCGCTCAAGATCCATCATGCCACCCTGGGCAGCACCCATGCGTGGGAAACGAAGTTTCGCGGCTGGGCCGAATTCAAGCATTGCACGATCGCCGGGATTGCGGACTTTCGCAGTTGCCACGTCGAGGAAGGCCTGGTGCTGAACTGTTCGACGTTCAAAGGCGACCTGTTGTTCCGCGGGATGACCTGCGCGAAAAAGCTCGACCTCACCGACACCACCTGCGAAGGACTGATCGACTTATCCAAAGCGAAGCTGCACGACTACGCGTATCTGGAAGGAGTCCACTGTGGTCCCCTGACCCGCTTTGCCTTTCTCAATGCGGTGGCCGACCGTTTGCAGATTCGCCCCGAACAAGTGTCGGGAAGGTTAATGAGCGAAGCGGAACACCGTTATGGCGATGCCCGCCATGAATACGGACTGCTCAAAGCCAGCTACCAGATTCAGCACCGCTTCGATGATGAAGACTGGGCGTTGCATCAGTTCAAAATTAATCAACGCCGCGGCAAACCCCGCAGTTGGGCACGCCCGTGGAGCAAACTGGCGCAGTTGTGCGATTTGGTGTTCCTCGACTGGGGCTGCGGCTACGGGACGAAACCGAATCGCGCCGTGACCACGGCGATCATTTTGATGGCCTTGTTTGCTCTGATTTATGCCGCGGGCATCAATCAATTCGAGATCAGTTCACCGCCGCTGGATCATTTGTCGAAAGACCATTGGCAGAACCGGCTGCTGTTCGGGTTGCTGACGACAGTGTCGGTCTTTACGGCCGGCTTCGGTGGCGATCAATTGCAACAGGCCCACGGCTGGATTCTGCTTCCGCTGGCGTGCGAAGCCGTGCTGGGCACGTTGCTGTGGGGCCTCTTTGTCGTGGCTTTCAGCCGCAAAGTGATCCGCTAGACACAGCGATGTTCTTCCGTTCGTCATCGGTGGACGCCTAACGACACACGTGCCATGATGATGCTGGCGGAGTTTGATCGTTGCAGAGCGCGGCAACGGATTCGCCCATGACCGGCCCTGTTTCGATCTGGTTTTGCTGATATGACGTTGAGTTCTTTGCCGCTGAGTTATTGCACCAACGTGCATCCCGGCCGGACGTTGAATGAGGTGCTGACAGGGCTGGCCCAGTTCACCTTGCCGATTCGCGCTCAGTTCGGGCACCCCCTCGCGGCAGGCTTATGGCTGGCGAAGTCGGTCATCGACGAACTCGCCGATGATCGAGAACTCGGTCGGTGTACCGAATGGCTCGCGTCGCAAAAAATTCCCGTCTATACCCTGAACGCTTTCCCATACGGCGACTTCCACAGCGACCGCGTGAAAGAACAGGTTTACCTGCCCGACTGGACACAACCCATCCGGCGTCAATACACGCAGGATTGTGCGGTCGTCCTCGCGCACCTGTTGCCCGCCGACGTGGAGGGAAGTATCTCCACGGTACCGCTGGGCTTCAAAGCCTTAGCGACATCTCCCGATTTCGTCACGCGGTGTCTCGATCCACTGATCGATCTCGCGCGGTTTCTGGCCGATCTGAAGCAGCATCACGATCGCACGGTCCGACTGGCGATTGAACCTGAGCCGTTGTGCGTGCTGGAAACAACGCCGGAGACGCTATCATTCTTCGACCGATTGCGCGAACGTGCGTCGGCTCGGAAATCGTTGGCCGAAGTACAGGAGCACATTGGCATCTGTTACGACGTATGCCATCAGGCCGTCGAGTTTGAAGATGTGGCCGCATCGCTCCGTGCTTTGGCAGCGGCCGAGATTCGCATCAACAAGGTCCATATCAGTTGTGCGATTGAAGTGCGCGGTGCTGGCACCGACAGCGACCTGCGGGTCGCGCTCAAGCAATACATTGAGCCGCGGTATCTGCACCAGACGTTTGGACGCACACCGGATGGTGTCGTATCGTATCTCGATCTCGATTCCCAGTTAACCGATTCACCATCCGCCGCGTTTCAGTCGGCAGACATCTGGCGGGTCCATTTCCATGTTCCCGTGGACGCCGAGCGGATTGGTAAACTCGGCACGACGCGGGCAGACCTCATTGAAGCGCTGAAAGTCATCCCCGAGTTGTCATATGCCCCGCATCTGGAAGTCGAAACCTACACGTGGGAAGTGCTCCCCGGCGGCGGTCGCACCGAACTCGCCACCGGCTTTGCCCGCGAACTGAGCGCCACGCAACAATTGCTGGATGGCTTGTCGACCGTTCGCAACGTTTCGACCCGATAGGGAGCGCTGCGCCGAACACACCGCGCGGTTGTGCGCCCTACGCAGCGCTCCCTTCCGCGGACTCGGGTCGCGGCTAGAGCATGATCGTACCGATGGCGTACGCATTTTGTTGCGAACCCGCGTCCGGAAAGTGGTGTCGAGTGCTCACCCTCGACATCTCCACGCCGAACTTGCACAGTGCCATCGTCGGGGATTTGATCCCCATACGGTGCGAACATGTCCGCGACGATTTGTCAGACGACCGAAATCCAGCGTCAACTTTTAAACTTCGCCGAACAACGGCTCGGGCGTTCTTGTGCCCCGTTCGATCTCGAATGGTGCTTACAATTCGCGCTGCAGAAGGCGTCGGCTCGTCCGCGCCATTTTGGTTTTGGCGACGAACTCCCGCTCCGTGAATGGAGTTGCGGCAGCGATGGCCATTCATTGCAAATTGGATTTGCCGAGTACATGGTGCGGGCCCATGACCATCGTGTTCCCGTGCTGCGGGCCCTCTATCCGAAGATGGAAGGGAATCAGTCCACGACCGCCGTGATGTGGATCTGTCCGCTTGATGAGTACGCTCGACTGTACCGCTTTCTGCGCCGCGCCGCGGCACACGATCCGACGGTTGATCCGCCGTTGATGGACGATGATGACCGGCAGCGGTTGTGGGACAACACCATCGGCTTTCTCCTGAAAGGCCAGCAGGCGTGGGACGAGTACAAAGTTCCGCTCCGCCGCGGCGTGATGCTGCTCGGCGAACCCGGCAACGGCAAGACGATGGCGGCTCGCTGGCTCCGTTCGCAGGCGGATAAACACAGCCTCGAGTGGAAGACGATCACCGGTGAAGAATACGACCGCGCTCGGGAAACCGGTGGGCTGACACCACTGCTATCACTCGATGAACCGGGGTTGGTGTTTCTGGATGATTTTGATCGCGGACTGGAGAGTCGGGAGAAAGTCGGCACGACGCACGATCATTCCGCCCTGTTGAGCGCGCTCGATGGGATGGATACGCCACAAGGAGTTGTGTACGTCTTCACGTCAAACCTCACGCCGGCCCAACTCGATCCGGCGATTCGTCGCCCCGGCCGGATTGATGCCTTCATTCCCTTCGCGCGACCGAATGCCACGCTGCGCCGTAAGTTCCTGTGTGAATGCTGGCCCGAACCGATTCGGGATGCGATCCCGGTGAGTGAAGCCGTCGCCTGCACGGAGGGATTGAGTTTTGCCGAGATCGATGAGATCAAAAAACTGATGGTGTTGCACCACATCGACCACGACGAGTGGGATTGGCACCGCGCATGGTCCGAATTCCAGGCTCGGACGAACGCCACACCGAAACGCCCACCCATCGGTTTCGCGTCGGCTGTGCTGGCTCGTCCCACAACGCCGACGGATAGCACCGCTGCACCACCAGCGACGAAACTTATCGCTGAGTGACACATCCGAACCCGCTATTGACGATCGAGTCCGTACCGAATATCGCGACTGCGGTGCCGTAGAACAATGATCCGAATCAGGTCGGCTTCGACTCGATACAGCACCCAGTACGGAAACCGCCGAAGGGGCACTCCGCGAATGCCGGGAAAGATCTGACCGGACCGCGATGGGGCAGCAACAATGCGAGCGATGGTGTGTTGATACTGATCTCGAAAGGCGTATCCCAAGCCCGGTTGGATACGTTCGTAATACTCCGCGACCGCAATCAGTTCGTCGGCGACGGCGGGGTGATAGCTGACGAACATTGTGCCAAGACCTCGTTCATCCGGGACATCACTTCGTCGTGGGAAACCGGAACAACGTTTCCGGAATCGAGTTCCTTGCACCGATTCCGGATCAACTCATCGAGTTCAGCGTCGCCGGTAAGCTGGAAATCATCACTGCGATCAAGGCTTGACCAGAGTGCATCGGCCAATTCCAGCCGTGCTTCCGGCGGCAACTGCAAAACGGCGGAAAACAATTCATCCATTGTCATGATGCGACTCCCTGTCTGTTAGCATAAAAAATCACATCATGACTTGAAATGGAAATCACGCCTGAACCTTTGCGGCTTCTTCCGCTTTACGGGCGGTGAGGAGTTCCAGAATGGCGGAGACGGCGGTGGCGACCGGGAGCTTTCTCGCGTCGGCTTCCCAGCGCCATTTGGCTTCGATCACGCCGTCTTTCAAACCTTTGCCGCCGATCACGATGCGGAGCGGGATGCCGATGAGGTCGGCATCTTTGAACTTCACGCCGGGGCGTTGGTCGCGATCGTCGAGGAGCACGTCGACTCCCGCAGCCTGCAATTGGGCGTAGAGCATCTCCGTCAACTTGGTCACTTCTTCCTCGGCAACACCGAGCGGACAAAGAATGACCGAGTACGGGGCGATGCTCAGTGGCCAGATGAGACCGTTGGCATCGTTCTTCGTCTCCGCGAGACCGGCGATGATGCGGTTCACGCCGATGCCGTAGCAACCCATGATAATCGGCTGTCGGACAGCATTTTCATCGTCGAATGTAGCATCAAGTGAGACCGAATACTTCGTACCCAGTTTGAAGACATGGCCGACTTCGATGCCGTGGACGAGTTCCAGCGTTCCCTCGCCGCGCGGACTCGGGTCTCCCGCGGCAGCGTTGCGGAGATCGAACGTTGTCGTGAGTTGGTAGTCACGACCGACATTCACGCCGGTGAGGTGCGCGTCGGCTTCGTTCGCGCCGGTGATGGCGTTGGCAATCGCCGGGACATCGTGATCGGCGATGACAGGGCACTTGATGCCGACCGGTCCCGCAAACCCGACCGGCGCACCGGTCACTTTGAAAATCGTCCCCGTGTCGGCGAGTTCCAACGTTTTCGCATTCAGCGCGCGGCGGACTTTGTTCTCGTTGGCCTCGTGATCGCCACGGATGAGTACGGCAACCGGCTTTTCATCGGCGACATAGATCAACGTCTTGACCATCTGCTGTGGCGTGCATTTCAGCATCTTGCAGACGGCATCAATGCTGCCGACGTTCGGCGTGCTCACCTTGGTCAGCGCGGCGGCATTCGCCGGGGCTTCAAGAGACGGCGTCTTGCGGCCGGTTTCGGCACGTTCGAGATTCGCGGCGTAACCCGTCTTCTTACAATGCACGATCTGGTCTTCGCCGTTGTTGGCGGGGATCATGAACTCGTGCGACGCATCGCCGCCAATCGGGCCGCTTTCGGCTTCAACGGGGAGGTAATCCAACCCACAGCGGGCGAAGATGCGGCAGTACGCTTTGTAGATTTTCTGGTAAGTGTCGTTCAGCGATTCCACGTTGGCGTGGAAGCTGTACGCATCTTTCATCAGGAATTCGCTCGTCCGCAGCACACCGAACCGCGGGCGTTCTTCGTTCCGGAACTTGATCTGGATTTGATACAGCGTCAGCGGCAACTGCCGGTAACTGCTGATGTGCTTCGAGATGAGGTCGGTAACGACTTCTTCGTGTGTCGGACCGAGTGCCAGATGGACCGTGCGGTCGCCGCGCTTCACGTCAAACTTGATCAGCACGTTGCCGAAAGCTTCCTTGCGGCCGGTCCGTTCAAAGAGGTCGATGGGTTGCAGCGCCGGCATGAAGATTTCGACACCACCGGCGGCGTCCATTTCCGCGCGGACAATCGCCTCGGCTTTCTTGAGGGCTCGCAGACCCAGCGGGAGATAGGTGTAGGCCCCCGCCATGAGTTGCCGGATCAGTCCCGCCCGCAGCATCCATTGATGGCTGGGGACTTCAGCATCCGAGGGGACTTCCTTCATCGTGGGAATGAACGTCTGCGACCAACGCACGGGGCGACTCCTTTCGAGGTTTTCCTGTCTGAGCCCGGGATTCTAGCGAACCGAGTGGCAATGTGAGAAGCGTCATACGAAGAAGCGATCCCAGCCCGGAGCGCGAGCGACGGAAATTTTCGACTATCCGGTATCCCAGACCGCCGTCGCTCGCGCTCCGGACTGAGAAAAGTTATTTCTTTTCCGTCGATAGCACGGCGTCAATAAAGGTGGCCGCGGTGGGAGTCGGCTTATGACCGCGACGCGTCCAAATCGCGAGCCGACGGGCTTTGGGGCGATCCTTCGTATCTTCCAACTCGAATTTCATCGTGTCGCGATCCAGTACTTCCACATTCAACTGGCCCATATCCAGCACCAGCCCCACAGCGGCACCGCTTCTGACCACGGAGACGACCGAAGCATAATTGTCGACCACGATGCGCGTGTAACCTGCCGCGGGCTGCGGCAGGTGACCGAGCACGCCGTGCAAATCGGAGCGAATGATGCACATGTTCGCCTGGGCCAGCTCACTCCATTTGACTCGGCGACCTTCTTTCATCCGTCGTTCGGTGAAGTCACCCGGGTATCCCTTTCCCGCGAGGAGGACGGTTTCCAGACGCCCATCAATGAAACTGTGATCGAGATCGGGCGGCATGCCATCGAGAGGGACGCCGCCAATTGCGATGTCGATTTCTTCGCGACGCAGGGCAGTCAGAATGGCATCGAGAGATGACTCCCGCAATTCCAGGTCGACATCGGCGACGAATTGGCTCGCCTCGGTGGCACGGCTTTGACGGATGCGGTGCTGCCACAGAAATTCGCGAACTTTTGGCCCGAGAAAGGCCGTCATCACGCGATTGGTGGTGCCGATCCGCAAAGTTTCGCGACGGCTGGCAAACGGGTCGGCAGCCTGCGCGGCAAGAATGCGGCAGGCATATTCGTAAGCCCGCTCTCCATCATCGGTGATCTTCAGCGTGGTGGTGTTAATCAGCACGCGATTCCAACGTCTGGGTCCGCGCAATGTTTCCAGAATTTTCAGGCAATAGGGCCGAGAATAGTTTGTCGCTTGCCAAACCTGAGTCGCATTCTTGCAACTGCCGCCCTTGATAACGCGAACGATATTGCAATAGCACTGCAATTCGGACAGAGACGCCACAGGCTTGGCATCGGCCTCGGCGTCGCGTCTCTCACGTTTCGTCTGGCCCACGAGTTATCCTTTCGGGATGTGTCACTAATTGTGACAACTGTGTCGCACTCATT
Organism: Planctomycetaceae bacterium; assembly: GCA_021732975.1. Taxonomy (GTDB): domain Bacteria; phylum Planctomycetota; class Planctomycetia; order Planctomycetales; family Planctomycetaceae; genus DSVQ01. Next base: position 184,054 of record JAKFWC010000009.1, on the reverse strand, counting down.
CGACGCCGTTAAAAAAAACTTTGAATTTAATGTGAATCGCGCTTTTCTCGCTGCGATCACAACGATTATCGTTAGCAAAGATTCATACGGCGGCAAGCAGGAAGTCAAGCCGCCGAGCCCCCTGTTCGTGAGCGGAACTTTCCGCAGCCCTGACGGACCTGCGGTCCGCGCTCAGCATGGGGGAATCGTTGATCGCCGAGGGATGCGGGCCAAGCCCCTCGGCGAAGCGCGGCACGAAGTCGCCAGAGTATCGTCACGATCCGGCGGCCCTTCAGGGCGGAGATTGACGAGTCGTTTCACGAGTCGGTGCGCTGCGAGCAAAGTGGGCCGCAATCTCTGCGATGCCCGCAGCACTAGGTCCGTGTGTGCTCTGCGTCTGTGTGAGTTGCCTGTTGGCAGCCGAATAGCTCGGTTGCCTGGATGACTGAACCGCTTATGCCCCTTGGGCGCGGCCTCTGGCTACAGCTTGAGCCGAAGGTCCGCGCACTACCGCCGGAAATCCCGCGCAACCGGCGACAGTTCTTGACCCTGCGCTTTAGGACTCGCTTTCCGATGATCTGCAAATCGTCTTCTCCCGGCGGTGATCTCGATACGAATCCGCACAACTTGTTGGAGTTCGGCTGGTGGCAATCCGGCCAGACTCCGTTCGGCTTCGGGGCCTACAACAAAGCTGCCGAAGTGCCACTGGAGCTGCTGACATACGAAGGAGACGGTCACCTGTTGACCGTGGCTCCCACCGGCTGCGGCAAAGGCCGCGATGTCATCACTCCCACACTGCTCACCAGCCGCCGGTCGATGATCGTCCTCGATGTGAAAGGAGAACTCTATTCTGTGACGGCACGGCGACGACGGGAAATGGGCCATCACGTAATCGGGATCGATCCCTTCAACATCGTGCTGGAACAGAGCGACGGCCTCAATCCGTTCGATCTGCTCAAGCTGCCCGGGGCGGACATCGAGTCCGATGCCTGCATGCTGGCGTCGATGCTCGCTACGGGGAATACATCGTCGCGCGATCGCTTCTGGGATCTTCACGGCACAGGTTTACTCAGCGGCCTGATCGCGCACTTCGGCGGCTACGCCAAGGAAGACGAACGCCACTTGCTGTCCGTGCGCGACATCCTCTTGAATGATGATCCGATGTACGCCGTGGCCGTGTTGGCCGACAAGATGAAGGCCATGAAAGAAAAATCGGAAATGGCGTACCGCGAAATCTGTGGATTCCTCAACCAGGCGGAACGGGATACGCGGCCCAGCGTGCTGGCAACCACCACGTCGTATCTCAAACCGTTCGGCAGCGATCAGGTGGCAGACGCCGTCAGTCAATCATCGTTCAACCTGCAGGATGTGATCGACGGCAAACCCCTGACGATTTACCTGATTTTCCCGGTGGAAAAACTGGGTTCGCACGCCGGCTTGCTGCGAATTCTACTGGGCACGCTGATGACTACCGTGCTGCGGCGGCGGTTCAAACCGTTGACGCGGACGCTGTTCGTGCTGGATGAATGTGCTCAACTCGGGCACTTCGATCTGCTCAAACCAGCGGTGACGTTGCTCCGCGGCTTCGGCATGCAGTGCTGGCTGTTCTTTCAGTCGCTGCATCAACTGAAGAGCGAGTACCCCAACGACTGGCGCACCATTCTCGACAACATGGCGGTCGTGCAGACGTTCGGCTTCAACAACCGCCTGATGGCCGACGACTGGGGCAACTTCTTCGGTGAAGACCCCGACACATTGATGGACATCGGGCAGGATGAACAATGGATTCATCTGCCCGGCAGCAAGGTGATCCGCGCGAAGCGGTTCAATTACCTGCGGGATAAGCGTTTCCATGACATGTTCGACAAGAACCCACTCTGTGAACTGCGGCCGGAAGAGACCCCGATCGATGATCCTTCCGAGAAGCTCAAGCCGCACCTGAATTCGCTCGATTGTACTCGCCCGGCGGCGGGGCCATCGAACAATGGCAAAAGCGAACCAGGAAAGGGCGACCTCGGCCAACGGCTCAACGGTTCTGAACCACCGAATGCGTAATCGTCGTTGCGATGTCTTCGATGCAGCACGAAGCCCGGCGTTGTCGCAAGCGCCGGGCTTTGGCGTTTCCGAGCCGCGACCGTCAGGGAGCGAGTTCCGATCACATTCGTCGTCTCTGAGAACTCGCTCCCTGACGGTCGCGGCTCGGATGGAAAGATTATTCCAGCGCTTTGAGCATCCCGGCGGAATCGCTCCATTCCAGCAGGACAATGCGACTCGGCTCACCCACAAGGCGTCCTTTCTGAACGGCGGGCGCATAGGTGGTCGTCAGCTCCAGGAAGTCCAGCGATTGTCCCTTTCCATTCACGCCACCCACAATAACGGTCCGTGGTGCGCGACCAATCGCCGCCAGATGCGCGACATCGCCGACATCGCGCAGAATTCCCGGCGTGAGGGTTCCGAGTCGCTGATTATCATAAGGGACATGGGTGATATAGCTCGCCATCGTATTCATCGCGACCACGCCTCCGGTTCGTTCTCCGGCAAGCGCAGAGACTGACAACGCCACCAGTCCCGCGGGACCATCCCCGATCACGACCGGCTTCTGATCGCCCAGCACATCCAGCACGCGCACGACATCGTACGTCCATTGCCCCAGCAGCGGTCGGCCGGTCCACATCGCCCACTCCGCCGAATTGTGATCCGGCGCGCGGCCGATCTGGTCCCCCTTCACACTGTAGATTCCTGTAGCCCGCAGATCGACGGTAATCAAATTCCAACCGCCCTTCCGTAGCACGTCGGCAACGGGACTCTTCTGGGCGACAGCCGATCCTTCGAGATTCAGCAACAACGCCGTCTTCGTCGATGGTGACTCCGCAGGTTGCTGATGCATGGTGAGGGTAATGTTCGGCTCGGGCGAAAATCGAACAGTCCATGGTCCCGGCTGTTTCGCTTGCTGCGCCGCGGCGGAGAGATCGGATCGTTCAGGGAAGCCACCGAAGACTTTCTCCCGCAGGTTGGTTGCCAGTTGCGATGCGTGGGTGTCCCACTCGGCCGCCGTGGTGGGAGCGATCCATTTGGCAAGCACAGCACGGCTGTGTGCCGCTGCAAATTGTGGGAGCGTGATCCAATCGTCCGGACGCGTTTCGCCTGGGAAACACCGCAGCATTTCCGGCTCCTCGGTCTGAAACGGAAGTTCTGCGATCGGTGAACCGTCCCCTTCCCCTTTCAATTGCTGCGTCATGAAACCGTACATGGCTTCACGGATCGGCTGGTGATAATCGTGATGCCAGCGGAACGTTGAGTGATACAACTGATCCGGCTTGCCGAGCGCGTCGTACACCGCCTGCGTGCCAACGAGTGATTTGCGCGCTTCGCGAATCGAGAACTGGTTCGCATCTTTGGTGACGTTAACCACCATCAAACCGCGGGGAGCGACCAGTCCAAGGATGTCCCGTTCCTCGGCGAACCGCATCGCGCCGGGCACGACTTCACACATGCAGCACGCGGCACCGAGATACGACTGATACGTTCCCACCGAACAGACGGGCACCGCAGCGGAAAAGCGTTCATCGTAAGCTCCGGCGTACATCGTCTGGTTACCGCCGCCGCTCGCGCCAGTGACGCCAATCTTGCCGGGATCGACTTCGGGACGTGACTGCAGGTAATCGACGGCCCGCATATTTTCATAGAGTTGCACGCCGGACAACGTCATGCCGGAGGGGAACAGTGTCGCCCCGGACATTTCACCGTGATACTCGCCGAGGGCTTTGCCGGTCGCGCGCTCTCCTGCCCCGAAAGCATCGACGGCGAGGACAAAAAAACCGAGCTTCGCCGACCCGATGCAGCGGGACTGCACCACCGGGTCTTGCTTGGCCCCTTTCCAATGCCCGTGGACATGCAGAATCGCCGGTCGCGGCCCTGGTTGCGCGGGAACATATGCCAGCGCGGGCATCCAAATCCCGGGCATGGTCTGAAAGATGGTTTTCTCCACGCGATAGCCGTCACGTTGGATTGTTCCCAACAGCCGCGATTCCAGCGCACATTTTTCTCCGGTCGGCAACCCCATCGACTCGGCGAGTTTCTCGCGAACCAGCGTCTTGCGTTGTTGCCATTCGTCCCTGGTTTTTGGTGGTTGATCCGCCGCTCGGAGTCGCAGGCCTTCTGCGCGAATGAACTTCAGAAACTCGTCCGCGGGCGATTCCTGGGCCGCAACCGGGCCTGTGGTGAGGATCACTATTCCGATCCACAACAAACCGCAAACGAGATTCATCGATTTCACACAATGCATCCGACTTTCCTTTCGGGTGTGGGCATGAGAATATCTGCGAAGGCTAGTCTACCCGGATCACCGCGCCGGTCGAAGTCGCTGTGACGTTTCCCTACCCCACTTGGGTTGCTACATCCATGCGACGCTTGCTGCCAACACTTGGTACCGGACTCGTTCTGCTCGGGCTCCTCGCGTTTCTGCCCGCTAGTGCGCCGCGGTCCACCTCGGCGGAAACGCTTAAAGCCGACGGAGCCCGGAAATGGTATCGCGGGAACATGCACACGCACTCGCTGTGGAGCGATGGCGATAACTTCCTCGAAAACATCGCCCTGTGGTACCGCGACAAGAAGTACGATTTCCTCGTCTTCACCGATCACAACACCCTGGCCCGCAGTGAACGGTGGGTGGACATCGACAAAGCCAAGTCCGGCCGCAAAGCTTTCGATCAGTTGCAGAAGAACTGGCCGGATCAGGTCTTCTCGCGCGAGAAAGACGGTAAGACGGAAGTCCGGCTGAAGACCTTCCCCGAAGTGGTCGATCTCGTCGGCATTCCCGAGCAATTCCTGCTCATTCAGGGCGAAGAAGTCTCCGACAAATTCGGCAAGTTACCCGTGCATCTCTGTGCTACGAACCTGCAGGATGCAATCCCGCCGCTCGGCGGTGGTTCCGTTGCCGAGACGATTCAGCACGATGTCGATGCCCTCATCGCGCAGCGCGAACGAACCCGACAGGCGATGATCATTCACCTGAATCACCCCAACTTCGGCTGGGGCGTGACGGCAGAAGACCTCGCCCAGGTCCGCGGCGAAAACTTTTTTGAAGTCTACAACGGCCATCCCGGCGTACATAACACCGGCGACGCAACGCACGCCTCTACCGAACGGATCTGGGACATCATTAATACGCTGCGTCTGACCGAGTTAGAGTTACCGATGATGTACGGACTGGCGACCGATGACGGCCACAGTTATCACAAAATCCCCAGTCGCGCGAGCGAACCCGGTCGCGGCTGGGTGATGGTCCTCGCCGATCGGTTATCGAACGATGCGCTGATCGCCGCATTGGAAGCCGGTCGGTTCTACTCATCATCCGGCGTCTTTCTGGATGAAGTCACCGTCGACAAAACCAGCATGGCCCTCGCCATTCGTGGAGAACCGGGAGTGACGTATCGCACGGAATTCATCGGCACGCGCAAAGACTTCGACCGCACAGCCACCCCGATGCAGGACGCCGAGGGGAAAGACCTGCCTGTGACGAAACGGTACTCCGTCGATGTCGGTGCCGTACTTGCGACCTCAGACAGTCTCACCCCCAGCTACACCTTCAAAGGCGACGAACTCTACGTCCGCGCCCGTGTGTTGTCGTCCCGGGAGCACCCAAATCCTTCCGAAATGGAAGATCTCGAATCCGCGTGGATTCAACCCGCGCGCGGCCCGGCAGCCGAGTAATCTGCCCCATGAAGCCCAGGGATTACCATCCCTGGAATGTTCCCCATTGAGGTTTCATCTCATGGCCAATCAAGTTGTCTGGGTGGATATCCCGTGCGTTGATCTCGATCGAGCGATTGCTTTTTACTCCGCGATTCTCGGGCAGAAGGTTTCCAAGGATAGCTTCCCTGGGACGGAGATCGGCGTGCTGCCGCATGAAGGGCAGGATGTCGGCGGATGCCTGATTGTCGACCCGAAGGTGCAGCCTTCGGAGCATGGCCCGCTGCTCTATTTTAACTGCGCAGAACGACTCGATGCCGCGGTGCAAGCGGCCATCCAGCATGGCGGCAGGGTAGTGATTCCGGCTCATCCGATTGGGCCACATGGGTTTAAGGCGGTTGTAATCGACAGTGAAGGAAACCGGATCGCCCTACACTCCATGTAACATGCGTGCGCTGGTTTTTCGTGTGGTGGAGCGCTTGGTCTCCTTGACGACTTTGTTATAATCGCACCCCAGAGACGCAATTGTCATTTGCCGTCATTAAGACGGTCGCTGAGTCTGCGGGAAGACCGCAGAACGGGGGAACCACTTCAACTTGGGGCGAATCGGAAGCAATTTCGTAGGGGAGCCCACTCGACCCCGAGCCCGTCAGCTAACCCCGTAAGCGTTCGAGGCGGAGGCGATGATCGACCAAGAGGGTTGAAGACCATCGCTCCGATTGTGGCGGTTTCCAGGCGGAGACCCACCTCGTCCGGCGCGCAAATGTTGCGGCTCTGAAAGTTCTCGCTCCATGCTCTCGACGGGACATCGTCCACGGCAACTCCATTGGTATCACGCCGGGCCCATGCTCTTCGGCGACTGGGGCACCAGCCGTCTGTATGTGCTTGGCATCTGCTTCTACCATACGCGCCATGCGTCGATGTGGTTTATGTTCGCAATGTCCCTCCTGCTCCTCGGAGTCGGTTGGGCATACTCGGTCGTCTGTCGACTCTACCCCGACGGCGGCGGCGTTTATTCGTCGGCGAAGCATCGCTCGCAGTTACTAGCGGTCGTCGGCGCGCTTTTACTGTGTGCCGATTACGTTGTGACGGCCTCACTCTCGGCGCTGGATGCCTTCCATTATCTGGATCTGCCGCGACCGGAACTTTGGGCGGCGGCCAGTATCGCACTGATCGGGATCGTAAACATCTTTGGACCGACCAAGTCCGGCTTTCTGGCGATGATCGCCGCCATCCTGACGATCATCTTCAGCGCCGTCGTCGGTGCGGCCGCAATGCCCTCCATACCCCACGCGGAAATTGCAGCTCCCGCGGGTCATGTGGGAAACTGGTGGTCGCAATTCACGGCGATCATCCTCGCCATCTCGGGCGTGGAAGCGGTCGCCAACATGACCGGGATCATGGTGGAACCGGTCGCAAAAACGGCGCGGCGGTCCATCTGGCCGGTCTTGATCGAAATCGTCGTCCTGAATCTAGTGCTGACGGCGGCGATGTCCGCGGTGCCGCTGGAAGTGCTCGGTGACGGCAATCCCGACAACGCCTATTCCGCTCACCGCGATGACATGCTGCGGGTGCTTGCGGTTCACTACGTCGGACCGACATTCGGAGCGATCGCCGCCATCGTCTTTGCGATGCTGTTACTGTCCGCGGTTAACACGGCCGTGACGGATCTCGTGAGCATTCAGTACATGATGGCCAACGACCGGGAGTTGCCGGCGTTCGTCTCGAAGTTGAACTCCTATGGGATGCCCGCCTGGGCACTGCTCGTTGGAACCGTCGTCCCACTCGTAACCGTGTTGATTACCCCCGATGTCGGTCATCTGGCCGATTTGTACGCGATCGGCGTGGTCGGCGCGGTCACCGTTAATCTGGGAACGTGCGCTGTCAGTTTTGACTTGCCGATTAAAAAGTGGGAGCGGACCATTATGTCCGTTCTTGCTGTTTTGATGTTGGGGATCTGGATCACCATTGCCTGGGAAAAGCCACACGCGCTCATGTTCGCGGGAACGATTGTGCTGGTGGGCCTAGGAACCCGCTGGATTACTCAACAGCGTAAAGTGGTGGGACGAGTCTGGAAGGGTGCCGAGCAGTTCTGGGCCGTGGTTACGGAACCGACGACTCCCACACCCGCGGAGGTGGTGGAGGGGAGTTACGTCCCGCAATCGCGGTTTCTCACGGCGACTCGCGGCAATCCCAAGCTGCTGAAATTCGCACTGGAAAATGCCAAGGAACACAAGGCCGAACTGCTGATTCTATTCGTCCGCAACGTGGCCGTGCCTGTATTGGGATCGACAACCCAGTTCGGGTCCGAGTCCGACCCGGAAGCGCAGAAGGCGTTTGCGAATGTGAAAGAAATGGCCCAAGCGGAAGGTGTGCCGGTGCGGTTGCTGTATACCGTGACATCCGATATTCCCGACGCGATTCTTGACTTCGCGGCGACATTCGGTGTCGAACGGGTGATCCTGGGAGCCACGCAGCGCGGTTCACTCTGGCGGACGATGAAAGGCGACATCATTCAAGGCGTCGCGCAACATCTGCCCGAACGGACGACGTTGCTGATCTGCGCGTGATCAATCGGAGAATTCATCTTGTTCGCTTGCGCTTTGCGGTCGACATAGTATCAATCTGTGATCGCCCTAAGCGCAAGCGGGGGAACTATCAACCCTTTTTCGGTGGTCGTTTGCTGCGCGAGGTGGGTTTATCCTCGATCTGGAAGATCGGAATAAATACGACCTGCAGCTTCGTCCCCGGGGGCAGGTCCGGCGGGGTGGCATTCGCCGCGGCCTGCTCGGCAAGGTCGTTCATCCCTTGCTCACGGTAGCATTGGCTCAGCCCCCACCAGGCCCGTTGATTGAATGGTTGAGGGAACAATTCCGCGGCTCGATTCAGAGCCGGGATCGCTTCGTCGAAACGGTTCTCGGCTTTCAGTGCTTCGCCGATGAGGAGTTTAGCGATTCCCTCAAATGGCCCGGCATCATCCACGCGAGCGAGTTCCGACAACGCATACTGCGGCAAACCGAGTTCCAGAAACCCTTCGGCCGCGGCCAACCGACGCACAATTCTCGGAGCGTCATTCGGAGTCATGGCAGCCTAACCTTCCTCTTGGGTGAGCATTCCACAGTCCAGGCAACCGGCACAGCGGGGAGATAAGCAAGTTCTGCGCCGAATTCCATCCCGCCGGCCCGCTCTTCTCGCAGCTTCTCTTCCATCCTCGAGTTATGACGCAACACACCGCCATTCGGTTCACAAAATTCCGTTGTCAATTTGACATTCTTGTCTCATTTTACGCGCCGAAAGTGCCAGTAGAGACACTGATCTCACCCCGGAAAGGCTCTAGCCTTGCGAATCGCTGGCTGACTTCGAGGGTGCACATGTGGTTTTGTCGGTTCAGACCGGTGACGACTCGCACCTCCGCCCGTTTCGCGCCGAGTTTTCCGCGAACCGGACAACGAACCTGCCGATTCTGTCGTACAACATCCGGTAGTCACGCTCTTTCGGCGACGCATTCGTGGTATTGTCGCCGTGATTCTCGTAACCCACGCAGCCTTCCGGTTTCAGATGTTCTGAGGAATTTACGCGGCAATGGGCTTGTTCGTCCTCGGTTGTCTGCTGCCGGCATTTTGGGTTTCGTTTTTGGCCACATGGGCGGTGCGTGGACTCGCACCCCGTTGGGGGCTGATCGATAAACCCGCAGCGCGGAAGTTTCACGTCACTCCGACTCCGCTCGGCGGTGGCATCGGAATCTGGTGCGGCGTCGTCATCCCGCTAGTAGCCGCGCAATTGGCTTATGCGATCTTTGGCAGGAATCCGCCCGCGTGGCTACCGGCGGAAGTGCTCAATATTCTCGATGCCGTCGCGTTCCGTGCCCCGCAGTTGTGGATCGTTATCGGTTGCGCGACGGTGCTGGCGATCATCGGACTGCTGGACGATTTTCGGCCGATCGGTTGGAAGCCCCGAATGGCGTTGCAGTTTTTCATGGCGATGACTGTCGTGCTTTCCGGCGTCCGGGCGTCTGTCTTTCTGCAGAACCCTTGGATTGGGGCCGTGTTATCCGTTCTATGGTTCGTGGTTCTCGTGAATTCGTTTAACTTTCTGGACAACATGGATGGATTATCGAGCGGCATTGCCTTAATTGTCAGCGGTGTCTTCGCCGTGATGATGCTCACCGGTGGCAGCGAACCGCGCTGGCTGGTCGCCGGATTCTTTCTGATCCTTGCGGGATCGTTACTCGGATTTCTCTGCCATAACTGGTCACCGGCCCGCATCTTCATGGGCGACGCCGGAAGCTATTTTATCGGCTTCAGCATCGCCAGCATGACGGTGCTGGGAACGTTCTATACAAAAGAGTCGGCTGACCATCATGTGATGATGGCCCCGTTCTGCGTGCTGGCAATTCCCCTGTACGACATCTGCTCTGTCGTGATTCTCCGATTGCGGGAAGGCCGCAGCCCGTTCCAGCCGGACAAGCGTCACTTCTCGCATCGGTTGGTGGCGATGGGTCTCCGCCCCGTGCACGCCGTGCTCACTGTGCATCTCGCGACATTGACGACCAGCCTCGGCGGCATCGCGTTGTATTCGGTACCGACGTGGTCCACATCGATCGCGCCGCTGGCGATGGTCGCCTGTGTGCTGTTGATTATCGCGGTCCTTGAGTCTGCCCCGCGGTCGCCGAAGGAATGATGGATCCGTCCCAGCCCGGAGCGCAAGCGACGGGCGTCATGGCAGGCAAAACATGCCGATCAATGAATCATGCGGTAACACACAAAGCCTTCCGTCGCTCGCGCTCCGGACTGAGTCGGAGATTGCGAACAGTCGTCATGATGTTTGAGATCGACAAGCCATGAGCCGCGCTCCGACATCGTCGATGACTGCCGCCGTCGTCGCGATGATCTGCGTCGTCGCCTTGAATCTGCGCTGGTTCATTCCCGCGGAAGATTCTGCAGACGGTGCGACATCATGGCTGGCCGCATTGTGGTGCCTCGCGGCGGTGATCGCGACGAGTTTCCGTTGGGTGAACGATGCGGTTTCCCGGCGCTGGACCCGTGCGGATGCCGCGGTGGCGTTGCTCGTCGGCGGGCATCTCCTGGGCGGAATGCTCGTCTTGATGAATGGCGGCAATCGTCACACCGCCGCCATTCTCATCGTCGAATGGCTGGGAATCGCCGCGGTCTGGTCGATTCTGCGCGATCTGGTGCGGGTGCCGGGAATTCGCGCGGCGATCTGGCAATCGACCTTGCTGGCGATCATTGCCGTCGCCGTGTCGGGCTGTTGGCAACATTGGATCGAACTGCCGTCGATGGCACAGCGTCTCGGTCCCAAATTTGACGCGGTGCGTGCCGGTAGTGATGTTGCCCGACAGGAATTGTCGCATGAAGGAGTACCGCTGAACGAGCCCGATTTCACGCTCTTCGAGAAGCGCCTTCGCGACAGTCGCGAACCGTTTGCCTTCTTCGCTCTCGCCAACACCCTCGGTGGCTTCCTCGCCGCCGGACTGATGATGCTGCTAGCCGACCGCTTGTGTGCCACTGGCTCTGCCAGTGTCTTTGCAGATCGGGAGAACGTTGCCAGATCGAAAGAGAAGACACTGGCAGAGCCAGTGGCACACGAAGAGGCTTCCAAGCCACAAGATTGGAGCGGGCTCACCATTCTGGGCGTGATCGCTATTGGGCTGTGTCTGCTGCTGACCAAAAGCCGGACCGCACTCCTGGCCGCATTACTTATCGGAGGAACGGTCGTCGGCTTTCGAGTGCTCGGCACGCGGTTCAAAATGCTCTGCTCCCGACGGATAGTCACCATCGTTGTGGGAGGACTGATTGCGGCAACGGTTTTAATCGGGCTGTTGTCGCGGTTGGGGAGTTGGGATCGCGAGATGCTCACCGAGGCGGCGAAATCTCTTTCCTACCGGGTCTACTACTGGACCGGCACCGCCGAACTGATTGCCGAACATCCGATTCTCGGCGGCGGCGGCCTCGGACAATTTCGCAATGCTTATCTGCGAGTAAAAGCCCCCGCGGCGAGTGAGGAAATCGCCGATCCCCACAATCTTCTGCTCGATGTCTGGTTCCAGGGGGGCCTACTTGCGGCAGCCGGAGCGCTCTGGCTGGCGGCCACATTACTGGTCACCGTGTGGAAGACATCGCGGCCTGATTCCCGCGCGACGGAATGCCGTCGTCCGGCGGAACCGCGATTGCTCCTCTGCGGCGCGGCGGCCCCGTGGGGAGCATTTCTCGTGCAGTTTTTCGGGACGGGATACTGGGATGACCGGTTACTCATCGTCGGTTTGGTTCTCATCGTCGCGGCGATGCTCATCAACAGCGGTCGCGTTTCGCTGCCGGTGCCATCACGGTTCGCCTGTGGATCAGCGGCGCTCGTACTTTTCGTGCATCTGCTCGGAGCGGGTGGCATCGGCTATACCGCGGTGATGCAATTCCTGTTGCTCTGTCTCGCCGGTACGTTTTCGGCGGCGGTTGTCGAAGACCAGCCCGCTCCTCTAAAAATTACCACGGTCTGGATTCAACGCGGGTTCTTCGTCGTCGCAACCGTCTGTGTGCTGCTGCTGTGGCGACCCGATCTGCGTGAGATGGTGGAATCTGCGGATCAATTGATGACGAAAGGCGCACCGGACGAGGTCATTCGGAAAACTTACACCCGAGCCATGCAGGCGGATCGTTGGGATCCCATTCCGTGCGCACGTTTGGCGGAATTTGAGTTCCGACAGTGGCAAGGCGATCCGATTCGTGTGACTGGCAACACTTCCGAATTGCCGCAGAACCTGCAAGCGGCAGTCAATGCGATTGCGGAAGCCAGCCAGCGCGATCCGCAAAACGGGCACTGGTGGTACCGGCGCGGTACGTTACTCCTGACGTGGGCGGAACGCGTCAAATCGCCGCTCGTCGCCAAATTGGCGGTCGATTCTCTCAACCACGCCGTCGACCTGTATCCCACGAATTCCCAGTGGCAGGCGGATTTGTCGGATGCAGCGATTGTGGCGGGAACCGTTTCCCTCGCCGAAAAAGCCGCCCGGAATGCCTTGGCTCAGGACGACGTGAACCAACGCTTTGGCCATCTCGAACGTATACTGGCTGCGGAGATTCGAGCACGTCTCGAACGGCGCACCGCCGTAAGTCCACCAAACTGAACACCAACATCTGGCTGTGGGCTGGGTTCATTGCGGACGGTCGCGTATCCTCTAGAATTCAGCATTCGTGTGATTGATTCGGCCATATCGGCTGTTTTTAGGGATGGTGGGCAGGCATGAAAACCAGCGGAATCATCGTGACGGTGCTCCTCGGTGCTCTGGCACTGGGATTGACCGTTTGGATCGGTCGCTACAACGCTAAAGCGGAAGTTCTGATTCCTCAAACGACCCCGACTGTCGTAGCCGATCCCGGCCCCGAGGTTTCCAAGACCGGCCCGCACCCCAAAGCCGTCGCCGAATCGACGGAGCACGACTTCGGCACCATGACGCTGGGGCAGGAAAGTTCGCATAAATTTGTCGTCAAAAATGAAGGCCAGGCCGATCTGAGAATGATCGCCAGGAAGGAAGACGCTTCCTGTCAATGTACGCTCGGAGAACTCGGCGACGGCGACTCCATCCCCCCCGGCGAATCGCGTGAAGTGACGCTCAAATGGAAGATTAAAGCTCCCGTACAAACCTTCCGTCACTCGGCAAAAATCCGTACGAATGACCCGGAAAACCGCATCATTGAGTTCGTGGTCAGTGGCAAGGTCGATCAACGTTACACCGTCGCTCCGGGTCAAACGTGGGAGGTTGGTGATTTATCGCGCACCCAACCCACAACCGTGAAAGGGACCATTTTTTCAACGACGATCGAAAAGTTCGCCATCATTTCATCGAAGGCTTCGAACGATAAAATCGCCGTCACATACGAACCGATGTCCGCCGAAGCTCTGACCGACAAGGAAGCCAAGTCTGGTTACGATGTCACGGCGACGATTACCCCCGGGGCTCCCATCGGGCCGTACGCCGAGAAAATCACGCTCATTACTGACGATATCGATGAACACAAGGAACTCGTGATCAACCTGCAGGGTCATCTGACTGGCCCAATCGAATTCCTCGGCCCGGCGTACCACAAAGAATCCAACCTGGTGACGATGGGCGAATTCAAAGCCGACGACGGCAAGGAAGTAACTCTTTCGTTGTTCGTCCGCGATTTTGATGAAGAGCTGCAATTGCTGGGTGTCAGCCCCGAATCGGATCGGGTTCACTTCGAGTTGAAGAAGGACGAGAAACTCACCGGCAAAACGCGGCGGTATCAACTCAAGGTGAAAGTGCTGCCGGGACCGCAATTGGACCTCATCAGCAGCCCGTCGCTGAAGTTTGAGTTGAAGTTCAACCATCCGGAAGCGGCATCCGTGGTAATGAGAGTGCGGATGCTCGCCATCTGATGTTCCTGACCGGCCCAACCGCGCGACGCTCATAAGGAAGAAACCGCCATGGAGGGGGTTGTGATTCGAGAACGCGTTCACTTTGCCGCGTTCATCGTGCTGTTGTTAAGCGGGTGTGGTGGTTGTTCTAAATCCCCTGCTCCGCCTCCCCCGGCACCGGTGATGGCAGGCCTTGCACCGCCGAAGCCGTTTCTGGAAGGCTGGGAAAAACCGACGGCAGCGCTCTTCTTGTCCGGCGAACAGTTCGGTTACCTCGAACCCTGTGGTTGCAGCCTGACGCAATCGGGCGGATTGGCCCGTCGGGCGAGCCTCGAAGCGATGCTGCGGGAAAAAGGCTGGCCGATTGCGGGCCTGGATGTCGGCGGGACGCTGAAACGATCGCGCCGTCAGGACCAGGTGAAGTTCGAGGCGATTCTCAGCGGTCTCAAGGAAATCGGCTACAAGGCCGTGGGGGCAGGCACTGCGGAGTTGCATCTGCCGCCGGACTATCTGCTCAGTCAATTCAGCGAAGGGGACGGCATTCCGCTCGGCGGCTTGCTCGTCTCGGCTAACGTGATTCTCTTCGACACCGTGGACTTGGGTGTACCCCGGCATTACCGCGTGTTTGAACTTGGCGGAAAGAAGATCGCCGTGACTTCCGTGCTCGGGAAACAGGGCGCCGAGGAAGTCGCCCCGGACGGCGTGCAGACCAACATCAAAGTCCGTGACGCGGCGGAAGCCCTGCCGGAAGTCCTCCCCAAATTGCAGGAGGAAAAGCCCGATCTGATGGTGCTGCTTTCCCACGGCACCGTTGAGGAAGCAAAAGCCCTCGCCGAAAAATTCCCGCAATTTCAGGTCGTGCTCACCACCGGCGGGCCGGAAGACCCCAGCGAAAAGCCGGTCCTCGTCGGCAACACCTGGGTGCTGGAAGCCGGCCACAAAGGAAAGCACATCGGTGTCCTCGGGTTCTATCCGGGAGCCAAGCCGCCGCTGAAATGGGAGTTGATCCAGCTCGACAATGTCCGCTTCAAGAACGATCCGCGGATGGACGCGCTGATGAAAAGCTATCAGCAACAATTGCAGGATCTCGACCTCGCGCGGTCGGACGAACTGCTGGTGCCTCATCCGTCGGGGGACAAATTCGTCGGTGCCAAAGTCTGCGGCGAATGTCACAAGCAGGCCTATGCCAAGTGGTCCAAGAGCAAACACGCCCATGCGTTTGAAACGCTCTCGAAAGGCCGCAAGGGACAGGAATCCACATGGGTCTCACGGATTTACGATCCCGATTGCCTCGCCTGCCACGTCACCGGCTGGGATCCGCAGAACGTGTTGCGGTTCGAATCGGGGTATCTCGATCAGGCCACGACCGCCCATCTCGTTGGGCAACAGTGCGAGAACTGCCATGGTCCGGGGCAGAAGCACACGGACCTCGAACGAGCGTTCAAAGCGGATCTCAAGTCGGTGGAAAAAGATGTGCTGAATGCGGCCCGAGCGGCGGCGAAACTCAATTCCGCGACCGCCGAGAAAAAAGTCTGCCAGAACTGTCACGACTACGAAAACAGCCCGAAGTTCTCCGGCAATTTCAAAAAATACTGGGAAGAAATCCGCCACCCGTGGAAGGATTGACCATTGAGCCCCCGGTTGTCTTCAACCGGGGGTTCTTTCTGCGATGATCGCGAATATGCCCCCCGTTGCGGACAACGGGGGGCTCAATGAAACTCCCAACCGATGGAAATCGTCGATGAGTCTCCCCCCCGTCGGTTTGCGTGCGCACCGAGATCGCGGCATGTTAGAAATCACCTGGCCCGATGACCCGCCGGTGGAGTTATCGTTTTTCGATCTCCGCTGTGCGTGCCCCTGTGCGGTGTGTATCGATGAAATCACCGGGGCCGCCCTGCTCCGCCCCGAGACCGTACCGAAAGATGTCGCCCCGATCGAACTCGGTTACTCCGGGCACTACGCCCTGAAAGTGACGTGGAGCGACGGCCACGGATCAGGGCTTTACACCTGGGACCGACTCCGCGCTCTTTCGGAGCGGTCCCGTCGTGTTTGAAGTCGAACTGAAATTCGCCGTTGTCGATGCGGACGGGCTCCGTGCGCAGCTGGAACAGCTCGGCACGAAGTGGAGCCCGCCGGTTTTTCAGTGCGATCAATACTTCGCCCATCCGGCCCGCGATTTTGTCACGACCGATGAAGCCCTGCGACTGCGTTCCGTCGACGATGAGCACATCCTGACCTACAAAGGCCCGGTGCTGGATCGGCTCACCAAGACCCGCCGCGAAATCGAAACCCCGCTGGCCACCGGCCCCGACGCCGTCCGATCATGTCACGAAACGCTGGTCCTGTTGGGATTCCGTCCCGTTCGTCGCGTCGAAAAGTGGCGCCGGTCGGCCGCGCTGAGTTGGCAGAAAACGGCAATTACCTGCGCGTGGGATGAAGTACCGCCGCTCGGAGTCTTCGTGGAGTTCGAGATCGTCACCGATGACGCCGGCCGCACCGCTGCCGCCGATACGATTCTGGCACTGGCCGCGTCTTTGGGCCTGACGCAATCCGAACGGCGATCGTATCTCAAAATGCTGATTGAGCGGGATCAACACACGTAGGATTTGCCCAATCAACACTTGTCAAACGGGGACGCAAAACGTAGTATTCTTGCGTTCACGTCCACGCTACTGTCTGCCCTTGCTAACATCGCGGCCAAACCCATTGATGCCGCTGCAAGAAAGGATGCTTCCGCATGTCGCCAAAGAAAGCCGCCCCCGCCAAGAAAACTGAGACCGGTGGGCTTTCCAACGAACAACAACGTGACCTGAGCAATGCCCTGGGACAAATCGAAAAGTCCTTCGGCAAAGGCTCGATCATGAAGCTCAACGAAACGGGTACCAAGATCGACGGCATCCCCTCCGGGGCACTGTCGCTCGACCTGGCACTCGGCGGTTACGGCTTCCCGCGCGGCCGCATCATCGAAATGTTCGGCCCGGAATCGAGCGGCAAAACGACGCTCGCTCTCACCTCCATCGCGCAAGCCCAGAAGATGGGGGGCATCGCGGCCTTCATCGATGCCGAACACGCCCTCGATCCGGCCTGGGCGAAACGACTCGGCGTGAATCTCGAAGATCTGCTCGTCAGCCAGCCGTCCTACGGTGAAGAAGCCCTGCAGATCGCCGAAATGCTGATCAAATCGAACGCGGTCGACATCATCGTCGTCGATTCGGTCGCCGCACTGGTGCCGAAGGCGGAACTCGATGGCGAGATCGGCGACACTCACGTCGGTTTGCAGGCCCGCATGATGAGTCAGGCGATGCGCAAGCTCACCGGGGCGATCTCCAAATCGAAGACGACCGTCATTTTCATCAACCAGATCCGCGAAAAAATCGGTGTGATGTTCGGCAGCCCGGAAACGACCCCCGGCGGCCGCGCGCTGAAGTTCTACAGTTCCTGCCGCGTGGATGTCCGCCGGCTGAGCACGCTGAAAGAAGGCGAAGTCACCACCGGCATTCGCATGAAAGTGAAGATCGTTAAGAACAAGGTCGCGCCGCCGTTCCGTCAGGCGGAATTCGACATGCTCGGCGAATGCGGCATCAGCTACGAAGGGGACGTGCTCGATCTGGCCGTCATCTACCGCGTGGTCGATCGTAGCGGCAGTTGGTTCACCTACGGCGACCAACGGCTGGGACAAGGCCGCGACAAGGCTCGCATCACCTTGCAGGAGAATCCCGCACTCACGCAGGAAATCCGCGAGAAAATCCTGGCGATTTACCTCGCGCAAGGGGCGAAGGGGGCCGACGGCCCGAACGCGGTTGTCACCAGTGCCGCCACGGAAGAGTAATCCGTCGTTTTAGCCCCCGGTCAATGACCGGGGGTATTTGTATGCCGATGTCCCCCGTCATTAACGGGGGTTAAGACAATCAGAAATTCCGATCTCCCACGACGGTACCGCTTTCATTTTGATATTCTGTCAGGCAGAACCAATTTGGGGAAATCACTGTCGTGATCTCCTCGTGGGAGCGAGACCGCAATGCCACTGCGATATCAGCCTGTTTTTCGGTTCACGGTGATGGCAGTGCTGTGCGGGGCGTGGCAATCAATCGACGCTCAATCCGATGGTTTGACGGCCGCGGCGGCGCTCGAGCAAACCCTGACGCAAACGATCGAACAGGCGGAGCCGTCGGTCGTCAGCATCGCCCGCTGGCGGACCAATCCCGCCGATCTGACCGAGGAAGGCCTTCCGCAACGCAATCAGGAACGACTGTCGAATCAGCAGATTCATGACATTCTTCCCAACCAGTTTTCCGCAGGGATTCTGCTGGTCGCCCCGGGACAGGAGGAGCGCTTCGTCCTCACGACGTATCACTCGGTACGCGGGGGAGTGACCACGGGGTCGAAACCCGCGGCTGACAGTTCGCATCTGCAGGTCCGTTTCTCGTCACGGCATTACTGCCCGGCAACCATTTATGCCGCCGACCCGCGCAGCGATCTGGCGGTGCTGAAACTCGAAACGCGTGACCTGGGATTACGGGCCGAGGAAATGCGGCCGATCCCGTGGCCCACGACGACAGCCGTCCGCAAGGGCCAATTCGTGCTGACGTTATCCAATCCGTACTGGATTGCCCGCGACGGTTCACCCAGTGTTTCGTGGGGGATTGTGTCGAATATTGCGCGTCGACCGGCGTTATTGAAGCCCGACGCCGGTGGCCTGAAGACACTGCACGAACTCGGTAGTTTGATCCAAGTTGATTACCGTTTGCCCATCGGCGCGAGCGGGGCACCGGTTCTCAATCTGCGCGGCGAACTTGTCGGCATGTGCTCGTCCATCGCGGCGATTGAAGGCTTTGATCGCTCCGGCGGATTTGCGATCCCGATCGATGCGACCACGCGGTGGATTATCGAATCGCTGCTGAACGGTCAGGAAGTCGAGTACGGTTTTCTGGGAATCGAACCGAATCGCGTCCTGATTCCCGCGAATTCGTCGCTGACGCGGCAACCCTCGGCCGCCGAAGCGAAAGCCGTGCAGATCGGTTCCCCGGCTCAAGCCGCGGGCATTCGACAGGGAGATTTGGTCCTCGCGGTCAATGGTCAGCCGACACTCAACGAACTCGACCTGATGCGGCAGGTGACGCTTCATCCGCCGGAATCGCAGGTCAAGTTGACGATCTACCGGCCGATCAACGGAGCGGAGTTGACTCTCACAGCAAAACTCGGAAAATGGCCCGTTCGCGACGATGAAGGGATTGTGGCGTCGCAACGACGGCAACCGCTGTGGCGCGGCATGGGAGTCGATTACCCCACCGCTCGACAACGATTTGTCACCAGTCAACTGGCAATCCCCGCCGCGGTGTTGGTCACGGAAGTGCGCGAAGAGAGCCCGGCCGATCAAGCCGGCCTGCAACCAGGGGATTTCATTGTGCAGGTCAATCGAACCCCGGTCCGTACCCCGGCCGAGTTTGCCGCTGCCGTCAAACAAGCCACAGGGAATGTGACCATGCGGTTGCTTGTTCCCGAAGGCCAGACACGCGCAACGGTCGTTCAGGAATGACCGGCACGAAGGGACGTGTATGGAGACACGACCTCGATTGTTTCCTCTTTACGGCTCGGCAGACTTCCACCATCATCCCGCCAAGTCATTGATTGAAATGGAACATCCCGCAGCGGAGGGCGGGGACTGCTCATGAAAACCGACGAACTACGCGAACGATATCTCTCGTTCTTCCAATCCAAAGGCTGTGTCCGGCGTCCCTCCGATGTGCTCGTCCCCAAGGACGATCCCACGGTTCTGTTCACGCCCGCCGGTATGAACCAATTCAAGAACCAGTTTCTCGGCATCGGCCCGCTGGACTTCACCAAGGCAACCACCTGCCAGAAGTGTCTCCGCACGGGCGATATCGACAACGTGGGAGTGACCGCCTACCACCACACGTTCTTCGAGATGCTCGGCAATTTTTCCTTTGGTGATTACTTCAAGAAGGAAGCAATCCATTGGGCGTGGGAGTTTCTCACAACGAAGCAATGGCTGGGACTCGACCCGAGTCGGCTGACGGTCACCGTCTATCTGGACGATGACGAAGCCGAAGCGATCTGGCGTACAGAGATCGGTTTGTCGCCCAAGCAGATTACTCGCGAAGACGAGTACGAAAACTTCTGGCCCGCGGGTTCGCCCACGAATGGGCCGGACGGTGTCTGCGGTCCGTGTAGCGAGATTTATTACTCGCCGCCGACGGGAGGGAAGAAGGTCGAGATCTGGAATCTCGTTTTCACCCAGTTCAACCGCGTCGGAGCCCCGCCGAACAATCTGCGGCCACTACCGAAGAAGAACATCGACACCGGCATGGGTCTCGAGCGATGTGCTGCGGTATTGCAGGGTTTCGAGAGCAATTATGAAATCGACTCCATCCGGCCATTGTGTACCACCGCGGGTGAATTGCTCGGCGTGAAGTACGACTTCAACGGTCCGACCGGTCGCCCGCTGCGCCGCATTGCCGACCATGTCCGGGCATGCACCTTCGCCATTCACGAAGGTTGCCTGCCGGGCAACGAGAAGGAGAACTACGTCATCCGTCTGTTGCTGCGACGGGCATCGATGGAAGCGTTCCGCCTCGGCAAGCATGAACCGGTGCTGAATCAACTCGTGCCGATGGTCGCCGAGATGATGGCCGCCGCGTATCCTGAGTTGAAGCAAACC
The DNA here is from genome assembly GCA_021732975.1 of Planctomycetaceae bacterium. Taxonomy (GTDB): domain Bacteria; phylum Planctomycetota; class Planctomycetia; order Planctomycetales; family Planctomycetaceae; genus DSVQ01. Next base: position 163,314 of record JAKFWC010000009.1, on the reverse strand, counting down.
ACCGAGATTGTGGCCAATGCGATCAAGACCGAAGAGCAGCAATTCTTGGGTGTCGTCGACCGGGGCGTACAAAAGTTCCGCAAGATGGCCGACCAAGCTAAATCCCGTGGGCAAACCACGCTCTCCGGGGAAGAAGCCTTCGACCTGCATCAGACCGATGGCTTCCTGATCGAATTGACACAGGGGCTTGCGGATGCGGAAGGGCTGAAGGTTGACCGCGAGCGATTCAACGCCTGCATGGAAGAACACAAGAAGAAGAGCGGCAGCGCGGCATTCGCGGACTCGGTGATGTCCGAAGGTCCGATCGACGCTTTGCGCAAACAAGGCGGGACGAAATTCCTCGGCTACGATGCCACTGCCGCCGTGGGCAAAGTCATTGGCATCATCGCCGATCAGCAACTTGTGTCGACGTTTTCCAAAACGGCACAGCCAATCGGCGTCGTGCTCGATCAAACCCCGTTCTACGGCGAATCGGGCGGGCAAGTCGGGGACATCGGCAAACTGACGACACCCGATGGTGTCTTTCAGGTCGATGACACCCAGAAGAACGGCGATCTGATCGTTCACATCGGCCACCTTGTCAGCGGCCAGATCAAAACTGACGCGACGGTACAGGCTCAAGTCGATGCCGCACGGCGCGAAGGGATTCGCAGGGCCCACTCGGCGACACACCTGCTGCATCATGCCCTGCGGATGACACTCGGCGACAATGCCACCCAGCGCGGATCCAAGGTCGAACAGGATCAACTCCGATTCGACTTCGCCCATCCGAAGGCGATGACCGACGACGAGTTGCTGAAGATCGAGGATGAAATCAACACCCGCATTGCCTCGGGTGCCGCAGTGCAAACGAAGGTGATGCCGATTGGGGAAGCGAAGAAACTCGGTGCGATGGCCCTCTTCGGCGAGAAGTACCCGGACAACGTCCGCGTGGTCACGATGGGCGATTTCAGCCTCGAATTCTGCGGCGGCACACACCTCAGCAACACGGGGCAAGTCGGTCTGTGCCGGATCGTGAAAGAGGAACTCATCTCCGCGGGGGTCCGCCGAGTGACTTGCCTCACCGGTCCGAAAGCGCTGCAACGGATTCGCGAAACGGAAGCTCTCGTCGGCCAGTTGTCGGCCGTGCTGAAGGCCTCCGTTCCAGAAGAGTTGCCGAAGAAAGTGCAGTTGCTGCAGGACGAACTGCGGCACGTCAAACAGGAACTGTCGAAGTATACGGCACAATCACTCGCGGCGACCGCCAAGTCACTCGTGGAAGAAGGCGAAGACATCGGCGGTACGAAGCTGGTCGTCCATGCCGCGGATTGCAGTCGGGAACAACTCAAAGAGTTCGTGGACCGCATTCGCGAGCAATCGCCATCGACCGCCGTGTTGTTGGGGATTGTTGCCGAAGACAAGGTCGCGCTCATCGCCGCGGTGAGTAAGGATTTGCTGGCCAAGGGCGTGAGTGCGTCCGATGCTGTCAAAACCGCCGCGAAGGTGGCCGGTGGCGGCGGTGGCGGTCGGCCCGATCTCGCCGAAGCGGGTGGAAAGCATCCCGAAAAGCTGCGGGAAGCGCTCGCCGCGGGGGCAGAGTATTTCCGCGGGAAACTGGGGAAGTGATTTTGCCCGTCCCAGTCCGGAGCGCAAGCGACGGAATGATGAATCATGAAGTCGTGAAATTGGCTCATCATTCATCACTCTGAATTCATCATTTTTGCACTCCGTCGCTCGCGCTCCGGACTGGGAAGATCTCACATCGACTCTGCCTCGACCATTTTCCGTGGACGTGTTACCCTGCCGCCGCGCGAAAGGTCTACGCGGAGATTGTGAATGGATGCATATCTACAAGCCATTATTCTGGGCATTGTACAGGGCATTTCCGAGTTCCTGCCGATCAGTTCGGACGGGCATCTCGTCGTCGCCGAACAAGTGCTCGGCAAGACCTTCGGGGCCGGGATTGCCGCGGGAAAAGACCTGGAAGTAATGCTGCACCTGGGCACGCTCGCCGCCATCGTGGCAGTCTACGCGCACGACCTATGGAACTTACGAAAAGACTTCCGGCTGTGTGCGCTCATCGTCATGGCGACAATCCCTGCGGCCGTCGTCGGGCTGACGCTGGAAGACTGGTTTGACCAGATGTTCGACTCGCCGCTCGCCGCCGGGTTTGGGTTCCTCATCACCGCCGCCCTGCTCTACACCGGACATGTTATGGAGCGGGGCGGCCACACGGAGAAGACCCTGCCGTGGCCGGCGATGCTGCTCATCGGCTGCTTTCAGGCCCTCGCGCTGTTGCCGGGAGTTTCGCGATCCGGCAGTACGATTGTCTGCGGATTGCTAACCGGCATGGACCGTGTCTCGGCGACCCGCTTTTCCTTTCTGCTCGCCGTCCCCGTTACCGCGGGGGCCATCGCCCTCACCATGAAACATCTCCTCGAAGGCGATCACCCGGCGTTGCCGTTCGGTCCCATGCTGGTGGGAATTGTAGTCGCCTTCGGCGTCGGATGGCTGGTCCTGCAAGGCATGATCCGACTGGTTCAACAACGACGCCTGCCGTGGTTCGCGACGTATTGCGTCGTATTGGGAGTGATCACGATCGCGCTCAGTCTCCGTTCACCGCCGGTGATTCACCCCACCACGGCATCGGTTCGGGCGATGTCGGATCATTGATGGCGATCTCGAACGGTCATTCAGCCGACTGCTGGGGCCGACCTGTCGCGACGAGCATTCCAACCGAGCGCGATCGCCAGGCATACGAGTGCCAAACCGGCGATACTGGGCGACAGGCAGAGCCACCAGACCGCACCGAGGAAACCGACCGCGGCGTAGGGATGCGCAACGAACCACGGACTCCATTCCCGACGAATGATACGGCGTAGCAGCGAAAATCCGAAGAGAACCGCAGCAACCGCCGAAAGCAATCGACCCGACCATGCCGGGACCATGCGGGCCGTGGATGTGCTTCCTTCCGATACGGACAGCTGATAACCCGCATCGGGATGATCGACCAGCAAGTCATCGATCGCCGTTTCGGAGGATGTCTTCCCGCCGGTCAGCAGTTTGGCGGCCTGATTCATGCGGGTCACCGTGGCTTCCCACCGTTCCCGCCGGGCATTCCCCGATTGCGTCAGCACGTTCATCGTCCGACCGAGTTTTTCGGCGGTGACTTCGTACAGATCGCGAAACTGTACGGCCACTTGATGCGCATCCGGGTCGTCCGGATGAAACGTGAGGTGATCGCCGAGGACTTCCAATCGCAACAGTGCACGATCCACCCAATCGTTGTCGGACATTCCCATGTTCGACAGAAAACGTCGGCTCGCGGACGGAAAAACGGTGACCGTCGGCGGAATCTTGGAGCGTCCCTGAACCGTGGGAACAGCCGTTCCAAACGTCGGTGTCCACGACGATGCGGTGGTGGAGGTCGCTTCCCAATACAACGTGGCCCGACGAAAGACGCTGCCGCTGAGAGACGTGATGCCCCAGACTCCGGACGAAGTAGTCCCCACGACGGCCGCACTATCATCCAGATCGGCTCCGAGGAACCGAACGGCATCGGGAATGGCGACCGTCAGGGAGGCCGCCGGGACTTCTAGCCAGACGCGTGTCGCCCCGGAAATCCGGTTGTCGTCCCAACACCACAGACGGTGTTCTTCCCATTCAAAGCGGCGGGTCACATCGACCGCGGAGGCTTCCGAACGGGGCCAATGACTGGGCAGTTCGAGGCTGGGCACCACGCGCCAATCGCCACTCCCCGGTTCCGTCCAGGTCTCCAACCATTGGCCGACCCACTCGGGCGCATCCATGCGCGACGATGTCGAGAGTCCGGCGAGCATGGCAGCCGATTCGGTGTGCGTGGCTTCGGCGATCCAAGTCACAAAACCCGGATCGTGGCTGAGCGTCGGCAACGGTAATTCCCGCTGGACAAACTCCGACCGGGGTGCCCGCAAGGTTAATTCCAGCACCACCGGGACCGGTCGACGGATCGCTCCCAGGGTCAGCAGAAGGCCCCGTTCCGAGGTTTCGGTAGTCGCGATCTCCAAACCCTGCGCGACCGGTGGCTGCTCGAAAGCCCACGGCCGAGGCACCATGATCTGCATCCCCGCCAACATGTCGGACGCCGGCATTTCCCACCGCGTCTGCATCTGCACATGACCGTTTTCCGCATTGGAAACCGCATACAGCGCGCGTCCGGCTCCCGGCAATTTCTGCGGCTGAAAGCGCACGGTCGCTCGCGGTTCCACATCTGTTTGTTCGAAAATCCAATGCTGGGCAACATCGAGGCGATCATCGGGCATCGACAACGGCCTGAGTCCGCGGCCCGGCTGCCAGATGCCGCGCAATTCGCGCGTCGACTGTAATTCGTACCGCCCGCCCACCAGGTCCGCGTCTTCACAACGGACATTCGGCAGCGTGGTGACCGCCGAGGTGGAAAGGGGCATGTGCGCTGTGAGGACGATCCGCTGCGTTTCGAGACACGGGTCGGTCAGCCACAAAGTGACCCGCACGTGGGGGCTGCCGCTCGGTCGCGATTCGGTGTAGCGCAATAACCGCTCGGCGCCGCGTTCGCGAACGGTAATCTGATCGATCTGCAAACGACGGTCGATGAGAAAGCTATGGCTGTAAGCCGGCGGCTGCGTCGTCGCTTCCAAATCAGCTTCCAGGGTCCATCGCAAGCGGGAACCGACGACTTCGCCCCGTTGTTGCCACAACAACAGCCGTCGCCGCGGCGAGACGGTCGTCCAGCGAAAGGCAATCGGGTTTTCAGTCCCAACCTGGTACAGCGCCTGGGGAGAACGATCCGCGGTAAGTCCCGCGATCAAATCGCGCACGCTTTCCGCCGCCACGGGAACCAGCCCTGAATTTTCGACGGACTGCGGCTGCACGCGCAATTCGGAAACCGACGACAACGCCCAGAGACGTTGCGGATGATCGTATTGCGTCCCCGACAGTTCCACCGGCGTGACACCACGCCACACGAACTCTCCCAAATGGGGAGCATGGCGGACAATCAGCTCGGCTTCCAGCACCGCTTGATCATGGACCGGTTCATAAAAATCGACTTCGACGCGGACCAGTTTGTTGCTCAGTGTCGTGACTTCAGCACGCCCCGACGGCCGGACCTGGAGGCTGCGAAAATGGGTCTCCGCGGGGAAGTCCCACGCGAGACGGGTCACCGAGTCGGTCTGTGGAACGACGGTGCTGCGGCAGCGGACTTCCAACGCCGCGGCAGTGACCTTCAGGCTTTCCGTCGTGGTCGCTTTCAACACTTGCAGCGGCTTGGAATCGGCCGCGGCGCGTTCGTGCCACTGCAGGCGGAAGCGATCCACAGCACCCAGCGAGATCGTCAATTGCCGTGAGTCCAGCGACCGTTCCCATCCCCCCAGGATGCCGTCGAGTTGCACTTCGCAGGTGGGAGATAATCCGGCGACTTCGGCGCGTGTCATGGCGGTGCGTGGTAGTGGAAGTTCGCAGGTACCGCCGGTGCCATTTCGTCGCCAGGGATGATCGAAGTCCAGCATGATCTCGTGCGGTTCGTACTGAACTTCGCCGATAGCGCTCACCGGGGCTGACGACGCCGGGATCATCACCCGCAATCCTCGCTTGCCGGGCAGCGAAGAAACGGCTCCCGGACGCCCGTCGATCAGGCAACTTTGCGGCCCGCTCAAAGTGACCAACGGCAACAGCAGATCGCAGCTGGTCGCCGGTCCGCTCGGAGAGAGAATGCGGTACGTCACCGAAAATCCAGTTCGCGGTTCGGCACCGATGGCCACGCGGTAATCGGCCCGTTCGATCAGCATCGTGGGAGTGTCGGCCGCCTGCTGTGTCTGCAGGGCCAGCAAGCGTTTCTGCAAATCCGGCGCAAGATACACAAAGGGCAACCGCTGCGAAGGACGACCGTCGGCATCAATCGGAACATAGATCGTGGCGACGGCATCGCGCAGCCCGAGCGGATTGTCCGCAGCCCAACACGCGCCCAGCCCGAGCGCGAAGCATAATAACAACGAAATCGGCTGCGAAATGACGAAACTCTGAGTACTGCCACCCGGCACGGCTTCCGCGGCCTGAACAACAGCTGCCGGCGGTTGCCACCAGCGCCGCGGCAGCAATCCGCCGATTGTAACGCCGGCCATCGCGCCGCCGATGATGTCGCTCCAGGCTCCGTCGCACCAGAATGAGACCGCCAGACCAACCGACAACAACAGGGCCGCGAGGCGGTCGCGCAGTACCCAACCGCTGGCCCGCGCGCCGAGCACGCCGATGGCGGACGACAGCAGGGCCAGCCAGGCGAGAGACCGTGTGCGGTTGAGATCGACGACATCCACGACGAATTGATCGGGCGGGGTGGGACCGTAATACCGTTGCCGCAACCATCCCGTGGGTCCGACAGAATTCGCTTCCGTCGCGGCGGCAGTAATGGCAGACGTGTCCGGACGATCCAAGGCGGTCCACGAATCCGCTTTCCAGGGCAAGAACAGGGGCGATTGCTCGGCGCGAGCCAACGGGCCGAACAATCGTCTTCGCCATGTGACGGCGGGGGCAGGTTCGGAGGTCCGCAGTCCGGAAGCCGACGCATCCGCCTGGACACCGGGGGGCGTTTGAATATCCCACTCAAAGCGCGTCCAGACAGGATTCTGGAAGCCTGTGGGCCAGGGAATTATTCGGCGTGAGCCCGTAATGGGAACCGATCCCGACGTGCGGTAGACCCATTCGATGACCGACTTGTCGCCAACCGTGTTGGCCGGAACGCGGAGTTGCCGATCCGCTTCCGGCGCGATGGCCACGCCGTTGATCGTCGCGGTCAACCACTCGGCATCCTTCGGTAAGGTGAGCGAAAAGGGACGCGATAGCCCCCTCACGGTCAGCCGCAACTCATGCAGATCGCCCTCTCCTGGCGCCATTACCAAGGTGGATTTCAACCGTCCTTCGCAGAGAAACTGCGAGGATTGCGTGCGAGACACATTCGCATCGCCGATCAATTCGGCCGCGGACTGGAGAGCCTGCCAGCGTCGCAGTTGCGGAAGATCTTCGACCGCGTGAGCTGCTTCCTGCAGGCCGCGGGCCGTCCAGTCCAGCACAACATTGTCGACTTCGCGGACAGCCACAGTCGATCCTGCAACAGTCGACTGCGGTATCGTCATTAACCCGACGCGCACCGGAAGCGTGACACCGCGGACCCGTTCCGCCTGCAATTGCCACTCGGTGGTCGAACGTTCCGGCAGCCGAACCTCCCACAATTCGCCCGACAGCGGCAGCCGCCATAAGGCGTGCTGTTCCGACTGCAATCGTGTCGCCACCAGCGATAAGCCAGCCGGAGCGATGACCTTCCAGGCCAGATCTCCGCCCGATTCGTTCACGTAAGCCAGCACGCGGTCCAACGGTGGCTTGCCTTCCGGGCGAATCGTGAGGTCGTATGTTTCACGAATGTCCTGTAGGCCTACGATGGCGGAGACATGCGTGCTGATCGCTGCCGGCGACGGTTCCCGTTCGAGCGCGATGGGGGAGCCCACATCGTTGCCATCCGTCCGACACCAGACCGCCGGATGCCGTTCGTCTTCGCGCGATAAGACACTCCATAACGGCAGCGTTTTCCAAGCATCCGATAATGCCGTGGGCGCGACCGTCGAGATCGCAGGATCGCGCGGCAATCCCACTCGATACGCGCCTTCTCCCTGCAGTACCAGCACACACTCGCCCGAAGCCACATCCAACGGGCGCGGTGCGGGAAAGACCAGTATCCGGGTCTCCATGGCGCGGTGTTGCCGCGTCAGGATTCGCACGATCCGCGGAGACGCGGGAGTCACCGCTTCGAGGAATTCGACGTTGAGTTTCGTATTCCCTTCGGAGTCCTCGGCAATGTCCCAATTGATCCGGTCGGGAGCGCCGGATGTAGTCACAGCGTCCACGTGGGTTACTTCCCAACCCCGCGGAATGCGCGCGAAGACTTGAAACGCAGTCCCGCTCAACGTGCTCCACGCAATATCGGTGCGCTGCTTCCATTCTTCCGCATCAAACGTGACCGCTGAAAGCACCTGAGCCGCCAGTTGCGATGTCGGCCGCCGGACCTCCAATTTGAGCAGTGCTTCGGGGAGAAACTGCTGGAACTGATACGAGTCCCCTTCCACACCGGGCGTGACGGCAGCCGCTTCGCGACAACCGGTCATCGTGATCGCCGACAACTCCAACGGTCGCAGCAGCGTGACCGTCTGCATCGCTCCGAGGAACACGCCGTCAATCAACTCCAGCTGGGGAATGATCGTCGGCTCGTTCGGTCGCCGTGGCCAGATGCCTTCAAACCGGATCGGACGCAATTCACCCCGAATCGCGTCGGGAAGACGGACGCGCAACCGGGTTCGGCTGCCGTTACCACCCACATTCGTCCAGGAGAGTGGTGTTTCGGCACCGTACGTCACCGAGTAAAGTTCCACGGTCTTGGGCAGCGTGAAATCCAACTCTTGAGTGGGGGCATCGAGAACCTCGGCACTGACCAGCACCTGAAAACGGAGGTAATCTTCACTCACATCGGCCGTGACCTGATTGCGATACGTTAATACCGACGGAACGGCCACATCCTGCTCGCGACGGACGACGATGGTGGCGCGGCTGCGGCTGCCGAGATCGATCCGCCACATGACCCACGTTCCTTCCGGAGCGCCGGCCTCGACGGGGATCGCGGAATCGGTGCAGAAGAGTCGCAGTCCGCGCGGGGCTCGCAACACCACGGTACTCGACAAGGCCGACGGAACCTCGAGCGCGAACTCCGTCTGCTGTCCGAGACGGCGACCGAGCAATGTCCATAACGCCGTGAATTCGCCTCGCGCCCGGTCGGCCAGCAGCCAATGCTGGCCATTAAGATCGGCACCGAAGACGGCGGGACCATCTTGCCAGCGGACTTCACTGAGGGCGAGATTGAACGGCGTCCATCGAAGCCATCCAGAACGGGGACCGGTTTTGCAGACCTCCGCAGTCAGCGTCCCCCCTTGCAACCGATGATTCACGATCGAGGCGCGATAGACGGCGCGCTCCAGCACGGCGATAGGACGCGTTTGCGGCTTGGGTTGGATCGCCGACCAGAGTTGCTCGAACTCATCGCGCGGCATGGCCACCAGCGGCGGATTCGTTTTTGGCCACGTCTCGGGATGATCGGCGGCAAAGTCCACCCGTTCCAGTACGGGATGCGCCGGTGGCGCATTGACATCCGCCCCGCAGGCCAACGCCAGCCACGTCGACAGTACGAGCGCCGTCGTCGTCATCCCAAGTGACTTTCCGCGGCCACGCGCACCGACGGCGGCTCGGCTGCAATCTGCGGACGATACACTGTCGCCGAATCGGGATTGAGCGCGCGCAGACTTTGCGTCGCCGGGAGGCTGCCGGAACGCGATTGCATCCCGCTGGGAGACGTATCGATCGTGAGAACCGTCGATCCGAACGTCCGCCGCTTCCACCAGCCGAACAGCCCGCTCGCCGAGGGGAAGAGCAGCCCGGCCAACATCGGCTGGAACAGCAACTCGATCTGCGGCTGGTACCACAACCCGGCCACCAGCAGACCCAAGGCAAGAGCGCCCGCGGTGAATATGGCCGGCAAACGCGGCATTTTCAGTAACAGGAAACCGACCACCAACGTCGCTCCGGCCCCCCACAGCAGTGCGGCCGGCGTACCGATGCACCGCACGGGAAACGGTGCCAATGCACCGAACTGACCGAACGCATACGTGTGACTGGCCGCGACCGGGGCTTCCCCCTGTGAGAGGCGCGGGTCCGCACTCGACAGCAACGCCGGCGAGACCCGTCGCCACATGGCACCGGTTCGCTCCCAGTGAAACCACGGCGTCGCAGATTCGGGATAGCAGAAGAGGTGCTGGTCATTCGGGAAGGACACGTCCCAAGCGATGTCCGCCATCCACCGACACTGTGGTAGTACGGGAACACTCAGGGTTTGGGCGGTGCTCCACCCCAACCCCTTCGATGTCGGCAAACGATACTCGATGGTTAGCCGCTCCTCGTTCGAGTTCGGGACTTCGGGCAATGCCAGAGAGAAGCGTCCGGAACCCTCCGGCACTTCCATGATGGAGTCTGCCGCCAATGGGCTATCGTTCCACTGAAAAGCGACCGCCAATGCGGCCTTGGGCAATTGGACGTGAATCTGCCGCAGTGCACCGTTCAAGTCGATTTCGAATCGACTGTGCTGCACGCCGCCGCGATCCACATGCACCCGGGCGACCACCTTATCGGCGACCATTTCGACGCCCCGCACACTGGTCGCCGGCTTGACGCGCAAGGTCATCGGCTCGGCGGGAAGCGTGTTGCTCCAAACGATTACGTCGTCGTCGGCATGCTCGATCCGCCACGACGATTCCACCAACGACAAATCCAGCCAGGCCGGTTGCTTCAATTGCAAGCGGTGGGTGGTGGGCGCCCCCGTCAGACTGCGGAGCGCAATCAATGGCAGCGCGGCCTCCTGGTCTTGCAGTAATTCTTTCGGTAAGGGAATCGACCAGACGGCCTCGATTGGGACATCGCCGATCAAGGGCTCGCTCAGCGCAATCGTCGCAATCTTTTCGCGTCCCCCAACGCCCTCACTCCACTGCGGCGTCTGCAGCGTGTTCGCAAAAAAGAACTTCACTCGTTCGGAAATCGCGGCCGGAACGCTCAATTTGATTTCATTCAGCCGGGCGTATTCAACCCGGTGGCGCAAGCGCTGTCGCAGTTCCAACCGCCGGCCGGTGAATTCGCCCGAGATTTCGCTCGCCACGGTGATTTGCTGTGGCTGGGATTTGATTCCCAGTTGAAATGACCGTTCATCCGTATCGATACGAAAATCCTGGGGCCGTTTCGAAGAGGGAAAGGTAACGGCATCGGTCGCCCCGGCAGTGGGCAAAAATGGTCGGAGTACCGTTTCGCCGCGCGGGGTCAATTGTGCATCGATATTTTCGTCACTCAGCAACACCAGCCGGGTAGGCGAGCCGGCCGGGGCCAGTATGCGCGGCAACGAAATAATCGCCTCTTCGTTCGCAACCCGTGGGAGATGTGCCCGCAATTTCCACTCAAAGGCTTCGTCCGTGGGCCGCTCGGCGAGAGTGACCACGATCCGTCCCTGACCAGCTTCATCGTCCGTGGTGACGTTCGTCTCAATCGCTCCCTGAGGCTGTGTCCTTTCCAGAATCCAGCCTTCGCTGCGCCAGCCGGGCCACAAGATCGACAGTTCCGGAAGCTGGCCACGATAGATACGGACTTTGAACCGCGCTTCCAGTCCAATTTCTTTCTCGCCCGCCGTGAGAGCAAAGAGCGTAGCGACATCGTAGTACGGTTCGACGGGGTCTAATGTGGTCGGAAGCTGAAAGGGCTGCGAGAAGAAGCGGCAGGCACGGACAGCATTCGCACGGACGCCGTCCATGCGAAACTCGCCGGCATTCATTCGCTCGACATGCGGATCACTGCCATCCGCGACATTCCAACGAAAGCCTTCGGTCGACAGGAACCCAATTTCACCGGACTCTTGTCGGGCGCCATCCACACGAAAACCGTCGAGATCAAAATTGCGGCGGCTGAGATGCGGTACGCGGACCTGCCAGCGGACGGAAACCTTTCCCGCGGTCGCCGACTTCAAGACAACCGTCATTTTGTCCGGAGCGGTTTCATCGATCCGCGTTTCACTGATTTCGGTTCCATCCACACTCTGAAATTCGGCGCGGGTCGGCAATTTGACCGTGAACTCGCGAAAGGTGCCTTGCAACGGCCACACCAATTGCGTGGCTTCCAACAGAAAGGCATCGGTGGTGCTGCGAACGGCAATGTTCGTCTTAACATTGAGTCCCGCAGGGCCTTCCGTTACGGGGACGGTTGGTTGCCACGACAGGATTTCGGCTTTGCCACCAAAACCGGCCGCGCGAATTTCGGATCGGCGCTCATCGAGCGCTCGCGAGGTTTGAATGACATCTTCGGCCGCTTTCACCAGCACGTTGCCAGACGGCACTTCCAATCGCAAACTGGTGACCGGTGAATTGGGGACCGACAATTGCAGCCGACGCCACGGCGACGCTTTCAACAGTGGCACCGTCAATTCGAGATTGAACTCGTACTCGCCGGGTTTGTCGAACCACCAGACGTAGCCCCGTTCCCGATCGCGTCCCCCGAAAAAGACCTGTCCGGGGCCTTTGACTTCCTTCCGGCGAAAAACGGATTCGCCCAACCCAATGGCATAGGACATCGGAAACTGATCGCCCGCGACCTGTATGGTGAGGCGACCATTCAGCGTGGCCATCTGGTCGTCGGAGTGCCCCTCGAGTTCCACCGCGGTGACCGAGGCCGTGGGGCCGTCCACATTCTGCAGATTCCTCAGGCGATCCTGCTTTAACCATTCGAGAAACCGCTCGATGTTCGCATCGGCGGGAACGGCGATTACGCCCCCTTTGCCGTCGGGGAGGTACTGAATAGAAGCCGGGAGCTTATCGAGCGGCAACGCCGGCGCCGTGGGAAGCGGAGTCGCTGGCAGTGGACCGGCGGTCGCTGTGCCGTTGGAGGGGCGTGAAGGATCTCCCTCGCGCGGAGCGGTCTGCGCGAACGCCATCCCCCCACAAACGGTGATGAAGAAGTTGATCGTCAACACAACGGCCAAAACGGAACGGCAGCACCATCGCGCCGTACGCAGCGGTTGCAAGCGTTCTGTTCTTCCAGTCGCGGACACGACTTCATCCTCACGGTTCGGGGCGAACCATTTCACCGACGGCGTTCTCGCCAACGTCCTGCGGACGCGAACATGGATTGATCACACGAGGTGCAACGACGGCACGAAGGGCCGCACTTTCAGGTACCCTATTCTACGTCGCAAATCGGACCCGCAAAAGCGGCAATCTCCCGCGACCGATAATTCGGTCAGGACATCAACCCGGCCAGCCGGTCGTGAATAACGCTGCCATTGGTGGCCAGCAAACTCGGTACATCCAGACGAAAACGACCTCCATCAATGTTCGTGATCCGTCCACCCGCTTCCTGAACAATGAGCACGCCCGCGGCCATGTCCCACGGCTTGAGACTGGCCGACCAGAAGCCATCCACCCGTCCAGCCGCCAGAAAAGCCAGATTCAGCGCGGCCGATCCGGTGCGCTGGACGGTCTGCGCGTTGCCCAGAACGCGGAGAAATCGTTGCACGGCTGGGTCTTCGGGAGTGGTGGCCACCGGCAGGCTGGCGATCAACATGGCATCGCCGAGAGTGTTGACCGCGGAACATTTCAGCGGCTGTCGATTCAACGTCGCCCCATGTCCGGCCACGGCCAGGAACATCTCTTCGCTCACCGGATTGTAAATCGCTCCGGCAACGAGGGTTCCGTCTTTTTCGAGACCGATCGACACGCAATAATAGGGAAACCCGTGAACGTAGTTTGTCGTTCCGTCCAGCGGGTCGATCACCCAGCGGTAGGACGAGTTCGGCCGCTCCTCCGCGAGGCCTTCTTCGCCCAGGAAACCGTGCTGGGGATACCGACGGCCCAGAAACTCGTGAATCGCCTTCTGAGAGGCGAAATCGGCTTCGGTCACGAGGTTCGCGCGACTCTTCTCCATCACACTGAACCGGGTCGCCCAACTGCGGAGCACCTGCCCCCCCAACCGGGCGGCTTCTTCCGCAGACTGTAGAAACTCCTGCATGCGTCCTCATCCTTGATCGTGACGGTGTTGGGCGGTCCGCCGCATGCGTCCGCACGGTGGCCATTATGCCGACTCCATCGTCGAATCGCTTGCATGCCGACCCGAAATCTTTCCCCGTCCTGCGCAGTCCGCATTTTCGGAAAATTCGGACGAACCCACAACATCAGCCCGTTCAGCACGACTTTCCCGAACTGCCGGATGAGAACGCGAAATCGGCAGAGTGATTGAAGCGACACCGTAAAGATAGAAGCTGCAACGTTGTGGGCCGGCGTTGGGTTGAGGAGCGTCCGAGTTCCGTTGCGGAATGTTTCTCATTTCCGGGCGAGAACTTGAGCTAAGTTTCAGGCATGGCATGCCACTTTCGCGATGGTCCGCGCGTCGGCGGACAACTCGGAAGGGCTCTCCCAATCGCTTCGGATCGATTCGAGGAACGCATCGATGGATTTCTGGACCCCTCAACATATTGCCTTCGTCGTCGGCATGCTGTGCCTGACCAGCGTTGCCGCCTACACCGACTTGCGTTACCACCGCATTAAAAACTGGCTGACGATTCCCTTCTTTGCTGCCGGATGGATCTATCAGTTCTGGGCGCACGGACCGGCGGGGTTGCTCGACGGGTTCTATGGATTCCTGCTCGGCTTCGGCACCTACTTCGCCTTGTGGATGGTCGCTGGTGGCGGCGGCGGGGACACGAAACTGATGGGCGCGATCAGCGTCTGGCTGGGATTCAAGCTCACGCTGTATCTCATGATCGTCAGTACTCTGCTTGTGGTGCTCGATAGTGCGGTTGTAATGCTCTACACGATTGTTCGCTTTGGTTTCAAGCGGTTTAAGAAACAGTATCTGGCGACGGGAAAGACCGATGCCAAGGGAAAGCCGGTGTTCACCGAGACGGAGCCGCAGCGCCGCCAGCGCCGGGTGTTGCCGTTTGCAGTTCCACTGGCGATGGCCGCGTGGATTGTGATGCTGGCCGATGCCACCGTCGTGAAGGGCGGGCAGCTCGGTCCGAAACAAATTGCCCAGGCCGCAAAACCACCGTCAGAATGAACCGAAGCATGCGACTCGTCAGCACCACATCCGCTCTCCGCACCACGCGCCGTCGCGGTGTGTTGAGTATGGAACTGGTGTTGACGTTACCGATTCTCGGGGTGGTACTGTTCGGACTCTTCGAATTTACCTGGTTATTTTACTCCCGCAGTCTCGTGGTGGAAGCGAGTCGGGTGGGAGCGCGAAAAGCCTCGCTGCCCGGAGCCACGCTGGCGGACGTGGAAAACGACGTTCGCCGCACCTTGCCCCAAGGCCTGCAACGCGAGTTCCGCGTCGTTGGCGATGTGGGACAGTATTCCGGAGATGTCGTCTGGGTCGGTGTCGAAGTCTCGATGCGGTCGGCCGCGCCCGATCTGTTATGGCCGATCGGCATCGGCCTGAATGGACGTAATTTGTATTCCGAAACGCGCATGGTGCGCGAGTAATCCGGCTGAGCAAAGGATTCTCGGCGGTGATGTGAACCACATCACCTGTTCGGTGGAACCACAGAATCAACCGCGACGCGGCATGTTCGCTGGGGAGAGTTTTTCGTGAGACGCTTAACACCCGCCCTTCTGACGCTGATTATGTTCGGCGTTGTGGGAGTTCTGGTCGCCGCCTACGTGGTGAAGAACGCGTTGGCGCGAACCGAAGGCCCGGCTCCCAACCCATCCCGTAATATCCCGATGCCGATTGCCGACATCCCGGCGGGAACGGTGATCACCGAGAACCACCTCGGCCAGGGCCCGTATCCCAGCGATAAACTCGAGCGCGACATGCTGCTCGTAAACCGCGTGATCGTGGGCCGCGTGACGAAAGAGGCGATCAAAGCCGCCCAACCGATTCGTGCCAATCACCTCTATCAACCCGGTGAACAACCGCCGTTGGACCTCGCGGAAGGCATGCGCGCCGTTTCGGTGGCCGTCGGCGAAAGCACATCCATGGTCGATGGCCTGATCAAGCCCGGCCAATATGTGGATGTCCTGTTTACCTATCAAGCCGCCGGCAATGCCGATGACCGTTTCCAGGGCGGCGTGACGATGAAGTTGTTCGATGGCGTGAAAATCCTCGCGATCAATCGCAGCATCACCCAGGGCCGCGTGGATCGTCAAAGCAATCACGTCACACTGGAACTAACCGAAGCTCAATCGAACATCGTGGTTCTCGCGAAAGATCGTGGGCAAATCACGCTCACTTACAATCCCAACGGCAAAGGGACCGGCGGTCTCGTGCTGAACAACACCGACCGTGTCACGCTCTATGAAATTCTCGGGCTGAAACGACCGGAACCCGACAAGGAACCGTTTGTGACCGAATCGTATCGCGGTGCCGGACGTGGAACGTTGATGTTCAGCGACAAGGGCCGTCGACTCGATGGTTGGGGCGGAAGCGGCTACGGTCGCGCCGGCTTCGATTACAAAACCTACTTCGGTGCCCCGCAAAGCGATTACTCCGGCTCGTCCAACGGCCGGTTCGGCGATGATTACCGGTTACCGAGCGGTAATGGCAGTTCCGCACCGGCGGCTCCTGCGCCGAGCAACAACGGCGGTGGCGTGAACGCTCCCTCAGTCGAACGCCGTGTTCCCAACCCAATGGACACGCCGGTATCGCGGCCGGATCCGACCGCGGCCCGGATGATTCCGGTTCCGAACTGATTTGTCGCCGATCTCACGGCGGTCGCGTGCATTCGTTCCCTCGGATGTGCCGCCTGCCGTTCGGTCGCTTTCCCCGGCCCGAATTGCTTCTCCCAGTGCGACGCCGATGGATCGACGCCAACATCATCTGCCCCCACACGCCAACCGACGTGGTATGACCACGTCGATGGTTGCCGTCGCATTATTGGTGGCGATGATGGGGATCGCGCTGATTGTCGATCGGCTGTGGCTCTCGACAGCGCAGTGGGAATTGACGGCGGCCGCGGAAGCCGCCGCCCTCGCTGCCGGGCGGGAACTGGTTACCGACGCCCGCCTGCTGGGACCGACTTCCGGCCCCCTGTTGATCGAACATGCTAGGCAAGCCGCGGCCGAGATCGCCGCACAGAATCTCGTCGCCGGACAACCCGCCCACATAGATACTGAAGCGGGCGACGTGCGGTTCCTGAAACCGGAAGCATCCAAGACCCCCGGCCAACCCGTCGAGTGGGTGGAATCCGAAGACGATCCCACCGAAGTGCTGATTCGCGCCCAACGGACACGGTTCCGCGGCAATCCCGTCGCCCTCTTCATGCGGGAATTGACCCGGCAACCGTTCGGCGATGTCGTCGCCCAGGTCGCCGTGCGGATGAACAACCACATCGTCGCCATCCGGCCGTTTGACGATGTCCCGGCTCCGGTGTTACCGCTGGGCATCTGGAAAGTCGATCCCACCAACACCCGGAAAGATACCTGGCAGACCGCGATTGAAGAACGGGGCGGGAAAGATCAATACGGCTACGATGACACCCAGCATCTCGTCACGCTGCAAGCCGACGGCATTCCCGAACTGACGTTGATCACGGCCAGGAAAAACGGCCCGGCGTCCGAAGCAAACATGCAATTGCTCGACCTCGGCACGGACCTTGATCCCGCGCTCGTTGAACAGCAAATCTTGCTCGGATTGAGCCGCGAACAACTGGAGAAACACGACGGCGAATTGCGACTGTCGAGTGGAATGACGTTCCCGTCACTGCCGCAATTGCAAAGTCGCGAGCGGACTGCACTGGAAGAACACCTCGGTTCGCAACGGATTGCGCTGCTCTACACGCAAGCCACACCGGTCGGCAAGAACGGTTACCAACAAGCAGGCTGCGTCGAGTTTGTCGCCATCCGCGTCATGACCGTCAACGATCTGGCCGATGGTCGCTGCCAGATCATTGTCCAACCGACCGTGATGACCACCCGCACAGCCGTCGCCGAGAACACTTCGGCGGATCATCGCGATGGAAACCCGTACCTGTTTCGTTTGGAACTGACACACTAACCGCCGCCGTGTCGATGACATTGTTATCACCCTGCGGCCGAACTTCAGAGAGAACGCGGACACCATGATTGCTGAATCCGCTGCTCCCCCGATCCAGGATCCCCGTCAGGCGTTCCAACTGCTGAAAACGCGGTTGCATCGCCAGATGGTGGACGCCATCGATTTGTCCAAAGCCGGCGAATTGCCCGAGCGCGAACTGCGCTCGCAGTTGCGTTCGCTCGCCGCGCACCTCTGTTCGCAACAGTCCGTGAATCTTTCCGGCGAAGACCGCGAGGTCATGGTCCGCGAGATCATGGACGAAATTTACGGCTTCGGTCCCATCGAGCCGCTGATGAACGACATCGAAATCAGCGACGTGCTGATCAACGGTCCTGACAGCGTGTTCGTCGAACGGAGCGGTCGTCTGGAACGGACGGACATCCGGTTTGCGGATGACGCCCACCTGCTGCACTTCATTCAACGACTCGTCGGTCGCGCCGGTCGTCGGATCGATGAAGTCTCGCCGATGGTCGACGCCAAGCTGCCCGATGGTTCGCGGCTCAACGCCGTGATTCCGCCGCTGGCCTTGCGCGGGCCAACAGTGTCGATTCGCCGATTCAAGAACCGGGCGATTATCCTCGAAGACATGGTGAAGATGGGGAGCCTCACGCCGGAAATGGCAGACTTCCTCATCGCCAGCGTGTGCGGCCGCATGAACATCGTGGTGTCGGGTGGTACCGGTGCCGGTAAAACGACGCTGCTCAACAACCTGAGCCGTTTCATTCCCGAATCCGAACGCGTGGTGACTATCGAGCAAACAGCCGAATTGCAACTTCAACAGAAAGATGTCGTAGCGCTCGAAACTCGGCCGCCCAACGTGGAAGGCCGCGGGGAAATCTCGCAGCGTGATCTGTTGAAGAACAGCCTCCGCATGCGGCCCGATCGCATCATCGTCGGCGAAGCCCGCGGCGGTGAAGTGCTCGACATGCTGCAAGCCATGAACACCGGCCACGACGGTTCGATGAGCACCGTCCATGCCAACGAAACCCGCGATGCGCTCGACCGCATGGAGTTGATGATCGCCCTCTCCGGGATCGAACTCCCCACACTGGTCGCCCGGCAATACATCGCCTCCGCGGTACAGATTCTCGTCCATATGGCCCGTCTGAGCACCGGTGAACGTAAAGTCGTCCGCATCTCGGAACTGTGCGGCTGCCAGGACGGGCTCTACCAGATCGAAGACATTTTCGTCTACCGCATGGCCGGGGTCGACAGCGACGGCAAGAGCCGTGGTGCGTTCTACGCCACGGGATACGAACCACAGGCGCTCAAGCGTCTCACCTCGCGCGGCTTCGATGTCCCCGCGATGATGTTCTCAGCCCGCGAATTGGCAACCAAAACCGAATACCGCGCTCGCGTGATGTAGAGAAAAGAAATCCGAAGCACGAAATCCGAAATTCGAAGGAAACACCAACTCTGAAAGCAGAAAACGGGGTAAAACGAAAACGTTGATCGAGGATGTTTCCCTCTTCAACATTCGGATTTCCTTCGGATTTCGACGTTCGGATTTCGAGTTTCTCGGGAAACAATATGGCTGCCACCACCTTTTCGTCGACGATCGAGCCGCGACCCGAGTTTGCCGGGATCCTGAAAGACCAGGATCAGTTCGGCACCGGTCGTGATGTCGATACGTCCGACCGCATCAACAGTTGGTTCGACACACTCATGCTGCAATGCGGCTGGGGATTGTCGCCGACCGTCGTATTGCTGCTGTGCATTCTCAGCGCGATCACCCTCGGCGGGTTGGTTTTCGTCGTCCATGAGAATCTGTTGACGACGGCGTTTGCTGGGATGATGGGCTTCCTCGTTCCGATTTGTGCGGCGATGTTTTCCCGGGCGCAGCGTCAAAAACATCTGATGCAGCAATTACCGCCAATGCTCGAAGAACTGGCCCGTGCCGCAAAAACGGGGCGAAGCGTCGAACAATGTTTGCAACTTGTCGCCGCGGATACGCCTTTACCCTTGGGCGGTGAATTACGACTTGCCAGCGGTCGCATGGAAATGGGGATGTCGTTGTACGATGCGATGGCCGACCTGCCGTATCGCACGGGGTTGATGACGCTCAATCTGCTGCGCACGACGCTGGTCGTGCAACAGCAGACCGGGGGCGACTTGGTGACGGTCCTTACGCGGTTGTCGCAAACCGTGCGCGACCGGTTGCTGTTTCTCGGTCGTCTCCGGGCTGCCACCGCCGCGAGCCGGGCGACGGCAATCCTGATGGTCTTGATTCCCCCCGCAGTGCTGACGTTCTTCCTGTTCCGCGACCCGGATTACTTCTCGAAGCTGCTCGGTTCCACCTGGGGCCGCAATGCCACACTGTTAGCCGTCGCGTTGGAAATCTTCGGAGCCCTGTGGGTGTTTCGCATCCTGCGCGACAGCGAACGAACCTAACCAGCCCGTAGCGCCAGCAAGGGCGTCAATACAAAGAAATCCGAAGTACGAAATTCGAAACAAGCACGAATCTCGAAAAAACAAACGGAATAACTAAGACCCGTTCGCATCAACAAGCGCGTTTTCTCTCCTTTGAATTCTGACATTCCTTCGGATTTCGACATTCGGATTTCGAATTTTCCCCCGTAATGCCCCCGGTTCCACCGGAGACCTATATGTTCCCCCCCTGGATGTTATCCGCCTTCTACGTCGTCTCGGGCGTGGCCGTTGTCTGGCTGCTGTTCCGCATTTGGCAGAAGCGGCAAGTCAACCGTTTCGACCGTCGCCCTGCGATAACAGAACCGCGACCCACACCACGACGTGAATCCCAACCGACGGAACCCGTGCGCACCGTAGCAGCGGCGCACATTGAACCCGCGCCTATCGTCCCACGGCCGCTTCCCGCGACGAGCCCCGTGCCAGAAGTTTCCATCCTGAAGACGCCGGAGGCGGTCACGCCGACGATTGCTGCGACAGCGGCCCCAGCAACGACAACCGCCTCGCATGTTCCTTCATGGGAACGCAAACTCGGACTACGGCCACAGGAAGTAGCGCGTTCGCTGCCGTTCATTCGGCCATCGGATGTGCCGTCGGTCCGGACCGATGATCTCGCCTTTGGCGGACTGACACCGACGCTGGCCGCCATGCTGCCGGATTCGGAACCGCGGCAGGAGGAGGCCCGCAAAGAACTTCAAACGGCGGGATACTACCAGCCGCACGCGTTCGAGAACCTCGCTGCGTCACGCTATTTGTTGATGATGTTCGGACTGGTCCTCGGCGGCGTGGCGCTGATTCTCGCTCCCCAACGTCTGGAATGGATCGCGGTCATTTCGATCGTGACGCTGCCGTTGCTAGGCTGGGCCTTTCCGCGCCTGTATGTCCGTGGAAAAGCCGCCGAACGGCGCAGCCAGATCGAACAAGGGATGCCCGACCTGCTCGACATGCTCAACATGTGCGTGAGCCAGGGCCTGACGATTCCCGAATCATTGCGCCGCATCCTTCGTGACCTGCGCGGCCCCTACCCCGCCCTCGCCCAAGAACTGCGAATTGTCCTCGAACAAGCATCACTCGCCGGGTTGCCGACGGCCCTCGAAAACTTCAACAAACGCATGGACATCCCGGAAGTCCACTCGTTCACATCGCTGATCATCCAGACCGAACGGATGGGGACGAGTGTCACCGAAGCGTTGACATCGTACTCCGACACGATGCGGGAAAGTCTGCGGCAACGGACCGATGAAAAAGGGAACCGCGCGACCTTCCGCCTGCTCTTTCCGACCGTGTTCTGCCTGATGCCCGCGGTCTACCTGTTCCTGCTCGGCCCGGCGATTGTGGAACTCTCGAAGTTCTTCTACGAAGGCGGCCGCGCCTCCCTCGACCAAGGCTCCGGCGCGATCGCCCGCCTGAACGCGATCCGCCGCGCCGGTCCGGTGCCTGATCCAAACGCGGGGCAACAGCCGTAGTCGGCGACTGCGCATAGCCGATGCGAGAATTCAATCTTCATGCGTGGAATCGCGCGGCGACAGGTTTCGATCACGCCATTCCGCGAAAGTGCGCATGCTCGTCTGGGTGTCCGCATCGAAATCAGCGAAGTCGCTGGTTTGTACATCAACGAGTCGGGCAGCAAACGCCTCGCACACTTGTCGTAGCACGGACATGGCCCCCAACCCGGCATTGCAGCGCACCCCGATGTGTTCGCGGACCGGTTTGTCTTTCGGATAGCCGAAATTGAGTTCAAGCCAAAAACCATCTCCCTCGACGCAGCACTGTCCGTGATGGTGTGACTGGTCGGGAAAGAGTTCGCGCAGGACCGTCCCGATTTCCTCGGTAGTTCCCAACGACGGGAGCACATAATCCTTCGGGAGATCATTGACCGAACGGACTTCCCGGGCGCGAAAAATCAGGCCGTCCCAGGACATGGTTAGCTCCTCGGTCGCGTGTATCATTGAGTGGGGGGGCTCCCGACGATTCTAATCGGTTGGAGCCACGATCAGGAACCCCACCATCCACGGCAGCGCCCATTTCGGCGGGGTGGCACTGTTTGATCTGCAACACGAACGGATGTGTGCCACGGCTTCGTCCGCGAAGTAGTGTTGAACGCTTCGTGAAGCACTCGAAGACACTGCTTCTCCGCGGACTCCGAAGCAGTAGCATGTCGTCGGGTACCACTGGCGGCTTGCCCGCCAGTGTGAATTGGCAGCACGTTTGGGACGGTTCTCTTCCCTGATAATGATCACGTTGCCGTCCGATCGAAGACACGGGCGGACGAGCCGCCCGTGGCACCCTGCACCAAATTCAGTGGCGTGTTTCCATAGCCCGATTTGAATTCCCTAACCCGTAGGGTCGCGGCGAGGGGAGACCGGTGTTAGCATGACAGGACAGGCCTTCACAGGCCTTTCGCTGTCGACCAGGGATTGCGGTCTCACGAAAAGAGTGCGATATGTCAGAGGCGGTCTCGCAGGCGGATCTGCAGAAGTCGATTGAACGGATCAACCGAGCGTTCCTGGCCATCAAGGAACAGATGGCCAAGGTCATCGTCGGCCAGGATGATGTCATCGAGCAGTTGCTGATTTCGCTCTTCACCCGCGGGCATTGCCTGCTCGAAGGCGTGCCCGGTCTCGCGAAAACGTTGATGATCAGCACGCTGGCCCGCACGCTGTCGATGACGTTTGCCCGCATCCAGTTCACGCCCGACTTAATGCCTGCGGACATCACCGGCACCGATGTGTTGCAGGAAAACCGCGACACCGGCAAACGCGAATTCCGCTTCCTCTCCGGCCCGTTGTTTCATAACGTGGTCCTCGCCGACGAAATCAACCGCACGCCACCCAAAACACAAGCCGCGTTGCTCGAAGCGATGCAGGAACGGCAGGTGACGGTGGGACAAACCCGTCACATTCTCAGCGATCCGTTCTTTGTACTGGCAACACAGAACCCGATTGAACAGGAAGGGACGTATCCGCTGCCCGAAGCGCAGCAGGACCGCTTCATGTTCAAGGTCTTCGTGCGGTATCCAACGTTCCAGGAAGAACGACAAATCGCGCAGCGGACGACATCGACCGAAAAGTTTGAACCCACAACAGTCCTCTCGGGCGACGACATTCTCGAATTGCAAAAACTCGTGCGGGAAGTCCCGGTCAGCGACCATGTCACCGATTACGCGCTGGCACTCGTACGGCAAACTCGCGTTGGACAACCCGGCGTACCAGACTTCGTGAAAGACTGGCTCAGCTGGGGTGCCGGTCCGCGTGCCGTGCAATTCCTGCTCCTTGGCGGGAAAGCCCGTGCGCTGTTGCAAGGTCGTACGCATGTCTCCACGGACGATATCCACGCCCTCGCCGCTCCAGTGCTGCGGCACCGCATCGTGACCAATTTCTCCGCCGAAAGCGAAGGAATTACGTCCGACCGTGTGATCGAGGAACTGCTGAAAGTCACCCCGGCAAAGGAAGGCGAACTGTCACGTGACCCGCGACTCCAGAAGATTTTTGCAGCCTGAGACGATCGCGCGGATCGCCCGGCTGGAAGTCGTCGCACGGAACGTCGTCGAAGGCTTTTTGTCTGGCGGTCATCGCAGTCCGTACTTCGGTCAATCCATCGAATTCGCCCAGCACCGGGAATACGTTCCGGGTGATGACATCCGGCGCATCGACTGGAAGGTCTGGTCAAAGACCGACAAGTACTATATCAAGCAGTACGAAGAGGAAACGAATCTTCGCACCACGCTGGTCGTGGATGTCAGCGAGTCGATGCAGTTCGGCAGCGGCGATCTCACCAAGTACGAATACGCCTGCCGTATCGCCGCATCGCTGTCGTACCTGCTGCTGAAACAAAGTGACGCCGTCGGCTTAGTGACGTTTGATTCGGCCATCCGTCAACGCGTTCAGCAGAGCAGCAAGCTCAATCATTTGACAGCGTTGCTCGCCGCGCTCGATGCCGCGAAACCCCAACAGAAAACGTCGATTTCTGATGTCCTGTTCAAAGTTGCGGACGAATACAACCGTCGCGGTTTGATCGTGATTGTGTCCGATCTGCTCGCCGATCGCGCGGGTTTAATGAAGGGACTCAAACTGCTCCGCACCCGCGGACACGATGTCATGGTCTTCCACGTGCTCGATGACGCCGAACTCGATTTTCCCTATGCAGGCACCACCAAGTTTGAAGGTTTGGAAGAAGCGGGCGAGATGATCTGCGACCCGCGAGCGCTGCGGGACGGTTATCTTGCCGCGATGAAAGCGTATCTCGAAGAAGTCCACCGGTTCTGTGCCCAGCACCTGATTGATTACCAGACGATCCGCACCAGCGAACACCTGTCGGCCGTGTTGTCGCACTATTTAACCCATCGCGTCGGCATGCGTCAGGCCGTTAGACAGTGATGAAATGTCGAATGAGGAAGGCAGAATGTCGAAAGGAAGACGAGACGCCGACTGAACGATTTCGACATTCTGCCTTCCTCATTCGACATTTTTCCCGACCATCAACCATCAACCATTCACCATCGACCACCAACCACCCCATGAATTCCTGGCTCGCCACCCACTTTTTCAATCCGACGCTGGTGGTTGCCGGGGCGTCGCTGGTGGCGGTGCCGATTATCATCCATCTCATCAACCGGATGCGGTTTCGCCGCGTGCGGTTTGCGGCGATGGAATTCCTGCTGCAAAGCCAGCAGCGCAATCGGCGACGGTTGCTCCTTGAACAAATGCTTCTCTTGTTGACGCGCGTGGCAATGGTCTTTCTGATCATGCTGCTGATCGCGCGGCTGATTCTTGATCCGCAGCAGTTGTCGTTGTTTCGCGGGGCGAAAGCGCATCATGTCGTGCTGCTCGATGACAGCGGTTCGATGCGCGAACGCTGGGGCGAGACCACCGCGTTCAAAGAATCGCTCGGTGTCATCAACCAGCTACTCTCCGAGGGTGCATTGCGGCCCGATACGCAGACATTCTCGCTGATGCTGTTGTCACGTCCTGAGCAGCCATTCGTGTCGCAGCGCGATGTGAACGACGCTTTCGTGCTGGAAATGCGTTCGAAACTCGAACCGGACATCTTTCAGTCAACGCATCAAGGGTTAGATTTGCTCGCCGGGTTGCGGCAGGCGAAGCAGTTCTTGTCCGAGGAAAAAGGAACCGTGCAACATCTGCACATCCTGTCAGACTACCGCGAGCGAGATTGGAAGGATCAGAAGGCCATTGCCGCCGCTGTTGGGGAACTCACCGCGGCCGGGGTGACGGTGAATCTCGTGAAAACGGTGCCCAAGCGGCAGGCAAATCTGGCGCTGACAGAACTGAGTGGGGCCGTCCAAATCGCCGCCGCAGGCGTACCGTTGCGGCTCAAAGTCGGCGTCACCAACTACGGCGAACAAGCGGTGAAAGATGTTCGCGTGGCGCTCAGCGACGATGGCGTTAAGCTGCCCGTGAGTGCGGTGTTTGACAAGATCGACCCGAACGAAACCGCGTATCATGAAGTCGATATCCGGCTCGTCACACCGCGCGTGCATCGGTTGGCGGCCGCGCTCGATGCCGATGTTTTGGCCGAAGACAACGAACGGTTTCTCGCAGTTGATGTGTCGTCGACAATTCCCGTGCTGATTCTCGACGGCGATCCCGAAGGTGATGCCGCGAGTTATCTGGCGGATGCGCTCGCTGCCGATCCCACCAGCACCGGTGTGGCGATTACGCTCGACAACGCGGATTCACTGCGACGACGAGCGCTCGATGAATTCCGTGTGATCTATCTGCTCAACGTGCCCGATCTTGCCCCGGACGCGATTGCTCCGCTCGAAGCGTATGTTCGCGCCGGCGGTGGACTCGTGTGGTTCGTCGGCGACCTCGTCCGGCCGATGCATTACAACGAAGCTCTCTACCGCGGTGGTCAAGGACTTTTTCCGTTGCCGTTGTCGCTCAATACCGAGGAGCTCACGGCCGATCCGACATCAACGGAAGCCGATCTCGTGCCGTCGACGCATCCGTTGTTTACCGTGCTCACCGGAGACGATAATCCGTTCCTCGCGGGAGTACATGTCAACCGTTATTTCCCGCCCCATGCCGATTGGGTCCGTGATGACGCCCGTCGTGGTGATGTCACGCGGACATTGGCCGCGCTGCGGAATCGTGCGCCGTTGGTGATCGAGCGCGAGTTCGGTAGCGGCCGTGTGGTGGCGGGACTCTCAACCGCGAACCCGACATGGAACGACTGGGCCCGCAATCCGAGCTACGTGGTGTTTCAACTCGATCTGCTGAAGTACATCTCCCGTCGGGATCGAGGCCTGCCGGTCCGCACCGTTGGCGAACCGATTCGCGTTTCACTCGATCCGTCCCTCTACACGGAACAAGTCGAGATCACGGCCCCCTCCAGCGAAGGCGTCCGCACGTCCCGCCTGCAAGCCGCCCCGGAACCAGAATCCCCGTCGGACGGAAACAGCACGGAAACCGCCCTGCGCCTGGCGGCGACATTTCGCGAGACCGATGAGCCGGGCATTTACCAGGTGCGGTTGCTCAACCAGGCGCAGCAAGCCGAAGAGCGTATTCTGGCCTATAACCCCCCGACATCCGAAAGCGATCTCGACCTGGCCACCACCGATAATCTCCGCAAACGACTCACCGAAGCGGGTGAAGTTCGCATTCAGGAGCCTGGCCAGTTCCAATGGTTGCAGGGCGAAGAAGCCGGCTCGGAAATCCGCGCGTGGCTGTTGTGGTTGCTGCTGGGACTGTTTCTCTTTGAACAATGGTTTGCGTACCGTTTGAGTTATCATCCGCCGTTAAAGAAAGCGACGACACCCGGATTGGCATCAATGAAAGCCTAAGCCTTACCAGCCCGTAGCGCGAGCAAGGGCGAATGACTCACAAAAGACGCCCTTGCTCGCGCTACGGGCTGGTTAAAACAGACAACGGACCACTGACACCCCATGTTCAACACCTTCCCACTCATGCACGCACTCCTCGCGGTGGACACCGCGGGGTCGCTGACCGCGCGCGAATGGGATTGGCCGGAATCGCCGCTGGGCTGGACCTTGCTCATCGGCGGCACGCTGGTGGTATTGGCTTGGGTCGTGTGGATGTACCGGCGGGATACCATTGATCTGCATCGGGGGTGGCGAGTCTGGTTGACGGCGTTGCGGCTCGCGGCGCTGGCGACATTGTTCCTCATCGCGCTCAATCCACAAGACCGCACGCAACGCACAGCATTTCGCCCGTCGCGCGTCGCCGTGCTGATGGACACGTCGCTTTCCATGCGTCATCCGGCCGAAGGCACCCCGGCCACGGGTGCGACCGCGGAAACCCTCAGCCGGGCTGCAGCGCTCGAAAAAGTGCTCACATCCACACCGTTGCTGGAACAACTGCGGCGCGATCATGAAGTGAGTCTCTTCACCTTCGACTCCGCGCTTGCCGGTCCCCATCGCGTCTATCCGTTACGCGACACGACGCCCCAGACGAAAACCGCGGAAACCACTGTGGACTGGACAACGGTGCTGCAACCCCGCGGACTGGAAACGCGGCTCGGTGAATCTCTCGGTGAGTTGATTCGCCAATCGGCGGGGCGAACGCTGTCTGGCATTGTCGTCGTGACCGACGGCGGCAACAACGCGGGGATCGATGTCAGTACTGCCCACGATCGGGCCGTCGCCGCAAAAACACGTCTGGTCACTGTCGGTATCGGCGGTATCGAACAACCGCTCAATCTGCAACTGGCCGACATTCAATCGCCGACGGACGTGCAACTCGGCGACAAGTTCGATGTCACGGCGTTCATTCAGGCACAAGGGTTAGCCGGTCGCGAAGTCACGGCGACGTTGTGGTCCAAACCGGAAGATGGCGACACTCCGGTCCAGGTGGACGAGCAAACGCTCACCCTGCCCGCCGACGGTGTCCCCGCGGAAGTAAAATTTCAACTGCAGCCGGCGGCCGCGGGGGGGTGGGATTACACCGTTAAGGTGCAACCCACGGTGAAGGTCGCGGAGTTCAACGCTCAGGACAATGAGCAGTCAATCGCGATTCAGGTCTTCGATCGGCCGACGAAGGTGCTACTGCTCGCCGGCGGCCCGATGCGCGACTACCAGTTCGTGCGAAATCTACTCTTCCGGCACAAGTCGATCGATGTCGATGTCGTCCTGCAAACCGCCGCCATCGGTACGAGTCAGGAATCGAACAATCTGCTGCTGCAGTTCCCGGCCGAACGGGAAAAACTCTTTGAATATGACGTGATCATCGCCTTCGATCCCGATTGGCGACTCGTCCCCGCGGAAGGCATTGCCCTGCTGCGCGACTGGGTGTATCAGGAAGCCGGGGGGTTGATCCTCATCGCGGGAGATGTCAACACGGTGCAACTGGCTGCGGCGGGTGAACAACCGACGCCGGTACAGGACCAGCTCGAACCGTTGAAAGAACTGTACCCGGTCGTGCTCAGCACGTTCGCCGCGGAAATGCGGTTCGATCAGGATTCGAGCCAGCCGTGGGCGCTGGAGTTCACGCCGGAAGGGCAACGGGCGGAAGCGCTGCAATTGACCGACGAGCCGACTTCATCGCTCGCCCGGTGGAAAGAGTTTCCGGGGTTCTATCGCTGCTATTCGACCAGCGGCGCAAAAGCCGGGGCAACCGTTCTTGCACGGTTTACCGATCCGCGGTCGCAGAACGAGTTCGGTTTTCCGGTTCTTGCCGCGGAACAGTTTTACGGCCAGGGTCGGGTTTTGTACTTTGGCAGTGGTGAATTCTGGCGGCTGCGTTCCGTCAGCGATGAAGATTACGACCGGTTGTGGATCAAAGCCGTCCGCAATGTTGGCCAGGGTCGCACCAAACGCGGCACGAAGCGCGGCGTCCTTCTGCCCGAAGTCCGCAAACTCACACTGGGGCAAACCGCCCGGTTGCGGGCGCGGTTGCTCGATGCGCAATTCCAGCCGCTCGTGATGGACGCTGTGCCACTGGAAGTGTTCGATCCGCAGGGAAAACCGCTCGTGCCGGCCCCAAAACTGCGGCGGGATGAAGCCCGCGCCGGCGAGTTCGTGGGCGACTTCCGCGTGAGTCTGCCCGGCGTTTATAAGCTCGAACTTTCCGTCCCGGAATCAGACGATCGGCTCACAGACACCTTGACCGTCTCCCTGCCAAAGCTGGAAGATCAGGACGTACGACAAAACGTGACGTTGCTTCGGGATTTGGTCCGCGACACGGGTGGCGACTACATCACGCTGCCGGAAGCCGCGGAGAAGTTGCCGGGGCTGCTGCCCAACCGTGGGGAACCATTCACGATTGATGAGCGTCTGAGAACATTATGGGATCGCGACTGGGTGATGTACCTTTTGGTAACGCTGCTGGGATTGGAATGGCTAACGCGGAAGCTGCTGAAGCTGGCGTGATGGAAAGAAAGTGAAATAGAGAATGAGGAATGAAGAATGGAGAGTGCACAATGAGATTCTCATCACTTTGCATTCTTCATTCCTCACTCTCCATTCTCCATTCGATTAAATTTAGAAGAACTTAACGAGAAGCATGATGCCGGGCGAATGGACGAGTGTTTTGCCGCCGGAAGTGGTGCGTCGACTGGACGGACTGCGGGGGGCGATTCGTCGGTATCTGCTGTGGGAAGGGATCGCCGCCGTCGTGGTGGTAATCGGAGCACTCTTCTGGGGCAGCTTCGCGGTCGATACGGTCTACTTCCTCGCCAGCCGGCTCGAAATCCCGCGATGGATGCGGGCCACGTTTCTCATCGCCACGTTAGCCACGTTGGCCGCGGTCACCGTTTCGCTGCTCGGTTTTCGACTGTTTCGTGCCATGCGAACCCGAGCACTCGCCCTCGTGCTCGAGCGGCGTTTTCCGGCCTTGGGTGATGGCCTCATCACCGCCGTCGAAGCAACGGAAGGGGGGATCAAACCGGGTACTGGCCTTCATCAAGCAATGCTTGAGCGGACGCTCACCGATGCAGCTCGGCAATTGGACCGCATCGATCTCACGCAGGTCTTCGATCCGCGGCCGTTCCGTCGCGCCGTGATCACGGCGGTGTTGCTGTTCGTGTCGATTGTGGGACTTGCGGTCGTGGATTCGTCCGCGATGGAACGCTGGGTCTCCGGCTACCTCGAACTACAGCCCAGCTACTGGCCTCGGGATACAGTCCTCGAGATCAAAGTGCTCACGCAACCCGGCGACCGCATCCGCTCGTTCCGCGATGGCGTGTACCGTCATCCCCGCGGCGGCGAACTCGCCCTGCTGGTCACCGTCGCCGAAGGCAAGAAACGCCCCGATCGCGTGCGGCTCGATTACCGTCTGCAGGGGGGCGGCGTTAAACGCGCGTATCTCACCGCGGCAGGCGACCAACCGTTCCAGCAGGTCTTCCCTGCCCTGCTGGACAGCCTCGAAATCTGGGTCAGCGGCGGCGATTACGCCTCGCTGTCCCCCGTGCGAGTCGATGTCGTCGATCCGCCCAAGCTCGACAACCTCCAGATCGATGTTCTCTATCCGCCATACACCGGGTTGAATCGCCTCGGTGAGAACGGACAAGCCGCGCGGACGGAAACAGTCATTCAGGGCGCTGCGTGGTCATTGCCGCTGGGAAGCGATGGCATTTTGCGGGGTCGGACTAACAAGCCATTGCGCTCCGTGCGGATGGAAATCGAAGCGGGCATCGATCGCTTTGAGATTCTGCTCGGCGCACAGTCACCGATCGATTCCATTGATGTAGCAACCGACACCGCGATGGATGCGGCTTCGGTCACGCTGCGAGCTCGGGAAGGCGAGCCTCAACGTCGTGCCATATGGTCCGCGGACGCCGCGCTTGCATGGCTCAGTTCGGACCGGAAGGAATTCGCCGTCCCGTTATTGTTGCGAGGGGATGGGGCCGATGTTCTCCGAGACGCCGTCACCGCGGCTGCGGACGGTACGACGCCGCTTCCACGTCCCCTGCCCTGGCCCACCGATGCCTTGGTGCGGATCACGATGGAAGATGCGGACGGTATTTCCAGTCCGGAACCGACACGCCTCACGCTCACCGGCATCGTCGATCAACCACCGGTCGTCGAACTGGAGCTGCAGGGAATCGGCATGTCGATCACCCGCATGGCCCGCATTCCCGTTGCGGGTGTGATCAAAGACGATTACGGCGTGGCCAAGGTCCGTTTTGAATACCAGATCGACGGCCAGGGCGACTGGGCGCCACAGAATCTCGTGCGCCCGCCGACCGACATCGTCCGCGAGTTCACGCTCTCCCGCACGGAGAGCGAACAATTTGAGCGGTTCGATGTCCTTCCTTTAGATTTATCGGTCAAACAGAAGCTGGCGCTCACGGTGATGGCGGAAGACGCCGACGATTGGAAAGGGCCCAATCATCAACGGAGCCAGAAGTTCCTGTTCACGATTGTCCCCGTGGAAGAATTATTGTCCCTCCTGTACGCGAAAGAATTGAATCTCCGGCGGCGGTTTGAACAGATCATCGCCGAGCTGCGGGAACTGCAAAAAGACCTCGAACTGCATCACAGCAAGACCCAGGAACTGATCCGGTTACGAACGGCCAACGCCCCGGCAACGGCAGAGGAGCGGCGGCAACTTCCGCTCCAGATCGCCGCGTGCGGGGAACGATCACTCCTCGCGATCCGCAAAACCGCCGGGGAAATGGCGTCGATTGAAGCCGCTTTCAAGGAGATCCGCGAGGAGCTCGTCAACAACTCGGCGGAAACACCGCAGGACATGGATCGGCTGGAAACCAAGATTCTCGCCCCGTTAGCGCGGGTCAACGAACAGGATTTTCCGTCCGCCGACCGTCAATTGGGGTTATTTAAGCTGGCGAACGATCAAGAGCGCGACCCGTTGCCCGAGATCGATTCGGCGAAACAGGAATTGGAAGGTTTGATCGAACGGCTGGAACGAATCTTGCTTGAGATCAAGAAACGGGCGACAATTCAGGAACTGGTGGAAATGCTGAAATCCACCAAAAGTGAACTCGATGGGATTATCGATGACACGAAGACGCAGCGCAAGCGGAATGCACTGCGGGCATTAGAGTAACCGGGCACTCAGGGACGCCGTTGGTTTATGACGGCGACACAGGCGTTGCGATGCGCGTCCGCGGATGGAATGCTGCCCCTGCCAAATTGTTGCTGATTGGTCTGGCATTACATGCCTGCCTTTCGAGCACCGTTCGCGCGGCCGACGCCCCTCCCGTTGTCGAAACGCCAAGCGCCCCGCCCGCCACGTCCAGTGAAACCAAGCCGGACACGCCGCTACCGTCGCGTCAGGAAGCGGTCGCCCTCCGGTACAGCCGGTTTGAGAATTCGCTCAATCAGTTGGCAGAGCATCTCCGCAAGACCGATCCCGACCGGGCGGATCTGCTGTTCCGGGCCATCGGTAAGAGCAAGGAGGGCCGGATTTCCGACCAACTAAAGCAAGTCGTCGACCTGCTGAAGAAGGAACAACTGGGCGACGCGCTGGATGGTCAGCAATCGGCGGTCGAGCAGATGTTGATCGTGCTGCAACTGTTGCAGAGCGAAGACCGCAAGGACGAGATCGAACGCGAAAAACAACGCATCGCGGGGTTGATCAAGGATGTCGACAAGCTGGTGTTGAAGCAGACCGATGTCCGTGCTGCCACCGAGCGAGGCGGCAACACCGACAGTTTGAAGGACAAGCAGAAGCAGGTCTCCGACGCCACGCAGAAGGTGCTCGACAAAATCGACCAGCAGGATGCCCAGCGGAATCAGAAATCCAGCGACAGCGACGGCAAATCGAAGTCCAACCCGAAGGACTCCGACAAGGACGACGCCACGGACAAATCCGATGAGCCCATGCCCAAAGAGGGTGACAAGGATAAGCCCGCCGATGCCCCGAAGGACGGCTCCTCCGGCAAGGGCAAACCAAAGTCGCCCATGAAAGATGGCGATTCCAAGCAAGACGATCAGCCGAAGAAGGACGATCCGAACAAAACCGAAGACGGCAAGATGCCGGATGAAAAAGACGCCGACGACAAAGACAGCGAAAAGTCCGACGGCTCGCCAATGGGTAAACCGAACGACTCCGCGAAAAAGCCGCCGAAAAAAGGTCCAAAATCGAAGCCGATGCCCGGCGAAAGCCAGCCGCCGATGGACGGGCAGCCGATGCCCCCCATGGACGACGAAGGGCAGGAATCGCCGCAGCCACAACCGCAGTCCGAACAGGATCAGCGGCAACAGCAGAAGACGCCCGGTCGGCAGGAACTCGAACAAGCCCGCAAGGAGATGGAAAACGCCATCGAGGAACTGAAGAAGAAAAGCGGCAAGGCGTCCGAGAAACAGGACGAAGCTCTCGCCGATCTTCTCAAGGCGAAAGAACGGCTCGAAGCCATCCTGCGGCAACTGCGCGAAGAAGAAAAAGAAATGATGCTCGCCGCGCTGGAAGCCCGGTTGCGGGACATGCTCGGTCGGCAGATCAATGTTTTGAACGGCACAGTGGGGTTGGCCGCGGTTCCGGAAGCCCAGCGGACGGATAAGCATCGTAACCGTGCCGTCGAACTCGCCCGCAACGAAGACGAAGTCGCGCTGCTGGCCTCGAAAGTGGTCACGCTGCTCAAAGAAGAAGGGTCATCCATCGCCTTCCCCGAAGCCCTCGTACAGATGCGCGATGACATGATCACGGTGACGCGACGACTGGAGCGCGTCGATGTTGGCGAATTGACCGTCGGCATCGAGAAAGACATCGTCGAGTCGCTCGAAGAAATCCTCGAAGCCCTGCAGAAAGAAATTGAAAAAGCGAAAGATAAAAAACAGCAACAACAGCCAGGTCAGCCGGGACAACAACAGGAACAAGGCCTGGTGGATGTGCTGTCAGAACTGAAAATGCTGCGGTCGTTGCAATACCGTGTGAATCGCCGGACGAAGCAGCTCGGCCGCATGGTCGAAGGCGAGCAGGCCTCCGATCCTGATCTCCGCCAGCAATTGCAGGGCCTCTCACAGCGGCAAGCCAAAATTCAACAATCCACCTACAATCTGGCCACAGAACGAAACAAGTGAATTCCGCCCTGGGGCAGTCGTCGACCATTGGATAGAAAGTCGTTCCCATGCGTATTCTCGCGACGATTCTCTGTGGGGGATTTCTCGGGTCGATCGGACTGGCCGCGGACACCGTGTACGCACCGATGCCGTCAGCCGTCGTGCGGGATCGGATTCTGGACGGGTTACGGACTTCCCCAGCGACGGACGCCGTGATCGCGGCCGTGACCGAATTGTGGATGAATGGCAGTGCCGCCCTGTCTCCCGAAAAGACGCTGCAGCTCGCGCTGAAATCGTGGGCCGCCACCGATCCCGCGTTGCAGGAAGCCCTGCTGCTGGACGATCTCAGCGACCCGGCCGCCGTAGCGAAAGTCCGTGAAATTGTGACGGTGGCGACGACCGATTCCTTCCGCCAATCGAACCTGCGGTCGTATTTTGGCCGTGTGTTTGCCGAGCAACGGTTGTACGACGAAGCTCTCGAACAATTCCAATCGGCGGACATCGCACAAACCATCGATCCGGCTGCCACGCTATTCTACAAGGCTGCCGCAGCCCAATCGCTGCTCGATATCGCCTTGGCCAAACAAGCGCTCAACGATTTACTCAAGAGCACGCAGGCCGTCCCCGCGCGGTACAAAACCACCGCTGAACTGATGGCCGCAGAAATCGAGGAAGTCGAGGAGAAATCGCTCGGCGAAGTGGCCCGGTTGATGTCCGATTCCGAACGCCGTCTCGACCTCGGCCGCTCGGGAGAACAGGTCCAAGGGGTGCAGGAACGAATCATTGCCAACCTCGATGAGCTGATCAAACGGATCGAAGCCCAAGGCGGCGGGGGAGCCGGTGGCGGCAATAGCAATCAGCCGGGGGATCCCTCGAATCCACTGCAGGATAGCATCGTGAAAGGTTCGACGGCGCCGGGCGAAGTCGACAAAAAGAAGTTCTCCAAGGAAGGCCAGTGGGGTAATCTGCCGGAGAAAAAACAGGCCGAAGCCAAGAACCTGATCAACCGCAACTATCCCTCGAATTACCGGCAGGCGGTAGAATCGTACTTCAAGAAACTCGCCGGCCGCCCCGCGGCACCGGGAAAATAGCTTCGATGCCATGATGATGCGCCGCTCATCGGAAAGTAGGTTCGTGTGATTGGTTTGTTGATTGGAGTATGGCTCGCCGCTGGGGAAGGCCCGAAGGTCGATGTTCTCACTCTCGAAGGGGGAAAAGTCACTGGCACGTTGTTGGCGTTGTCATTGCAAGAAGTGACGGTCGAAACTGCAAACGGTCCGTCCAAGATCGCCGCGGCCGAATTGCTGGAAATCCGTGTGCCGGAGGCCCGCCCCGTTCCAACCGATCCTGCGAACCCGCTCATCGCGGTCCGCTGGCAATCGGGGGCACTGTCCTCGACGAACGCCGTCGTCCTCACCGGCACGAAAGCCACGCTGCAACATCCTGCTCTCGGTGAGATGGTCCTCTCTCGTGATGCCATCCGCAGCTTCCGGTTCGGGACCGACGACGCCGTCGTCCGCGAGGCCTGGATGCAACTCCACGAACGGACGACCAAAAAGGACTTCCTCGTCGTTCGCAAGGGGGACGTGCTCGATCATCTCGATGGCGTCGCGGGCACCATCGACGCCAAC
The DNA here is from genome assembly GCA_021732975.1 of Planctomycetaceae bacterium. GTDB lineage: Bacteria > Planctomycetota > Planctomycetia > Planctomycetales > Planctomycetaceae > DSVQ01. Next base: position 127,671 of record JAKFWC010000009.1, on the reverse strand, counting down.
GAAGTCCGCTTTCGTCTCGATGGTGAAGACGTGACCGTCAGACGGGAAAAAGTCTACGGCATCATTTACGCCCGTCGCGATGACCCCGCGGCGAAATTCACCGCCCGTGTGGAACTCGCCGGGGGCGATACGCTGCTGGTCAAAGAAGCGCAATGGACCGACGAAGCGTGGCAGTTCGCAATCCCCGGCGTGGCTCCGCTGAAAGTTCCCGCGAACGCTGTACAGTCGCTCGACTTCAGCCTCAGCAAGTTTCTGTACCTCTCGAAAACCGAACCGCGCGACATCCGTTACACCCCCTTCTTCGATGATTTCATGTTTGAGGTGCAAAGGGATCGCGACTTCGACGGGCGCCCGTTGCGGGTCGGCGAACGAACCTTTCCCCGCGGCCTCGCCGTCCATTCCAAGACATCCTTGAAGTATCGTCTCGGCGGCGACTATCGCTATTTCAAATCGGTCGTGGGGCTCGATCCCAAGCTGCCACTCGGCGCATTTTATGGTGATGCGCATGTCGTCATTCGGGGCGACGATAAAGTCCTGTACGAAGCCGATTTTATTTCGGGCCAAGAGCCGGAGACACTCGATCTGGCGGTATCGGGCGTGATCGAACTGGAAATCCTCGTCGATTTCGGCCGCGATAAATGGGATCTGGGTGACCGCGTCCATTTCGGTGATGCGAAGGTGGTGAAATGAGAATCTTCGCTGTGCCCGAAACAAGCCACCACGCTGTGTGCCACTGGCTCTGTCAGTGGCTTCTCTCTCCTTCCAAACGCGTCCACCAAAAGGGCAAAGACACTGGCAGAGCCAGTGGCACACTTACTCCGTATTTCCTGTTTGCATGGATGATCTCTGCAGCATCAACACTATTCGCCGCCGATCCCTCGGTCCTCGAAGCCGAACATGCCCGCGTGGCGATGATTGAGCGCGTGGCTCCCTCGGTCGTGGCGATCTTTGCGTCATCTGGAAACGGCGGCGGCTCGGGGGTACTCATCACCCCGGACGGATATGCCCTCTCGAACTTTCACGTCACCAGCGGGTCCGGCACATTCATGAAGTGCGGCCTGAACGACGGTAAGTTGTACGATGCCGTCATCGTCGGCATTGATCCCACGGGCGATGTGGCCCTCATCAAGATGCTTGGCCGGGATGATTTCCCCGCCGCGACGATGGGCGACAGCGATACCGTTCAAACCGGCGACTGGGTCTTCGCGATGGGAAACCCGTTCCTGCTGGCGACCGATTTTTCCCCGACCGTCACCGCGGGGATTGTCAGCGGCGTGCGACGGTATCAGTACCCCGCTGGCACGATTCTCGAATACACCGACTGCATCCAAACCGATGCGTCGATCAATCCCGGCAACTCGGGCGGACCGTTGTTTAGTGCAACCGGACAACTCGTCGGCATCAACGGCCGCGGTTCGTTCGAAAAACGCGGCCGAGTCAACATCGGCGCTGGCTATGCGATTTCGATCAATCAGATCAAACACTTTCTCGATGGTCTCCGCGGCGGCCGCGTGGTCGATCACGCCACGCTCGGGGCACTCGTCCGCACCGGCAACGACCGGCAGGTGATTGTCGACGAAGTCCTTGAGCAATCGTCGGCGTATCGTCGCGGTCTGCGAGAGGGAGACGAAATCGTCTCGTTCGCCGGGCGGCCGATCGGCAGCGTGAATCAGTTCAAGAACGTGCTCGGCATCTATCCCGATGGCTGGACCGTGCCGCTGGTTTACCGGCGGGAAGGCAAGCGGCATGAAGCGCTCGTGGAACTGCGGAGCCTGCATCGTGCCTCGGAGTTATTGGCGAAGCCGAAGGGTCCGGAAGCCCCCCGCCCGCAACGTCCGCAACCGCCGGGCGATCCCAACAAGAAACCCACACCCAAGCCACAGCCGGACGACGCCCCGCATCCCCCTGGCGGTCCGGCAAAGGAAGCGGAAATTCCCGAACAGTGGAAACATCTTCACGAAGAGAAGCCGGGCTATGCCAACTACTACTTCAACCAGTTGGAGCAGAAGCGAGTGCTTGCGGGTTTGAGTGAGTTCATGTCGTTGTCGGCTCTGACGGGGCGCTGGAAATTCGCCGGACAGACCGCGGACAACAAGCCGTTTGTCGCCACGCTGGCCGATGCGGGCCTGGGGCTCACCATCGGCGAGAAGCAAGTCTATTTCCAACCCTTAGACAATACCGAACCGCAGGACGAACCGCCCGGCACCGGCGGCTTGCTGATCGCCTTGCAGCACTTCAAGCAACTCGTGACGACCGACCCGGAGGCATTCAGCGTGGTGGCCTACGTCGGCAGTCAACCGCTCGATGGACGCGGGCCGACAGTCGATGTCCTTGCAACACAAGCCGGCATCGTACAGACACGGTGGTATTTCCATCGGCAGGAAGGCCGGCTGCTGGGTTGGGATTCGAGTCTCGGAAACGATGTTGACCCGTGCTCGGTACGGATCGACAGCACCGCAGAATTTGATGGCCGTCGGTGTCTCGGCACATGGACCGTGCGCCACGGCGACACGACCTTTGGCACGTTCCGCAACACGGCGGTGGAATTGCAGGCCGCCAAGTGATGATTGCCAGGAAAGTTCCTTCGCGAATGACTCGCCTGCTGAAATCTCTGTTATGCGGAATGGTCGTCGCCACCACGATTGCGATGGACGCCCGCGCGCAATCCAGCGCGGAAGCGATCGCCGCGGTCTCGCCGAAAGTGGTGAAGATTTTCGGTGCGGGTGGACGCAAGAATCTCTACGGCTACGGTTCCGGCTTTCTTGTCTCGGCGGAAGGCCATATCGTCACCGTGTGGAGTCACATCCTCGACGGCGACAGCGTGACCGTGGTCTTGCACGATGGCCAACGTTACGAAGGCCGCGTCGTCGGAGCAGAACCGACACTCGATCTGGCCGTGCTCAAGATCGAAACGGAAGGCCTGCCATTTTTCGATCTGACGCAACCGACGCCAACCGTGGGACCGGGAGCCCGCGTGCTGGCCTTCAGCAACGTGTTCAAAGTGGCAACGGGCGATGAACCGGTTTCCGTCGTGCATGGAGTGATCGCGGCCCAAACCACGCTATCCGCTCGCCGCGGGGTGTTCGATGCGCCGTACAACGGTCCGGTCTATGTGGTCGACGCCGTCACGAATAATTCCGGTGCCGCCGGCGGTGTCCTCACCACGCGAACGGGGCAACTGCTGGGCATGCTCGGCAAGGAACTGAAGAACAACACCACCCACACGTGGCTTAACTACGTTGTCCCCATCAGTCAGTTACAGACCGCGATCACCGAGATACAAACGGGGAAATTCGCTCCCCGGAAGACGGAAGACGACGAAGGATCCATCACCTCGGCACCGCGACGTTATTCGCCGCGGGACTTCGGCATCGTGATGGTTCCCGACGTGGTGACGAAAACACCGGCCTACGTCGATCGCGTCATCCCCGGTTCCGCCGCCGCCGAAGCCGGCGTGATGCCCGACGATCTGATCCTGTTCGTCGGCGAGCAACTCGTTGCTTCCTATCGCGCGTTGCGGGATGAACTCGGTGCTCTGGAGTCCGGCGACCGCGTGAAAATCGTTGTCCGTCGTGGCGATCAACTCGTGACCTTCGAGTTCACCGCCCCCCGCAAAGAAACCGAACCGTAATCGAACCCCGTTTAGCCGCGACTCGGAGTCCGCGGAGGGGAGCGCTGCGTGGAGAAAAACCACGCGGTGAATGTGCTCCACGCAGCGCTCCCCTGCCGGGTCGCAGCTAAACGGTCGTTGAATCGAGAATCATCCCATGAAATCGGTTATCACTTCCACCACAACGGCGATCCTTCTGCTTCTCGCAACAGCGTGTGTGAATGCCGCGCCGGACGCGAAGCTGGAAGCACTCGAAGAACAGGCATTCAAGGAAGCGGCGGCGATTGTCGCGCCGTCGATCGTGCGGATTGAAACCGTCGGCGGTCTCGACCAGGTCAGTCCCGGCCTCACCGCCGGCGGGACCACCTCGGGCGTGATCGTTTCTCCTGATGGATACGTCGCCTCGAGCGCATTTCATTTCGCCGCGAAACCGACATCGATTCTCGTCACGCTGGCCGATTCCCGCCGCTTTCCGGCCCGACTCGTGTCGACGGATCGGCAACGGATGATCACGCTGATGAAGATTGACGCCGATGGCTTGCCGGTGCCGCGCATGGCTCCGCGCGATGGATTCAAAGTCGGTCAATGGTCGCTTGCCTTGGGGCGGACGTTCGACAGCGATCAGCCGAGCGTTTCCATCGGCATCGTGAGCGCGATCAATCGCATCTGGGGCAAAGCGGTACAGACCGATGCCAAGGTTTCGCCGGTGAATTACGGCGGCCCTTTGGTGGATGTGCAGGGCCGCGTGATGGGCATTCTGGTGCCGTTATCGCCACAGTCGAATGGGGAAACGGCGGGCGTGGAATGGTATGACTCGGGCATCGGGTTCGCCGTCCCGCTGGAAGACACGCTCGCCGTATTGGACCGCATGAAAGCGGGTGACGATTTGCTGCCGGGTGTGTTCGGCGTGACCTTTCAGGGGCGCGATAGTGCCGGATCGGCTCCGGTGTTGGATCGCGTCCGATTTGCCTCGCCAGCCGAGAAGGCCGGCCTGAAAAAAGGAGACCGCATTATCGCGGTCGATGGTCGCCCTGTGCAGTTTGTCGCCGAATTACGGTCGGTCCTCGGTCGCAAATATGCCGGAGATGAAATCGCATTCACAGCACAGCGCGGTGAGCAAAAACTCGATGTGAAGTTGACCCTCGTCGAGAAGATCCCGCCGTTCGATCCGGCCTACTTCGGCATCTTGCCGCAACGCCAGGGCGAGGGAGCTGTGGTACGCATTGTTTTGCCGGACAGTCCCGCCGAACGCGCCGGCGTGAAAGCGAAGGACACCGTCACCACGTGGAACAACGAACCCGTCACCACCGCCCGGGAACTGGCCGAGCGAGTCAGTCGTCAACGGCCGGGTGAAACCGCGACGGTGATGGTTCAACGCGAGGGAAAACCGGAAACGTTGACGGTGAAACTCGGCAGTTTTCCGGAGACCGTTCCCGCCCAGCTTTCCGCGGACGCACTGTCGACGGAAGCCCCCGCGGGAGACGCCGCGAAGACCGGCCGTCTGTCCGAATCGTTGGAAGGACACGACCGCAAGTATTGGATGTACGTGCCGGAATCGTACCGAAAGGACCGTCCGGCGGGGCTGATGGTCTTCCTGCATCCGGGAGCCGATTCGATGGAAGCGGCCGTGCTCGGCATCTGGAAGCCCGAGTGCGAACGCCGAGGCCTCATTATCGTTGCCCCGCAGTGCGATCGCCCGGCCGGATGGTCACCGAACGATCTGGAGTTCGTGCAGGACTGCGTCGCCAAGGTGAAAGAGACCTACACGATTGCCGAGCAGAGGGTGTTCGCGCACGCCATCGATACCGCGGTGCCGTTTGCGGCCGTCTATACGTTCCGTAACAAGGCCACGGTTCGCGGAGCGGCTCTCACCGGGGCATCGCTTCGCGGCAATGCTCCCGAGAACGATCCCGACGAACGCCTGCAGTTCCACCTGTCGGCATCACTGGCCGACAAGCAAGTGAATGCCATCAAAGCCACCGCCGACATGCTGAAAAAAGCCCGCTTCCCGACAGTCTACACCACGTTCGCTCAAGCCACCGAGGGTTATCTGCCGGGTTTGATGGTGGAGGAAATCGCGCGCTGGGCGGATGCGCTCGACCGGATTTAAGCTTGATACGCGTCCCCCCGGCGACTCGCCGGGGGCTAAGACGGCGTGAACGGACGCAAACTCCGTTCCTTCGAGCCGGTTTGACACGTTGCGTGGTAATGATTACAACGGAACCGTGATCAAACGGAGGCCCGCGCGGAGCGCTGGGCCGAAGACAAGGATGTCGCCGTGCTTTACGTCCGTTCCGTGCGCCGGAAGCTGCTGCTAAGCCTTGCGCTGGTGATGGCTATGCTCGTGCTGCAAGCCGCGGGCGGGTTCTCCGGGCTGGTATCTTACCGATCGGCCATTCAGGGGCTCGATCGAGTCCTCACAGGTGAGCCCCGTCGAGCCGAGATTGTCACTGCGCTCGCCTGGGCGCTCGAGCCGCTGATGTGGCCCGCTCTGAAAGACGAGCAAGCCCGGATTTCCCGCCGGAATGTCTTGCAGCATCGACTGACCGATGCGCGCCAAGCGGTTGCGGATTATCTGCGACAATTGGAATCAAGCAATCCACCGCCGGATATCCGCATTCCGAGCGAACTCTTCCTTCGCCGGATCGATGAAAAACTCGCACTCATCCTCGCCGATGACCTCCCGCGCGTGAGCCAGGAAGCGACGGAAGATGCCGCTGTCGAAACGATGCGGCAGGAACTATCGGCGTTGCAGTTGTCCGCGCTACGCATTCCCAAATCGGAAGTCAGCCTCGAAGCCACATTGGCCGAAGCCCGGTCGGCCTATCGCGCCCATTTTTGGCTGGTGAGTGTGGCGATGGTCGCTGCGCTCGTGTTGTTTCTGGGGTTCATGCGCTGCGGGTATCTGTGGATCTTTGTGCCGATTCACAAGCTGCATCAGGGGGCCTCGCGCGTCGCGCAAGGGGACTTCAGTTATCGCGTGCAGCTCTCGGGTCACGATGAAATCACGCAGCTCGCCCAGAAATTCAACTCGATGACGGCCCGATTCGAGGAAATTCGCGACCGGCTCGATGGCGAAGTTCGCGAACGCACACGGCAGGCACTTCGGTCCGAACGATTGGCCGGGGTTGGCTTTCTGGCAGCAGGCGTCGCGCACGAAATCAACAATCCGCTGTCAGCGATTGCGATGGCGGCCGAATCGCTGGAAGGCCGCTTGCAGGAAGCCCAATCGCTGCAGACCGGCTTGTGTGCGGATGACCTCAGTGTACTGCAACAGTACCTGAGCATGATCCAGCGGGAAGCGTTCCGCTGTCAGCAGATCACGCAGCGGCTGCTCGACTTTTCACGCGGCCAGGACGCCCCCCGCAGTCGCCACGATCTGACGAAAATCGTACGCGAAGTCCTCGACATGGTCGGCCACATGAGCCGGTTCCGCGGTTACGAAATTGTGTTCGATGATTCGCGGCCGGTGTACCTCGAAGTCAGTGGGTCCGAGATCAAGCAGGTCGTGCTGAACATGGTGGCCAACGCCCTCGAGGCGATGGAAGGGACCGGTCGGCTGGAAATCGCCCTGATTGAACGTGCCGATGAAGTGTTGATGACGTTCAAGGACAATGGCTGCGGCATGACACCGCATGTCCTGGAGAACTTATTCGAGCCATTCTTCACCGAGAAAAAATCGGGCCGCGGGACGGGATTGGGACTGTCCATCAGTCATCGGATCGTGACCGATCACGGCGGCCGGATTGAAGCCCAGAGCGATGGCCCGGGACACGGAAGTACATTTGCGATTCATTTGCCCAGACGGGCCGCGGCGTTAGCAGCGGCAGCGTGAGAAATCGATATCCGAAGCACGAAATCCGAAAGAAGTTCCAAATCCAAAGAGGAAAAACAGGTTCCTGATGCATGGCGTTTGTCCTTCTTATCCATTGGAATTTCCTTCGGATTTCGGATTTCACGTTCGTGATGAGAATCGGCAGAGTCTGCGAGTTGGGATTGTTGCCGATTTCTGAAACTGTTATGAGACCGCATCGAAATTGAATCTCCCGTCCGTTAAATAGTCCGGTCAGTTTGCCGGGGCATGAAGCCGCCGGAAAGGGCCAGGAGGTCGCCCGTTGAGTGCAGCCACGTCCAATCGCCTGCGCGTTCTGTTCGTCGACGACGAATCGGCGATTCGCGAAGTCATGAAAATCGAACTCCCACGGATGGGACACGATGTCGTGATTTGCGAAGATGGCCTTGCCGCGCTGAAAGCCCTCGAAAAGCATTCGTTCGACGCCGCCATCGTCGACCTGAAGATGCCCGGGATGAGCGGCTGGGATGTCATCGACCACATCCGCAAGGTTTCGCCGGAATCGGAAGTCATCATCAGCACCGGACACGGCGACATGGAGGCCGCGATTCAAGCGGTCCGCCGCGGGGCGTACGACTTCCTGCCGAAGCCGTGCAAGCTGTTCGAGATTTCCGCCGTGCTCAAGCGCGTCGCGGAAAAGCGAACCCTCACCAACAAGACGATTGCTCTCGAGACGCGACTGAAAACGTTTGAGGGTTCGCCTGACATCATCGGCCGCACCGCACCGATGCAGCGGGTGAAGACGCTCATTGAGAAAATCGCTCCGACCGATTCCAGCGTGCTGATTCTCGGCGAAACCGGCACTGGCAAAGAGCTCGTCGCCCGCCGGATTCACGACCTCAGCAAACGCGCGAACATGCCATTTGTGGCCGTGAATTGCGGAGCGCTGCCGGAAAACCTCGTTGAAAGCGAACTCTTTGGCCATCGCAAGGGAGCCTTCACCGGAGCCGATACGCCTCGCAAAGGTTTGATCGAAGTGGCCAACGGCGGGACACTCTTCCTCGACGAACTCGGCGAACTCGATAAATCGATGCAGGTGAAAATGCTGCGGTTCCTCGAATCGGGCGAAGTCCGCCGAGTTGGCGAAAACGACGCCTTCCATGTGGATGTCCGCATCGTCTGTGCGACCAACCGTGATCTGCAAATCATGGTTCGAGAAGGCTCATTCCGCGAAGATTTGTTCTTCCGGGTGAACACGTTCGAGATCCAACTGCCATCACTGCGAGAGCGGAAAGAAGACATTCCCGATCTCGCCCGCGCCCTGATTTCCCGGCATCTCAAACGCCGCGATATCCCCGAGAATATCCTCGCTCCCGAGACGATTGCCGTGCTGCAGAAGTACGACTGGTCGGGCAATGTTCGCGAAATGGCGAATGCGCTGGAACACGCGGTCATTCTGGCCGAGGGGGGCACGATCCTCCCGGAACACCTGCCGGCGAGCATGACCCGCGGCGGTGAAGCTCACGCAGACCGCCCGGCATCCATTGCCCTGCCCACAGCCGCACGCACGCTGCGGGAAATCGAAATGGACGTGATCTACCAGGTGCTCGACAAGCACAAAGGTGATAAACCGAGAGCCGCAAACGAACTCGGCATCGCCCTCAAGACGCTGTACAACAAATTGAACAGCGACCAAACCCGCGCCGCGGGATAATTCCAACCGCAGAAGCCCAGGGAATGCGTTCCCTGGGTATTTTCTTGCGCACAGGGTGGATCATGGCGACTCCCGCCCATCCTTGAGCGGGGAGGCTCGCGTTCGTCGAAGTTTGAACTGGCCCGCGAGACGAAACGCGTTGCCGTCTGACAACGCGTGTTGGTTTAGTACTGTCGGATCACACCCACGACGACGCCTTCCACATCGACATGGTTCGAGAAAATCGGCTTCATCCCCTTGTTAGCGGGTTCGAGCCGAACGCGGTGGGTTTCCCGGTAGTAGCGCTTCAGAGTGGCATCGTCACCGTCGACCCGAGCGACCACAATATCGCCGTCACGAGCTTCGACGCCCCGCTTCACCACGACGTAATCGCCTTCCTGAATGTGGTCGTCGATCATCGACTCCCCCTTCACGCGCAGGCAGACATGTTCGTCGCAACTGAAGAGACCGCTGAAGTCGATCCGTTCATCCTGCTGCTGGGCCAGCAGCGGGCTTCCCGCGGCGATCAAACCGGCGAGCGGCAGACTCGTCCGCGATTGCGGCGGGTTCGAGAGCTGAATCGCGCGCGACATGTGCGACTCGCGTGTGATCAGTCCCTTCTTTTCCAGGGCTTTCAGATGACACATCACCCCGTTTGGTGAACGAATCCCAAACTGCCCGCCAATTTCCCGGACGGTCGGCCCATACCCACGATTCACGATCTTGTCGCGAATAAACTCGTAAATATCTTTCTGACGCTGGGTCAGCACAGCTTTCTGCACGGCCATGAAATGCTCCTGTGTCTCCGCCTGAATGAGACGGTCCTCCGGTGACTGAAAAGGCCCCCCGCTCCTGATTGGGATGGAGGAGTGGGTAGTCCAAGAGTCGCCTACGAACGACCCTAGTGAGAAATGCTAATATACCGGAGTCTACTTTCAAGCCTTGCGCGGGAACTTTGTTCAGAGAATCCCGTTCGTGCAGTTATTCACCTGATGCCACATGACAGAAGTGCAGTATGAATATTGCCATAATCTTCGAGCAAATCAGGGTTTGCAACGACGTATCTTCCCAGTGAGAAGAGATCAAACGCCTTCCCCAGAGGCAATTCCAGCCATCACGCTTGAACAGGAGAAATAAAAGCAGCCCAACTGTCGGTGACAGTTGGGCTGCAGAAAGAGGGATCGCTGGCAGTGTTCAGATCAATTGTTACCAGTGGGTTGGGCTTTGGATGTCGTCTGCGGGCGGTTCTTCATCACCACTTCCCGCAGTTTCGCTTCCAAATCAGCAGCAGTGACCTGGGTCTCCGCCACGATGCCCTTGGGATCGACGATCCAGATGGTCGGCAGCGTCGACACACCGTAGTACTTTGCCAGAGGAGCATTCCAGCTCCGTTGATCGTGCTCGACATGGAAAATCACCGGCCAAGGGAGCCCGGTCTTCTCCCGGAAGGTATCGATGTCGCTTTCTTCGGAGTCGAGGCTGATGCTCAACACCCCCGCATACTTCTTGTACTTTTCGGTGATCGCCTGCAACTGAGAGACTTGCTCGACAAACGGCGTCGCGGTTGAGGACCAGAACACAACAATCGTGGTTTTCCCGGCGAAGTCTTCGATCGACAGATGATTGCCATCCAGCGTCGGTCCGGCCAGTTCCAGCGGCTTGCCGACCAGCGACATTCGTCGCAATACGCCGGCGCTTTGGCGAGCCTGAGGCGATTCCGGATACTTCGATTGAATCAGCGCGAAGCACGATTTCGCTTCGTCCGTCAGCCCGTTCACTTCGCAACTCCGGCCGGCGGCCATCAGCAGCGGCACGGCACGGGACGTGTCGTCACCGAACCGCGTGGCATACAGTTGGGCTTGTCGCGAGAATTCCTGCAGCCAGCGCGGTTCTGACTTGGCATAGCGCAGCGAACTGGCATGAGCAAAGTTGACGACGGTGATCTGTGCTTCGGCCGCGGCGGGAGAATCGGGGCGTTTGGCATAAAACGCATTCGCCGCTTCGTATAGCGCGTTGATACTCTCTTCGTCCCCTTGCAACGCGAGTTGCAGACGGGCATCGAGCAGGTGTTGCACAGCGGCAAGGAACACGGGTTCCTGGGCCGGATCCTTTGCCGTCAGACGAATGGCATCCGTCGCCAGTTGCACGACTTGCAGGTTGCGTTCGCGACGCAGCGCCCGAATCTGACCGAGCACGACTGCCCGCTTCTCGCGTTTCTCTTCTGCCGCAGGATCTTCGTTATAGTCCAGCGCGGGTTTATCGCTCGTGCCACTATTGCTTAGGGAAACATTCTTAACATCATCGTCGGGATCCTGATCGTCGGATTCCACCGCCGGGAATGGCTGCAGACGCACCTTCTGAATTTCCAGCAGCGCCCATTCTGGAGTCCCTTCCGCCGGAGGTTGGGCCTCGGGTTCGGCTGGCAGGGAAGTGGCCTGTGGATTGGGAATCGCCGCGGTGGGTAATCCCGTCTCCGCGCCGTTGGTCGCGGAGGAATCGGTTCCCGCGGTACCGTTAACGGTGGACGCCGGTCCTTGGCCACATCCGGCGATTGTCAGCCCGAGTGCCAGACTTCCGGCGAATTTCAAACCCCAGTTGGTTGTCACGATGACCTCCCCCTCCCTTGAGAGCGTCGAGCGAATCGGCGAGGCGACGGAGCAGCCCGCCGTAAATCCCAAACCTCGACCTTGACGCGAGTTTTACGGGGGAACGCCCAATCCGGCAAGACGAATGTGCCGCCCATCGGCGATTCCTGCCGCCGGGAGCGCTTCCCACCGCATCTTAGCCCCCCGTCAATGACGGAAGGACGGACGTTAACATGATGTGATTCCAACCATGAATCGCACCCCGATTTCCCCCGGTCATTGACCGGGGGCTAAGACGGTATCGGATGACATTACGAATCGTGTATGAACACGGGATACTTTCCCAATTGGATTTCTGCCGTGCCGCACGACAACACCACCACCGACCGCCCGACATTCGTCACGCATCTGGAATGCAGTCTGACCGGCGAGCGCTACCCCGCCGATCAAATCCACGGATTGTCCCGTTCCGGTCGACCACTGCTGGTTCGTTACGATCTCGCCGCGCTGCGGGCTGCCGTCACGCCGGATGATCTGCGTACACGCCCCGCGGATTTTTGGCGTTATCGCGAATTTCTGCCGGTCCGCAAGACGGCGAACATCGTTAGCTTGGGCGAAGTGATGACGCCGTTGATGCCGCTGCCGCGCTCCTCGAAGGGAACCGGCGAAGTTCTCGTCAAAGATGAAAGCCGTCTTCCCACCGGATCGTTCAAAGCCCGCGGGTTATGTCTCGCCGTTTCGATGGCGAAAGAACTCGGTCTGAAACGCCTCGCGCTTCCGACCAATGGCAACGCCGGCGCGGCGATGGCAGCGTATGCGGTTCGCGCCGGGATGGAGGCGTTCGTTTTCTGCCCCGATGACACGCCGACGGTCAACGTCCGCGAAATCGCGGCCCAGGGGGCACACGTCTGGATGGTCAACGGCCTCATCAACGACTGCGGAAAAATCGTCGCCGGCGGCAAAGAACCGATGGGGTGGTTCGACTGTTCGACGTTGAAAGAGCCATACCGCATCGAAGGTAAAAAGACGATGGGGCTCGAACTTGCAGAACAATTTGGGTGGCGACTTCCCGATGTCATTTTTTACCCGACCGGTGGCGGAACGGGCCTCATCGGCATGTGGAAAGCGTTTCAGGAACTGCAGGAAATCGGCTGGATTTCCGGGCCATTGCCGCGGATGGTGGCTGTCCAAGCCACGGGATGTGCACCGATCGTGAAAGCCTTCGACGCCGGCGCGGAGTTCGCCGAGTTGTGGCCGAATGCGCATACCGTGGCGGCGGGAATTCGCGTTCCTGTTGCCGTCGGAGATTTCCTGATGCTGCGGGCATTACGCGAATCGAACGGCTTCGCGATCGCTGTCGACGACGCATCTATATTGCAAGCCCGTGATGAAGTCTCACATCACGATGGTCTGCTGATGTCCCCCGAAGGCGCCGCGACCTACGCCGCGTATCAACACTCGCTGCGTGATGGTCGCATCCAACCCGACGATACCGTCGTACTTTTCAACTGCGCGAGCGGTTTGAAGTACGAATTGCCACCGATGGAACGACGGCTCGATTGCACGCGTCCGATTGATTACGCACAGTTGGCCGCGACGTAAATTTCATCACAGTCCGGAGCGCAAACGACGAATGAATTTCACACATCATGACGGCCGTCGCTTGCGCTCCGGACTGTGATGGAGAGAATCACTGCCCGAGTCGCGCTTCACCACGGAGCATTTCCGCACGGCGTTGCAGTTCCGCATTGGGCACGAGCCGTTGCGGCTGCATCGCATACCGGAATTGATGCCGGTCGGTGACATGCCCAGGCGTGAGATTATCCGCGAAGAACTCAATCACCGGCATCTGATACCACGGAGCCTGCACCTTCTGTTGCACCGTCAGCGTTTCGTAGCCGTCTTTGATGAGCGTGAATTCGCGCGTGCCGTAATAGGTGAAGTCCACCGAGACCGGCGTGGTACCAATCTCTTTCCCTTCGAGCAGTACGAGTGCTCCCGGCGGATCGGACTGCACCATCATCCGCCGCGACACGCAGCCGCTCAGCATGAGGGCCAACAGCGCCACCCCCATTCCTCGCACCACGGTCTTCCAACACGACGACATTCGCGCACCATCCCACAGAACGCCCCGATTCACCGGCCGCGAAGTGTCGTGAGACACGCCGGGGAGGTCAAGAGGAATTCCGCGATGACAACTCGTTCCCATGCTCCGCGTGGGAACATCTTCTGCCGACGCTCCGCGTCGTCTTCGTCTCTTCCGAAAGACGGGAATGGCGACGCAGAGCGTCGCGGCCGGGCGTTCCCACGCGGAGCGTGGGAACGAGTAAATGCGCAAACCGCGCTTTACGCCGCATTTCATTGGCCGCTATGATGTTGAGAGCGCCGTCAGACACGATTGAGAGACAGAAAATTCTGCCGCGCGCTGACGTTTCGCGGAAAGCGGCGGGCGATGTTCTGGGAACAGAAAATCCAGTATGCGGTGTTGTCTGACGTGGGCTTTCGTCGGCAGAACAACCAAGATTCGTGCTCCGTCGTCCTCGCTCCCGATCGCGAAAACTGGCAGGCCCGCGGGCATCTGTTCGTCGTCGCCGACGGCATGGGCGGCCACGCGGTGGGTGAACTCGCCAGCAAAATGGCGGTCGATGTCATCCCGCATACTTTTGATAAACTGCGTGAACAACACCCCGTCGTCGCCCTGAAAACCGCGATCGAAACCGCCAACGCGGCGATCAATGAACGTGGCTCCATGAACCGCGATTTCCTGCGGATGGGGACGACCTGTACCACGCTGTTGCTGTCGCCGCTGGGCGCCGTGATCGGGCACGTGGGCGACAGCCGCGCTTACCGCATTCGTCGTCGGCAGATCGATCAACTCTCGCGTGACCATAGTCTGGTATGGGAACTGATTGAACAACGCAAGGTCCACCCGCGCGATGCCGATCGGCTCTACCCGCGGAATGTAATCACGCGGTCGCTTGGGCCCGAACCACAAGTGAAGGTGGACATTGAAGGTCCGGCTCCGGTATATCCCGGCGACATCTTCGTGATCTGCTCGGACGGACTCACCGGATTGGTGAATGACTCCGAGTTGGGCATGATCGCATCGGAGTTGCCCCCGGCGGAGGCGTGCCGGTTGCTGGTGAATCTCGCCAATCTGCGGGGCGGGTCGGACAACATCACGGTGATTGTCGTCCGGGCCGGTGAAGTTCCGACGAATGCGTCGGCCCCGGAAATCCCTGTTCGTGACGACAGCGGCGGCGGCTGGGGCACGTTCGTTGTGTGGTGTACGCTGGCGGTGCTGTTGCTTGTGGGAGCCGGTTTGCTCGCCCTCACCGAGCACAAACTCGTGGGGAGCATCATTCTCGGCGGCACCGTGCTGGGCGGACTGATCTGGTGGTGGCGGCAACCGAAAGCCACGCCCAGATACGTCGAAGATTATGAATCGGGGGGGCAGTCGACGATCATCTGGCGGCCGTATCGGACCGCAATGGCAAAATTAACTCCCGATTTCGTCCATCTGTTGGCTAAAATGGAAGTCGAACTCCACAACGCCGCTGTGGATGAGCGCTGGCCGATTGACTTAACGCAGCGCGATGATGCCTTCAAGAAGGCGCAGCAGGCACTGACTGAAAAACAATACGGCCGGGCGTTGCGGGAATGTGCCCGTGCCATCGATATCCTGATGGCCGGCGTGTTGTGGGAACGGAAGCAGACCCAGAAGAAGCCGAAATCCAGCGACTCGATCAAAACCACCGAAGCCCCGGCCAAACCGACCGGTTCCGCTCCGCCGACGCCTCCCCCTGCCAACCGCGAATCGCCCGAATCTGCGAGTAAATCATGACGGCCCCGGAGAACACCCGCCCCGAACGCGAATTCAGCCGCCGGCAATTTCTCGGCCGCAGCGCGTGCCAGGCTGCGACCGTAGCGGCGGGAATGGCGGCGCTGGCACCGGCCGATGAAGTAACGACACCGCGGGTTCGCCTCGCCGTGATTGGTGTGCGTAACCGCGGTCGGGACTTGGCGGGATTGTTCGCGGCGAATCCTCGCGCTGATGTCCGCGTGCTGTGTGATCTCGATCCGGGTGTGATTGGCGGTGCAGTCTCCGCGGTGACAGCAAGCGGAGCAGCCGCGCCATCCGTCGAACATGATTTCCGCCGCGTACTGGATCGCAAAGACATCGACGCGGTCGTAATCGCCACGCCCGATCACTGGCACGCCAGCATGACCACAATGGCATGCGCCGCCGAGAAAGATGTTTACGTCGAAGCCCCGGCGACATGGTGTCTCGGCGAAGCGCTCCCAGCATTGGCTGCGGCCCAACGATCGAAACGGATCGTGCAATGCGGAATTCAGGAACGGAGCAGCGATCATCTGCGCGAAGCAATCGAGTTCATCCATTCGGGACAAATCGGTACGGTGCGGTTTGCCCGCGCGTGGGTGGTCCATCGCCGCAAGCCAATTCCGCCGAAAGCGATCAGCCCGGCCCCGCTCGGCATCGATTATCAAGCCTGGCTGGGACCGGCGGCCGCGCGGCCGTTTAATCTGAATCGGTACCATTTCAACTGGCGCTGGTTCTGGGACTACGGCGGCGGCGAACTCGCCCATTGGGGCACGCACTGGCTCGATGTCGCCCGGTGGGGCCTGAATATGGAATGGCCGCAACGGGTGTCCGCCAGCGGCGCGATTTCCAGCACGCAGGACGCCGCGGAAACACCGGATACGCTCACCGCCCAGTTCGTGTATCCGAATCAAACGCTGGTCTGGGAACACCGCTTGTCATCGGGATACGGTGTCGAAGGCCGCAGCACCGGCGTGGCGTTCCACGGTGAAAAAGGGGTGCTGGTGCTCGATCGCGGTGGTTGGCGCGTCTACGACGGCGTCACCGCAGGGGCTTCCGGTTCCGCCAACAGCATGCAACAACAGCACGTCGACAACTTCCTGACCAGCGTCCTCACGCGGCAGTCCCCGCCGTGCGATCTCTGGCAAGGTGTGGTTTCCGCAGGGCTCGCCCATCTTGGCAATATCGCGTATCGCGTTGGCCATGAGATTCAATACGACCCGGTGCGCGGCAAGTGCCTGAACGACACCGCCGCCACAGCCCTCGCCCACGGTCGCACCGGACAGTGGACATAGCGTTGTTTAGCCGCGACCCGATAAGGGAGCGCGGCGCGGATCACCCAACGCTCCTCTCCGCGGACTCCGGGTCGCGGCTAAACGTGTTGAGATCGCAGCTCGAATCGATGAATCGCCGGATGCGAGACGCGGTGATGTCGGGCGTTTGAAAAGCGATGTCGTGGATAGCCCATCCATCTTCGGGCCAGAGGAACCGCTGTGCGTTCCAATCGTCACCGTGACGGGCGAACAACATCACATCATCGTTGGTCCAGATCGCACCTTGATCTTCGCCGCGATGAATGACGCCGTTACGCACCCCGTCAGCACTCCCGGCGATGAGAGGCTCTAAATCACAACCTGCCGCAGTCTCAGTTGGTGGCAACGAAAACCATTGTGCAATGGTGGGAAAGAGATCGGCGGTGGTGGCCAATGCCGCGGTGCGGCCTGGTTCGATGCCATCACCAGACACGATACACGGTACTTGCGATTGTTGTGGATCGAACGGAGCGATCAGCGCCGTCGGACGTGGGGCCGGTTCCCAGATCGCTCCTTCCCACGCGAAGACGGTCATCTTTTTTCGACCGGGGAGCGTACGGACGACGGCGAGGAGTTCTCCCAGCCAATGATCGAGCAATGACAGCAGCGTCGCGCGCGTCAGTTCATGATCGACGAGTTCCTCATCGGTCATCGCTGCGAGATTCAGTCCCTCTTCGGCGAAGTCCGCAGCGTAGAGTTCGAGAGCGTCCCGCAAAATCGGACAGGGTTCGGGAAGACCGACGCCATGTACCCACACGAGTCGCGGGGATTCTGTTGGCGACTGGATCTCCGTAATGGCGGCGGCGATCAGTTTGGCGAACGAGCGTTCACCGTGCGGGGCATCGGGGGCATCGTTGCCCCCGATTTCGCGGACTTGGTGCCATTGCGATGCATTGCCCAGCGACGATGCGGCGGATTCACGAAACAAGGTAGTTTGAACGCCTGCTAAGCGCAAGCGGGGGAGGAAATCGTTCCACAATTTCTCGTGAACGCGCTCGTCTTTGTTGATCGTCGCCACGCAGCGGTCAAATAAAAAACCTTCCGCCGCGAGTTGATCCCAACTCGGCGTGTCGATCCATTCGTGACCGTAACAACCGAGCGCCGGCCAGGGCCAACGATTGAACGAGACCACGACCGTCGTTAGTACTTCGGATTCAGACATCGTCGTTTCCAACGATGCGTTCACACAGTCCGAACGATTCAGACCGCTTTCCGGCTCGGACGTAACTCGTCGCGCCAGGCGGGATGTTGCAGCAGACGCTCGACCTGCCGTTCGTGCAGTTGGTCGAACCAGTTGCCGTCCATTTCATAAATTTCATACATCCGCTGCGACGGTCCTTCGTGCGACCGGGACTTCCGCGCGGTCTCCGGATGTTTGAGCATGCTGCTGGGCACAATCAGCACCCAACTGGCGTCTCCGGTCCGTTCCCATGTCGGTTTCGTCCAGCGAAACCCCACTTCGCGAAAATCGGCTTGAGTCATCCCGCGGCCTCCTTGCCCGGTGTCCGTTCTGAACGCGAATCCATTCACGCCCGGCGGTTGATGCGGTCGCGATTATCGACCGGCAGCTTCTGCGGGTCAAGGGGGGAAGTCAGGCCAGGTGTTCAGCATTAGAAGTTTCCGCCAGAAGAGCCAGGAAAAATTCCCCAATCGTGGCCAAGGAAGAGACATTGCTGCTCTCGCCAGAGAGCGTGGCTTTGCTCTCGATCCATGCAAAGCGAAAGCCCGCGGTCTGGCGATTCCGGCGACGGCAAATGTGTCATTCGTGATCGGCCGGATTTCCGGATTGCTTATCTCATCAGAATTGGCAGGACTGCTACAAACAGCGCAATCACCACCATTTCACCCAAACCCACATCCCAAGCATTGACAGGGGTTACAACGACTTTTACGCTCGGCAATGAGCATCGGGCCCACACTGCCGTCGCGTGACGAGAGTGGAACAGCCTAACTTCAATCCCCTGAAGGAATTGTGAATCATGTTCGCTGTCACCATTTTCGAAGTGATCTTCGAGATCATTGCTTCGGTCATTGTCACCGTGGTCTACAGCATCGCCGACTTCATCAATCTGCTGATCGCGCTCTTCTTCGGCTTTTAGGACGCTGACCGCGGGAAGGAACCCTGCGTCTTTGAGTTCCGGCACGCGGAAATCCAGAGCCCGGCTGTTGTTGAACACCGGGCTTTTTGTTTGGCCGCGAGGTTGCCGGAAGAGTCCTTTTCGTGAATCGTTTGCGGCTATGGGGACATCGAAAGCAGTGTCTGCCAATCGCGCTCCGTCAACGTGAGTGGGCTACGGGGCAATCGCTCCCATGCAAACTGCCCGACGAGGTCGTTGGGCCGGACGGCGTTACGATGCGATTGCAGACCACAGGTCCATGCGAGGTAGCCCACCAAACATTCCGCGGGAACACCCGCTTCGTGCAAGGTCGATAGCCGCGTGTCGCCGTGCCGTTTGGCGAGTCGGCGACCATCGGGACCGATGACCAGCGGGACATGTCCGAACTGCGGCGGGGTCCATCCGAGTGACGCATACAGCGCGAGTTGCCGAAAGGTGCTCGCGATCAGATCGTCGCCCCGGATAACTTCGGTGATACCCATCGCATGGTCATCCACCACCACGGCAAGCTGATACGCCGGGGTTCCATCCACCTTGCAGACGACGAAGTCGCCGAGTTCTTCGGGCAAGCATCGCTGCTTTCCTGCGACGAGATCGACATATTCCTTCGGCACAAACGGGAAGAGCGACCACTCCTGATAGCGGAACCGCCATGCAAACGGTTGACCGGCCAGTGGGACAGCATCGGCAGCCTGGCGATGACGACACGTGCCGGGATAGACCGGGCCTTCCTGCCCGACATGCGGCGCGCTCGCGGCCGCTTCGATGTCGCTCCGCGTGCAGGTGCAGGGATACACGAGCTCGCGCCGTTTCAGTTCGTCCAGCGCGGCGCGATAAAACGATAACCGTTCTGTCTGCACGTACGACCCAACGCTGGCGGCTTCGCGCCCCGCGCAGATGTCACGGACCTCATTGAGCGCATCATCCGGCCCCGCGTCCCAATCCAACCCCAACCACCGCAGATCGTCCATCGCCTGCTGCACGGCCCACGGCTTCACCCGCGGGGAATCGATATCCTCAATCCGCAAAATCACCCGCCCCCCCTGCGACCGGGCGGATAACCATGCGAGCAGATACGTCCGCGCATTGCCGACGTGCTGTGCTCCGGTGGGCGAAGGGGCCAATCTCCCAACGATGGAACGATTTGAGTGCGTTTCCATCGTCTCGCATCCGTGGGGTTGGAGGCACTCGGTTTATTCAGCGCGGGGCGTGAAACCGCATAGCGGAATCGGCGACCGTTATGATGCGATCAACATTTGCAGGACTGCTTCCCCTCTGCCGACCACCGATCACCTGCCACCCATCAACCTCTCCTATCCCTTTACCAACTGCCTGAGCACCGTGTGCAGAATCCCACCGTTGCGGTAGTACTCGACTTCCACGGGAGTGTCGATACGGCAGGTGGCGACGAAATGGACCGCGTCGCCGTTGGCTTTCTTCGCGGTGACTTCGACGGCCTGCAGCGGCTTCAGCTTGTCGTCGATGGCGATTTCAAAGACTTCGGTGCCGTCGAGGCCGAGCGAATCTCGGTTTTCGCCCTGGCGAAATTGCAGCGGCAGGACGCCCATGCCGACGAGATTCGAGCGGTGGATCCGTTCAAAACTGGTGGCGATGACGCAGCGGACGCCGAGGAGGTACGTTCCCTTGGCCGCCCAGTCGCGCGAGGAACCGGTGCCGTATTCCGACCCGGCGAGCACCACCAGCGGCGTGCCGTCGGCCTGATATTTCATCGCGGCGTCGTACACCGACATCTGCTCGCCGGTCGGCAGGTACTTCGACACGCCCCCTTCGACACCCGGCACCAGCAGATTCTTGATGCGGATATTGGCGAACGTACCACGGGTCATCACGCGATCATCGCCGCGACGCGCACCGTAACTGTTGAAGTCGAGCGGCTTCACACCCCGACCTTGCAGATACAGACCGGCGGGAGCACTTGCCTTGATCGAACCGGCCGGGCTGATGTGATCGGTGGTAACCGAATCGCCTAGCGACAACAGACAGCGAGCTCCGGAAATTCCCTTGATCGGTCCCGGTTCTTTCGGCATGTTCTGGAAGAACGGCGGCTCGTGCACATAGGTGCTGCCGTCGTCCCAGTGATAGAGTTCGCCGGTCGCCCCGGCGATCTTCTGCCACTCCGGCGGGCCTTGTGTTGCGTGACCGTATTGTTCTTTGAACATCTCCGGCGTGATCGACGCCGCGATCGTGTCTTCCACTTCTTTCGATGTCGGCCAGATGTCCTTCAGGAAGACATCCTTGCCGTCTTTTCCTTTGCCGAGCGGTTCGTGAGTCAGGTCGATATCCGTCGTCCCGGCGATGGCGTACGCCACCACCAGCGGCGGGCTGGCGAGATAGTTCGCGCGGACATCCGGGCTGATGCGGCCTTCAAAGTTCCGATTGCCCGAGAGAACCGCCGACGCAACGAGGTTTCCCTTTTTGATCCCTTCGGAGATCGGCTCGGGCAACGGACCGCTGTTGCCGATGCAGGTGGTGCAGCCATAGCCGACCGTGTTGAAACCGAGTTGATCGAGCGGCTTGTCGAGTCCCGCTTTTTCAAGGTACTCAGTCACCACGCGGCTGCCGGGAGCGAGACTGGTCTTCACCCACGGCTTCCGGGTCAATCCCTTAGCGACCGCGTTCCGAGCCACCAACCCGGCGGCGACCATCACCGAGGGATTGCTGGTGTTCGTGCAACTGGTGATGGCTGCGATGACGACGCCGCCGTGCTTGAGCTTGAAGACCTTACCTTCGGACTGGACTGCGACGCCGTCAAACCCGTTGTCGTTCTGGATCATGATCGATTCGCTGCCGACGGGACCGCCTTCCGAAGTCATGGAAGCGGGCGTGGAGGCGGCTGCCGGTGTGGTCTTGCCGAAGACGGTCGCGAGATCCTGCCGCCATTGCGACTTCATCGCCGCCAGCGTGATCCGATCCTGTGGGCGTCGCGGTCCCGCCATCGATGGTTCCACCGCCGACAAATCCAACCCGATCGAATTCGTGAAGACCGGTTCGGGTGACGCATCGGTTCGGAAGAGACCTTGAGCTTTGTAGTACGCTTCGACAAGTTCGACTTCCGCATCGGTCCGACCGGTCCGACGCATATACCGCAGTGTTTCGTCATCGACCGGGAAGAAGCCGATGGTCGCCCCATATTCCGGGGCCATATTGGCGATGGTGGCCCGGTCGGCAAGGGTCATCGACGACAGTCCCGGGCCGTAGAATTCGACGAATTTTCCGACGACACCGTGCTGCCGCAGCATTTGTGTGACGGTGAGGACGAGGTCGGTGGCGGTGGTCCCTTCCGGCAGTTTCCCAGTCAGTTTGAAACCGACGACTTCCGGCAGCAGCATGTAAATCGGCTGCCCCAACATCACCGCTTCGGCTTCGATCCCGCCCACACCCCAACCGACGACGCCGAGGCCATTGATCATCGTCGTATGGCTGTCCGTCCCGACGAGGCTGTCCGGATAGGCCACGCCGTTCTTCGTCAGCACACCCTTGGCGAGGTATTCGAGATTCACCTGGTGGACGATCCCTGTCGCCGGGGGCACGACACCGAAGTTCTGAAATGCCTGTTGGGCCCATCGCAAGAGCAGGTACCGTTCGTGATTCCGCTCGAATTCCAGCGTGACATTCTGTTCGAGGGCATCGCCAGACGCGAAAGCATCGACCTGGACCGAGTGGTCGACGACGAGATCGCACTGCACCAACGGGTTGATCTTTTTCGGGTCGCCCCCCATGCGGACCATCGCCGCGCGGAGTGCAGCCAAATCCACGACCGCGGGCACCCCAGTAAAATCCTGCAACACCACGCGGCCGGGCATGAACGGGACTTCGACTTGCGCCGGAGCCGCCGCGTTCCACCCCGCCACCTGCTTCACATGCTCTTCGGTGACGATGAAGTCGTCGACGTTCCGCAGGCACGATTCCAGCAGGATGCGCATCGAATACGGCAGGCGATCGATCAGCCCGAACCCACGTTCCGCCAACTTCAGCAGCGAGTAGTACGTGTACTCTCCGCCTGAGGTCTTCAGTGTCGCCGCCGTTCCCAACCCATTCGCACCGGCCATGTCGTCCGCACTCCGAAAGTCAAAAAGGAAACAATCGTTTCCGTGGCTCCGATATGGCAAAGATACCGCGTGCTGTGCCTAGAATGAAGCCTGCCAGTGGCGTGGTCTCGGAGCGAGCCGACACGTAGACTTGATGGTAAGGCACCTTGCGAATTCGTGAGCAGCATTCTTTCGGTGAAACCACTTGTCCATGAGCACTCCCCCACCGCCGCGGTTTGCCTCGTCGGAAGCGCTGTCCGCGTACATTGAAACGCAGCGTTTGCCACTGCTGGCATATATTCACCGCAATCTCGGGCCGGCGCTGAAGTCCAAACTCGAAGCCGAGGATATCTTGCAGGATGTCGCGATGGCGGCGCTCGCGGCTCCGGAACAATTCGAGGTGGCGGACCGCGATCCGTTCAAACTCCTCTGCCAGATGTGCGAACAGCGGATCATCGACGCCTACCGGCACCACGTCGCCGCTCAGAAACGGAGTGTCGCCCGCGAAGTGTCGATCGATGGCCGGGTCGACGGTGACAATCCGTTCGGCTTCATCAATCTGCTGGTCGCGAGTTTGACCTCCCCCAGCCAGGCGTTCTCGCGCGACCAGCGCGGCCTGCGACTTGCGGAAGCCGTC
This sequence comes from Planctomycetaceae bacterium, assembly GCA_021732975.1. Classification (GTDB taxonomy): domain Bacteria; phylum Planctomycetota; class Planctomycetia; order Planctomycetales; family Planctomycetaceae; genus DSVQ01. The sequence goes on along the minus strand of JAKFWC010000009.1, from coordinate 104,033 downwards.
GAAGCCCTGACGGAAGAACAACGCCTCGCCCTGCGACTGCGGTATGTAGACGGTTGGCCGACGAAAGACATCGCCCAACGCCTGAATAAAACCGACGGCGCAATCCGCGTGGTGTTATCGCGCACGCTCACGCAGTTGCAAACGATTCTCGCGGAAACGCGGTAATTCCACGTCTTACGAGCCCGAAGCGCGAGCGCCGGGTTCTTACGCATGAAGAAACCCGGCGCTCGCGCTTCGGGCTCGTTAAAGACGTGAATCAGAAATCGCCGCTGATGACGATCAACCGTTTGCCGTCCGGCGTCCAGCACAGGCTCTTGTTGTTGCGCGTCGAATCTTGCCCGGGAAACAATGTCGGCAGGGCCTGTGACAACGGATCAAAATCGTAGATTTGAATGCGCTGTCGCTCCGGGCAGTAGGCCGTGAAAAGGATGCGTGACTGCGTTGGGTGCCAGGCAAAATATTGGGCGTTCCACTCGAACTTTTGCAAGATGGTCATGGCCGGTCGTGGTTCTGCTCCATTGCAACACAACAATTGGTGTTTCCACTGACGGGTACGGACCTGAAAACAAAGTTTTTCACCATTGGGAGACCAAAAGGGGATCCCCGCAGCCAGATCATACGGGCCTTCGACGGCGGAAAAAATTTCGCGTGTTTCCTCGGTTTTGCAGTCGTAAAGATCGACGGTCTGAATGTCCGTCACCGCAATCAACTTGCCATCCGGAGAGGCACAGGCCATCAGTCCGCCTTCCACTAACTTGCGGGCAACGGCAACTTGCTCGCCTTGGGGAATGGTGACTTCCCAGATGGCTCTCGGCTCTTCATACGTTTTCGCACAGACGAGTTTCTGACTATCGGGAGACCATGTGCCCATGCCCGTCCCTTCCGTTACCAATCGAGGAGTACCGCCGTCTATCGGCATGATGTAGAGCGACGCCTTTTCCGCGAGCTTCATGGCCCCGAAGGCGATCCAGCGCCCATCCGGTGAGACTGCTGGCGCAAAGCAATGTCGATAGCCCTCAAATCGATAAAACGGTCGCCAATCCGTGCCATCGGGGTTCACCACCAGAAATTGATCGGGGTCTCCTTTGCGAAGAATCCACTCGGAGGCATCGAGTTTCTTGTCCTGATTGCGGTCCAGACGTTGAAAGTACAGCATCCGCAACAGAGTCCATCGATGCGTGTGTGGCTCAAACGCAAATTCCTTGAATGTCAAAACGCCATCGCCATCGTTATCGAGTTGTACGTCGTGCCAAGGCAGGACCGGGCTGGTCAACATCAGCGTTCGATATTCACGCAGCGACAGCACACCGTTTTGATCCCAATCGAACGCCGGAAACAGAAAGCCAGCGAAGGGCTTGTATTCCTTCGCGATCCCTTGAGTTATCTCCTGGCGATCGAGGACCGCATTGAGATTCGCATCCATCCGGCGAAAGTCTTCCACGGGGTCGAGAATGGCCCGCTTGTCCATCGCGATCCATTCGGGGAACGAAAGCATCCCATTGCCATCGGTATCCCCGGCCGTTAACTCTGCCGCCGGAGGGTTGGGGATGCGTGCGAATTCGCGTTCATCAAGCTGGTTGTCGCCATCAAAATCGGCAAATTGAAAGCGCTGGAGATCAACGACCTGACCATTGGGGCGTCGCACCCAGGTTCCGTCGGTATTCCGCATCCCCATGAAGACTTCAATGAATCGGCGGGCGTTGTCGCGGGTTAACCCATCCGACTCCGGATCGGCGATTTTACTAGCATCGTTACTCACCCATCCGCCCCCCCATTCGCTCAACTGTTGTGCGAGAGACACCACCATAAAATTGGGATTAAACACACCGTTCGGTTCGGTATCCCAGTTGTACGTTTTATCGAGGGTCTGCATGATCTGAGCGGCATGATCAGCGATTAAGTCCGGCAACGGACCGCGATGCTTCGCTGCCACTACACTCGGCACCGTGAGAAATTCGTCAAGCGATAAGTCCTGGTCGTCGTTGAAATCGCACATCCGAAAATCGCGTTTCGCGATGGCGGGGTTGTCGCGTCCGGCGAGAAATTCGGCGAGGGATAACTTTTGATCGCGATTCGTGTCGGCCTGTGTAAAGGTCACGGATAGCCGCTTGTGGACATCCGCTGTGGTTTCTTCTTCCGCGTGAAGTGGGAGATTACCGAGGAGTAAACCCAGCCAAAGCAGTGGTGAAATCCACAGGCGCATGGGGAACCTCTGGTTAGTGCAACGAGATCAACAGGACGCCCGTCGCTCGCGCTCCGGGCTGGGACGGAGATGCTCAGAAATCGCCGCTGATGATGATGAGACGTTTGCCGTCCGATGTCCAGCAGGCATCGGTGTTGTTGCGCGTCGCGTCTTGTCCGTCCATCAATTTTGGCGGATCGTCATTTGTCGGGTCGGATTCGTAGAGTTGCATTCGCTTTCGCTCGGCACAGTGCATGGCGAAGACGATACGGCTCTGCGTGGGGTGCCACGCGAAATCGGCGTTCACCGCGTGCTTGCCGGTGTGATGGACTTTCATCACGGGCTTCTCGGCTGTGAGATCAAAAACCGTGACATCCTGCGAGCCCGCGCGGGTCACGCCTTTGAAACAGAGTTGCCTGCAGTCAGGAGACCACGCCATGTTCCAGAAGATCTGTTCGTACGGACTGGCGTCCTCTTCAAACACGGTTTTGACGGTTTCTTTTTCGACATCATACAGCTTGATGATGTTGCGGTCGGTGAACGCGATCTGCTTGCCGTCCGGCGACCACTGCCCGCCCCAGCCTTGCGTGATGTGCCGGAACGCCGCCGGTTTTTGCGACTCCATGATGTAGAGACCGGGTGTGAATCCACTGCGGCAGCAGACGAAGTGTTTGCTGTCGGGCTTCCATGATGGAAACGAGCCAGTTTCAAGTTGCGTCGGCAAGCCTCCCTCAATCGGCATCACGTAAATCGTGGAAATCTTGTTCGACATGACCCACGCATCGAAGGCAATCGTCTTGCCATCCGGTGACACCGCTGGTGATCGACAAGTCTTATGGCCCTTGAAGGAGTACAACTCTTTCCAGCCGGTGCCATCTTCATTCATAAGGAAGAATGCATTCGCCGCCTTGGTATGAAAGCTCCATTCGCTCGGTTCCAGTATTTTATTTCCATTCGCGTCAAGACGTTGGAAATAGAGCATCCTCAGCAACGGAAACACCGAACGAGTCTCGAACTGAAATTCCGCGAGGGACAGATCACCATCGGTGTTCTTGTCATCCAGTGGGATGTGCCACGGAAGAATGGGGTTGGCCTGCATCGTCGTCCGGTATTCCGTCAACGAGAGGACGCCGTCTTTGTTCCAATCGAAGCCGGGGAAGACTGACTTCGCAAGGGACTGCTGCGCCGCGGGCGTTCCCGACAGCAGTTCCTGAGGATCGACCCGCGCATCGAGGTTCGTATCCAACCGACGGAAGTCTTCCACCGGATCAATCACCGCGATGCCCCCCATCGCGAACCATTCTTCGAGTGAAACAAATTTGTTCCGATCGAGATCGGCTTTCGCAAACTCCGCGGCCGCATCGACTCCAGCGGGCATCCGTTCGGCAAACTCTTCGAGGGCCAATTTGCTTTGCCGGTAAGTGGGATCCCCCTGCTGAAACAATGCCAGATTGATGACCTGGCCGGTGTGAAATCGCAGCAATTCCCCCTGAGAATGGCGGATTCCCATTTGCATTTCGATGAAGCGGCGTGCCTCGGCCCGAGTGACGGTGCCGCTGCCGTCGGGATCGACCTCGCGCGTATCCGGACGCATCAGCCCATTCCCCAATCGCTCGAATTGCGAGGACAAGGCAAGGATGAACTGCCGCGAATTCAATTCCCGCCGCGGGTCTTTGTCCCAGTTGTCGCACGCGGCATCGAGCGCGACACAAATCTGGTCGATGAGCCCGGTGATAATGTCCGGCAACGGAGCCCGATGGCGGGCTTCAACGATCGTTGGGACTGTCAGAAATTCGTCGATTGACAACCGTTGATCGTCATTGAAATCACAGAGCCGAAAATCTCGTTTGGCCACCGCAATGTCGTCGCGACCGACGAGGAATTCTCCGAGCGAAAGTTTCTTATCGCGGTTGATATCCGCCTGCTCGAAGACCGCCGCCAGCCGTGTCCGTACTTCCATCGCGGATTCCTCCGCCGCAAACACGGCCGGCGCAGCTAGCAACAATCCCATCCAGAACCACCGAGGATCACACATCCGCATGGGACACCTCTTGCCTGATTGGCCGACGAACGTCGCTGCGGTTCAGATGATCACGCATTTTCGCCGGAAATACCAGATGTGGCTGTTTTGCAGGGCCATTGCGTGAGAAATTCCCGGGTCGATTGACTTTCCGGACGCGGTGCGGACACTCAGGGGGCGTGTCCGCACAATGTTGTCAGGAAGGTGATTGTGATGCCCGTGGGGAATGTGCTGGTGGGACAGTCGGGGGGGCCGACTTCCGTGATCAATTCGTCGCTCGCCGGGGTGGTCGAGACGGCGCTGAAATCGAAAGCGGTTGGCCGCGTGCTCGGCATGCGGTTCGGGATTGAAGGCGTCCTCAACGACTATCTCGTCGATCTCGGGAGCGAATCGGCCGCCGTCCGCACCGGCCTGAAGCACACTCCTGGCAGTGCTCTCGGCTCAAGCCGGTTGAAGCTGAAGGACGAACACTTCCCGGCGATTCTGAAGCAATTGAAGAAGTACAACATCCGCTACTTCTTCCTCTGCGGCGGCAACGACACGATGGACACAATCAATCGTGTCACCCAATACGCCAATGAAAACGGCCACGAATTAACCGGCGTCGGCGTGCCGAAGACCGTCGACAACGATCTGTTCGGCACCGATCATACGCCGGGCTATCCGAGTGCAGCGCGATACGTCGCGATGAGCGTCCTGCAAGCCGGTGTGCTCGCGCGGGACATGCAAAAGGTCGATCAGTTTGTGATCTTCCAATCGATCGGTCGCAGCGCAGGTTGGTTGCCCGCGGCGTCAGCGGCGGCACGATCCGCGAACGGTGCCCCACACGTTCTGCTGCTGCCGGAGCGGACGTTCGACAAAGACCGCTTCCTGCAAAAAGTCGCGGATGCACATAAAAAGTACGGTTTCGTGAGCATCGTCTGCGGGGAAGGCATCAAACAGGCCGATGGCATGCCGGTGAGTGCATCCCAGACGAAAGACAAATTCGGCAATGTCGAATTCGGGGCCATGGGCGGCACCAGCGCGGCCGTGGCGTTACACAAGATGATCAGCGACGCCTTCGGTTGGCGCGGCGAGTTTCAGATCTCCGAATCGCTGCCGATGTGTGCGGCAGACCGGGGCGTGAAGCTCGATTTTCAGGAAGCCTTCGCGTGTGGTCGCCAAGCTGTCAAACTGGCGCTGAAGGGCCACGGCGGCGTGATGGTCACCATGCAACGAGCCAACAAACCGAGCGAACCGTACCGCATGGAATTCGGTACGATTCCGTTGGGCGAAGTCGCCGTGCACGAACGCCCGATGCCCGACAAATACATTAGCGACGATGGTTTCGATGTCACCAAAGCGTTCTTGAACTACGTTCAACCGTTGTTGGGCGAGTTCCCGCAGTATGTATCCCTCGCCGCCAAGAAAGCCAAAGCCTAGTGAACTCGTTCCCATGCTCCGCGTGGGAACGCACGGCCGAGACGCTCCGCGTCGACGGAATATCACAATTTCAATCAGGCGACGCAGAGCGTCGCGGCCCGGCGTTCCCACGCGGAGCGTGGGAACGAGTAAAAGGATGACAGCCATGAATGGTCAGCAGCCCCCCTACTCTGGTTTCGGTCTGGTGCAGGACATGCTGCAGACGCCGCAGGTGATTCGGGCGTTTAAGCCGGAAGTCGTGCGGCCGTTGGTCGATCCAATCCGCGCAGCGAACAAGCTGCACTTCACGGGAGAAGGTTCCAGCCGGTTATTTCCCGCAAAGAATGCGATGGCTCATTCCCGGCGGCATGGCTGGCGGCTGGGACTGCACACCGACGCCGGGCGGCAATCGCAGGAATATGACCTGCGCGACTGGGCCGTGCTCGGGATGTCAAACTCCGGACGGACTGCGGAAGTCATTCGACTCTTCACCGCACTAAAGGATGCCGGCCATGACCGCCGCTTCAGTCTGACCGCAATGCCGCAATCCACGCTGGAATCGCTCGCCAACCCCGGTTTCGTGTTGCAATGCGGCAAGGAGGGCGCGGTTGCGGCTACGAAGAGCGTGATCGAGCAGGCGCTGTTTTGCCAGGCCCTCGTGGAAGCCGTTGCGGGAGAAGCCATCCTTGAGAAACAATCGGCCGCACTCGCGGATGCCGTGCAACAGGCGCTCACCGCCCCGATTGATAAAGCGATTATCGATCGACTCACCAAAGCCGGCACGATCTATTTCGCCGGCCGGAACGATGGCGTCGGCGAAGAGCTGACCCTCAAGACCAACGAGATCACTCGCAAGCGGAGCGATTTCCTCGAAGGCACCTACGCGGTCCACGGCATCGAAGAAATCATGAACGCAGACGACGTGGTGGTCTGGATTGAACCGTATCCCGAGTCGGAACAGAAGTTCCACGATGTGCTGGTGAAGGGCGTTGGGATGTCGGTGATTGCCATCAGCAGTCGGCCGACGATGTTCCCCACGATTACGATCCCGGCCATGGCCGACGCCAATGGTTTCATTCAAATGGCCGCAGGCTGGAATCTGCTTGTCGAGATCGGCGTCGCGCTGGGAATTGATGTCGATAAGCCAACACGGGCCCGCAAAGTGGGAAACGAGTTCACCGGCTGACGAACACGACTCCGCTCCAATGGATCTCAGGCGATCTCGACTTCACGTGCGAGGGCCCATCCGTTGCCACCGTGGCGGGACGTACAGCCATGTCAACGCAACGGCCAGCCCGAACAGAGAATAGCCCAGCGTGAAAACCCACACAGGGGCTTCATAAAACAACAGTCGATCGAGGGCATTCGCAATAAAATCGCCCCGGTAACTCGCTTCGCCCGCCCATTCGCGGAGTTGCCATTCCCAGACGGACAGCGGGCAGGTGATTCCCATCCATGTCTCGAAGACCACAATGCCGATCATCGCCAGATGAATGCCGCGAAACCACGGATTTCGAACCCAGCGCCAACCGGCCAGCGCTCCAATCATCGTGAGCAACAAGCCGAAAATCACGAACAGTACGTAGGCGACGTGTGCGAGCACAACAACATCGGCGGCGATCCGATAAACAAGCGGCATGATGGGCCCCTCCCCCTTGGGGACTCGGATCACCATGCGAAATTCCACGAAATGCCTCGCGATTCCGAAAAATCGGCATCGTTCCGCGGCCAAGGCGGGCATGCATTCCCGAGGCGGCATACGGTAGACTGATCGCTGCCGTTGATTCACCGCGTTGAAACTGCAAGGAATACCGCCCGTGTCGATCGCTGCTCCGCTGGAAACGCCCTGGAAGATTGGAACTCATGAACTGCGTTCGCGGCTGATTGTCGGGACCGGGAAATACACCACGTTCGAGTTGATGCAGCAGTGCCTAGAAGCCAGCGGTGCGGAAGTCATCACGGTTGCCGTGCGGCGGGAACGGCTCGTCGATGCCGCGGGACGGAACATTCTCGACTTCATCGATCTGTCGAAGTACACAATTCTTCCGAACACCGCGGGATGCTTCACGGCCGAAGATGCGGTGCGTGTGGCCCGTTTGGGCCGCGAGATTCTGCTGGGCCTTGAAAACCCAGGGGCCGACTGGGTGAAACTGGAAGTTCTCGGCGACAAAAAAACACTGCTCCCCGACCCCGTTGCCACACTGGAAGCCACGCGGGAATTGGTCAAAGACGGCTTTCAGGTGCTCTGTTATTCGACCGATGACCCGATTACGGCGAAACGATTGAAGGATGTCGGAGCCGTTTCGGTGATGCCCGCGGGAAGTCCCATCGGCAGCGGACAGGGCGTGCTCAATCCCAACAACATCCGCATCTGCCTGGAATACCTGCAGGAAGACGATCCGACGTATCCCGTGATCATCGACGCCGGTGTCGGCACCGCGAGTGATGTCGCCTTCGCGATGGAACTCGGCTGCGACGGCGTGCTGCTCAATACCGGCATTGCGAGTGCCCGCGATCCGCTGTTGATGGCCCACGCCATGAAGCACGCCTGCTGGGCCGGTCGCGAAGCGTATCTTGCCGGGCGGATTCCCAAGAAGTTGTACGCCACGGCGTCCAGTCCGGAAACGGGCATCATCGCCCCCGCGGCGCGAACGTAATCGTCCGTCCCAGCCCGGTGCGCAAGCGACGGAGTTCCGGCTTTACAGAAACTCTCGTCGCTCACGCTCCGGACGGTGACATTTCCCGCGATCGTTCACGTCACATCTTCACGAAGTGGAGCCGGCACCCACTTCGGCAGCAGCGGGGGTTGATAGGTTCCCATTCGCGACAACAATCGCATCGGATCATCATCGACGACGAACAGTTCCCGATGCTCTGGCCGACAGAAGCCGTCCGAAATGGCGCGATCGACCTGCATCAAGAACCCCTCGAAATAGTTCCGTGGATTCAACAACCCGACGGGCTTCCGATGTAGCCCCAATTGAGCCCAAGTGAGGACTTCAAACAACTCCTCGAACGTTCCCAATCCGCCGGGAAGTGCGACGAAACCATCGGCCAAATCGGCCATCAGCGCCTTCCGCGTGTGCATTGACGAAACCACGTGCAGTTCGGTCAACCCCTCGTGAAGCAGTTCGCGCGTGGCGAGAAACTCCGGGATCACACCGATCACTTTGCCGCCCGCAGCTAGAGCCGTGTCGGCCACCACGCCCATCAGGCCGACACTGCCGCCGCCGTAAACGATTTCTGTCCCCTGCCCCACACACAGCCGGGCGAATGTCGCCGCGAATTCGGCATCTCTGGGATCATGTCCTGTCGATGAACCACAGAATGCGCAAATCCGCCGAGGGAGACATGTGGACATGATCTCAAAGCCTTTTTTCGGACAACGGATGGCGGACGATCACAGCGTGTCCGATTGGCGGATAGATAGCCGAGTCCCCAGTGGAAAGCCACTCCGCAAACTTCATCACCAGCAATTCAGGAAAGAACGCACAAGCGAAAATTTATTTTTGAAGTTCTGTGAAGATCGTGAAGATTCCACATGTCGTTTCTGAATCCCCGACGGTTTCTAAGAGTAAATACCCATATCAACAGACCAAATCCTGAGATCGAGATCGTCGGGCCATGACGAAACCCTTGGAAAATCACGAGTTAGCTGCGATCCGCGACCGCCTGAACGGCTGTCTCGATGGCCCGTGGGTTCACCGCGGCGAAGGCTTCATCGAAACGCGGGATCGCCGCATCATTGGCGTCACCTGTGCCGGCAACGGGGATTGTGGCGGAGCAGAGAAACTTCCCCGCGCGGCCCATGCCCAGTTTCTCGCTGCCGCGCGTGAGGATATTCCGCGGCTGCTGGATGAAATCGATCGGTTGCGGTGCGAGTTGGAACTTCTTCAAACTCAGTCGGTTTCTTAGCCGCATCCACAACGACGCATTTCAAGACTCGGCTGCCTATTCGCCGCGCCGTCTTGTAAAATGACGACAGTCGGAGTTGCCCATGGGGAACGCAGTGTCCCGCAAAGCGGCGAGCGGCTGGAGAAAATCTTTCCATTACTTAACTCCGACACGTGATTCGACATGTGGGTGAAAATCTGCGGCGTTCGTGATGTCTCCACTGCGGCTTGCGTCGCCGCGTTCCGACCCGACGCAATCGGTCTCAATTTCTATCCGCCGTCTCCGCGCTATGTTGAACCGACGGTTGCAGCACAAATCACCGCTCAATTACCTGCGGAAATCGAAGCCATTGGTGTCTTCGTCCACGCCACCGCGAAACAAGCCCATGAAATCGCGGCGATCGTTCGTCAGATCGGTCTCAGCGGCGTGCAGTTTCATGGAACCGAAACCCCGAACGACATCGCCGCGGTGATCCACGCCTGCCCGCCCGGCATCAAAGCCATTCGTTCCTGGACACCGGACGGAGAATGGATGCGCCTGCCGCGGTATGTGGAAGATTGTCGCGCCCTCGGCGTGGAGATCGCCGCGATTCTGATGGATGCCCACGCCCCCAGCCAATACGGCGGCACCGGCAAAACCGTCGACTGGCCCGCGCTGCGATCGCACTACGATACGGCAAACTGGCCACCGTTATTGCTCGCGGGGGGCTTGAAACCGGAGAATATCGCCGATGCCATTCACAGCGTGCAACCGTGGGGCGTGGATGTCGCTAGCGGCGTGGAATCGTCACCCGGCGTGAAAGACCCCGAGCGCGTGCAGGCCTTCATCACTAACGCCCGTGCCTTCTGATTGCTTCTTGTGTGCCACTGGCTCAGCCAGTGTCTTCATTCTCGGTTCATATCGAACTTGAAATGAGAAAGATACTGGCGGAGCCAGTGGCACACGGGAGCATCCCGTCATTCTTGCGGATGACCCTCACGCGACGCACAATAACCGGCGTTCCCGTCGTCATCGCCGTTCGAGGAGTTCGCGCATGTCACTCTGCCTGCGTTCGCTATTGGTCATCCTCGTTGTCTCGCCCACCACTCTCTGGGCCGCCGATACCAGTTGGCCGAAGGTCACCAAAGTCGAAGCCCAACCCCTTGCGGCGAGCATCGAGCGGCTAATCTCCGCGCTCGATTTCGTCGGTACGCCGCTGGCCACCAAAGACCGCGAGACCATTGAAGCGGCCCTCAAACTCGAAGACGGCAAAGAAGCGCTCGGCATTATTCAGAAGATACTGGATCCGTTGTGCGTCGCCGCGGTGATTATCAATCCAGAAAGCCGCGTCTCCGTCGTGGAAGGACCGGTCAAGAAGGAACTCATTCAACAGGGATGGCGGACATTTCTCGTGAAAGTCCACAACGAGGCCGGCGTCACCGCGCCATTGAAGACCGAAAGCGCAAACCTGTTGCCGGTGTATGAGCGCGGTAAAGGCGCCCGCGAACGACCGATGACCGATCAGAAACTCGTGCAACCAAGCGATGTACCCAACCGCTTTCTCGATGCCGTGGTCTTCGGCAATCAGCCGCTCAAGCCGACGCTGTCCGGCCTCGAACTCGAATACCGCATCCTGCAACTTTACAGCCGCGATGCCGGCAAACGAGAAGCACAACTCGGCTTCCATGTCGGCCAGGGAACACAAGACCTCGGGTTCCGCAACACAGTGCCGATTCTCTTTGACTGCTTGCCCGCGGTGTCGGTCACATTCGGGGTAAAAGATTTCGACGGCAAGCCGACCACCGCGGCGTTCGTCATTCGTGACAAATTCCAGCGGGTCTATCCCAACCCCGCGCGACGGCTTGCCCCCGACTTCTTCTTCCACGATCAGATCTATCGGGCCGATGGCGAAACGGTCTCGCTGCCACCGGGTGAGTACACGGTCACGTCGATCCGCGGACCGGAATATCAGTCCCAGACACAGACGATCACCGTATCTGAAAAAGGGCCTGCCAAAGCCGAGTTCCAACTGAAGCGCTGGATTCACGCTGCCGACCGGCAATGGTTCTCCGGTGACCACCACGTGCATGCCGCGGGGTGTGCTCACTACGACAGCCCGACCGAAGGCGTCGGCCCGGAAGACATGCTCCGGCACATCCTCGGCGAAGACCTCAACGTCGGCTGCGTCCTCAGTTGGGGGCCCTGCTGGTACACGCAGAAGAAGTATTTCGAGGGCAAAACGTCGAAGCTGTCGAAGCCCAATTACCTGATGCGGTACGACGTGGAAGTCTCCGGGTTTCCGTCCTCGCACTGCGGCCACTTGTGTCTGTTGCGGCTGACAGAAGACGATTACCCCGGTGCGGAGTTCCTCGAACAATGGCCGAGCTGGACGCAGCCGGTGCTCGAATGGGGACAGAAACAAGGGGCCGTCGTCGGTTACAGTCACAGCGGGTGGGGACTCGCGCTGCCGGACATCATGCCTGACGGTTCGCGGCAGTTCGTCAAGCAACCGTGGGGCGGCGCTCCCGCGGGATGGACCGGCAAAGCCGCGGACAAACTACCGGACTATGCGATGTCCCCGTTTGACGGCATCGGTGCCAACGAGTACGTCGTCACCGCCGCGAATGGCGCGTGTGATTTTCTCTCGGCGGTCGATACCCCGGCCATCTGGGAATTAAACGTGTGGTATCACACGCTCAACACTGGCCTGAAAGCACGCATCAGCGGCGAGACCGATTTCCCGTGCATTTACGGTGACAAGGTCGGCCTTGGCCGCATCTACGTGAAGCTGCCGAAGGATCAACCGCTCGATTACGACGATTGGGTCATCGGCGTCAAAGACGGTCGCAGCTACTGTGGCGATGGTCTCAGCCACATCTTCGACTTCGCGGTCAACGGCCTCGGTGTCGGCGAGAAATCGCCCACGGGAAAGATCAGCCAGATTGATCTCGCGCAACCGGGGAAAGTCGCGGTGACGTTCGATGTTGCGGCGCTGCTGGCCGAAGCGCAAACCCCGCAGACACAGGCTATCCGACAAAAGCGACTCGACGAAAAACCGTACTGGCATCTCGAGCGCTGCCGCATCGGCGACACGCGGACGGTGCCAGTGGAAGTGATCGTCAACGGCCAGGTCGTCGCGCGGAAGGAAATCGTTGCCGATGGATCGGCACAACCACAACGGTTCGATCTGCCGCTCGACAAATCGAGTTGGGTTGCCGTGCGAATTCTGCCGTCGGTCCACACGAACCCGGTGTTCGTGGAAGTCGGCGGGCAACCGATCCGCGCCAGCCGCAAGAGTGCGGAATGGTTACGCAAAGCGGTCGATGTCTGCTGGGACCAAAAGAAAGGCCGCATCCGCGCCGCGGAGAAAGATGCCGCACGGAAAGCGTATGACCAAGCGGCTGCGTATTATGATGCCGCGATGAAAGCAAGTGTGACGGAATAGCGCTGGGAAGCCCACGGCTTCTTATCCGTGGGTCTCTTTAACCCGCGCTGGAAGAGACCCAGGGTTAAGAAACCCTGGGCGTCTGCGTTACTGAGCGGCGCGCTTGCCATTCGAGGAGTGCTTGAGCGGCACGCTGTAGAAATAGAGCAGATGCTCGCTTTCGTCCTGCGTCGAAATGTACTCCGTTTTGCGGTCCGGAACGAGGCCGGGGATATCGAATTCGTGGGTGACGATGCGGGCCCCTTCCGGCAGTTTTTCTAACTGGGGAATGAGCCGCGTGTTCAATTCCGGCAGCAGGAACAGACAGACGACAGTCACCTTGCGGAGATCGGCAGTGAAAATGTCTTCCGCGCGGATGTCCACAAGATCAGTCACCATTTCGGCTTCGACGCGGGCCTTGGCTTTCGCGACCCACACAGGATCGATTTCATAGCCGATCCCCTTGCAGCCGTACTTCTTCGCCGCGGTGATGGGGAAACGACCGTCGCCGCAACCGAGGTCGATCACAACATCCTTCTTCGTGACCTTGGCCTGCTTCAGGATTTCTTCGACGACATCCTGTGTGGTGGCGTAGTACCCCACATCGGGCTTCTTTTTCTCAGACGTTGGTTCGGCGCCGGATAAAGTGAGCGCGGTCAGCAGCAGAGCCGCCGTTGCAAGAACCAGAGACGCCTTCATTCGCCCGCTTTCTGAATCGTGAAGTGAAGTGGAAGTGAGGAGGATTCACGATGCCGGCGGGCTGCGATCCCACCACGTCGTGAGAAAATACACAGGCAAACCCAGCAGCAACGGCACGGCCATCACCGGCAGAAGCGGCCAAGCATACAAAACCGCCGACTTGAGCGCCCAGCCAGACGCCATGATGAACAGCAGCGGGGTGATCGGCGAAAACGGCGTGCGAAACGGCCGCGGCACGTCTTTGTCCCGCCACCGCAACACGAGGAACGCGATTCCCGTCAGCAGAAAGAACAGCCAGAAAGCCGGAGCCGAACCGGCAAAGAACGTATCGAAGCCGCCGTAATAGCGATCCCATGGAATCGGCGCGAATCCCAATGTCGTCACCACCGAGTTGAGATCCCTCCGCCCGGCATCGGTCCCCAATGTCAACACCATCACCACCGTAATCGCCCCCTGTACGGCGAGCGAAGGGATCGGCGCGTCGTTGCGGGTATATTCGCCGAGCCAGCGGAACGCGCGGTGATCGGCCCCCACGGTAGCGTGCAGCCGCGAGACGGAGAGAATCAACCCGTTGACGCCCCCGAGGGCGGAAACGGCAACCAGGCCGTTCATCGCGAACTCTCCCCACGGCCCGAGCCATAACCCAAGCACGTCCGCCGCCGGTCGCGAGGACTGTTGCAGTCCCGCTAATCCCAGCGTCCGCAGGTAAGACAAGTTGATCAATCCGTAGATGAACGTGATCAACCCCAGTCCAAGCAGCAAGGCCAACGGAATATTTCGCTTCGTGTTGCGAACCTCGGCCGCCACGAACGCGGCGTCATTCCAGCCGCCATAAGCGTACAGGATGAGAATCAGCGCCAGCGGCCAGCCGGGGCGCTGGTTGGCCAGATCGGGCGGCACGCTCCAGTCGGTCGCGGTCCCCGCACACAATCCAGCCAAAATGACGGCGGTGAGTCCCACGAGCTTGGCCGCGGTCAATCCGTTCTGCAACCATGCGCCGGGACGCAGGCCGATCATGTTGAATGCCGTCATTCCGGCAATGAACACCGCGGCGATCCAGGGCTGCGCGGCGGAATGGAGTTTCCCCATCGCGGCCAGATGTTCGGCCCCAATGAACGCCAGCGCCCCGATGCTCCCTGTCTGAATCACGATCAGTTGCGACCAGCCGAACAGAAACCCCAGCCACGGACCAAAGGCCCGCGTGAGATAGTTGTAGTCGCCGCCGGCTCGGGGATACGTTGTCGCGAGTTCCGCATACACGAGGGCTCCAGTCAGTGAGACGAAGCCACCGACGAGCCATAGACCCATTCCCTGCCACCACGTATCCACCTGCCCGAAGATGATCGGCGGCGTCTTATAGATCGAACTGCCGATGACGATACCGACGATCAAACTGATCGCGTCGGTCAGACTCAGCGACGGTCGCGGCGGTTGTACAGCAGGCGTTGACAAGGAGCACATCTTCGCGAAACGGAGTTCGCGCCGCCACGAAGCGCGCTCACCAATGAAGAGCGTGCTTCAAAGTTCCGCCGAGGCGAAAGCACATCCGGCCCACCCGGAACGAGCATCAGTCCTTGACCACTGCCCCACTGAAGCGCGCTCACAGCCAACAACACGATACCACACCGGTTGGGCGACAACGAGCAACGAGTGGAGCAGCCGTCTAAGAATGAGGCGCTTTCGCGCGGGAACAACCGTGCAATGACCACGAACACCCGGGTTCGTGTTGCACCCGGGTGTTGGAGAGGAGGCTCGCCGAACTCCGCACCGCAGGAGTGCTTTTCCCACCGCGCGGAAGCCTGGAGGCCGTTTTGCGTCCGGCCCTTCAGAAGAAATTCGACATATTGCCGCCCTCGCCCCCGCCGGTCAGCCACTCAATCAAGGCCACGATCAGCGCCGAAATGACCTCGGCAATGGGACCGATGAGCGCGAAAAGAACTTCAAGTAAAGAAGTAATAATCCCAGCGAACATAACGATTCCCTATACTCAGCACCGCACATCGAGACCAGCGGAGGACACCCTCCACCAATGACAATCGATGCGATTTTAGGCGCACTGCGGACGCTACGTCAACAAACGAAGAATAGGAAGAATGGCGAAAATGAAAAGCCGTTATGTCGGCTCCTGGTTATCACCAAATGCAACCGCCGGTAGTGCTGCAAACTTCCTCCACGACCCGGATGATGTGGAAAACTTCGCGTTCCGATGAACGCGCCGACGCGGTATGGTGGATTCCCATCTTGGCATGGAAAGCAATGATGCTCAGCCCCCCCAACAACGGAAAATGCACCATCGGATGACGAATGCAGCACGATTCGTGTTCGCGCTGCTCCGTGAGGAATGGAAGTTCCTGACGGTTTACCAACCTGACGCGAGCAAGCTCAGAATTCGGTGAAGAATGCCCGTGACATCGGGACCGGACTACGAACCAAACCGGAGAATTCCATGCCAGCGACCTGGGCAACGATTCTGATTTTGAGTGGCCTAACGGCTGCAAACGACGAGCCGCCCGTCAGTGCGGACCTTGCGGTGAAATGGGCGGCGTTGTCAGCCGAGTCGCGTGTGCTCGCCGAGGAATATCGGACCGTCCCACATTGGCGGGAGCGCTCTGCTTTGGCCAAACAGATGAAAGGCCGCGGCGAAGAGGCCGTGACCGTGTGGTTATCGCTACTGCAACAGGAACCAGACGAGCGTCCACAACACCGGGACGCGTTCTATTTTCTGCGGACGCAGTTCCCGGACCATCCTCGTCTGCGCGAATACATCCTGCGCTGGGGGTTGACCTCCGCCAATCCGTCGGTTCTTTACGAAAGCCAATTTCACGCCGGTACACAACACTGGACCGAAGCGACCCCGATGTTGTGGCAACAAATGACCGACCGCACGGCGACCGACTGGACGCGATTTGTCGCCGCGAAGTCACTCGGAGAATTCGGCGACGCGCGATCACTCGGCGTGTTGATCGAAGCCGTCCAGAACGAGCGCTACATGCCGCGGCACTTCGGCAACCTCGGACTGAAGGCCCTGTGCGGCAAGAATCTCACCGACTTTGGCTACGAGTATGGCGAAGGCGCGTTCGTCTCCGGTGGCGTGGAGGCAAGAATGGCCAACCCCGACCCGTTCGTCGAAGCCGACCGCAAAGCCAAGCGCTTCACCGCCCTACGGGATTTTCTGCAGTGGTTGCAGAAAGAAAAGCCGGAGTTGTATGACGGGTTGGTGACGCGGTTTTGATGGCAGCGTTCAAAGGGAGAATCCGTCCTGTGGCAAAACCAACTGGGCCGGCAAAGCGACATCGCAAGCCCCCATTTCAGATCTCCGTTTCGCATGATCCCGCCGACGGTTCGGGCGATGCGCTCGCGCTGTGGTATCAGTCCCTGTCGATGACGCGGCGCATCGAAATTCTGGACGATCTGACCGCCATGATCGTCGAAGCGAACGACGGACTCCCCGAGAAAACCGATGCTGCACCTCTATCGAGACGTGTTCAAGTCCTTTCAATCCCACAAAGTGAAATACGTCGTTATTGGCGGAATCGCCGCCATCGTGCACGGCGTGCCAAGAACAACGCTGGATCTTGATATTCTGATTGAAGCCACCGAAGACAACGCCGGTCGTGTGCTTGCCGCTCTCGTTCATATCGGATTCGGTACGGCCACACTCACGACGGCCGCAAATGTCGTGAACAATGATGTGACGATTCTTAAGGATTGGTTGCGCGTGGACATTCACACGCATCCGCCGGGGCTCACATTCGCCACCGCTTGGAAGAACAGAACCCGACGGCGTGACAACGGTGTGACGGTTCAACTTGCATCGCCGACGGATTTGATTCGGTCAAAGCTCGCTTCGGGGCGACCGCACGATCTTGAGGATGCGCGGATGTTGAAACTCAATCAGCGTTCGCAGCGTAAGCGAACGCGATGATCCTATTTGCCTCTTTTTCGCCCAACCGACATCGTGAATGCACCAATGAGTCCTCGCATTTTTGAAATCAACGGCGAGAATTTCTGTGATTTCCCTGGATTTATCGAGGAATTCAATCGCGGCTTTGTCTCTAAGATCTACCCGGACGCGCCGAAATGGGACGGTAATCTCTTGTATCTCGATGAACTCCTCGAATTGCCACCGGGTGAGGAACCCTATGTCATTCGATGGCGGAATTCATCAAAATCGCGAACCGATCTGGACCATGTCGCCATGGCGAATCATTGGCGCGGTTGCATTGCCAAGTCTCACCCTGTGCTACTCGCGGGATTTGAATCGCGGTTCGACGAAGCAAACCGCGGTCTGGGAATGACGATGTTCGATTGGATGGTCGACAACCTTTGCCAACCTGACGAAAATGGCAATTGCGTTGAATTGCTACTGGAGTAAGGTGCCACCTTAGTATCGAGTGTGAACACATCCCGGTGTTCCCGCGGTAAAGAATTCGTGCTATCTTCTTCCACAGTGGCAGGTTAACGGATGGTTTGCCCCTGTCAGAATGCTGGCCCCTCACGGACGATGCGACGATGCCCCTGCGTGTGTACAATACTCTTTCCCGTCAGAAGGAAGACTTTCAGACCGTTGAACCCGGCCGCGTGAAGATGTACCTCTGCGGCCCCACGGTCTACAAACCGGCCCACATCGGCCACATGGTGGGGCCGGTCATCTTCGACACCGTCAAGCGGTACCTCACGTACAGCGGCTATCAGGTCACGTGGGTCGTCAACATCACCGATGTCGACGATAAGCTCATCAATAAAGCCCGCGAGCTGAACACCACCGTCGATGCCCTCGCGAAGCTGATGACGCAGGACTACTTCGACAATCTCAAAACGATGGCCGTCGACGGGATCGATCATTTTCCGTATGCGACCCAGCATATCAAGGAGATGCAGGAGATCATCGGCATTCTCATCGACAAGGGGTTCGCATACCCGCTCAATGGCGATGTCTATTTTGAATGCACGAAGGACGCGGATTACGGCAAGCTGAGCCATCGCAGCCTCGATGAAATGCTCGCCGGGACGCGGGCCGAGACGCTGGACGGCAAGCATCACCCCGCCGACTTTGCGTTGTGGAAGGGCTCGAAACCGGGCGAACCGGCGTGGGACAGCCCGTGGGGACCGGGCCGCCCCGGCTGGCACATCGAGTGTTCCGCGATGGCCCGCAAAATCCTCGGCGATGAAATCGACATCCACGGCGGCGGTCTCGACCTGATGTTCCCGCATCACGAGAACGAACTCGCCCAGTCGGAAAGCTGCACCGGCAAACCGTTCGCCCGCTACTGGCTCCACAACGGCTTGATGCAGGCCAGCGGCCAGGCCGGAAAAGTCGGCGGCGGTCACAGCAAGCAGGGTGATCTCGTCGCCGACCAAGCCGCGCAAGAAGCGAACAAGCTCGCGGGTTCCAAGGGAGCCGCGTCGGTCAAGGAGCTCTTCAAGAATCACGATCCCGAAACCGTGCGGTTCTTCCTCCTGGCGACGCACTACCGCAGCCCCATCGACTTCGGTGACGAACGCCTCGCCGAAACCGGCAAGAGCCTCGAAGGTTTCTATCGACTCTTTGAAACGTATGAACGCATTTCTCAACAAGACTTCTATCGACTTCCAGTTATCAAGACTCGCAAGGAAGGAGATCGCGAAGCTTCGGTCACCGCCGGAGATCCGTCCTTCCATAACGAGATCAATTCTCTGCGGATTCGTTTCCTTGATGCGATGGACGACGACTTCAACACCGGCGGCGCGGTTGGAGCACTGTTTGATCTCCGCAAGACACTCAACGCGTTCATTGGTGACAACAAACTCGATCAGAACAATCCAGACCCGATGATGGTCTCGGACCTCACCGCGGGCATGACGGTCCTCAAAGAACTGTCACAACTCCTCGGCGTGTTCCGCGAACCGAAGACCAAAGCCGGCGGTCAGGACGACGGCCTCGTCGATGGCCTGATGCAGCTCATCCTGCAAATCCGGGCCGATTCCCGCAAAGCCAAAAACTTTGCGGTCGCCGACCTGATCCGCACCAAACTGACCGAACTGAAAATCACCGTGGAAGACCGCCCGGACAAAACCCTCTGGCGCCGCGGATAACGCTCAGTCAGCCCGAAACGCGAGCGCCGGGGGCATTTCACGGGGAACTTTATCGCGTGGCAAACGTCCTAACCGTGGATTTCATCACTCGGCAGGAGCTTCCCATGCGATCACGCCTCTTCTTTCTTGGCATCATCACAACCATTCTGCTCTCCGTGACGCCCCCAGCGTTCGCCCTTGTCATGGCCGGGCCAATTAAACCCGGTCACATCGTGCTTGGCCACGGTTGGCCCGAGGAAGACGCGTTTCGGGAACTGCTGAAATCGCAAGACGCCATCGGCGGGCACTTCATGGATGCCCCGACGTGGTGGGACGGACATTTTTCCGTGACTTACCTGTATCGTGGCCGGGAGGTCGCCGCTCAACGGATGATCAACGAACTTAATCGTCTGAAACTGCCGAACACAACGGTGATGATTGTTGAGGACGAAGGTTTCGAGGGACCGAACCAGTTCCTCGGCACCAAAGAGGCGACCTCGTTCGACTGGAATATCACGTTCAGTGAAACTCGGGCTGTCCGCGCCGACCGGGAAGTTTTGCCGGGCATGAATGAGCGACAGGTACGGATGACAATTTTTCTCGGCGGCCGGTTGAATCGACAGAAACTCCGCATCCCGGAATGGATGCGACCCAAACTGGTTGTAGTGGAAGGCGGACCAAAACCGGATACGGAATCGGGGCCGGTCAGCGCCTTCCAAGCGATTGCCCGAGCCGCCCGAGACGATGATTGACATCAACGAGAAAACACCACGGATGGCAGACCTCACGCTCGGCATCGACCCCGGCCTCAATCGCACCGGATATGCGGTGATGGAGCGCACATCGACCGGGCCGGTCTTGCGTGAAGGAGGCGTGATTCGTTCCACCCAGGGAAAAACACTTGCCGAGCGCGTGTTTGAAATCGCCAGCGGGATTCGCGAGGTGATTGTTGAATTCCGACCGAGCGTGATGGCGATTGAACTCGTCTTCTCACACGGACAGTTCCCCAAGACCGCCGTGCTCATGGCCCACGCCCGCGGTGCGATCCTCTTCGTGGCCCGCGACCATACGTTACCCGTGGTGCATTACACGCCGACGCAGATTAAGCGCCTGCTCACCGGCAGCGGGAAAGCCTCGAAGGAACAGATGCAGCACGCGATCAAACACGAATTGGGTCTGGCAAACATCCTCGAGCCCAACGATGTCGCCGACGCCGCCGCGGTCGCGCTCTGCCACTATTACGTGTCGCGCAATCCGCTGTCGTCACTCGCCGAATAGCGTGACGAGTGATCCGACTACTCTCGTCCTCGATGTCGGGCTACCATATCGCCGCAACGGCTCAACAGGTGAAAGGATTCCCGCTTGATTACCCGCATCACTGGTACGCTGGTCCGACTGGGCGAGGGCGAAGCCCGCATTGACGTGGGCGCGTTCGAGTACGAAGTCTATGTCCCCGAGTTCGTCCGTCGGCAACTGCAGGCGCAGATGGGGCAATCGGTCTCACTCAAAACCATCGAGTACATCGAAGGCAACCCGCAACAGGGCCGGCTCACCCCGCGGCTGGTCGGGTTTCTGAGCGAAGCCGAGCAGGAGTTTTTTGAACTCGTCTGCTCCGTCGATGGCATGGGTGTCAAGAAAACGCTGCGGTCCATGGTCCGTCCAGTTCGTGAAGTGGCCGACGCCATCGAACAGCAGAACGTCAAGGAACTCAGCCTGCTCCCCGGCATCGGCCCGGCAATGAGCGAACGGATCATCGCCAAGCTCCGTCGCAAGATGACGAAGTTCGCGCTCATGGTTGCCAAGGACTTCCCCGAAACGCCGACCGCCGATCGTTCCGTGCTCAGCGATGCTTTTGAAGCGTTGCTCAGTCTGGGCTACAACGCCGTGGAAGCGCGGGAAAAACTGGACGTTGCCGGGCGTTCCAAGCAGAAATTCAAAACCGTGGAAGATGTGATTCTCGCCATCTATCAACAGGAACGGGGTTGATCGAACCAGCCCGACGCGCCAGCAAGGGAGAATGGCGACATCCTTGCCGGCGCGTCGGGCTGGTTCGCACAGATCATCCGGCCGTTCCTGCCGGTGGGCGACCATCCGTCGGGTTGATCCGCACGACAGGTATCACCCGCGGCATCGGAGTTCCCGGAATTCTCGTTAAGTTCTTCCGTTGATGTAGTCGATCTACCTATGACAACGCGATTCGTCGCGACATGGGTTGGGAACGCGCGGATGCGTTCCATTCACGAAAGTGGTCCATGCACCAGGGATGGGCGATGCGGCACCGTTTGCGTCTTTTCACCGGCGACGAAGCTGATGTCATTCCGATGTCACCACACGTCACTGTCAAACTCGGCGACATCTCGCGAGCCTTGGTCGACGCTAATCGGCGCAGTCGCACCTGGCTCGACGACTTCGCCGATGACGAGATCAAGGTCTCGGCGGACCTGTACGAAGTCATCAGCGCCTACTTGCGATTACGGCCGGGCGCCTGATTACAACCATCGCGAACAGACATATTCCAACGCTCGGCATCTCCACAATGCCGGGCGTTCGTTTTTTTGTCGACTGTCATAGTCCGGAGCACGAGCGACGCACGAACTTCTTTGTCTCGCATATTCGTGCGAACCGGCTGATGCCCATCGCTTGCGTTCCGGACGGAGTTTCGCATTCCATAAAATCCGCGGTAGACTCCATCGGAGTTTGATTCTTCGCGGAATGCTGATCGATGACAGAATCTTCACTGCGTGACGACGCCCTCGGCATCTGGTGCGCTGGGGTGGCCGCGGTCGCTTCCGATCAACTCGTGTTGCGAGCGGTCCATTGCGATGGGAATACGCTCGACATCGCCGGTCATTCCTTCGACCTGCGGGAAATCGACCGCATTCTGGTCGTCGGCGGTGGCAAGGCCGGAGCGGGCATGGCGGTCGGTCTGGAAACTGCGCTGGGGGCGGACCTCGTCGCCGCCAAAGTGACGGGCATCGTCAACGTCCCCGCCGATTGCGTGCGGACATTGCAACGGATCACCATTCACGCCGGACGCCCGGCAGGTGTGAATGAACCCACTGCGGAAGGTGTCGCGGGGGTTGATCGGATGCTGCATCTGGTCGGCACGATGACGCCGCGCGATTTGCTGATTGTGTTATTGTCCGGTGGAGGGAGTGCCTTGTTGCCAGCGCCGGCGTTCGGCATTTCGCTCAGCGACAAGCGAACGGTGACACGGTTGCTCATGTCGCGGGGAGCGCCGATTGAAGACCTCAACGCGGTACGAAGTGCGTTGTCGCGATTCAAGGGGGGACAACTTGCCCAGGCGATCCCCGCCGGTCGCGCCATTGCGCTCATCATTTCCGATGTGGTTGCCGATCCGCTCAGCGTGATCGCGTCCGGGCCGACGGTGACCGTCCCACCGGTGAATTCGTCACCTGCAGACATCTTGCGGAAGTACGTCCACGATGCCTCGGAAGTGCCTGCCCATGTGTGGACAGTCCTCGATCAACACTCGTTGAAGAGCGCGGATCAACTGGCATCACGAGTGGCCGTCACGAATTGCATCATCGGCAACAATGCCACGGCCTTACAAGCGTCGGCCGCCGAAGCCCTGAAGCGGGGTTATGCGATCGCGGGATATGAAACCGACCAGCGCGGCATCGCACGGGAGGTCGGCGTCACCCTGGCCGAACGATGCCTTGCCGAGCATTCTCGACCGACAACTTCGCGCGGCTGGTGCTGGCTCAGTGGCGGCGAACCGATTGTCGAATTGGCTCCCTATGATGGCCCACGACGCGGCGGTCGCAATCAGGAACTCGCGCTCTCAGCGTTACAGCGTTGGTGGGACGAAGACCTCGCTAACATGGTGCTCGTTTCCGGTGGAACCGATGGCGAAGACGGCCCGACGGACGCCGCCGGAGGGATTGCCGATGCCGCGGTCCGAGCTCAAGCACAGTCATTAAACCTCACGCCGAGGGATTACCTCGCGGTCAATAATGCCTACCCGTTCCTGCAACAAACCGGCGGCCTGATTCAAACCGGCCCAACGCACACCAACGTCATGGATATCCGCGTGGTGTTGTCACGTTCGCGATGAAGTCCGTCGCAGCCCGGAGCGCAAGCGACGGAGGTTGTGGGCCCGCATTTGGCATATCTGTGTGCCACTGGCTCTGCCAGTGCTTTTGCTCTATCCACACGTCTTGATTGGATCAAGAAGCCACTGGCAGAGCCAGTGGCACACGTCGTCGGATTCAAAGCAATTTGAAACGTGGAACTCGTCCGGCGCTTGCGCTTCGGACTGGGACAAACGCCATCACGCCACGCGGCGCTGCGGTTCGGCCGAACGCAACGGGATCGTGTGCGAGCAGCGTGTCACCGTCAGCGATTCCTGCAAGGCTTCCAGCGAACAGCCCGCACGATACGCACACTGGATCGACACGCGGTCACCCGCCGCCACTTCCAGCGGCTCGGGGAGGGGCAGAATCAACTGATTCATCATCCATTGCACGGCACGCTGTTCGCTCAACACGAATGCGAGGAAGTTGTTCGTGAGAAAACTGATGGCCGTGAGTT
Source organism: Planctomycetaceae bacterium (assembly GCA_021732975.1). Lineage (GTDB taxonomy): Bacteria > Planctomycetota > Planctomycetia > Planctomycetales > Planctomycetaceae > DSVQ01. The sequence continues at coordinate 79,826 of JAKFWC010000009.1, read as the reverse complement.
GCCCACCACGCAGCATCGTCAACTCGGCATCCACTTCCAATTCGAGGGGCAACGCCGTGCCATATTCGATCGTGCTGTAAACATGCGGATCACCGAGCACGCGATCGGCCATGTGCGGACCGGCCGGTTCAAACATCGGCACCGCAGCCTTGTAACCACTGAAACAGAAGTCCTGCTCAAGAGGTTGAATCGCCAGCAGCGAGGTATCTGGAATGAACTTCGGCAGCCGCGGTCCAAACGCCCGACGGTAGCGTTCCTGAAAGCTGGCCAGAATCTCCAACTGCTTCTCGCGAATCATCCCCACATGCAGCATTTCACAAATGACAACATCCACTGGTTCGGGCGGCAGATAGGTCATGGCATCAGCTTGCACGACGGTGACACGGTCGCCGTTCGTGTTCTTCGACAGAAATGAACGAGCCGCGCGCACCAGAGCCGGATTGCGTTCCACGCACCACACCTGTTGTGCATTTTGAGCCGCGAACCATGACAGCACGCCGGTGCCGCCGCCGAGTTCGAGCACTTTGCCGTCGGGGGGCACCGTCAACGCGATGGCTTCGCGAAACGGCTGCATCCGCGATTCATCGCGCAGCATGTTGAAGTGGTAATGCAGCGGGATGTATTGCCCGAGCAGCATTTCCTCAGGCACATCGGCAGGCAACGCAGTCACGCCGGGCTCGCATCCAGAGTTTCACGGACCGCCACCGGCCCACCCGGTCCAAAACGGCCGCGGGATGCTACGCGATGCGAAAGATCGTCACAAGACCGGGATGAACGCCCCAGAACCCCATGCGAATGGCAAGCGGAAACCTGCTCGATGCGACATTACCCGGTATGATGCGGCCGGTATCCATCAACCGCGGCAGGCACATACGGTCAATTCGGCGCAGAGCACAGAGAATCGCCGTGATGAAGAAGTCCACTCCCGCAGCGAACCCGGACGCCTATGTCGCGGCCCTTTCCGGGTGGCAGCTCGACACAGTCCGAAAGCTGCGAGATATCGTCGTCAGCACGGGCAATCTCGACGAAGTCATTAAATGGGGCCACCTGGTGTATCTATCCAACGGTCCCGTCCTGCTCATTCGCGCGGAAGAGCAGCGCGTGCTGTTCGGCTTCTGGAGGGGAAAACGTCTGCGGGAAATCGAGCCGCGTCTCAAGCCCGGCGGAAAGTATGAGATGGCCACCATTGAGCTGCACGAAAACGAGGAAGTCTCCCGAACAATCGCCCGCCGCCTCGTGAAAGAAGCCGTCAAACTGAACAAGACTTTGGGCAATCCTACGATCGTTTAATTTCATGACGATGCCGCGCCGCATGCCATCGTTTGAACTGCAAAATCGGCCAAAGAAACACCGAAGCCCAGCATTTGCGGGAAATGCCGGGCTTCGGTGTGGTCGTTGGAGCCGAAGAGCGGGTGAAGGGAATCGAACCCTCGCCTAAAGCTTGGGAAGCTTTCATTCTACCATTGAACTACACCCGCGGCGTCACGATGAAACTAGCATCGGGCGCGGGATGGGTCAAGGGAGGGGAATGATGCAGGAAAGCGAGTGCTGGGATCGCGCTAAACGCAAGCGACTGGTCGACGACAGAGTTTTCACAGCACATCGTCACTGTCGGGGATTTGCTGGAGGCCGCGGTCAAACCGAATGCGGACCGTGTTCTGAACGCCATGAATACGAACTTCGCCGCGGTCTCCATCATAGTCGGCATGGAACCACCGATCGCGCGGTAAGTGGTCGCCGACGCCGAGGCGTTCCCCCGTGGTGATGTCCAACAAATCCACCCGTAGCCATTCGTGATTGTGGTCCGCTTTGTCGCGGATCTTGCTGACTGCCACCAGGAACGGCACGGGCAACCGCCCCCATTGCAGCATTCCCATCTGTGGGACGGGGCGTCTCCAGGCGATTGATGTCCCCGAGGGATCAATTGCCAGCAGTTCGTCTTTCACCTGAGCCAACGGCAAGGCATGATCGCTGAGCGGCGTGTGATAGTGCAGCGTCGGTGCGACCGGTTGCGGGCGACCGAGATTGACGAAATAGCGGCCCGCCTGGCGAAACACGCGCAGATTGGAAATCTTCCCGGCATCGGTCGCATCGAGCGGACAACGCACCACCATTTGATTGCGTTTCACATCAAAGACGCACACCTCATCGCTGGTATTGAGCCAGACTAATTCACGGTCGGGATTCGGGGAGCTGAAGAACTCACGAATGGTCTCTTCAAAGATCACACGGTCCTCCACGGCATCCCAGATACGGACCCGCTTGCCGTCGGTCCCACCGACCACCCAAATGATCCGTGTGCCAACCGCATAGCGCGGCGTTGTTCGGTCGGCTTCAAGTTTCCCGGTCCGGATCACATCGCCCGTGGCAGCATTCAGCAGGAGATAACTCACACGATCTTCGCCCAGCACACCGACAACATCATCATCGGCGAAAAGTCCCAGATTGCGATCACTCAACCCGGAATTCGGTTCCAGATCGTTTCGTCGCCACAACACAGCGCCATCTGCGGGGTCGACTGCGACCAACGAAGGGCGCGACGAAAAAATCTGGTACAACTGCATGCGTAGCGTCGCCGGGCCGGGATTCGGCATCGCGCTCCGTCCGTCCCATTCCGGCAGCGATTGCGTCCAGGCTTCGCCATCGGTCACCGGTTGCAGAACGGAGACCATTCGCATTTGGGCCGGCAACCCGACGGCCAACGCATTCTCAAAAACCGAGCGGCCATTCCCCTGCTGCGGGGCTAAACTCACACTCGAGAACCGCATCTGGAACCGCGATTGTTGCGCCAACCGATCCCAGGGCATCAGAATCGACTCCGCACCATCGATGCGCTGCCGCCATTCAAAGTCGGAGTCTTCGCGCGGTAACAGCCCCCATCGCGGAAAGCGATCGGATTGAAATCCGTTGTCGCGCAGGGAAATTCCCCCACGTTCGTTGATTTCCGTCGCTGCGGGAGCCCGCCGCTCGGCATCAACCAGGACGCGCCGGATCGGCCACGCCACCGGGTTTTGACGACGAAATGCAGCCGCCACCTCGCTGGTTTGCGATTGTTGCTGAACAAAGGATCGGCCGATGAGGCCCTCGCCACAATTCACTTCAGCGAACTCCGTTGTCAGCCGATTCCATTGCAGGGCGGCTGCACTCGGCATGTCGACGGCTGCATACAATTCCGCGAGTTGTCTCACCGCCGCCGCCGCGACTTCGCGATCCGCCGATTCTGCGTTTCGCAGCAACCAGATTTCAGCAGCATGCGTTTGCCCTCGAGCCAGAGCCGCTGCTGCCAGACGAGGACGGACTTTTTGCCCGACCGGACCGCGACTGAAAATCGTTTCCAGTGCGCGGGCACGAACGCCGTCGTCGGCCGGATTCTGAGTCTCATCGATCAGGGCCAGCGTCAACTGATCGCGAGACGGTGCATCGGGCAATCGCTGCCATACACGTCGCATCCAACCGATGCCGGTGGATGCCAGCGCGGCGTCAGTGGACATCGGGTAGAGAGCCGCGCCCGGTCGTCCCGCTAGATCGTGCATCGTGGCAGCCAGCCCGGCCAGATCCCCCCGGGACACGAACCAGTCACCCCGCGCCACCAGCCAGCGGGCGTGCTCTTCGCCGTGCCGACACAGCGGTTCCAGACGCTCCAGCCACAGCCGTTGCTGCTCCGACTGGGAAATCAGCAACGAAAAATAGGCGTCTCGCAATAACGGATGGGTCCGGCTGTTCCATGCCGCGACATCCCCCTTCCGCAGCGATTCCAACTGATCCACGGCTTCCGTTAATCGACCTTCCGCGAGCGACACTTCCGCCAGTTGGAATTGCTGCTGCGAAGAAAAGCCGCTGGGAAGTCGCGATCGGACAAGGTCTTGCCGTACGGATTCTGTAAACCGATAGGCTGCCAGCCCACTCGTTCCCAGGGCCACAACGCCATCGCGAGTGACCGCCAGATGCCCCGTCGGATGCCGTTCCGTGGCGGCCCCGTTCGAGAGCACTTCGCCATCGCTCAAGGCGATTCGCCACAAATGACCGTCCGACAGCGGAACCAAGAGTTCACCCAACCGGGCAACACTGAGTCCACTGGGAACCGCCGGTAACCGCACGGACCACCGTTCGGCAGAACTCTCCGTGGAATACGCGTGGACCGCCGTGCGTCCGACGACCACCACCGCCTGGTCAGTTACATGAGCAATGTATTCACCGTCGGGTTGACTGACCGCCCATTTCACATTCCCCGAGGCAATGTCCAGACAAAAAAGCGAGTCGCTTTGACCCGCGAGGTAGAACACGTACGGCCCCATTACCCACGGACGCAAATTGAACGCTGCATTCCGATTCTGCGCCAACAGCGGCGGCTGCCGATAGGCCCCATTTCTCGGCACCGGCAAGCGAGGATCGACATGCGCATGTACCCAGGCAAACGCTCCACTGGTCACATCCAGCGCGACTAAACTGCCGAGTTGCGTCGGGCAAAACACCAACCCCCGTGCGACCAAGGGCGTACAACTACGGTAGAAACGGAGTTGATCATCGAGAACTGCGCTATCGGGTTCTGCAATCGGTTGAATCCAGCGCTCGTGCCCCGTATCGGGATCGAGCGCCACCGCATAAATCTCGCGATCAGATTCGGTAATCGCCAGCAGAAACCCCGGAAACGCTAACGGAGGTCCAAGAAAGGTGTGATCGCGTAACGGACTGGCGCCATCCTGAAGGCGCTCTCGCAACGACCACACCTGCCGATTGTCCCCGCGGAATTCCGGGTGCGCGTTGACGGCGATCAGATCATTTTTCAGTGCGTCGCGACGAAGCTCGATCGGCAAATCTCGCAGTGAAGCACCACTCAACAGCGTTTCAAGCGCCGTCCGTACGCCGTCCACCAAATAGACCTGACGGCCATCCGTGGTCAAACTAAAATAGGCCGAATTACCGGCAAGCATATTCGTCAGCAAGGAAACTCGCTGTGGCGTTCCGGTCTCACCGTCGCGCAGTCCCGGAATCGCTCCCGAAAGCAGCGCATCCATACCGAGGTTGGTCTTTTGCTCCCAGGTGACGCGACCGGTGCGATAGTCGATCGCCCGCAGCCGATCACCATCCCGAAAAATGACCTGGCCCTGAGCAACAATCGGTTTGGAGGCAATCGCCGTGGACTGATCTCCTTCCCGCTGCTGGGCTTGCCACGATTTCCAACGGCTTTCGATCGATCCATAGCGCTCCGTGAAATCCAACGGAAGCGTCCACTGCGGTTGCGCCATGACCGCGGACGAGTGCCGTGAATCGACTTCTGGCGAACGGAGGGGTTCGAGTATCGCCGTTTCCGTCTGATCACCTGAAAATAAGTCGGAGTCCGCGAGAGCCTTCCGTTCAATCCGCCGGAGTGTCAGATCAATCCGATTTCGAATACCGGGGGTCAACAGAACGCGATGGGCCGGTTCCTCGGAAAGACGGATAGCCAGTGCGGCAGCAATTTCGTCGCTACCGGAATCGAGAGCCCGAATCAGCAAATCCGTGGCCGCCTGACCTCCCGCCTCCGTGTAGAAATAGCGTCGGACGATTCCCCACAGCCGATCCGTCGATTCATCACGTCGCGCCGCGGTTAATTCTGCCGACGCAGTGGGACTCATTAATCGCCGATAATCGGCGAGACGTTCTTTCGATCCTGTCGAAAGGATTCGTTCCACCGTACGGCGGACCGACCGGGCCTGGCCCTCCGCAGAGAACACAATGGAATCGCGAGGTTGATCGAGCAGCCATTGCGTTGCGGACGTAAAATCGCTGGCACTCCCAGCTTTTGATAATCTTTCAACCGCTGCCAAGGCCTCGGCCTGCCGGCGATCCCGTACGAATCCGCCGGGAGGAGCAATGCTGGAGGGACGATTGACTTGTGCTTCGATCGAAGCAGGGATCGAGACGAGCAAAACCAGAGTCGCGACTAGCAGTCGCATGGCGATGACAGCTCGACAGTGGACATGCCGCACGACGGATTACCTCGCTGGCGGATAGTCGATCCACTGGAACTATAACGTAATGCCTCACGGATGACGATACGGATCGGCAAGCGGACAAATAAAAAACGCCCGGAACCTTGCGGTTCCGGGCGTCTCTTTAAAGGACCCGGCAATGACCTACTTTCGCGCTTGTGGGCACTATCATCGGCCGCGTCAGCTTAACGGTCGTGTTCGGAATGGGAACGTGTGTTTCCTGACGCGTATGGTCACCGGGAAATCCTTGCGACACCGGTAAGGATGCCGCAAGGCGATAACAAATGGTGGCAAAGTGAAGTGATATCTGTGTCTGAAGGCTAGACGCAGTGTTTATTGCGACCTGACCATGATTGCCTCGGAGCCGTGTTGTCGAAACAACAATCACCGAGAGACAACAATCAAAGTGGTCAAGCTTTCGTCCGTTAGTACCGGTCAACTGAGACCATTGCTGGTCGTACATCGCCGGCCTATCAACCTGGTCGTCTGCCAGGGGACTTCAGGGCTTACGCCCAACGAAACCTGATCTTGGGAAGGGCTTCGCGCTTATATGCTTTCAGCGCTTATCCTGACCGGACATAGCTACCCTGCGCTGCCACTAGCGTGACAACAGGAACACCAGAGGTCCGTCCCTCCAAATCCTCTCGTACTAAAGAGAAACTCCCTCAAGTTTCGTACGCCCACAGAAGATAGGGACCAACCTGTCTCACGACGGTTTAAACCCAGCTCACGTACCGCTTTAATCGGCGAACAGCCGAACCCTTGGGAGCTTCTCCACCCCCAGGATGCGATGAGCCGACATCGAGGTGCCAAACCCCGCCGCCGCTATGGACGCTCGGGCGGGATCAGCCTGTTATCCCCAGAGTACCTTTTATCTGTTGAGCGACGGCCCTTCCATTCGGAACCGCCGGATCACTAAGTCCGACTTTCGTCTCTGCTCGACCTATACGTCTCGCAGTCAAGCACCCTTCTACCTTTACGCTCTACGCCTGATTGCCAACCAGGCTGAGGGTACCTTTGAGCTCCTCCGTTACACTTTAGGAGGAGACCGCCCCAGTCAAACTGCCCAACTGACACTGTCCACCGGTAGGATTCACTACACGGGGTTAGACTCCTAGTAGGGCCAGGGTGGTATTTCAACGACGGCTCCATCAGTACTGGCGTACCGACTTCATAGCCTCCCACCTATCCTACACAAGAACTACCAAGAGCCAATATCAGCCTGCAGTAAAGGTTCATGGGGTCTTTCCGTCTATCTGCGGGAACGTGGTATCCTCACCACAACTGCAATTTCACCGGGTCGCTGGTTGAGACAGTGCTCCAGTCGTTACGCTATTCATGCAGGTCGGAACTTACCCGACAAGGAATTTCGCTACCTTAGGACCGTCATAGTTACGGCCGCCGTTTACCGGGGCTTCGGTTGCGAGCTTCAGCTTGCGCTTGACCCTCTTCCTTAACCTACCGGCACCGAGCAAGCGTCAGTCTCTATACATCCTCTTACGAGTTCGCAGAGACCTGTGTTTTTAGTAAACAGTCGCTAGAGCCGCTTTGCTGAGACCTCCTTGCGGAGGCACCCCTTCTCCCGAAGTTACGGGGCCAATTTGCAGAGTTCCTTAACCAGCGTTCTCCCGAGCGCCTGAGGCTACTCGCCTCGCCTACCTGTGTCAGTTTTAGTACGGTCGCCTGTCTCGCTTTTCTTGGTTCTACTTCAGGAAGCTTCATCATCCAGGGACTCGGCCTTGCGGCACGGACTAATCTAACAGTCCGACTTCGATCCGTAGAACGTCCCTTTCGTTGACAGGGCGGGGCCGGAATATTAACCGGCTTTCCATCGGCTACGCCTTTCGGCCTGACCTAAGGGACCGCCTGACCCTGGGCGGATTTACCTTGCCCAGGAAACCTTAGGCTTACGGCGAACAGGATTCTCACCTGTTTTATCGTTACTCATGCCAGCATAAGCACTTCTTCACCCCAACAGCGTTCCTTCCGGTACGCCTCGTATCTGATGAAGAACGCTCTCCTACCGTTCTTTCGAACCCGCGGCTTCGGCAATCTGCTTACTCCCGATCATTTTCGGCACTAGAACACTCGACCGGTAAGCTATTACGCACTTTTTAAATGGTGGCTGCTTCTAAGCCAACATCCCGGCTGTCACCGTATTCTAATGTCCTTTGTGACTGAGCAGATTTTTGGGGCCTTAGCCGGCGATCTGGGTTGTTTCCCTCTCGACCGTGAAGCTTATCCCTCACGGACTAACTCCTGAGATAATCGCAATGGTATTCGGAGTTTGGTTAGGCTGGGCAGGCGGGTAGCCCCCCATGCCAGATCAGTCTCTCTACCCCCACTGCGGAGTGGCTCAAGGCTAACCCTAAAGTTATTTCGGAGAGAACGAGATATCCCCACGTTTGATAAGACTTTTACTCCTCCCCACAGGTCATCCCCCAATTTTTCAACATTGGTGGGTTCGGTCCTCCACGCAATCTTACTCGCGCTTCAACCTGCCCATGGGTAGTTCACGTGGATTCGCGTCTGCCGCCATCGATCAATTTCGCCCTATTCAGACTCGGTTTCCCTGAGGCTCCGATCCTTAAGATCTTAACCAAACCGACGACAGCAACTCGCTGGCTCATTATTCAATAGGCACGCCGTCACCCACATAAGGGGCTCCGACAGCTTGTAGGCATGTGGTTTCAGGTTCAGTATCCTCCCCTAGCAGGGGTTCTTCCCATCTTTCGCTCGCGCTACTTGTTAACTATCGGTCGTCAGGGAGTATTTAGCCTTGGGAGATGGTCCTCCCGGATTCAGACCAGGTTTCACGTGCCTGGTCCTACTCGGGGACAGGACTAGCTCAAGATCCGATGTCGGGTACGGGACTGTCACCCTGTGTCGTGCGGCTTTCCTTCCGCTTCCCCTATCAATCTTGATACATGTTGTCCGCCCCACAACCCCGTCAGCCGAAGCCGACGGTTTGGGCTTTTTCCTTTTCGCTCGCCACTACTTAGGAAATCGAGGTTTCTTTCTTTTCCACCGGGTACTGAGATGTGTCAGTTCCCCGGGTTAGCTCGGGTATCTTGGGATCAACGCTCGTTTGACAGCTTCCCCAAGCTTTTCGCAGCCTTCCACGCCCTTCCGCCTTCTGACGCCGAGACATCCCCCACATGCCCTTAGTAGCTTGACCACAATGATTCTTGCCTCTCGGATTGTGCTAACCGGAAATTATTAGTCCCCAGCTAACCACCCCCCGAGCGGCCATCACATTGTCACCACAACCTTGCGATTGTGGCTGTCAAGTCGCCACTGTTCCGACCACGATATTTGGTCGGCTCCACTGGTATCGCCAAACACGATTCCCAGTGGATGCTGTTGTTTTCCAACAGCTTTCGCCTAGCTACTTCAGACAACTGACACGCGGTATACAGCAATAAAGCTGCACGCACGTGTTTTAGATGCCACGTTCACTTTGCCACCGAATTGCCAAAGAACAATGCCGACGAAGCATCGACCATTACAGTCGCGTCTCGTCGGCTGACCCTTTTGTGGGCTTCAGCCCTACCACTGAGTCGACGAAGCGATTCGCTTCATCTTTTCGCTGGCAGGGCTGGAGACCGCAGATGCGTCAGCCGTGTGGGACCAATCTTATTGTCGTCTGGTTCGACCGTCAAGCAACCGGGCGAAGTTTTTTTCTTTTTTGCTTCACTGCGGTTTCAAACCGCTCTCAAGGCCATTTGCCGCAACAGGATGCGGCGTTTCAGTGGAGACGACCGGGATCGAACCGGCAACCTCAGGCTTGCAAAGCCAGCGCTCTCCCAGTTGAGCTACGTCCCCAAGAGAAAATCCGAAGCCCGAATGTCGAAATCCGATTCTAGAACGCCGACAACTCGGCCCTCGGGTCACAACATTCGAGCTTCGGATCTCTCCGAGATTGGGCGTACGTGGACTCGAACCACGGACCTCAGCTTTATCAGAGCTGCGCTCTAGCCAACTGAGCTATACGCCCGTCTAATCAACCGTTGAATGGGAACCCAACGGCTTCCACCGTATCGGTCATCGACTCTCATCCAGACCAATCGGTTCGCGGATTTTGGCATTTCCGGCCGGGCGTGTCCAGCGTCGAACCGTAGAAACTATCCCTCCGGACGAATTGGGACGGCTTTCCAAGCCCGATTTTCAGCCTGAAAGCCGACAAACATGTCCCAGCGCCGCCGCAACATCACCCAACCCGGCCGTGGGAATCAACCCGCCGACAAGCCTTCGACAGAATTGATCGAGCATGACTTCGGCGTCCGTGCGCTCTTGGTCCAGCCGTTCGCACTGGAGCTCTGCTCCGCGCAAGCTCCATTGAATCTCCGTCGCCCCCCGGAGAATCGCGAGACCTTCGCTGCACTCGACTGCGGCCATCAAATTCGACTCAGCAGGATCGCCAGTGTTAAGCGGCGGGCCCTGCACGATTTCGGCCGGGGCCGGTAAATAGTTCCCGCGCACATCGGGTCGAAATGTGATCCGCCAATGGGGCTTCACGCGATCATCGCGGGGTGCCATCCACTCCGCCGAATCGATCGTCCTGCGGGTCACATAACTGCACCAATCCACGAGCGCCGCGCACGTCAACTGTTCGCACGGCGAATGAGCCGGGTCGACATGTTCCTGCTGCAGAGAGATCTGCTGCACCGGCCCCAGTTGCGAGGCAATGAGTTCGCGGAGCCGCGATGTCGCGGGTTGATGGCGGAACGAAAGCTCGGGCACCAGCATCACGCCACGGGCTTGTGCCTGCTCGGCCAAATCCTGCAACAGAGCGGGAGACTCCGTCCAGAGGTTCGCGAGAAACGCGGGCTTATGATGCTCGCAAGCCAGGACTGCCGGCGTGATTCCGTACCAGCCGGCATCGAGAACTAACACGCCATTGATGCCAGGATGTTCGATAACCTGTCTCAAGCCGGCGGCGACATCGGCGCCGGTGTCTTGAGCGGCGGATTGAGCGCGGCTGAGAACTGGATCATGCACGATGCGGATGCACAACCGATCAGATAATCGACGAACCGCCGGTCGATACCGCCTCTCCCAGGACGGACCAATCCCAATCACGCCCAGCGAAAGCAGACCGCGAGTAGAACCGCGCCGCAACAGCTTGACTCCTGTCAGTACCCGTTCGCAACGAGGGCATAATACGCCGGAAAGAAACGGAAACACAATTGCCATTTCGGTTTCCGAATCGAAATTGCCGCCGGGTTGACTTCTTTGGCTCACATCCGGAGCATTCCATCAGGCACATGCACAACGCAGGGCTTCGATCTTGACCGAGCGGTCGCTCCGCGGAAAGGAATTCCCATGTCGACATCTCACTCCTCCACCGATCCGCATCGGTTTCACGAAGTCGTGGAATTGCGCGGGCATATCATCGACAGCCTGATCCTTCCCAAAGTGCTGGATGAAATCACCACGCTCGGCGGTGAGTACGAGAGCCAGGATGTCCGCATCGGCCACCATCGGCACGACCCGAGTTATGTGCGACTTGAGGTCCGCGCCCCGACGGAAGAGTGCCTCGAAACGATCCTCGTCGCGATCGGCCAGCACGGTGCGGTCCCGGTGACGCATCAAGATTGTCGGTTGGTGGCGGCGGACATCGCCGGGGCATTTCCAGAAGGCTTTTACGCTTCCACCAACGAGCCGACGGAAGTCCGTATCGGCGGCCATTGGGTGCCGGTCGAACGCCAGGAAATGGATTGCGGCATCAAAGTGGATGTCGCCGCCAAACGGGCAATTTGTGTCCCCATGGTGGAAGTGCAACTTGGCGATCAGATCATCGTCGGCCGCCTCGGCACCCGCGTGCAACCGGTGGGTCGCGATGTCGATCGCCCGCACTCGTTCGGTTTCATGAGCAGTACGGTTTCCAGCGAAAAACCGAAGAATGTGACCGTCCGTGAGATCGCCGAGCAGATGCGTGCCGCAGCGCGCGGGGACGGCAAGATCCTCATCGTCGCCGGTCCCACAGTGGTCCATACCGGCAGCCGGGAACTGATGAGCTGGATGATCAAGAAGGGCTATGTCGACGTGCTGTTCGCGGGCAATGCGCTGGCCACGCACGACATCGAGCAGTCGTTCTACGGCACCAGTTTAGGCATCTCGATGGAGCACGGCGGCGGGACGGAAGAGGGCCATGAACACCATCTGCGCTCGATCAACCGCATCCGCCGCATCGGCAGCATCCGGGCCGCAGTCGATCAGGGCGTCTTAACCCAAGGCATTATGTATGAGTGCATTCAACGTAACATCCCCTATGTTCTGGCGGGGAGCATTCGCGATGACGGACCATTACCCGATGTGATTACCGACACATTAGTCGCGCAGGCGACCATGCGTGATCTGGTGCAGGATGTCACGTTCTGCCTGATGATCGCCACCACACTGCACTCGATCGCTGTGGGGAATTTGCTGTCGTCGAAGGTGAAAGTGGTGTGCGTGGACATCAACCCCGCGACCGTGACCAAACTTGCCGATCGTGGGACGTTCCAATCGATTGGATTGGTCACCGACGTGGAACCGTTCTTGCGAATTCTGGTGCAGGAACTGGGTGGTCCGTAATCGGACAGGCATCAGTTCCGCAGCATGGTGGGCACGTGGCAGGCCACACAGGAATCAATAATTGTCTGGGCATTCCCTGCACGCTCTGTCCCCCGTTGCGGCCACAGACAGGCGGTGACGGGGACCGAAGACGAATTCACCGCGGCCGTGGGGGCCGGCTTCGGCGGCTGACCGATGGCAAAGGCACCGAACGCCATGCCGAACAACGCGACCAAGGCGATGCCCAGGGCTTTGCGAGTTGTCTGAGCGTATCCCAGCCGCGGAAGCCGGCGGGCGATGTCGGCGGCGACCGCCACCGAGGCTTCCGATAACAGCGGACTGTGGGTGCCGTTCCAATCGGGAGAACTGGCGGAGAAATTCTCCGTCGATGCGAGGGTCAGCCAATCGAGTGCCGGCGACAATGTCTGCTGCATCGCCCGGCAGCGGGGGCACTGCGCCAAATGCTCATCCAAGCAGGCATCGGGCAGCGCGGCCACATCCGTCAATCGCTCAAAGGCCTGATCGCAATTCATGTTTCCTCTCCCGACAACATCCGCAGGCGGTCCGCAAGACGTTCCAACCCGTGTTTCACCCGCTGCTTGGCCCCACTCACACTGGAGACCATCGCAACGGCAATCTCTTCAAACTTCAATCCGGCAAAGAAGCGGAGACGGAGGGCATCGGCCTCGGCTTCCGGTAGTTCTGCCAATGCCCGGTGCAGCAAATCCTGACGTTCGCTTTGCAGGAGTTGATCGAGCCCGCACGCCCCGACACCGGCGCTGGCATCGGCCCACACCGGATCGATGCTCCCCCCTGCCCTGACGGGACGGCTTTCGCGCTGCCGATGCTTTTGACACAACCGCAGCAGAATCGTCCACATCCAGGTACGAAACGCGAATTGAGGGTTAAACGTATGCCGGGCGGCAAAGGCCGCGAGTAACGCTTCCTGTACGAGATCTTCCGCGGCAAGCCGATCACCCAACTTACTCGCGGCGACACGAATGAGCGGACCGCGATAACGACGGACGAGCTCCTCGAAGGCGGAGAGTTCTCCCGCCTGCACTTGCCGCATCAGCTCTTCGTCCCGCGCGCCCATGCTGTGAAGATTACCGCACGCGGCGGGTGAGATGCCAGCGGAAACGCCGCTGTGTGCGGGGCGTCGCCGTTGTGCGCGGGTCTCCCGACCCCGCACTCTTCGCGACCGAAGGTCTCCGTATTTCCTTGCTGGTCGCGCCCACAAAGCCGGAGGAGACCTGCGGTCACAGGATGTGCGGGGTCGGGAGACCCGCGCACAACGAGCGGGGTCCGCGCACAACCAGGTGTCTGTCACCTTCACCCCGCGGACACAGTTTGCCATGATAAGCCCCCTCGCATAAGATCGGAAATTGTCTGGCGAAAGGTTGGGAGATGGCAGACGGGGTGACGGGAGCCGGAGCGTTCTGGGCCACGGAATCCGAGCGACTCCTCGAACAGTTAAAGACAACGCCGCAGGGATTGTCATCCGCGGAAGCGGCACGCCGACTGGCAATGGCCCCGCGACTGACATCGCACAAACATTCCGCCCTCGAATTGCTGATCGATCAATTCAAAAGCCCGATTATCATTCTGCTGTTTATCTCGGCGGTCCTGTCGTTCACGCTGCTCGATGACGCCACCAACGGCTTCATCATCATGATCATTCTCATTCTCAGCGGGTTGTTGGGGTTCTATCAGGAAATGAGCGCGGCGAATGCCGTGGCGAAACTGCTGGGGATGATCGAAACCAAAGCGACGGCCATCCGAGATGGAAAAGAAGCGGAAGTTTCCCTGAACGATATCGTGAAAGGTGACATCGTCAGCTTGCGGGCCGGTGATTTGATTCCCGGCGATTGCCGGTTGCTGACCGCGCGGGATGTGTTCGTCAACGAGGCGGCCCTCACCGGCGAAAGTTTCCCCGCGGAGAAATCGATCTCTGTGCTGCCGGAAAACGTGGCGTTGTCACAGCGGACCAACACGGCCCATCTCGGCACGCACGTCATCAGCGGGTTTGCGACCGCTGTCGTCGCCGCAACCGGACCCGATACCGAGTTCGGCAAGATTTCCGCCCGGCTGGAACACAAAGCCCCGGAAACCGGTTTCGAGCGCGGCATCCGGCAGTTCGGTCAACTGCTCATCAAGGTGGTGATCGTCATCACGGTGCTGGCGTTTGCAGTGAAAGTCGGCCTGCAGGACAAGCCGGTCGTCGAGCAATTGACACTAGCCCTCGCCCTCGCTGTCGGGATGACGCCGCAGTTGCTCCCCGCGATCACCAGCGTCGTTCTCGCCGCCGGGGCGAAGTCGATGTCGAAACATCAGGTGATCATCAAGCAACTGCTGTCGATCGAAAACCTCGGCAGCATGACGATTCTCTGCTCCGACAAAACCGGCACCCTTACCGAAGGGGTCATTCAACTGCACGACACGCTCGATGTCGGCGGCACGGCCAGTGAGCGTGTCCACCGGCTGGCGTACCTCAACGCCTTCTTTCAATCCGGCTTTGAAAACCCAATCGACCGTTCTCTGTGCGACAGCAAGAAATTCGACACGACCGGCGTCACCAAACTCGACGAAATCCCGTATGACTTCATCCGCAAACGGTTAAGCGTTCGCGTGCAGCAGAACGGCGAGAAATTGCTCATCACCAAGGGGGCGCTCGCGAATGTGCTCGAATGTTGCACCCGCGCGGAAACCACCGGCGGGTTGCGCGATCTGGATTCCTTGCGCGAGGACATCGACCGGCAATTGAAGGAAATAAGTGTGCACGGGCTGCGCGTACTCGGTCTGGCCGTGCGCACGATTGTCACGCCACATGTCACCAAGGCCGATGAGCATGACATGACGTTCGTCGGCTTCCTCGTCTTCGCCGATCCCCCCAAAGCCGATGCCAAGCAGACCATTGCCGAACTGCGCGACCTCGGCGTCAGCCTGAAGGTGATCACCGGCGATAACCGTGCCGTGGCCGCATCGATCAGCCAACGCGTGGGGATCACGTCGCCGACGATTGTCACCGGGACCGACCTGCGGAACATGAGCGACCAGGCGGTCACGCAACGAGCGCTTGAGGCGGACATCTTCGCCGAGATCGAGCCGAATCAGAAAGAGCGGATCATTCTCGCGCTGAAGCGGACCGGCCAAGTGGTCGGTTACCTCGGCGATGGGATCAACGACGCCTCAGCGCTCCATGCCGCGGATGTAGGGATCTCGGTGGCGTCGGCCGTGGATGTCGCCCGGGAAGCCGCGCAGGTGGTGTTGCTCAAGCACGATCTGAGCGTGCTGGTGCAAGGGGTGCGGGAAGGCCGCCGGACGTTCTCGAACACGCTAAAGTACGTCTTTTTTGCCATCGCGGCGAACTTCGGTTACATGTTCAGTCTAGCGGTGGCTGGGTTGTTTCTGCCGTTCGATCCGTTGCTGGCCCATCAGATTCTGCTGGTGAACCTGCTCGCCGACTTCCCGGCGATGGCGCTCGCCACCGACAGTGTGGACCCCGAGCAGATTCAACGGCCGCGACGTTGGGATACGGGCTTCATCACCCGCTTCATGATGTCGTTCGGTTTCGCCAGTTCGATGTTCGACTTCATGACCTTCGGGGCGATGTGGTATGCGTTTTCCGCTCTGCGAACAACGGAGAGCCCGGAAGCTTTCGAGATGCTGTTCCAGACGGGCTGGTTTGTGGAATCGACGCTGACCGGTCTGATGATTCTGATGGTGATCCGGACGCAACGCCCGTTCTTCCTCAGCCGTCCGGGGCGATTGTTCCTGTTCGCGGAAATCTCGATTGCACTAGTGACGGTACTGATTCCGTTCACGCCGCTCGCGGACAAGCTCGGTTTCGTCACCCCGCCCGCAATGCTACTGGTGATCGCGTTGGGGATCACGGTGCTGTACGGGATTGGGATGGAAGTGGTGAAGCGATTGTTCTACCGGTATCTGGCTTCGTAAAGGCGATTGATGGCGCCCCCCCCGACAACCAACACCGTTTGCGGTTTCGCGCCGTGTGATGATCGCTTGCCAGTATCGGTGAGCACTGGGTGAAATTTGCGCGGGGCGCGAAACCGCATAACGGCGTAGGGACACCAGATCTTGCTCCGTCCCTTAGTCCTGAACTCTTAGCCATTCGCCCTCCCCAGATTGCTCTATGCGGAAATCGCGTCAACCACTAGAAATCGGCAATTCCTGCCGGTCACCGGGGTTGCGTCCGTACACCGACAGGGCAGTTTTCCTGCCCGAAACCGTCGTAGCTTTCGGGGCCGGACGAAGGTCGAATCATGCAGAAATCCTGCGCTACTCAAACTCTGGGGCTGATGGCGTGCGCATGGCTGGTCGGCTGCGCGGGGCCGACGTACGGTCCGGGATCCACCTTTCGCGGCAGCCCACCCGTTTATCAGGGTCGCGCCCCCATTTATTCACCGGTGACTGGGCCGGTCCCAGCACAACCAGTTTCGCCGACAGTTCCGGGCGGCCCTATTGCCACGCCACCGTCAGACCTCGACCTTTCGCTGCAACCGATTATGCAATCGGTCTCGCGGACGCCGACCTTCCGCCCGGGACCGTCATCGCCGCAGTTTGCCACGCTGGGACAATCGCTCGACGGCCGTTCGGTCCCCTGGGGATTGCAATCGCCTCAAAAAATTGAGCTGGCTTCCCATGCCGCCTCTTCCAGTAGCGACGGAACCGCAACCACCGAAGACCTGAAGTTCCGCGGCGGCCGCACTATTCCCAATCTCACCTATGTGAACCTCTTCATCGGAGGGCCCACCAAATGGAACAACGGGGTGCGACAGTGGATTGACTACGGCCTGGAAGCCGGGATGACGGATCCGCATCTCAATCATGTGATGATGCAGTACTTCAACTCGCAACCGGTGACGACCGATTTTCGCGGCTCGTTCTGGATGTCCGGTTATCAACCGCAGCGGGTGTCACAAGCGAATATCAAGCAGGTTGTCCGACTGCTGCATCAGCAGGGAAGTTTTAACGGGATGCCGCTGGATTCGACCGTGGTCAACTTCCTGCTGCCGTCGGGGGTGATTCTGGACGATCCAGACTTGGGAACGTCCGCAGCGTCTGCCCTCTCCCGGACGATTCCGGCCGATCGCGAAGCCAGTTCCACAAGCGGACTGGGCGGTTATCACGGTTCGATCCGCGTCGGTCAACAGGCCATCTACTATTCCGTGGTGGTCTATGCCGAACGCCATTCCAATGGCGTCACAAATGGCATCCCGGTCTTCGCCGAGCCTTGGAAAAACATCGTCGCCACCGCATATCACCAACTGCAGGAAACACGGACCAATCCGGATGTCGACGACGCGACAGCAACGGGACAGGAGCGGTATCTGGGGTGGACTTCGGATCGCGGTCAGGAACTGGGCGACTATCCATTAGAAGCGGCGACGCCGTTGACCAAAGTCTTTACCGAAGTCCCCCTGGCCGATGGCAGCGACGCGATCCCCGTGCAATTGCTCTATTCCAACGCCGTACATGGACCGGAAGGACCGCTCACTCAACCCCGCAGCGGCTCCGCCTTACCGCCGGCCAAACGCCGCACGCCCCGTCCCGGTGGAAGCACGCCTACACCGTCGAATCCCAGCGGTCCGGACCCATTGCTGCAGTACATCGACAGTGAATGGTCGAAGCTGCCCGCCGCGGTGAAAGAGCAGGTGATTCAATTGATCAAAGGGGCGGCAGGAACGTGATTGCCCCTGCCGAGACATCACGGAAAACCCGTCATTGGCCGAGAAAGATCCAGCCGATAATTCCGCCGAGAACGAGTGCCGCGATCAGCATCCAGACGGCGATGGGAGCGGGACTCGGGACCGGAATGCCGGCTTTGTGTGCGACGTGATGGACAGCATCGCGTGATTCCCGCAATCCACTCCCCGTGGCATCGCGATGCCGTTTGATGGCCCCGATGTAGCGACCGCCACGCAGATCGTCGACGATCGCATGCTCCAACTCGTCCGACGGCGGTGCCGTGGAAACCGGGAGTTCGCCGGTCCTCATCGTCTCTGCAAGGGCTTCGACAAACGGCTTGGCTTCCGCAAGGCCAACGCCGGTGGCTTCGCGATAACGTTTGATCGCTTCGATCATCATGCCGCGACGGATGGCGGCGACAACATCCTTTCGCCACGGTTCGTCGGACATGGGAGGGTTCCTGCAAACAGCGCGGCCGCCGGGATTCCGCGAAGCGGAAGCGAAGAATCGTTTCCACTACTCTGCTAACCCGGTGGCAATCGCGTCGGGCGGGAGTTCCTGGCCCGTCAACGATTTGAACAACACGCCCACGTAATCGGCAAAAACCTCGGCCGGTTCAACCACTTTGCAGCCGCGCTCCCGGGCTTCCTGACACAGCGACGATTCTCCCGGCGGATCGGTCAGGTCGAGGAACGTCATTCCCGGTCGCAGCAGCGAGGGATTGATCGGCGACTTCTTCAGACCGTGATCGAGATTCGGCGTCGTGACAATCACCACATCGACCAGCGTCTCGTACAACTTGGCAATGGGAACGAATCGGCTTTCGGTGTCACGAGCTACGGACTGGGCTTCAGCATCATCGGCCGAGCAGATGCTGACAAGGCCGCTGCGCTTCTTGATGCCATAGACAATCGTCTGCCCCAATCCGCCGGCACCAATGACCATCACGTTCCGTTTGTCGAGCGGCCGGTCTTCCGCGGACTGCTTGCCGAGCTTGGCTTCCAGCGCTTTGAGCGCCATCTTCCACATCACGTTGTAGCCCTGCCAGCCGTCAGGTTGCTTCAGCAGCAGGTCCGCATAGCCGGCCATTTTTGTCGATTCATCCGACGGCGTGGCCATCGACAACAACCGCTTTCCATGCCCCGCCGTGGCGATGACCGCCGGGACTTTCAGGATATCGAGCATCTTCGGCAACTGGTCCATCGACTTGAAGTCGAACGGCAGACACCGCGTGTTCATGTCGAGTTTGTCGAAGGCCGCGTTCAGAATCTTGACGGTCGCCAGTTCCATTTCATTGAAGCCCGCCACCCCGATGAACCGCGTCTTCGGTCCCACCTGTCGCCAGCGATAGAGGTTGTCGAGATCGCCCACCGATGGTTGACCGGGGAACGCTTCCATTCCTTTTTCGAGAGCCGCGTAAATCCAGGGCGAACCATACTTCCGGCCCAGTAGCGAGAACGTCAGCCCGCAGCGGCCGAGGCCCAAACCTACAATCGGCAACGCTCGTTTTTGACTCACCGCAGCAAGCAACGGCCACGCGGCTTCCAGCGTTTGCGTCGGCCATGTGAACTTGATGACATCGGCCTTCGCCGCGACGGCTTCATCGAAAATATCGTCCACTGTTCCCAGCGGGCGATCCAGACTGGTGTGGCTGATGACCCGTTGGACCTTGCCGAACCGCGGGATTTTGCGCGCGGTGTCGAGATCCATCTCGATATACGCTGGATTGGCGAGAATCGCCTGTCGCAACAGCATCAGCCGTTCGTCTTCGGTGCCGTCGAACTGGCCACCCTCTTCGCGCCGCCGGCACGATACGAGAATCGGCTTCTTGGCCCCTTCCAGCAGGTCTTTGACATCCGGCTCCTTGATGAGCCGATCGAGGCATAACTCGACGAGATCGCACTGGTTGGCCGCATTAAAAATGTCCACCTTCGCGAGTTGGCGCGATTCCGGCGTGACAGAAATGCAGATCATGGCCTGACCTTCCGAACGGACCGTTGGATGCGATGGATAAGACGGGAGCAGCACAAGGCAACTCTGCAACCATAGCCTACCGCACCCGCCGGGGGATCGGCTACAGTCGGCGAGGAAATCGCCCGACGGAGCAGTTGCCGAAACCGCGTCGTGGTGCTCAGATTCCGTCGGCGAATTCAAACTGCGGATTGAAGACTTCTTTACGTTCAACCGGTGGCCCCGCGGCAATCACAGCGAGCGTGGCCTCTTCCATCCGCTTGACCGTATAGTTGCGAATGTCGAGCAGGACGCGGCGAAACCGACATGTCATCTCCTGACTGCACGGTTCGTAGTGCGTTGCCGACACGCACGGAATGGGCGACAGCATTTCGTCAAAGATGCGGACGATCCGGCCCATCGTGATGTGCTCGGGAGCCATCGCCAGCTCGAAGCCGCCGATCCGTCCGGCAATGCTGCGAACAATCCCCTTGGACTTCAATTCGAGCATGATCTGTTCGAGAAACCGCTTCGGGATATCGTTCAGCTCCGCCAATTCGCGGATGGACATGTGCCCCTGCCCCGACCGACCGGCGAGGGTCACCAGCGCCCGCAGGGCGTAATCCGATTTCCGCGAAAGTTTCATGCAGACCGTTCCAAATGCATCCCGGGGAATCAATCTCCAAGTATAACTTCCCACGGGCGAAAGGCGAATTGCAGCGCGCCGACCTCTCGAACGAGGAAAACGAGCCGGAAGCGTGATCGACGGGCATTTCGCGCTTGGGATTACCCACGAGGAACAGGAACTGCGAATTCCGTTGCTCACGCTTCCGGCTCGGGAATACTGGCGGCATCTTCTGCCCGTCTGTGAAACCGCGCCCCCCTTTCGGCATCCAACCCTGTGACTCGACCATCGTAACGACTCGACTCCTGCATGAATGGGGCAATGAAATGTTCGTGAAACAATCTTTGTGGCTGGCAATTCTCGTCGCTCTGCTATCATTTTCGCAGCCGGTTTCAGCGGCGGACGCCCCACCCAAGATGGGAGACATCGCCGCAGACTTCGAGCTGAAGACCATGGCCGGTGAGAAGGTGCGTCTCACCGAACAACTGAAAACGGGTCCGGTCGTCCTGGTCGTGCTCCGCGGCTTTCCGGGCTATCAATGTCCCGTCTGCAACCAGCAGGTGGGACAATTTTTGGGGCAGGCCGAGAAGTTCAAAGCTGCGGGTGCCAAGGTGCTGCTGGTGTATCCCGGACCGGCGAAGAACCTCCATCTGCGGACCGAAGAATTCCTGAAAGACAAAACGGTTCCCGAGCATTTTCAGTTGCTGATCGACCCCGATTACGCTTTCACCAAGGCGTATCATCTGCGTTGGGATGCCGCGGGGGAAACGGCGTATCCGTCCACGTTCGTCATTCAAAACGACGGCAAGATCACCTTTGCCAAGGTCAGCATGACGCATGGCGGCCGCACGAACGCCGTAGAGATTCTCAAAGCGTTGACAGCCCGATAACGTTCAATCCGAGTATCGCTAACGCCTGCAATGTCCTCACTTTGCGTCGACGGAAATGAAGATCGACGCAACCGCGATTTCGCCCCGCTTCTGCCCATCGAGCTCCACGGGGACGGATTCCCCGAGACTGTATTTTTGCAGGCTCGCAAATCCCGGCGTCTCCATCTCCCCAATGGGTTCGGAATAGACTTCAATCGTTTTCTCGGCCACGTTGGCAATCCAATAGTGTTGGATACCAGTCCTGGCGTAGATTCGTCGTTTGATCCCCCGGTCGCGACTTAGCGTGGTGTCCGCAACCTCGATCACCAGGGGGCTGTCCGCGCTTGTGGGCAAGCGGTCGCCGTAGTCTTCCTCACAACCACGCAGCACCGCCAAGTCAGGCTCCGGTTCACTATCTTCGGTCGAGAGCGGATCTTGTGTCGCCACATGCCAGCCGTCTCCCAGCAAACGTTCCAGATAACGTCGGAGCAACTTGCAAACCAGAATGTGCGGGGGATTCTTGGGCATTTTGGGGACCAGCAACCCTTCCAGCAATTCCAATTCGTCATCGTCATTGAGAACACCCGTTTCAGACAGTCGCCGGTAATCGGCGACGCTGAATCGCCACACCGGTAAATCGGTGATAACTGGCTGTGGCCGAATTGTGGGGACAGTCAGAATCGATGACATCGTGAGGGTCTCCCGAGATGGTTAGCTTCGCGTGACGGCGAGTTGCAGCGGCGCAGGGCGCATTGGTTCCGCATACGCCGTGACGCGGACTGGAATCGATTTGAAGGCCGGGGTACGACTGCGAGGGTCGCTGGTGCGCGGTACGAGGATGTTGCACTCCGGGTAGTACATCGCCACGTTGCCGGGGCGAATCTTATCGAACCGCGTGGCGAGAATCCCGCGCATTTCACCGGTGTCGCTGGTGATCACCACGGCTTGCCCATCGGTGAGACCGAGCCGTCGCAGATCGTCGCCGTGCATCAGAATGACATCGCGGCGATCAATCCCACGATAGAGATCATAATCCTCGTAGACGACCGTGTTGAACTGCCCTTCGCTGCGGATTGTCATCAGCCGCAGTTCGCCGGTTTCACCCACGAGTTCCGGCAGCGCATGAACACGGAGCTGGGCTTTGCCGTTCGGCGTGGGAAACTGCGGCGTGTGGAACGTCCGGCCGCCGATCTGGAATTCTTTCTTCGTCTTTTCGATTCCGGCGATCTGCTCGAATCCCGGCACGATCCTGGCAATCGCTTCCCGGATTTTGCTCGTGTTCTGCATCGAGGCCCAGTCGATGGCCGTGTGGTCGCCCATCACGCCGCGGGCGATGGTAGCGATGATTTCAATCTCGCTCTTCGGTCCGACATGCCGGGCCGGACCGCCGTCGCTCATGCGGACGTAATTGAACATCGATTCCTGCGTCGTCGGCTGCGGTTCTTCATCGCGGGCCAGCACGGGCAAGATGATCGTTTCCCGTGCCAGCCCATGCGCATGGCCGGTATTCAGCGTCGTGTTAAGGTACACCACCTGATCGAGATTCCGCATCGATTTCTCGGCAAACGTGGCATCGGGATTCGAGCCGTACAGATTCCCGCCGAGACAGAAACCGACCTTCAATTTGCCGCTCTCGGCGTCTTCCATACAGGCCATCGTGTCGAGCCCTGCGGTCGTCGGCAGCGTCACGCCGAAGTGCGATTGCAGCCGGTTGAACACGGCATCCTTGAGCTTCGGCGTCACGCCCATCGAGCCGATGCCCTGCACGTTGGAATGCCCGCGGATCGGCATCAGCCCGGCATTCGGCCGCCCCACCATCCCGCGCATCAATGCCAGATTGCAGATTGCCTCGACGTTTTCAACACCATACGTGTGATGGGTAATGCCCATCGTCCAGCAGAAGACGACGTTCTTCGCCTTGGCATACCGCAGGGCCATTGCATCGATCTGTTCGAGGCTGCACCCCGATTTTTCGATGATTTCGCTCCACGGCGTCGCCAGGAGTTTGTGCGAGAGTTCCGGCCAGCGGTCGCAGTATTGATTGAGAAAATCCTCATGCTGCGCGCCGAGTTCCTGAATCCGCTTGGCGATGCCGGTGAGCAAAGCCAGATCACCACCAATATGTGGTTGCACATACAGCGTGGCGATCTTCGTCCCGAAGAACAGGCTGATCGGATCACTCGGCACGCTGAAATTGACGAGGCCCGTTTCCACGATGGGATTGATGACGACGACCTCCCCCCCGCGGCGACGGATGTGCTTGAGCGTGCTCATTAATCGCGGGTGATTGCTCGCCGGGTTGCCGCCGATGATGAAGATGCAGTCGGCGTGATCGACATCTTCCAGCAACAGCGTGGCCGTCCCGGTACCGAGCGAACTGTTCAGACCGACGCCGCTCGCCTGGTGACAATAGTAGCTGCAGTTGTTGACGTTGTTCGTCCCATAGATCCGCGCGAACAACTGTAATAGAAATCCCGCTTCATTGCTGCTGCGGCCGCTGAAGTACCAGAAGGTTTCGTCCGCGGTGACGGCTTTCAGCTTGCCGACGATGCGGGCGAACGCGTCGTCCCACGTAATCGGGCGGTAGTATTGCTGGCCCTGTTCGTACAGCAGCGGCTGCGTCAACCGGCCGCTGGTTTCCAGCTCCCGCGGCGTGAAAGACTGCAACTGTGGAATCGAATACTTTGCGAAAAAGTCGGGCTGGACGCCCCCCTGCATGTCGGCGGCCATCGCCTGCAGCGACTTCTTGCAGACTTCAGGAAACACGCCGAGTTCGTTGACCATGCCGCCCTTCTGGCCACCCATCCCGAGCGCGCAAGTTTTGCAGGCGTTCTTCGACCGCATCGCCTTCCACAGACTCCATAGGCCACCGACCTGCTTGGCTTTGGAGAGCGTGTAAAGCAATGCAGGGAAACCACCACCGGTGCGAACGCGACGCATGGTTGCAGACTCGTAGAGATTCATCATCGGAACGAAACGCTCATACCTATGGTAGTTCGTATGTGTGTGTGTCACAACACGTCCCGCGAGTCAACACGCCGAAACGCTCCACACGGAATGCGAAACCGCAAGCGGGGATTGAGAACGGTCGGACAATCGCTAGTGGCGGTCTCGACTCGGCAGATCGCCGTGAGCAATCTGGGTCGGACCGTTCGCGCCGACAATCGTCAGGCCGGCAGGCGAGACGAACAACCATTGGTCTCCCGACACCGCGATGGTGTGCGGGCCGGTGGAGCGATTGTGGGCAATCACCTGTCCGTGCTGACGGGCATCGAGTACCGTCACGCCGCCCGTGTCATCAAGGCAGTACACGCGTGATCCTGCGGCCAACGGCGCCGTGGTGAATCGTCCCGCCAGTTGCTGTTGCCACACCACCCGACCGTTGAGCCGATCGAGCGCCGTTACGCCACCGTTCTCCTGGGCGACAATCACGTTGCCGTCAATCAAAACCGGCGAGGCACTGCTGCCCGCGTTCTTCGCCCGCCACAACACGTGCGTGTCGGTGACATCTCCATTCCCATCGGCCCGCACGCAGAGGGTCTCGCGATCGGTCCCTGTTGTCGTCGCGAAGACGTGCTGATCATCGCACACCACGGCTCCCACAATCGCGCGGGTCGGCCAGCGGGCCATCCACAACTCCCGACCGGTGTCCGCATCGTATGCCTGAATGCGGCCGCGCCCGGGAAGAATCAATTGTCGGCGACCAGCCAGCGTGGCCACCACCGGAGTCGCGGCCCCGTCACCACCGCTGCGGGGAGTCCGCCAGACAATTTGCCCGGTCTGCCGATGCACCGCGGCGACATACCCGCCGGAGCCGCTCCAATCCCACGGTGCGGTCCGTTGATCGATGCTCACAAACACCAACGACCCGCTCACCACTGGCGATTGACCCGGACCGACTGCGCGTCCGATCGGTCCGACCGACTGCGACCACAACTGCGCACCATCAGCATCGTACGCCGTGACGAGAAATTGCCCCTTCGTTGCCGAGGTGACGAACAAGCGGCTGCCGTCACAGGCTGGTGTCGGTAGCAGCGACGCGCGTGGTGGTCCTTCATCGCTATCGAATGTGGCTTGCCAGCGAGAATCGCCGCTCGTCCGATCCACGCAGGCCAACCAACTTTGACCCTGTGTCGCAGACCGGCGTGTGAAGTAAATCGCGTCCCCCACGACGATCGGGGGTGACACTGCTGTGTTGGGGATTCGAGGGATCGTTCCTTCCGGCAGCGCCCATTGCACGGGCAACGCCGTTGACGCCGCCAACGTTCCTTGCCGCGAGCCGCCCCGCCAACCGGACCAATCGGTCTCAGCGAGAAACGGTTCCGCCAGCGGCAGAACAGGACCGTGATCTGCCGGAGTGATGGTGGTCACGCCCGACATCCCCGCCAGTCCCCACCACGCCGCGACCGCGACAATCACAGGCGCAGCACCACGCCACGGCCAGGACCGCCACAGGGCCCGCCGTTTCAATCTCGCCGTGGTGAAGGGAAGCGTTGTCATTGTTAACAGGTTTCGACGAGCTCGAAACACCCGCGGGCTTCTTGACTTTGAATGGGCAACTTACTGCAACGAGTATCGACAACAAGCATTGAGCCTATCCACACAACAAGACGCTGATGAATCATCAGGCAGCTTGTTTACCAGTGGCGGCAAATAAACGTTGATATAACGGGCTGATCGCTAACAGTTCCTCATGGCGTCCGGTCGCGATAACACGACCGTGATCCAGGAGCACAATCCGCGTGACATATTCCAGGACGGCCGCGCTCAATTGATGCGTGATTAAGAAAGTCGTCCGGCCGCGAACGAACGTCTTCAAGGTGCGATGGAGCAATTGCTCACTGACGGCATCCACGGCGGCCATCGGTTCGTCGAGAATCAACACCCGCGGATCACGCAGTAATGCGCGCGCGAGGGCCACACGCTGGCGTTGCCCGCCGGACAACGACTTTCCCTGCGGACCAACGGGCGTGGCTAATTGCTGCGGCAGCGACTCTGCGAAATCCCAGACATGGGCCTGGACCGCCGCGGAGTGAATCTCGGCTGCCGTCGCCGACGGCCGCCCATATTGAATGTTTGCGGCGATGGTGTCATCAAACAACAGCGGTTCTTGCGGAACGAGCGCCAACTGATCACGCAGGTCGCGCAACCGCACATCGCGCAAGTCGGCATCATCGAAGAGCACGGCCCCTTCGCTGGGATCGTAGAACCGCGTCAACAAGCCAATCAGCGTGGATTTTCCGCTACCGTTCGGCCCTACCAGGGCGATGGTTTCCCCCGCCGTCACCGTCAACGAAACTCCTTTTAACACGGGGGTTCGCGGGCTGGCCGAAGCATCGCGGTGGGCATAATGAAAATGGACATCCCGAAGCTCAATCGTCGATTCGAGCCGTGGCAATGGTAGCGGCCGCTCGGACTGCACGACCAACCCCGCCTGATCGTGGAGTCGAAACACCCGTTCCAGCGCACTGCCGCATTGCTTGATCAAGGGAAAATATTTCGAGAATTTTCGCAGCGGATCGAGGACGCCGGCGAGGATCGCGTACAACGTAATCAGTTCCGAGACCGACATCGGCATGCTCGACAGTTGCACGCCGCCGATCATCGTTGTGTTCCGCAACACGAGATAGCCACCGGGCAAGACGCCGAGCAGCACCGCGGCCATCCCGAGAAACTCGGTCGCGGGATTGGTCAGTGCGTCGATTTTGACGAACCGCATCGACTGTTTATAGAAGTCGCGGTTTTGTCGATGAAACTGCCGCCGCAATCGCCCTTGTTGCTGATAAGCGATGACGACCTTAACGTTATGAAAGCATTCTTCCAGAAACTGATAAATGCGGGCCATCGCATCAAAGACACGATGGACAGCGCGTTTTAACCGGCGCCCCATCACGGAGAATAGCCATCCTGCAACGGGGACGACGATGAGAGCCAATGCCGTCAAACGCCAATTCACACAAAACCCGGCAATAATACAGGCGACGGCTTTCAGTGGTTCGCGAACAATGCGGCCGCCGATGGTTGTCAAGCCGTGCGTGAGGCCGGACAGATCATAGGTCAGCCCGGACAGGATCTTCGGAGCCCCCTCGAGTTCGATCGATTGCGGGTCGCGATTCAACACCTTGCGGAAGACCAGCGCCCGGAGATCGATCACGCAAAGTTCGGCAACGGCACCAGCCCCCTGGTCTTGCAGGAACGTGAAGAGGCCTTTGAAAAACGTGGTCACCACGAGCCCGGCGAGTAACACGGCCAGCAATCGAAACTGATTCTGCGGCAACCATGGCAGCACGCGGGTCTCAATCCAGCCGATGAACCAGAGCTGCCACGATTCGGAATTCATCCGCCGCTGACACTTGGCCTGCTCTGTCAGCAACTGCGCTCGTTCGGTCACAGCGGCGGCATCGGCCCGACCTTCAATTGCCTTCCAACGTGGTTCGAGACGGTCGAGATCGCGCTGATGATCCGCAAGTTGTACCTCGACCCGCTCCGTCTGTTCGTGCAGATAGGTTGCGAGCGATTTCCCTTCCAGAAAGACCGTTGCCACCGGGAATGTCAGAAGCAGTTCGAGCCCCCACAGACTGGCCGCGAGTGCGCCAAAGACCACCGATACCGCTAAACGGCGTCGATGCGGCCACACGAGCTGCGTGAGTCGAACCCAGGGAGACACGAGAGGCATCCTTGCCGAACACATTGCCCCGCCGTAATTTACGGCGACTGCATCCGGACCGCAGGCCGCACGGCGTCCCTGCCGCGAGCGTGGTCCGGTGGGGGATTACACCCGAAAACGGGGGAACGGTCCAGACCGGTGTGGAGGGAGGAAAATGGAGAATAAGGAGTGATGAATGCAAAACGATAAGAGAGGGACTTACGCTTGCCGTTTCGCAGACGGGTAAGACGTTTGCTTCAAGCCTGGTCCTTACGCCATTCACTCGCGTCGGTTTGACAGGCGATGACGTGTTGCCGCACGTATTCCAGCAGCCCCTCTTCGTCGGATTTGGGAAACGCGGCGAGTTTCTCGCGTGGCAACGCCTCGCCGAAGACGACGCGGACTTTGCCCGGCCAGAGGAACGGGGTGCCGCGGGGCATCGCTTCGTACGCCCCGGCGACGCCCACGGGGATGACGGGGACATCGGCCCGGCGTAACAGGGCGAGGAAGCCGGGTTTGAACGGGCCGACGGTGCCATCGACGGTGCGAGTGCCTTCCGGAAAGATACCGACGTAAAACCCGTGCTGCAGGCGACGAATCGCTTCCCGCAGGCTCGCCGTGCTGGCAGACTCCCGGTTGATCGGCATGACATACGTGTTCTTCAGAACCAGCCCGATGACCGGCACGCGGAAGAGTGAATCCCGGGCGAGGTAACTAATCGGTCGCTGCAACGGCATACCGACGAGCAGCGGATCGAGGTAACTCTGGTGATTGATCAGCAGCAACGCCCCGCCCTCTTTGGGCAAGTGTTCAATACCCCGCGTGCGCATGCGCAGCCAGAGGCCGAAGACATTCGACATCAGCAATTGGCCCAACCGCCAGATAACGTTGCGGCGGAGTGGATTCGGCAGCGGTGGAGGTGCGGAACTTGCGGAGTCACTCACTGCAGAAATTCTTCCAGTCGACGACGTTGATCACGATTGATTTGGACACTCGGACGATACTGTCGCAGGAGTTGTATGCCCTCCGCAATCGAAGCGACATGCCCGCGCGAAACCAGATACGCCAAGACGATGCATGCGGTTCGGCCATGGCCCTGCGCGCAATGCACAAATGTCGGCCCCGATGCAATCGCGGAGTCGAGCCATTCGGTTGACGACCGCAGTTGATCGAGCCGTGGGGCCGTCGCATCAAGAATTGGCAGTGAGGAATACCCTGTTCGATTCCGGAACTCGCGCGGTTCGGCGAACTCGGCGGTGAGGTCCAGAATATGATTGCCGCCGAACATCCTCGTTTCTGATGCTGCAAGCCGCCTCCCAAAGAAGAGATTCGGCAACACCTCAGCAATCGCCGGCTGACGGGAAACTCGAGCCAGTATCCACATGGCCAGAAGGTTAACGCTCAGATACGGCAACCAGAGGAACCATGCCCACATCGAAATTCGACCATCGGGGCGCTTTCCCAGCCAGCCGGGGCTGTTCATGAAGTACATGGAACTCAAGCCGATGAACATTGCTGAAGACCAGGCCGACAGAATCTGCCGCCATCCGCCCCATTGACCAGTCGTGATGCTGATCCACGGAAGGGTGCCACCAACGAGAAACAACATGCCATACTTCCGGTTCATCGTGTTGTTTCATCTGGGCGGGGGTTGCCATCGATCCTTTGCACAGCATAGGCGAACCAGTTAACATCGCACCACTTTCTGAGAACGGATTCTCTTACCGTTTCGTTGACGGTGTCGGACTTTCTCCGGCCCTTGACACTTGACCCTCAGCACTTGACCCAAAGAACTTCACCATGACCGACGCTCTCCGTCCCGAAACGCTGTGCCTGCATGCCGGACAAACCCCGGACCCCGCGACCAATTCCCGCGCGGTGCCGATTTATCAGACCACGTCGTACACGTTCAACTCGACCGAACACGCGGCGAAACTGTTCGGGTTGCAGGAATTCGGCAACATCTACACTCGGATCATGAATCCGACGTGTGACGTGCTGGAAAAACGACTCGCGGCCCTCGAAGGGGGCAGCGGCGCGATGGTCACGGCGTCCGGTCAGGCGGCTGAATCGCTGGCCATCCTGAATATCTGCCAGGCCGGCGAGAACTTCGTGTCGGCGACCAGTCTGTATGGTGGCAC
This sequence comes from Planctomycetaceae bacterium, assembly GCA_021732975.1. Lineage (GTDB taxonomy): Bacteria > Planctomycetota > Planctomycetia > Planctomycetales > Planctomycetaceae > DSVQ01. The sequence goes on along the minus strand of JAKFWC010000009.1, from coordinate 49,356 downwards.
GTACAACCTGTTCCACTACACGTTCCCCAAGATGGGGATCCACGCCAAGTTCGTCGCCGCGGATAATCCCGAGAACTTCAAGAAAGCGATCGACAGCAAGACGAAGTGCATCTATCTCGAAACCATCGGCAACCCGCGCGTCGACGTGCCCGATTTTGAAGCGATCGCGAAGATCGCCCATGAGGCGGGCATTCCGCTGATTGTCGACAACACGCTGGCGTCGCCGTTCCTGTGCCAGCCGTTCAAGTGGGGTGCCGACATCGTCGTCCACTCCTGCACGAAGTTCATCGGCGGTCATGGCACCAGCATCGGTGGGGTGATCATCGAGAAGGGCGATTTCAACTGGGGCAACGGCAAATTCCCCGAGTTGACCGAACCCGATCCGAGCTATCACGGCCTGAAGTTCTTTGAGACGTTCGGGCCGATGAACCTGGCGTACATCCTCAAGTGCCGGACGCAACTGCTGCGGGACCTCGGCCCGGCGATGAGCCCGTTCAATGCGTTCCTGATGCTGCAAGGTTTGGAAACGTTGCACCTGCGGATGGAACGCCACAGCAGCAACACGCTCACCGTCGCGAAGTTCCTGCAATCGCATCCGAAGGTGGGCTGGGTCAACTACACCGGCCTCGAAAATCATCCGTCCTACTCGTTGGGGAAAAAATACCTGCCGAAGGGCTGCGGGGCGATTCTCGGTTTCGGTGTGAAGGGGGCGACCCCGACACAACAGCGCGAGAACGGTATCAAACTGATCAACAACGTGAAGCTGTTCTCGCATCTGGCGAACGTCGGCGACAGCAAATCGCTGATCATTCACCCCAACAGCACCACGCATCAACAGTTGACCGCCGAAGAGCAACAAGCCACCGGTGTCACCCCGGACTTCGTACGACTGTCGGTCGGCACCGAAGCCGTGGAAGACATCATCAACGACCTGAAGCAGGCGCTGGACGCGGTGTGAACAGAGGCTAAGGGTTCAGGGCTGAGAGCTAAGGGACAGAGAACATCCCCCGCTGGCGGTTTCGTGCCGCACGGGGGATGTTTTTCGCTTGGCGAGGAGGTTCGTTCGATGTCCGAGCCCATCGCTGATGACGATGATCGTGAAGTCGCCCTGTGTCCGGGGTGTTTAACGCCGGTTCGGCCGCACGATTATTTCTGTGAGAAGTGCGGGCTGCCGCTGAGCAGCGCCGCGACGACACTTCCGATGGAACGCATCCGCTCGACCGGAGAGATGATTCGCCGGGGGTATGAACGGCCGAAACCCATTGTCATGCTTGGGGTGTGGCTGATCTTCGGCCCGGCGGCGGTGATGCTGATCCCCATGATTCTGATCTTTCCGGCTCGGCCGCCGCGAACGTTGCGCGAGCTTCCATTCGCGGTGATCTCGATTGTTATCCCGTTGGCAATGGAACTTGTGCTGTGTGCCATTCTCTGGCGAACCACCAGCCGCTTTTTCGCGGCCTCCTCGGATGCGGTCAGTGAAAGCGATGACGACCCGTCGGAACCGCTTCCCACCGAACCCATCCCATAATCGTGAAGTCGTTTGACGGCGGATCGCGACATTGGCACGACTGTGAAGCATGTGCTCTCGCCTGGACTTATAGAAATCGGCGCGGATTTTTTGTGGGGAGATTTGCAAATAGAAACGAGCCCGCCTACACTAACATGACATTGAGACTCAATCTCAACAACCCAGCACGCCAACGGACTCCCCGTCAGCCAGCCAGGTGATCGCGTTTCCGGCCATCGTCGGCCGAGACGCCGCTCGCACCCTCTGCTGACGGAGTTCATTCATGCCTGCTCTTTCCCGCCGCTCGGGCTTCACGCTCATCGAGCTACTGGTCGTGATCGCGATCATTGCGATCCTCATTGCTTTACTTCTGCCCGCGGTACAGCAGGCTCGCGAAGCCGCCCGGCGAACGCAGTGCAGTAATAATCTCAAGCAGATCGGTCTGGCGATCCACAACTATCACGATACGTTCATGAAGTTTCCACTCGCCTCGGTGGACACCGGCTTGGCCCGTTCCAGCGTCTTCGCCGCCGTGCTCCCCTATCTCGATCAGGCCAACAATTATCAGTTGTACGACTTCAGCCGCGGCAACTCCGATCCGGTGAATCTGGCCGTGGTCTCGCAACGGATTCCGACCTACCTGTGTCCGTCGGCGGTGATTCGCCGCGCGGTGCCGATTGCCGGTTGCGATGCCAACAACCGAGCACCAGGAACGTACGCGGTTTCAACCGGCAGCGGAGACCCCTGGGGGACACAGGCCAGCGGAGCCCCCAACAACGGCGCGATCGTGAACGCCGGCACGGGCAGCACCTCAATGCGCGATATCACCGACGGAACCTCGAACACCTTCCTTACCGGGGAATCGGCCTGGAATTTCCCAGACTACACCTTTACGTCCGGTCCCTGTATTGGACAGGTTCGCTGGGGTTTCACTTACTGGTCTTCGCCCTACCCACTGGCCACCGCGTTTACCACCCGCGGCCCGTTCAACCCAAAGACCATGAGCGGCGACTCCACACGGTTGTCGAACTTCCGTAGCGATCACATCGGCGTGGTAAACATGTTGCGGTGTGACGGCTCCGCGAAATATGTCAGCGAGAACATCGACCACGGCCTGCTGGATGGCATCGCCACCCGCGCCGGCGGTGAAGTCGTCGGCGAGTTCTAATCGGTAACCGCCTCCGATTTGTATGCCACTGCCGTCTTGACGGTGCGATTTGGCAGTCCGCTGCCGACCGTGGCACACAATCGAACCACAGTCTGCGAAACGAGGAGACAACATGACATCCCAGATCAAAACCGTGCCGTTTCTGGTACTGACAACGATGATGGCACTGTTCCTTTCGGGTTGCGGCCGGACTGGTCCGCAGCGAGTGGCCGTTCGCGGGACGGTGATTTTTGACAGCCAACCGCTCGAAAACGGCCGCATCACGTTCGTGCCGATGGCGGAGACGAAAGGGCCGGCGGCGGTCGCGGTGGTTCAGAATGGATTTTTCGTCTTTGAAAAGAAGACCGGTCCGGTGATGGGGAAGAATCGGGTCGAGATTGAATCGATGCTCGATCCCGGTTTCGCGCTGGATGATGAGGCCGCCTATGCCAAAGCCGCCACCAAGTATCGGGGAAAGCCCGTGCTTCCGCGCGATCCCATTCCAGAAACGTACAACCGGAAATCGGAACTGGTGATCGTCGCAACGGGGGAAAACATGCCTTTGGACTTCGTTCTGAACAAACCGTCAATCGGCCGCCGGTAATGAAGAACGAGCCGGAAGCGCGAGCGACGGAGATCGCGATCCCTGTTTTGCGAGCGAACACTGGGGGCAAAATGCCCGTCGATGATGCTTCCGGTTCGTGAAGACCGTCAGAGAATTCACCGATGCACATCGCATCTTTCGAGTACGATATCCACCTCTTTGCACAAGGATGACCATGAAACGCACGGCAATGATTCTGGCCCTCGTCCTGGCTTGGCCGCTGGTCAGTCAGGCCCACTTCCTGTGGCTCAAGACCGACACCACGGCAGCCCTGGCGAAGGCGCACGTGTACTTCGGCGAAGCAGCGGAACCGGACGATCCGGACCTGCTCGACAAAGTCGTGAAGGCCGACGTCTGGATCGTCGGCGGACGCGGCGAACCCAAACCTCTGACATTCACCAAGGGGAATTATTCGCTCGAAGCCCCGCTGGAAGGGGCGGCTCGCCAGTCGACACTGATCCTGCGACATTCCTACGGCGTACTGACCAAGGGGGGCGCCGAGCCATTCCTGCTGCAGTACTATGCGAAGAGCTATCCGTTCCCGCTGACAGGAACGTGGAAAGCCGTGAAGGACTCGGAGCGTCTGCCGTTGGAAGTGGTCCCCAGCGTAGACGGCTCCACCGTGGTGTTCCAGGTTCTGTGGAAAGGCCAACCCCAGGCGGATTCGACGGTGACCATCGTCGGCCCCGGCATTGAATCCAAAATTGAAGGGACGACCAATGCGGCGGGCGAGTTCCGCACCGAACTACCCCGCGGCGGCCTCTTCTCGATCCGCGCCAAGCACACGGAAGAGCGTGCCGGTGAATTGAATCAACAGGCCTACAAGAGCGTACGGAGTTACTCGACGTTGACATTGCACTATGAACCACGGCAACTGGCGCCCACGGCCCATGCCTTTCCGGAACTTCCCAAGGGGATCACCAGCTTCGGCGGTGCAGTCGTTGGCAACGCCGTGTTCGCCTACGGTGGCAACTACGGCAGCGCTCACGAATATGCCAACGAAGACCAATCGGGCGACCTCTGGAAACTCGATCTGCAATCGCCCTCGCAATGGGAAAAGATCGCCACCGGCCCGAAGCTGCAAGGCCTCGCGATGATCGAACATGGCGGCAAGCTGTATCGCATTGGTGGTTTCACCGCGACGAACAAGGCCGGTGAGAAAGAAGATCTTCGTTCACAGGCTGACTTTGCCCGCTTCGATGCCGCGACCAATCAATGGGTCGATCTGCCGAAGCTGCCGGAAGGACGATCCTCGCACGATGCCGCCGTTGTCGGTGATACGGTGTACGTGGTTGGCGGATGGAACATGCAAGGGGCCGGCGGCAGCACCGCCAAGTGGCATACTGATGCCCTCGCCTACGATCTCAAAGCGGAAAAAGGCGAGTGGAAGACGATCGCGGCCCCGAACTTTGAACGCCGGGCGTTGGCCCTCGCCGCCTGGAATGGCCGTCTCGTCTGCATCGGCGGGATGGGGAGCAAGGGTGGCGCAACCACCGATGTAGCGATCTTCGATCCTGCCAAGGACACCTGGTTGGAAGGCCCGGCGTTGCTCGGAACAGCCATGGACGGCTTCGGTGCGTCCGCGTTTTCCAGCGGTGACACGCTGTACGCCACCACCATGACCGGCTCGATTCAACGCCTGGAACCCGATGCCAAGGCGTGGCAATCTGTCGGCCAGTTGGCGCACCCGCGATTCTTCCACCGCGTGCTGCCGCTGCCCGGAAACAAGCTGGTGGTCGTCGGCGGGGCGAGCATGGAAACCGGCAAAGTGCTCGCCATTGAGATCTTGCCGATCGAAACCAACAAGACGGCGAAACGCTAAGCGTCACGTCACGCCTCCTGGCAGCTTTTTGGCAGCGGGAAGGCTCAGCCAGCGACATCGGTCCAGCAACCCGGCTGCGAAGAAGCAGCCGGGTTGCTCCGTTTTTACTCATCTTGACCCGATTTCCCCCTTCGCGATAATCCCCCGAATCGGGTCCGCATCCCCACGGAAGGGTGATCATGCTGCGCAAATTGAAAAAGTTCGTCTACAAGTACCTCACGCCGACATCGATCCGGCAGCATCAGTTCGCCTCGTATGAGGACTATGTGAAGGCCCAGCTCGAGACTCACGAACGCAAACACGAACGCGTCTGGGTGCAGGACTCCGAACTGGAACTGCTCGCCGGGGTGATCAAGCAGGAAGTGAAGCAACCGAAGTTCGGCTTGTGTCACGGCGTCCGCAATGGAGCCGAGGTCCGCACGCTGCGACAATTGCTGAACTGCGAAGTTATCGGCACGGAGATTTCACCGCAGGCGGCGAGCTTTGAACACGTCATCCAATGGGACTTTCACAAGGTGAAGCCCGAATGGATTGGCAAGACCGACTTCGTCTATAGCAACTCGCTCGATCACAGCTTCGATCCGGAAATGTGCGTGAGGGGCTGGATGAGTTGCCTGTCGCCGCGCGGCCGCTGCCTCATCCACTGGAGCAAGAACCACGACCACGTTGACTTCGGCAAGAACGGCAGCGATTGCTTCCAAGGCAGCCGCAAGGCCTACACGGCATTGCTGGAGAAGATCGGCGTGATCGATAACGTGATCGAGACTGGCATCGAAGGCCAGCGCTGCATCTTCGTCTGCCACGCCAAAGCGCAGACGATGTCCGCCGCCGCGTGATATAATCTCCCGCGCAGAGATGATTCACCACGAAGCCCAGGGATGCTGATCCCTGGGTCTCTTCGTTTCCGGAGAAATGCAATGAAAGTCGGTATCGTCGGCAGCGGCTACGTTGGAGCCACGGCGGCATATGCGATGGTGATGAACGGCGTCGGTCGCGAGATTGTTCTTGTCGACAAGAACGAAAACCGTGCATCGGCCGAAGCGGATGACCTGTTTCACGCCGTGCCGTTTGCCCATCCGCTGACCGTGCGCTCCGGAACGTATGCCGACCTGAACGGGGCCGCGGTCGTGGTGCTTGCCGCGGGCGTCAGCCAGAAACCCGGTGAAACCCGGCTGCAGTTGCTCGAACGGAATTATGCGATTTTTTCGGATGTCGTCCCTGCGGTGTTGGCTGCCGCGCCCGACGCCGTGCTGGTCGTGGCGACGAATCCGGTCGACATCATGACCCATGTAACAACGCATCTCGCCCAGCAACTGGGTGTCCCGCCACACCGCGTGCTCGGTTCCGGAACCACACTCGATACCGCCCGCTTCCGCACGTTGCTCGGCACACACCTCGGTATTGATTCTCATCATGTGCATGCTTACGTGATCGGCGAGCACGGCGATTCCGAAGTTCTGACATGGTCGCTCGCCACCGTCGGTGGCATGGCTTTGAATGAGTTCTGTACCGCGCAGTCGGTGGCCCTCACCGACGAAGATCGGGCTCGCATTGACGATCGCGTCCGCCGCGCGGCGTATCACATCATCGGCGGCAAAGGAGCAACGTATTACGGCATCGGCAGTGCGCTCGCCCGGATCGTGGATATCGTCCTGCACAACCAACGCGCAATTCTCACCGTCTGCGGCCGCACGGACGATGTCTGCGGCGTACACGATGTCACGCTCGCCCTGCCCCGCGTCGTTGGCGGACAAGGCGTGGTCACAACCATCCCGCTGGCGCTCAATGAAGCGGAAAGCGCCGCGTTGAAGAAGAGTGCTAACGTCATTTGCTCGGCAATCGATTCACTGAGACTTGCGTAATGGTCGCATCCTCTTAACCCTGTCACTCCGTGACAGGATTGCCTTATGTTGCACGCCGCGGTCGAATCGGCTTTCCTGTGGCAGAGCGACAGGGCTACAACAAGGCAACTCTCGATGCCGTCCGATCCACTCGACAGCGACGAACTCGCGCGGGGTGAAGCCACTGATCCGCGACTCGATCATCCGTGGGCGGTCTGGGCCACGTTTCGTGGTATGAAGACGTGGTTGTTTCGACAAGAAACGCCTCCCACGCTGCGGCATCCGCGTTTTGCTGTGCGGTTGTTGCGGATGATGACACTGATGGGAGCCATCGCCGCCGTGTCGGTGACGGCATCCGTCGCAGGAATGGGTTTTGAAATGGCGATGGATGCCGCCGGAGCAAACTGGCCGTTTAAAGGGCTCGGCCTGATGCTGTTACCCGGCGTCTGGTTCGGCTTGTTTGTGCTGGTGCCGCTTTCGCGCTGGCAAGGCCGCAACTGGTGGCTGACGGTCCCCGCGGCTGCCATCAGCACAGGCATTTACTGGTGCGCGGTGTTGGCCTTCCTGCAATTCATGCCCATCATGAGTTCCGGCCCCGACAAATCCTGGCCGCTGGCAGGACTGGCCGCGGGAACCGTCGGCGGGTTAGGCTTAGCCGTGTGGATGAATCCCCCGTGGTCCCGCCGCGCGGCTTTGGTCATCGTCGCCTCTACCATCGCGGGAATCATCGGCGGATCGAGCTTTGCCTTCCTGTTTCATCACGAACCGCGCGCCGGTTGGTTACCGGAACCTGTCGCCCGGCTCCTGGCGATGTTCGCCATGTTCGGTCCGTTCCAGTGCGGCGTGGCGATGGCGCTGGGATGGCGATTGGTGGAGAGCGATTCACTGCACACCGGAGATTGAGATGTCGATCGATGCACCGGTTCATCCGTGGGCACTCTGGCAGTTGCTCCTTACGTTGCCTTCGTGGTTGCTGCACCGCGGTTATCCGCCGGCACTGGACGATCCACGACTCTCCGTGCGCCTGTTACGGATGGCGATCGTCACGTTCTTTCTGGGCTTTTTGGCCGGATGGGCGTATGTCGGTTTGCGACTTCTCGTCGGTTATTCCGGTCTTCGGGGCTACGTGCCTGAGTTCATCTATATCCTCATCACGTGCTGCTATTCTGGACTGTGCTTCGGCCTGATCGTGCTGGTCCCGCTCTCGCGGTGGCAGGGACGGAACTGGTGGTGGACTACCGCCGCGGTTCCCGTCAGCGCGGTCGTGCATCACCTGCTGTTTTCGTTTCTGATCCCGTGGGTCGCCACGCAGCCGAGTTGGGTCTACGACTTGCTAGCCGGCACCATTGGTGGATTCGGGATCGCGCTGTGGATGATCCCACCTGTGAACCTGAGGGCATTGGGGTTCATGCTGTTGACCGTGGCAGTCGGCATAGCCGGGCGTTTTGCATCCCACAACTTATTGAATAATTTGATGGGGAATCAGAATTCCTCGGTCATTTTGGAACATCTGGTTGGCTATCTGCAAAGCGCAAATATGCAGTGGCCGTTTAATGGCCTAGTTGCCATGGTCATCGGGTGGGAATTGGCCACGCGGCCGCGGAACCGGAATTGATTTGCCAGTGTTTTACCTCATGACACTACGCCGACTGTGCTCATCACCGCAAGAACATCGCTCTCCGGAATATTCGCCATCGTTTCGACATATCCCATCCGTGTCGGTAGCACGAACCGGAGTTGCCCCGCGATAGACTTCTTGTCGAGCCGCATTCGCGCGAGCATGTCTGCCGACGTGATCGAAACCCCTTGCGGCAATCGCAACGGTAATCCCAGTGCCGACAGTAGATCGACTTGGCGCTTCGTCACCGAGGCATCAATCAGCCCGCGGCGTTCGGCCAGACGGCTCGCGCAGACCATGCCGATTGAGACTGCTTCGCCGTGCAGCAACACACCGTAACCGCACAGCGCCTCGAATCCATGCGCGAAGGTGTGACCGTAGTTGAGCGCTGCCCGTAAGCCAGTGCGTTCGTATTCGTCCTTCTCGACGATGTCCGCTTTCAACCGACAACTTCTCGCAATGACCGCGGCCAGTGTGTCGGCGTCGCGGCGATTGAGTTCCGCCGTGGTCTGTTCCAACTGCGTGAAAAAACCCGCATCGAGAATCACGCCGTATTTCACCACCTCCGCGAGACCGCTCTTGTATTCGCGATCGGGCAGCGTCGCCAGCACCGATGTATCGATCAGTACGCCGAACGGCTGGTAGAACGCGCCGATCATGTTCTTCGCGAGGGGATGATTCACGCCTACCTTGCCGCCCACGCTGCTGTCAACATCGGCGAGCAACGTCGTCGGTATCTGCACGAACGGCACACCACGGCTGTACGTCGCCGCGACAAACCCCGCGGCATCCCCCACCACACCGCCACCGACGGCAAAGATCACCGTGCGGCGATCGGCGTGCCGTTCAATCAACCGATCGTACACCGTATTAACGACATCCAGCGATTTCGACGGTTCGCCCGCGGGGAGCGCGATGATGTCGACCGTCCAGCCCGCGGCTTCCAGACTTTGTCGAACCGGTTCCGCATGGAGTTTGGCGACATTCGTATCAGTGACAATCAACGCCCCCGGTTGCGCCGGCGGCTTGCCCGCGTGCTGCACGTGCCAGCGCCAGATCACATCCGCCGTCCTGGGCAGCAGCCCTGGTCCAATCAGAATCTCATAGGTGCGCGGCCCGAGGCTGACGCAAACCGTTTGCTCCGCAGTCGACACAATCACTACTTTCCGCTGGAACACTGGATGTTATCAGCCGGAAATTGTACGCGATCAATGTCCCGACGCCTAACGTCTTAGCCCCCCGTCAATGACCGGGGGTAAGCCATCATCACATCAACGCAGACATCCCCCCGTCATTGACGGGGGGCTAAGACTTACGGGATTGGGGAATCGCCCTACTTATCGGGTTTAGGATCGCAGTATTTCAGGGCCATCAGCGAGTATGCGGTCGACAGATTCGGGTCGCCTTCCATCCACCGGGCGTTGGTATTCACCCAACTGCCGTTCGGTTGCTGCACGCTGAAGAGGTGCTCGGCGAGTTCTTTTCGCCAGTCGTGCTTCTTCCCCGCGGCGTCTTCAAACTGATCAATGTTCATGGTCGACAGCGCTTTGGCGAACATCTGCAGATAGTAATAGACGCCCTGTTGTCCCATCCCGGGGTTTTCTGTGACCGTGTAGAATTTCTTGATCCATGTCGTCGCGGCTTTGACGCGTTCATCTTCCGGCGTCAGCCCGGCAAAGATCATGCTTTTGAGACCGGCGTACGTCATACTGCCGTACGATCGCAGGCCGCCGTCGGGATTGTTGCCGGCCTGCGAGGTGCCCCCCGCAGCGGGGGTGTAATAGAACCCGCCATCGTTCACTTTGGAGGCGAACGGAGTGGTGTTGTTCTCGGTCTCCAAATTCTGGCAGCGGGACAGGAACACCAACGCCTTTTGCACGGCCGGGTCGTCTTTCTTCGCGCCCGTGGCTTGCAGCGCTTCGAGAAAGAAGACGGTATTGGACAAGTCGGGACGATCACCCGTGCGGCCATAACCGGCGCCGCCGAACTTCACATCAGACTTGTCCGTCTTTTCAGATTCGTCCCACTGCAAACCACGGAGGTATTTGTCGGCCTTGGCGAGCAGCGAATCGTACTTTCCCGCCTTGTTCGCGCCGGCGAAGACCATCACGCAGATGGATGTTTCATAGTTGGCATGATGGCTTTTGGGGAAATAGATCCCTCCATCGGGTTGAACGAACGTTTCGAGATGCTTCAGCGCTTTCACGACGTTGGGATCATCGACCGGAGAGCCGGCGGCCAGCATTCCGAACGTCACCAGGCCGGTCACACCGGGAGCCTCGGAAGAGGTCCAGCTGCCATCTTCGCTTTGGGATGTCTTGAGAAACGCGGCCCCCTTCTGGCGAGCGGCTTTCAACGCCGCGGCGTCCGGACCGACGGCGTCGGCCGCATGAATCGCTGTCGTACAGAGAATGGTCGCGACGACGACCCAATTCCACATGTGCTGTCGCATCAAGGCGTCCTCAATTCAAATCGGGGAGATGGCTCTCTGCACTCATTCTACGCAAACCGAGTGCCCATGTCCCAAGAGAAACCGGACCATCGATTCGCCACAATTTCGTGGTCCCGCAGCACGGTCCCGCGGCGAGAATCTCCCCGCGCGACGAAGAATTCGCCAATTCTACGTGGGCAACATCGTGGTCCGCCGCGAGATGTCGTAAGGTATTGTCCCGACGACATCGATCGGCGGGTTTGATCCGGTCGCGATGAAACTGCGTTCTGCTGATGAAGTCACCAGAGGAAAACAGCATATGGCCGAACTCGAAGGGTCGCCTCAAACCTGGCCCCCGCTGGGAATGCCGACGGGTAGCGTCCGCGCCTTGTTGACGTTAACCGTCGTCGCCGTCGTGGTCCTGAATCTGGCCTCGGGTCGCGATGATCTCGATATCATCTGGATCGAAACGCTGCTGATGGCGTTGGCCCATTATTTCACTTCGCGACGGTTCGTCGATCTCCCCCGGGAGGTGCGGCTCAAACTCGAGCAGGATGGCATTCTGGAAGATGAACTCCATCCGCTGTTTCTGCCAAAACATTCGATTCGGCTTCTGCTGATCAGTTCCTTCATTGGACTGGCTGTCTACCTGTATCAACTGAACCGGCTGTGGGAACCGCAGGCGGTGACACTGCTGGGGATGGTCTTCGCTTACCTGCTGGGGACAATGCTGCGCGGGTTCACACGGTGGTGGAATCGCCGCCGCACGACTCCACCCTCGCGGTTCTGGGCCGATGCGAAAGCGCTGTTAGTGCTCGGTACCGTGGGGATAGTGGCGGTGTGCGAATTCACCGGCATGCGCGATGTACTGCACCCCACCGTGCACAAAGTGGCGATGGGATTATTGCTGTTCTACTTCGGTTCACGGTAACTGCCCGGTTGAAGTATTCGATTCTGTGTGCCACGGCCGTGTCGGCCGTGCGAAGTGGCAAAACGCTCTGAAAAATCGCACGGCCGACACGGCCGTGGCACACAAAAAGTCCATAGGCTGCTAACGGGACACCACGACGCGACCGGGTGGACTGGGAACCCGTCTTGCGAGTCCGTACAATCAACGCGTTCGATTTTCACGTCACAGTTTGTGCGTTTCTGAGGTGCCGCGATGAATGATGTTTGGATGGTCCTCATCCTGGTTTTCGTCGGCTTCGGCGTTTTGCTGGGCATCGTCGGCCTCGCTGTCTTTGCGATGTATTTTCGCCTCTGGCTGCGAGCCTACTTTTCCCGGGCTTGGATCAGTCCGTTCACCTTGTTGTCCATGTCGTTGCGGAAAGTGAATCCGACGACGATCGTCGACGCTCACATCATGGCCTTGCAGGCCGGTTTGAAAGATGTCTCCGCCCGGCAACTCGAAGCCCACTACCTGGCTGAAGGGAACGTGCTACGTTGCGTGCGGGCCTTAATCGCGGCCCATCGCGCGAAGATTCCTCTCGACTGGAACACCGCTTCCGCCATCGATCTCGCCGGTCGTGACGTGCTGGAAGCCGTGAATACCAGCGTGAATCCCAAGGTGATTGATTGTCCCGACCTGAAAAAAGGCCGTGGGACATTGGACGGCGTGGCGAAAAACGGCATTCAACTGAAAGCCCGCGCCCGTGTCACCGTGCGGACGAATCTCTCGCAACTGGTCGGTGGGGCTACCGAAGAAACGATCATTGCCCGCGTGGGGGAAGGGATTGTTTCCGCCATCGGATCGTGTGGCACCCATACCGAAGTTCTGGCAAACCCGATGCTCATCGCCCGCGCGGTGTTGAACAAGGGCTTGGATTCGCAGACGGCTTACGAAATTGTGTCGATCGACATTGCCGATATCGACGTGGGTGACAACATCGGTGCCCGTTTGCAGGCGGATCAGGCCGAAGCCGACATGCGTATTGCCCGCGCCAAGGCGGAAGAACGCCGCGCCCGAGCCGTAGCCTCGGAGCAGGAGTTTCGTGCGCTCACCGTCGATAATCAGGCCAAACTGGTACTCGCTGAAGCGGAAATCCCACTGGCAATGGCCGAATCGTACCGCACCGGTTGCCTGCGGTCGCAACGCCAGATGACCAACGGCACCCCGGCGTAGCGCGTACACCAACCCGTAGCGCCAGCAAGGGCGTCCGGGACGACGGAGTTCTCCCTTGCTGGCGCTACGGGCTGGTAAAGGATCCCTTCATGTCCAATGCGCTCGAACTGACAGACGACGATTTCCGCATCGCCCCGGATGCGCCGCCGGGGTTCTGGTCGAAAGACGGACGCACCAACCTCTTCACGATCCTGTTCATTTCCGCGGCGATTCTGGGATTCATCCAGCTCATCGTGCCGCAGTTTCTCGTGCCGATGTTGATGCCGCGCAGCATGCCGTCGGTATTCTCCTTCAAAATTGAAGCCGTGCAGGCAGCTCAATCGGTCTGGTGGCAAGACCGGCTGTGGACGACGGTGACCATCGTCGTTCCTGGTTCGCCGCCTCGGACCGTGTTGCGGGCCTTCCACGACGATGGCAAGTGGGATCCCACATCCGACCTGATCATCCCTGCCCCTTTTGAAACGCTGCACGCAGACGGCGAGCGGTTGTACCTTATCTCCAGCACGAACGTCACCACGATCGAAAACCGGCAGGTGCGGACGACGTATCCCAAGGTGAAACTCGCGATACCCTCGCAGCCCTTCGTCGTCAATGGGCAACTCTCTCTGTTCGACCGTGGCACTTCCGGACAATCGGAGGTGGTCTGGTACGACTATCGTGATGGGGAATGGATTGAACGAGGGAATCTGGAGCTCCCCAAGGCATATCGTGATGTTGCTTTAGATGCGGTCATTCCGATTGGCCGACCGGCTCCCTTTCCTCGCCTGCGATTTGGAAGCGCCATCACCGTGACGACGGATACTCTGACCGATGGCATTTATCCCATCACGTTGCCCGATGGTCGAGTTTGGGTGGCGGCGGTTTTCTTTGGAGAACACCTTTCTTCACAGGATGCGAAAGTCTGGTCTGCCATCAATCCTACGGTCATGACTGCCACCTCTTTCTCATCGAATCAACTTCCGGCCGATGCACTTGGATTGAACGATCCGTCACTTTTTGTTGCCTGGCAGGAGCGAAGCGGCGATTTTGCTTCCCCCGCGGCGGTCACATTGTTTAACGACCGTCCTGCATTCATCGCTTTGACATACCCGGACGGGGTCGGCGGCGCGAGCGGAAAATCCCTGCAACTCTTCACGGAGAAAGACGGTACGTTCCTCATGACGCAGCGACTCGCGGGATTTCCGGCGGAATCACCGGTGCCCCTGGTGAAGCCCGATGGCACGTTGTTGTTTGTCGCCACGAGTCCCATTGCCCCGATGTCGCTGAACACCGTCGAGCTCACGAAAGACGGCTTCGGACCGATTAAACGCGTCGGCGATCCTTCGTTTATGGACACCTCGCGGCCAAATTTCTGGCCGCTGTATGCCCTGATTTCCGTGATCCCGTTGTCGACGACGCTGCTTCTGGGAACCATCGCGCACGTACTGGTCGAACGGCATCGCGACCGCCGTTACAGCTTCGGTCATCACACGGTGAAACTGGCGTCCATCGCCCGGCGCGGTGCCGCCCGGGCAATCGATAGCATTCTGTTCGGCCTGCCGATGTGGGTGGCGTTCGGCGTGCTCTGGGCGCTGGGGGATGTGATGGCAATCATCGAAGAGCGCATCAACAATAACGACTTTCAGACACTGATCATCTGGGGACTGGGGTTCGCGCTGGGCATGATGTGCTATGTCATCCTCGCCGTGCTGGTCTTCGGCACGATGGAAGGTCTGTGGGGATTGTCGCCGGGGAAATGGCTGTTCAATATCCGTGTGATTCGGACAACCTTCGCGCCGATTGGCTTCTTCCGTGGGATGATCCGCCAGTTTCTGCTGATCATCGACGGCCTATTCAACTACTTCGTCGCGATCCTGATGGCCTCGTGCTTACCCCGGAGCCAACGTCTGGGAGATATGTGCGCCGATTCTATCGTCGTCGAAAGGGCGAGCCTTCCGCCCCACTGGCCACGGCATTCCCACACACCGCCGGGGTAATACCGAACAGATTCTTTCGCCGCAAAAACGCGCAAGGGAACGCAAAAAAAGAGACGAGAAGAGTTTGGCCACAAGAGGCACAGAAATCACAAAAGGGGAGAATCGAGCTGCATTTCCCTTATCCATTTCGTGTCTTTTGTGCTTCTTGTGGCAAAATCTCCCCTGCTTTTTCTTTTGCGACCTCTTGCGCCTTTTCGCGGCCAACCTTCTTCATCTCAAGATGTCCCGTAACGCGGCGGTGACGGTGTCCGCAAGTTGATCGACGAGCGCAAGGGGCATGGCCGGGGCGGGCATCAACACCAGCGTGTCGCCGATGTTACGGACGATGATGCCCCGTTCGCGGCAAGCGAGGGTGAGTTGATGCCCCATGCGTTGCTCGGCTGGGAATGGCGTCCCGGTCGCCGGGTCGCGTTGCACTTCGATCCCCACCATCGTTCCGCGATGTCGCACTTCGGCAACATGCGGAATGGCCGCCCAGTTCGCGGCGTACTCAGCCAGAGCCACTTCGATTCGCCGTGCGTTGCCCAACACATCGCGGTCTTCGATCAAACGCAACGACGCCCGCGCCGCAGCACACGCTAACGGATTCCCGGTGTAGGTGTGACCGTGGTAAAACGTCTTCCCCGCCCACGGGTCGCCGAGAAACGCCGCGTAGATTTCTTCCGTGGTGAGCGTCGCCGCGAGGGGCAAGTATCCTCCCGTGAGACCTTTCGACAAGATCATGATGTCGGGTGATACGGCTTCCTGTTCACAAGCAAATAACGTCCCGAGGCGACCAAAACCAACGGCGATTTCATCCGCGATCAGCAGCAATCCCAACCGGCGCGTGATCTCGCGCAAGCGTTTCAAGTAACCCGCAGGATGGACCCGCATTCCCGCGGCGGCTTGCACCAGCGGTTCGACAATCACGCCGGCAACGCGTTCCTGATGATTGGCTAACAATCGTTCGGTCTCAGCCAGGCATTCCTCCAGTGACAACCCCGACATGGCGGGCGACGGCAACCGCAGGGATGGGAACATCAACCCGCCGAAGAGGCTGTGGAAGCGGTCGATGTCCCCGAGGCTGATCGTCCCGACGGTGTCACCGTGGTAGGCCGAACCGAGACACGCAAACAAATCCCGCGATTCCGGCTGCCGTTTTTGCCGGTGATACTGCCATGCGATTTTGAGCGCGACCTCCACTCCGGCGGCTCCGCAATCGGCATAGAAGACCCGCGACAAACCCGTCGGTGCCCGTTGAATCAACTCTTCTGCGAGCTCGATCGACGACGTGTTGCCCAAGCCCAAGAGTGTGCTGTGAGCGACCCGATCCAACTGCCCCCGAATCGCGGCATCAATCTCCGGCACGCGATGCCCGTGGATGTTGCACCACAATGACGAATGCCCGTCGAGATACGTTTTGCCCGTGGTATCGACCAGAAAGAACCCGTCCGCCGCCGCAATCACCGGCGCGTGCTCATCCGCATATGCCGACATCGCGGTGAACGGATGCCAGACAGATGTAGCGTCGCGCTCAGGCCAAGTGGGGAGGTAACTGCTCATGGAATTCGAATCTTGTCAGTGCCGTGACCGCGAGGGAGCGCGTTCTTGATTCATGCCGCCCGAAGGAACTCGCTCCCCCACGGTCGCGGCTCGGACAACTCACATTGCCCGCACCGAGAACGTAATCGGCAGCTTCACCGTATACCGCACCGCGATGTTATTGCGGCGCGCGGGATCGAACCGCCAGGCACGGACGGCTTGCAGGGCGGAATCATCGAATGCCGTATACCCGGAAGTTTTCGCCAACGTCACCTCTTCCGCCGAACCATCCGCACCAATCGTGACGCGGAGCAAAACAGTCCCGCCGATTTGTTGTCGTCGCAGGTCTTCCGGATAAACCGGTTCCCGATTTCGTGGCAATCGGGACGGCATCTGGCTGACGCGTGCCCCCTGCGGAGTATTCGCATTGATCGCATCGAAATCGTCGTTGCCCGGTTCGAGGGGTTGCACGGTGACAGCCGCGGCCATCGTGGCGAGGGCGCGGTGGTCTGCCACCATCGCCACGCGATTGGGGACCGCTTCCGGCAATTCGCTCGACGGATCAGCAGTGGAATCCAAAGCTGCCACAGCAAGTGGTGAGGGCGCAGTCATCGGCAACGTCTGAGCCGGGTCGGAATTCGGGGCATCCACTGGTTCAGAGGAAGCGAGTTGTCCCATCCCACGCCTTGTGCGTTGAGCCATATGACGCAGCAGCGAGGATGGCGTCGTCGGATGCGTATCGAGGTTCGCCGCCGTAGGCGGTTCCGCGGGACGGCTGGGAGGTGTTGGCATCGGCGCCGATATCGGCTCAGGATCGGTCGAGGGTACGATCACCGGCGCCGCGGCCTCCTCGACAATCACACTGTCAAAGCGTGCTTCAATATGCCGAGCACGACGGGCCTGCGACATCGCCCCGTTTGCATCCCCCGCGCGGACGGCAAAGCCGACGGTCAGCACCTCCGAATGGACCGCCGCATAGGCCAGCGCCCCGAATGCCACGGCGTGCAATCCCACGCTTACGGCATAAGCCAGCGATGTGCGCATGGGAACCGGGGTCCGAAACGGTGGGCAAAGTCTCTCGACAGCTCTTTTAATGTAATCGTTGCCTAACCCGGCGGCAATGTGTGACTCGGGACGTGCGGCGCGGCGTCAGCCCGCCGTGGGAGTGGTTGAGGGTCTATGGTCGAAGGTTGAGGGTCAGAGAAGATCCAGCGTCGGCGATTTTATCTGACCCTCAACCTTCGACTCTCAACCCTTCATCCTTCTCGCTAACACTACTCGGACGCGATCCGTTTCCGCGTCGCGAGATCGAATGTCTCACCGGGGTGCAGCGTCAGATACGGCCGGTCGGGATCATCCTGCAAGTCCGCTCCGTTGTGGACGAGAACGTTGCTGTCACCAATCACGCGGGCCGCGTCCCCCTGCACCACCAACGCGGTGGCTTCATCAATGCCGAATCCGAGCATACACGGAAAGCGCTGCATCACGAGGTACAGATCAAAGTGCCGTTTGCGAGCGATGACGTGTTGATCGATCGTACAATTCCGGATGAAGCCAAATCCGATTTCATGCCCCGGAGCCATCATAATGAGGTTCCCTTCCGGAGCCCCGCGGACGAGGTACGACCCCTGAATCGTCGCCCCCGCGGAACTGCCGCCGATGACGCCGCCGCGAGACAAGAGCGCGTGTAGTTCTTTTTCGGTACGCGTGCCGAGGTAACTGTCGGCCAGTCGCCATTGCCGACCGCCGTCGATCCACACCGCCCACGCGCACCGTAACGGTTCGATAAATTCGTCGGTATCGGCCACTTGAGAATCGCGCGTATGCAGCACCGTCACTTGTTCAAAGCCGACGCGTCCCAGGAACGAGCGTTCGATATATTTGTTGTCCCACTCTTCGCCCTCGGACGCCGTGGGAATGACGACGACCGGTTGATCCAAGCCCCCAGCGAGCCGCACGAACTCATCCACCACAGAACGCGGCAAGCGTCCGCCACCAACGATGACGAGGCTGCCATTTTTCGGACCAACAACGGGTTCTGTTGCGAAAATAGCCGTGCACGACCACATGATCGTGAAAAATGTGACAACTCTGTTCCGCATGGGATGCCGATCAGTATGCGAACAAAAACTCGCGGTGGTTGATCAACGTCCACAACACATCTTCAATCACGGCCCGGCGATCATTGCCCGATTGATTGAGGACCGTCAGCAACAACTCGCGCTCTGCAGAATCGGCGGGGCGGGTGAGCGTGGCGAGGTAAAGATCGTCAATGACCTCCGCGGGGGTCATCGCTGATGCTGCCAGGCGAGCCGCGCGGCCGTTGTCGCTGCGGACTTTCTTCGCCACGGTTTGACCGGCGACGAGTTGCAACGCCTGCTGGAAATTGGTGGTGGCTTCGCGCTCGCACTCACACGCCAGCGATCGCGCGGGGCGGCCAAACGCTTCGAGGAACGGGTGCTTGAACTCGCCGTCGGGAAGCGATACCGCACTCACTCCCAGCGGCGATTCCGGGAAACTCTCCGCGACTTCGGTCGCCTGGCTGATGGCGTCGAGCAACGCTTCCGCAGGTCGCAGGCGAATCTGGGCGTGTGAGAAATATCGTTGGTCATCGACATTCGTCGCGGTCGGACGGAAATCAAGTTGATAGGTGCTGGACTTCGCGATCAGCCGCAGAATGTGCTTACGGTCAAACCCGCTGGCAACAAATTCGCGGGCCAGTTCATCGAGTAGTTCCGGATGACTTGGTGGGTTCGTATCGCGGACATCATCGACGGGATCAATCAACCCGCGGCCGAAGACGTGATACCACAGGCGGTTCACACTGTTGCGGGCAAACCAGCGGTTGTCCGGTGCCGTGAGCCAGTTCGCAAACGCAATCCGGCGGTCTTCATCCGGACCGATGGTTGCCGGGCCGGCATCGAGCAACGTCGGCGGGACCACCGCGCCGGTACGCGGGTGTTGAATGTCTCCCTTGTCGAGCAGATAGACGACATCTTCCTTGTCATAACTGTGGTTGAAGTATTCTCCCTGTTTGAACTTCAGCCGCTTGAAGAATGCCGCGAGTCCGTGGAAATCGTCCTGCGTCCAGCGTTCGCCGGGGTGATTGTGACAACGCGCACATTGGATGCGGATGCCGAGGAAGAGCTGCGAGACCTCTTCCGCCGCGAGTTCCGCATCGACTTCGGTCCCGATGCCGCCGACCCGCATTCGCCGCCAGAAACTCGCCGGTGGATTCTCGTAGTTCGGTCCGCCGGCGGTGAGAATCGCCCGAACAAAAACGTCTTCCGGAACGTTCTCGGCCATCGCGGCGCGAATCCACGCGTGATACTTCATCGCCCCGAATTTGCCGGTGAACCGCTGATTGTTGCCGAGCCGGTCGCTCCACTTCATTGCCCACCAGTCGGCGAATGCGGGGGAATCCAACAACTGGTCGACCAATCGATCCCGCTTGTCGGGCTGAGTGTCAGCGAGGAACGCCCGGACTTCGTTCCCATCCGGCAACCGACCGGTCAAGTCGAACGAGACCCGGCGCAGAAACGTCGCATCGGAGCAAATCGGTGAGGGTTCGATTTCCAGTCGCGCGAGCTTGGCAAAAATGTGACGATCAATGAAATTGACCTGTGCAATTTCAGTCGAACGGTAGCCGTTGACCGTCTCACGAAACAGCAATGGGGCCGTCGCAAATCGACCGCAGAACTCGGCGGTGATCGCGGCTTCGCCCCGTTTCACTCTGGTCACGATTCCGCTATGGGTCACGGTCGCCACGGCATCGGCACTGGATGACCATTTGCACAACGTCGTCACGTCGCGCTCGGTTCCATCGGCGAAACGGGCGGTGACCTGTAAGACGAGCGATGGCTGCTCAGGTTCGAGTTGCATCGTCGCGGGAATCATCGTCAACGTGCTGAGTGCGGGAATGGTGGTACCATCGTCACCCGCTCCGGCCGCGATCCAGTCACGAATCCGGCGGTAATCATCAGAACCGATCTCGAACCTTCGGCCCCCTTCATGCGGAACGATATTGCCCCCTTTGAGCAGGAGCAAGCTGCGATCGGGTTCGACGATATTAATCCGCCGGACACCGGTTTCCCGGGTCAGCGTCTGGCGGTCGAGGTCTGCATCAAAGCCCCGCAAGCTGAGCCGAAACCCGGCTTTCCCTGTTGGCGTGCCATGACATGTCCCCGAATTGCACCCGAGCTTGGTCAACGTCGGCAGAACTTCATGCCGGAAGCTGACCGGATGCGCAGCTTCTTCCGCAGACGCAACCTGGGCCACGGCCATCACGGTCGCTGCCATCCATATACTCATTCGTCCCATCGGCTGATGCACCGGCAACCCTCGATTTGGAAGGAAAGTGTCGCTGGACGCGCTGCAGCTTCTCCTGCATAATACATCACTGCTCGTTGATGGGAAAGTCGCATTGGCTCGGATGCCACTTTCCACCGTAGGATCATTGGATGTCCCATTCCGTACAGACCGCCTGTGCCGATTATCGCCGCGGGGCGATCTCCCGTCGGGCGGCGTTGCAGGTTGGAGCGTTTGGAGCCCTGACGCTGCCGCAGTTGCTGCATGCAGAGCAGGTGAACCCGCTGGCGAAATCCGCGACTGCGAAGAGTGCGATTCTCCTCTTTCAGTTCGGTGGTCCCAGTCATCTCGACACATTCGACCCCAAACCGAACGCCCCAACGGAAATTCGTGGCGAGTTCGATTCGATTCCGACCAACGTCGATGGCCGCCGCATCTGTGAGCATTTGCCGAAACTCGCGCAGATGGCCGATCAATACTCGCTGGTTCGCTCGGTCCATCACAAAAGCAGCAGCCACAATCCAGGCGCCTATGTCGCGCTGACCGGACGGGAGCCGCTCATCAACATTGTGACACTGAACGCGTCGTCGAACGATTTTCCGCATCCGGGTTCAATCGTCGATTACCTCGATCGCACGCCGCGCGAAGTCCCAACGACAGTGTCGCTGCCGACGATGATCGCCGATGGTCCCTTCCGCACGCCGGGGGAATTCGCGGGCTTTCTCGGCAAAAAACACGATCCCGTCTGGGTGCTGAAGGATCCGAGTTCCAAAGATTTCAACGTCGATGAACTCAAGCTGCCGACAGGCGTGAGTGTCGACCGCATTCGTGACCGGCAGCGCACGCTCGGACAACTCAGCCAGTTGAGCCAGTTGGCGGAGTCCGTCGCCGATGTGCGCGGCCTGAGCGATTACCAGGGTCGCGCGGTCGATCTCGTCACGAGCACCGCGGCGCAGAAGGCCTTCGATATCCAACTCGAACCGGACGCCGTCCGCGACCGTTACGGACGCCATCGCTACGGACAAAGTGTGTTGCTCGCCCGGCGGTTGGTGGAAGCCGGCGTGCGCTTCGTCACGGTATATTATTCCGCAGGAATTGGCGGCTGGGATACACACAAAGAGAACTTCAAAACGTTGAAGGACAGCCGTCTGCCCGAGACCGATTCGGCGGTGTCGGCGTTGCTCACCGATCTGAAAGACCGCGGGTTGCTCGATTCCACACTGGTTTACTGGACCGGCGATTTCGGGCGGACGCCGAAGATCAACAATGATGCCGGCCGCGACCACTGGCCCCCGTGCGGCACGGTCATGATGGCCGGCGGGGGTATCCAGGGTGGTCGTGAACACGGCAAGTCCGACGCCACCGGAGCGTATCCCGCGGATCAACCAACCACGCCCGGCGACATCACCGCGACACTGTTCCACGCTCTCGGATTCGACCCGAAAACCGAAATCCGGGACCAACTCGGGCGACCCATGCCCATCGCCGATGGCGATGTGATCAAGGCGCTATTGTAATTCTTTCCCAGCCCGGAGCGCGAGCGACGGAGTCATGAGAACGAAGGATATTGAATCCCAAGACGCCGTCGCTCGCGCTCCGGGCTGGGACGGATATGTTTACTCGCTCGACGTGTCCAGCCAACGAATCTTCGGCACGAGTTCGTCCTGCAGCGCCACCGTCGTTGGATATGCTTCCGTGTTGGCGAGCAGTTCGCGGAAGCAGAGTTCGTAGTCGACAAGAAAGTCCCCGAGCGCGATCCCCATCGCTTCCGGCGGATGCACATCCAGCAGCTTCCGGGCCGTGATGTACAGTTTCTTCGCGCCGCCAAAATTCTCGTTACCGAAGTGAAACAGCGAAATCGCTGCCTGAATCAGCCCCTGAATGAACTTCTTTTCAGGACCGTCGGTCTCCGCCCACAACTCTTCCAGCACGTCGTGACACTCGAAGAATTCCTCTTCGTTGAAGAGCCGAATCCCTTCCCGATACTGTTCCGTCTCCGCCGCCGACATGATGGTTCCCCGATTGACACTATGCATAATGGAAGCGGCAGGCGATGACAATCAGCGCATCGCCACGAATGGTGTAAACAAGGCGATGCTCGTCGTTAATTCGCCGCGACCAGTAACCAGACAAGTCACCTTTCAGTGCTTCGGGCTTGCCGATTCCTTCAAAGGGAGACCGCAAGCAGTCTTTGATCACCGCGTTGAGCTTTCCGAGCAATTTGCAGTCATGCTGCTGAAACCAGACATAGTCTTCCCACCCAGAGGGGGTAAATGTCAGGTTCATTCCGCGACCAGTACCTGTGGTCCATGCAGACCGGCTTCAACTTCCGCGATTCCGCGGCGGAGATGGGCCGCATTGGTCTCGGTGCTGAGCAAGTACGCCGTTTCGTTCCACGCGCTGTAGTCGTTCCAGCGCATCACGACGACTTGATCGCCATTGGCCGTCACCACAACACAGGGTTCAGCGTTGGCAAGAACATCAGCGATCACCCGCGGCAATTCGCGTTGGGCTTCTTCAAGCGGAATTGAGTTCATGAACGGCCTGTCCATCCGGAAATGAGAAAACGATCTCCATTCCCGAATTATAGCCGAATTACTTCTTCGTCGCGTCGAATTTCACCGGCAGGGCGGCGTCGAGAGTGTCCTTATTCGCCTGGAAGCCGTTGCCATCAATGTCGACAAAGATCGGGTTCGTGATGGCGGTGGCGGGCATTTTACCGTCGGTGGAGCCGAGGACGTTGGAGAGGTCGCTGCCGAGGTCGCCGACCACGACGATGACATGGGCGTCGCGGTCGAGTGTCAGTTCAAGTTGGCGGTCGATTTTCACATGACCGCTGCGGAAGACATCGGGATGCTGCTCGCGGAAGTAGTTGTGTTGCGGGTGAATGCGACCGTTGACGAGCACGAACAACCGGTCGAGATCGATCCAGTTCGGACACTGGGCTTTCACACTCAGCGTCACCTTCTTCGATGCCGCGGCAAGATCCTGCCCCACGCTGACGGACTTCGTGTTGCCGGTTTCGCTGGCCCACACTTCGAGGAACGGGCCGTTCGACATGACCGTGCGGCCCTGCTCCGCGGCATGAACCATGTCCATGGATTTAATCTCCGATGGTTCATCCGTCGACGACTGAATCCAGTTCCGCAGGCTGCCCGAACCGTGGAAGTTGTAGTGGGCATCGGTGTTCACCACGCCGTAGATGCGGAAGCCCTGGTTGAGCAACTGCAACCAGCGGAACATGGTGTTGTGGAACCGCCTGCCGCCGGGAAATGTCGTGTAGGGAGAAAGGTCGAGCGCGTTCTGGATCGGGTGAATTTCGATGACATCCATGAAGGGGAACGCCCGTTCGTTGCCGGCATCCGGTTCGCCATCACCGTTTTTGTCGTAGAACATCCAACCCAGATCGGGATGGTTGACCTGCACGAGTTTTTCGCTGCGGTCGTCCCAGAGCGCGAGCCGTTCGATCTGTTCTTCGACATTCGTGGCCGTGGTGGGACCGCCGCCGTCCTGAGTGCGGGGCGTGAACTTCATCGGAAAGGCATTCTGATGATTGAGCGGCAGCGGCGACCCGGTGAGTTCCATCCCTTCGACTGACGAAATAAATTTTCCCACTTTCAGACGATCAATATGCGGTTGATATGTGCTGACGCGGTTGTGTTCGGTGCACGGCGCAAACTCGATGTGCTCGCAGACGAGATTCAATACACGGCCGAATTGGCTGCCTGTGTTATCGCCAGAGGGACTCGAATGGCTATGAAAGTCGCTGCTGATCCAGCCCTTCGTATCGACCGTCCGCTTCAACTGCGCATGCAACGGCGTCGGCGCATGCGGCTGGACATCGATCTCTGTGAAGACGGCATCGAACTCCGGACCGTGACTGATCGTGACGTTGTACTTGCCCGGCGGCAGCAGTTGATTGAAATCGCCATTCGGTGAATAGCAGACGTTCCGCACGGCGAACTCCGCGCTTTCCGGGCCGAAATTGAGCTTCACGTCTGAGGATTGCGGAATGAACTCCACTTTGCAGGGAATCGACCCACCCGTCGCATCGGTGATCCTGGCGGAAGCACGACCGAAGTTTTCGCCAGGCACTTTCACGGTATGATTCGTCAACGCGGTCACACCAACGTTCAATTTCAATCCCTGACCAACGGCTTGTCCGAGCAGCGCAATATTCAACTCGTAATCACCCGGAGGAAGTGCCGTGTTGATGCGGCCATGTTCATCGGTGGTCGCGCTGCCATAGCTGCCGTTTGCGGTAGTGAAGTCGACCTGTGCACGTCGCAACGGTGTGTTATTGGCGTTCGAAAATTCCAGTTCGACCGGTGTCACGGCCTTCTTCTCGCGGCGTTGTTGAGCCGCCAATGTCTCCACGCGACTCGCCCCGGCATACACCCGGCGTGTCAGCGTGACCGATTCGCCGGCGGGCACGCTCAACTTGAATTCTCCGGCCTCATCGACATACCGAATCTGTGACATGCGCGCATCGCTGTTGAGTTGCAACTGGCGGCCCTCGGCTTCGAGAACGTATGCCTGTCCCCAGTAGCGGTCATGTAACCAGAACGCATCGGCCGTTCCATTCGGACTCCGCGACATGTCTTCCTTGCCGCCATCCGCCCGGAAGTCATCTTCGAGGGTGACTTCGATCGCCGCTGACCCCGTATTCCGATAAACCGTCGCGACGGTGAGATACTCGTCACCCGCATTCAAGCTGTAGATGCTGGTCATCTCAGGCCGCGTGGCTGATCCCTCTGAATGGACATAAACGTATCCGTCTTGTCCCTTCATCGTTTCACCGTCCTTGGGAAGCGACTTGATATTTCCCACGCCGATGTGCGCGGATCGATAGGCCACACCTTTCTTACCGGGATAGAACACCGCGAGTTGATCGCTTTGCGCATTGCGGGCGGTGAGATCGATGAGGCAGCCGCCGACATCTTTCGTCGTCATGTTGGCGTGCCGCGTCGATTTTGGCTCGGCGATGACGGCTGTCAGATGGGCGTTCCGCAGGACGATATCGCCGTAGATGGCGTCGACTTCTTTGCCCTCGGGGACAAGTTGGCCCCAGTTCGCTTCGGTGAGGATGCCGACTTCCACGGCCGTTGAAGCCGGCTGTTGCAGGAAGCTACCGAAGACGAGCGAAAGGCCTAACACGGCGACGCACAGCGTCATCAACAGCAGACGTTTCATCGTGGTGTCCTTCGAGAGTGCTGAGCGCACGGCTCTGAATGGACTCCTACGGTAACGAGACGATTCGTCGTGAGCAATTCGCGAGAAATTCACAGAGGCGAATGATCAGAAGAAGACAAATCTCGCTCGCGCTTTGCCATCAACCATTCGCCAACCTCAATCCGCCCACCAGTAACGGATGATACACCACAGCGCGTTGAAGCCATCACTGGGGCGAATGTGCTTCCCTTGTTCGTAAGTCCGGCCGGAATAGCTGACCGACATTTCATAGACACGGTGTTTCCGCCGCGCAACTTTCGCCGTCAGTTCCGGTTCGATGCCGAAGCGGTTCTGTTTGAGCGTCGGCCAGATGGAATCAATCGCGGTCCGGCTGAAGACTTTGTAGCACGTTTCCATGTCCGTCAGATTGAGATCGGTGAAGCAGTTCGAGATCCACGTCAGCCCCTTGTTGGCAACGGAGTGCCAGAAGTAGAGGACACGGTGCTCCTGATCGCCGAGGAAGCGGCTGCCGAAGACGACATCGGCTTTGCCTTCCACTATCGGCCGCAGCAGCCGCGGGTACTCCGCGGGATCGTATTCGAGATCAGCATCCTGAATCAGCACAATGTGCCCAGTTGATTTCGAGAACCCCGTCCGGACAGCCGCCCCTTTGCCCTGATTCTTGTCGTGATAATGACAGGCGATGACGTTCAGTGGATCGGGATTCGCCACGGACTCGGCCGCCAGATCCTGCATTACCAGCCGGCTGCCGTCCTTCGATCCGTCATCGACGAGGACGATTTCCTTGCGGATCGGCACCCGCCGGACGCGATCGACGAGCGACCGCAGCGTCTTTTCTTCGTTATAAACCGGCACAACGACCGAGAGCACCATGTCCGCCGGAATAGCATAGATCCCGACTTCGTGGCACGTAATCTCCCCCAAAGTCCGGCGATGGGCCTCGTACCACGGCTCGGTGTAAGGTGTCGCGGACAAATCGGCGTCACTGCTGGACATCGGCGGTCTCAAACAAGGAACGGTCAACGGCAGACTGGCCAATTCACCCGGTCACTTCTAGACTTACGATCCGGATGGCGGGTCGATCTTAAGACGACAACGATAGTCGCCGGATAAATCACATTCCAGCATGTACGCCGATTTCGATCCCCATGCAAATTGTTGCAACGGGATTCCCACAAGAATCGGCAAATTGCAGACCGAATTTGATGAGGAACGCACGATGACAGGTCAGGAATTCGTCATCACTTGCTTCGAGTCGGGTATTCATCACGAACGGTTTCAAATCGGTCCGTCGGAGTGTGGACCTCTTGCTGGTGCAGAACATTGGAGCGTGCAGGCTACGACCTTGTGCGGCGGCGAGAGCCACGGCGTACAGGTGGTGACCATCAATAATGGCATGACGGAACTTTCGCTACTGCCCACGCGCGGCATGGGAGTATGGAAAGGTCGGTACCGCGATCTGCCGCTCGGTTGGCAGTCACCGGTGAAACGGCCGGTCCATCCGTCGCTGGTCGATCTGCATGACCGCAACGGCTTGGGCTGGCTGAACGGCTTCAACGAACTGATGTGCCGCTGCGGGTTGGCGTTCAACGGTCCGCCGGGTCAGGACGAAGGGACCGCCATCACGCTGCATGGACGCATCGCCAACCTGCCGGCGCACCGCGTGGTGGTGCGGATCGATTCCACCGGGCCGGGAACGATCGAAGTGCAGGGTGTGGTGGATGAAACCACGATGTTCGGTCCGGCGTTGCGACTACGATCAACGGTTCGCATGCGGGCCGGGAGTTCGCGTGTCGATTTCATCGATGAAGTCTTTAATCTCGGCGGGAACGAGACACCACTATCGCTCCTATACCACATCAATATTGGTCAACCGTTTTTGGAAGAGGGTTCGGAGAACATCGTCCCCTACCGCGAGTTAGCCCCGCGCGATCCGCACTCGGCGAAGGGGGTGACGAAACATGCCGTGTATGGGCCGCCAACGACCGGCTTGCCGGAAGAAGCGTTCTACTATTGCCCGGTGGCCGATGGGCAAGGTTGGTCAACGGCCGTGCTGAAGAACAAAGCGGCCACCGCGGCATTCGGCGTGCATTTCCAGACGAAGCAACTGCCGTGCTTCACCGTGTGGAAAAACACCCAATCGCTCGCCGAGGGCTACGTTACCGGCCTTGAACCCGGCGTAAACCTGCCGAACTTCCGGGCGTATGAGCGGAAGCAGGATCGACTGCCGAAACTCGCTCCCGGCGCGACGTATCGCAGCGAATTTGCCTGGGAATTCGCGGATAATACGGCGGATGTTGCAACGATGGTGGACCGTGTGAAGACGTTGCAGGGGACCGTCACACCGGTGGTGCATAACGCACCGCAACCCGGGTGGTCACCGTCGGGTGATGCGTGATTCCACGTTGACGCAGACCGGAGCGCAAGCGACGGGAGTCATCGTCACAATTCCTGACTGCCGTCGCTTGCGCTCCGGTCTGTGACGGAAACGTTTAATACCCGCGTTTGCGCAATTCCGCCTGTACGCGGCTCGGCAGACCCATGATGCGCAGGAAGCCTTCCGCATCGGTCTGGTTGTAGCTGCCTCCGCCTTCCATACTGGCGATCGCTTCGTCATACAGGCTGTTCGGGCTGGTGCGGCTCTGGACGAAGATATTTCCCTTATATAAACCGAAGGTGACTTCACCGGTCACGGGCCGTTGGGAATTCTGCATGAACGCCATCAGGGCGTCCATCTTCGCCGTGTACCAGAATCCGTAATAGACCATCTCGGCGATTTCCGGCGACAACCGGTCGCGCAGGTGGAGCAGATCGCGGTCGAGCGTGAGTTGTTCGACGATGCGGTGAGCTTCATACAGCAGCGTCATGCCGGGAGCTTCGTAGACGCCGCGGCTCTTCATGCCGACGAACCGGTTCTCGATCATATCAATCCGGCCAACACCGTTGCGACCGCCGATGGTATTGAGTTCCTGCACCATTTCGAGGGCTGATTTCTTTTGACCGTTGAGCGTGACCGGCACGCCCTTTTCGAAGCCGATTTTGACCGATTCGACTTTGTCTGGTGCGGCTTGCGGTGACACGGTCATGCCGAATTCGACGATGTCGACGCCGCAGACCGTCGGGTCTTCCAGCTTGCCGGCTTCGTAACTGATGTGCAGGCAGTTTTCGTCGGAGCTGTACGGTTTCGAGACCGACGCCTTCACCGGGATGTTCTTCTCGGCACAGTAGGCGATCATCTCCGTCCGGCCGGGGAACAGAGCCCGGAACTTTTCCATCCGCCACGGCGCGATGATTTTCACGTGCGGATTCAGGGCATCCGCTGCGAGTTGGAACCGGCACTGATCGTTCCCCTTGCCGGTCGCACCGTGGGCATACGCATTCGCCCCCACTTCCTTCGCGACCTGCAGGCAGACCTTGGAAATCAGCGGTCGGGCGATCGAGGTGCCGAGGAGATAAATCCCTTCGTACCGCGCCTGCCACTGCATCACCGGGAAGGCAAAATCCCGGCAGAGTTCTTCCTGCACATCGACGATGCGGGCCGATTTCGCCCCGCAGGTGTGGGCTTTCTTGAGGATCGCCTCGCGGTCTTCGCACGGCTGGCCGAGGTCGACGTAAACGCAGTGGACCTCGTAACCCTCGTCCTGCAGCCATCCGAGAATGACCGAAGTATCCAATCCGCCCGAGTACGCCAGCACACAACTCGCCATGACCAAATTCGCTTTCCGCGGTGAAGAGTTTTTCCCACGGAATCGGGTCCGTGAGAGGAATTCGTGAGGCGTATATTAACAGCCCGCCCCATCGTGGAGATAGCGACACCCATCGAATTACGGACCCAGTCGTGTCCTAATTCGATCCCTCAAGACGGCGATCTGGCGCAGTTTTCCAAGCGTCATTCCACTCGTGCCAGCCGGCGAGTTCTTCGCCGCGTCGACTCACTTCGTCTTGAAGAGTCTTTTCCACCCGAGTCGCATTCTGCTCTTCTCGACGTTTCTGGAGCGTGTGACGAATTTCTGACCATAACTTTTCGCCCTGATCCGTGAACTCCGGAAGCCCCTGTTGAGTCAGGCAAATCCAGCGTTTCAGTAAGCAGTTATCAAATCCGTCCTTCACTTGGCGCTCATCGACTTCTCCGACGCTTTCCCAAACGGCGTGTTTAATGAATTCGTGTGGTGGCAGCGGAATTTCATATCCGACCGTCAGGAGCACGACAGCCTCCGCAGGAGATACGCCGAATTCGAGTGCCACTCGGCTCAACATTTTGCAATCTGCGATTGGGATAACGAGTGCGGTGAAGTACATGACCCAAGGCGTTCCTCGAGGCGCGCCAATCCGAGCCACACAACTAATTCTACAATTCCACGAGGATTTAGTCCGGTAGATTGGGAGATTCTCGCGGCTTGATTTCCGTCTGCGGTTCATCGAGAATCGCAGTGCCGGGCGGAGATTCGCGCGGTCGGTTAGCGTACGGTTGCAGGAAGGTGCCGGATGTCGATTGAACTGGCGGAAAAGCTGAAGCAGAAACTCACCGACAAGTGGGTGGTCGTCGACCCTGCGGCTCCGGAACTGAAGCGGTTCGCCCAATGGACCGGCAAGGTGCGGACCGTCAACATGAACGGTCGGGCGCTCGTCGAATTCGACGGCCCGGTGGATATCGGCTGGTACGATATCGACCCGGCGTTTCTGACAGTCGTTGACGGACCAAAGCCGAAGGCCGCTCCGGCTCCCAAGAAGGAAGCCGCTCCCGCTGCCAAAGCCGCAGCTCCTGCGGCCGCAAAGCCCGCTGGTGGTAGTCCGCTGGATGCCATTCGCGCGGCCGGCGCTGCAAAGCCCGCGGCCGCAGCGGCTCCCGCTGCCGGAGAGAAAAAGCTCTCGCCGATTGAAATCATGCGGGCTCAAGCAGCGGCTAAGGCCGCTGCCGCCGGAGGGGCGCCCGCTGCTCCACCAGCGCCCGTCGCCGCCGCTCCAGTCGAAGCGTCTGCAGCCACCCCGGCTCCGGTGGAAACCCCGGCAAAACCAGCGATTCCGACGACCGGCCCGGGTGGAAAAAAACTGTCACCGCTCGAAATGGCGCGGTTGCAGGGAGCGGCGAAGAAGCCTTCGTGATGGGAAGCGAATGCTGTAGTCTACAAAGCGCAAGCTATGCGGCTTTACTGCGACGACGACGGCCGTAATAGGTGACTGTCGACGCGCCAGTCTTCCCCTTGGCGTCACCGTCGACGGCTTCCACGATGTAGCTGTTCGATAGCAATCGATAGAACAGCAGCAACACAAACGCCCCCGCGGTCCCCGCACAGAAGCCGAGCGGACTGATGGGTGTGATCTTGTAACTCGTGTTGAACAGTAGCAGCACGCCGCAGCCGATGAGGCTGCCCACGATGCCCATGAGCATCGTTCCGACCGCGCCGCCGGGGTCGCGACCAGGCATCAACCCCTTGGCGGCCAGTCCCACAAGCGTGCCAAATCCAACCCACACCAGCAGTTCGTGAGCGGCTTGCTGCAAAATCGCCATCAGGTTGGCATCCGGCATGGGAGGGCCTTTAGTCAGTCGAGAGTCAAGGGTCGTGAGACGAGAGCCAGACGCAAACCGTCAGCAATCCAATCCCAGCGAGTCTCTCAGGAGTGTTGTGGACTTCGGCCCGTCGGCTTGGGGCTCTGTGAAAGATGATCGGTTGTGCCGGACGCGCGGCTTGAACCGGCTCTCTGACCGAAAATCGCTGCAACTTATTGCCGAATGAGGAGATCGGCCGATATCCACAAATTCGCAAAGCGACTGACAAAGTTGTCAACGCCGTTACAGTCTTGCCAATCGGCAATGTCACCAACTGGAAGAGAAAAGCCCCCCGGCTGCGGGAAGGAGCCGGGGGCGGTGTCTGTCTTCCGTCGCTTGCGCTCCGGACTGGGACAAAGGTCGCAATGCTGTCTAGAGTCCGAGCCGGGTGCGAAGATCGTCCAGATCGCGCGGCACAATTTGCATCGCTTCGGCGGGAACCGGAAAACCTTGGCTGCGCAGGGAGTTGAGACGCATCATCACCGCCGCACCGTGGATCAGGTTATAACCCACCACGGTCACATTGCGATTCGCCGGCTGTTGCAGGAATGTCCCCTTGGTCCACTCGTTGAAGGCACCCATCGCCGGTCCGCACCAGATTTGATAGTCCAGCCGCCGGTCAACCAACCCCTGGTTCGCCCACCGCGATGCCTGGCCCAGATACCAGCGGAAGATCAACGCCATCTTGTGCTTCGGATCTTTCGCGGCCTTGGTGACCTGCGACGGATCGCGCTGGGTGAAGAACGATTCCGTCTGGTTCCACACGTCATCCAGAGAGCACTTGAAGATCGTTTTTTCGATCGTCGACCGCTCATTCGCAGGAAGCGCTTCGATGCTCGGATACTCGCGGTACAGGTCGTACAGCTTGGAAGCCCGCATCGGAAACATGGTGCCGCGTTTCAGCACCTGAACTTTCACGCCCATTTCAAACATGTCTGCGGCGGGACACATGGTGGTGTCGGCCTGCTCCGCATCGGCGAGCATCTGGCGGACGACATCGCATGTACCGGATTCCACGCAGGCCTGATTCACCGAGCCGACCATGACATAGCTGGCGCCCATCGCAAACCCGGCGGCTGTTGATGCGGGCGTGGAAATGCCACCGGCCGCTCCGACCCGCAGTGGCTGCGCGAATTTGTACTGTGCCATCGCACGGTCGCGAAGTTGCAGCATTGTTGGGATCAGCGTGACCGCCGGGCGGTTATCGGTGTGCCCCCCCGAATCAGCTTCGGCCGTAAGGTCTTGTGCAATCGGAATTTGTTCTGCAAGCTTAGCCTGTGCATGCGATAACAGCCCCTGCTCGACCAATTGCGACAGCATCTTGGCGGGGGGCGGCGCAAAGAACTTGGACGCCACTTCCACGCGGGAGACTTTCGCCATCACCCGGTTCGGCGTGACAATTTCCCCATTGGGACCGAGATGAATCCCGTGCGTCCGGAAACGGACCACGTTGATCGTCAGATCGAGAAATGCCGATGCTTCCGCAAGTTTTACGCCCCGTTGGATATACAGCTCAACAACCCCCCGTTCCAGCGAGGGGTCATGCGGGCTGTGAATGAGGTTGAAGCCATACGGTTTACCGGGAATACTCGCCTGAATGCGATCAATCGCCGCTTCAACCCGGGGCAATCCCAAGCCGGCCGCCCCGAACATGCCCATCATGCCGGCACGACCGAGGGCTTCGACGATTTCTGCCGACCCGATTCCGGCCGCCATCCCGCCAGAGACGTAAGCATAGCGCGTTCCATGATCCTGGCAGAACGTAGGATCGCCGAGATTCTCGGGATGAATCGGAGGCACAAACCCAATCACAGGATAGGCTTGTGCATCATGCGCGTCGGGACCGATGGCACCGCGGCCGCCGCGCGCGAGAGCATATCCCTGCGTGGTGCTGACAATATAGAGCGGTTGATGGAGATCGTTGATCGCTTCCGTGATCGACGCGGGATCAATCGACAGCGGCGTTCCATCGGAAGACCACCAACCAAGCAGCGAAGGGGCCGGCGTCAAACTCATCGGATCGTTACCTAAACGGAAAGTGGGCCTGGTGGAAACGGACGAAATTGCAGACTCGCCCCCCTCCACGGGGCCATCGCCCTGGGAAACAATTTCACTTGAACGCGAGTATTCTGTCGTACGCATAGAGAATGTGATCGGCTACTGCGGGTCCAGAATCGACGGAAGTCGAAAACCCGTGAAATGACCGCATGAAAGTGAACGCAAACTGCGCATCCTTACAGGGTAAATCGCCCAGCAAGTGTGCGGATTCCATCGCTGGGTGCGTTTCGACCTGCGCGGATTCCGAAAAGTCGGTTCCCGTTCGCAATCACACGAACACTCGCCCCCCTTGGAAGGTATGCTCGGAAGGTGAAGGTGGCTTCACATTGAAAGACGGTGTACGCTACACACATGCACAAAAATCCCCTTTGTGTAGTGAACATTGACGGATCTCGCGCTCACGATCATTCCAAACTTTATGACTGCCATGACATATCTCAGCGTGAACTTGAACAAGATCGCTCTCATTCGGAACAGCCGGGGGGGGCAACTCCCTAGCGTGACCAGAGCGGCGGAAATCTGTTTGGACGCGGGGGCCGACGGTATCACCGTTCATCCCCGGCCGGACCAGCGACACATCCGCTTTTCGGATGTCGATGCGCTGAAGGCTATGCTCAAAGTCGAATTCAATATCGAGGGCAACCCGTTCAACCGGACGTTTCTGGAGGTCATCCGCCGCGTCCGTCCGACACAATGCACATTCGTCCCCGATGCTCCGGCTCAACTGACATCGGATCACGGCTGGAACCTCGATGTCGATGCCGCGCGACTGCGCCCCGTTATCCAGGAACTCTCCCGGTTAGGCATCCGTATCAGCCTGTTCGTCGATCCCGTCCCGGCCGCGATGGCAGCCGCCAAAGCATTGGGAGCTCACCGTGTGGAACTTTATACCGGCCCCTATGCAAAAGAATTCGCTTCGAGACGCACCGAAGGCGCCTTGGCCCAGTATGCCGCAGCGGCACGAGCGGCGCTAGACTCGGGCTTGGAGATCAATGCCGGTCACGACCTCAATCAGGAAAATCTGGGACCGTTTCTCGATCAAGTCCCGCAGGTCGCCGAAGTCTCCATCGGCCACGCGCTGATTACGGAAGCGTTAGAAGACGGGATGAGCACCACGGTCCGCCGCTACGCCGAAATCTGTCATCGCTCGCGCTGACAACTCGGTTGCCAGCGGATTACGATTCCGGGGTCGATTCTCGATGAAGCTCCCCGAGTTGAACAGGAACCCCCCGTGGCGACATCGTTCGATCATGCCCGCCGTTTTTTTGATCAGGCGGCCGACCTTCTCGATCTCTCGCAGAATATGCGGACGTTGCTGCTCACGCCGCAACGGGAAATCAAGGTCCAGGTGGCTGTGGAACGAGACAACGGCGAGTTGTCGACATTCATCGGCTACCGCATCCAGCACGACAAGTCCCGCGGTCCGATGAAGGGTGGCCTGCGGTTCCACCCGGAAGTCGATGAAGCCGAAGTCCTCACGCTGGCCTCGTTGATGACTTGGAAAACCGCCGTGGTGAACCTTCCGTACGGCGGCGCAAAAGGGGGCATCGCCGTCGATCCGCGGACGCTAAGCATTGGCGAACTCGAACGGATCACCCGCAAATTCGTAGACGAAATCCACGACATGGTCGGCCCGGACAAAGACATCCCGGCGCCCGATATGGGGACCAACGCCCAAGTAATGGCGTGGTTTGCCAATCAGTACGAAAAATTCTACGGTTTTCAACCGGCGTGCGTCACTGGCAAACCGGTCGACCTGCACGGTTCGGAAGGCCGCGAAGAAGCCACCGGTCGCGGCGTGGTGACGATCGCCGAAGCGTTGTTCAAGAAGATCAATCGCCCGTTCGTGGGCGCCCGAGTCGTACTGCAAGGATTCGGCAACGTCGGCAGTTTCGCCGCACAATACCTCGCTGAAAAAGGGGTGAAGGTCGTCGGGCTAACCGACATGACCGGCGGCGTGTGGAACCCGGAAGGACTCGATATCGTCCAATTGCTGGCCTATGCCAAAACCGCGGGAGGCGTAAAAGGCTTTCCAGGAACTGATCCGCTCACTAACGAGCAACTCTTCGCCGCCGATGTCGACCTGCTGATTCCTGCCGCCCTGGGGAACGTCATTACCGCGGCGAATGCGGCCAGTATCCGTGCGAAATACATCGTAGAAGCGGCAAACAATCCGACGACGCCCGAAGCGGACGAGATTCTTCATCAAAAGAATGTGATCGTCGTCCCGGATATTCTCGCGAACGCCGGTGGAGTGACCGTGAGTTACTTTGAATGGGTCCAGAACCGCCAGCACTTCAAATGGGACCTGGAACGGGTCCGGGCGGAACTCGACAAGGTGATGCACGAAAGCTTTGACCGGGTGTGGAAGATCGCGGAGGAAAAGAAAGTCTCACTCCGCACCGCCGCTTACGTTCTGGGGATCGGCCGGGTCGGTCGCGCCACGGTCCTTGGCGGCGTGTGAAGCCCAGGGAATGCGTTCCCTGGGATGTCCATTTTGAACTGCTACCAACTCGCCGACGGGCATCATAGAATCGTCGTATCGTTCTCGCGATTTCCCGTTTTGAGAATCGAAGTCATGCCCACACTCCATCTGCTCCTCGACGGACAGGATCTGCCGCACCCCGTCACGACCGATGAGACCGTGATCGGTCGGCATCCCGAATGCCAGTTGCAGATCAACTCGAACATGGTCTCGCGGAAACATGCCCGCGTGGTGAAAGAGGGCAGCCGTTACCTGTTGGAAGATCTCAACAGTGGCAACGGCACGTTTCTGAACGGCAAAAAGTTGGAAGGCCCTGCCGAGATCAAGCACGACGACCGCATCAAACTCGGACCGATTCTGCTCCGGTTTGAAGCCGCCGAACTCGGACGCAAGTCGACACCGCGCCCCTTGGGAGTTCTCGGCGGTCAAACCATGAGTCTGGACGGCGAGGACGACGACGACGATACCGCCACCATCACCGGCCGGTCAGTGCAAAGTTCGGCGTTCGGCCGTCTGGAAGTGCAGCCGGAGGCGAAGCTGAAGGCGGTGCTGGAAATCAGCCGCAGTCTCGCCGGAACAACAGACCTGGACGCCCTGCTGCCGAAGATTCTCGATACGTTGTTCAAGGTTTTCCCGCATGCCGATCGGGGATGCGTCCTCTTCAAAACCGAAGACGGCAAGATGATCCCGAAGGCCATCAAACATCGCCGTCCCACGGACGACGATACCGTCAAAGTCAGCCGAACGATTTTGCGAAAGGTGATGACCGAAAAGACGGGCGTCCTCTCTGCGGATGCAACGAACGATGCCCGGTTTGAAGCCAGCGAATCCATCTCAAATCTGACGATCCGTTCGATGATGTGCGTGCCGATGCTCAGCCTCGACGGCGAACCGCTCGGCGTAATCAGTATTGATACGCAAAACCCGTTCAATCAGTTCAAGGAAGAAGACCTCGATCTGCTCGTCGCCGTGGCCGGCCAAGCCGCGATGTCTTACGAATCCGCGAAGCTCCTCGTCACAGCGTTGGAGAAGCAGAAGCAGGATCGTGAAATGGGCATCGCGATGGATGTCCAGCGCGCCCTGCTCCCCACGGTCATGCCCAAACCGAGCCCTTGGGAGTTTTTCGCGTCCTACGACTCCGCGCAAGCCGTCGGCGGCGATTATTTCGACTGCATGTTTCTGCCCGATAAGAAGAAAGTCTGCTTCGCCTTTGGTGATGTTGCTGGCAAAGGTGTGCCCGCATCATTGGTGATGTCGAAGCTCTCGACGGTCGTGACCATCACCACACAGTTCATCGCTGATGTGCAACAAGCCGCCTGCCGCATCAACGACCAGATGTGCACCAAGGCCGTCGAAGGCCGATTCGTCACCTTCATCATCGGGATTATCGATCCCGAAACCGGCGACCTGGAGTTCGTCAATTGCGGACACATGCCGCTCATGATCCGCATGGTCGACGGGACGATTGAGGAAATCGGCGAAGCCGAGGTCGGCCTTCCGCTCGGCGTGATGGAAGGCTTCCCGTACGATGTCGTCAAACGGCGGATTGAACCGGGCGAAACCGTCGTCCTCTACACCGATGGCGTCAGCGAGGCGATGAACCCGAACAGCGATCTCTACGGCATGGAACGCCTGCGGGAACTCGTCCACACCAGTGTTGCCGGCAAAGCGGAGGAGCTCGGCAAAACAATTCTGGCCGATGTCCGCAAACACGCCAACGGCCGCGACCAGAACGACGACATCACCATCATGGTGATCGGCCGCGGCGCGTGATGGCCTTCCCACTTAGCCCCCGGTTGTCCGCAACCGGTGGTTCCTTGAGACGCACAAAATCCCCCCGTTGCAGACACAACCAATTGCATGGCAGCACTCAACGTCGTAAACAAAAGGATGTTACGAGTTGATTGAACTTACGTGGCCCCATGCAAAACGTTGAGACAACGGGGGGGCTAAATGAAAAAGCCCAGGGCGTGGCGTCCCTGGGCTTGGTGGGTCCATCACCGTGACGGCTCACTTCACGGGATAATAACGGTCTCCGTTGGTGTGCGGAGAACCGTGAATATTAGTTCGCGGTCGGTTCCATGGCGGGAATGGCCGCTGGTTCCGGTTTCGTGTAGCCGAGGCTCCGCACGACTTCGAGCACTTCGCTCCAGGTCGGAAACATCCGGCCCGATTTGCGCTTGTAGTCGTCCATCGCCTTCATGAATTCGACTTCGTCGAGCGAATAGTCCCGCTCACAGGTCGTCGGGTCGATCATCCGCCGCCGTTCCACTTTACGGCGAGGCGTCGTGCGACGCTCTTCGCCCTGGAATGGGGTCTCGGACTTGGCGGCGGGCACCTTGCGGCGGTCCGAGCCAATCCGGCGGTTGTGAATTCGACGGCTCATGGTCGCAGGCACTTCCGCTTCGTGTTCCTTCATCAGCATCATTTCATCCATTCGGGAAAGGGGAATTCCGGCCATCCTTCGCCAGCGTCGGGGGTCAACGCTCCGTCTCCCACGATTATGACCGCCATACTTCACTAAGTTGGACTGTAAAGGTTACGAAACACTGATAAGCCTGTGAAACATTGCGGACTCAATGACTTTGCGGTCTGTAACGATGAGAACGTAGCCGGGCAGAATTGCGGCCGTTAATAACCGAACAAGTGCTGTTATCGAACCAATGCCACCCTACTCCGGCTCATCACACTCGACGACCGTTTCCCCATTGATAAGCTGCAGCGCGATGGGTTGGACACCAGAGGCACCGCGGATGTGCTCTGCTAATGGTTGCGAATGCGTGGTCACCCAGACTTGCGAATAGCGGGTGGCATCGACAATCAAATGGGCGAGCGGCACGAGCAGATCGGGATGCAGGCTCGCTTCGGGTTCATTCAGGGCGATCAGCGACGGCGGCCGCGGGCTGAGGAGCGCTGCCGCCAGGCACAAAAACTTCAGCGTGCCATCGGATAACTCGCGGGCATACAGTGGTCGGTCGCAACCTTCCGTTTCCAGTGCGACCGAAAGCTCAGAACATCGCGGCGACTTCTGCCACGGTTCGCTTGCATTCGCTAGAATCGACAATGTCCGACCGGGCAACGCCGCTGTGACCGCTGCCATCAATGTCTGACCTTCGCCACGGCCACTTTCAAGAATCGTCTGGAGCGCGGCGGCCAGATCGCTCCCGTCGTGACTCAGGACCGGTGTGCGAACACTCACCCGCGGACTGCGCAAAGGCGATTCCTCATCCGTACGAAAGGTGTGATAGAACCGCCAGTGACGGACTTCTTCCCGCAGTGCGAACAATTCGGGAAAGCGATGTGGTTCGCGGAGTTGGGCGAGGACTGACTCGTTGTCGTCGAGCATGAGCGGATATTCAATCCGCCGGCCTGATTCGTCGCGAATTGTGGTGATGCCACCTTCCCGATGCAGTAACGTCGTCGTCGGCTTGCGATGGCGACCCATCCAGACGGCTTCTTCTTTAATCTGCGGGTCGTAGCCGAACATCGTTCCATTTGGTACCGGATAACCGCAGCTCAATTCAAAACTCAGGTCATCGGTGGCGAACCCCAACGTCATCCGCAATGGCTTCTTCAGACTGGTCCGCGGCCCGGCCCACATCGCGGAGACCAAGCCCCCTTCCCGGCACATCGCCCGGCCAAAGTCACCCTCGGCGATCTGCGAGATCAACCACAGCGCCCGATAGAGATTCGATTTTCCCGAACCGTTTGGCCCGGTGATCACGGTTAACTGTCGTAGCGGTAATCGGACATTCCGCAAGGAGCGATAACCACGGACATCAAGGTATTGCAGTGGCATGTTGGTCCGTTCGTTGGCGAACCGTGAGTGGTCAGCAAACTTTATCAGAATGGAAGTAGGATTGTCTTGAGATTCTGCGAAGCGGCAAGCGGAGGAAATTCTCATTTCTTACTCTCAACCTTCGACCATTAACCCTCAACCTTCGCGGTTGTAATTGCCCCGCGTCGCGCAACAGACTAGCCTACACACTGAACCACTCTGCGCATTCGAGTGAGGTGTGCTGTGACCGCGATGGCCTGGATGTTTCTGGCAGCGACAATCGCTGCGCCGCCGGACTTTGATCGAGAGATCGCCCCGCTGCTTGCACGGCGGTGTCTGTCGTGTCACGCTGGCGATGGAGTCAAGGGTGGACTCGATCTGACCACCCGCGCGAATGCTCTCCGCGGCGGGGATTCTGGCCCGGCTCTTTCGGTTGACGATCTCACCAGGAGCGGGTTGTGGGAACGGATCACCGCGGATGAGATGCCGCCGAAACATCCGCTCTCTGTCGAAGAAAAATCGCTGGTACAAGCGTGGCTTACGGCTGGTGCAAACTGGTCCGATACGCCGATTGATCCACTGAAATACACGTCTGCGGAACGGGCCGGGTATGACTGGTGGTCGTTGCAACCGTTGGCGAGGGAACTGCGACCGCCGGTTGTTGCGGGAGTGAATCATCCGGTCGATGCGTTTCTATCCGCGAAACAGCAAGTGGTGGGGTTGGAGTCTTCGCCACCCGCCGCGCGCGCCGTATGGATTCGTCGTGTCACGTTCGATTTACTTGGGTTGCCGCCATCGCCGGAAGAAGTTGAAACGTTCGTCAACGACCCCGCGCCGAACGCCGCCGAACGGTTAATCGACCGGTTGCTCGCCTCGCCACTATATGGCGAACGCTGGGCCCGGCACTGGCTCGATATCGTTCGCTTCGGCGAGAGCAACGGTTACGAACGCGACCTGCCCCGTCCCGATGCCTGGCACTATCGCGACTGGGTGATTCAGGCCCTCAACAAAGACCTGGGCTACGACGAATTCGTCCGCTGGCAGCTCGCGGGAGATTCGCTGACCGACGATGAATTTGAATCGTCCCGCGCGCTTGGTTTTCTTGTCGCCGGTCCGCACGACACGGTCGTCCCCGTCGTCGACCGCATGCGACAGGTGATGCGTCAGGACGAACTCGAAGATGTTATCGGCACTATCGGTCAGACATTCCTCGGCCTCACCGTGAACTGTGCCCGCTGCCACGATCACAAGTTCGACCCGATTTCCGCCCGCGAGTATTACCAGTTCGTCGCCGCGCTGGCCGGAGTGAATCACGGCGAGCGCGAGATCACCACCGCGGAAAACGCCCGACTGGTGCAAACGGCGAAAGCCCGCTTCGAGCAAGTCACACGCGCGCTGCGGGACATCGAAGACCCCGCGCGGCAAGCCGTCCTGCGTGACAAGGCGAATGGCATCACCGGCGCGGTGGCCGCCCCGGCCCCCATTGCCGCGTGGGATTTCACCAAAGACCTGCGCGACCACTTCGGTACCCTGCATGGTGAATGGAAAGGCGACGGCAAACGGACTGCCGA
This sequence comes from Planctomycetaceae bacterium, assembly GCA_021732975.1. Taxonomy (GTDB): domain Bacteria; phylum Planctomycetota; class Planctomycetia; order Planctomycetales; family Planctomycetaceae; genus DSVQ01. The sequence goes on along the minus strand of JAKFWC010000009.1, from coordinate 7,826 downwards.
TGGCATCGAAGTGCGTGACGGCGTGTATGTCACCACGCCGCCGTTGCCGCGCGACATCACCGCGAAGACGCTCGAAGTCCGTGTGAAACTCGCCGACCTCATTCAGCGCGGCGGCGGGGCCATCACGCTGCAAACGCTCGACGGTGCGGTCTTCGATTCCATCGTCTTCGGAGAACAGGAAGCGCAACGCTGGATGCCCGGCAGCAACGGGTTCACCCGCACGCAGTCGTTGCAAGGGACGATGGACGAAGCCGCCGACAAAGAGTTCGTGACGATTGCCATCGTCTACCACGCCGATGGCACCATCGCCGGGTTCCGCAACGGGCAACCGTATGGCAAGCCCTATCGCAGTTCGGCCCCTATCACCTATGCCGCGGGGAAAGCCCACCTCGTCTTCGGCCTGCGTCATTCCCCCGTGGGCGGGAACCGTTTGCTGAAAGGCACGATTGCCACCGCGCGGCTGTATGACCGCGCGTTAACCAACGATGAAGTCTCAGCATCCGCGCAGGCCTCCGGCGTGTTCGTCAGCGAAGCAGAAATGATCGCGCGGTTAACCGACGACCAACGCCGCCAGCGCGATGAGTTGCGACAGGACATCGTCAAAGCGCAGCAAGAACTCGCCGCGAGAGAGAAAGCCGCGAAGCAGAAAATCTACACGGTGATGTCGACGCTGCAACCGGGACCATCGTTCGTATTGAAGCGCGGCAACGTCGCCGACCGTGGTGATCAGGTCATCCCTGCGGGATTGGCGGCGATTCGCGGGTTGACCGCCGATTTGAAAGTGTCAGCGGAATCGCTGGAAACCGATCGCCGCCAGCGTCTCGCCAATTGGATCACCGACCGCCGCAATCCGTTGTTTGCCCGCGTGATGGTGAACCGCCTGTGGCATTATCACTTCGGAGCCGGGCTCGTCGAAAACCCCAGCGACTTTGGCTTCAACGGCGGCATGCCCAGTCACCCGGAACTGCTCGAATGGCTCGCTTCCGAATTCGTTCGCAGCGACTATTCGCTGAAACACATGCACCGGTTGATTGTCACCTCGGCGACCTATCAGCAAAGCTCGCAGCACCGAACCGACGCCGCCAAACAGGACGCCCACAATCGTTACTTGTGGCGAATGAATCCGAAGCGGCTCGATGCCGAGATGATCCGCGACACGATGCTTGCTGTCGCCGACACGCTGGTCCTCGAAGTCGGCGGCAAAGGGTACAGCGATGTCAACTCGTACTTCTTCAAAGGGACACAGTTCTACGACCCGATCGACCCCACCGGCCCGCAAGCGTCCCGCCGCACGATCTACCGCGCCTGGGCCCGCGGCGGCCGCAACCCGCTGCTCGACACGTTCGATTGCCCTGACCCATCGACGACGACACCGAAGCGCTCGCAGACCACGACGCCGCTGCAAGCGCTGTCGCTGATGAATCACGCCTTCGTCCTGCGCATCGCCGATCAGTTCGCGGAACGTCTGCAACACGATGCGAAGAATGACAGCGCGAACGCCGTCCGTCGGGCGTTCGCGCTGGCTTATGGACGCACTCCCACCGCGGACGAAATCGCGCAGTGCACCGCCTTCGCCCAGAAACACGGCTGGTCCTCCCTCTGCCGCGGATTGCTCAATTCCTCGGAGTTTCTCTATGTCGATTGATCACCAAGAGAACGAAGCGACTCCGTGTTCCACGGCCGTGTCGGCCGTGAGAAGTGGCAACACGCTCGGCATCGACGCACGGCCGACACGGCCGTGGCACACCGGCACGCGACGCGATTGGTTCTCATGGTCCGCGCGCGGTCTCGGTGCCACGGCGGCGCTCGCGATGTTGCAGCGCGAAGGACTTGTCTGCGCAACCGAGGCCGAAGCGACGGCGGCGCATCACTCAGCAAAGTGCAAACGCGTCATTCAGATCTATCTCTGCGGCGGGCTCAGTCATCTCGATTCGTTCGATTACAAACCCGCCCTCGAAAAGCTGCACGGTAAACCGCTGCCGGGGACCGAAACGCCGGAGACGTTCTTCGGCAAGATCGGCCTGCTCCGCAAGAACGACTGGGAATTTAAGCAGCGCGGCGAATCGGGCCTGTGGATTTCCGATCTCTTCCCACATATCGCTGGGTGTGCCGATGAACTGACTGTCATTCGCTCGATGGTCGCGGACTCCGCCAATCACACCCCGGCAACGTTCCAGGCGAACACCGGCTTCCGCTTCAACGGCTACCCCGTCCTCGGCTCGTGGCTTTCCTATGGCATGGGCTGCGAAGCCGACGACCTGCCGGCGTATGTCGTCCTCCCCGACCCGCGCGGCATGCCCGCCGGCAGCACCATCAACTGGACCAACGGTTTTTTGCCGGCGCGACATCAGGGCGTCGCGTTCCGTACGAAGGGATCGCCGATTGACGATCTCTTTCCGCCGGGAGAATACGACGCCGAGCGCGATCGGGCCACGCGCGAGTTTGTCGCCGCACTGAATGAAAAACATCGGCTCACGCGACCGGAAAGCGATCTCGAAGCGCGACTGCGAAGCTACGAACTCGCGGCGAAGATGCAGCTCTCCGTCCCCGGCGTTACCGATCTCACTGGCGAAACCGCTGCCACGCTGGATGCCTACGGCGTGAATGACGAACCGACCGCCGACTTTGGCAAGCGCTGTCTCCTCGCCCGGCGGCTGCTCGAAAAAGGGGTACGACTCGTGCAGCTCTTCTCCGGCGGCTCGTTCGGCTCGCCGCGGATCAACTGGGATGGTCACGAAAACGTCCGCGAGAACCACACGCAGGAAGCCGCGCGGATCGATCAACCGATCGCGGCGTTACTGCACGATCTGCGGCAACGCGGCCTGCTCGACGACACGCTGGTCCTCTTCACCACGGAGTTCGGCCGCACGCCGTTCACGCAGTCGGAAGCGAACACCGTGGGCGCCGGCCGCGATCACAACATGTACGGCTTCTCGGTATGGATGGCCGGCGGCGGCCTGAAGCACGGCCTGTCCTACGGCAACACCGACGACGTCGGCTGGAAATCGGTCGACAAACCGGTCCCGTGGCACGACCTCCACGCCACCGTCCTCCACCTCCTCGGCATCGACCACACCCGCCTCAGCTACTACCACAACGGCATTGCCCGGCGGCTGACGAACGTGCATGGGGAAGTGCTGGGCGAACTACTGAGTTAACAGTCTTTTTTAACTACTTCGCCAAGACCACGAAATGATGGTGACCTATCGGTCATCCCAATCGTCTTGATTTCCATTTGCCAATTCACGATCGTCGTCAGGATCAGCAAAATGTCTGAATGGATGAGGGATAGACTTAGCGGGGTCTTTTAACGTCGTTCTTAAATACTCCGTGACCGATTTTCTTAGCTTTGGCGCCCACTCGGGCTCCCGAACCTCGTACACGATGACTCGTAGGTGGCGTAAATCGAACGGCACATCGTCAACTCGGGCAGCGGTGAAAACGACAGGTTTTCTTGCGGCGTGAGAAAGACCAAGTTCATAGAACACGTTCGGGTTCTTGTCTGTTAGATCAGCAATTAACACCTTTGCGTTGCTGATTTGGTCCCATATCTGCTCCATTACGCTACCGGTCGAAAACAGTTCATCGGCGCGTATAGGTTCCAGGCCCGCTTCTTTTATTGCCGGGACATAAATCTCTTGATAGTAACGATCAAACCATCCGCCGAACGGCATCATTACAAAGCAAGTATCAAGGAACTCTCGAACGCGATTTTCCTTGGCCGTCGTGGGCTGAGTTGAGTCAATATGGGCTAAGGGTCGTGAACTGTTTGAATCTACGACAGTTTCGGTTTGAACATTGAAGGTGCGCAGGAAGGACAAGTTTGTTCGAAAGACATCTGCAAATGCATTCGCTCTGTCTCGGGGAATCGAGAATTCCCGTACGAGACTGTTGAGAAAATACTCGTCCTCTGGAATGCGCTTCTTACCATAGTGGTCGTCGACCTTGCGAAAGTCTTCGACACTTCTGAAGGCCCGAAGGAGGGCGTTTTGTCTCTGTGTGGGATCCCCGGGTGCAACAACGTCTTGTCCGATTGGTTCAATCGAGACCGTAGCTGTTGCGCCAGTTCCATTGACAAGGCCGTACATGTTTGCAGAGCGGAGGAGGTCTTTGAACCGCCAGTCAGATGGTTTGTGAAAGCCAACTGCCCTGCAAAGCATGTCCGCTTTCATTGGATGTCCGCCGTTTTTGTCCTCAATAGCTTTTGGGATTCGGATTGCATCCTCAAGAGAGTTCTTGGGGAACGTCCAAGGCGCAGGCTGACCGGAATGTTGGCTCGTACTTCGCGTGGACTTTCGCACGGACGCCGTTGACTTCTTTGCCATTATCTACCTTTACCTGCAGAACCCGGTTTGGCGAGTCTGGCAGCGTGGATGACCCTGTGTCAACTTGGCATTGTGTAAATCACTCGTAATGCGCCGAATTGAACGGTGTGCAGTGTGGGCTGTGCCCCTAAATCATGAATAAAAGATTGTCTGCGACATCAAGTTTTGTAGGGTGGGCTGTGCCCACCAATCTTGAATTGCAGACTGGCATCGACATTTTGGTGGGCACAGCCCACCCTACCGAAGGCGACACTCGTTGGGGCTATCCCTGCGGATCGTCGAGCAATTGCTGGAGTCGTTCGTCGAGCGGGGCGGGATAGCGCGCGGGCCAGGTGGTGTCGATCAGGCCCACGTCGAGAAGATCGCGGAGATGCGTTCGGTCTATGTTGCACCAAGCCATCAGCTTCATTTGCACCAACGCGGTCAAGGTCGTCACCTGGAATTCCGCCGCGCGTTCCGATTCGTGGAGTTCGGGTGATGGGTATGGCTCGTGCGCGCGGACTTTCTCTCCCGCATAGAGGATGTGTATCCCGGCGTTGGGTTTGCCTTCGGGGCCGTCGATGAAAGTGTCCACATCGAGCACATGGTGGTGGACAAACCCGGCGGACTCCAATGCCGCGCGCACGGCGGGAAAGTCGGTCCGCCGCACCAGCAGATCGACATCGCGCGTGGTGCGGACCGCCTCTTCATCCACGCGGCCGACCCATTCGGCGACGGCATGACCTCCCGCCACCGCATACGGTACTCCGACGGCTTCCAGCGCCCGAACGGCCCGGCGCAGGCGCTCTTTCACCTTTTCCGCGGCCATCAGCGCCCTTTCCCACCCAATGGGACTCTGCACGGCTTCCGACATTGGCGGTCTCCTGTTGCCCCATCTTATCACACAACGGAAGGCAAGTGATAAACCCGATGTCGACTTGGCGGGTGGCCCCGTAGGCATCCGAAGGCCAACCGGGGTCACCCTTGGAACGGTAAAACAATCCCTCTGCGGCACGATCAACCCTGGTTCTCGGGATGGGTTGCCGATGGCACGGCCTCATCGATCTTTTCCCGAAGCTCTGGCGGCAGAGCGGGATTCTGCAGGAGATTCTTCCGGATCCATTGATCCTGCACGTCGTTTTCAGCCAGTTTCTGCAGGATATCGACGGGGGTGCGGGAGTTTCTGGCCAGAACCATGAGCGTTCCCTGCTGACGGCGGTTGTAGAGTTTCCGCAGGAGTTCGGGTGTCGCATGCGGGTGGACCGCGAGCCGGTTGTCCAACTCGTAGCCGGCTTGAATGCCTGGGAAATCCAGTAACTCCTGCAGCCGTTCAGGGGAAGTGGAGGGGTCGCGCGCATCGGCGAGGGCACGGCTGCCGCGCTGGTAGTTCCAGCTCGCCATGCCGATGGCCACCGCCCATCCCAACAGAAGCATCACGGCGATCCGCCGTCCCCAACGACGGTTCCAGAGGAACATTACCAATCCTGCCAGAAGGCTGCCGCCGAGTCCCCACAGCGCGAGTTTCACCACCATGAACATCATCCAGATGGCCATCTGTGGATCCGATCCAAATTCGGCCATCATCGCCCGTTCGCAGACGGCTCTCAGAGCAACCAACCCGAAGACCGCCAGGAATGCGAGCTGGCCCGCACTTCGCCGACTGAGGGACCAGGAACCGGTCGGCGCAGCGGTTGTGGACGTGGTCATGATGCAGGCCTTTCTTGGGCGTCGGACTTTGGTTCAGAAGCAATGTTGCCACCGTCAACATTGTCGCGACATGTTGACGCCGTCAGCATTCATACTTGCGACAGACCGATCCGCGCAGAAGTGTCACACACGGCGGATCACACCGACGCGGCTCTGTGCGTCTGGATCCATACGAGGGTCCACGTGTCAGAACGGACGACGCAACCCCTCTCGTAACTCAGACCTCTAAAGGCAAGCGATGCTTGGGCTATCCGCTGGTTTGCTGAACAGGCCTCTCAAACCAATTCGCGCACAATCTCTCGATCATCCAGCACGGACATCGGTCGCTGGTTGTGATCGAGAATCGTCGTCGCGGGATCGATTCCAAGATGGCGGTAAAGATTCGCCATGATGTTACCGGGCGTATAAGGTCGTCCCTTGGACTGGCCGCCGTGGGCGTCGGTTTCGCCGATGACTTGCCCCACACGAAAGCCGCCGCCGGCCAGCACCGCGGCGCCGGCTTCGGGCCAGTGATCGCGACCGTCGCCGCGGGAGATGCGCGGCGCGCGGCCGAATTCGCCCCAGAGAACGACCGCCACATCTTTCTCCAACCCCCGCTCATGCAGATCGGTCAGCAGCGCATGGAAACCGCGGTCGAGTTTCGGCAACTGGTCGCGCATGTCGATGAAGTTCTTCTCGTGCGTGTCCCAGTCGCCGACCTTCAACGTGACGACCGGAATACTCGCCTCGACGAGTCGCCGGGCGATCAGAAAATTCTCGCAGTATTTACCGTAACGGGCGTGCGTCTCGGCCGACTCTCGTTTCAGATCGAAAGCATCACGGGCTCGTGGTGATGTGACGATTTCCAGCGCCCGTTGCGTGAATGCGTCGATGCCCGCCATTGATGCATGCTCGGCTGCTCGACCAAAGGCATCGAACGTCCGCAACAACTCGCGCCGCTCGCGCAACCGTTCCAGCGTCATCCCTTTGACAAGACTGAGGTTTTCCAATCCTTCGGCCCGGGGAACGAACGGTCGATGAGCCGGGCCGAGGTAGACCGGGCCTTCGTTGTCATACAGCTTCGGCGGGTCATACATCAGGCTGACATACGGCGGCAGACCATCGGTCCGCGGCTGCAAATGACTCACCACACCGCCAAACGCCGGCCGTTTCCCGCGATCGGGCGAACCGGTGAGAATGTAGTGTGGCGTGTGATCGCCGAGATCATTCGACTTGATGCCGCGGACGATCGCCAGTTTGTCCATACCACTTGCAAGGAGCGGCAGGTGCTCGCAGATCTCGATACCGGGGACATTGGTGCGAATCGGCTGGAACTCGCCGCGCACTTCCGCCGGAGCATGCGGCTTCATGTCGAAGCTATCGATGTGCGATGGCCCGCCGCGCATCCAGATCATGATCACAGACTTGCCACGCGCCGCTGTAGTCCCCGCCTTCGCGCGCTGCCGCAGCACGTCCGCCAACGTGAGACCCGCGACTCCCAGAGCACCGACGCGAAGCACATCACGTCGTGACACCAAGCCGCGCATTTTCCGCAGCGGTCCGAAGCAATCCCACATGGTTAATGTCTCCCAAGCGCACGGGAAGAGACTTGATGGCACACCGTCTGAGTGATTAGCAGCCGGATGCCGTTCGCCGTGATCTTATCGACAGCGGGGATTATGATTCAATCCCCGCTCTCAGGGGGAGCCAGGGCAATCGCATGTCGTGATTGCGAATTGGTCCAATGATTGCGTGGGGATGGCCTTCGTCAAGGGTCGCGGAATTTTCCGGAGTGGTTGACGAAGGAGCATGGGGATGGGGACGGGACCGGCTTGT
>JAKFWC010000019.1 GCA_021732975.1 Planctomycetaceae bacterium | reverse complement strand
CATTTTACAGCGCGACACCACGGTCAAAGACAACATCCGCGGCAAACGACTCCGCGCCGGCTGGGACGAGCAAGTCCTCGAACAGATTTGGACCGCCTTTTCCGAGGTCTAACATGCGATTGCCCTGCTGATCGTGCAATCCATGTCCTTCAGTTTCTTGGTGAGCGACTGCGTGACCTTGTCTCGCGCAGCGGGATCGGTGATGCCGTTAACATCGAGCTTCACCTTCATCCCCGCTTTGAAGACGAAGAGGCTCGGATCGGTCAGCACCTTTTTCTGGATATCGAGCGCGGCCGGATGCGGCAATTGCGCGGCGATCAACGCGCCGGGCTTGGAACCATCCGTCGTCGCCATGAAGGTCCACCCCCCGGCCGTGTGCAGTTGCTCGGCACCATCGTAGTGCCACAATTTTAGTTGATTGTCGATATCGACCAGCGTCTTGCCGCCGGCCAGCAGGAAGCTGTCGTGGGGATAATCGATCTGCCCGTGAAAGTGGGCACCATTCGCGGGAATTTCGTTAATCAGTTCGCCTGTTTCCGTCTCCCAGCACAACACTTTGTCGAAAGCCACACAACCGATGCGCTTGCCGGACGGACTGAAGGCCATGTAGGGCCATTGCAACTTCGACGGAGCCGGTCGTTGCAACGCAACTTCGTGCTTGGCAACATCGAACAAACCCATCTGTTCGCCATTGCTGAAAGCGATGTACTTGCGATCGGGACTGAGAGCTGGTACCGCGCCGTTCACGGTTTCAAAGTAGCAGATCGGCGTCATCTCTGGGAATTTCCACAGCGCCACGCGGCCATTACGACTCGAAAACGCCAGCGTCTCTTCATCGATGAATTCCGCCCACATCACGTCTTTTTCGCCACCATTGGATTCAGCGAACGGCACGATTTCAACTTGCTTGGCGACCTTGGAACCCTTCAGCGTCCAGACTTCGAGACGGTCGAGATTGCCCATGCCCCATTCTTCACGGCGCATCAGAATCTGCTTGCCGTCGTCGTGCAGGGCGATCGGTGTCATTTGCCCTTGCGCTGTGGCGACCGTTCCGGCTTTGCCCGTTTCGAGGTCGCAAATCACCACCCGTGTCGTTCCCTGCGGCTTGGGTTCGCCCAGGACATAACCCACTACCGCCTTCTTGGCCACGGGGTTGATCGCGAGACCTTTGACCCCTTCGAAGAAGTTCGTTTTGGGGGGCAACGCAACGGTTTTCATGCGGCTCTTGAATTGAGTTTCCTCACCGGACGGCAGCACTTCGAGTTTCCATTCGTCACTCGAGGCCCCGAGCGGAATGAGTTCGGCTTCCGACCAGTCGACCTTCACCACCCGGAGCTCGGTAGCGGATTCGTCTTTCGTTGTTGTTTTCTTCGGCGTCGATTTCGATGTTCCCGTCCCCTTTGGTTTGAAGGGATCGCCGTCCTTCGCTTTGAACGGATTATTGCTCATCTCCTTTTTGAGGTCGGCGATTACTTTCTGATCGGCGGAACTGAGTTTTTTCACCTCGATCTCGAGCTCTTTCCCGTCATCCGTTTCCAGCGTGACGGTACCGGCGTCCTCACTGACAAATTTGGCTTTGATCTTGAACTTGCCCGAGGCATCGGACCACGTCCGCATGTCCTGAGCCGCAAGAACCGTCGTCAGGCACAGAACCAATCCCGCGGTCCAGAATGTTCGTGTGAGAGCGCACGAGAACACGGCAATGTTCCTTTTGAAAGGCAAAGCAGAAACCGTCATCGGAAGCAGCGAACGATGTCGACAGTGCAGGCGATTTCACGAGTGGAAACCGCGAAACACGCCATCATTTCAGCGACACGTCATTGACGATGCAAGCGTTCCCTGAGCGACATCCCCGCGAATTTTAGACATCCCGTCATGGCGATGTTCTCTGCAGAATAGATGTATCCGCGGGGTTTTGCGATATACTGAAAGGTCACTCGCAGACGGAGTCTGTCGGACTGGCGTCACCGGATCGATGTTCATTCGATATCGTTTCGACGGAGACTCACATCATGGCGTTGCGGAAGGCGTTTGGCTGGGAACGGCATTGCTTGCAAGGATTGTGGGAACGAGCCGGTCGACCGTCTGTGCAATTGGAGTTGTGGGACGGAACCCGTCTGGGAGCGGCAGCGGAGTCCGCCGTCGGCCGTGTCGTCTTTCGCGACCCCGGCGTGATGGCGGGGTTGATCTGGGATCCGTCGCTGGCTTTGGGCGATCGATTCAGTGACGGCCGCATCGTGATCGAAGGCGATCTCCCGGCCGTCTTGACCGCTATTTTCAGTGCCATGCCGCATCAACGAAAACGATCGTGGCGCGATTGGTTTGTCGCCCAACGCGGTCACAGTTTTGGCGAGTCACGAGACAGCGTTTATCACCATTACGATCTCGGCAATGAGTTCTATCGCCTGTGGCTCGACGAGCGGATGGCGTACACCTGCGCTTATTACGAACATCCTGAAATGAGTCTCGAACAAGCCCAAGCGGCGAAGTTCGATCATGTTTGTCGCAAGCTCCGTCTGCAACAGGGCGATGTCGTTGCGGAAGCCGGCTGCGGCTGGGGTGGACTGGCGCTGCATATGGCGCAGCACTACGGTGCCAGGGTCCGCGCTTACAATCTTTCCAAAGAACAACTGTCCTTCGCGCGGCAGCGTGCGCGGCAGGAAGGCCTGACCGATCGCGTCGAATTCGTGGAAGACGATTATCGCAACATCACCGGGAAGTACGACGCCTTTGTGTCGGTGGGGATGCTCGAGCATGTGGGTGTCGATCAGTTCGCGAACCTGAGTAAGACCATTGATCGTGTGTTGAGTGAATCCGGCCGCGGGCTGATTCACACCATCGGCCGGAATGCCGCCAGACGACTCGACAGTTGGACCGAACAGCGTATCTTTCCCGGTGCCGAGCCCCCGAGCCTGCGGCAAATGATGGATATCTTCGAACCCTGTTGTTTTTCGATACTGGACGTGGAAAACCTGCGTTTGCATTACGCACAAACTCTGCGGCATTGGCTCGAACGGTACGAAGCGGCGGCCCCGCAGATTGAAGCGATGTTCGATGCGAAGTTTGTCCGCATGTGGCGGTTTTATTTGGCCGCTTCGATCGCGGCGTTTGTGTCCGGACATCTGCAGTTGTTTCAGGTGGTCTTCAGTCGCGCGAACAACAACGCCGTGCCATGGACGCGCGACGACATTTATCGCCGACAGGAAGCCCAACCATTCACTGATCCAATGCCGGAGTCCTTCGCAGGAGCCTCATCATGGAAACCTGCTCGGTCTTGATTGTGGGAGGCGGCCCGGCCGGGTCGACGTGTGCCCGCCGGTTGCGTGACGCCGGTGTGGATGTGATCGTGCTCGATAAAGCCGTCTTCCCGCGGGACAAAGTGTGCGCGGGATGGATCACGCCGGCAATCGTGCAATCGCTGCAACTTGATCCCGTCGACTACGCCACTTCGCGCGTGTGGCAACCGTTCACGCAGTTCAAAACCGGCATGATCGGCCGCCCGCCGACGTTGACGGACTATGGTTCACCGGTCAGTTTCGGCATTCGTCGCTGTGAGTTCGACGCGTATCTGCTGAACCGTTGCGGTGCGAGGTTACAACTCGGCGAAGCCTTTCAGTCAATGGAAGCCGACGCTGAGGGTTGGGTGGTCAATGGGCGGTATCACGCCCAGTTGGTGATCGGCGCGGGAGGTCATTTCTGTCCCGTCGCCCGCCAGTTGTCACCCCGGCCGGAAACGGGTGATGATCCTGTTGTCCTCGCACAGGAAGTCGAGTTTTTGCTTCCCGAACATCAACGGGCGAACTGTCCCGTTTCCGGAACCTGTCCCGAACTCTACTTCTGCCCCGATCTGGCCGGATACGGTTGGATTGTCCGCAAGGGCGATTACTTGAACATTGGACTCGGTCGGGAAGGGGAACGGAATCTCGCCACGCAGTTGGAAGCGTTCCTAACCGACCTTCGCCAGCGCAGCCGCTTGACAGTCGAGATTCCACAGGCATTCAAAGGACACGCCTACCATTTGCGTCGACACGCCCCTTCTTTGAAGCTGCCGCCGCGGGTATTGCTGATCGGTGATGCCTGGGGGCTCGCCTACCCGCAATCGGGTGAAGGGATTCGACCGGCGATCGAATCGGGTTGGCTGGCTGCAGAGGTCATCGCCACGGCCCGCGGCGACTACAATCAACCGCTCGCCCAGCGACTGGAAGAGCAGTGTATCTCGCGATTTGGCCACGGGTCGCGACCGGCCACCCGAACGGGGCATTGGATCGCACCGCTCCGGCAATGGGCGGCTTCGCAATTGATGAAAACCCGCTGGTTCCACCGCCGCGTGTTGCTCGACCGCTGGTTCCTCCACACCCAACAACCGGCACTGTAATTCCGTTTCAGCTTTGTAACCCCTTGTCAATCCCAATCTTAGGACGGGCTTGACCCGGATCACTTGACAAATCATAATTGAAGGTTCCTGCCTCGCTCCAGCATCCCCTTAGTTGGCCCACCTGTAGAAGGCTGCCGCGTCCATGCTCAAGAAACTGGAACTTGAGGAGTTTCAAAAGATCCTCAGGGTGCTGCGTGCCCGCGTCCGGGGCGATGTGGAACAGATGACGAACGAGGCTCTCGACCGCAACGGCGATGGCTCCGAGTCAAAGTCGCCCACACACTTGGCCGAACTGGGAACCGAAAACTACGAACAGGACTTCGCCCTCCGCCGGGTCGAGAACGAACAGGAACTGCTCGAAGAAGTCGACGAAGCGATCCAACGAATTCATCGCGGCACGTACGGCGTGTGCGAAGCCTGCCTGGAAGCCGGCCTTGCTCCCGCCAAAGCGATGATTCCCAAGGCACGACTGAAAGTCATCCCCTACGCCAGGAATTGCGTCGAATGCGAACGGAAGCGCGAAGCGCATTGGCGGTGACCCCGACGGTGGGTCTCCCCACATCAACGGTATCTCCTGGTCCGACGGCGCACGTCGCCCGTGCAGTCCCGCTCCCGCTGAATCGCTATGCCCTTTACGGCTGTCTGGCGGTTTTCGGTCTCGTCTGGGATTTGTACTCGAAACACATCGTCTTCAGTTGGTTCGGCTGCCCTGGCCGCGCGGAATGGACGTGGGGTGCCGGTACGATTGTGGAGTTCACGCTGCACACGAACTTCAACGAGGGTGCGTTGTGGGGTTTCGGCCAGGGGGGGGCACCCGTCTTTGCCGGACTGAGCATCGTCGCGGTGCTGGGAATCGTCTACTTCCTGTTCATTGCCGGCTATGCCCGCAGCGCGTGGTTAACGTTCGCGCTGGGATTGGTCACCGCCGGGGCGTTGGGGAATCTGTTCGACCGTCTCGGGATGCATGGCTGGATGCACAATGGTCAGCCGGTCTACGCCGTTCGCGACTTTCTGTACTTCAAATTTTTCGGTGTGTTTGACTGGGCGATTTTCAACTTCGCCGATACGTATCTGGTCGTCGGGGCGATCATGCTGGTGATCCAATCGTTCCAGTCCGACGCTCCAGAAAGCCCCGCCGTGACGGGAACCGAATCCGCGTCTCCGCCCGTGGCGTGAATGAATCCTTCTGCCATCGGTCTCGTGCATGGTCCCGCGGTTTGTGATGTTTCGCCGCTTGATCGTGCTGAGTATTGTGGGACTGGCGGGCTCCGCGTCCGGAGCCGATTCGCCCCCCGTGCGGATCGTTCGACCCCTGCGGCAATTGGAACTCGTCACCGGTGAAAAACTGGCTGTTGAGTTTCTGGGACTCGATGAACGCGGCATCGACTTCCGCTGGCATGGCCGTACGCGCTGCCATTTGCCGCTCGCCGCCATCTGTTCGCTCGCCAATCCCCCCGGAGTGATTGATCACTGGGACGAATCGTTCGAGAACTTGCGTGCGGATGATCCGGCCGCAGATCCCGCTCTGACCGGTCGTCGGACCTGGTTATCGCGACGGGATCCCGCCTGGACACGCGAGGTCGTCGCACCGATCGCATCGGGCGAACTTTCATTCTGGCAACGGGTTCTCGTCCCCGGCGAAGTCCACAAGGGTTGCGTTGTGAATCTGTGGTTCGCAGAACAGGACAACATCGTCATCTCGACGCTCTGGATTCAGAGTGATGGAACATTGCGGGTAATCGGGGCTCCCGGCTGGCAACTCACTTACTCTCAACCCTTGAAGCCCGACCACGACTGGAAACAGATCGTCATCGAATGGGGTGGCGAGCGATGTGAAGTCCGCGTGGCGAATGCTGTGCATTCCGTGTTTAAGACCGGTGTGACGGCCTTTCATCGCCTCGAACTTCGTGAAGAGGATCGGAATGAAACTGCCGAGTTCGCGATTGACGACGTGATTCTCCGCGAATTCGATCGCACTGACGATTCACGTCACACACACACTCCTGATTCTGACGACCAGGATGTCGTGACCCTCAACACGGGCGACCAGCTCTTCGGTCAGTTTGCGACTCCAGCAATTTCGGGCGGTGTGGCATTACGGAGTCCACAAGGCGATTGGACCGGCGGCTGGAGTGACATCCAACGGCTCGACTTCACCCGGCGGCCATTGCCACCGCATTATCTTGCACCGGTAAAAGGATGGAGTTTCAATGTTCGCCTGCCCCCACCCGCTCTCACCCCGCCTTTGACCGAGACTCTCCGCGGCATTCGTTTCACCGACCATACGATCCGGCATCCGTGGCTGGGCGAAATGGGAGGAACCATCCCGCCCGGTGCGATTGTTGACCCCTTGGGCTGGGGCGAGTTCCGCTGGCTGAAGCCGGATCGAGCCCATCTCGGCGACGAAATTCGCGACGATCTCACCCCGGCCGTTCCAATCGGCACCGAACTGGACGGCACCGTGAGTTTCGAGACCTGTCCGACCGGTTCGACATGGTTCGTGCTCGATGTCGCCGAACTCGAACCCAGCGGGCCGGACACGCTTCCTACACAGCCGTTTTTGGAGACCCTGCGCGGTGGAGGCTTGCGTACGGAATTGGTGGTCAATGACCGGACAATCACCGATTTGAATCGATTCGTTTCGATTCGTACCCCGCCGAACAAACCACAACGCCTCTGGCTGAAGGTGCCCAGTGAAACATGGCGAGCGGGCACGAACACCTGGGCACTGCGCCAACGACCGTTGTCACCAACGAAGCCACAATACGACGACTGCGCGATCGGTCGCATCGCGCTTTGGGTCGCGCCGTGACCGATCTTTGTCCTCGATGCGGGGCTACGGCTTGGGCTTTGTCGCCTTGAGGGTATCGACAACGATTGCCGGACCGCTTTTGTCGGCCGGGTTGACGAGTTCCACCGCGCCGCGAGCCGTCATGGTTAATCCGACCAAGGCTTTCGCGTTGGTTTGCGAGTTCGGGTCATTGCGGAACAGCAACGGCCAGCGATGTCCGCCGGCATCAATCGTGAAGGGAGAAGCTTCACTTTCAGTCGATTTGAGTGGTCCCGTGACCGTCACAGTCGTCTTGTCTGACGCTTTCTCATCCGGCACCGCCAGAGTTTCTGCTTCCACAATCCATCGGACGGGGCGCGCCATGCCGACAAATCGGCGCAGCGTCCCGGTCACGCTCACCGTCTGCTTCTGGTGCGTTTTGGCAAACTCGCGACTGGCTTCGTCTTTGAGTCTGAGTTCCCACTCGATTCCATTGAACGTAATGGTTGTTCCGGTTGTTTCTCCGCCAGCCGCCAGGATTCCATGCCTGAGCTTGCCGATACAGTCGACACGCACCGCAGTTTCCGCGGGTTTGACTTCGGGCTCGGCGGCACCGGCCGAAATCCCCAACACGAGCAGTAACCACGGGGCCATGCAAGACATGTCGCACTCCAACCTGAAACGGCTTCCCTGAAGCGCGAGATTAACGAAGCTTAGTCGGGTCCACAACGGCCCGCCGTTCGATAAACCGCCGGACGACTGGTGTCACTGGTGTGGAGGGCGTTTGCCCCGGCGATGACCCCAGCAAGAAGGAAAGATCCAATACACCCCCGGGAACGCGCGCTGGGGCGGCATGCCCCCAGAAATTAGCCAGCGCTGGTATGGGCCGCGCGTTCTGACAGATCAAGTCACGGACTGTCGTCATCTGTGCCGGAGACTGCGTGGGCGTGGCGAAGGTTTTCGCCCAGACCAGCGCCGCCGCTCCGGCCACATGCGGTGCCGCCATCGATGTGCCATCGAACTGGGCATATTGATTGTTCAGAACCGTACTCACAATCCCGACGCCCGGGGCACCAATATCGACCGTCTTTCTTCCATAATGCGAAAATGATCCGCGAGCATCGTTCACATCAATGGCACCGACAGCAATAATATTGGGATTCGGCAACGCCGCCGGATAATACGGAGAGGTATCGTTGTTATTGCCGTTGCCGACGGTGTTCCCCGCCGCAGCGACAAACAGGACGCCCTTTTGTTCGGCGCGGGCGATGGCAGCTTGCAGTTCGACCGACGAGTCGGGCCCAGCCCAACTGTTGCACAACACATGCGCCCCGTTGGCCACAGCCCAGTCGATGCATTTCACCGCATCGGACGTGACACCGGAGCCGTCGGGACCGAGAAAACGCATCGCCATGATCTGCGCTTTCCAGCAGACGCCCACCACGCCGACATTGTTGTTGCCGACCGCCGCGATCGTCCCCGCAACGTGAGAGCCGTGGTTTTGTTCGTCGAGCGGCTGATCATCGTCGTCAAAGAAATCGAATCCGTGACGACCATTTCTAGTCCACATATTATCCTTGAGATCGGGATGGTTGTAATCCACTCCCGTATCAATCACAGCAACGATCACCGACGGTGCCTCTCGATGAATCTGCCAGACCTTGTTGGCATTAATATTCTTCATGCCCCACAGCTTTCCGTATAACGGATCGGTGGGCGTGGCGGAATTTTCGGTCTCTTGAATCGTCGCCACTTCTTCCTTGGACGGGATCGACATGATGTAATCGGGAGCCGCGTGAACGACCGTCTCGTCGTTCAGCAGGGTCTCCACTGTCTGCGCGGAGACCGTCGCGACCGGTTCCACAACGAGGAACGCTCCATGTCGATAATCTTCCAAGGCACGCAAACCCGCCGCCTTCAGTGACGTGTCGGTGGGCCGGCCCGCTTGCTGGTCGTAACTGATCAGGAGCCGCACCGGTCGGCGTTTGGCCTGCGGGGCTTCCGCCTCGGAACTCAACGCCATCGATTGCATCTTGGGAGCCTGATCCGACGGGACTTCGATAATGGGTTTGCCGCGACGGCAAAATCCCACGAGGTTCCCTTTACATTCCCGCACCAGATCGAGTTCCGGTGCGAGACGCCGGTTGCGGCTGGGTTTCGCCGAGATGCGAAAACTTTCGGCATCCAGCGCACCAGCGCAGCAGGTCTGCACGAGTAGCAAGAGACCCACACGAATCGCAATCCGTTGCATTCCAGGCACCTCAACGAGATCAAATACCGCGACGGTCACGAATCGGTTGACGATGTGACCGGCAGTCTTCGCCGATGGGAGCGGCGAACAATGACCAAATCGCGACGGATGCTAGAGAAAGTGCCGGTTTCGGGGAAGATCAGTCTCGACAGCGACCGAAGGAGGCATGATCGGCCTCCCCGGCACGTGGTCAAATGTCGCTATGAAAGGCGCGGCTGACACAACCATCGTGGGCTTGGGCGACGGTGGCGGTGAAGTCGGCGAGATAGCCGCGGGTCCGTTCAAACTCGGGAGGCCGCCAAGCCTGTCGACGCCGCCCCAATTCGTCCTCGTTGACATGCACGGTGATATCACCGGACGGGAGATCGAAGCTGATTTCATCGCCATCGTGAACCAGTGCAATCGGTCCACCGACCGCGGCTTCGGGGGAGCAATGCACACCGATTGCGCCGTGCGAAATGCCGGAGACCCGCGTGTCGGAGATCAACGCGACTTTGCCGTTCAATTCCGGAACTGACAACGCCGACGCCGCCAGCACCACTTCCGGCATGGCGGCGGCGACCGGTCCCAAGTACCGCAACACGATGAAATGACCGGGGCGAATCCGACGTTGCTCGACGGCGTCCGAGACTTCTTTGCCGCTGTTGAAGCAGAGGGCCGGCCCACGAAACCGCGGTTCGGAGAGACTCGATACCTTGAAAACCGCTCCACCCGGAGCGAGGTTGCCGAAGCAGACCTGCATGTCGGCGTACGCTTTGAACGGGGCGTCAATCGGCGCAAAGAGTTCCTGATTCGGTCCGACATCCGCCGCCGCGGCGACGTTGTCGGCCAGGCTCTTGCCGGTGACGGTCAGGCAACGGCCATCGACCACGCCCGCACGGATGAGATGCTTCATCAGCACATTGGTACCGCCGAGTTTGTGCAACTCGACCATCGTCTTTGTCCCGCGGGGGGCGAAGCTGCACAACACCGGCGTGCGACGAAACACCGCTTGCAGATCGCGCAATGTGAACGGCACTTTCGCTTCGCGTGCGAGGGCCAGCAGATGCAGCACACCGTTGGTCGATCCTCCCGCGGCGGCCATCATCGCGGCGGCATTCTCGAACGCCGCGCGGGTGAGGATGTCGCGCGGTCGGATTTGTTGTTCGAGCAATCCGCGCACCAGTGCTCCGGCGTTCAACGCATCGGTCCGTTTGCCGGGATCGATGGCCGGGATGGAACTGCTTTGCGGGGGCATCAGGCCGATGGCTTCCATCGCCAGACCCCAGGTATTGAACGACGCCGCAACTCCACAGCCGCCGGGACCGGGACACGCCACTCGCAGGATTTCGTCGGCTTCGGTCTCGGTCATCGCCCCGACCGCCGCCGCAGCGCGACTGTCGTACACATCCAGAATCGTTACGTCTTTGCCGCGATGACACCCCGGTTGAATGCTCCCGCCGCTGAGGATCAGGCCCGGATAATTCATGCGGGCGAGGGCCATCGCAAAGCCGGGGCCATTCTTGTCGCAGTGATGCAGACCAATCATCGCATCGTAACAATGAGCCGAGACCACGCACTCCGCAGAGTTGGCAATGAGGTTCCGCGAGACGAGACTCGCGCTGCCACCTTCGAGACCTTGCGTGAGGTTATCGCTCACCCCCGGCGTACCGAACGGAAACCCGAGCAATCCCGCGGCCCGGCACCCCTCAGCGACCGTGCGGCCAAGTTCATACGCATGCACGTTGCACAGGTTGCCTTCGAGCAACGGCACGCCGATGCCCACTTGCGGTTTATCGAAGTCGGCCTCGGACATGCCGAGGCCGTAGTAAAACGCCGTGACACCCCGCTGCCATCCATGCGTGAGTTGGCGACTGTTCCAATTGAGGGCCGTCATAGATTTCTGGTCTTACCAGCCCGCAGCGCGAGCAAGGGTGTTCACGAATGAGAAGCGTCGAAAGAAGTCCGGCATAGCCTGACCTACGCGAGTTGCTTCGACAAGGGATCGCCGCTCCAACTGGCGGCGCGGAGAAGGGCGGCAAGGGTCACGAGGGCATCGCACGTCGGCGACGGATCGGCCCACCAGAACCGAAGTGCCGCATCCACGCCACACAGGGCGGTGGACATGTTGAGGTGTCGCACGAACTCCGTGGCCCCGCCATCGACAATGGTCCGCGCGAGTGCCAGCCCGGACGCTTGCTCAATCGCG
Organism: Planctomycetaceae bacterium; assembly: GCA_021732975.1. Taxonomy (GTDB): domain Bacteria; phylum Planctomycetota; class Planctomycetia; order Planctomycetales; family Planctomycetaceae; genus DSVQ01. Next base: position 220,899 of record JAKFWC010000019.1, on the reverse strand, counting down.
GCGTGGGCGACCACGGCGTGGCACTGCGAGTGTTCGACCAAGGTCCGGGTGATCAACCACGGCAACCATTCTGCCGCGGGAATGACCTCACCCCGTTCATCCATCACCATCAAGGATTGCCCGTCAACGCCGAACCCCACGGCAATGTCGGCCTGATGTTCGCTGACAGCTTGTCGCAAGGCTGCGGCGGTTCCGAATACCGCATCTTCAGTGCGCGGCTGCAACAAGCGCACTCCGTGATATTGGCAGGGCGTTCGGGGGAAGACTCGTGCGAGCAGCCGTTCCATCAATGGCGAGGTAGCACCGCAGACGACACGAAACGGCCGTAGTGCATGAAAATGTTGCCAGAGCGTCGCTTCATACTCCGTGGAAACAGGCCAGGTCCGCAGCGTTCCCGGCGTGCGCGTCGGTCGGGAGATCGGCATCGTCACCGCGATGGACCATCGGGCCCATAACGCGGGATCATCCAGCGGAACGGCGTGGGAGCCGAGTAGATCGAATCCGGTCCACGAAGCGTCGAAACCATTTCCTGTGATGAAGACCCCGGCGTCGGCGGCGAGATGACCGGCCGCAAACTGCCACACGGGTTTGAGGGTTTGCCCGAGGTCGACGACCTGGCAACCCATTTGCCGGAGACCATCGACGACACCGACGGCGAGATCCGGCGACGACGGCCGCTCGTCATAACCGACGACGACGGTCGGTCCCGCTGGAAAGCGATCGGCGGTGAGCGGTGTGTCATCGCAGCGCCCCGGCAACGGTCGGCGGTCCCACAACCATGCGGCGACAACCATCGCCCAGAGTTGGGCGTCACGGCGGGTGAGATCGTTGAGATACCGCCCGCGGAGCCCATCACCGATCAAGCGAATCTGACTCGTTCGTCCCGTCGCCGCGGATTCCCAACCAACGACCACACTTTCGGGTAGCAGGCCGGTGTCACATCGATGCGGGCAAGCCTGGCACGCGGGATAGAATGCACTCAGCCGGGCCAGATGGACCGAGCGACTGATGGCGTGGCGTTCGCCCGGACAGGTGTAGAACGCCGCCGGTGGCGACGAAAGCTCCCGCATGATTTCCCCCGCGGGAGTTGTAAGACCCCGCCGCGGAGTTGGTCAATGCCGCTTCATGCAATCGGCAGGATTCGATCACGAACTTGGCTGCTCATGATAGGGCGAACGGAAAGACTCAACAAATAGTCCCATCTTCCCTGCATGTACTGTTGCAACCGGACACCGCTTCAACACACCCAAATACATGTAAAAGTCGTAGCCCACATGGATAAATCCGCTTACGGATTCCAATCGGCACCAGAAATGATCTCGAAGCATCTCTCGTAGAATGACAGAAGCTTCGTCTAAAGTTACAAATCTGCCTTCTTCAAATTCCTGAGGCAAACTCTTCGGGTTTTCAAGCTCCTTAATTCGGAGCAATTCGACCCCGGCTTCTTTCATGAATGCCACGGCGACGGATACGTACTTGTCCTCGACCGCTTCGTAGTCCGCTTTCGAGAATATTTCACCGCCGAAAACTCGACCGATGTCGTTGAACGAAGTCCAGACTTCGCGTCGAAAACGGCCCGCAGAATCACGATCTTGCGGATCGTATTTCGTAACGCGATATTCAAACACCATCGGTGCCCTGAGACTTACTTAAACCCGCGGCGGCGGACCTGGCTGTAGCGTTCGAGGGCTTCCAGAATGATTGGATAAGCCGTCTTGGCCGAAGTCAACTCATCGACTTCCACCGCTTTGCCTTCCAGCATTTTGTAGTCCTGGAAGAAGCGGCGAATCATCGCCAAGCGGTGCGGCGGCAGTTCGTCCGCTTCGTGGAACGAGTTGAATTCCGGATCGTGAACGGCAATCGCGAGGATCTTGTGATCACGCTTGCCGCAGTCGATCATGGTCATCAAGCCGATCGCCCGGGCTTCCACCAGCGTTAACGGATCGACCGGTTCCTGGCAGAGTACCAGCACGTCCAGCGGGTCGTCGTCTTCGGCGAGTGTCTGCGGAATGAAGCCGTAATTCGCCGGGTAATAAACGGCGGAGTGCAGCATCCGATCGAGTCGCAGCAACCCCGTGGGCTTGTCCAGTTCGTACTTGACGCTGGATCCCCGCGGGATTTCGATCACGGTGGTGAATTCCGTCGGCAGGTTTTCGCCGGGAATTACGTCGTGCCAAGCGTGAGTCATTGCGTTCGCTCTCCGGTTTTTGTGTGTTGTCAGGGTGTAGTCTACTCGCTGGAGCAACGGCGGGGAACCAATGCTGCGATAGATGAAATCCCCAATCCGAAGTACGAAATCCGAAGGAAGCGGAAATTTCTAAACCGTGCAAACGACGAGAAAGTCGCCGGAAATTGTGCCTGTTTCCCTGCTTCGTACTTAAGATTTCCCGCGGATTTCGGCTTTCGTGCTTGTCCGTTCTCCCTTGGAATGCCGCTGACACCTCAGTTATTCTTGCGGTCGGTTTATTCGGATTCTGACGGAAATAGGACGCCGACGTGTCTGCATCACCTTTACTCGAACGATTTCTGCGGTATGTGCGCCTCGATACGCAATCGGATGAAACCAGCACCAGCTATCCCAGCACGGCGAAGCAACTGGTGTTGAGTCGCATGCTCGCCGAAGAGTGCCGGGCGTTGGGGTTGGCCGATGTCAGTTGCGATGAGTTCGGCATCGTGATGGCGACGGTGCCGGGAACCACGACTCATACCGCGCCAACCATCGCACTCGTGGCGCATGTCGATACGTCTCCGGAATACAGTTCCACAAATGTTCGGCCGCAAGTCGTGGAGAACTATGCCGGGCACGATCTCATTCTCCCCGGCGATCCGACCAAAGTGATTCGCGTCGGCGAGAACCCCGAATTGAAGACCGTTGTCGGTCACACGTTGATCACCACCGATGGCACGACCTTGCTAGGCGGTGACGACAAAGCCGGCGTCGCGGTGATCATGCAGGCGGCAGCGGAATTGATGGCCGCACGGAATCGCCCCGTGGCTCCCATCCGAGTCTGCTTCACCTGCGATGAGGAAATTGGACGTGGCACGGACAAACTCGATCTCAAAAAACTGAATGCCGTCTGCGGGTACACCCTCGATGGCGGTTGTCAGGGACAGATCGACAGCGAAACGTTTTCCGCGGATCAAGCCGTCATTACCGTTGAGGGCGTGAACACGCACCCATCGATCGGCAAAGGGGTGATGGTCAACGCGGTCCGTATTCTGAGCGTGTTCCTCAGTCGCTTGCCTACGGCACGGCTCTCGCCGGAAACGACCGACGGCCGCGACGGATTCTTACACCCGTATCATATTGAGGGAGGCGTCTCGAAGGCGTCCGCGCGGATGATCCTGCGGGACTTTGAAACCGCCGCGCTGGCCGAGCAAGCCGCGCTGTTGGAATCGATCGCCGCCAGTTTACGCGCGGAGCATCCGCGAGCGACAATCACCATCGAGATCAAGCGGCAGTACCGCAACATGCGCGACGGGCTGGTGAACGAACCCCGCGCGATTGCCAAAGCGGAAGCCGCAGTCAAAGCCGCGGGGCTGACCCCCGAACATACCATCATCCGCGGCGGCACCGACGGCTCGCTGTTGACCGAAAAGGGCTTCCCGTGTCCGAATCTGTCCTGCGGTCAGCACAATCCGCACTCGCCGCTGGAATGGGCGAGCCTCAATGAAATGGCGTCGGCAGTGAAAGTCTTGACGCAACTTGCGGAAGAATGGGGTCGCGAACGGACGACCTAGCCGAAGCCCCGCACGCTCCCAACAGATTGCATAGAAGCATCAAACTTCTTGAAACGAATGATGTTCGGGGCCAACTGAAGTGTGCCACTGGCTCTGCCAGTGTCTTTTTGTTGGAAGTCTTTGTGATTGATTGCACTGGCAGAGCCAGTGGCACACGTTGGAAGCACTCTCATACAATTTGTTGTTCTCCGCAACGGGCAGAAACGTCACTCTTTCCGCAACAGATGGAGATCCGCTCGAAAGGGGATCTCCACGGATTCACCGGCGAAGAGCACTTCCGTTTCGCGTCGCAAACGTTCACGCACCGCATCCAGCGAAAGCGTGCCTTTTTCCACTACGGCGATGATATTGGTTTGCGTCAACAGGTACTCGACGAACTGCCCGTGCGACATCACTGCCGTCACGACGAATTGGTCGCGGCGCTGATGCGTCAAACCGAACTCATGCAACGGAAATGTATCCGGCAACCGCGTCTGTCGCGCCGGTGAGGGATAGGTTTTGAGATAGTCGTTCAAGTGCCAGTCGCGAAACGACGGCCGAGCGGGGACATCTCCGTTGAAGGCACTATTGTAGATCGCCAGCCAGCCTCCTGATCTCAGGACGCGCTGGACTTCCGCCAGGAATTGCAGCGGATCGAGCCAATGCCACGCCAGGCCGACCGTGATCAGTTCGGCCGATCCGTCTGCGACGGGAAGGGACTCGGCAGTACCGACGTGATAGGCGATGCTCGAATGCGGATCGGCACAGGCAAGCATCGCTTCGGACTGGTCGACCCCAATCACCGAATCCGCGATGGCGGCCAATGCTTGCGTGGATTGCCCGGTCCCGCAACCGACATCGAGCGCGGTGCCGAAATGATCGCACTGCATCAGCGCGGCCATTCGCTGCACAATCTGGGGATGCACGTACGGTCGCGCCGCGGCATACCGCACGGCGGCTGTCGGATGATCGAAATATCGCCGCTCGGTCATCGTGCATCGCTGCCAGTATCGCGGGATGGCGACATCAACTCCGCGACAGCAAGTTCATCCGGGCGGCCGGTTTCACGCAGACCGTTAATGACGCGTTCCTGTCGTTCCGGGGAATGATTCTGGCTCAGTTTCCACTTGCCTTCCCACGTGTCGACTTCAATCTCGAAGCCGACGATGGCAGCGAGCAGTTTCTCCAGAAACTCCGACTCCGGGGAGGACATCAACCACGGTTGCGGCCGGGGCGACTCATACTTCACCACGGTCTGCTGAAGGAGGGAATACAAGCGGTCGCGATCCTCAATAAGTCGCAACGTCCCGGTCGCATGGACGGCGACGTAGTTCCACGTCGGCACGACGTTCTGCGCGGCGTACCAGCTCGGCGAAATGTATGCATGCGGTCCATGAAACACCGTCAGCACGCGCTGATCGGCCGCCGTTTGCCAGTGGGAGTTCGCACGGGCCATGTGACCGAGCAGGTAACCCGCATCGCGGTTCAAGAGCAGCGGAAGATGACTGGCAACGGGTTGGCTGTCCGTTTGTGAGAACAACGTGGCAAAGCTGTATCTATCGACAAAGTCTAACAGCATTGAATGATCGGTGACGGCAAAACTCGGTGGTATATACATCTCGAATCCATCGCTCATTTCATCGCCGGGGATACCAGACGAAGTGATCGTTGCTCAGTGTTCGTTCGCCCTGCCAGCGGTAGGCACACAGGAAACCATGCTTGGCGACGCTGTAATCGAGACACGCGACATTGGTGGCTAGGATCGCGGGTTGTTCGGCCCGCAGCCAATAATGTCCGAAAAAGACCGGGGCCGTATCCGTCGGGTACGCCTGCGCCGATGGAATCACGCTCTCTTCCAGCGGAAATTCACAGATAACTTCGTTGGTCAGAGCATAGGATTGATACGTTTGTCCGGTAGGATCGGCGTACCAGCGAGCCCGCATCCGCGAACGCTTGTGACCGTCCTTATCCGCGAATGTGACACCGACCGGTAAGGGAATCTCTTTCCCCTTCAGGACTGTTTCGAGGGGGATGAACAGCGGCGACTCTTCGCGGCTGGCCGCGTGCAGAAAATCATCAGTGATGATTGTGGAACTGTCGCGAGCCTCGTTCAGAAGCTGCATCGACGGTTCATCCCAGCACGCATGCACCGCCCGCACGCCATCGAGATCGAGCCACATCGGCAGGGTACGGAACCACGCCAGCGCCGCGTTCAAGTCGCGCGACGAAAGCTGGTCGAGCGTGGCGCGATGTTGATGGATGTTCTTGTCAGTATGCGGCCGCAAGAACTCACCGGGGTGCTGCCGATTCGGGGTGTGAAACGCCAGCGCGTTCCATTCGTGATTGCCCATCACGGCGAACGCCTGACCATGCTCCACCATCGAACGGGCGATTTCGATCACACGCGGAATGCTGGGACCGCGATCGATGAAGTCGCCGAGAAAAATCACCCGCCGTTGGGGATTCCGGTAGACGCCGTGCACCTCGTGATAACCGAGCTGTTGCAGCAGCGTTTCCAGTTCGTGCGCGTGGCCGTGGATGTCGCCGATGAGGTCGTACATGCCACCCTATCCACCGACCGGCGTGCAGATTTCGATTAGCGTGCCCTCCGGAGCGCGAACGTAGGCGACAACCTGTCCCCACGGTTTGGTTTTCGGTGCCGTCACCAAAACCGCACCGGTTTGCACCGCACGCGTCACCGCCGCGGGAACATCGTCGGTCAGGAAGCCGATTTCGATGCCGAACGGCTTTCCCTCGGCACTCATGGCTTGATAGCCATCGGGCAGATTTCCTCCGGCGGTTTCATGCGCTGCGAACGACAGCGTCGTGCTTCCGGTTTCCAGTTCGCCATATTGGCCACTTTCGTGCAGGAATCGCTGGGCAAAACCGAAGGCGTTGACGTAGAAATCGAGCGTTGCGGCGACATCGGCAACGTAGATGATGGTATAGCCGAACTGCATGCGGGATTCTTTGTGATCGTGTGTGCTCGGAAGAGACCCAGGGTTAAGAAACCCTGGGCTTCTGCAGGTTCATTCTTTGACATCGAAGACGAGGAGTTTGTCCCAGTCGCGGATGTAGAGTTTGCCACCGGCGACGACGGGGTGGGCCCATGCCGGGTGGTTCGCCCGTTGAGGTTGTTCAAAGCGGCCGAGTTCCTGGTAGCCCTTCGGTGTCGCGGCGGCGAGGGCGAGGGGACCACTTTCGCTGCGCAAGAACAGCTTGTCGTCGGCCATCACGAGCGATCCTTTGCCGATCGAGCGATTTTGCCATGCTGGTTTGCCGGACCGCAGATCCAGACAGGTCAGCACCTGTTCGTCGAAGCCGTAGAGATAACCGTCCTTGAGCACCATCCCACCGTGATGGTTCTTCATTTGCTTGGTGGCGTATTTCAATTCCGACTTCGTCTGGTTGTTGCTGCTCGCCAGTTGGAACAGCGCCCCACCTTCACCATATCCGGAGGCGGTGAAGATGAAGCCATCGCTGTAGACGGGCGACGAACAGTTCGCCGTGCCATTGGCCGATTCGCGCTGCCCCCACAATGGCGTGCCATCGGAAGCACGAACTCCGACCACGCCGGTATGGACGAAGTTGACGTACTGCCGGACATTGCCGATGTTAATCGCGATCGGCGAGGAATACGCCGCCGCGGGAGCACCGTCGATGACCGACCGCCACACCGGTTTACCGGTGAATTTGTCGAGGGCCACCATGGTGGCGGTCTTGCCCCCCGGCGTGCAGATTAAGCGGTCGTCGTCGATCAGAATCGACTCGCTGATCCCCCACGCGATGTTGTTCCCCTCGAACGTGTTGAGAATGTTGAGTTCCCACACGACTTCTCCCGTGTTGACATTCGCACAGAGCAGATCGCCGTTGGCGCCGAGACAATAGACACGATCACTGTCGACCGTCGGCGTGCCCCGCGGTCCGCCCCCCATGCCGTCACCGCGCAGGCGACCCACCCGGCGGCTCCACTTCACATCGCCGTTTTCGCGGTCCAGGGCGAAGAGCATTTCGTCATCGCGAATCGACCCCATCGTGAAGATCGTGTCACCCACGATCGACACGCTGGAAAAGCCTTCGCCGTAACCGTCGTGTACGAAGAGCAACTTGGGGCCGCCCTCGGGCCATTTATCGAGCAGGCCCTTTTCGGCGGAAATGTTATCGCGATTCGGACCACGGTATTGGGGCCAATCGCCTTCGGCGCTAGTCGAATTGGTGCCGTCCTTCACGCGCGGCTTGGTCTTCGGGGTCGGTTTGGTGCGTTCCGGTTTGGGCGTTTCCGTGGGAACGACAGCCGCGGCGGCCATTCGCGCTGTGACTTTTGTGACCAATCTGTCTTGCGCATCGGTAAAAACCGAAACGGACTGGCCCGCCTCTAATCCCATTACCACAGTCTTCTTGCCGTCCAGCGTGACGGGCGTGGTGGCAGTCAAGGCGAAGATTTTCGTCGTCTGCTTCGTCGTCAGTTTGATGGACAGCGACTTGCCGTCGGCGGAGACCGACTCAACCGTCCCGCTGTAAACGGCTGCCCAGCTGACGGTCGCCGTTCCCCATGCTAGAACCGCGATCGCCAGTACCACATTCCGCTTCCAACCGCTCATATTCTCTGCTCCTGGCCTGTCCTGGACATCCGCGAAATCCCGCGATCGCGAACATCGGCACCCGTGTGCGCGTATTGTGGCAGGAGAAGTCGAAATGTCCAAAGCCTTTTTCGGAGAAACCAATTTACCGTGGCCGCGACATGGTCCGCCTTGACATAGCTTTAGGTCACGACGACATAATAACATCTCTGCTCGATCGCCCTTCGCTGCCGGATCGCACATGCGCGCACAACTCATTCCCATCAAGGGTGGCCGCTCGTTCTCCATCACGCGTGATGTGACGGTGGTCGGCCGCCAAAAGGATCAGTGCGATCTGGTACTGGAGCGGAGCAGCATCTCCAAGATGCATTGCCTGATCGTGCGGACCGACGGGTTGCTCTTCATTCGCGATCTCGGCAGCACGAACGGAACTAAGGTGAATGGCCAGCGCGTCATCCGCGGAGCGTTGCTGCCGGGGGATGAACTGGCGTTTGCCAGCGAGAAATTCCGCGTTGAGATGGGGCCCGATTTGCCGCCGGAACCGGAAGATGTGCATGGGGCGATGACGGAAGAAATCCGCCTGCCGGCAGCCGGGTTGCTCGCCGCGCTGGAAGATGCAGACAGCGTCGAATCCGATGTCAGCGACAGCGATGTCCGACTCCTCGACGACGAATGAAGTCGTCTTCCCCGCTTGCCGCTTAGCAAATCCCCTCAATCTGCGATCTCAAACTGTTCTTTTGTGCGCATACAGTCCCCGTTGCCATTTCGCCACAAAACACCCGAAATTGCGTGATCCGCAAACTCGACTGCGCTTCCCGGGGTTTGTTAAGCTGAGTTTTGACTTCGGACTCTCGCGTGATGCCATAATTACGCGGTCGGTCTCTCGCAGTCACCTCTCGCGACTGGTCTCTGGGCTGCCGGATCGCGATCCCCCTATCAGGAGTCCGTTCATGTTGCGCGCGAATTGTCGGCTGCGTCGAGCCGGGGCCACCGTTGGGCTGGCCGGTCTGTTGTCGTTTTTGATGATCCACTCGGCGTTGGCTCAAGCCCCCGCGGCTCCGACTGCGCCTGCAGCAATTCCGTCCAAATTTGAGCAGGCAACGAAAGAGACCAAGAAGATCGAAGGGCTGCTCACGGTTTACACCAAAGAGCAGCAGGTGCTCGTCGATTTGAAGACGGCCCAACTCGGCCAGGACTTCATGATGCTCACGTCCATCGCCCGCGGCATCAGCAGCGGCATGGTCATCGGCGGCATGACCTGGGGCGATGATGTCGTCTGGAACTTTCGTAAAGTCGGCGACAAAATGCACGTCATCCGCAAGAACGTGCGGTTCAAAGCGCGACCGGGCAGCCCCGAAGCGACGGCCGTCAAATTCGCGTACACCGACAGCGTGCTCTATGCACTGCCGATCGTCGCCGATACGCCCGGTGGCAGCCTCGTCGATATGACGCGGGTCTTCCTCAGCGACGACGAACAGATCGGCCGCGCCATCAACGCCGGATTCGCGATGGATCGGTCAACCGTGGCCCAGGTAAAAGCGTTCAAAGACAACGTCGAGATTCAAATCGCCGCGGTTTACACGAATCCAACAAGCGGCCCGGATACTGTCGCCGATTCACGCGGGATGCAGGTGCTCGTGCATTACAGCATCAGCAAGGTACCGAATACGGGTTACAAGCCGCGCAAGGCTGACGATCGCATCGGTTACTTTCTCACCGCGACGAAAGACTTCACGGACAATAGCGATCCGCAGAACTTCGTCCGTTACATCACGCGATGGGATTTGAAGAAGGGCGACGTAAAAGCCAAGCTCTCGCCGCCCGAAAAGCCGATCATTTTCTACATGGAAAAGACGATCCCGATTCATCTCCGGCCGATTGTCCGGGCGGGGATTGAGGAGTGGAACCGTGCGTTCGAGAAGATCGGTTTCGCCAATGCCGTCGAAGTTCGTCAGCAGCGTGAAGAAGACGAATGGGATCCGGAAGACGTGAACTACAACACGTTTCGCTGGATCACAGCCGACGCCGGGTTTGCGATCGGACCTTCCCGCGTGAACCCGATGACCGGTCAGATTCTCGATGCCGACATTCTCTTCGATGCCGGTTTCCTGCGGTCGTGGAAAGTCGAATGGGAAAACTACTCGGCGCAAACGGTTGCCTCGTGGTTGGGTGACGACGAGCCCAATCCGGGTCAAACGGTTCCCTTCATGCCTCGGGCTGCGCTGGGGGAATGCCGTCTTTCGCACGGTATGCAGCATCAATTCGGGTTTGCCGCAGCGGCGATGGCCGCTCAAGGCATCATCGATAAACGGGGCGAGCTTCCCGAAGAATTCGTGCAACAGGCGCTCAAGGAAGTGGTCATGCACGAAGTCGGCCACACGCTCGGCTTGCGACACAATTTCAAAGCGAGTGCTTGGAAGACGCTGCAGGAAATCGACGATCCAGCCAAACCACTCACCGACCCAACGGTCGCCAGCGTGATGGACTACTCGCCGACGAATATTGCCGTCGCCGGGGCTAAGCAACCCGCTTACTACACCAGCACGATCGGACCGTACGATCACTGGGCCATCGAATACGGTTACAAAGTGATCACCGGCGACGAAAACGCAGAACTGGCGAAGATCGCGGCCCGCAGCGGGGAACCGGGACTCGATTACGGTACGGATGAAGACACGCGCCGCAGCGATCCAGATCCACTCGCCAATCGTTTCGATCTGGGTAAAGATCCGGTGGCCTACGCCGCGCGACAGATCAAGACGACGAAAGAGCTGCTGCCGAAGCTGCTCGAACGGACCGTGGAAGATGGCGAAGGCTATCAACGCCTGCGGCAGGCGTTCGGCATGATGCTTAACGAATACTTCCGCACGGCGACCTTTGTAGGTCGGTTGCCCGGCGGAATCAGTGTCGCTCGCGATCACAAGGGGGACACCAACGCCCGGACGCCGTTCAAACCGGTCGACGCCGCCCAACAGCGCGAGGCGATGAAGCTCCTCGTCGAGCAGGCATTTGTCGCGCCGAAGTTCGATCCGGTGTTGTTGAACTCGCTGGCGTCCACCCGGTGGCTGCACTGGGGGGCGCGGGAAACGGCCCGCATCGACTATGCCATCAACGACACGATCAACCAGTTCCAGAATACGATTCTGAACCAGTTGACGACAGCGACCACGTTGTCGCGCATTCAGGACAGCGAACTCCGCGTCGCCGCCAACGAGGATGCCTACACGTTGGCCGAGCACATGACTTTGCTGGTCGATGGACTGTTCACGGAGTTGAAAGCCCCCGCCGCGGGTGAGTTCAACAATCGCAACCAGTTTATCAACAGTTTCCGCCGCAACTTGCAGCGGAACGGCGTGAAGAAGTTGACGGGCATGGTGCTGGCCTCGCAATCGCCGGGCTTTGCCTTTGGCGACAGTACCAGCAGCGGCGTGCCCGACGATGCCCGCGTGCTGGCCCGCACGCATCTCGTCAAGTTGAAGGATTTGCTCGCCGCGGCGCTCGCCAAGGCCGACCTGAAGCTCGACGACTACAGCCGCGCCCATCTGGAAGACTTGCAGACTCGCGTCACGCAGGCTCTGGAAGCGAAGACGGTGATTACGAACTGAGTGTCGATTTGCGATCTACAACGAACAGCCCCGGAGAGATGAGCAATCATTCCTTCGGGGCTGTTTTATTGTGCCTCAGATGTCTTTTGCCGACGACGTTCGAGTCCTTCGAGGTGAACACGGCGGGACTCGTTGCTCCGTTCCCGTTCTTTGCGACGGCAATTCCGGCAGCGGCGTGCCGTGGAGAAGATGTGCCCCTTAGCGACCTCGAACCACCATTTCTGCTGGCGGGCGGTCCAGGTTTCGTCGGTACCGCAATCCACACATCGAAACGGCAAATCAGTGTAGTAGCCGCACCGCATGAAATCCGAACCACTGTAACTGTTGTTCGGCGCCAGCGCCTCGTAATTGACCGGCGCGGCAAACTCAAGATTCGACGTTGAATCCTGCTTGACCGCACGTTTGACTTCCTTAGCCTGACGTTCCGCGATCAGTTCAACACGTCGTTGTTTGCCACTTTTCATGATAAGCTCCGCACCGATCAAGCTAACAATTCCGTCGCAATGCGGCCGTGGATGTCCGTCAGGCGGTATTGTCGACCCTGATACGTGTATGTCAGCCGCAGGTGATCGAGGCCGAGCGTGTGCAGGATCGTCGCTTGTACGTCATGCACGTGGACCAAGCCATCCACCACGTTGAAGCCGAGTTCGTCGGTTTGACCGTGGGCATACCCCGCTTTGAAGCCGCCACCGGCGAACCACATCGTGTAGGCCTGCGGATGGTGATCGCGTCCCAGACTGCGGCCGAGGGCGACGTTGTTCTCAATCATCGGTGTGCGGCCGAATTCCCCGCCCCAGACGACGAGTGTTTCATCCAGTAAACCGCGGCGTTTCAGATCCATCACCAAGGCCGCGGACGCCTGATCGGTCGCACCGCAGTTGCGGGTGAGGTTCCCCTTCACATCGGAATGGGCGTCCCAACCCTCGTTGTAGATGTTGATGAACCGTACGCCGCGCTCGACCATCCGCCGGGCCAGTAAACACGCGCGGGCAAACGAGGGTTTGGCGGGATCGGCTCCGTACAGATCGAGCGTTTCCTTCGTTTCGTTCTTCAGGTCCATCAGTTCCGGGGCCGAGGTCTGCAGGCGGTACGCCATTTCGTAAGCGGCAATCCGCGTGGCGATTTCCGGGTCGCCCTGCACAGCGAGATGCTGTCGATTGAGTGCTCCCACGAGATCGAGCGAATCGCGTTGCAGAGCCGCATCGACACCGGGCGGGCTGCTGACGTTCAGGATCGGATCACCCTGATTGCGGAACCGCACGCCGGTGTGCGTCGTTGGCAGGAACCCGCTCGACCAGTTTGCCGCGCCGCCACTGATTCCGGCTCCGGTCGACATCACCACGAACGCCGGCAGATCATTCGTTTCGGCACCAAGGCCGTACGTCACCCACGAACCGATGCTCGGCCGGCCTGGCTGTGGGAAGCCCGTGTTGAAAAGGAGTTGCGCTGGTGCGTGATTGAACTGGTCGGTTTTGATCGAACGGACCAGGCAAATGTCATCAACGATCTTCGCCAGATGCGGCAACACCTCGGCGAGTTCCATCCCGCATTGCCCGTGCTTGGCGAACTGGAACTGCGGGCCAAGCGCGGCGGCGTCGGACCGAATGAATGCATACCGCTGCCCGCCGATGATCTCCGGGGGAATCGAACGGCCCTGATACTCCACCAGTTTCGGCTTGTAGTCGAACAAGTCCAACTGGCTGGGGGCCCCCGCCATGAAGAGATGAATGACCGCTTTGGCTTTCGGCACGGAATGCGACGGCTGCGGAACCAGCGTCGCCGTGTTTTCGTTCGCGCGACTGGTGGATGACAATGCTCCGTGAGTGAGCAACGATGCCAGCGCCATCTTGCCGACGCCGACACCACAGTCCTGAAAGAAATGCCGCCGCGTGGTGTGGAGCAAAGGGGAATTCATGATGAGCGTCTCGCAGAGTGATGTTTGTCTTCACCAGCCCGTAGCGCGAGCAAGGGCGTCACAATCCGGGACACGCCCTTGCTCGCGCTACGGGCTGGTTGGGCGTCATTCTTTGCCGATCATTTCGTCGAGGTTGAGTAACACGCGCGCCGTCGCCGTCCATACAGCGCGGGTGATCACATCGCCGTCACCGGGTCCGGCGAGTTGCTTCGCCGCCGGTTCGTTAGCCGCGAGTTTCTGCCGTTGCTGCTCGAAGAACGAAAGCAGCGCGGTCAGTTCATCGGACCGCGGCGGGCGGGTAAGACACCGGCGGAAGAGAGCGGTGATTTGCTGGTCCGTTGATCCGGATTGCGATGCCCACTCGCGTCCGAGTTGCTGCGCGGCTTCGAGAAACACGGCGTCATTGAGCAGCGTCAGGGCCTGCAGTGGCGTATTGGAAACCTCACGCCGCGGGAGGCACGCTTCGCCGCTCGGAGCATCGAATGTGGTGAACATCGCATACGGAGCCGTGCGCTTGGCGAAGGTGTAGAGGCCGCGGCGATAACGGTCTTCGCCGGGACTCGTGTTCCACGCCAGTTGTCCGTACGCCCCTTCAGTACTGATGTTCGCCGGTTGCGGGGGAAAGACGCTCGGTCCGCCAATCTTCGTCGACAGTAACCCGCACGTTTGCAGGATGACATCGCGGACCAGCTCCGCATCCAGACGGCTACGCGGACCGCGGGCGAGCAGCTTGTTCGGTGCGTCCCGCGCAATGAGGTCCGGCGTTGCCGCGGAGCTTTGCCGATACGTCGCACTCGTCACGATGAGCCGGTGCAATTCCTTGATCGACCATTGCTGGCGCGGAAGTTCGAGGGCCAACCAATCGATTAACTCCGGATGCGTGGGGAGTTCGCCCTGGTAGCCGAAGTCTTCCATCGTGCGGACCAGCCCGCGACCGAAGAACGCTTGCCAATGCCGATTCACGATCACCCGGCCGACGAGCGGATTCTTCGTATCGACGAGCCAGTTCGCAAACGACAACCGATTCGCTGGTGCTCCTTCCGAGAGACTGTGCAGGAACGATGGCACTCCCGCAGCAACGGTTTGTTGGGGCTGCAGGAACTCGCCTCGCTTGTAGAGTCGTTGTTCGCGCGGATTGTCGGCGGGGCGTTCCACGAAGACCAGTGATGTCGGCGGCGACGGCAGTTTTTTGCGGAGTTCTTCGATCGCTGTTCGTTCCCCCGCCAGTTCTGGGGCGACACGACAGAATGCGGTCAGTAGCGCGGAGTTGTCAGCATCAGTGCGTTGGTCTGCCGGTTTAACAAGCAAGGCTTCGACATCGGCAGACATCGCGGTCGGCGTCTTCGCTCTTGGATTGGTCGTCATCGAGACACGGAAGCGCCCCAATCCCGCGGCGTAGTACCGCTCGAAAATCATGCGGAGCGTGTATTCCTTCGCCGTTGGAGCCGCGTCGCCCAGTGCGAACACAGCGACATGCGGTTGCCCCTGACCGCCGTTGATCGCCCAACCGGTGAGCGGATTTTTATCGAGCGCCATCGCTGCGGTGGAACTGCCCGAGGCGAACGTCTGCACGGCTGTCGTCAGCGACAACGGTTTCGTATCGGCTTCGACTTCCAGCTCGCTCAGGAAAAAATCGCCGAACGGCCCTTCATAATAAACGCGACCGGGACCATGCTTTGGCAACCGCTCATCGGGTAGCGCTTCCAATCGCAAAGCCGTGGCCCCCGCGAGCTCCGGGCCGAAAGTGAGTTCATACACGTCGCGCTTCGAGAGATCGCCCGAGGACAACAACGAATCATCGTCCAGCAATTCGAGCTTCGGCAACGTCGTCGTCCAACGCAACGGCCGCAGCGGTGTCCATGTCACGGCCTTGGCGAACTGATCGTGTTGCCATGCGGTGAATTTTTCGTGCCGATGTTTTTGGCGACGGACTTCGATGGGCAACGGACTGTCGGGCTGGCCGAGCGACAAGCGGAACTTGCCGAGCGTGTGATGACTGCCGTGCTGTTGATCGAGCGTGATGATCCATTGCGTGCCGGGGGCGGCCGTAATCGGTTCCGCGAACGTGATGATCAACGTGCGGTTAACATTCCATTCACCGGGACCGTGGATGGCCCATCCCGACTTGAGTTGACCATCAATCGCGTTCGCCGCGGGAAACTGCTCCTGCGAGAAATCAGCGGAAGCCGTCGCCAGCTTGACAGGGGCCGCGGGTTCGTTGGAGGGGACCATTG
Source organism: Planctomycetaceae bacterium (assembly GCA_021732975.1). Classification (GTDB taxonomy): domain Bacteria; phylum Planctomycetota; class Planctomycetia; order Planctomycetales; family Planctomycetaceae; genus DSVQ01. The sequence goes on along the minus strand of JAKFWC010000019.1, from coordinate 204,845 downwards.
CCACTTTGACTTCGGTCAGCACGAAGTTGCCATGCGGGGTGCGTCCCGGCCCTTTTTGGCCGAGCGAAGCGTCGGTCAACGTTTCAATCCGTAGCGCCCCAATCGGTGAACCGTCACTCGTCACTTTGACGATGTACGTGTCGGTTTCCGAGGGATTGCCCGAAACGAGGATCGCCCCGTCGGTTTGTGGCTTCAGCTCCGCACGGTGCGTGGATTCCGCGGAGACCAGTATGGGCGTCAGCCATTTCCATTCGTCACTCGGCGGAAACCGCTCGGGCAAGGTCGCTTCCCGCGCGGCAATCTCGGCTTCTTTCTGGTTGCGTTCCGCCCGCAGCGTGTCGGGCCAGATCTCCATCTCGGGTTCATCGGCGTTATTGAGGAACGCCATCAGGCTGTAATAATCGGTGTGGTACAGCGGGTCGTACTTGTGAGTGTGGCACTGTGCACAACCGACGGTCAACCCGAGCCACACCGCTCCGGTGGTCGACAAGCGATCGGTCAGCGCGTGGAAGCGGAACTCAAGCGGATCAATGCCCCCTTCTTCGTTGATCATCGTGTTGCGATGGAAGCCGGTCGCGATCCGCTGCGAGGTTGTGGCATTCGGCAGGAGATCGCCGGCGATCTGTTCGACGGTGAAGCGATCGAACGGCATATCCGTATTCAGCGCATCGATCACCCAGTCTCGATACGGCCACATCGAACGGACGCGGTCCTTCTCGTAGCCATTCGTATCGGCATAGCGGGCCAGATCAAGCCAGCGACGAGCCCAGCGCTCGCCGTACTGCGGGGAGGCGAGCAAGCGGTCGACGAGCCGTTCATATGCCGCGGGGTCGGTGTCCTGCGCGAAAACATCGGCATCTTCGGTCGTGGGAGGAACGCCGAGCAGATCGAGACTCAGTCGGCGGATCAGAGTGTTACGATCAGCCTCGACAGAGGGTTTCAGCCCTTCTCTTTCGAGTCGCGAAAGCACGAAGAGATCAATTTCATTCCGTGGCCACGATGTCTGCTGCACCTGTGGCAGCCGTGCGAGTTGAGGGGGCACGAATGCCCAATGGGCGGAATAGATTGCCCCCCCAGTGATCCAGTCCCGCAGCGTCTTCTTCTGTGCCGCGGTGAGCGTCAAATTCGACGATCGCGGCGGCATGGCGAGATCGGTGTCGGTCGTTTCAATGCGGCGAATCAGTTCGCTGTGGTCGGGCCGACCAGGGGCGATGATTGTGGCTCCCGTGGCCGACAGGCCGAGTGCAGAACGGCGTAGGTCCAGTCGTACCTCGGCTTCGCGTTTGCCTTCGTCCGGGCCGTGGCATTTGAAGCAGAACTGCGACAGAATCGGCCGGACATCGCGGTTGAAATCGGGACTAGCGTCTTCCGCCGCGACCACAGTACCCAACGCGACGAACAGTCCCAAAGCGAATCCGAAGACGCGCAGCATTGAGCGATTCCTTAGCCAAGGTCGTCATCTCTGATGTCCTTGCAGTATATCAAAAAAGAAGCCCAGGGATCGCAATCCCTGGGCTTCCTTCAACATCGATCGCAAAGTGTGTTTTGCGATCGATTACTTCTTCACGGTCTTGAACGCGGCCTTTTCAAACGCGGCGTCGCTGAAGACCATTTCCTTCTGCTTAGCGGCATCTTTTTCCGCAGCGACTTTGCCTTGGCAGTTTTCGCAGCAGAAGGCAACCTTCACGCCACCGATTTCGACGGTCTTGTCGGCCTTCACCGGACCGCCCGACAACGGGCATTTTTCCTGCTTGACCTGTTCGGTCTGTGCCAATTGGAAGTTGGCGGCCACGGCGTACTTCTTTGAATCGGCGGCGAACTTGGCCTTGCAGTTATCGCAGCAGAAGTTGACTTTCCCGCCCTTGTAGTCAGCGGTCTTGTCGGCCTTCGCCGGGGTACCGGCAACCACACACTTCAGTTCCGGAGCCTTCTTGGCTTCTTCAGCAACAGCGAACACACCGACCATCAGCGCGGCAGCGGAGAGACACAACACGCGAAACATCATGAGAGGAACCTTTCGAGAATTTGTCAGTGGGAAACGGCATCGTCGAATTGGAACGGACCACCTTAGTCACGTCACACGACACCGCACAGGGAAGGCACGAGGGGATTGACGTTGACGCCAACGGTCAACAGTCACGATCTCGCAATCCGCAAAGGATCACATCAACCAGCGACACAAGCGCACCTGCCGCGATTCGCTCATGGGCGGCGGCAGGTCGGCCACGACATCGTTCTGGCGCGGTGGAAAACTGGCCAACATCGCGTTGGTAGGAATGTCCCACACCAGGGGAGGCGATTCCGGATTGATCGTTACACGGCGGGATGGATTGGTCGTCTGGCTAGACGAGGATTTCAACAGGCAGAGGCACGCATGATCGCTGTTGATGCTGACAGTCGCTGATGGAGCAGCTTTGGCACGAGCCGCACAGCATTTTTTCAACGCCGGGGCCGGTGTTGCGCTCCGCTTGGCACAACAGGATAGCGTGCTCATCGCGGCTTTGCGGGCACAACAGCAATCGCGCATCGCCCACGCGGGGATGGTCATCCCCACGGTTACCAGCACGGCGATCAACTGCGATACCCAAGCCATCTGACACTCACGCACCGAGAACCCATCAGTCGAAATCCATTCGAGATCATAGTCCCCGGAGGGGATTAAAGGAAGATCAAGGTGTGGAAATCATGAGTTGCGGGGAGACACTGCTTTTTTCGACGCGGGACGCAAAACCGCGAGCAGAGGATGGGGGATGCTTTTAAGCGGCAAGTGGTTGAGGAATTTCATTCGCCCGACAGAATTGACTCCGCAATCCAACCGGGAACGATCGCGGCTTCGGGGTTCCGCAGATCGGCGAGCGTAATGTGATCGCCCGGCTTGAGGACTTCGAGCCGCGGCTCGCCAATGGTTGTCTTCGGGACATATGCCATGACGTAGGAAGTCCCGCTGATGGAGAGTTGGCCGTGCTTCAGCTCAACGATGAGGGCCGTCCCTTCATCAATGCCCACACCGATGTAGTCGGGATATTGATCGAGCAGCTTTATCATCCGCGTGATGCGGTTCCGCTTGAGGAAATGCTGGTCGACAATCACTTCCGGAAACAGCCCGAGGCCTTTGCCAACGATCGGTTCACCTCGACCGCCGGCCATCATGACATCGGACATGGCGGAAGCCCCCGCGGAAGTTCCGCCGATCACGCCGCCACGCTGGAGCACGCCGCGAAGTCGTTCTTCGACTTTCGTGCCGCGATACCACGCCGAGAACCACGTCTGTGCTCCCCCGCTGAGCCAGACACCGGTCGCCGTTTCCAGAGACTCGGAGAACGGCGGCGCTTCGGCGATTGATCGCGAATCGGCATGCAACACGGAGACCTCGGCCACACCGAGCAACTTCCAATCGTCGGCGTATTCCTGCAGGCCGCTCGGCTCCACATTACAGCCGGGAATGACGACGATACGCGCCTTTTCATCTCCGGCAAGATGGATGAATTCGCGTTTCAAGTTCGGCGAAAGACTGCCTCCCCCTGCGATGAACAGCGTCCCCGCCGAGCGGTCGATGATCGGCTGCGGGGAATCCCAGCGGTCTGCGAGTTTGAGGATCCGTTCGCGGGCACACACCCCGGCAATGGCGGCAGCGAAGACGGCAACCGTCCAGAACACACCGCGTACGGCGGGACGACACAGCCACGTACCGAGACCCAGTTTCGGCAACACGTTGCCCTCCGGGAGGCCCTGCCTCGGATGTTTGTTGATGTTGAAAGTCTCGCTCGTCGCAGAACGCGACGAGTTCAAACCGCATGATGGGAAGTGTCCACATTCATGCTAGACGCGATACGATGGGCTGTCGAGCGCAATTTCAATGTTGGGTGCACGCCCTTTAGCCACCTGTTGTCTTCAACGGGGGCTTCGGCGTGCGATCGCGATCACTCCCCGGTCGCGGACGCCCGGGGGCTAAGTGGGTTCACACGATACCGTCGCGTTGCGCCAACCGCGCGGCGAGTTCCACACCCGATGCGAGCGCCCCGTTGAGATACCCCACGAACTTGTAGCACGTGTATTCCCCGGCGAAGTGCAAGTGGCCAAAACCTTTTCGCAACAGCGGGCCGTGGGCCGTGACCTGTCCGGGGGCGGGGAACGAATAGCTACCGAGGGCCCACGGATCGCCGGGCCAATCGATGAACGCCTCGCGCTGCAAGGCTTTCTGGAAGCCGGGATAGAGCGCTTCCAGCTCGCGATGATACATGGCGTCGCGGTCTTCCGGCGCAAGTTTACGACAGAGATCCACAGCAGGACCACCCGAGAACGCCGTCAAACACGCCGCGTCACCGTCTCGGTAAGTTTGGCCGTCCGTGGCATCCCAGGTGAGGGATACCGGGCCGTCCGTTTTCGCGTCGGGAGAGAGCTTCTGCGCTTCCCAGAAACGGCTGCGGACGACGCTCAATTGTTTGATGTTCGTGCCCATTTGCGGCTTGAGTGTTACCGGGAGTGCCGGTTCGATTTCGATCTTATGCCACACCGATGGCGGCACCGTCAGCACGACATCATCGGCAGTCCACACCTTGCCCGTGGAATCGGTCACGCGCACACCGCGGTCATCGCACTCAATCCGTTTCACCGGCGTTTGCAGATGAACACGGTCCCGGCCGACTTCATGCAGCAACTTCTGCGCGATCTGCTGGTTCCCGCCTTTGCACCGATAGACTTCGGTTTCCGGCCAGTAACGGTCGAGTCCGCCCCCGGCAATTTGTGCGAGGTTGCCGAGGTGGCTTTGATGCTCGGTCGCTACCCCGTTGTCCGCGGCGAATTCCGTGTGGAGCAGTTGCTTCGTTAACGGCGAAATCTTGCGGCGTTCGATCCACGTGCGGGTCGATAACTGGTCGAGATCGGCGGCCCGCGGTGTCAGCCACGGTTCGTCAACCACGACGGCTTCCGCTTCGCGTGTCATGGCATCGAGCGTTTCATCGACTTCGGCTTCGATGATCTTCAGTTGAGACGCCGTCAGTGCTTTGCCGCGAAGCACGACCGGCGTAAGGAACTCCTCGGGAGTGTCGCCGACATCGATGGTTTTCAGGCCGAACTTCTCCATGTAAGCGAGTACAGTGGGATGATTGGAGCCGAGCAGTTCGCCACCGGCTTCGATGTTCTTGCCGGGGAGTAACTCCGCCAGTGACCAGCACCGTCCACTCACCCGCGTGCGGGCTTCGAGCACATGGACATCGTAACCGGCGGCTTTGAGTTCATGCGCACACGCCAACCCGGAAAAGCCGGCCCCAATGACGATCACCCGCTTGCCGCGGCCGTCTGCAGCGGACAGCCCCTGGCCAGATAGCAACAGAGCTGCGCCGGCCGCCGCTTCCTGCATCCACGTCCGTCGGGTCCGCGGCCGTCCCAACCACTGCGTCACCTGTCGCCAGCTCATCCCGCCATTCCTGCGAATTCCAACGATCACAGAGTCAGTACGATCATCATAGCAACACGATCAATCCCACGTGATTCCCCCGCGCCGATCAATCCGTTTCGCGGGCGGTCTGAATCGGAAACGCCCGCGAGATGTCAGGCATTGTGACGTGATCGATCGCAAGTCCTTGAAGAATTTCGCCTTCAATTCGCAATGGATCTCGTTCCGGCTGATTCGAAAACAACGTTAATGCCGGAAATGACGCCGGCCGGTGAAAATCATCGCGATGCCGAGCTCATCGCAGGCGGCAATCACTTCGTCGTCCCGTTTGGAACCGCCTGGCTGAATGACGGCCTTGATCCCCGCCTGGGCGATTTGGTCAATCCCGTCGCGGAACGGGAAGAACGCATCGGAAGCACACACGCCTCCTTGAGCCCGGTCTCCCGATTTATGAGCCGCGATGTACGCCGAATCGAGCCGGCTCATCTGTCCTGCCCCGACGCCCACCATCATGTTGTCTTTGGCGAAGAGAATCGCGTTCGATTTCACGTACTTGCAAACCGCCCAGGCGAACTCCAGGTCGGCGTACTCGGCGGTCGTGGGATGCCGCGTCGTGACCACCTTCCACTCCGCGCGGGCATCGGGCATTTCGTCACGATCCTGCACCAACAGCCCACCGGTAATGCGACGATACTCCTGCGTCAACGGCCGCGGCTCAATCATCGCCGGGCACTTCAACAGCCGCACGTTCGACTTCCACTTGGGCGTCGTCGTCAAGACCTCAAACGCGTCCGGCGTGTAACCCGGTGCAATGATTGCTTCGATGAACCGTCCCGGTACGGACAATTGCTCAGCCGTCTCCAAGTCCACAAGCCGGTTGAACCCGAGGACGGAGCCGAACGCACTGACCGGATCGCCCGCATCGGCATTGACGTAGGCGGTCGCCAAATCGGCGGCGACGGCACATCCACACGGATTGTTGTGCTTGATCACCACCGCGGCGGGTTGTTGATATTCGCGGACAATCTGCATCGCGGCGTCGAGATCGAGCAAATTGTTGTAGGACAACTCTTTGCCATGCAGGATTTCCGCCGCTGCCAAGGAAGCATCAGCGGGGTTCGATTCGACATAGAATGCCGCTCGTTGATGCGGGTTTTCGCCGTATCTCAGGGAAGAACGGCGTTCAAACTGGAGCGACAGCCGCGACGGAAAGTGGGGTCGGCTGCTTTCGGTGGTATTCTCCAGTCCGCAGAAATAATCGGCGATCATGCGGTCATAGCAAGCCGTCAATTCAAAGGCCGCGCCGGCGAGTTTCCGACGCAGACCATCCGACAGTGGTCCCTTTTCCAACTCAGCGACCACATCATCGTACTGGGACGGGTTCGTCACGATCCCCACAAAGGCATGATTCTTGGCGGCTGAGCGAACCATGCTCGGACCACCGATATCGATCTGCTCGATCGCTTCCGCCGTCGTCACGCCCGGCTTGGCGATGGTTTCCGCAAACGGATAAAGGTTCACGACGACAAGTTCAAACGGCAGAATCCCATGTTGTGCCATCGACGCGGCGTCATCGGGACGATTCGGCCGACCGAGCAACCCGCCATGCACCTTAGGGTGCAGCGTCTTCAGGCGGCCTTCCATCATTTCGGGAAAGCCCGTGTAGTCGGCAACATCGGTCACCGGCAGTCCCGCGTTTTGCAGGGCCGTTCGCGTCCCGCCCGTGGACACGAGTTCAAATCCGAATTGCACGAGGCGACCTGCAAAAGCAGCCAATCCCTGCTTATCACTCACACTCAACAACGCACGGCGGCGGGACGCAGTCATTCAACATCTCAAATGTGAAAGGCCAATCTCAGCCGGAGCCACATCATGAAGGGCGACACCGGCACCAGTCCGGCATGCTAGCCCGCGGCGAAACACGGGTCAAACGGGGGATGCTTCCAGACGACTGGCGAACTATCGCAAATACCAGCTTGCCAGCCAGCACAGCACGGGCAGGAGCACGAAGATCAGCAGAAAGCCTACGATGTTCGCGCGGGAACTGTCGGGCCACCGGGCCATCTTCCACAGCCTTTGTCATGTCGTCCTGTTTCGATCGCACTGCAGGACAGCATAGGCTGTGCGGACCGCTGTTAGAAGTGACTATCGCGGGGCATTCATCGCCGCTCGCAACGTCACCGGCGGGCGACGTTGTGGACGTGCGACCGGCTTGACCGGGACTTTGGGTACCACAACGCGGGCCGGTTTCGAGAGCAGCCACAACGGGATGATCCCTGGAACTGCCCAGCAGATGCCATAACAAGACAACAGTGCCTCGCGCGCCGATGTCTGCGTCAGAAAGTACAGACACACCAGCGAAGCCATATACAGTGAAAAGCTAAGCGGACCGGCAATATACCGGCGCAGGACACCGGCCATTTTGATACCGACACCAATCAATGCGACCGTCACGAATGCAAACAGGAGTCCACCCTGTCCGTATGCCCGCACGTGCGCTGGCCCCGGCGCCGCCCCTTGCACCCAGTCGCAAGCAGGGTACATGTAATCGAAGACAACATTATTATCACTGGCGATCTCCCCCATGCCAATCAGGTGCAGACCCAAGTCCAAACCGAAGAAGGGAAGCATATCCGGATAAATATTCACATAATAAGGATAACTATGCGCCATACGAAACACGATCAGATTAAAAGTTTGTTCATAACTCCAGCTTTCCGCCATGAAGCGCTGCAATGTCGTCAGGAGGAACACCAGCCCTGCACCGACAATGGCGAGCGATTGCGGGCGAATCACCTTCAACTCGACCAAGCCAATGCCGATGAAGACGAAGAACAGCAACACCGGACCTTTCTGCATCAGTGACAGGCTGATTACGGCCGTGGTCAAGGCGCTAAAGCAGAAAATCAACTTCCAGACGATGCCCCGTTCATTCACGCAGCAGTACAGAGCATAGAATGACAGCATTGGCAAAGTAATATAAATGAGACCAAAGAAAACGCTGCCCAGCATCCCGGCCATCTCTGTCCGCTGCAGGATCATAGAGACATAGTCACTCTGGAGACTATGCCATTTGAAAATTGTGCCGATCTGTCCGGTCACATAGAGTTTTGACAGACAGTATCCAGACCATGTACAATAGACGGTCAGGAAACCTAACTGGCTCGGAGTAGCATTCAGTTTGCCGGCAGTGCCTTTGACCGCACTTTCGATAATCCGCGATTTAGAAAGCGCAACGACCACCATGGGCGGAACGATCATCGGCATAAACAGCAGGCACCAATAGCGCACGTTGTTCACGTCGCGGAGGACTTTAAAGTCGAGCCCCCAGGCGAGCGGTTCGAGACATTTGCTGTCCGACAGGCCGATCAGCGTGGCACCGATCAGCGTCGTGACGAAATAGAATCCGCAGTAAAACAGCAGCGGCAACCGAACCACCGGCTCGGCCCATTTCCAGACGAAGTACCACATCAGCAGCGACAGGGCTGCGAACCCGCCGAGCGATAATGTGCCGTAGTTTTCGAGAATACTGGACATGCGAAAGGACTTTTTGAAACGACGCGAATTCTGGGATGCTGCGAAGCGCAAGCGATTAACAACTACACTTTGGAAAGTTGATCCAGTACAGCGCTGACGTTGCGGTCCCAGGTGTACTTCGCGAGGGCTTCCTTGCGGGCCGCGCGGCCGAGTTCTTTCCGCCAGCCCGGATGTTCCACGAGGAATTCAATCCCGCGGCACAGGTCAGCCACGTCACTCGGCGTACACAACACGGCAAGTTCCGAACGCGGTCCGGTGGGTTCTTCCTTTGGCAACGAACCGGCTTGCAGGCCGCCGCGAAGCACTTCCCCAATCTGTTCCAGATCGCTCGCCACGATCGGTTTTTCGAGGGCCATGTACTCGAAGAGTTTCGTGGGTGAACCAAAGAACCGGCTGCCGTCGGCATTGTTGACGTGCGGCGACAACAGGATGTCGGTCGCGGCCATGTACAACGGCGTTTCTGCCTGCGGCACGAGTCCCGTCAAGGTAAAGAATGGAGCACATCGCGGATCGGACAACGTGTCGCGGACCTTCGGCATCAACAAGCCGTCGCCAACGATGAGGAAGTGCACGCGGTTTTTCTGCAACCACTCCGGTTGCTCGAGGGCCAGTCGCCGGATCGCCTGCGCGAGGATATCGACTCCGTGCCATTGCCCGAACGTGCCGACGAATCCCGCCACGATGCCATCCTTCGGGATGTTGAATTTCTGCCGCACGGTGGCAATCCGTTCGGCGGTGAACAACGCCGGGTCATACGTTTTGGGATCGATGCAGTTCGGATACGAGAGCACCCGCTCTTTTGCCACGCCGCGATCAATGAGTTCATCGCGGAGCACATCGGACACCGTCACAATGAGATGCGCGTGCTTGAGACAGGCATCCTCGGCCTTCACCGCGGTTTCGTGGAAGTTGGCCTTCTTGCCCCAGTTCTCGGCGGCCCACACTTCCGAGCCGTTGTATTCCAGCACGAGCGGCAGCTTGTGTTTTCGAGAAATCTGCACGCCGCTGTAGTTGCTCACGGACATCCGTTGATAGATGAAGGCGAAAGGTTTGTGGTCCGTCGCCAGTTTCGTCGCTGCGCGGGTGAACTTCTCCTGATAACGGTACAGATTCACTTCAAAGGGATAACCATAGTTTTCCGCGGGTGGGACGACGTTGACGCTGGCATTCTCGACGAGCAGCGGTGGTTCGGCCCCCGCGAATTCGATCGGGTAGCCCGCCTGAATCAACGCATTCGCGACACCGGCAACATGCCCGACCGAACCGCCCGCCTTCACGCCCATCCACAAGTTCGACTTGAGATACAACACCGTTCCCGGACCGGACGGCGGCGGTAATTCGATTCGCGGCTGTTTCAACAGCGAATTCAATTCGCTGCGGCACCGCCACAGGCTCGTGCGACCGGCAACGGATGCTCCGAGCACAGCGAAGAGCGATTTCACCGTTTTGTACCGTGAGACCGTTTCCATCCGCAGGTCCGGATAGACAACATGAATGCTGCGGGCGCGGCTCATTCCCGCCAGGCAATAGAACACCGGCAGCAACGGTCGGCTGCCGGGACTTTCCATCGCAATGAACAACCGGTTGGCATTGAGACCGGTGATGGTCTTGAACAGCGTGGGAATCGACAGTCGTCGCAATTCCGGCAAGCTGAGATACTGCGGAGCCGTCCCCGCGGTTGCTTCGAGTTTGTCGCGGTACCGGTCGGACAACGGGTAACCGATAAGAGCGTAGTCCATGTTTGGAATCCTTTCCAATAGTGTTTTCTGACGGGTATTCAACCCGTTTTGGATCGATTCTTGTGTGCCACGGCCGTGGCGGCCGTGTGAAGGAACAGAGCGTATTGCCAAATCGCACGGCCGACACGGCCGTGGCACACGATACATTGTTGATTACGCGGCATGACGGGCGCCTTCCAAAGGGAAGAACGTCACGTTCTGTAGTACAGAATTCAATCGGCGTTGTTCGATGATGTAAGCCAATCCTAACGAACCACAAAACGCGCCGGCATACACGATCGACAAGGTCAACGCGGCACCGAAGCCGCCATAGGACGGGATCAAGACACAACCGAGTCCGACGGTCGCAACCCACGCGGCACCCCACACGACGAAGAGCCCCTTCGGATAACCCGCGGCCGCGAGATACTGCGATACGACGGTCGTCAGACTGCAGAAGAACGCGGCGGGAATCATCGCCAACAGGATCGGTCCTGCGGCGGCGTAACGATTCCCAAAGAGCCATTCCAAAGCGGAACCGGCGCACACGGCGGCCCCGATGCACGCCATCACCATCACACCACCAATGATGCCCACGGACTTCAAGGTCGTGATCCACCTTGACCCGGCATCCTGCACCAATCGCGGCAACAGCACGAGCGCCAACGACGCCGGTAACAGATTCAGAAAATCGAATAATTGCGCAGCGACCGAATACTGTCCGACCTCCGCATTGCCGTGAAACGAGTCGATTAGAAACACACTGGTTCGCAGCACGAGAAACCCGAGCAGCGACATCGCATAGGCTTTCGCGGCGTATCGCCAACCAACGAGAAACACGGTGCGATCAGGCCGCAAAGAAACCCATCCCGTCGAAACCAACAGGCCGAACATCACGCCCGCCGCAATCGTCCAACCGGCGAGTGTGGCCGTCATCAACGCGGGAATATCACCGCCGAGCGAACCGACGATAATGAGCAACACGACGGTCAAACCGTAGTTGAGCAGTTCGGCGAAGTTAAGTGCCCGCACGCGTCCCAAGCCCGCGAGTAAACTGCCGCCGAGGGAGAAGAACAACCGCGCGGCGACGAGGGAACCGCCGAGACCAGCAAGCCATAACGATGAACCCTCGACCCAACCCAACGCCTGACCGACAGCGAACACCACGCCCCCCGCGATGCCGCCGAGGCCGAGCGAAATCCAGACACTGTTCGCCAGCAGGGCCGATAAGCGCCCACCCTCCTGAGCCACGAGATAAGTGTTCGCGGCGTGCAATCCCAGGTTGGCAAACTGGGTAATCGTCGCCGCCAACGTCATCGCGAAGGCGTACTGCCCCTGACCTTCCGGACCGAGCAACCGCGCGAGATAGACCGTTGCCCCGAGAAACAGGACCGCCGAAACCATCCGCGTCACAGCAGTCAGGAGCGCGTTGAAATGCATCACGCGGCCCTCGCGATCGGAGTCGGATGCAATACGGCTTCAATGTCGCGCGACCAGCGGACAAACCGTACGTTCTGATTGACGGCAATCTGCGGAATCAGTCCCAACGTGAACGGAGTCGCCGCCCCGCCTTGATTCGTCCAGATCAGACGCACGCAAGGTTGCGCGACCCCATAACTCGGCGAAATGCGACCCGCACCGACTTCAAGTTGCCAGCCTTCAGCGGCCCAATGCAATTCCATCGTGGACGCTTCATCGGCGGACCGGAGAACGACCGACGAGCCTGTGGTCTCTTCCACGGTCACACCGAGGGCTAGATGCAACGGTGTGCAGATGTCGACCCGCCGGGCGCCCGTTTCAAACTCGTCGCGCAACCACAACGCATGCCGAATGCGATCCAACACAATCGTCCGTACCGGCCACACCGGTTCGACAAGGCGATCGTAACCGCAATGCGAACCGATGAAGACATCGTAATCGCGGCCGGTCACCCACCGGCGGAGGTCGGGTTTCGCGTCGTTCTTGAGATGCCACAAATCGGTGCGGCTGACGAACCGGTTGAGTTCCTCGCCATGCACGATGGGAGTGTTATGGGATGATGTGGAACGAAACTGATGGCGATCTTTCGCGGAGGCCGTATAGACATACGCACCGCAATCAGAGATCCAGTGCGTTCCCGCGAGCATGACATCGAAGGACAGGCAATCGTTGTGTCCATGTCCTCCGCGACCGGCAAGTCCCACCGGCCCGCAGTCGATGAAGACGTGATCGACGCCGTTGCGCATAACAAAGAAGCCACCGTCACGAAACGCGGCCGATTCGGCAGTAATAGGGGTGGCTGGGGCGAAGTCCGCGCCGCCCCAGGAAGGGCTCACAACTGACTCCGGTCCGCACAACCAGAAGAGTTCGCTTTGTGATCCAGACGCCGTCTGGGTGAGGTCTTCATCATTCAGCGTGGCGCCGACGAGTTGCAGCAAGTACCGATGATCGTTCAGCGCCTGCGTTCCCAATGGCAATGCGCGGGCATCGTCCGCATCACCCCAATACGGAATGCTGCCATCGGGTCGTGTGTACGCCTGCGTGAACCGGGCCATTGCGCGGAGCCGCTCCCGATATTCCGCGGGGACATCGAGCCCGCAGCGCTGCCGATAGACCGCAGGCAACAGGAACAGTTCCAGCACCAGCCGGTGATACGGCACCGAGGCTTCAAAGTCGACACCGTCCGCGAACACCTGTTTCGGCAACTCCTCACACAGTGTCTTCCAACCGAACTGCAACCAGCGTTGTGGGGCGTTTCCGCCGCCGAAAAACAAACCGGCGAGCACCAACCCTGCGGCGTCTGCGGTGCAATGATTCCCGTTGACATCGCTGTATTCGATGTACCGCTCGGTGAATTGACCGTGGGCGTACAGCATGCCGAGGAATGATGCGCGGAAGTGCTCGTCACGCCAGGCATCACTCTTCGAGAACGCTTGGAACAAATAGGTCCACGAGAAGATTCGCAATGCGGCTTCCATCGTGCAGGCCCAGTTGACACCGAACCCACACGGATTCGCGGCGATCCACTGTTCAAGCACATTCCGTACAGCAACCGCATAGCGTTCATCACCCGTGAGTTGATACGCCTGCGCTGTCGGTAACAACCAGTGCAGGCGCGAAACATCCCACGCGAACTTCACATCCGATGGTTGATCGAGATTGGCGTAATCGAGATCGTGAGCTAACGTCGCCGGCCAGACATGCCCGGTCTTGTAATCGCGATGCCAGTCGATCTGGTCGCCCAGCGCGATCGAGCCGGAACCAAGCAGGTCGACCCGATGGGCCAGCGCGTGGTCTGCAGCTTGAAGAATCGTGTCGATATCACCGGGGCAAAGATCATCGAGGACAGCGCCATCGGCGGGCGTGGCTAACCATGTCAACCACGGTCGCGATTGCACTCTCGACCAGAGATCGTTGACCGAGGCCGCACGAGTGCCTCGGAGCAATGCAGTCGTATTGATCTGGCTGTGCCGTCCGCCGGACACCCGTTCCCATGAGCGATGCAGTTCCATCACCATCCGCCGCGCAACCACATGCGGCGGCTTCTGAAAACCGCGGCGGACGAGATTCACGAACGCTGAGGGAATCATGGGAGTGGAAATCATGCTGCCTTGGGATGTTGAATCTCGCCGCGGTAGTAGTAAGTTTCCCGGTCGAGTTCCGCGGTGTGATCGATCACGTTGAGCGTTTGTCCCACCAGCGCATGTTGCCGACGACGCAACACCGCGTGGGCGGAGGTTTCGTCATATCCGATCGCGCGGAGATGTTCGACCAGCGTGGCGTCATCGAAGATACGGCGGATCGGCCGGCACGGATTGCCCACGGCGACGGTGTAGGGCGGGATGTCCTTCGTCACCACGGATGCGGCTCCAACCACGGCGCCGGCACCCACGGTCAGACCTCCAAGGACTGTGCTGTTCGCGCCAATCCATGCATCGGCATCGATGATCGTGACATCATTTCGCTCGGGATTTTCCGGCGTCATGCGTGCATGGCGAACGGTCTTTCCCTTCAGGCCAAAGAGATGGTTACCTGCAAGGATCGACACGTGTGGGCCGAGCATCACGTTGTCGTGAATATGGACATGGCCGGAAAGATGCACCCCGCGGTTGAAGAAGACATCGTTGCCGACATGCGTCAACTCAGGCGTGGGCAGGCTATCGGTCCAGACATCAAACGCGAAATTCTTGCCGACCGATGCGAACTGTCGGACGACCAAGGCGCGATAGGCGCGACCCGCCAGTCGCTTGGGCAGGTTGAGCCACGCCATCAGCCGAGCAGCCAGCTTGCGTGTCACGGTGTGGTCCTTGATGGCGAGCAATGAAATCCGAAATCCGAAGGAAGAAAACATTCTCAATAATCACGCACTAATCAAACCCGATTCGGATTTTGAATTTGGTGCTTCCTTCGGATTTTCTTCTACGCGGCTTTCCGCATCGGTGCCGCGGCGGTGATGGCGTTATCCGCCTGGGCGATGAATTCTTCCCACCACAACGCGACGTTCAACAGATACCAGCTTTGCGGACCACGGCCGCGTTCGAGGAGGCCCATTGCTTCGTCGCGATCGAAGAAGTCGGTCTGCTGGCAAAAATTATCGAGCGATTGCCGCATCGTGTCACCGAGTTTGTCCATCACCCATTCATGCACGGGGACACCGAAGCCTTGCTTCTTGCGGTCGATGAGTTCATCGGGAATGAGACCACGCACGGACTTCTTCAGGATGTGCTTGAGGGTGCCGTTTTTCGTTTTCATCGCCGCGGGAATGCTCATTGCCAGTTCGACGAACTTATGATCGAGGAACGGCACGCGGCCTTCCAGGCTCACACCCATGCTCATCTTGTCGACGCGCATCAGCAGCAGTTCCGGCAGCCGCACGTTGAGATCGACGTACGACATCCAGTTGAGGTGCGACTTCTCCCAGGCGTTGTCCTGGAAGCGTTGCCAGATCGGCTTGAGAGCATCCCACGAAGTCGAACCGGCGAAGCGTTCCCGCATCCGCGGGCTGAGGAGCTTCATCTTCTGACCTTGGGTGAAGGCGTCGACGCCGCCCCAGAAGATCGGTTGATTGAGCGTGGCTCGCCTCAGGGCTTCATACGGATGTGACGCCTGCTGGCCGAACATTCCCATTGCCCCGAGCAATGCCTTCTTCGCGAAGTTGGGGACGGGAAGATCGTTCCACTTGGTCAGGTTGAGTTTGAGCTTCCACGTGGGATAGCCCCAGAAGAGTTCGTCGGCTCCTTCGCCCACCTGGCAGACGATGACGCCGTTGTCACGGGCCAACTTCGAGACGTAGTAGACCGGCACGCAGACGGGGTCGCCGATGGGCTCGTCCTGCAACTGAATCATCCGCGGCAGGAAGTCGAGCAAGTCGTCCATACTCAGCAGCAATTCGTGATGATCGGCTCCCACGCGTTCGGCCATCTGGCGGGCATAGTGCAACTCGTTTTGGTACGAGCCGTATTCGCCCTTGTAGCCGATGGTGAATGTCTTGACCTGCTGGTTCTCGCCTTCGGAGAACAAAGCGGCATTCGTGCTGGAATCAATCCCGCCCGACAAAAAGACGCCCACCGGGACATCGCTCACCTTCCGCAACTGCACCGCGGTCCGCAGTTCGGCGAGAATCCGCTCGGCGACTTCTTCTTCGCTGGCATTGGTCAGCGGTTGGGTGTGATCCCACACGTCCCAATACCGCTGCGTGGTGGTGTGACCCTTGCTGTCGATTTTCATCCACGTGCCGGGGGGCAACTTTTCGATCCCCGCGAACATCGTCTGTGGCGCGGGCGTGGTGAGCAGTGTGAGATAATGGAACAGGCCTTCTTCATTCACCGCGCGTTGCTGCTGCGGATCGGCGAGCAAGGCCTTGATTTCCGAAGCGAAGGTGATGCGGCCGTGATGCCGACTGTAGTACAACGGCTTCACGCCGATGCGATCGCGAATGAGGTGCAGTTCTTTTTTCTTCGTGTCCCACAGGGCGATGGCGAACATCCCGCGGAATTTGTGCAGACACTCGATGCCCCATTCCTCGAAGGCATGCAGGATGACCTCGGTGTCGGAATGGTCGGTCTTCCACTGGTGACCACCACGGGCGACGAGTTCTTTGCGGATATCGGCGTGGTTGTAGATTTCGCCGTTGAAGGCCACCCACAACGTGCCATCTTCATTGCACATCGGCTGGTTGGCGACATTCGTGAGGTCGATGATCGAGAGGCGGCGATGACCGAGACCAATCCGACCGTCCGGAGAAATCCAGTTGGCACCGCCATCCGGGCCGCGGTGCACCATCGTGTCGCGCATCCGCGCGAGATACGGCTCGGTGACCTTGAAGGATTGGTCTGAAAACGACAAGGCCCCGACGATTCCACACATCGATTTCCGCCCCCTGTAACGCCCCGGTCGACACGGAACTGACGTTGCTCGCACACAAAGAGTGCGCGGCGAGCCACCGCGTCCGTCAAACCAAAAGGCGGCGGGTTATATCAGGGGTGGAAAAAACGTGTCAACACGAAGATCGGCAAGAACTGCCGCAGACAAGTCGATGTGGGCAAAGATCAGACGGCCCCTTTTGACGCCGAAATCGTACAAAATCGCATAGACTTCATGATGTCTAAACGGTGATACTGTCGTGAGTTGCCCCCTAACTCGCTCAATTGGACTTCAGTGGAATGAATCTCTTTGTGGAGATTCGCGATGCCGTGGCGACGGGGAGAGCGTTGATTTCACGCCATGCAGCGCGACGATTGTTAGAGCGACGAATCGAATATTGGCAATTGGAAGCCAGCTTGAACGATGCCGAACTGCTGGAATCCCGTCTCGATGATGAACCGAATCCTTCGATTATCGTCGTTCAGGAACTGCCGGACGGAGTGGAAGTCAATGTAGTCTGGGCCTGGCTTCCGCAGACGAGGGATGCGCTACTGGTGACGGTCCATTTCTTTGGTGATGACCTATGAGCGATCAAACTGTCCCGACATATCGCACGGAAACGGCCACCGAATGGGTTTCGGGAGGCGACTTGGCGCTTGCCGTCGAGGTTGAAGTGGTTTATGCCCCAGATGCGCCGCATGAGCCATCCTATCGTCCCGAGACAATACGACGTTTGGAACATCTACAACGCTGTGCGGAGCGCGGGGATGTTGCTGAACTCGAACGTGCAGGCCGAGTCTATCGGCGTCTCACTCCGATTGCCGAAGCATAAACGGAGTGGGATCACACCCACACGAGCACCGCCACATGTTCCGTGCCCGCGGGACTCGTTCGTTGCACGTTCGGCGATTGCGGCAGCGGCCACGCCGTGAGATGTTCGCCGACATCAAACGCGGACTTCGGACCGTGCCACCAGTAACCACAGCTGGCGTTCGGAAAGTGTGATCGCCAGTTCCAGGCAAGGCGGCCCATCGACCAGCGGGCGTTGATGTCCTGCAGCGGACGAACGCGGATGGTGCCGTCGGTGTGGCGATACTGCATGGCATCGATCCCGAGCGGGCCGCGGTAACCACGCGCTTGCAGTTCCCTCGCGGCGCGGGTCGCGACTTCAACGGCGTCGGCCCACCACGGTTCGATGGTGATTAGCGGGGCGAACCAACTGCCGCGGTAGTGGCCGCCGGGCGCGATGAGCATGGGGGCGACGCCAACGAGTGTTGGTTCACCATCAGCGGAAACATCGAAAAGGATGCCGACTTCGTCGAGGCGTTCGACCCACGGTTCCAAGAAGACGACACCCTCGGCCGCCTGACGGCGAGTAACCCAATTTGCTGCAGGTATGGACAATGGACCCTGTCCTACTTGCCGTTCGCGGCCCGACATGCCGAACTCGGCTTTCACGACCCAGCGCTGCGGTTCCGGCAGGGCTCCGATGGCCGTCGTCACGCCGTCCGATGTTCGACAGGTTTGCGCTCCCGGTAAGCCGACACCCCACGTTTTTTCAAAAGACGCCGATGTCTGCCGGGAATTCGCCCATTTGACGACAGCGGGATTCATCGCGGGATGAGACCACCGCTTGACCCGTGCGGCCAGCAACAAATCGTCGGTCCAACCCCACGGAACTGGTTCGACAATGGTCTCCACGTCGCGCCAGTCAGTAACGAATCGCACGCTTGCGCTTTCCGCAATCACCTCCGAGTCCGCCGTCCGCGGCGTCCAAACGATGTCCCCCTCGCGCGCGAGTGCCAGCCACGACCACGCCAGATCGGCATTGAGTTCCTCAATCCGTCGCGGCAACACGCGCTGCGGATCGGCGAGGCGGTGCTCGAAATCGAAGTTGCCGATGAAGAGCCGGGGGAGGGGCATGGGATGGTCGCGAGTCGTGGAATCCTGCAAAGCGCGAGCGAGGATGTTCCCTCAAGATCAACTTCCAGCATGTTTCAGAAATTGGATCCCGGCCTGCATCGTCGATGCGACCTGAATCGTTTCCAGCAGCGCTTCGTCGGAAACGCCAAGCTCACGCGATTTGGCGACGTGTCCCTCGGTGCACGGCTTGCAACTGTTGATGTCGCTGATGGCGACGTTGATCAGTTCGACAGTCCTCTCATCGAGGGAAGTCCCTTGAAATGTGTGCGCGCGCAGGCCGACCGCCATGCCGCTGAAGAGGGCGCTACCACTGAGTTCGCGGAACTTGAAGAAGACGTTGTACATCGAACATGCGGACGACACGGCAGCGACATCAGCGACAGTCTGGTCATCGCCGCCGAGGGTTTTGAGCCGCGTGGCGAAGAAATCGGCCCACACGTCGCACCCCGCATTCCCGGCGACGGCGAGAGCGATGACCGCTTTCATCTTCTGATCGAGCTTGCCATCCGACATGCAGAACTTCTTGAAGTTCATGTAGAAGTCTTGCAGGAACGCCGGAACGCGGCCGTAGAGCAGGAACGGCTCGGGCAATGGGGCATCGCCGAAGAGTTCCTGCAGACGTTCGTAGGTGTGTGCGGCTTTGTCGGTCGCCGAGGCAACAGGGACGGGAGCGATGCGCGGCATGGCTGAGGGCTTCCACAGGTAGCAAGAAACCCAGGGATGGCGATCCCTGGGCTTCGTTTCGATTTCATCCGCAACTCGTTCCCAGGCTCCGCCTGGGAACGGGCGTCCGTGAGGCTCTGCCTCACCATGGTCGTGGAGAGACGCGGAGCGTCTTGGACGTGCGTTCCCACGCGGAGCATGGGAACGAGATTGTGCTTAGTTCAGCGTCTTATCGCCCTTGTTCCAGTTGCAGGGACAGAGCTTGTCCGTCTGGAGGGCGTCGAGAATCCGCAGCACTTCTTCCACGTTGCGGCCGACGGAGAGATCGTTCACCGAGATCCAACGGACGATGCCCGTCGGATCGATCAGGAATGTGCCGCGGTAAGCGATCCCTTGGTCTTCCTTCAACACACCGAAGCCTTGGGACAGCGCATGCGTGGTGTCGGCGAGCATCAGATGCTTCATCGCCTTGAGATCGGCGTGGCTGTCGCACCAGCCCTTATGCGAGAACGCGCTGTCGGTGCTCGCGGTCAGTACGACGCAATCGCGATCGGCAAAATCGCCGACGGCATTGTTGAACGAAACGATTTCCGTCGGACAGACGAACGTGAAATCGAGCGGATAGAAGTAGAGGCAGACCCACTTGCCTTTGTAGTCGGCGAGCTTCACATCCTTGAATTGGTGATCGGTGCCGTCCTTGGTGCGATCGTATGCCTGAACGGAGAACTCGGGAGCCGGTTGACCGACGCGAACGGACATGGAAAACGATTCCTCTTTGCGGGGAGGGAGGCAGGTAACTCTCCGAAGTATAGCCACGCGCACCGCACGGGCAAGCCACCACACTCGGAGAGGGAGAAAGACGATTCGCCGCGAAAAGGCGCAAAAGAACGCAAATGTGAAGAGGGGATTGATCCACAGAAAGCACAGAGGATACAGGAAATTAGGGGAGAACCAGGACGGAAAATCTCTTTCCTTTTCTCTTCGTCCCTTCTGTGTCTTCTGTGCTTTCTGTGGATAAAACCGCTTTGAATTGCCTCTCTTTTTGCGGTCTCTTGCGCCTTTTCGCGGCCCATCCTCTTACGAATAAATGCTGAGCAAACGCTCCAGGTCGTCGTCGAGATCGGCGATGGCCGGCAAGCCCTGAATGTACTGGCAGGTCGCGCACGCCGTGATTTCGCCGCGACGGCCCGCGAGATGTTTCAACCGTAATTCGCGCAGGCGGGAACCGTTCCAGATGTCGACCAACGATTCCTGCTGGACATCACCGACGACGGTGTCGTGCGCCCAGTCGACACAACAAACGGACACGTCGCCGTTGGAGTTCACTGCGAGCTTCATGAACGGTTCGGAACACGCAACCCGGCTCGTCTTGAGCAGAGCCCCGGAAATGCCGAACACCGGATTGCGACCCAGCGTCAGATCCCGGTCGACGGTATTCGACCAACCCATGATGGCGTCGATATGCAGACTGTCGCAAATCCCCGTAAACGCCTGATGAAAGCGTTGCTTTTCGTCGTCGCTCAGCCCGGCGTCAACAATTTTGCAATGCACGTGAAGTGATGGCCGTAACTCTGTTTTCAATGCGAACAAACGGGCAACATTGGTACAAATCGTCTCGAATTCGACGGTGGTTTTCGCGATGGTGCGATACCCCGGCGTATCCACCGCGTAGACCGAAATGCGAATGCCATCGATCCCGGCGTCGATCAGCGCTCGCGCCCGGTCTTCCGTCAGCAGCGATCCATTCGTGGTCGTTTCAATCCGGTTTACGCGACCACTCGCTCGGGCATAAGCAATCATGTCCGGCAGAGACTTGTTCGCGAGCGGTTCGCCATCCTTGTAGAGATGCAGCACTTTGACCGGCTCAGGGAAGCCGTTCAGATCGTCAATGATCTTGCGAAACAACTCCAGCGAAAGCATTCCCTTCTCGCGGCCGACGCTCTTCAACAGGTCCGCGTCGCCGGTGGGACAGAAGACGCACTTGAAGTTGCACGCGTTCGTCGGGTCGACCATCAACGACAACGGCGTCGCCAGCGGCAGCAACTGCTTCAGCGGCCGGGCACCTTCCGACCGCGAGGCTCCATAGGCTTGCGTCTTCGCTACGGTCATCAATTCATCCCCGATGCGCTGCAAACGGTTGCCGAGCGCGACATGCTGTATAGCGGCATGGTACACTAAGGGCGCCCATGCCGAAGTGAGATCACTCCTTGAAGTTGGGAGGGATTTAAGATGTCCGCTCACTTCTCGGGAATATCGCAGGCTGGTTGCGCGTCCCCCTTGTGGAGAGAGGTTTTCTGCCGATGAGCGACGGTGCGCCCGCCGTGACAGTCGCGGAACTGCTGCACGCGCACTACGCGTTTGTGTATCGGGTGGCGTTTCGACTGTCCGGTTCAGCGGCGGATGCGGAAGATCTGACGCAGCAAACCTATCTTCAAGCACAGACTCATTTTACGCAGTTGCGAGATTCGTCGCGGGCGCGCCCCTGGCTGGCGTCAATCGTGCGGAATCTGTTTCTGCGCCGAAAACGGCACGAGGCCAAAGTGGTCGCCTGGAACCCGGAATGGGATCTGGCCGCCGAGGTCGAACCGCCGGAAACGATTGATCCCCAAACTTTGCAGGCCGCGCTTGCCGAATTGCCCGAGGAATTTCGCGTGCCGGTTGTGCTCTTTTACTTTCAGGAATTCAGCTACAAGGACATCGCCGCGGAATTGGGAATTCCGCTCGGAACTGTCATGAGTCGGCTCGCGCGGGCCAAAGCCCATTTGCGCGACCGGCTCGGAGAACAGAATCGCGACGAAGACCTGGTCCCCCGGCCGGCACGCCGCCCGCGCGAGACCCCCGTATGACGAAGCACGCCATGGAATGTTGGGAAGCTCAGGAACTGCTGGAAGGGATTGCCATCGGCGCGATCAGCGCAGACGATGCGCTCGCTGCGGAAGCCCAACGGCATCTGTCCCAGTGTGCAGCGTGCCGAAAGACGATGTCCCAACGGTGGGCTTGGAATGTCCAACTCACCAACGCGATGGCCAATGTCGCCATTCCTGACGGTCTGGAAACCCGGCTCACGGAACGATTAGGACCGATCATTCCCTCGGCAGTGTCTGTCAGCGCACCCCAACCGTCACGCCGCAAATGGATGGCGTCGCTGGCTGTTGTGGCCTCGCTGGTACTGGTTGCATTTGTTTGGCAGCCTTGGCAACCCTCATCGAGCCTGATCACTGTCGCGATGGTCGATGCAAACATCGCCAGTGATCTAACCGATCTGACCCCGTACTCCGTGCCACCGTGGTCACCCGTTTTGCCGCTCGTTTGGCGTTCGTTCTTCCAACTGGAAGCCGACCTGATCCATCACTTCCCGGCGGGAAGTCCCCGTGCCTTGTTCGTGGCGGCCCTCGTCCCGTTTGAGTTCAAGGGTTCGCAGGCCCCCCCACTCCTGCGCGGACGGTTGGTGATCGTTCCCGTGTCGCATTTCCGCGATGCGCCCGGCGAGGGGGATTTCTCCACCGTGAGTGATGTGGAGTACATTCCCGGTTTCAGCCGTTGCGTCTGGCGGGAAGGAAACTGGGTCTACATCTGCTACGTCCGTTCCGTCGGCGGCGCTGAATTGCGCGAACTCCAACGGCTGATGAGAGAATCCCGCAACTTCACCTGATCGCCGCAATCCGCCTGTCCGATCTGGCTCTTGCTCTGTCGATGTGGTAGGCTTTCATATGCAATCATGTGCATGTGTCTGACTCGCCGATACCAATCGGACGAAGGCATCGGTCTGCGAGCTGTCATTCCACGCGTTGAAATCGGTGTAAGGCCTTCTCATGCTGAATCTTCTGAACCACGACGTGCCGCTGTGTTCCGGAGTGACGCGGCGGGAAGCGCTCCGCATCGGGGCCCTCGGACTGGGCGGGCTGACGCTGCCGCAATTGCTGCGGGCCGAGCAAGCCGCGGGGATTCGGGCGTCGAAAAAAGCCGTCATCATGATCTACATGTGCGGTGCCCCGTCGCACCAGGACATGTACGACCTGAAGATGGACGCCCCCAGCGAAATCCGCGGCGAGTTCCGACCCATCGCCACCACCGTTCCCGGCATCGAAATCTGCGAGCACATGCCCCGGCTCGCCAAGATCATGCACCATTTGATTCCGTTGCGATCCGTCGTCGGTTCGCCCGACGGCGATCACGATTCATACATCTGCTACACCGGCCATTCCAAGCGAAATCCGCCGCCGGGAGGCTGGCCGTCGTTCGGGTCGGTGACGGGGAAATTGCTCGGCGCGAAAAACAAAGCCGTGCCGCCGTTCATTGGCTTGTCCCCCGATACGGGGCATCCGCCGTATGGCTCACCCGGACTGCCGGGATTCCTCGGCATTGCCAACGCCGCATTCCGGCCATCGGGACCGAGCCGCGATGACATGCTGATGAAAGGACTCAACACGCAACGGCTTGGCGACCGCCGTAACTTACTGACCGCGTTCGATCAATTCCGCCGCGATGTCGATGCCAGCGGGATGATGGGCGGCATGGATTCCCTCACCGAGCAGGCCTTCAACATTCTCACGTCGAGTGCGCTCGCGGAAGCTCTCGATCTCTCGAAAGAATCGGCGGAAGTCCGTGAGCGCTACGGCAAAGGGGACGCAAAGAACTTCGGCGATGGGGCACCGCGAAACCTTGAGCACTTTCTGATGGCCCGGCGGTTGGTCGAGGCCGGTTGTCGTGTGGTAACGCTGAATTTCGGTCGCTGGGACTTCCACAGCGATAACTTCAACGGCATGAAGAACACGCACCTGCCTCAGTTCGATCAAGGACTTTCCGCCCTCATCGAAGACCTCGCCTATCGAGGGATGCTCGATGATGTGTCGGTCGTCGCGTGGGGTGAATTCGGCCGCACACCGCGGATCAACCCGGAAGCGGGGCGCGATCACTGGCCGCAAGTCGGCGGCGGTCTCATTGCCGGCGGTGGCATGCGCGGCGGTCAGGTGATTGGATCCACCGATCGGCTGGGAGCCGAAGTCGCATCCCGGCCGATCCACTTTGCGGAAGTCTTCGCGACGTTGTATCACAATCTTGGGATCGACATTTACAACGTGAAGATGCACGACCTCTCCGGCCGCCCGCAGTACGTCGTCGACAGCAGCTATCAACCGCTACCCGAGGTGGTCTGACAACCAGCCGAGAATTGCTGTGCCACGGCCGTGTCGGCCGTGCGAAGTAGCAAAATGCTCTCCAAAAATCGTACGGCCGACACGGTCGTGACACACCGGGGGATGGCCGATCATTCAGCCGCCATTGCTTCAAGGCAATACACGCTCTTCGATCCTCGCAGAAAGATCTGCTTGCCGACGATTGCCGGAGATGCATCAAACGAGTCGTCCAGCTTGTTATTGGCGAGGACTTCCAGCGTTTTCGCATGCTTGGTGACGAGCGTGGTTCCATCGCGGCCGAGGAAATACACACGGTCGGCGGCGCCCACGGGCGATGCATAAATGTTGCTGATCCCCGGCATGCGCACTGATTCCAGCACCGGCGTCCCGGTCTTCGCATCGAGAATCGTCAAAATCCCGTTGTTCAATTTGTTGAAGTAGAGCAGGTCGCCATACAACAACGGCGACGGGACATACGGCGTGTCCTTGCCGTATCGCCACGCGATGCGATCGGTCTCGGTGATATCGCCCTGGGCATCGAGTGGCAACGACATCGCCATGCTCCCGCGGTACCCGCTCATGCAGATGACCTGATCGCCCCAGACAACAGGGCAGGGCGTCACATTGCCCACCTGTCCGCCGCATTGCCAGAGGACTTCACCGGTCATCAGATCGTAACTCCGCACGCGCTGGCTGGCATTGGTGATGAGTTGCGTCCGGCCCTGATGTTCCACAATCAGCGGCGTCGCCCAAGCACTCTTCTCCTCGCGTTTCGCTTCCCACCGAAGATCGCCAGTGCGGGCATCGAACACGAGAATCCGTGAATCGCTGTCGTTATCGCGATTGAGCACCACGAAATCGCCATGCACCACGGGTGAGCACGCCTCGCCGAAACTCAGCCGCGTTTCGACATTCCCGAGCTTCTTCTTCCAGAGCAGTTCGCCATCGAGGCTATAGCAATACAGTCCGCGCGAACCGAAAGAGACGTACACGCGCTCGCCATCGGTCGTGGGGGATGCCGTAGCAAAGCTGTTGTCACCATGATGCCCTTCGTGCGGCAGCTCTTCGACCGCGGTCCGTTCCCACAGCACCTTGCCCGTAGTGCGATCGAGGCACATCACGACAAAGCGATATTTCGTGTTCGGGAACTTGATGCCGAACGGCCGTTGCGGTTGCTCTTCCGGCTTCGCGACCCCTTCGGCAACCATATCCGTGTTGATCGCCGTGATCAGAAAGACGCGGTTTTCCCAGACAATCGGCGTCGATTTGCCGTTGCCGGGGATCTCGGCTTTCCATTTCACATTCCGCGTTTCGCCCCATTCGACCGGCGGGTCACCATGTATAGCGACACCGGTGGCAGCGGGGCCGCGCCATTGATGCCAGTTGTGCTCGCGGAGTGCGGTCAAGTCTGCGGCGAATGCCGTCGTGGTGATCGTCATCCCCAATGCGACCGCTATCCATCCCCGCCGGAGTGCCCTCGACATCGCCGTGCCCTTCAAAATGACCACGTTCCCCTCGTTCCTTCATCGCCCAATGGCAGGGTGCTTGTCAATGTTCAACACTCAGCCGAGACGAACTCGGCGACGATGTCTTGTGATGGGAAACCAGTGTAAACTACGAACCCATCTCCGGAATCGCAGACACCACCGAGGAGCGTCCCATGATGCACTTATCCCGTTTCAGCCTGTTCGGATTGCTATTGGCAAGTTGCTCCGTTGTGAAAGCGGCGGAGACGAAGCCACCAAACATTCTATTTCTCTTTTCGGACGATCTGACCTGTCAGGCCATCAGCGCGTATGGCGACAAACGCAAGTTGCTCGACACGCCGCACATGGATCGCATCGGCAAAGAGGGGACGCGGTTCGATCGGTGTCTGGTGACGAACTCCATCTGTGGGCCGAGCCGGGCGTCCATTCTCACCGGGAAATATTCGCACCTCAACGGGTTCTATAACAACTCCAACAGCCGCTTCGATAGCAGCCAGCAGACGTTCCCCAAGTTGCTGCAAGCCGCGGGTTACAGCACCGCGGTAATCGGTAAATGGCATCTCATCAGCGACCCCACCGGTTTCGATCACTGGCACATCCTGCCGGGACAGGGGCTCTACTACAACCCGCCAATGATTCGCAACGGGGAACCGGTCAAACACACGGGGTACACCACCGACATCATCACGGATCTCTCGATTGAATGGCTGAAGAACCGCGACAAATCGAAGCCGTTCCTGCTCATGAGCCAGCACAAGGCCCCGCATCGAGAATGGTCACCGGCCCTGCGGCACCTCGGCTGGGACAAGGACCGGCAATACCCCGAACCGGAAACGTTGTTCGATAATTATGCCGGACGAAGCAAGGCGGTCAGCGATCACGATATGGGTCTCGACCGCACGTTCACCGATCTCGATGCCAAGTTCCGGCCCGCGCCGAACATGACCGCTGAACAACGCCAAGTATGGGATGCGTACTACGAACCGCGCAACGAAGCCTTCCGCAAAGCGAACCTCACCGGTAAGGATCTGATTCGCTGGCGCTACAATCGCTACATGCACGACTACCTTGCGTGTGTGAAAGCGGTCGACGAGAACATCGGCCGCATGCTGGCCTATCTGGAAGAAGCCGGACTTGCGGAGAATACCATCGTGGTCTGCTCGTCCGACCAGGGTTTTTATCTCGGCGAGCACGGCTGGTTCGACAAGCGCTGGATCTTCGAGGAATCGCTGCGGAGTCCGCTCCTCGTCCGTTGGCCCGGTGTCACGAAACCGGGTGGTGTGAACAACAAAATCGTTTCACTCATCGACTTCGCGGAGACGTTTGTGGATGTTGCCGGCGTGAAGATTCCCGCGGATATGCAGGGCCGGAGCCTCGTGCCGTTGTGTCGTGGTGAGACGCCCGCCGATTGGCGCACGAGTTTGTATTATCATTATTATGAGTTCCCTGTCCCGCACCGCGTTCGCCCGCATTACGGAGTGATCACGGACCGCTTCAAACTGGTTCATTACTACAAACCCGATGTGAATGACTGGGAACTGCTGGACCGCGAGAAAGACCCGCTGGAAGTCAAGGATTTCTACAAAGACCCAGCGTATGCGCAGACGGTCAAAGAACTGCACGCGGAGCTGGATCGCCTGCGGAAGGAAGTGAAGGAAACCGGCGCGCCACCCCGAGCGGCGTTCGGCAACAAAGCCTTCGACGGCGAACCGGAACCTCCAGCCCCCGCTACCAAGAGTACAGGCAAGAAGAAAGCATGAACCATCCGGTCCCCTTGCCTCCACCCGCGGGGGGAAAAGGGACAGATTGTTGCCCGACACTCCCAAGGTCGACTGATCCGTAGTAAAGCAGGGGTTCCCATGAAAGCCATTGCCATTGTCTTCACCTGTTTCACGGTAATGGTTACCCCGCAGGCCGTCGTCGCGGCGCTGCCGAACATTCTCTGGCTCACCAGCGAAGACCACGGGCCGGAGATGGGTTGTTACGGTGACAAGCTGGCCCGCACGCCGAATGTGGATGCACTCGCCGCCAAGGGGATGATTTTCAAAAAAGTGTGGTCGACCGCGCCGGTGTGTGCGCCGGCGCGCACCGCCATCATTTCCGGGATGTATCCGTCCAGCCTCGGCGCGTTGCATATGCGGTCCTTGGTTTCCATGCCGACGGGAACGAAGATGTACCCGCAGATTCTGCGTGATACTGGATATTACTGCACAAACAATAGCAAGACCGACTACAATCTTCGCGAACCCGGGAAAGTGTGGGATGAATCCTCGGCAAAAGCGCATTGGAAAAACCGCCCGGCGAATCAACCCTTCTTTGCGATCTTCAATTCGACGAAGAGCCATGAAAGCCAGATTCGGACGCGGCCGCATACGCAGATCACCAAGCCTGCAGAGGTGCGCATCCCGGCGTATCATCCCGATACGCCGGAAGTCCGCGAAGATTGGGCACAGTACTACGACAAAGTGAGCGAAGCCGACGCAGATGCGGGTCGGCATCTGCGCGAGTTGACCGATGCCGGATTAGCGGACGACACGATTGTCTTCTACTACGGCGACCACGGCAGCGGTATGCCTCGCAGCAAGCGCTGGCCGTGCAACTCCGGGCTGCATGTGCCGCTGGTGGTCTATTTCCCGGAAAAATGGCAGCATCTGGCCCCGAAGGAATACCACGCGGGTGGTGCATCGGATCGCCTGGTAGGCTTTGTCGATCTCGCCCCCACCGTGCTGAGTCTGGCCGGTATTCAACCGCCGGAATGGATGCAGGGCCATGCGTTTGCCGGGCCGTTTCAGAGTTCGCCGCAGCCGTATCTGTTCGGTGAACGCGGTCGCATGGATGAATGCGTTGATCTGGTTCGCAGCGTGACCGATGGTCGTTATGTCTATCTGCGAAACTATTACCCGCATGTGTCGCAGGCGCAGCGTGTGACGTATCAGTTCGACACCCCGACGACACGGATTTGGCATGACCTCTTCGTCGCGGGCAAGGCCAACGCTGCCCAATCGCTGTTCTGGCAAGTCCCCAAAACCGCCGAGGAACTCTACGATCTTGAAACGGATCGCGATGAAGTCCGGAATCTGGCTGCGTCGACGAAACACCGAGCCCTTTTGGAAAAATTCCGCGGGGTTCTCCGACAACATCTGGTCGACGTGCGGGACGTTTCGTTCCTGCCGGAGATGGAACTGCATTCGCGCTCGGTCGACAGTTCACCGTATGACCTCGCGCGAGACCACAGTCGCTATCCCTTGGAAAGAATCTTGACGGTGGCGGAACGGGCTTCGAGTCTGGAACCCGCCGCGGTGCCTTCGTTGGCGATGTCCCTCACCGATGCCGACAGTGCCGTCCGTTATTGGGCCGCGCTGGGACTGTTGATGCGCGGGAAAGACGCCGTGGCCCCGAACATCGGTCCGTTGACAACAGCACTGGATGACCCAGCCCCTGCGGTGCGAATTGTCGCGGCTCAATCGCTCGCCGAGTATGGAGAAGACGCGATTCGCATGAAAGCGCTGGCAACGTTGGGGCCGCTCATGGTTCCGAAGGATCACGGTGTGCTGACAGCGATGTCGGCCCTCGCGGCCATCGAAACCCTCGGCCCAAAAGCGGCTTCGCTGCAC
Organism: Planctomycetaceae bacterium; assembly: GCA_021732975.1. Lineage (GTDB taxonomy): Bacteria > Planctomycetota > Planctomycetia > Planctomycetales > Planctomycetaceae > DSVQ01. Next base: position 175,031 of record JAKFWC010000019.1, on the reverse strand, counting down.
GCACGGATCGCGACAATCGATCCGAACGGTCCCTCGCCCGGTCCGCGCTACAGCTCCTACGTTCCGCGACTGATCGCCAACATCGGCCCTGATGCCAAACCGAACGCAGCGCCCGTCAATGCCAAAGCAAAGAAGAAGCGATGAAACTGAAACTGTCTCTGGCAACCTTCGTGTGGCTGTCGATGGTGGTTGCGCCTGCCGTCGCGGCCGAGAAGCTCAATGTGGTCTTCATCCTGGCGGACGATCTCGGTTGGGGCGAACTCGGTTGTTATGGCCAGACGAAGATCTCGACGCCGAATCTCGATCGGCTGGCTTCACAAGGGATGCGGTTCACCCGGCACTACAGTGGCGCGCCGGTGTGTGCACCATCGCGGTGTGTGTTGATGACCGGCAAGCATCTCGGGCACGCGGAAATCCGGGGCAATCTGCCGGCGAAAAAATTGCTCCCCGAGTTCGACGAAGGCCAGTACCCGCTGACTGACCAGGCTGTCACCGTCGTGCAATTATTTCAGAAAGCCGGTTATGCCACCGGCGCGATGGGCAAGTGGGGACTCGGACCGGTCGGCAGTACCGGCGATCCGAACCGCAAAGGCTTCGACTTGTTCTTCGGTTACAACTGTCAGTCGGTCGCGCACAGTTACTATCCGTCGCATGTGTGGCGCAACGGTGAGAAGATCGTCATTAACATGCCGCCGATTCCCGGGTACGCCAAGCAACCGGAGGGGGATGTGAAGATCGACGACTGGGTCGGCAAAACCTATGCGCCCAAGCTCATGATCGCCGAGGCGGAGAAGTTCGTCGAAGCTCACCGATCGCGTCCCTTTTTTCTCTATTTGCCGTTCATCGAACCCCACGTGGCGATGCATCCGCCGCGGGAATCGGTGGAGAAGTTTCCGCCGGAATGGGACACCGAGGTCTATCGCGGCGACAGCGGTTATCTGCCCCATCCGCGACCGCGAGCTGGTTATGCCGCGATGATTTCGGATCTCGATGGCTATGTCGGGCGCGTGCTGGCGACCCTCGATCGGTTCGGATTGGCGGACAACACACTAGTCATTTTCACGAGCGACAACGGCACGACGCATGCCGGTCCGAAAGGGACGCGGTTTCACATCGGTGGTGCCGACCCGGTGTTCTTCAATAGCACGGCGGGACTGCGGGGCTACAAGGGGAGCGTGTATGAAGGGGGCATTCGCGTGCCGATGATCGCACGACTGCCCGGGAAGATTGCCGCAGGGACGGTGAATGCAACGCCAAGCTATTTCGCGGACTGGTTCCCGACGCTGTGTGCCGCCGCCGGACTGGAACCCCCGGCGAATCTGGATGGTGAAAACTTGTGGCCGACGTTCACCGGGAAAGGATCGCTTCCGAATCGGAAGCCGATGCTATGGGTCTTTCCCGAATACGGTGGGCAGGTTGCGGTCCGGTTGGGCGATTTCAAGCTCGTGCGGCAAAGCCTGAAGACCAAAATGCCCGGCCCGTGGGAAGTTTATGATCTGTCGAAAGACCACGCCGAAGCCCATGATCTCGCGGCGACGCGGCCCGATCTGATCCAACAGGCGGAAGGCGTGTTGCGGAGGGAAGTTGCCCCGAACACTGTGTTTCCACTCACGATACCGGGCCTCGCGACGGTGCCGTGAATCGACGAAAAAGCCCGGCAGAAACGGGGTCCCAGGGGGGCTGAGGACCTGCATCTCTGCCGGGCGTTCGGATCAACGGCGATGTGCCCAGACAAGGGGAGCGAGCGCGTCCGTGCGCAGCTCCCCGCGTCCTGTCCCGTGCGAGTGCCATCGACGCGCATCCGTGCGTGAGCGATTAACCCTCGGTGCCAGGAACTCCACCGGTGTGGCCGGTTCGAGACACCCGTGGAACGGGACCGGGCGGCGGGAAAATAGGGACCAACTGAAAGCCCGTCAACACCAATTCGTCACGACGGCGCGGATTGCAGATTTGTCCATCATCGCCACGAAGATGTGTGAAGTGGTGCGCGATTCGCGGATGGGGTGGCATCGCCCCATTTAGCCCCCCGTTGCTGCAACGGGGGGACGCCGATGTTGATCGCACGAAGACCCCCGGTTGCGGACAACCGGGGGCTAAATGAGACCATTACGCACGGCGTTGCGGGCGGGTTTTCGGCCGTGGTCGCAGGACGAAGTACACACCCGCGGAAAACAAGGCCGCGGGAATCAATAACTTCAACGGCACGCGCGTGCGGACAATCATCACCAATCCCAGCAGCCCGCCCGCCAGTGTCTGCCAGGAGATGTGCGCCCACGCGGCATCACGAGTGCGGGTCGGCATCGCCAGCCAGACCGCACACATCACCACGCCCACGCGCGACAGCGCCCCTTCCCACAACTCTGCGGCACCGCTGTCAACGGTGAAATGCACCACCCCTGCCAGGACGAAACAAGCCGCGGCAATGAGGCCGACCGACCACCGATTCACGGGAATAAGTCCAGATGTCATGCGTCGATTATTCATTTCCGCCCGTCATAGAGCAACGCTGTGTGCAGAGAGCGCCACGACGCGTTCAACCTGTCCGCCAGTCCCCATTCGATTGTGACGCTGTGCGGGGCGGGATACAGTGCTTTTCAACATCCATTCGCTCACCTTGTACATGAACCACAGGAGTCGCTCCATGCTGCGTCTGTCTGCCTTCGCCGTTCTGACGGGTGTGATTTTGGTTTCGAGCATTGATCGTTGTGCAGCGGAAGGCCCGGCGGTAACGGCCGTGGAAGTCCCCGGGCAGCTCGGCGTACGGGTTGGCGGCGAGCCCTTTGCCGTCTTCAACGTCGGACCGGGGTTGGCAAAACCGTATGTCTTCCCATTGCGGGCCCCGGGCGGACACGTCGTCAATGCGGTCGCCCCGTTCGATCACAAGCATCACAAGGGGATCTGGGTCGGCGTGGAGCACGTCAACGGCGTGAACTTCTGGGGCGGCAAGTATCAACAGCAGGATGCCGTCGATGCCACGCCGAATGCGGAACGGATTGCCAACAAAAGCATCGCGGCGACAGCGAATGCCAACGGCTCGTTGACCGTGAAGATGGTTAATGATTGGCAGGGGGAAGCGGGTAAACCCGTGTTGGTGGAAACTACCGATGTCACGATCTTCCCGAATCGCTTGATGGTGTATGACATTCGCTTGACCGCTGCCGCGGAGCCGGTGCAGTTTCAGGATACAAAGGAAGGCTTCCTCGCCATTCGTGTCGCCCCGACGATGAACGCCAAAACCGGGGGCGTGATCGTGAATGCCTCCGGCGATGTCGGCGAAGAAAACTGCTGGGGGAAACCCTCCCCATGGGTCGATTACAGTGGTCCCGTGGACGGCAAAGTCGCCGGCGTGGCCTTGTTCGATCACCCCCAGAACGTGCGTCCCTCGCGATACCACGTCCGGGCGTATGGCCTCTTCTCCATCAGCCCGTTCGGCGAAAAGGTGTACTCGAAGGGCCAGTCCCCGGAAGTGCCGCTCACGCTGAAACCGGGTGAATCATTCCAGGTGAAATACGGCCTGTTCGCCCACACCGGTGACGCGAAAGCCGGCAAAGTTGCCGAGGCCCATGCCCAGTTCGTGGAATGGACGAAGTGAGACGGACCTGATGTCCGACGCCGGCTCACACACTGTATGGTGGCAACGGTTGCGACTGTGGTGGCAACCTGCGGTCGACTTTTTGTTTCCGCCGGCGTGTCTCGTTTGCGGTTCCTCTCCTGGTGATGGGGGCGGCGCGTTTTGTGATGCCTGTGCCGACCAACTGCAGAACGCGCCCGGACCGCACTGTGCACGATGTGGGGCCGCGGTCGGTCCGAATCTGGTGACTCTCTCCAGTTGTGGACATTGTCATGGCGATCACTTTGCCTTTCGCCGTGTGATGGCCCTCGGCGTGTACGATGGCGCATTGCAAACCGCCATCGGGCGCGGGCAACTCGTTCATGGCGGTCCCTTGATGCGCGGGCTGACGGACTTGCTGATCGCGGACCAGCTCACCGAGTTTCTGGCGGAGGAATTCGACGCCATCGTGCCCGTGCCGCAGGATTGGCAACGCCGGTTCTTCGGGATTCATTCCGCCGCGGAAACCATCGCCGAGCGTCTGTCTGAACGGCTGCAGCGACCGATGCGGGCGTCGATTCTCCGCAAGCCGCGACCCACGCCGCCACAAACGGGGGCGGCACCGAGTATCCGCCGGGAACAGCAACGTGGTGCGTTTGAAGTCCCCGCAGGTACCGATTTAACCGGCGCTCGATTGCTGTTGGCCGACGATGTTCTCACCACGGGTGCCACCGCGGAAGCCGCAACGCGCGCCCTGAGAAAAGCCGGGGTGGCTGATGTCGTGGTTGCCGTCATCGCCCGCGGCCTGGGAGTCAGTTCTGTCCGCGCTGCCCGCATGGAATAAAGGACAAGCGGGGTGTGCCACGGCCGTGTCGGCCGTGTGAAGTAGCAAGACGCGTAGCAAATTTGCACGGCCGACACGGCCGTGGCACATACAGCGGGTAGTAGCGTTACCGCTTGGTGGATATCGCATGCTTGTTGATGCCAGCCGGACTCGGGACAATGATTCCCGACCACTAACAGCATGCTTGCCCAAGGCTGCACGCATGCCATCCTGCATCACTTGCTTTGAAAGTTCAGCGTGACGGTTTCTGTAACTTCTTCGGTTCGCCTGGCGACGCGTGGCAGTGCGTTGGCACTCTGGCAGGCACGACACATTGCCGGCCTGATTCACGCCGCCAGCCCGAACACCATGGTGGAACTGGTCGAAATCTCGACCACCGGCGATCGCGTGCAGTCACAACCGCTGCGTGACATGGGCGGTACCGGTGTCTTCACACGGGAAGTGCAAGTCGCCGTGCTCGATGGCCGGGCCGATCTCGCCGTTCACAGCCTGAAGGACTTGCCGACCGAGACGACCCCGGGACTACAACTCGCCGGGATTCCCGAACGAGGCGTGACGGCCGATGCTCTTGTCCTGCCGAAAGGAAGTTCGCTGCCTCCCCAATGGGAAGCCTTGCCCCACGCTGCGCGGGTGGGAACCGGCAGTCCGCGGCGACAATCGCAATTGCGGTATCTACGGCCTGACCTGCAACTCAGCGAAATCCGCGGAAACGTCGAAACCCGGCTGCGAAAACTCGACGAAGGCGAGTACGACGCCTTGATCCTCGCTTCTGCGGGGTTGATTCGCCTGGGATTGGAGCAGCGGATTTCGTGCCCGATTGCACCGCCGGTGATGTACCCCGCGGTGAGTCAGGGGGCGATCGGCCTCGAATGCCGGGCGGATGATGTCGCCACGCAGCGTTTGCTGCAGCTCATCACACATCGGCCGACGTGGGCCGCCGCTCTTGCCGAACGGTCGCTGCTGCGAAGCCTGCGGGCCGGTTGTCACGCTCCGGTCGGTGTCAGCACTCGCGTCGAAGGAACGGCGCTGCTCATGGAAGCGGTGGTCTTGTCGCCCGATGGCAAGCAACGCTGGATAGCGACCGCCACGGGAGACAATCAGAATCCGGAACCACTCGGTGCGCTCGTCGCGAAACTCCTCGTGGATCAAGGCGCCGCATCCGTCCTGTAACCCGCGCTCAACGAACGCTTGCGGTTTCGCACCCCGCGGCGATTCACCAAGTGTCCTATTCGGGGCTCTGAGCCCGCAGGATGGTCGGTGCTGTACTCGGCGTCAAAGACGTGAACTCGGGATCAAGCGACGGAGCCGGATGCCGGTTGAGACGATGCATCCGGTGCGGCTTCAGATCGTGCCAGAATGAAGCACAACCCATCAGGCTGGAGGTGGTGAGCAGCATCACCCACAAGCAGATTCGTGACATGGGTTTCTCCTTCTCAGACCTCGACCGTCCTCCCGGCACACCCGATCAGAACGCTGGGCGTTGTAGAATCGGCGGCGGTTTCTCCAAAGACCGAACGCGTGATTCATCCCCGGAGAGACCCCAGGATTTCACGGTTTCTCGGATGGAACGGCGATTTCTGCCGCCGGTTCTTGGCGACTTCGATTCTCGTCTTCGGACTTCATCGGGCGCGGAAGTGGTTTCTTCGGCACAACATTCGACCGGGGTCGCACACCGGGCAGCGGTTCGAGACCCGACATCGTTATCGGTCGGAAGGCGACGCGGATGCCTGGATCGGTGTAGAACAAGGACGGATTCACAAATGGCCCGGAACTGGGGAAGAACGCTGATGTGCCAGGCACGACTCCGTGGCGACGTTGTTCGATCCGGGTTTTCCGATTACGGGCTTCCTGAGCGGCCCGTGCGTGAACCCGTTGTTGTGCCAAGGACGGTTCGGTCGACGGCGGAGACCGCTGTGGTAAGTGGGGCTCTTGAACCGGCTCGGGGGCATCCAATGGCGGCGGCGGCGCCACTGTTATCGTCTCGGGTTCGGGAGGTTCCAGAGCCGGAATGACCAACGGCACCGGTTCGACAGCGACGGGCGGCACTTCTTCGGCGAACGGATCATCCTCGGCCGCGACGAGGCGCGGGCCTGTCACAAGCACGATTCCGAGCAGAAACGCCGTCCACCATCGGCACATCAGCGACCACTCCCGGCGAACGGACCCCCTCTGGTCTCCATACCAGATCGACGCCATTCGCCATCATCATTCATCGACTCAGCCCTCCATCATCGACCACTGAAACTGGCGATCTGCGCAAACTTTTCCGATTACATCGAGATTGCGGTCGCCTAGCCATCGCCATTCGTTGATGTTTTTAAGTCGACATTTGTGAAGATGGTACGCCCGGTGAGGATTGACTTCTCACCGTCGTTCCTCATCATCGTGGGAGGGACCATACGGTGCCTTGTTTGACCGGGGGGGATGACAATGGAGTCAACTCGCCGGGTGTTTGATTTGGAAGGATGCCCATTATGCAGACGATCATCCGCCGATTCGTCGCTTTCACTGCAACGCTCTCCGCCGTGCTGGCGGTTTCGACGACCGGTTTCGCCCAGCAGTTCGTCCAGAAGACGTATCAAGACGCGCAGGGCGTTCACAAGTACGCGGTGTTTATCCCCGCCCGCTATCAACCGGGGCGACCGACGCCTACGGTGCTGTTCCTGCACGGAGCAGGCGAGCGCGGAACTGATGGCCAGAAACCAACGCTGGTCGGGATCGGCCCCTACCTCAAAGCGAAGGGTTCATCGATCCCCTATCTCGTCATCTTCCCGCAAGCGGAAGAAACGCAAGGTCGCGCGCTCACGCCGTGGCTAGCTGGCGAACCGGATGCCGAACGGGCGCTCAAGATTCTCGATGAAGTGTCGAAGCAGTTCACTGTCGACAAACAACGCGTGTCGCTCGCCGGTTGGTCGATGGGGGGCTACGGCGCGTGGAGTCTTGCTGCCGCACATCCCGAACGCTGGGCCGGTGTCGCAATTCTCTCTGGTGGTGGCGATCCGAAATTCGCCGCTGCGGTGAAGTCGCTGCCGTTGTGGGTGTTTCACGGGTATCGCGATCACCTCGTGCCCCTGAAAGAAGCGCACCAGATGGTCACTGCGGTGAAAGACGCCGGGGGCGATATTGTTTACAACGAACTCCCCGATGCCGGCCACGATCTGTTCGCCGAGACCTTCGGCAATGAAGCGCTGCTCAACTGGTTCGCCGATCCGCGAAAATTGCCGCGGACACTTTCCAAGTCGCCGCCGATCAAAGTTCCCTCGCCGCCGTTTGTCCCGGCCGTCCGTATTCCGAACTCCGTGGGGATTCGTCTCGGCAACACGGCTCTCGATGCTCTGTCGTATGCCGCGCCGAGTTATGTCCCGCCGAATCTCCTCACCGGCCGCATCAACGACATGTTCGATTCGACGACTGCCCAAGGGCGAAATTTCTCGGTCCAGTTCACGGGCATTTCGTATTCAGGACAACTGGGACGGGTGGAGATTCGCGCGACGGGCAAAGACCGCGTGCATCTCGCGCTCGGCTTACGGAATGTGTTCATCACCGTCGGCGGAACCTACGTCACCGGGCAGCGGCATTCAGCCCAGGCAGGACCGGTAACGATCGGCATCGGCCAGGCGCGGCCGGTGTACCTCAGCATGGATGCCACGCCGTACGTCGAAAACGGCAAGCTCCGGATGCGCTTGATTCAAGCCAACTTCTCGATTTCGCCGGATAATTACAGCGTTTCGGCGCCAGCCGGGGTTTGGGTCCGCGGTCTCGGCATGCGTGAGGATGTTGTTTCCAATGGGATTGTCAGCGGCCTCTACGGTGCCCGTCCGCGGGTCGAGAACGAAGTCAGGAACATCGCCCCGACGATTCTGCGACAACTCGAAGACAATCTGGTGGCCAGCGACATCGGCCCGATCGTAGCCGGACTGTGGCCGTTCCCGGTGTATCAACCGCGCTTGCGAACCTACTTCGAGCAGGTGTCCACCGATGAAAACGGCGTCTCCGTCGTGATGGGCGTGGAAGCGGCAGCAGTTGATCCCACCGTGCCACCAAAGAAACTTGTAACCTCACCGTCGGCCGGGGTGACTCTCGATCATTTGAAATCGGGTGGGACATCATTGGGCGTCGCGCTCGCACCGCAGTTGATGGGGCCAATTACACAGTCGTTGATTGATGCCGGACTGGCACAGTTGGATGTGCTCGATCTGCCGGAGAAATCGTTCGGCCGGTTCTCCGATCGCGAGTTTCTGGAAGGCCTGCTGCCCGACATGAAACGTCTGGAAGCAGGAACGGAAGTGCGGACCCGGGTCGCGCTGGCAGCACCGCTGCTGGTTGATCGTCCCGATAACGGCAACGGTCAGGAAGACCCGCTGGCGGTGCCGCTGCATTTCAAACTGCCGCAGGTTGCCATGCAGATTGCGACGCGGTCGCCCAACAAAAAATGGGAGCCGTATGCCCAATTCGATTTGATGATCGACGAGCTGGTCACCGTCGGGTTGAAGAAGGTGACCCACGAACGGCGGGCCCTCGAAATGCAGTGGCAGGAAGGCCGTTCAATCACCGGCAAGGGTGCTTTCGCCCCGGGAGCGAACCCGACCGACACAACAATCAAGTCGGACGAGTTCGTCGCGGCCTTCAAAGAGAACTGGCAAGCCTGGACCGGCAGCGGCCCGGCAGCCACCGCGACGGTGCCCGATGTCGAGTTCTCCACCACCAAGCTGCGGCTGCAACAACTCAGCGGCCCCGCGCCGGTTCTCACGGGCGTGTTTGAAATCCCCGGCACCCGCATCACGAATTTCAGCGATGCCCCGCTGGTCTACGAGATCCGCGGCCCTTACACCGTGTGGGGCGGACCATACACGCTCGAACCGGGCAAGACCCACGAATATGACTTCCCGCACCCGCTGACCTACCGCCAATCCTCCGGCCCCACGCGTGACAACTTCACACTCGTAGCCGGATCGTATTCGATCTACGGGCCACCGAAGAAAGGTGGACCACCACGGTTGTATGCCGCCACGGCGAGCAACGACGGACAGGATTAACGCTGCTCGTCCAACACATTCGCGTCGGTGAGAAATGCCCTCATTTGCCGCTTGCGGTTTCGCGTCCCGCGCAGAGTCTGTCCTCGTGATGGCCGAGATCACTGGGAAACGTTCAGCGCGGGGCGCGAAACCGCCAGCGGGAATCCGGGGACTCAACTATTGCAAATGGGGTTCGACGAGTTTGTTCCACACCGCGTATCCGGCCGGAGTGAGGTGTAGCCCGTCCGCGAGGTACAACTCCGTTCGAGGCATGCCATCTTCCCCCAGCATGGGTTGCCAGATATCGATGTAGACATCGCCCTTTCCCTTTTCGATCTCCGCACGGACCGCTGCATTGGCGGCGAGACCTTTGTCACGGATCGCCCAGCGTTTGACGCTCGGTTTGATCGCCACCCACACGATTTTCGTCATCGGCAGTTTCGCGCGGACCTGTTCGACGAACGACAGATAATCCGCATGCACCTGCTCCACCGTCCGCTTCCCCGCGAGATCGTTATCCCCGGCGTACAGCACGATCACCTTCGGCTCGTACGGAATGACAATCCGGTCGACGAACTGCACCACATCGGCCAGTTGCGAACCGCCGAAGCCGCGATTGATACAGACGTGATTTGGAAAACTGTCCTTCAGTTTCCACATGCGGACACTGGAACTGCCGACGAACAGGTTCCCCCCTTTGGCCGGCGGCATGTCCGCATCCTGCTTCTCGAACTTGACGATGTCCGCTTCCCACTTGTTCGGTGCGTCCGCGGCAGGAAGCACAGTCGCCGCGAAGATCCAGGCGAGCGGAATCATGGCGGAAGGAAAACGCATGGCAACAGTCCTGAATCGCGACAGCAAGAGATTCATAGAGACCAACATCATACAAGAAGGGGCGAGCAATGTACCGCAAGCGTTCTTTCATTCCTGTGAGCGGCAAGGCGCTAGCCGCCGGTTCTTCGTGACCACGCAAATACACCGGCGGCTAGCGCCTTGCCGCTCACGAAACCGTTTTGATCCGACGAATGGCGGCCGACGTTGTATGGTGGATTGCCGTCGCCCGGAACCGCCCCGTCACGAGAGAGGACGCGTCGCATGTCTTCGTTCCAACCCATCGTCCTGGTTTTCGCTGCGGTTCCGATGGGATTACTGCTCCTCTTCGGTACGGCAGCTTTGTGCTTGCGAAAAACCGTCTGGGCAACGGTCTGTGAAGTCATCGCCCACGGCAGTTTTGCGCTGGGGTTATTGATGAACTTCTACTTCATCATCCCCCGGTTCAAGCGAATGGTCGAGGATTTCGGCACGGAACTGTCGGCAAGGACGCGTGTCGTGATCAGCATCAGTGACCTAACGGTCAATTACTGGTACGTGTTTCTGTTCCTGATTCTCGCCGGCAGTGTCGTTGACGCCGTGGGATTTGCGACGTTTCACCGTACGCAGGAATCTCGCTACGTGGCCCGTACGTTTTCTGTGGTGATCACACTGACGTTATTGGTGCATGCGGCTTTCGCAGTCAACGCGGTTCTCACTTCGCAAGCACTGTTGTTGCAGAACTTGCGGTAAAACCGCTGCCGCCGTGTGCAAATCCAGCGCTGATCTGGTGAACTGTGAATTGCCCCCTAACCCTCTCCCCCGCGGACGGGAGCGAAAGGACCAGAGGGAAACGGCTTTGATTCACTGCATCACGGCCGCGCGACACCGGGCTCATCTTCCGTGTCACTTGGCGGCATAGCGCTGGCAGGAATCAACGGCGTGGGCACCAACTGCGGGAAGATCCCGTGGCTCACCGTCGGGGCCGGGGTCAACGGCATGTCGTGGATCGAGGCCGGTTCGCCGCGGAGGCTTTCGCGCATGGCAGCGTCTTCGTAGGCCTGATCGGACCACGGGCCTTCCTGCAGCAGGACTTGATTGAAGTCCAGCAGCGTTCCCTTTTCGACTTGCACATTCTTCACCGACAGCGTGTATTCCACCAGCGAGCGGTAGTACGCCACGTCCGATTCCGCGACCCGACGCTGCGCTTCCAATAACAGGTCGAGCGTGGCATTGTCGGCATCGAACGCGGCTTGCACGGCGGCGAGCTGCTCCCGTGCGGCGAGGCGACGATTCAAATTCGTTTCGACAATCTCGTAAGCTCGGTCTACATCGGCGATCGCATTGCTGAGATCGTAGACAACCGTCCGTTCCTGTTCGAGCAGCAACGCCCGATCGCGAGCCAGTTGCAGTTCGGAATGCCGCACCGCGGAGTACGCCTGGCGGAAACCGATGGGGAACGATAACTCAACGCCGGCTTGCCATTCCTGGAAGTCGCCGGTCATCAGATCGTCCCACGCATTGTTGAACCGACCGGGCACGCCACCGTTCGCGAAGAGATCGTCGCCGAAGCCGCGGAAACGGTAACGGCCGATGGTGTCCAACTGGGGCAGCAGGAAATTCTTGTTCGCGGCGAGTTCGGCTTCGCGCTTCTTGATCTGCCATTTCTGACGCCGGAGTTCCACTCGCCGGGTGAGCGCTTCAACGAGGCTCATCTCCCAATCGTAGATCATTTTGACTTGCATCGGTTCCTGCGACGGGCGAATCAGCCGGCCATCGTTGATCGGCAGACCGATGAGCAACCGCAAACGACGCTCGACCACATACACACCGCCCGAGCCACGGAACGTGCCCCCCGTGGTGCCGTTGTTGGTACGGGTGCCGTCAACCAGTTTGCCGTGCAGCGCGTTCTGGGCTTCTTCCTGAAAGCGAAAGTATTGCTCACGAGCCTGTGCTTCCTTCTCGGCTTCCCCGCCGCGACGGCCCTGATCGTACAACGCTTTCACACGCTGCCAGGTTTCGAGCGCCGCATTCCGTGCGGCAATCTTCGCATCGAGATCGCGGTAGGAGAAATACAGATCCCAGTAAGCGTTCTCGACATCGCTCACAAAGTTCCGGACGCCGGTTTCAAACTCGGCGAGCGCGGTATCGGCGTTGATGCGGGCGATGACCACGCCGTTGATGTTGCCCGGCGTGGCATTTGGTCCGGCGAGACGGTTGAAGTCGACGCCGCTCCCTTGCAACCACGGATGTCGGGCTTCGAGATCGAACCAAGTGGTCCAGGCACCGGGGACAAAGTTGCCGGGGGCGTTGTTGAAATCGTACTGCGTGTAATTCTTCGCAGAGAACTGCGTCCCGGTAGCCGCGGTTTTGGCGAGTTGCGATTGCTGCACATAGAAATTCTGATGGAGCAACCGTGTTCCGCCACCGAAGAAGACGTTGTTCAATGCCCGGTCGTTGTTCTCGTAGGACGCACTGGTGGTGAACGAGGCATCAAAAGCACTCAGCGCGGCTTGCACCCCGGTGCGAGCATCCGACGACGTAATCGACGGATCCTGTTTCGTGCGGATGGTGTCCGGAGCGCGGAGCACGAGACCGCCCATTTCACGAAGCGTTCGCGAACTCGTCAGCGCGAGGTGCATCGTCTCTTCGAGGGACAGCTCGAGGTAGTCCTGCACCTCTTGACCCCCGAGTGCTACCGGTCGCGGCGTGGCGGCCAGAAACGCATCCGACGGCGTCGGTTCGTCGGGGTACTCGATATGCCGAGTGAGATGTGCGTAGTGGGCGCGGTCAATCGAGAGAGACGCTTCGGGATCGGGGAGATAACGGCGCACGCAGCCGGCATTCGGCGTCGCCATCGCGAGCGCCGCCAGCCAAACCCCCAATCTACGCCAGCACCCCTGTCTCACCAGTCCCATCCGATGTGAACCCCATCCTGATTGGTGCGCAGTCTCCCCCGCCCGTTCGAATAACTCATCGGTCACCGTCAGAGTCGGTACCCACGGAATCTCCGGCACGATCTCGACAACCGCGCCAACAGCACCGCACAAACGCCGCAGATTCGCGCGACTTTGCGGGTCAGCGAAAGCTGAGAGACTGTTCGTGTCGGGGAAAATGGCGAGACGCGACCATGATCGACGAATTGTGGATAGGATTCAGTGAAGCGCCGAGAACCCCGAGAACCTTCGCAGACGGGGCAACAGAGGCCAGACCGATGCAACTCGGTCGTGGGCGCGACGGCTGCCGTGTTACGTCGTGACCCGATATAGTGCTGGCATGAACGCTTCGCACTCCGATCCATCGCCGCTTTCGATCTCTGCGCTGGAGCGCGGGATCGATGAGCTGGCGGAACGGGTGCCGAGCGATGTCGAACCGACCCAGTTCTTGCGCGAATTGTTGGGTTTGCTCGTCCACACCGCTCGCGCCGATGAAGCCTCGGTCTGGTTGCGAACCAGCGAAGACGCTTGGACGCGGTTGACCCTTTCCGTGTCCCAGCGCGATGGTTCCCTAACTTCTGAACGGGTGCCACATCTCCCAAACTGGATCACCGAAGCGCTGACCGGCAACGGCATGACGGTCGCGCGTTTCCAGGAGGATTCTCGATCCGGGCAACGGATTACGGGACCGGTTCGCCAGGCGGGACAGGCGACGGGAGTGCTTGCCGCGCAGTTTGATGGGAACACGCTGCCTGTCCCGGCGGCGACTCTGGTTCCGTTTTGTGGCGCGCTGAGCGAACTCACCGGCGACTTTCTCGTTCAACACGAATTGCGCCGCTTGCGACAGGAACGAAGTGAACGGCAACAGTGGGAGCGATGGGAAACCACGCTGACGAGTGCCTCGCGCTCGACGCAGATCGCGGGAATCATCGCCCATGATGGCCGCGCGCTGTGTCAGGCCGACCGCATCACCGTGCTGCAATGTTCGGGTCAGCGCCTGCAGGCGGTCGCGGTCAGCGGCGTAGAAACTCTCGATCCGCGGTCGTCGACCCTGCAAGCGCTCGAAGGACTCGCACAAGCCACGTTCACTGCGGAAGGACCGCTGTCCTTTCCCGCGCCCGAACTGACCAACGCCACGACTATCGCCTGGGATCAACTGGTGTCGGTCGCGGGGACGCAGGCCGCCGTTGTGGTCCCGCTGCGTCATCCGCGCGGCGGTATTCTGGGAACGATCATCGCCGAACGCTTCACTCCCGGAACAACGATTCCCGAAGCATGGCAGCAGCAAGTGGCCCGCCTGGCGACAACCGTCACCCCGTGGTGGGCGGCACTGGCGGAAGCCGAACGATCAACCTGGAACCGTTGGTTCTCCCGTGGAAGCCCGACTCGATCACCACGCATCCGTCGTTGGACCGTATGGAGTAGCGTGGCACTGGCCGCGCTGATCGCACTCGCCATCATCCCGGCACCGCTGGTGATTCATGCCGAAGGAGAAATGGTTCCGGTCGAACGGCGCGATGTGTTTGCCACCGCGAATGGGATCGTAGAAACCGTATCCGTTCGACATGCCGATCACGTGACGTTGCAACAACCGCTGGTCCGCTTGCGGGATCCGGCGATCGAACTCGAAGCCGCGCGAGTCACCGGGGAGCTGGCCACCGTCCGGGCGCGGTTGAGTACCGTCCAGGCGGCTCGCATCACCCCGGTTTCCAGCGCCGCAGAGACCACTCTCCGCCTGCAACAACTCGCTGGCGAAGAAGAAGACCTCAAACATCAACGCGATTCGCTGACGCGCCAGAACGAACTGCTTGATGCCGAACGAGCCGCGTGGAATCTGACGAGTCCGATTGCCGGACAAGTGCTGACGTGGGATGTCGAAACCCTGTTGGCTGGCCGACCCGTCGAACGTGGGCAGGTGCTGCTGACCATCGGCAACACCGCGGGCGATTGGGAAATCACGGCCCGAGTCCGCGAGCGCCACGTGGGACATCTCTTCGCTGCGAGAGTCGATCCCAACGGTTTGCCCGTCGAATTCGTGTCGAGCACGGAACCGGGACGGACGCTGATCGGCCGCGTCGAGAATGTGGCGCGCGTTGCGGAGATTAATGATCGGGGTGAAAGCACCGTGCGGGTCACCATTGCATTTGATCGCCGGCAACTTTCGCAATTGCGGCCGGGAGCCACCGTATGGCCGCGGATTCAGTGCGGTCACCGACCGTTGGGATACGTGTGGTTCCACGATTTGATCGACGCCGTGCGGCGTCAGTGGTGGTTGTGGCGGTAGTTTCTGATAGGGTGGACGGTGATCGAGTGTAGTGATTCAGAGTTGTGCGAGTTGAGGAAGAACGAGAATCCGTGTGCCACAAGCTCTGCCAGTGTCTGATAGCACTGGCAGAGCCTGTGGCATACAAGAATCAGATCCGATCATTGTTGACGGCGACACCCACCATGAGTGATGACATCCCGACTCCCGTCGCGAAGCCCGCCGATCCTGCGCCCGATGCGCGGGTGTATGTCTGCCATCCGGAAGGTTGGACCGCGGTGGTCAAACAGACTTCGGAGCGGCTCTACTGTTATCAGAAGAATCCGGGCGAAGATTATTTCCACCTGATCGTTGCCGGAGAGATTTATCTCGTCTTTGGCGACGAAAAGTACTGCCTGATGTGTGCTCTCCGCCGCGGCGACGCCACCCAGGAACGCCTCTACTGGCAACATCGCCGCAAAGGCCCGCTGCCGACGGAGTAATCATTCCCTCGATGCCCAGGGTTTCTTAACCCTGGATCTCATTGCTCTCTACATCGCCGCCCGCTGCCGATATCGCTCGCCCAACCGCGTGATCACATCGAGCGCCAACACATCCGCGCGGGCCAGCACTTGCCGCGAAGCGCGCCCGCCCAATCCCTCCAGCAGCCGTTGCAGCCGCTCGACATGCAACTCGCGCACATCTTGCGGCCCCCAGCCGCCGCGCTCCAGTCCATCCACGAGCGCCGTGATTTCCGCATCGAGGGCGGTTGCCGGAGAAACCAGATAACTCCGCAGTAACGCCTCATAGGTCTGTTCTTCAGGACCATCGTTTCGCTGCGCACGGGTGGCCATCGTTGCCGTCACCGTGATGGGGGTCGGCGGTATCAAACGTTGCAGCGACTGTTGCTGAAGCTGCATCAACGCGGTGGCGTCGGTTTGTTCGCGGGCCAAACGGCGTTGATGAACACCGCGGAGATGGTCGAGTTCCCATCGCTGGTGGGCCCCTCGAACCGCGCGGGCCAACGTCAACGGTAGCGCCGGCGAATCCCATAACCGCGGTGTGACGCACACCTCGCAGCCGAGTTTCAGCAGTGCGGCAACGTGTTCATCGAGTGGCAGCGGAATCAATACGACGACGGGCGTCGGATCTCCTGTCGCGCGCAAGGCCTGAACGAACTCTTCCGCGGGAGGCATCGGCGCGCCGGGCATCGACGGCAGATCACCGAGAACAACTCCGGAGTACGCCGACTGTCGCAGCTCTTGTAACGCCTCACGAATGGACGTGGCCCAGGTCAAACGCAGATCACCTTCGAGTTCCGTCTGAAGTCGAATCAACCAATTCGACCCGGCCGGCTCTTCCGCGGCGATGCCGAGCAATCGCCACGGGAATGCAGCTGAGGAAGGGGTGAGAACGGCGGCCGGGGACGGGTTCATCATAAGACCCCCGAGAAAGATGTGCTTCCACGGACGGACTTTACGTTCTCTCGGAGGGTGGGTCAATCGGCAATCGAGTCCGCGATGGGTCGCGATGGGTGTCGAAAAGAATGTTTATGTGGACATAAAACGAGGATACATCTGTTGACTCATCCTCATGAAACTTGTAAAAAAATCGTTACCAGAGGAGAATTTCCTCATCTGAGGGAACGACGACTGCGTACAAATACGCAATGGAAAGTCCACAGTCCGCTTGGATGCGGCATCAAGGAGGATGAATCGTGTTGGTTCTTACAAGGAAGCGTGGAGAGCTGATTCAGATCGACGGTAACATTCAAGTCACTGTGATCAGCGTACAAGGCAATCGAGTGCGTCTGGGCATTGAAGCCCCGGATTCCGTCTCGGTGCGACGTGGTGAACTGGTCTTCGACCTCGAAACCGAGGACGAACCACAACCTGAAGAAATCGCCTGCGTATAGCAAACAGCTACAGCAATACGATACAAACCTGAAAGCGGCGACTCTCATGGGACGCCGCTTTTGTCATTGATCGTCCATCATCGGCTACGACCCACGGGCGACGGTCCATGTCTCGTGCTTCACCTTGGCCTTCGCGACGGTGAACGCGCGGCGCTTGGTAAACGCGTCCAGCACTCGCTGCGATCGCTCCAGATCCGAACCTCCACGGTGTGCATGGAGCAGGTAGCGCAGTTGCAGGGGTGCCGCCTTCGTCACAATGCGCGGTCCGCTGAAGCACAGAGAAGCCCCCATCCAACCGTCTTCGCGCACGTGCCAATGCGTAGGATGGTCGGGGTTCTCGGGGTGATCAAAAAAAGTGATCCCTTCCATGACATCCGGAAGAATCGGGCCGCTGTAATCGACCCACGCGGCTCGATTGCCGAAGATCGCGGGTTCGCCGATGCGGCCTTCGCTGTCCGTGATTTGACCACCGCCGAAGTGAGCCGACAGATTCCGGGCCATGCGAACGGCGAGTAACCCGAAATTGGTCTTTTCCAGTTCGAGCATCTCGGCCACCGGCGTAAGCGTGGTCTGCACTTCGAGCAACGTTTCACCGTGCTCACCCGGACGCAGCGCCGCAATGACCTCCTGCGTCATCAATGGTTTAGGATCATGGCCATCGAACCAGCCGAGCTTCACGCCCATCACGGCTTCCTCGTTGCCATCGTGATAGGCCAGCCATTCGAGTTGCCGAATCCGCGCGGGGGACGTGTCGCCCCAGAAATCGATGCCGAGGACTTTGTTATGCGCGAACCAGATCGAGCGGTGATGATCGTGGTTCGGTGCGCCGGGATGCCCTATCCGTGTGAGGGGTTGCCCGCTCGGCCCGAGCAGCGGATAGAAGAACGGCCGCGGGGCATTGGTTCCCGCATGCCAGCGCAACCGCTCGACGCCCTCGACTGTGAACGAAACCTGATTGTCCGGTAACGGCACAAGCACACAGCGTGGAAACTGATTCGGCATATTGCATCCTTCTCACCAGCCCGTAGCGCCAGCAAGGGTGTCACTGTTCCATCAAAGATGGACACCCTTGCTGGCGCTACGGGCTGGTTAGCCGTTTCGGCACTTCAAGTAATACCCTTGTACCGCCGACAAACACGACTGACCATTCGGGGCGCGGGTTTGACAGCGGGCTTCGTCCGACTGGGCGCGCAGCACCGCCGCCTTGGTGCGGGTGACGCCCCCCTCGACGACATCCGCTTCAACATCGGGTCGTGTGAGTCCGAAGCAGGCACACAAGGGCGCGTCCCAATCCTTCCCCGCGATGGGCGTCGTGAATTCGTCCCGCAAGACTGTCCCACCGAACGCATCGAAATAGACGACGGGGCACACCTCATCGCCGCAGAAGAACGCCGCATCCGACACGCGCTGCCGGGCGGTCGCAGAAATCTGAGCCGCCAGCGTTTCAGCCCGTACCGCAATCCCCGCGGTCCCACACTTTGGACACCGCGTCGGTCCATCATCGGATTCGCGAATGAAGGCTTTGTTCAAAGGGAACCCCGTGCGCACGGCCGAACTCGAGAATCTTCGTCCTGTCAGAATAGCGTTCCGATTCTGGTAATTGAAACGGCGGCGATGCATTTCGAGACCGCGATCATCGCCCCGCGTGTCTCGGGATCGTTATGGTGTGGTTCCTTTCTGCGGTTCGATTCTTATCCGATCCTTGAGGAAGTCTGCATGCCCGACTGGTCCTATCGCACGGTTTTGCGACCACTGCTGTTTGCCCTGCCGGCAGACACGGCGCGGTGGATCGCTTTGCAGTCGATGGGACAACTCGCGCGAACGGCAATCGGTCGCGGGATTGTCGATGCGCTCGGCCACATGCGACCTGACCCCCGCTTGCAATGGACTGTCGGCATGCTCGAATTCGCGGGGCCGATTGGTCTTAGCGCCGGTCTCGATCCTGCCGGTATGGCCGCCGGAGCGCTGGCCCAATTCGGCGTCGGTTTCCTGGAAGTCGGTCCGATCGGAATTGGACCCACATGCCTGCCGACAACCACGCGACTGGTGGCGGATGCCGGTTGGAATGAAACCGGGACTTGCGTCGTCAACGTGGATGAATTGATACAGAATTTGAAGCCTGTGGGCTGTCGGTCCGAACGAACGGTGACTTCGCCGCGAATCTTCTGTCGACTGCCACCCGATGTCCGCACGTTGACCGTCGCCATCGCCCAACTGGCGGATTGGGTCGATGTCTTTGCCCTTCCGCTGACGAACACGGAAGCGGGACTAAACTTCTGGATGGAACAGCGTGACACCGTAAGACGGTCCGCGGCTACTTCACACGTCTGGTGCTGTCTGCCGATGGATGCCGTTGAAGCCCAGTCTCCGGCGTTGTTGACGGAACGGGCTGCACCGGACGGGGTCGTGCTCGATGTGGCGACTCTCACCGAGACTGGCTGCAAACGGTCGCGCTTACAGCCCGAGAAGATCCAACGGATCGTCGATCTGATCCGCGAGGACATCGGCCCGGCGGTACCTATGCTCATTTCCGGAGGGCTGACCGATCCGATCGATGCTCTATCGATTCTGAGACCGCACCGCCACACGGGGGCAGACCTTGCCGCCATTGATACGGGGCTCGTCTATTCCGGACCCGGGTTGGTGAAACGGACCAATGAAGCTCTTCTGGGACGAATGTCGCGATCATACATTGCTCCATCGCCACCAATGCTGCAACGAAGCTGGGCGTGGCTGTTGCTAATGGGACTCAGTCTGCTGGCTGGAGGCGGCTTGGCCCTGGTCTTGGCGGTGACGCGCGTGGTCTTGCCGTACGATGAGCAGTATGTCGGGATGATGCGCGCCGAGTTTGTGGACATCTCGCCACGATTATTGCCCTTCATGACGCACGACCGCTTCACCCTTGCCGGGACAATGCTGAGCCTGGGCTGGATCTACATCGGCTTGAGCTGGAATGCCGTTCGGGTAGGGCGGCATTGGGCGCAGATCGCCATGCAAGCGTCGGCCTTCGCGGGGTTCTTCAGCTTCTTTCTCTTTCTTGGGTTCGGATACTTCGACCCTTTCCACGCGTTCGTCACTACCGTTCTGTTTCAGTTTCTGCTGCTGTCGCTGGTCACTCCGTTAGAGCCGGCAATGACAATGCCGTCCGCTGATCTACGGGAAGACGCGGCATGGCGTGCCGCACAGTGGGGACAACTGCTCTACATCACTCACGGCATGATTCTGCTCGTCGCCGGGTTGGTGATTGCCGCCATCGGTGCCACGCACGTGTTTGTTCCGGAGGATCTGGAGTTCCTGGAACTATGTGCGGCGGATTTGAATGCTGCCAATCCACGACTGATTCCGCTCATTGCCCATGACCGGGCGACCTTCGGCGGGATGCTGATTTCCACCGGCGTGTGCGTGCTCTTATTTTCGCTGTGGGGCTTGCGTCGCGCCCAAGCCTGGCAGTGGTGGTTGCTCACGACGGCCGGCGGAATCGGTTATACGGCCGCAATCGGCATTCATTTCGCCGTCGGATACACGTCGTTCAAGCATCTCGCACCCGCCATCGGCGGGGGAGTGCTCATCGCTCTCGGCTCCGCACTGTTGTATCCGTACTCGTGCAAACCCGTGCCAGACGAACCACCAGCTTGATGGTCAAGTTCAATGCACCAGCGCGAATTCGTTGGCGTTGAGGAGAGCCCAGAAAAGGTCTTGGTAACCGCTGCCCGGACCGCGCGGCGAACCGGGGCGATTCTTCGCCGCGCCGGCTTCGCGGACGATCTTCTGCATCGCGGCGAACTCCTTCGCCGTTGGTTGTCGAGACAACGCGGCGATGCATAAGCGGCGGATCTTGTCGGTCTCCGACCGTTTGTCGCGGATGAGTTCACCCAGAAATGTGCCCGGCGACAAATCGAGCGCCCGGTCGATGAGTTCGCCGTTCATCAGCATGAGGGCCTGGGCGTACGTGCCGGAGAGCGTCCCCTGCTCGTCGTTCTCGTCGTTTTCCAGCGAGACCACGAATTGGTCCATCCACTTTTGGCGTTGTTCTTCGGCGGCTTCCCAATCACTCACTCGGCTTTCGTGCGCCCGCGTGGCGGTCACCAGCGAATCGTACAACTGCTCGGCGGTCATCGGCTTCAAGTAGGCCCGCGTGAACGAAGGCAACTCCCCATTCGCAGGGTCATCGTTTGTGGAAGTCGCCGTCGGATGACTGCTGAGCTGATACGGGGCGCTGGCACAGATCAACCGGATGAGGTGCTTCACGTCGTAACCGCTGGAGATGAACTCCTTCGACAAATGATCGAGCACTTCCGGATGGCTGGGCGGATTGTGAGACCCCGTTTCGTCAATGGGCATGTCGTCGATGGGATTGGTGAAACCCGCACCAAGAAAATGAGCCCACAGCCGATTCACGAACGCCGCAGCCAGTTGCGGCTGTTCGCCTTCGGTCATGATGCGGGCCAGTTCGCCACGACGGTTAATTTCCGGACCGGCGTCGACTTCTTGACCCGCAAACCGCGGAAACGCGACTTTCATCAAGCCGTTCTGGGCTTCAAAGAAGATTGGTCCTCCTTCGGGTTTGTTGACCAGTTCGGTGAAGGCATATTCGTTGCGACCCGTGCGGGGATCGCGCACCCAGCGTTCAATGCTGTCGGTCTGCTGGAAGAGGCTGTTGAGTTCCCAGAAGGTCGCCTGCTTCATGTCATTCAACGGGTTGTTGTGACACTGCGCACACTGGACCTGGATGCCGAGGAACACGCGGGCGGTGATCGCCGTCGCCGGAACCGCCTGGTTATTGAGATGCGCGACCAGAAAGTTGGCGGCCCCGTTCTGATCGGTCCGACCATCGGCACCAACGATCTCCGCGACCATCGTGTTCCATGGGCGATTCGCAGCGAAACTCATCCGCAGGAATTTTTCAAAGGCCGGCCGGTTGACGCGTTGTTGCGGATGCCGACCGATGAGCAGGTTGCTCCACACGCCAGCGAAGTTGCGAGCGTAGTCTCCACCATCGAGGAGCGAATCGACCAACTTGCGACGTTGGCCCGGCGAAGCATCGGCGAGAAACGCTTCCACTTCGGGGACCGTCGGGATGCGCCCAACAAGATCGAGATGTACTCGCCGCACCCACTCGGCGTTGTCGGCTTTCGTGGTCGGCTGCACCTCCAAACGCTGCCAACTGTCGGTGAAAAGCTGATCGACCGTCGCGACCGCGCGATCGAGTGAACCACGGCCCGAACCGTTACCAGTCGTCGGCGGTGTCGGTCGCGGCGTTGACGGATCGCCGTTATGTGTCGCGATGATTGGAGCGGTTGATCGAACCGCGTTCATGTCCGGATCGTTGGTGTTCGGCGTCTGCCGTAACCGGACGGGCTTCTTTGGTACCGCGGCGACCCCGGTCGACGGACGACGAAAGTCGCGATCATCGTCGATTGGTGCGGGTTGATGGCCCGCCATCGGTACCGCGGGTTCACGCGGCCACAGGGCGATTCCGACTGCAACGGCAATCACACATGCGGCGACGGCCAAGACCACTCTGGACGAGCGCGCGACGAATCTTCGAGAAGTCGCGGGGGCAGGCTGTACGGTGATGGTCTCCGGCGGAGTGATTCCCAGGCCGCCACCGGCATCCCATGAAAGCGTGCCGTGCAGATCGAGGTATGTCAGGTAGACCCACCGGGCTTCCGCCGAGGCCGTTACGAACCGCTCGATCTCGGCATACTCCGCTGCGGACGCACGCTCTTCGCACACCGCATCGAGCAGTGTCAGCAGGCGTTCGTGGTCAGCGGGACGGGTAGTCATTTTTCTTTGAAGCTCAACTTTCAACAGCCAACTGTCGTTGAATGCATTCCCACAAGGTGCGGCGGATGCGGCCCAGTGATTGATACACCGAATTCGCCGGACGGTGCTTTGATTCGGCGAGGTTCTTGCCCGTTTCTCCCGGGGCGTACCGTTGTTGAATCAGCTCGCGATCTTGCGGTCGCAGCTTCTCAATGCAGTGCAGTAACGCATTGCGGCGAAGTTCTAATTCATCGGCGCGGGCCACGGCTTCCGTTGCCACCTGGGCGATAAATTCATCGCTAAACTGCAGTTTCTCGCGTTTGCGGCGACTGCGGTATTTCATCACCTCAAAATTCGCTACCTGCGACACCCACGCAAAAAAGTTCGTCCCCGGTTGAAACTGCGCGGCCTTCCGCCAGATGACGACGCTGGTCTCCTGCAAAATCTCTTCGGCATCCACCGGATGCGGGACTTGAGTGAGGATGTACAAAAACAACCGGCGTTGATAGCGCGAAAACAACGAAACGAAATCATCGGTGGGCAATTCACCCGACGGTGTTTCACCGAGTGTATCAATGCCGCTGGTGGTCACGTCCTATTGCCCATCAAGCAATTCAAATCAAGATGATCCACAGATTTCCGTATTCTCTTTCACACTCACTGCGGACTGGAAAACTCGGGGGGCTGTTGTCAGCCCCCCGAGATCGCGCTGGCCCTATCTCACTTGCCGTCTACGACAACAGTTCCTTGATCGCGGCGCCGCCGTTGGCGATCTTCATCGGACGGCCGCGCTTCGATTGATGCACGGTTTCCAGCGGGATGCCGAGTTGATGCGCGACGGTCGCCCAGACATCGCCGGGCAGGTAGGTCTTGTCGGTGGCGATGTCGTCGCCGTCCTTGTTGGTTTCACCGACCGCGACGCCACCCTTGAGGCCACCGCCACCGATCATCACCGACCAGCTCTTGGCCCAGTGATCGCGACCCACGTCCTGGTTGATTCGGGGCGTACGGCCGAACTCGCCCATCCACACGATGCAGACATCATCGAGCATGTTGCGTTGCTTCAGGTCATTGACAAGACCAGAGATCCCGGCGTCAAGGGCCGGCAACTTCTGGGTCTTCAGGTTGTTGAAGACGCCTTGGTGCAAGTCCCAACCGCCGAAATCGATTTCCACGAACGGCACTCCGGTTTCGACCAACCGGCGGGCCATCAGCAGGCTACGACCGAACTGACCACCGCCACCCATCATGCCGCCCTGGGCCGGTGCCCCGGTGTACATGGCGAGGGTTTCCGGCTTTTCCTGATCGACCTTGAAGGCGTCCATCTGCTTCGAGGTCATCAGGTTGACGGCCTTCTTGTAGATGTCCTTATGGGCCTGCGGGAACTCGCCCCGGTTCGACTTGATGAAATCGTCTTCGATGACGCCGAGCATCGACAGGCGTTGCTGCAGCCGTTCCGGCGACACATCGTCCATGTCGGCGTTGCGGATGCGGCCGGAGGTGTCGACGAGGAACGGAGCGTGGGCCATCCCCATGAAGCCGGGGCTGGTGCCGCCGCCGCCGATGGAGACGAACGCCGGGATTTCGAGTTCTTTGCGTTGCGATCCGAGTTCATAGCTGACGACCGAACCGAACGCCGGGTGAACCACGGTAGGGTTCGGCACATAGGCGGTGTGCATGTAGTACCGGCCGCGGTTGTGGTCGGCTTCGCGGGTGCTCATAGCGCGGACCACGGAGAGGTGATTCATCACCCCGGCGGTCTTCGGCATGTGCTCGCTGATCTGCAGGTTGCCCTTTGTCGAAATCGGCTTGAATTCCCCGCCGTTCTTGGAGTCCGGCTTCAAATCCCAAATGTCGATCGACGGCGGTCCGCCACTCATCCACAACAGGATGCACGCCTTGTTCTTCTTCTTCAGTTCGGCGGCGTTGGCTTTCACGTGAGCGATGAAGTTCAACGCGGGAATCGTCGCAGCGCTGGCCGCGAGATGCCCCATGAAGTGGCGGCGCGACATTCCGTCCGGCGTCGATGAAAAGAGAGACATGGCGAGTTCCTGAAAATCAAAGTTTATCGTGCGCGAGTTTCAATTATGGCAGGGTAATTCGATCCGTCATCAGCATCGAACAGCATCACGCCGGCGATGCAGGCAGCGGTATTTCCACTGGATGCGTTAATGCACCAGAATGAATTCGTTCGAGTTCAGCAATGCCCAGAAGATGTCCTGATATGCGGCCTTCTGATCGCGGGAGGACTTCACGAACCGTTGCAGTCCGTTCAATTCCGCCCGGTTGGGCATCCGGCTGAGAGCCGACATATAGAGCTTTTGAATCTTCTGCACGTCGGAGCTGGGACCTGTCAGCAACTCGGTAAGATGGCTGCCGGCTTCGAGGCTGACCGCGCCGGACATCAACGTCGGCGTATCGTTGTTCGGCTTGGGGTTCGTGTTCATCATCATCAACGCTTGCGGGATCGTGCCGTCGAAGGAATTGCTTTCTTCCGCCATGTCATTGCCGAAGGCGTTGACGAACTGCCGCATCCACTGCTGACGCTGCCGTTCCGATTGCTCCCAGCCGGACCGCCCCGACTTGTGGGCATTCGTGGCGACAATCAGCGAATCGTACAACTGCTCGGCGGTCATCGGCTTCACATACATGTGCGTGAAGAGGGCCGTTTCCCCCGCGGCGGGGTTGTCTTTTTCGTTCTTCTTCGCCAGACCCTTGCTGGTGAGGTTGTAGGCTTCCGAATTGGTGACCCACCGCATCAGTTGCTTCATGTCGTAGCCGCTCTTCACAAATTCGTCGGCAAGGCGGTCCATCAGTTCGGGATGCGTCGCCGGATTGTGCGGGCCGATGTCGTCAATCGGCCGCGTGAAACCGTACGAGAAGAAGTGACCCCACAAGCGGTTGACCAACGCGAGAGCAATCATCGGACGATCGCCGGAGGTCATCAGCCGGGCAAGTTCCTTGCGGCGTTCAGTTCCGGCACCGGGGTCAATTTCCGAACCGAGATAAATCGGAAACGCGACCTGCATCAAACCGTTGCGTTTTTCAAAGTAGACCGGGCCATTGAAATCGCGCCATTTCACTTCGGCGTAGTCATCTTCCATCCGCCCGGTTTGCGGGTTGAACTTGCGGTGGTCTTGCTTGTCGGTCTGACGGAAGAAACTGTTGAACTGCCAGAACTGATCCTGCTTCCAGTCGTTGAACGGATGGTTGTGACACTGTGTGCATTGCACCTGCATGCCCATGAAGAGGCGGCAGGTTTTCGCAGTGAGCTGCACGCCGTCGTCACGGTCCTGCATTTGTGCGAGGATGAAGTTTACGGCACCGTTTTGTTCGTAGTGACCTTCCGCCGTCACGATGTCGGCGACGATATCTTTCCACGGCCGGTTGCGCCCAAAGGCCTCGCGGAAGAACTTCTGCATGCCGTCGCGGCTGACAAACCGCGGCGTGTCCTGACCGATGCAGAGATTGGTCCAGATCGTCGTCCAGTTGCGGACATAACCCGGCTCATCGAGCAGCTTGTCGATGAGTTTCGCCCGCTTCGCCTTATCTTTGTCGGCGATGAACACCTCAACATCTTCCACCGGCGGGATATGGCCGACGAGGTCGAGATAGACGCGGCGAATCCACTCCGCATCATCAGCAACCGCTGACGGCTGGACTTCGTTATCCGTCCACGACTGCCGAATCTGCTGATTAATGAACTGGATGATCACATCGGACGAACCGGTGGTGAATTCCTGTTCGGCCGCATCCACCGCGACCGCCCCGGACAACATCAATCCGGCAGCGAAGGCCCACCCCATCACTCGTTGCGTCACACGCCATCCCCACATACTGAATGACCTTTCCGTCGAGGGCCACAGGAACCCGTCTGTTTTAGTTACCGCCCTGTCGATGTCTCGAGCGAATCGTTCAGACGAATTCCATTGGCCACATCTGCTAAAGTAACAGTCGAGGCCGAGGGGAACGTTCGCAGGAAAATCGGGCGATTCTTCGATTTCAGAAAATTGGAAGTGCCCGACTGTCAAAAACCCGCCCGTTCCTGCATTCTCGCGGCGATTTTTCGGCAACGCAAGAGCGAAATCTCGCCCGTAAGTGTTTCCAACGCAAGGGTTAATGTCAGCTTACCGATCGTCCTTGCAGTACCGTGACGGCATGGATCCCTTCATAAATGGTGAATTTATCGCCGTAACTCACATTGAGGGAAATTGTTGTGACTGAATCATCAAAACCGAGTATGTCCTCCGTACGCGGCGTTGCCGTGGTCACAGGCGGGGAAAGTGGCATCGGCCGGGCGACCGTGCTGCGACTCGCGCAAGCGGGTTATGCCGTTTATTCCGGCGATTTGCGGCTCAACCCGTCGAACGACGCCGTGTTCACCGGGCCGAATATTCATCGCCATGCGTGCGATGTCCGCAAGGAAGCCGATGTCCGCAGCCTGATTCTGACCGCGTCAGCAGCAGGACGACTGGATGTGCTCGTCAATAACGCTGGTATCGGAATGGTCAAACCCATCACCGAAGTGACCGAAGAAGAATGGGACCGTTGCCTCGATACGAACCTGAAGGCCGCGTTCTTTGGCTGCAAACATGCGATCCCGCTTATGCAGGTGAATCCGCAGGGTGGCGCGATTGTGAATGTTGCCAGCAACGCCGGACTGTTGCCTCGCGCGCATGACCCGGTTTACAGCATCAGCAAGCACGCGCTCGTGGGGCTGACAAAGAGCCTCGCACTGTGTCACTCCGTGGACCGCATCCGCATCAACGCCGTGTGTCCTGGTCCGGTCGGCGATACAGGCATGATCAACGCCGATCTCGCCGTGGCGTCCGATCCGAAGGCGATGGCGGAGCAATTCATCGCTGCCAGTCCCCTTGCGCGCGCCTTCCGCCGGATGATCACACCGGATGAAGTCGCACAGGCGATCGAATATCTCGTCAGCGACGCCGCCCTGTTGGTCACAGGAACGATGATCGCCATCGACGGTGGCAAATCGCTGGGTGTGCCACCCCGTGTGACTCAATGACCGGGGACTGAGTCACGGATGGCCGATGCATGGGTGAGCAAATCGATTTTTGTTGGTGGTTCCCATTCACCATTTCGTAATGCGACGAACAACGCTGCGGCGATGAGATCGGCGCTAGTGCCGGGATTGCGGCGGTGCCCATCGGCTCGCAGCCACACATCCAGTTCATGGATTTGATTCGGCCACTGTGCATCGACAACGATCGCCGCACGGCGCTGGGCTTCCCGTGCGACATTGAGACCCACCTTGCGGACGATCAACGAGTCCGGCACACGCGCCATCAATTCGAGATGTGTCGCAATCACCGCCTGTTCCCATAACGGCATCGAATTTTCATCGATCTGGCGCGCATCGGTGAGCCGCTTCATCAGGCTCTCGGCGAGCGACTGCACCAATTGAAAGTCGGTGGCATACTGCGCCGCAACCTGATCGCGATCCGCGGCGAGACACATCACTTCGAGCAGCGTTTGCGTCGGAGCCTGGGCGACATCCTGATCGTCAACCTTCCCCAAGCCGCCGGGGTGCGCGAGTCGAATCGCTTCGTAGACCAACGCCGCGTCGTGTTGCGTCGTCTGCTGTAGCACATCCGCAATTCCCGTCGAAATCGGAATCGACCGCGGCACCTTCGCCAATGGTGCCAGCAGAAGGACGATGCCGAGGTTGATGTTCGTCGCCGCTTGTTCGCGCGTAGCCGCAATGGCATCCCGCACCGTTTGACCAATGCCGCGCCGTTCGGCCGCGGCAAACACCGGCGCGATGGCCGCAGCCGCGCGGACGAAGTCGTCATAGCAGAGGTCGGAAAACGACGCGGCCGGATGGACATTGCCCGGCTTGCGGGCGGTCGCCTCCATCAGGCAGGCCAGTTCGATGAGTTCACCGAGCGTGTGCAAGGAAAAAGATCCTGGGATCGTGAGCGGCAAGGCGCTAGCCGTCGGTTCTTCATTCGTATCCAAATACACCGGCGGCTAACGCCTTGCCGCTCACAGGGCAGTCAGTTCGTGGTTTCACCGCTTGTGGACATCGGCGGGTTCATCGCGGGGATACCGACGACCGGGAAGTCTTCGCGGACCAAACCGGGTTCGTCGAAACCGCTCATCTTGTCCAACGGAGCAGCGTCGGTCGCCTGTCGCAAGAACACATAGACGATCGTCACCAGCGACCAGAACAGGCTGACATGCAACGCGCGGGCGAACAGTCGCACCCACCACATTGACGCGGGGATCAACGACTCCGTGATCGACTTTTCACTCGCCACCCAACCCGCGGACCACGGAATGATTCCCGCGGCTTCGTTCACGCCCAGGTCAATCGCCCGACCACAGACCCAGATGATGCCCGCGGCGACGACCACCAACCCGGCGGTCATCCACGGATGCGAGGTCACAAAACTAAACGAGCGGCTGAACGCATCAAAGCCGTCGCTGTCATCCACCGCGACGGCAGCAATAATCAATGGCCACATCACCGGTAACACCAGCAACAGGAACCCGGCAGCGACTCCGAGAATCGCGATGATCGGCGACAGCAGTCGCAGCCAGACACCGCCCAGCATCGGCAGAAATGCGGGAATCGCCAACGCGACGATCATCACGAGCAGCATCGCCGTCCCGAATAACGGCGTCGCCAGCGCTTGCCACGGGGCGGCGAAACGACGAATCGCGTGCTGCACCGATCCTCGAAACGACGCGCTTTCATCGCGACAGAACTCGAGCGCCGCACAACGGCACAGCGCGACGCCGACGAAAGACCAGATCACGCCGGCAACCGTACCCAGCACCAGCAACCGCCATGCGACTGACCACGGCACGCCTCGCATGTTCCAGAGCGGCACCAGCGCGTCCTGCACCGGGGGAACACGCAGAGTCCAATCGGGACCGTACAGCAGCAATGGGAGTTCGTCGCCACGCAATACCGTCAGCAACGCGGCTCGTGAGAAATCCATCAGCAACACGCCGATGATCGCAATGATCAGCGTCTGCAACGACACCGCACAGCCGACGGCTCGGCCGATCCGCAGCCACGGGAAGGTCCGCAGAAAATTGAAACCTTGGACGGTTACGGGGTCGGACATGGGAGAACTTTTCGCTGGGGAAATCCTCGACAATCGACGGGATTATAACGGGGGCGGGATGACTCTTCCCGTCATCGCCAGGGGAAGTTGGCGGGCACGGCGTTGAGGGGAGCGAGGCACGAAACCGCAAGCGGTGGTTGGGAGACGATGTTTCTTAGACCTGCGATATGGTAAGAAGTGGGCTGCGCATGCCGCTTCTGGTTCTTTCGGAGATCGCTTGTATGGACCTGCTCTCGACGCTATCCGGTTCTCTCATGGAAGGTTTTTTCCCGGCCGGGTGGAATCTCAAGAAGATCGATGCCTGCGTCGATGCGAATCCCGCGAACATCACCGTGCGGCAAAAATCGTGGCACCGCAATTTTCAGCCAATCCCCTGCAAGAGTGTCGCCGACTTCGACATCTACATGGGACACGAAATTGCTCTGACCATCAAGCAGGCCCGCGACAAGAACGAAGAAGCCGCGCTGATCCTGCCCGTCGGACCGATGGGGATGTATCGCTGGGCGGTCTATTTTCTCACCGAATGGAACGTCCCCTGCGACCACGTCCACGGCTTTAACATGGACGAATGGAGCGACATCAAGGGGGAAACGCTGCCGCCGACCAACACCGGTTCGTTCCAGTATGCGATGGAACAAGCCTTCTACGGTCCGCTGGGGAAACTCACCGTCCCCAAGAAGCAGCGGAACTTCGCCACGAAGAAACTGCTGCCGACGTATGCCGAACAGATCAAGGAATTGAAGTCCGAAGGGGCGAAACTCACCGTGATCTTCGGCATCGGCCGCGTGTGTCACATCGCCTTCTGGGAACCGCATTTCGCCGCGGAATTCGCGACTGACGGCGAGTGGAAGAAGCAGACGCATCGCCTCGGTGCAAAGTTGCATCCGTTGACGGTCGAACAGAACGCATTGACCAGTTTCAAGAGCCGCACCACGTTGGTCCCGGCGTTCGCGAACACCATCGGCCCGGCGTTGTTCCTCGGGGCGGACAAGATCATCGGTGGTGCCGACGGCACCTTCAGCCGCGGCATGATGTGGCAAGGTCTTTCCCTCTGGATGACGCTCCGTCATGAACCGACGATGTGGATTCCATCGACGTACATGCCGACGATGCCCGGCCGGTTGTTCTTCCTCGAAGAACTCGCGGGGCCGTTGGTCGCGGAGTGCAATTGATCGTTTCCATATCGGAAGCGCGTGATGACCGTTGATGATCTGCCACCCGATGATCCCGAACGCCTCGCGGCGATGCGACCGTGGCGGCAGCGGATGTGGGAGCGCGTGCCGGCATGGGCGCGCATCGGGATGGCGGCAATGCTGGTATTGGTGGTCGTGCATATCGCGCTCGCCGTTCGTATCTGGTACGGCATTCAAGACCCGCCGGAAGTGGCGGCGATTAAGGGGCCCGGTCGGCACATCATTATCCCGACGACCAATCGCCAGTTTCGCAATCCGCTCGATTGGCTGGAAGCGGTGCCCATCGGGATCCGGGGAACTTCCGCCAAGGATGTGACCGCGGTGCGACTGGATGAACACGCCACCGATGAACTGGTGGCGTACATCGCGAAGCATTTTCCGAACGTCACTTCGCTCTATTTTTCCCGTGGAACCATCACATCACAGGGATTGATGGCGCTGAAAAACTGCCCGGAGCTTTATTCGCTGGATGTTTCCGACACCGACGTTGACGACGGCCTCGCGGAACTGTTACCGCATCTGCCGAAACTCACCACGTTGATGGTGATGAACACGAACGTCGGCGACAAATTCACCTTAGCCGCGGCACAGCACGAGAAGCTGGAATATTGCCCGATTGAAGGGACGAACATCACGCCGGAAGCCGTGACCGTGTGGAAAGCGACCCGGCCGAAGACCCGCATTCAGACCGATTTCGAGCGAGTCGCCCTTCGCGGCATCATTCGCTGGGCCGACGGCACCACCTCGCGGCGGTTTGCCGGAAAGTTTTCCGTCGGTCGCCACGGCCCGCAGATGACCGACGGTTCCGGCCGCTTCTCCCGCAGCAGCACGATGAGTTCCACCGGGTTACGGGGCGATCAACTGCGCTGGTCGGGAGTCGAGTTCAAGAACGAGGTCGATGGAAATTACCAGTACCGCTTAAAGCTCGGCGACATCGAAGCCGAGCCCGCCGATTTTGTCGTCAAGGACGGCAAACCGTCCCCCGATCACCTCGAATTCCGTATGCCGGTCACCCGCGCGGAGGCGGAACGGCAATAAACCGCATCATTTAGCCCCCGGTTGTCTTCAACCGGGGGGATGACATGCGCCCATCGACATTTAGCCCCCCGTTGCGGACAACGGGGGGCTAAATGTTGGCGGACATCAACAACATCTGCATCGCATGTGTATAGAATAAACGCATGATGAATGCTTTGCCGATCCTGCCGGTGTTGGACAATAAACCGCCGTTGTTCCCCGAGGACGTGTCGCGGGTGGAAATGCCCGTGACGGGGATGACGTGTGCCGGGTGTGCGAGCCGCATCGAAAAGGTGCTACGGGATCAGCCGGGGGTGGTCGCGGCGTCGGTCAACTTCGCCACCAGCCGGGCCACCGTGGGGTATGACGCTCAGCGGACCACGCCCGCGCGACTCGGGGAAGCGGTGGTCGCCATCGGTTACGGGGCCGTTGTTCCTCAGGCGGACTCCGAAGATGTCGACGCCGAACAGGCCGCGGCGGAAATGGTGGCGGAGCGCGATCTGCAGCGCCGTCTGATCGTCGCCGCGATCGCCACGGTGCCGGTGATGATTGTCGCCATGTCGCATGGCACGATCCCGTGGTTCGCCAGCAGCACTGCCGCGTGGTTCCAATTGGCCCTCACGATCCCCGTTGTCGGTTATGCGGGAGCGCCGATTTTTCGCGCCGCATGGAAGGCGTTGAAACATGGCGGCGCGGACATGAACGTCCTCGTCGCCATCGGTACGATCACTACGTTTATCGATTCCACGGTGCGGTTGATGATTTCATCGTTCACGTCGTCAACGATGTCACACGCCGGGCATGGCGTCCCCGTCTATTTTGAAGCGGCGGCGACCATCATCACACTCGTGCTGTTGGGCCGCTGGCTGGAAGCCGGGGCGAAGCATCGCGCCGGTGCGGCGATTCAGCGTTTGCTCGGACTGCAACCGCGGACCGCTCACATTGTGAGCGACGGCCGTGAAGTCGAGATCCCGGTAGCGGACCTCGTCGTCGGTGATACGGTCATTGTGCGGCCGGGGGAACGGTTGCCAGTCGATGGCGTTGTCGTTCGGGGAGCTTCCACCCTCGATGAAGCTCTGCTGACGGGGGAAAGCCTGCCGGTGTCGAAAAACCGCGGCGACAACGTGTTTGCGGGGACGATGAACGGGACGGGGCAATTTCAGTTTCGCACGACACAAGTCGGCCGGGCGACGGTCCTGCAACAGATCGTGCAGCAAGTCCGCGAGGCCCAGGGAACAAAGGCCCCGGTCGCGCGGCTGGCCGATCAGGTTGCGGGTGTGTTCACGCCGTTCGTGATTGGCCTCGCCATTCTGACCGCAGTCGCGTGGCTGGTGTTCGGCCCCGTCGAGACGCGCGTCGCGCTGGCAGTCCAGACATTTGTCGCTGTGATGATCGTCGCGTGTCCGTGTGCGTTGGGGTTGGCGACACCGACGGCCATTCTCGTGGGAACGGGCCGCGCCGCCGAGTTAGGCGTGCTCTTCAAGACCGGGGCCGCGCTCGAACGCTTGGAGTCGCTAACCACACTGCTCTTCGACAAAACCGGTACGCTCACCCAAGGGCAACCCGCGGTCACCAGTATCACATCGCATCCTGCCACCGAAGACGATGTGCTTCGCTGGGCGGCCTCTCTCGAACAAGGGAGCGAACATCCGCTGGCGAAAGCGATTGTCCGCCATGCCCATTCGCGTGGCATCACGCTCGCCACGGTGGAAAACTTTCAGTCGGTCACCGGGCTCGGTGTGACCGGTGTCGTTGAAAGCCGTTCGGTCCGTGTCGGGCAACCAGCGTTCTTCGATCCTATCGCGGATTCACCTGAGGACGCCGCCCAGGTCGGACACACCGTCGTAATGGTCGCCGTGGATGATGTGTTGGTCGGCACGATTGCGCTCGCCGATGCCGTCCGTCCGGAAGCCGCCGCCGTCGTGCAGCAACTGACGGCTGGCGGTGTCAAAGTCGCCATGATTACCGGCGATCATCCCCAAACCGCGGACGCCATCGCGCGGCAGGTTGGCATCACCGATGTCATTGCCCGCGTGCTGCCGGGACAAAAATCGGCCGAGGTGGCGCGGCGGCAAGCTCTGGGTGAACGAGTCGGCATGATCGGCGACGGGATCAACGATGCCCCCGCGCTCGCCAGTGCGGATGTCGGCATCGCCATGAGCGCCGGGGCCGATATTGCCCTCGCCGCGGCCGATGTCACGCTGATGGGGGGGCGGCTCGATCGGTTGCCGACAGCATTGCGGCTCTCCCACGCCACGATGCGGGTCATCCACCAGAATCTGTGGTGGGCCTTCGGCTACAACGTGCTGATGTTGCCCCTCGCGACCGGTGTCCTCGCTCCCTTTACCGGCTGGTTCCTCTCGCCGATGATCGCCAGCGCCGCGATGGCGTGCTCCAGCGTGTCCGTCGTGCTCAACAGCCTGCGGTTACGCCGCGCGTAACTCGCCTGTTGCGGCGGAATGCGGTACAGTTTATGGATGGGGGACACGGTTTGTTTCCGCTCGCACACTGATGAGAAAACACCGATGGCTGACACGATTCGCTGGGGGATGCACGGCGCCGCCGGGCGGATGGGGCAACGCGTGATTGCGCTGGCGGCGAACGATCCCGACCTGCAACTCGCCGGGGCGTACGAGTCAGCTCAATCGCCACGGCTGGGACATGATGCGGGGGAACTTGCCGGAGTCGGCAAGCTCGGCGTTCCCATCGTTCACGGCGTGCAATCGCATGTCGACGTGATCATCGACTTCTCATTGCCCGAGGCGTGCATGGAACTCGTGGCAGAATGTGAAGCCCGGGCGATTCCGCTCGTGCTCGCCACGACTGGGTTGTCGCCGCAGCAAAAGGAAATTGTCGCCGCGGCCGCCCAAGCCACGCCGATTCTGATGTCCCCCAGCATGAGTTTCGCCGTCAATCTGGCGATGAAACTCGTCGGCGATGCCGCCCGTGTGCTGACTTCGCATACCAGCGGCGTCGATGTCGAAATCATCGAACGACATCACCGCTACAAAGCCGATGCACCGAGCGGAACCGCCCTCAAATTCGGCGAGATTGTCGCGAAAGAAATGGGACAGGATCGTCAGGTCCACGGCCGCCATGGTCAGACCGGACAACGCCCGCCCAACGAAATCGGTTACCACGCCCTGCGCACCGGTGATAACGTTGGCGAACATACCATCGTCTTCGGCATGATCGGCGAAACGCTGGAACTGACCGTGCGCGGACAATCGCGCGACAGTTACGCCTTGGGGGCGATCGCCGCCGCGAAATTCCTCGTCGGCAAAGGGGCGGGAATGTATTCGATGGCCGATGTCCTCGGATTATGACACTTAGCCCCCCGTTGTCTTCAACGGGGGGTTCTTCACGTCGTTGATCACCTGTCCCCCCGGTTGCGGACAACCGGGGGCTAAATGGGATGGAATCATGCCGTATGTGTTGATGATGGCCGTATGTCTCTCCGCGGAACCGCGGCCGGAACCGAAATCGATCGAAGGCGATCCGAAGACTGGGCAGGCGCTCGCCATCGTGTCGGAATGGGGGTATCTCGCCTACACCGGGCAAATCTTTCCGACCGGGCCGAGTGTCGCGCCGACGCCGCCGGAAGAACAGATCGCCGATGTTTTTCGGCAGTTGGATCGCCTGGTGACCCCCAAGGGCGTGCTCAAACTCAATGTCTATGTGCATGAACCGTCGATTGCCGCGTTGATCACGAAACAGTTGGCGAAGCGATACAGCGGCGGCTATCAACCCGCCGTCTGCTTTGTACAGACGGCGATGCCCAGTGGTGGCGTGGTCGTGGGGCTGGATGCCGTGGTGGAAGTGGGAGCCCCGCCGAGTGAAGGCATGGTTCGCCGCGAAAAGCCATCGGTGAAAGGACGACCATCGCCTCTCGCCTTTTTGCCGTCGGGAGGCACCGCTTACATTTCCGGCCAAGCCGAGAAGGGGGATGGCACAGTCGCCGATGCCACGAAAAAGACGATGGAGAGTCTGTTCAAAACGCTGACGTTCCTCGAATGCCGACCCGCCGATGTCGTGCAGATCAAGGCGTTTCTGACGCCGATGAAAGACTCGACCATCGCAATCAAAGAAATCGTGGCGGCGTTCGGTGACGAGGTCGCGCCGCCGGTCTCTGTAGTGGAATGGAAGTCGACGCTGCCGATTGAAATCGAGATGGTCGTATCATCGCGCAGCCGTCCAGAAGCGCCACGGATTGAATATCTCACGCCACCGGAGATGAAAGCCTCTCCGGTGTATGCCCGGGTGACGCGGATCAACACACCGGGACAGATTTTTGTCGGCGGCTTGCTCGGCAAGACGGAGATGCCGAGCAGTGCGGACGAAGTCCGGGACGTGTTCGCGACCTTGAAGCGCGTGACCGAAGCCGCGGGAAGCGATCTGAAGCACTTGGCAAAAGCGACGTACTACGTCTCCGACGAGGCGGTCAGTTCCCACCTCAACACCGTCCGGCCGGAGTTCTATGAACCGGAACGCCCCCCGGCCGCCTCGAAAGCGATGGTCATCGGCACGGGATCCTTGGGACGAACGCTGACGCTGGACATGATCGCGGTGCCGAAGTGAGCAGTGGATGGTGGGTCGGGGTTAGTGGATCGGAAGAGGTCGCAACGCGACATCCCCTCCCTCCTCGTTCCCAAGCTCCGCTTGGGAACGGGCATCCCCGAGGCTCTGCCTCGTCTTATCTCCGTCGAGGCAGAGCCTCGAATCCGGACGTTCCCAGGCTCCGCCTGGGAACGAGGAATCTTTGCATTTCCCATCCGCTCTCCACTCTCTTTCACCTCGCCTTCAGGATTCGTCGGCTAGACTGCGGTCCGATTCCCGAGGCTGCAATTGCTTCCCTCTAGGGGGTGACCCTATGATCAAGCATCGGGGATTTGTTCTGCGATTGGTATCGGTCAAGGTTCGTTGAATGTCTGCGGGGAATGTCACGCCGTCGTCCGGGAATCCGTCACCCGCCACCGGGACGGCGGAACCGTTCGATTTGACGGGGAAAACGCTCGGCGAATTTCAGATCCTGCGCCGCATCGGCAAGGGAGGGATGGCAGAAGTCTACCTCGCCGATCAAACCACGCTGCAGCGGCAGGTCGCCATCAAGGTGTTGCGGCCCGAATTTCTCGCCGACGCCACTTACGTCAAACGGTTCCGCCATGAAGCCACCGCCGCCGGGGGGTTGAATCACCCGAACATCGTGCAGGTGTACTCCATCGGCGAGCAGGACGGCCTGCAGTACATCGCTCAGGAATATGTCCGCGGCGGCAACCTGCGCGAGTTCATGCGCCGGAAGGGAACGCTGGAAGTGCCCCTCGTGCTGCACATCCTGCGGCAGGTCGCGGCGGCGTTGCAGGTGGCGTGCAATTCGGGAATCGTCCACCGTGACATCAAGCCCGAGAACATCCTGTTGACGAAGAAGGGCGAAGCCAAGGTCGCCGACTTCGGTCTCGCACAGCTCACACAGCAAGGGGAACGCGTCGAGCTGACTCAGGTCGGTGTCACCATGGGGACGCCATTATACATGAGCCCCGAGCAGGTCGGCGGCAAAGGTGTCGATCATCGCAGCGATCAATATTCGTTCGGCGCGATGGCGTACCACATGCTCGCCGGCAAGCCGCCGTTTACTGGTGAGAATGCTCTCGCGATCGCCGTCCAGCACCTTAACAATCAGCCGAAGCCATTGCTGGAATGGCGGCCCGACGTTCCGCAAGCAGTCTGTAATCTGATCCACAAGATGATGGAGAAGGACCGGGACGATCGCTTCGCTGATCCGCAAGCACTGCTCACCGAGCTAAAGTTGCTGCAGAAGCAGTTCGTCGGTAAAGACGGGACCATGTCCCAGAGCGTGCCCTCCATGAAAGCGGTTTCAGCGCGGCGCCGCATCTCGCTGACATTGGATCGTCCGCTACGACGACAACTTGGCCGGATGGCGTTGTTCGCGGTGATGATCGCGCTGGCAGCGGCCGGTGTCGGCTGGGCGATGCGCACGGGCGATCCCTTCGCCAAGGAGGCCTTGCCCGATCCCGCGGTGCCGCACGAACCGAGTATTGCGGCTCAATACTTCCATGCGATGCGCAGCGGCGATGACGAACTCGCGTGGAAGGCGGTGGTCGATTACCCACCGGATCCCACCGGGCGACCGGAGATGGACCGCCAATCGGCCGAATTACGGCTCGCCATCATTTACCTGAAACATGGCCAGCGCGACAAAGCCGCCGAGATTTTCCAACGCTTCAAACACGACGGCGTTGCCAACCCGTGGAAACTCGATCACGGTCTCGCCGGGGAAGCCATCATCGCCAGTTTGCGTGGCGAACACGCCGCGTCGAAATCGAGCATTGATCAACTCGACCGCCAGAACGGCAAACTCGACGCGCGGCTGAGTTTATTGGTCGACGAAGCGCGCGTCCGCAACGCCGCCGCATTAAACAAAACGCCCTGAAGCCCACGGTTTCTGAACCGTGGGTTCCTTCGATCAATCACAACGCGCGCCAACCGGTTCCGTGGTGACCGTAATCGAATCGTCCGGGATACAGCATCTCAGCAAGCATCTCCGCCGATTCCACCAGGCGTGGACCGGGACGATTGAAATATGCATTACCATCGGTGACATAGACCCGGCCAGTTTGCACGGCGCGCAGGTTGGACCAGCCGGGACGCGCGGTCAGCCAATGCATTTCGGATAATGTCCGCGGCAGATCGAATCCGCACGGCAGCGCGATGATCGCATCGGGATCCGCGGCGACGAGAGCCTCCCACGTCATCCACGGTGAATGTTTTCCCGCTTCACCAAACAGCGATGTGCCACCGACCATCTCAACCAGTTCGGGAATCCAGTTCCCTGCGGCCATCAACGGTTCCTGCCACTCGACACAGGCCACGCGCGGCGACGGTTGTCCGAGGGCGCGACACGCAGCACCCACGGCTTGCAGGCGTTGTTGCAGGGAAGTCAGTAATTGCTCGCCCGTTTCGCGAACGCCCAACGCGGCAGCAATGCGGCGACCGTCGGCCCACACATCGATCAGTGAGTTTGGTTCACACGCCACCACCTGCGGTCGTGATGTTGCCCAGTCACAGACCGCCGCCTCGACATCTTTCAAGCTGACGGCACAGACCTCACATTGCGTCTGCGTGATGACGACCGTCGGTTGTAGTGTTTCGAGCTGGCCCCGATCCACGCTGTAGACCGACGTGGCCTCTTGCAACACGGCCTTCACGCGGTCGTCGATCTGGCGGCTGTCGCCGTGGACATCAAACTTCGCCGCGCTGCACGCGGGGAGTGCGATCACATCCGGCGGGTAATCACATTCATGCGACCGCCCGACGAGCCAATCCGTCGCCCCGAGCGCAGCCACCCACTCGGTCGCACTGGCAATCAGGGAAACGACACGCGGTGAGGTCTTCGTCACACTGGAACCCGAGCCAATTCCAGTTGGCCGTTTTCCACCGGTTGCACGCCCGCCATCTGCAGACCGATCGGGCTGAACAGGATGCCGGTGAAGAGTGACGTGCTCACAATGCTGCGGCCGAGGAACGGAATTGCGGCGACATAGCACGTCAACAAACCATTCAACGTCAGAGGATAGATGCCACCTTCACCGAAGTACCACACCGCGAAGTTGGTGATGACGAAGAACACCAGTTCGGCAATCACCCCGGCGGGAAGGGCCGTCGCCAAACGGGGTGACGACTGCAGAAGGTAACCCAGCCCCACAGCGCCGAAGAACGCGGCCATGATCAGCGGCTGACTCGGCGAAAACGCAAATGCCTGATGTCCGGTGAGTCCCCACATCGCAAAATTGCTGAGGGCGAACACGACCAGCGGCCCGGTAAAGGCCCATCGTCGATCCGACAGACACGCGCCGCCGAACAGACAGACCGCCATGAACGGCGAGAAATTCCACGGATACCAGGTGGTGCCGGGATCGATCTTCATCACATCGAAGGCTTC
Organism: Planctomycetaceae bacterium; assembly: GCA_021732975.1. GTDB lineage: Bacteria > Planctomycetota > Planctomycetia > Planctomycetales > Planctomycetaceae > DSVQ01. Next base: position 134,689 of record JAKFWC010000019.1, on the reverse strand, counting down.
CAGCGTATACGGCAGAATTCGCCAGACGAACGTGAAGGCAAACAGTCCCAGCCAGAATCCCAATTTCCGATTCATGCGTGCTCAACTCCTGATGACGCCGCGATCAACTCGCGGTCGCTGTCGATTGGTTTCTGATCGAGTTCGGACCATTGTGCCCACCAGAAACCCTCGGCAGACTTGATCCCCATGATACCGGCTGCGACCGGTTCCGTGAAACCCGGACCGTCGGTCACGAATGTGTGAAACTCACCATTTTCCCCGCAGGGGTCGATTCCCGCGGGTAACTCCTGGATAAACCCGGCATCGTAGTCCCTGCCGATCGCCTCGCCGCCGAGACGGGCATCGGTACAACAAATTCGAGCACGATAGCCCGCCTGGATGAACTCAGCGGCGAGTTTGGCCGTTGAACTTCCCCACAGCGGAAACACGGCGTCAATTCCCATACGGCAGCACAATTCTTCCCGGTAACGACGAATGTCTTCGAGGAACAGGTCACCAAAGGCAAACGTGCGGACGCCACGGGACCGAAAGTGTTCGATCACGGGAGTCATCGCCGCTTCATACTGCTGATTCGTGGGAAACCGGGGCATGTCCACGGCGACGAGTTCAAACCCCAATGCCGTCGCCTGGGCATTGATCAACGGCAGCGGAATGCCGTGCATCGCGACACAGGCTTCATTGGCCCACGCCGTGGTCATCAAACCCGCGACCCGATACCGAACATCGGCCTGCAAACGACGGAGCATCAGCAAGCAATCTTTGCCGCCGCTCCAGCTCAGTATGATGGGGATCGATTCGGTCATGGCGTATTTGAACTTGGTGGACGCGGTCCGTTGGGAGACATCGGATGGCCGCCCTTCGGACAGTGAAACGCCGACGCCGTGCGTTGTAACACTTCGACGGGCGGCGAAGGATACCATTGCCCGCACTGCGGACAGTACAGGCCGGGAACCAGCGTTTTCTTCCCCGTCTGCGGATGGGTCGCCGGGATCACGGCCTGCACTGGCAATGTCATCACAGTTTTGGTGACCGTGTCGATGTAGACCATTTCGTTTGGATCAGCGACGGACTTCTGTTCTGGGCTACATCCAATGATGAGCAACGCCACCATGATGGCCCGGGTTGTGTGCCAGTGTCTTGGTTTTTGCAGTTGCTGGCCGGTGGTCCAATCCGAAGACACTGGCAGAACCAGTGGCACACGGAGGTCATCGTTAAGAATGGTGCTATTCACGGTCGTACCATTCGTTCTGGAATTGCGGGTCCGACACGCGGTCGCCGATGTACCCGAGCCGCTTTTTCTCCATCTTGGTGATGTCACCAAAGGCCGGCGCGTTCCAGGCGCGTCCGCGGGTTTCGACGTGGCCATCCATAAAGGCGACATTCGCCGTGTCGTTGTGGCGAAAGTGAACACTCGGGAAATCGCCGAAGAAGACGCCGGCTGCCATTGCCGCCGCGTCACCGCCGGGAGGTTCCAGGATCCAATTCTCACGCATTTCACTGCTTGTGCAGGCGAAGTCGACGCAGAACACACCGGCACTATCGGCGAAGATCAGCGTCTGCGTCATCTGGACGACATCCCGCATCTGCCGCGTGAGCGGCAACGGCGACGGCAATGCGGCATACGTCGGCGGAACGTAGGCAATCCCCGAACCGCGCGATAAGAAATGTGCGTTGTGGCCATATCCCGTCGCCGGTTTCCCGAACCGCACCGAGTCCATCTGTGGGGCGCCGAAATTCGGGCACTGAAACGACTGGTAGTTCGTTTCCATGTAACTGGCCAGCGGGCCGCGAGCGAAATCAAGCTGTTTGTCAGGCGCCGGTTCGTCGAAATTCACGGTGCCGAACCAGTATTGAGCCGTTCCCTGCGGACCGGAAAACGTCATCAGATTGTTCATCCGCGTGCTGTCTTCCACGATGTGTGGAATGAGATGCCCGGCGAACGTGTCGCTGTAGTTGTGCTGGGCCAGCACCAGCTGTTTCAGGCTGTTGCGGCACTGCGTCGTCCGGGCAGCTTCCCGGGCCTGTTGCACGGCGGGCAGCAGCAGCCCGATGAGAATGGCGATGATCGCAATCACCACCAGCAGTTCGATCAGCGTGAATCCAGAGCGCGCAGAAACAATCCTGCGCCGAGAGGCAGAAGCAAGCATCGACAATCTCCGTTCTTCCGACGGAGCCGCGATTCTGCACAAAGACGACCGGGTATACCCATCCACACATCGTGAGGATGCGCACGGCAATGCCTGCCAAGTCGTGTCGTTCGCGCAGAACGTTGGCTGTGTTCAACGACTTACGGGCAGGTCTTCTGGCTTCCGGATCGTTCTACCCCCTGCGCCTTCCCACGGATCATCCGCAGTGGCATCGGCAGGGTTCGTCCCCGGTTACAGCGGCGGGACCGCGACGGATTCACACCGTCTTCCCTATTCTCCGGCAGGCCACACGCCCACCGGCACCCAAGTCGTCAGGCATCGTACCCCACAGCAAAAAGTTTGCAAGGGGTCGTTTTCAAAGTGGAGTCGTTGAAAGTCGATGGTTGGGTTAAGAGTCAGAATCACATCAACCCCCGCTTGGTTGCTTCTATCCATTCTGGATGACCTCGCGCAACACCGGCTGGCGTTTGTACTCCATGCTGATCGACGTGATCGGAGCTTCGAGTCGCGCCTCGGGACGTAATCGCGCGATGGCCCGAACATAACCCATCGTCCGACCCTGATCGGCTTCAATGGCCTGAAGTTCGACCGTATTCTCGGGACAGCTCACTCGCTGCCAATCAAGCCAGGCTTGCCAGCCGTCGGGCATGTCGTCGGCCACTTCCACGGTGACGAGACCGGTTTTTTCCCAGTGTCGTCGCCACCACGCCGCCGAGTGGAGACACCACATTCCCGGTTCCCACCAGTCCCGCAGCGCGTCCGGCACGGCCCCGTCGATCTCCTGCATTAATCCCGCTCCGGCGATCGCCAGCACTCCCCCCGGCTTCAACAGACGAACTATCGCGTTCAATGCGAGGTCGTCCGTCCCGTAATAGAGATACGAGTCGATGCACACGATCGCATCGAAAAATCCGCTGGCAAACGGCAACGATCGGGCCTCGGCATGTAAAGGGAACACGCCGTCACTCATCCCGGCATCGTCAATCCGTTGACGGTTCTCATCGGCACTGAACCACAGATCGGTGGCCCAGACCTGCACGCCAAATTCCCGGTGCAGAAAGATCGATGACATCGCTCGCCCGCATCCCAGATCGAGGACGCGCATCCCCGGCCGCAGATCGAGCTTTTCCGTCAGCCACTCCGTTAGCCACAGCGGATTGGCCCCGCCGCTAGCCCCGGCAAGCACCCACTCCGGATGATATCCCGACGCCCGCGGAAACCGTGTCGATATCAATCGTGCGTCCCTCGTTGTAACCGCCATTACGCAATCAGCGCCGGAATCACATGTGCCGCCTCCACACCGATCAGACGTTGATCGAGTCCCTGAAACTTGTAAGTGAATGCCTCCGGATCGAATCCGAGCAGGTGCAGCACAGTCGCGTGGAAGTCTCGAATGTGAACAGGATCTTTCACGATGTTATAGGAAAAATCGTCGGTTTCGCCATAGATCGTGCCCCCTTTGCTCCCGCCGCCGGCCATCCACATGGTGAAGCACCGTGGATGGTGATCGCGGCCGTAATTCTCTTTCGAGACGCCGCCCTGGGAGTAAATCGTCCGGCCGAACTCACCGCCCCAGATGACCAGCGTGTCATCGAGCAACCCGCGGGCTTTCAAATCCTGCACGAGTCCATAACACGGCTGGTCAACATCGCGAGTCTGGTCTTTCATCCGACCGACGAGGTTGCCGTGGTGGTCCCAGTTGTTGTGATAAATCTGCACGAACCGCACGCCCCGCTCGACCATTCGCCGGGCGAGCAGAACCGTATGGGCAAATGATCCCGGCTTGTGGATATCGGGGCCGTAGAGTTTTTCGGTGTTCTCGGTTTCGTCTTTGAGATCGACGAGATCGGGAACACTCGCCTGCATGCGGTACGCGAGTTCGTACTGCTGGATGCGCGTGTTGGTCTCCGGGTCGCCAAGCTGCTGGTACGTCAATTCATTGAGCGCCTTCAAACCATCGAGCGTCTTCCGGCGAATGTCCTTCGGCACGCCGGGCGGGTTATTGATATAGAGGATGGGATCAGGCCCCGAACGAAACGAGACCCCCGCGTGTTCACCGGGGAGATAGCCCGACCCCCACAACCGGGCCGAGATCGCCTGCACCTGTTCCTGATTGCTCGGCTTCGCGACGAGGACCACAAACGTCGGCAAGTCTTCGTTCAACGATCCGAGGCCGTACGAAGTCCAGGAACCCAGGCACGGCCGACCGGTGTTCTGGTTGCCGGTCTGCATATAACTGATCGCGGGCTCATGGTTAATCGCTTCCGTATTCATACTGCGAATGAAGACCATATCGTCGGCCATCTTCGCGGTATACGGCAGCATCTCCGACATCCACATCCCACACTCGCCATGCTGCGCGAACTTATATTTTGACGGCGCGATCGGGAACCGCTTTTGGCCCGAGGTCATCGTCGTGAGTCGCTGTCCCATCCGGATGGACTCGGGTAGATCCTTATCGAACCATTCCTGCATGACGGGCTTGTAGTCGTACAAGTCCATCTGCGATGGCCCGCCGACCATGTGCAGATAGATGACGTGCTTGGCCCGCGACGCAATGTGCGCCGGATGTTCTTTGGCCGCATCGCCCACTGTGGCTGCCGTGAGCGGTTTCCCCGACGCCATCAGCGAAGCGAGCGCCGCCCCGCCGAGCAGGTGTGTTCCCTGCTGACAGAAATGACGACGAGTGAGGGTGTTGCGGTATTCATCAAAAATGGACATTGATTTGTCCTTTGTTTTCGAGTGGAAAATCATGAACAACGGCTCGAGTAGCGATCCGTCCTACTTATTCAGTACTTCATCCAGATTCATCAATTCATTTGTCAACATCGTCCACGCGGCAAGCTCGTGGGGATTCATGCTGGCGTCGATGGCCATTTCGCCGACACCTAATAATGCCTTTGCATCTTCAGGATGGGCAATGTAATAGGCCGCCAGTTCGGCCAACGATTGTTGCACGATTACTTGTTCCTCGGCACGCAACGGACGAGCGATCAACTGACGGGCGAGGAAGTCGATCCGTTCGGCTTGAGTGGGTTTCGCGTCCTTGATCGTCTTCTGTGCGAGGGCTTTTGCGGCTTCGACCATTTGCGGATCGTTGAGCGTCACCAAGGCCTGCAGCGGCGTGTTGGTGCGTTCCCGGCGAACTGTGCAGACTTCGCGAGCCGGGGCATTGAAGATGTCCATACTGGCCGGCGGGGCACTTCGTTTCCAGAAGGTGTACATGCTGCGGCGATAGAGGTTCTCGCCCTTGTCGGCCCGGTAGTCGCGGGTGTTGCTGCCGATCATCGCAACGGCTTCCCACACTCCGTCGGGCTGATACGGTTTCACACTGGGGCCGCCGATTTTGGTCACGAGCAGCCCGCTGGCCGCGAGGGCATAGTCGCGGACCATTTCAGCATCCATGCGAAAGCGTGGTCCCCGGCTGAGCAAGCGGTTCGACGGATCCTTTTCGAGTTTGTCCTTTGTGGTGACCGCCGATTGACGGTACGTCGCAGACATCACGAGTTGTTTGTAGAAGCGCTTTACATCCCATTGATGCTCGCGGAAATCGATCGCCAGCCAGTCGAGCAACTCCGGATGCGACGGCAATTCCCCGGCGACACCGAAGTCCCCCGCGGTGCGAACCAAGCCCTGGCCGAAGAGTTCCTGCCAACTGCGGTTGACCGTCACGCGGGCCGTGAGCGGATGCTCGGGGCTCAACAGCCATTTTGCCAACCCGAGGCGGCTTTTTGGTATTTCAGCAGGAAACGGGGGCAGTGCCGCCGGAGTCGCAGGGGCGACTTGATCGCGCCGTTTGTCGTATTCCCCGCGGAAGAGAACAAACGCCATGGCCGGTTCGGGCTTCTCGTTCATAATGTGGGCAATCGTGCCACGGGCCTTGATGTCCGCCAGTTCGCGCTCGAGTTTCTGCACATCGACCACCGCGGTCTGATACGGCTGATCTTTCGCGGTTAACCACCATTGATAGAGTTCGTCGTTTTCCGCCGGCGTGCGTTCGGCAGCCGCTTTCGCCAGGAGTGCCGCAAAGCGCGAGGTCTTCGCCAGCGCGGCGACTTCCGCATCGGTCAGCGCGCGGTCATACACGCGGACATCGTTAATCGTCACGCCCGGCAGCGGGCTGGTGTTGTGACGCTGGCCCAGTTTGAACGGGACTTCCGTCTTCGTCGTGTTCTTCAAACCATCGGCTTGCACATTCGTTTGCTGCAGCTCGCCGTTGATGTAGACCTTCGCCCCGGCGGCTTTCATCGAGCCGTCATACGTCACTAGTACGTGGGCCCATTCGTTGGCCTTCACCTGATTTTTGGAGACGACTTTCAGCGCGTCGTCCTGCCATTTGTGAATGATATGCGTCCCGACTCGACGGCCTTCAACCCACAAATCCCAGCCGCGGTAATCATTGCCGTCGTCCATGCGGGCGACAATCGCCCCGGCACCGTCGTTGGCGGGAAGTTGCACCCAGGCGCCGCAGGAGAACGGCTGGTCCTTGTCGAAGTCGCCGACGGTCGCGAACTCCGCGGGACCGCCCTGATTCAGGTTGATCGCCTTCGCACCGGTCTGACCTGGCTTCCATTCAACGGGTTTCGTCAACTTCGTTTCGCGTGTTTCACCGGGAACGAAATACTTGAGCGCGTCCCCTTGGCCTTCATCGAGCGGCAGGCGGAACTGCAGTCCCGATTCCGGTAACGAGACCGTCGCCGTTTCGGGTTTGACCTCCGCGAGCCAGCGGTCAAATTCAGAGCGACCGGTCTGCTTGCGTTGCTCGACGGCTTGCTTCGCCGCGACGATGAGGCCGTCCATCTGCCCGAATCGTACCCGATCGGCGACCGCGGGGACGGTCAGAATCGGCGGCGTGTCTTTCACATTCCCGTCCATCGCGTTCTGCGTGGTGTTGTTGAAGAACGCGGCCAATTCGTAGAACTCTTTCTGCGAGACGGGGTCGAATTTGTGATCGTGACAGACCGCACAACCGGTCGTCAGCCCCATCCACACCAGCGATGCTGTTTCGGTCCGATCGCGGGTATAGAGGACGTAATACTCTTCGGGAATCGTCCCCCCTTCGCTGGTGGTGATGTTGCAGCGATTGAAGCCTGACGCGATCTTCTGGTCGAGCGTCGCTTCCGGCAGGAGATCGCCCGCGAGTTGCTCGATCGTGAATTGATCGAACGGAAGGTTCCGGTTGTAGGCATTAATGACCCACTCGCGGTAGGCCCAGACTTCGCGGAAATTGTCGAAGTGAATGCCGTGCGTGTCGGCGTACCGTGCGGCATCGAGCCAGTAACGGCCGCGATGTTCGCCCCACTGCGGCGACTTCATGAAGGTATCGACAAGCTTTTCGTAAGCATCTGGCGACGCATCGTTGACGAAGTTTTCCACCAGTTCGGGGGACGGCGGCAACCCGGTCAGGTCGAGACTCAACCGGCGGGCAAGCGTGCGTTTATCGGCTTCCGGCGCGGGAGCTAACCCCTCCGCTTCCATCCGCGCGAGTGTGAACCGATCAATCGGATTGCGGACCCACGCTGCATTTTTCGCTACCGGAAGTTCGCCGCGCGTGGGAGCAATGAACGACCAGTGGGCTTGATACTCGGCCCCTTCCTTTACCCAGCGCTGAAGTGTCGCCTTCTGTTGCGCCGAGAGCACTTTCCTCGTACTCGGCGGCGGCATCATTTCATCGGCATCGTTTGACAGAATCCGGCGAATGACTTCGCTCTGAGCGGGATCGCCAGGCAGGATCGCCTTGCTGCTCATCGCCATGTCACGCTTGTCGAGCCGCAAATCTGCTTTCCGTGCGGCACTATCCGGCCCGTGACACGCGAAACACATGTCCGCGAGAATCGGACGAATATCGCGGTTGTACTGCAACGGTTCCTCAGCGATGACCGAAGTCCCCATGACCATCGCGACCGTGAAGGCAAGCCATTTCATTGGTGTCGTGCTCCGGAAACAGGCGGAATAACGAATGACGAAGGCTGAATGTCGAAGAAAAGAAGAGTGAATGCATTTCCCTTTCGACATTCAGCCTTCGTCATTCGACATTTCTCATCACATCTGTTTTGTCGATGCCGTCAGTGCTCGCGACCAATACACCATGCCGCTGCGGATGTGGCGGGACATCGCACGGCTGGCGGTTTTCGCATCGTTGGCGAGTAAGCCTTCGACAATTACCACGTGCTCGTACGCCTCTTCGGTGAGGCGGTGAAAATCATTATGGGCACCGTCATGTTCCCAGGCGACATCGCGGAACGCCCGGAATAACAACTTGAGGCGGTTCAATTCCTGCTTGAGGAACTGGTTGCCGGAAGCGTCGGCAATCAGGTCGTGTAAGCGGCTGTCAAGTTCCCGAGCCTTTGCCACCTGCCGCAATCCGTTTGCGCCGGTGCGGCCCGCCAGCTTCTTCAACTCTACCGCGAGCGCTTGCAATTCCGCGGGGGGAATCCGACCGGAGGCCAGGCGGACGGCTTCGCACTCCAGCGCTTTGCGGACCTGGCAGACTTCGCGAACTTCTTTTGCTCCCACCTGGCGGACAATCGCCCCACGATTGGGAGCCAACGTGATGATGCCAATCCCCGCCAGTGCAATCAGAGCTTCTCGGATCGGCGTATGCGAGACGGCATACCGGTCGGCAAGTTCCTGCGTGACGAGATGCTGTCCCGCTCGCAGGCGTCCCTGAAACACATCGGCGAGCAGCGATTCCACAATCGCCTCACGCCGCAGACCGCGGGGGGAAGAAACCGGCGACGGAACAGTGGCGGTCATCACTTGCGGCCTGATCGAAGAAGAAAGACACCACTTCTTAGCACATCCTGAGGATAACCCTCGGCGTTCGGCCCCGCAAGGGATTCTGTAGAATGGACCAATGAATTCTATAGAAGTCCGACCGCGTCTTCAGCCCCGTACGGCGCAAAAGCGATGGCATCCGAGTTGCGGAAGAATCCTGTGATCGAGTCGCAGTCGCTGGCAAACCTCGCCTATCGCTTGCGCACCGGGCCAGGAATCACGATGCCGCCCATCGGAAAACGCAAATTCAGTTGACTTATTCTATCTGCCAATCCTAAACTCTTCTTTTCGCTGGGGCGATAATCATCCACCCCCCGTATTGCCCGAAACAATAAGTATTGACCTATGGATCTTCGCGATCTGGAACTCTTCTGTGAAGTCGCGAGCCTGCGCAGCTTTTCCCGAGCGGCGAAGGCGATCGGGGTTTCACAGCCGGTGGCCAGCGAAACGGTCAAGGCCATCGAGAAACATCTCGGACTGGAACTGATCAATCGGGAGAAACGGCCACTGGAGTTAACTCCTTCTGGACAAACGTATTACACGGGTTGCCGGGAGTTGTTAGAGAGCTATCGCCGATTGGAAGATCGGGTCTTGCAAGTGCGTGATCAGGTCACCGGGCCGGTCCGTGTCGCGGCGATTTATTCCGTCGGGTTGTTGCAGATGGACTGCTATGTGAAGCAGTTCGAGCACCTCTATCCCGACGCCGCTTTAGAGCTGCGGTACCTTCATCCGGACGCCGTGCTCGAGCGCGTCGTCAATGATGAAGCCGATCTCGGACTGATCTCGTTTCCTCCGAGGCGGGCCGACCTCACCTGCATTCCCTGGCAGGAGCAGGAAATGGTCGTTGTCGTTTCGCCACAGCATCGTTTGGCCGCGCGCAAGTCGATGGTTGCAGCGGAATTGGACGGCGAATCGCTAGTTACTTTTACACACGAATTGCAAATCCGCGCCGAAATGGACCGTTGGCTACGGCAGGCCAAGGTCTCCGTCGATGTCGTCCACGAATTTGATAACATTGAAACCATCAAACGCGCGGTGGAAATCGGCTGCGGAATCGCCTTGCTCCCGATTTCTTCGGTCCGCCGAGAAATGGAAATTGGCTCGCTGCGGATGCTGAAGCTCGACGATGTTCGCTGGATTCGTCCGCTCGGAATCATCCACAAGCGGCACAACTCTCCAACGACGGCGGTACAGCGATTTCTGGAATTGCTGCACGAACCTCCGGAATCGTTTTTCCGTCCAAAAGCGACGCCCCCGGCGGCAAAAAAATCGCCGTCTGCAGCCGCCGCCGTTGCGAACACTTAGTCAAATGTCTCCTGTGAACTTTCGACAACTGTCGTCAGGTTCTGTTTCTCCGAAATGAGTGCTGAAGTATGACCGATACCCCCCTCTTCACCCGCAACCCGGAACTGTTTCATTCCGATGGCACGCCGAAGGCGCAGGGTCTGTACGATCCCGCCAACGAGCACGACAACTGCGGCGTCGGTTTTGTGGCCCATATTAAAGGGCAGCGGTCGCATCAGATTCTCGAAGACGCGCTGCGGATGCTCCGGCACATGTCCCACCGCGGGGCGTGCGGCTGCGAAGCCAATACCGGCGACGGCGCGGGAATTCTCACGGCGCTGCCGCATGAATTCATGGCCCGCATTGCCAATGCCGAGTGGGGCGTGCAGTTGCCCGCGCCGGGAAAGTACGGCGTCGGTCTCGTGTTTTTGCCGACTGATCCCGAACAACGGGCGATCTGCAAAGACGAATTTAACCGCCTCGTCGCCGAGCAGGGTCAGTCGATGATCGGCTGGCGCAAGGTACCGCATGAACCCGGTTTGGCGGATATTGGACCGTCCGCCCGGGCGGCGATGCCCGCCTTCGAGCAGGTTTTCGTCGCTGCCGCGCCGGGAATCGATCAACAGGAATTCGATCGACAACTCTACATGATCCGTAAGCGGGCCAGTCACCGGTTGCGCGAAGGGAATCTGCCGCAAGCGCTGATGTTCTACTGTTGCTCGTTGTCGAGCCGCGTGCTGATTTACAAGGGAATGCTCACCCCCGAGCAAGTGCGGCCGTTCTTCCCGGACCTGCAACAAGAGGACTACACCAGCCATCTGGCGATGGTCCACTCGCGGTTCAGCACCAATACGTTCCCGAGTTGGGACCGCGCTCATCCGCAGCGGTACATGGCCCATAACGGCGAAATCAATACGGTTCGCGGCAACGCCAACTGGATGTACGCCCGCCAGGGGATGATGAAGTCGGAACTCTTTGGCGACGAATTGTCGAAGCTCTTCCCAATCATCGAACCCCATTGCAGCGACTCGGGAAATTTCGATAACGCCCTCGAATTGCTGGTCCTCAGCGGTCGCAGCCTTCCCGAAGCCGTGATGATGATGGTGCCCGAAGCGTGGCAGAACCACGAATCGATGCCCGAAGATAAGCGGGCCTTTTACGAGTATCACTCCGCGCTGCAGGAACCGTGGGACGGCCCGGCATCGGTCAGCTTCACCGACGGCAATGTCATCGGCGCGACGCTCGACCGCAATGGCCTGCGCCCCAGCCGGTACTACGTCACTCACGATGACCGCGTGGTGATGGCCAGCGAAGTCGGCGTGCTCGAAATCGATCCCAAGAACGTCAAACTGAAGGGACGGCTGCAGCCCGGCAAGATGTTCCTCGTCGACTTCGAGCAAGGGCGGCTTATTCCCGACGAAGAACTCAAGAAGGACTTTGCGACCCGGCGGCCCTATGCCCAATGGCTCAAGGATCAGCGCCTGCAATTGAGCGAGCTCCCGCAAGTGGAAGCGCCGCCGCGGATGGTCGGTGATGATCTGCTCGCGCATATGCAGTCATTCGGTTACACCACGGAATCGTTGCAATTCATGCTGATTCCGATGATCACCACCAAGAAGGATCCGATCGGGTCGATGGGGGATGACTCGGCGCTGGCGTGCATGAGCGATCAGCCGCGGCCGATCTACGATTACTTCAAGCAACTCTTCGCCCAGGTGACGAACCCCGCGATCGATTCGACGCGGGAAGAAGTCATCATGTCGCTGGAGTGCTACATCGGCCCCGAAGGCAACCTGCTGGAAACGACGGCGGGGCAATGCCATCGCCTGGTCGTCCCGCATCCGATTCTCACCAACGAAGAACTCGCCTCACTGAAGGAGCTGGATTACCGCAACTGGCGGACGAAGACCATCGACATCACCTATCCGAAAGCGGAAGGAACGAAGGGGCTGCAACCCGCCCTGGAGCGGATCTGTGCAGAAGCCCGACAGGCCATCGCCGATGGTTATGCGCTGTTGATTCTATCCGATCGCGCGACCCGTCCGGATCGATTGCCGGTGAGTGCGCTGCTGGCAACGGGAGCCGTGCATCATCATCTCGTCCGCAATGAAGAACGGACGCGGATCGGCATCGTGGTCGAAACCGCGGAAGCGCGGGAAGTCCACCACTTCTGTTTGCTGACCGGTTACGGGGCCGATGCGATCAACCCGTATCTCGCCTTTGAGTCGCTGTGGCAGGTGCAGGATGACGGCGAATTGCCGGGCGACTGGACCCACGAGCAAATCACTGCCGCGTATCGCAAGGCCACCAAGCAGGGCATCCTGAAGGTGATGGCCAAGATGGGGATTTCCACGCTGCAAAGCTACAAGGGTGCTCAGATCTTTGAAGCCGTCGGCCTCAGCGAAGAAGTCGTCAACCTCTGCTTCCGTGGGACTGCGAGCCGGATCCGCGGCGTCGGTTTCGAGATTCTCGCGGAAGAAACGCTCCGTCGACACGAACTCGGTTACCCGACCCGCGATGAAGCCCGGCTGCCGGTGTTGCCGAACTTCGGCCTGTTCCACTGGCGGTCCAGCGGTGAAAAGCATGCCTGGATTCCGCAGACAATCGCCAGCATCCAGAAGGCTGCACGGCAGGGGGACAAGAATTCTTACAAGGAATTCGCCAAGCTGATCAATGAACAAGTCGCGCGGGAATGCCATCTTCGCGGACTGGTGCGGTTCAAGCCCGGCAAATCAATTCCGCTCGATGAAGTCGAATCGGCGAAAGAGATCGTCAAGCGGTTCTGCACCGGCGCGATGAGCTACGGCAGCATCTCGGCGGAAGCGCACGAGACGATTGCCATCGCCATGAACCGCCTCGGCGGCAAGAGCAACACCGGCGAAGGGGGCGAAGATTACAAGCGGTTCGCGCCGCTTCCCAACGGCGATTCCAAGCGGTCCGCGATCAAGCAGGTCGCGTCCGGCCGCTTCGGCGTCACCAGTTGGTATCTCACCAACGCAGACGAGTTGCAGATCAAAATCTCGCAGGGAGCCAAGCCCGGCGAAGGGGGCGAGCTGCCCGGCCACAAGGTGGATAAGGTCATCGCCGCGACCCGGCATTCGACGCCCGGCGTGGGTCTCATCAGCCCGCCGCCTCATCACGACATCTACTCCATCGAAGACCTCTCGCAACTGATCTTCGATCTGAAGAACAGCAACCCGCGGGCCCGCATCTCGGTGAAGCTGGTGTCGGAAGTCGGCGTCGGCACGATTGCCGCCGGGGTGGCAAAGGGGCACGCGGATAATATCCTGATCGCAGGAGATTCCGGCGGAACCGGGGCGTCGCCGTTGACGAGCATCAAGCACGCTGGTTTACCGTGGGAACTCGGCATTGCGGAAACGCATCAGACGCTGGTGCTGAACGATCTTCGCAGCCGCGTCCGTTTGCAGACCGACGGCCAACTCAAGACCGGTCGCGATGTGGTGATCGGGGCGTTGCTCGGAGCCGAAGAGTTCGGTTTCTCGACGGCGCCGCTGATCACGCTCGGCTGCATCATGATGCGGAAGTGCCATCTCAACACGTGTCCCGTCGGCATCGCCACGCAGGATCCGCAACTGCGGGCGCTGTTCAACGGGATGCCGGAACACCTTATCAATTACTTCTTCATGGTCGCGGAAGATGCCCGTGAGATCATGGCTCAACTTGGCTTCCGCACCATCAACGAAATGGTCGGCCGGTCGGACATGCTCGAACTCGATCCGACCGTCACGCACTGGAAGACGAAGCATATCGATCTGTCACGCGTCCTCACCCCGGCGACCAAGCCGCATCCGAATGTGGGAACGTACTGCCAGATCGCCCAGCAACACGGCATGGAGTATCAACTCGACAACGACCTGATCCGCGAATGTCAGAACGCGATCCAAACCGGCGAGCCGAAGCAACTCGACATCGAAGTGCAGAACATCGACCGCGCTCTGGGGACGATGCTCAGCCACGAAGTGTCGAAGAAGTGGGGCGAGCATGGAATGCCACACGATACGATTCACATTCGCTGTAAGGGCTCCGCAGGGCAAAGCCTGGGAGCGTGGATGGCGAAGGGGATCACCATCGAAGTGGAAGGGGATGCCAACGACTTCGTCGGCAAGGGCCTCTCCGGCGGTCGGATCGTGATCTATCCGCCGAAGCAAGCCTCGTTCACACCGGAAGACAACATCCTCGTCGGTAACGTCTGTCTCTACGGTGCGACCGAAGGAGAAGCGTACTTTCGGGGTCGCGCGGCGGAACGGTTCTGCGTGCGGAACTCCGGGGCATGGACGGTGGTCGAAGGCGTGGGCGATCACGGCTGCGAATACATGACCGGCGGCCGCGCGATCATCCTCGGAGCCACCGGCCGCAACTTTGCCGCGGGGATGTCCGGCGGGATTGCCTACGTCTGGGATCCGCGCGACGAACTCCTCGGCCGCTGCAATCTCGAAATGGTCGCCCTGGAGAAAGTCGAAGACAGTGAGGACATCGACGAACTCCGGGAGATGATCGCCAAGCACCACAAGTACACCGGGTCCGCCGTCGCCGCGGGGATTCTCGACCTGTGGGAAACGACGCTTGGCCAATTCAAAAAAGTGATGCCCATCGATTATAAGCGCGCGCTCGCCGACCGAAAAAAAGAGGCCGAACGCGAAGCCAACCTCAGCCCCGCCGGTGCCGGCGTCGGCAACCCTCCGTAAAAGAACCGAGCCATGTCCACCACGCTCCTTGAACCGCCCCCGGAAGCGCTGACACGACATTCCACTGAGACGCTGGCCGATTTGGTCCATCGTCTCGGCGACGTGCCGTTGTCACGCATTCGCTTGCATCCCGCACCAGGCACGGCGACGGAGGACGATGTTCTTACGGCCTCGCGCCCCACACCGGAACTCGTTGATGGCGTCCTTTTGGATCGCGCTATGGGATATTTTGAAAGTCGACTGGGGTTGATGCTCGCAGTCTTTTTAGAGGAATGGCTGAAGAACAATCCCATCGGCTATTCCAACGGTGACGGAGCGCTAACACGTTTGGAACTCGGTAATGTGCGAGTTCCCGATGTATCGTTCGTCCGCTGGGAACGCACAGAGGATCATCGTGTTCCGCGTGATCCCATCTGTGGCGTCGTACCCAACCTTGCTGTAGAAGTCTTGAGCCGCACTAACACGCATCGCGAGATCGAACGCAAACGTCAGGAATACTTCGACGCCGGGGTCGAACTGGTCTGGATCGTTGAGCCGGAACTGATGACGGTCGAAGTGTGGTCTTCCGCGAAGGAATGCCGCATTCTTGATCGGAATGACACGCTTGACGGCGGTATCGTCCTGCCCGGCTTTCAATTGTCGATTCAGGCGTGGTTTGACCGCGCTCAGGGAAACGCTCCGACGCCTGATAAACCGTAACCGCTAACTCGTTCCCACGCTCCGCGTGGGAACGCACGGCCGCGACGCTCTGCGTCGCATGGACGACGACACTAAGACGAAGACGACGCGGAGCGTCAAAGAACAGACGTTCCCACGCAGAGCATGGGAACGAGGATCACGCGATGGTGGGCACAGCCCACCCTACGAGGTTTTGATTGCATCATGGGTAAGCCGACTGGATTTAAAGAGTTCGCCCGCCAGATTCCCGGGGAACGGTCGCCGGAACTGCGGATTCTCGACTGGAACGAGTTTCACGAGCACATGTCCGAAGCCGACCTGAAAAAGCAGGGGGCACGGTGCATGGATTGCGGCGTGCCGTTCTGTCACACGGGCACGCTCATCAACAACATGGCCGCGGGCTGCCCGGTCAACAACCTCATTCCCGAGTGGAACGATCTCGTCTACCGCGGGCATTGGCGGGAAGCCCTCGACCGGCTCCATAAGACGAACAACTTCCCGGAATTCACCGGCCGTGTTTGCCCGGCTCCGTGTGAAGGATCGTGCGTCCTCGGCATCAACAAACCGCCGGTGACGATCAAGAACATCGAATGCACGATCATCGACAAAGGCTTTGAAGAAGGCTGGGTGATCCCGCAACCGCCGCCGGCGCGCACTGGCAAGAAGGTCGCCGTGATTGGCTCCGGCCCGGCCGGATTGGCGGCCGCGGCACAACTCAACAGCGTCGGCCACACGGTCACGGTCTTTGAGCGCGCGGACCGCATCGGCGGCTTGCTGATGTATGGCATTCCCAACATGAAGCTCGACAAGCAGGAAGTCGTGCAACGCCGCGTCAACCTGATGGCGCGTGAAGGAATCATCTTCCAGACGAACACCACCGTCGGCAAAGACATCACCGCCGACGAACTCCAGAAGCAATTCGATGCCGTGGTCCTTGCCACCGGGGCGACCGTTCCCAACGACTTCTTTGCGAAGACGGCGGGCCGCAATTTGAATGGCATCCACTTTGCGATGGAGTTTCTCCACCGCAATACGAAGAGCCTCCTCGATTCGCATCATGCCGACGGGGAATACATCTCCGCGAAGGATAAAGACGTGATCGTCATCGGCGGCGGCGACACCGGGACCGACTGCTGCGGGACATCACTCCGCCACGGCTGCCGTAGCCTCATCAACTTTGAAGTGGTGCCGCAATCCCCGAACGAACGTGCAGCGAACAATCCCTGGCCGCAATGGCCACGGGTCTATAAGAAGGACTACGGCCACGAAGAAGCCGCCGCGAAGTTCGATTACTCGAAGATGCCCGGCAAGACCCTCGCCGAAGACCCACGCGAGTATGCGATTCAAACCGCGGAGTTCCTCGGCGACGACAAAGGCAACCTCCGCGCCGTGAAAACCATGCGGCTCGACTGGTCGAAGCCCGACACCGAAAAGAACACGCCGTTCTCGGTGGTCCCCGGTACCGAGCGCGAATGGCCCGCCCAGTTGTGCTTCCTCGCTCTCGGTTTCAAAGGCCCGGAAAAGACCGTCGGCGAACAACTCGGCATCGAGTTCGATCCGCGCTCGAACTACAAAGCCGACCACGGCAAGTTCACCACCAACGTGCCGGGTGTCTTCGCCGCGGGAGATTGTCGCCGGGGCCAAAGCCTCATTGTGTGGGCCATCAACGAAGGCCGTGGAGCCGCCCGTGAATGTGACCGCTATCTGATGGGCAAATCGGACCTGCCGTAATTCCTTGCTGGAGAATTTGTAACGTCCGGCGGTATTCTCAATTGTGGGAGTCCACGGAATCGGTTGAAGCCCCGGAACGTGCTTGACGATACAGCGGGGGGCTACTACGATTCGGGAAGTCGGTGGAAGTCTGCATGGACTTTGCCGATTCGACAAGATGGTGCTTTTGGTGGGCCGTTTTCATCGAAAGCAGTCCCTTGGGCTATTCAGCAAGGCGAGAGTTGGCATGACGCACGTCGTCGCGGAACCGTGTTTCAACTGCAAGTACACCGATTGCGTGACCGTTTGCCCGGTCGAATGTTTCTACGAGGGTGAAGCGATGCTCTTCATCCATCCGGATGAATGCATCGACTGCGAAGCGTGCGTGCCGGAATGCCCGCCCGCGGCGATCTTCCACCAGGACAACCTGCCGGAACAATGGGCCGACTACACCGCTCTGAACGCGGAAATGTCGCCCAACTGCCCGGTCATCACCGAACGCAAAGACCCAATGGGTCCGCCGATCCACAAGTAAACCGGATCGCCGCAGAAACAGCGTGAACCACGAAACATACGAAAAGCACAAAGGGAGGATCTCTTATCCTCTTTTGAGTTTTTCTCGTGTTTCGTGGTTATTTTTTTACAACCACAACTTCACGCGGTCGCGCAGGATGGCGGGCATACGTTTCATCACGGCCCGTTCGATCTGGTCCGTTTGATACCGCGTGCTGAAGTGCATGGCGATGATCAGTTCGTTCTTGAACTTCTCGGCCCGGTCCAGAAAATCGTCCAGGTGCATGTGGCCGAACTTATGGATCTTTTCCTTGCGGTGTTCCGGGCGGAAGAACGTCAGTTCGGTGAGCAGAATCTGCGCATCAAAGAGCGGCGGATAACCGTCCAATCCCGGCGGTGACGTGTCCCCCGTGTAGGCCACCAGCGGCGTGCGGGACTCCGCGGTGACATCGACACCCGACAGCCGCAGGTCGCGAATCTGATCGCCGCTGAGACCCGTGTATTCCGTCTTCAACTTCTTGCGGCGCTGCCAGACGCAGTACCCCACCGAAGGCACCGTGTGCGTCGTCTTGAACACGGCGACCACATGCTCGCGCGACAGTTCAATTTCCTGCCCCGGTTCGACGCCGATGAGGTTGCACAACATCCGTCCGCGGTCGAGCCGTTGCCAGACTTTGAGCAATTTGTCGACCCATTCGACCGTTTCCGCCGGGACGTAAATCGTCGGCGGTTCCATCTTCATCATCCGTCGCCGAGCCACAAACACCGGCAGCGCAGCCATATGGTCGAGGTGGGCATGCGTGATAAAAATCGTCGGCGTTCCCATGAATTCCCACGGGCTGCCGCCAAGATCAAAGCCGAGTTTGAGCTCCGGAATCCGCCAGTAACTCTGCACCGCCGCGCGCGAGTACCCCTCGATCGTGAGACCCTTGTGGTGCAGCGAATGAACGGGCAGATTCTGTAACATGATCCCCGGAAGCCCTGGGTTTCTGAACCCTAGGTCTCTTTCTTACCTCACCCAACAAAACACAGGATCAAGAGATTGGCAATTAGAAAATAGGAATTGAAAAGGGCAAATTGAAAGAGCGCCATCGTCGAACGCCGTTGGCAAGTCCGTCAATTCGCAGTTTTCATTTCCTAATTTCTAATTGCCAATCCTCCTCGTCTTTCACACCTTGACCGCTTTCCCCGATGCAATGCTCTTCGCCTCGGCACAGCACATCTTGAGCGCGTCGCGGGCCAACTCGCCGGACAGCAGCGGTGCCGCCTGGCCGGTTTTCACCGCATCCACGGCGGTTTGCAGTTCCGCCGTGAACGCCGAGCACCATTCGGTTCCACCCTTGAGTTTCGGCGTCGTAACCTTTCCGCCAGCGATCACCGACAGCGGCCGATCAACGCACCACGCCCCCCCGATGGTCCCTGCGGAGTACAACACCGTCGCCTTCTCGAAGAAGAGTTCGTAACCGTGGGCGAAGTCCAGTCCCGGTGCCGCAATGCCGCCGCTCACGGCTGAAACCGATGGCCCCGCGTCGTCAAAGACATATTGCGTGTGGACATGGTTCACGAAACCGTCCTGCAACAGCCCGCGCGAGAAAACCTGTGTCGGTAGCCCGCACGTCAGCCGGATGAAATGGTTGTCGTGAATGTGGAGATCGATTCCCCACCCGCCGAGTTTGCGGAAGTCAGACATCTCCGCAGACCACTTTGGTGGGCTAATCACGCGCCGCATGTGAACCGCGAGGAGTTTGCCGTACTTCCCATTCGACACACATTCGGCGGCGAATTGAAACTCCGGGAAGAACGGCAGCACCTGGCCGACCATCAGCAGCTTGCCGGACTTCGCCGCCGCGGCGAGCATCCGATCCGCGGCTTTCGGATCGACCGCGATCGGCTTCTCGACCAGCACATGCTTCCCGGCCTGCAGCGCGGCGATGGCGACTGCTTCGTGCTGATCGTTCGGCAGACAGATATCAATGAGGTCGATATCTGGATCGGCGAGCATCTCTTTAACGTTGTCGTAAGCGCTGATTTTCGACAGGTCGAGTTTCGGACCGCGCGGGCCGAAGTTTCCCTGAATTGATGTCCAGTCACCTGACAGCTTTTCGGGGCTGCGGGCACAAATCGCGGTGACGGCGGCGCCTTTCAATTTGGAGCCGGTTGGTTTTCCCGCTTCGCTGATTTTGGTGCTGGCCGCGAAATGGGTCCACCCCATAAAGCCGATGCCGACGATACCGATCCGGATCATTTCAGGTCCCCTGTGGTCTCACCTGCCCAGAAAACTTGGCAGACCGCCAGAATCGTGCGGAATCAACGGAAATGCAACCGAGGCGGGGAGATTGCACCACGCTCGGCCGCCACGACATTGGGCAAATCCCAAGGAAACGACTGCCTGCCCACTTTTCGGGCACGACATACATGCCTGTTTTTTGAGCATCAATGCTCGGAGAGAACCCCTACGCCGACCACTGGCGCGATGTTCTGGCCTCGAGAATCATTCGCAAATGCTTTCGCGCGAAGATCTTGCAAATCAACTGCTGGTTGTTCGCCATATCGGGGAAGGATGGTATGGGCCGCGGGCGACAATCTTCCGGGATAATGCGAGTTTTCACACGGCGCTATGGATTTTCCAACATGACGGATGTTATCTTTTTGACGCCGTTCTCGACTTGATGACACTTTGCAACGGATTCCGGGGGACGCCTCGGAGAACGTGTGATGTGGTCGTCGTTCTGCGGTGGGGCCACCGGAGGGGGAAACGAGAACGTGCGGCGGGAGGTGCGGCTCAACGGAACTGGCTGCATCTCGCGTCGGGTTGCCACAGGGAAGCATCAGGCACGTCTTACAAGGGTTGGGAACATGCTCGTTTTGTCACGGAAGCCGGGTGAGAAGATTTTGATCGGTGACAACGTCACGATCACCATTGTGCGGATTGGACCGAACACCGTTCGATTGGGGATCGACGCCCCGCGGGACATGAACATTGTCCGCGACGAGCTCACCCACACCGAACGCGTCGGTGACGGCGCGGAATCCATCGAACCGATTCCCCAGGCCTGACCGCCATCCGTCCGCGACCAACTCACGCCGGAGATCGCTCTACCCGATCCCCGGCTTTTTTCGCGCGCCGCGGGTATTCGTGTCCGTGTGCCACGGCCGTGGCACACAATCCCTCCCCGGACGATTCCCTGCCCAGACACTTCCAACAGATCGCAACCGGAATTCGCGCGGGGTGGCACTGGCGAGCGTCTTCGTTCGCCAGTGCTCCTGCCGTCCCAACAACCCGAGTCCTTGATTTCATGGTCGACAACACACTGGCGGCCCAAAGCTGCCGCCAGTGCATCCCGCGTCTACCAGAGCCAGGTGGCTCCTGTTGCCAGCACCGTCATGGTCAGGAGCCCGTTGGTCACTGCGTGCGCAAGGATCGGGTCTGCCAGATTACGGCCTTGCCGAGCAACCACGCCGTAGGAAATTCCTGCCACAATTCCGCCCAGCCAGTATTCGTGCATCACACCAAATGCGACTGACGAACAAACGACTGCCGCCAACGGAACATCTCGATAGTTGACAGCCTGAAACTCGATTTGCGTTAACCTGCGGAGTAAAAACCCGCGGAAAGCGAGCTCCTCAATCAATGGTACTGTGACAACCGCCCCAACGATTCGGAAGACCGTCCATGTGAGTCCGGGAATCGTTCTGCAGTCAGGTAAGGGGTATTCGATGGCGCCGGATGTCGGATGGGATAGCCAGGCGAGCCCCACCCAGATGGCATAGATCCCGACCCCATGCAGAACGGCATACCGGGAGCACTGCCAGGTTCGCGGCAATACGCTTCGATGCAACCATAAAAGGTACATAGAAGCAATAACCAGAAGGGGGTAGAGAGACATCGCGTCTTCGACCATCGCCGCAATGATCATGCTTAAAGCCGTCAGTGCAAGAAACGGCATCAGATACGGAGTGGCGGGACCAGCCGCCCGAACAGTCTTGTCGACGGACTTCGTGAAAAATCTTGACTTCAGGGCTGCGGACATCAGGCCCAGCGAGACCAGATTGAAGAGGATCCAGCCCGCCTGAGAATGAAATCCGCCCAGAGCCACGCTGGCGGAATACTCCGTTCCGATCAGGATCAACGTGGCGATGCGAAGCGAGTTGCAGATCCAAATCACGCCGGCACCAATCGGCAATAGCAACCACGCATGTGGAAATCGCAGGGTCTGACGAAAGACCGCCAGGAACGTCAGAACGAAAACCGAAACCAGACCAATGCCCTCGTATCCTGAGCACTGAGGAGCAATCTCCACGCAAAACGTCGTGGTCCCCAGCAATCGAGCGGAAACGTCGGAGACAATGGAATCGGTATAGAAGAACCCCAGCCAGAACTCGACGAGACGAAACGTGGAATCGCCGAGGGGAATCCACAATCGCTGGAAGAGACGGCCGCCGACAGTGGCACCCAGCGAGAGCGCCAGCCCGGCCAACAAGATCCCTCGTTCACGACGAACGAAATTCCCCCAGAACCACGAGGGAGCGAGGCCAAACAGGCAACAGATGGATGTCGCCAATGCTGAGACAATCCAAATCATGCCCCAGACCGCGCTGAACGGCACCTCTCCCCGGCCTTCGTCGAAAACGACGAAAGAAGCAGCCGAGAGAAATCCGAACGCAATCCACTGCCAGCAGAACCAGATCCACCATCGGTGATGCTGTTGCGCGGTTTCCGCAAAGGTCTGTGCGTGCATCCACAGCCGGTTGCCTCCGAGAACCGCGACGGCAATGAACAGCGAAATGGCGAATCGCAGCAGGAGTGGCGTCAGTTCAAAGAAACGTCGCCAACCGTCTTCGGAACCGGCGATCGATGCGGCGTCAAAACGGTAGCTCAGCCATAGTCCCTGGGCTGCGAACAGCCCAAGAATTATGGCCGCGCGACCACACCATCCCTGACGAGACGGCAGGAACGATCGGATCCGCTGTGTGTGTTCCACGACGTTCCCCGCCCTGTTTGCTCGTCGATGCTCATTGTTCGTTTTTGCGATTTTGCGATCGAGCGAGACGATCCTTGAGCAGGTAGGCTCCACCGGCCAACAGCGCCAAGGCGGCAACGGCCGAGCCGGTTCCGATCTCGGGAACGCTACCCGTCGAGCCAGTTCCACCAGTGGTGCCGCCAGTGGTACCGCCGGTCCAGCCACCCCACCAGGAACGGGCGAACACGGGATTCTCCACGAGCGCAAGCATCAGAGTCAGAGTCGGCAATGCCAGTTTCTTCAACAGACCATTCATCGTGAGTCACACCTCTATCGAAACCAGTTTAGGACACTCCCGTGCAAACAGCATGTGCTTCTTTTGACCGGAGACAGACTGCCAAGCCTGTGCAGTAACTATGACATGCTGAACAATGTCAGTGCTTATAAAAACTCGGGCTTTCCAATTGCGGGCTCCTGTTGTGTTCAGACGTTGCGATGTATTTCGACTCGTTGCCAAAAAGCAACAGGGAGCGCGAGCCTGTCCATTCCCACGGAGAAATAGGCAAGCTCCGGATGCCGCTGGTCAGGGCTTTGGTTCGCCAGCACCTTTCTTGTCGAATAATCGACCCAAGAACACCGACGGTCCAATGCAACCGCCAACGGTATCGAAGGCGAAGTGATGAAAGCCCGTCGCTGGTGCTTCCGGCTCATCGACGCAAAAAATCCCCTCGTTGTGGACAACGGGGGGATTCATGGGAATCGACGAGGGGCTGGGGCGAAGTCTTCGCCGCCCAGAGGTTGTTTCGAGATGTTCGCCAAACTTAACGATCGTTGCCGAGGAACTGGGTCGTCGAGGACTCCGACGCCAGCCACCCGACTGACGTTTATCACGGTTGGGTCAGTTTAGTGCGAAGACACGGCGTATTGTCGACGGTAAGCCCGTGGTGTCAGACCCGTGTGCCGTGAGAACTGTTTTGTGAAACTGCTTTGATCGTAGAACCCCGTCTCCTCAGAGATCGATGCAATCGTGCGATCACTGTGCAGCAATGCCTGGCTGGCAGCGTTGATGCGGACGCGCAGGACGTATTGTTGCGGCGTCATCTGGAACAGGTTTTTGAACTTGCGGTCGAACTGGCTCACCGAGAGATGTACCAGCCGCGCGAGGTCTTCGATGCGTAACCGCTCGGCGTAGTGTTCGACGACATACGACAGGACGCGTTCCATTTCCTGATACGGTTTCAGCAGCGTTTCGGTCTGCTCGAAGTCGCGCATCACGCCGGCGACGCCGATGACTTTGCCGCCATCGCCGAAGAGTGGCGTCTTCGTCGAGATGAACCACCGCAGTTGCCCCGCGGCATCCCCCACCAGCCAGATTTGATTCGGCAGCGCTTCCCCGGCCTCCATCACCCGACGGTCTTCGCGGACGTATTGCTCGGCGAGGTGCCGGGGGTGAAAATCGAAGTCGGTGAGGCCGACGATCTGCTCGACGTGCTGGCAACCGTGCAGCCGCAGGTTGGCGTCGTTCATCAGCATGAACCGCCCGGCAGCGTCCTTCGCGAAGAAATAGACTTCGGGAAGAAAGTCGAGCAGCCGTAACAGATGGGCCGGATTCTCCAGTCGCTGAAAGAATTCCGACTGAGCGGCGCAGGGATCGAGGGGCCTCATGCGCAAAAAATACCAAAACTTGCGGAGCGGGTACAAGACGACAGCGGTTCGAGCACAGTATATGATGTAAGGACGCTGCGCGGTGGCAGCCCGTGGATTGATTGTGCGCCACGGCCGTGTCGGCCGTGCAATGCGACAAAACGGTCTGCAAAATCGCACGGCCGACACGGCCGTGGCACACGAGTCCAATCGACCAAATCTGATGAACGTGTTCGAGGAGCTTCGCCGATGTTGCAACTCACCGGTTCCGGGACGGCTCACACCTGCGATGGGATGACCCGTCGCGATTTTCTGCAGGTCGGTTCGCTGGGGGCGATTGGTCTGACGCTGGCCGATCTCGCGGCGATGGAAGCCCGCGCGGCGGCCACTGGCGGGAAGCCCGGTCGTGATGACCGCAGTGTGATCATGATCTTCAACCTCGGGGCGCCGAGTCAGCTCGACACATTCGATCCGAAGCCGCAGGCCCCGGCGGAAATTCGCGGGCCGTTTCAGGCGATCAAGACGGCGTCGCCGGAGATCGAGCTGAGCGAGATCCTGCCGAAGCATGCGGCGATTGCGGACAAGTTCTCGCTGATCCGCAGTTGCAATCACAGCAACCCGGCGGTGCACGATGTCGGCTGGCAGATGATGCAGACCGGCCGGTTCTTCACCGGCGGCATCAACACGCCGCATGCGGGGAGCGTGGCGTCGTACCTGATGGGTCGCCGCACCGATCTGCCGCCATTCGTGGTGCTGCCCGAACTGATGGGCTCCGGCGGCGGCGGGTTGCCGAATGGTCAAGCAGGCGGCTTCCTCGGGAAGGGACATGACCCATTCGTGCTGAATGCGGATCCGTCGAAGCCCGACTTCCAGGTGCCGGATCTGTTGCCGCCGAAGCAGATCGGCGATGTGCGGCTCGAACGGCGTCGCAAGCTGCGCGATGTGGTCGATTCCACGATTGATGCCTTCGAGAAGAGTGAGAACGCCGCGCTGGTCGACAGCAATTTCCAGGCAGCGTTCCGGATGATTTCGAGCACGCAAGCCCGGGCCGCGTTCGATCTGACACAGGAGCCGCAGTCGGTCCGCGAACGCTACGGCATGACGCGGTTCGGCCAATGCTGCCTGCTCGCCCGGCGGCTGGTGGAAGCCGGGGTGCGGTTCGTGACCATCAACACATTCCTCACCGTGTTTAACGAAGTGACGTGGGACATCCACGGCACGTTGCCCTTCACCTCGATTGAAGGGATGAAGAACATCGTCGCGCCGATGTACGACCAGGCTTACAGTGCGTTGATCGAAGACCTCGTGCAACGCGGGATGCTCGACAACACGCTGGTCTGCAACATGCAGGAATTCGGCCGCACGCCCCGCGTCAACCCGGCGGGCGGTCGCGATCACTGGCCGCAGGTCTGGACCAGTTACTTCGCCGGCGGCGGCGTGAAGGGCGGCCAGGTCATCGGTCGCAGCGACCCCATCGGCGGTTTCCCGGCCGAACGCCCCGTCACGCCCCCCGAAATCGTCGGCACGATCTTCCACAGCCTTGGCTTCAACACCGAAGCCCACCTCCCCGGTCCCGCAGGACGGCCGTTCCCGCTGGTGGATTCGGGGATGAAACCGGTGATGGAGTTGTTCGGTTGATTTGATTTCGTATTGTGATTGCCATCGTTGAGGGTCAATTCGTGAATCGATTTGTTTTCATTGTGATAGCGGGTCTCACATCTCCCGTGATCGCCGCGGACATCGCCGTCCTCCCCACCGACATCACCCTCACCGGTCCCGAAGCCCGGCAGCGGTTGCTCGTGCAGCGCGTGGATGGCGGCAGCATCGGCGCGGAACTGCGGAATGGGTTGCAGTTCACATCATCGAATGAAGCCGTGGTGCGCGTGATTGATGGTGTGCTCACACCCATCGGCAATGGGCAGGCGAAGGTCACCGTGGCCGCCGAGGGGAAGACCGTCACCGCAAACGTGGTGGTTGAGAAATTTGACGTGCCGCATGTGTGGAACTATCGCAATCAGGTGCAGTCGGTGTTGTCGAAGACCGGGTGCAACACGGGGGCATGCCACGGAGCGTCAGCAGGGAAGAACGGCTTCAAACTGTCGCTGCGCGGATACGATCCCGAAGGGGATTTTCTCACGCTGACCCGGCAGGCGCGGGGGCGACGGATTGTGCCACATGATCCCGGCCGCAGTCTGTTGCTGACGAAGCCGACCGGGGCGATTCCGCACAAGGGGGGCTTGCGGTTCCGTGAGGATTCCCTCGAGTATCGTGTGATCGCCGAGTGGATCGCCCAGGGCCAACCCGGTCCGACGGCGGCCGATCCGAAAGTCTCGCGGCTGGAAATTCTCCCCGACGGCGTGCGGCTCTCCGCGGGGGACAAGCAGTCGCTGGTGGTGCGGGCCCACTTCTCGGACGGCCATGTCGAAGACGTGACCCGCTGGGCGAAGTACACGTCAACCAATCACACGGCATGTAGCGTCGATGACCAGGGCTTGGTGTCGGTGACCGGCAGCGGAGAAGCTGCGGTTGTCGCGTGGTATCTCGCTCACAATGTCGCCGCGACGGTGACGGTACCGTATGCCCAGGCGGTCTCCTCCGAGACGTATACGCTGGCCCCGCAAGCCAACGTGATTGATCGGCTCATCATCGACAAGCTGCGGGCGCTCAACATGCCGCCATCGGCGCTCTGCACCGATGGCGAGTTCCTGCGGCGCGCACATCTCGACACCATCGGTGTGCTTCCCACCGCCGAGGAAGCCACGCGATTTCTTGCCGATCCCGATCCGCTCAAACGACAGAAGCTCGTCGATGATCTCCTGACGCGGGCCGAGTTCGTGGATTACTGGACATACTATTGGTCCGACGTGCTGCTGCTGTCGGGCAATCGTTTGCGGCCGGAAGCGCTGAAATCCTTCTCGAACTGGATTCGCGACAAGGTGGCGGCGAACGCCCCGTGGGATCAGTTTGTGCGTGAGATTGTCATCGCCAAGGGAAGCACCATCGAGAACGGTGCGGCGAACTTCTACGCGCTGCATCAGGACCCGCTTGACATGGCCGAAACAACGTCGATGGCGTTCCTCGGGATGTCGATCAATTGCGCCCGCTGCCACGATCACCCGCTCGAAAAATGGACCAACGACGATTACTACGGCATGGCGAGCCTGTTTGCCCGCGTCCGGGGCAAAGGCTGGGGGGGGGATTTCCGTAACGGCGACGGCAACCGCACGATCTTCCTGGCCGATCGGGGCGAACTCATTCAACCGCGTACAGCAAAAGCCCAGTTGCCGCGGCCGTTGGATGGCACGGCGCTCACGTTTGATGACCCCGCCGATCGTCGGGAGCATCTCGCGAAATGGTTGACCGCCCCGGAGAACCCGTACTTCAGCCGGGCGGTGGCCAATCGCATCTGGGCGAATTTCCTCGGCGTGGGGCTCGTCGAAAAGGTTGATGACCTGCGGCTCACCAACCCTGCGAGCAACGAGCATCTGCTGACAGCGCTCGCGGACCATCTTGTTCAAAATCAGTACGATCTGAAATCATTGATGCGGTTGATTCTCAACTCGCAGACGTATCAACGATCCAGCCACGTGCTGTCGGAGAACGCGGCGGATCAGCGGTTTTATGCCCGGTGTTATCCGCGGCGGTTGAAAGCCGAAGTGCTGCTCGATGCGGTGAGCGATGTCACCGGCGTGATGAACGCCTTCAAGGACTACCCAGCGGGCACACGGACGCTGCAATTGAAGGATGCCTCCGTGGCGTCATACTTCCTCGACACGTTCGGCCGTCCGGAACGCATCCTCACCTGTACGTGCGAACGAAGCGATGAACCCAGCATGACGCAGGTGCTGCATCTTGCGAACGGCAAAACATTGATGGAAAAGCTGGAAGCCAAAGAGGGCCGCATCGCGAAATGGATCGACGAAAAAACGCCGCCGGAACAGTTGGTCGATCAACTCTTCCTGACCGCGCTGAGCCGGTTGCCGACCGAGAACGAAAAGACGCGATTGATCGCCGCGCTCACGGAAGTCCCCGAGAACGAGCGCCGACCCGTGATCGAAGACTTGATGTGGAGCGTGCTGACCAGCCGCGAGTTTTTGTTTCAGCATTGATCGTCCCGCGTTCATCCAACTGATGAGGGGCCCGATATCATGAATTGGCGTCTGTCTTTTTCGCAATTTGATTCCTTGTCAAAGTCTCCTGTCCGGTGGCCGCAACTCCCTCCAGTGGGAATTTTCTTGCCGCTGATATTCGGGTCCATACTCGTGCTGGCGGCGATGGGAACAGGCCAATTCTGGCTCTTTCTCCTCGGTGCGGTTCAACTGCTTCTGATTCCGTTTACGCAGATGCCAACCACGTCTCATGGCACCGGCGATCAGTTGACGGCCTCTCGGCTCCAGGCCGCGCTGATCGCTGCGATGCCGGTGTGTCGGACCGTTGCCGGTCGGGCGAAGCACGGGATGTGGCGGCTTTGGCAGGCCGTGCTGCGATGCCTGTGGTCGACTGCGGCGGGGCTTGTGGTGGGCTTGCTGCTGCTGGGATGGTTCGCACTGGAGCAACCAGAACTGTGGCGCTGGGGCACCTTGCAGACAGAAGGTCCACCGCTCGGTGCAACAGCACTCATGAGCGGCGCGATCCTGATGACCACGCTGGGGATGTTCTGGTTGCTGAGTTGGTGTGCGAAGACTGACCGTTGATGGATTTTTGTAGAACAATTCCATGCCCTGCGGGATGTATCCCATGTTGCGTTGGCTTTCCTTCTCGTTGTTGACGTTGTCTTGCACCGGGATTTTCGCAGCGGAAGCGCCGGATTTTGCGGCGTTGCAACCGGTCTTCCGCACGTACTGCAACGGGTGTCACAACGCGAAGGAAGCCGAAGGCGGGCTCGTGCTCGAAGACTTCGCCCGCGCGATGAAGGGGGGAGAATCGGGCCCGGCGATAGTGCCCGGCGAGCACGCGAAGAGTGATCTCTGGAAACGGCTCAACGCCGCCGATGACACGATGATGCCGCCGAAGGATCAGCCGCGACTGAAACCGGCGGAGCTCGCGCTGGTGAAGGCATGGATTGATGCCGGGGCGAAACCACCCGTTGGTGGACTGGCCGCGCAAGGATTGGTCACCCCAAAGATCGCGATGAAAACGAAAGCCCGTTCGCCCATCACGGCGCTCGCCGTTGATCCGCAGGGACGGTTCCTGGCGATCGCTAAGCCGAACGTGGTCGAAATCGTGACGACGACGGATCGCAAGCCGGTGACGCAACTCGTCGGTCATGCGGGAGCAATTGCGGATGTGCAATTCTCAAAGACCGGTGACCGCCTGGTCGTTGCTGCCGGGGAAACCGGGCTGAGCGGTGAAGCCACCATGTGGAACACCGCGGACTGGTCCCGCAGTCTGGTGATCAACGGCCATCGCGACACCTTGTACGCCGCGGCGATCAGGCCCGATGGCACCGTCATTGCCACCGCCAGTTATGACCGCGACATCCGCACCTGGGATGCAAAAACGGGGGCAGCGCTCAAGACGCTCGCCGGTCACAATGACGCCGTCTACAGCATCGCCTTTCATCCGAGTGGAAAGATTCTCGCGTCGGCGAGCGGCGACCGCACGATCAAGTTGTGGGATGTGGCTCAGGGACAACGGCTCGACACGTTCGCGCAGCCTTCCAAAGAACAATATCACGTTCAATTTCGTCCGAACGGCAAGCAACTCGTCGCGGGGGGAGTCGATATGCGCGTCCGTCTCTGGCAGATTTCCGAGACCGCGCAGGAAGGGACCAGCCCCATCGAATATGCCCGGTTCGCTCACGAAGCCCCCATTCTGCGGACCGTGTTTTCTCCGGATGGTCGCCTGCTCGCCTCGGCATCGGAAGACCGTCGGATCAAACTCTGGGAAACGCGCACCTTCACGCAGGTCGCGATGCTCGAACGCCAGGCGGACTGGCCCTCGGCGGTGACCTTCGCGCACGATTCTAAGCAGCTATTCGTCGGCCGCATGAATGGCGATTTCGCTGCGTATCCGATCGATCCCACATGGGCCGATCGCACCAACGATCTCGAAGCGCTGCCGGAATCGCCAACGATCACGTCCACCAGTGATACCCCCATGAGTGCCGAGGTCGTGGAGACCGAACCGAATGATGCCGTCACGCAGGCGCAACCCCTCACCGTTCCCGCCGCGGTGAAGGGCATGTTTCTCTCGGCGAACGGTAGCGATCCCGATCTGTATCGGTTTGAGGCCAAGGCCGGGCAAACGTGGATGATCGAGACCAACGCGGCCCGCAGCGGATCGAAAGCCGATACGAAAGTCGAAATTCTCGATGCCCAGGGCCAACCAGTCCCGCGGGCACTGCTGCAGGCCGTGCGCGATTCCTACATCAACTTCCGACCGATCGATTCCTCTCAGCTCGAAGTCCGGCTGGAATATTGGGAAGAGATGGATCTCGACCAACTGCTTTACATGAACGGGGAAGTCTGCAAGTTGTATCGCGCACCGCGCGGTCCCGATTCCGGTTATGAGCTCTATCAGAACACCGGCAAACGGCGAACCTATTTCGATACCTCTTCGACAGGCCAGGCCAAGGAACAACCGGCGTACATCGTGGAAGCCTTCCCGCCCGGAGCGCCGATTGTCGAAAACGGCCTGCCGATCTTCCCGCTGTATTTCATTAATGATGACGACGCGGAACGGGAACTCGGGACAGATTCCCGCCTGACATTCACCGCTCCGAAAGACGGTGTGTACCTCGTCCGTGTGACCGATGCCCGCGGCGCAATCAGCGACAAACACACCTATCAACTCACCATCCGTCCGCCCCGTCCCGATTTCACCGTCGCTACGGAAACGATGAACGTGAAACTCCCCGCCGGCAGCGGACAACGCCTGAAATTCAAGGTCGATCGAATCGACAACTTCGATGGTCCGGTGCGCATCGACGTGGCGAATCTCCCGGCGGGATATCACGTCGCACAGCCCACCGTGATTGCCGCCAGCCATCTCAACACGTTCAGCGTGATCACCGCCGCCGCAGATGCTCAGCCCGTTGACAAAGAAACGTGGGCCAAGGTCGTGGTGACGGGGACCGCCGAGATTGGCGGCCAAACGGTGAGCAAGCCATTCGGAAATCTCGGTACGGTCACGCTCGAAAAACCGCCAGCGATTCGCATCATTCTCGTGCCGGACGATCTCGCGACCACGGCCAC
The DNA here is from genome assembly GCA_021732975.1 of Planctomycetaceae bacterium. Taxonomy (GTDB): domain Bacteria; phylum Planctomycetota; class Planctomycetia; order Planctomycetales; family Planctomycetaceae; genus DSVQ01. The sequence goes on along the minus strand of JAKFWC010000019.1, from coordinate 103,073 downwards.
CGACGGCGGTTTAGTGATCGCCCCCGGCACGACGATCACCGCGAAAATCCGTGTCGAACGCAACGGCTTCGATGGCGATGTGAAGTTCGATGTCGACAACCTGCCGCACGGCATCATCGTCGACAACATCGGCCTGTCTGGCGTGCTGGTCCGTGCGAATGAAACCGAACGCCAGATTTTCCTCACCGCCCGGCCGTGGGTGAAAGAAACCACGCGATGGATCAACGCCGTCGCCCAAGTGCAGGGCAACCAGGCCTCCGCCGCGATCCCGCTGCATGTCCGCGCCAACACCTCCGTCGTCTTAGCCCCCGGTCAATGACCGGGGGTTTGCGGTTCTCGCAGGAACAACATCATTGGATTCTCGCGGGCTTCCCCCCGTCACCGACGGGGGCTAAGACGGCCCGGTGCAATGTCGGGCCGAGGTGTCTAGAATAGAATGGAGTGACACCGGTCTCGTAATGGATTGACGATGCAAATTCTTCTGGCGAACCCGCGGGGCTTCTGTGCGGGCGTGAACATGGCCATCGAATGCCTCGATGAAGTCATTCGGATGTGCGGTCCCAACGTCTTCGTCTATCACGAAATCGTCCACAATAAGTACGTTGTCGATCGCTTCACCCAACAAGGCGTGATGTTCGTCAACACGATCGATGAAGTCCCCCAAGGGGCGATTCTGCTCTACAGTGCCCACGGCGTGTCCCCCGAAATCCGTCAGCAGGCCCGCGACCGAAACTTGCGCACCATCGATGCCACGTGCCCACTCGTTACCAAGGTGCATCTCGAGGCGATCCGTTATGCCGAGGCGGGTTATCATATCGTGCTGATTGGCCATGAGGGGCACGACGAAGTTATCGGCACTATGGGGGAAGCACCGGAAAGTATCACGCTCGTCGAGACACCGGAAGAAGTCGCGGCACTCGCGTTTCCCGTGGGAGCGAAGATTGCGTATCTCACACAAACTACATTGAGCGTCGATGAAGCCGGCCGGGTGATTAGCGCGCTCAAACAGCATTTCCCGGCGATCGAAAGCCCGCCCAAAGAAGACATCTGCTACGCCACCACGAATCGCCAGGAAGCGGTCTCGCTGCTGGCCTCGCGGTCGGATGTGCTGCTGGTTCTCGGCAGCCAGAATAGTTCCAACAGCCGCCGGTTGATGGAAATCGGCCAATCGCTGGGGAAGCCGTCGTATCTGATTGATGGCATGCATGAACTACAACACGGCTGGTTCCGCGAAGATCAAACGGTGCTGATCACCGCGGGGGCGAGTGCTCCGGAGGTCGTCGTCCAGGATGTAATTCGCTTTCTGCAGACCGAGTTCGCCGCCGTGATGGAAGAAGTCACCACGCGCGAGGAACACGTTTCATTTCCGCTGCCGAAAGAACTGCGGCAGATGCAGAAGCTGGCTGTGGTGAATTGATGTGGACCGCTGTTGTGCGCGGGTCTCCCGCGCACAACAGCATCAAGACCGGAAACGCAGGCGGGTGAAGGCTTTGGTTTGATCGGTGATGGCGGGTTCGACAGGCAGGCGTTCCATCGAACTGGCACCGTAGAAACCGACGATGCCCTGCGTGTGATCGAGGATGTATTGTGCGTCCTCGGGATCCGCAATCGGTCCACCGTGACAAAGCACGAGAATGTCCGGATTGATCCGTTTCGCGGCGTCGTGCATGGCCTGACATTGCCGGGCCGATTCTTCCAGCGTGAGTGCCGAATGCGCTCCGATCATGCCTTTCGTCGTCAGTCCCATGTGCGGGATGAGAATATCCGCCCCGGCTTTTGCCATCGCGGTCGCTTCGTCGACGTTGAAACAATACGGGGTTGTTAGCAGATCCATTTCTCGGGCCAGGCGGACGAGATCCACTTCCAGCCCGTACCCCATCCCGGTTTCTTCCAGTCCCTGCCGGAAGCGGCCGTCGATGAGTCCGACCGTCGGAAAGTTCTGAATCCCCGCAAACCCGGCGGCTTGCACTTCGCGCAGGAAGACAGGCATCAAGCGGAACGGATCGGTCCCGCAAACACCGGCCAGCACCGGCGTGTGTTTCACCACAGGTAACACTTCGCGAGCCATGTCCATCACAATGGCGTTGGCATCGCCGTAGGGCATCATCCCGGCGAGGGAACCGCGGCCCCCCATCCGAAAGCGGCCGGAATTGTAGATCACGATCAGATCGATTCCACCGGCTTCTTCGAGTTTCGCCGAGAGTCCGGTCCCCGCGCCGCCGCCGATGATCGGTTGCCCCGCCGCGACTTTCGCCCGCAGCCGTTCCAGAATCGCCGTTCGTGTCATCGCCACCATGATGCTTCCTCAAGGATTGCCGAACGATTCCGGACGATTTTAGTTCGCCATGCCAGACAATCGAAACAGCAGATGTTCCATCTGCACGCGATCCGGCAGCGGGTTGGACCCTTTCAGGCCCGAGTCGATGGACACCAGCATGTGCAGCAAACGCTCGGCTTTTGCCCGACCCATACGTCGCAGATATTGCTCCGCGGCGGTGACATCCCGCGGGAAAACACCCGCATCTTTCAGCGCCTGCGGCAGCGGTTGACTGCGGGAGAGTTCTGTCGCATACGCCAGCTTGCGGAAGACGAAACCGATGCCGCCCAGGAGTTTCAGCGGCGCTTCACCGGCATCGAGCAATTGATCGAGCGCGTGCAGGGCCTCGGCAAGATGGCCGTCGCGCACGCCGTCGGTCATGGCCCACGTCGTTTCGGTCCGCCAACCGCCAACGAGCCCCCGCACCGCTTCCGCTGTGATGGTTTGTTTCGGGCCTACGAACGTCGCGAGCTTGTCCAACTCCTGCGCGAGCATCCCCAGTTCTTCGCCAATGAGTTCAATCAACAATGCCGCGGCATCGCGCTGTAACGTGACGTGATGGGCCTCCTTCGCCGTATCGACCAGCCACTTCGACAGCGCGGCCCCTTTGAGTTCACTGCACTCGATGTCCAGCCCCGATTGCGCGAGTTGCTTCGCCAACCGCGTCGTTTTCGGCCATGATTTCACCTGTAACACGAGGACCGATTTCTTTGCCGGCGCTTCGACATACTTTTCCAACGCGCTGCGGTGATCGGACACGAAATCGTCGGCGTCATCGACAATCACCATCCGACGATCGCCCCACATCGACACCGTCCGCAGTTCGTCGATCACGGTCTTGAAGTCGATCTCTTTGCCCGCAAACCGCGTCTGCCCGGCGTCATCGTCACCAATGACGCTTTCGCGCAGCCGGACAATCACCGCATGCTGAAAGTGGGCCTGATTGCCCGCCAACACAACGACGGGGGGAATTGTGGGTGAGTCGTTCTTCAGAAAATCAACGGCATGCATGGGGATTCTTTCCGTCGCAGTCCGGAGCGCGAGCGACGGTGTGAAAATCGAATTCTGACCCACCGTCGCTTGCGCTCCGGGCTGGGGAATACGTTACTTCTTTGGCGTCACTCTTCGCGGAGTATACAGCGTCCGCACGTCGACGACCTGCATACCGGCCCGCATGCCGGCTTCGATGCCGGGGTCGGTGTCTTCATAGACGGTGCAACCCTTCGGGTCGACATTCAATTGCTTCGCCGCTTCGAGGTAGGTGTCCGGAAACGGCTTGTGGAGTTCGACATCTTCGCAGGTGACGATGGCCTGAAACCAATCCGCAATGCCGAGATGTTCGAGCGTTTCCACGACCAGGTGCTTCAACCCGCCGGAACCGACCGCCATCGGAATGACGCCGCGGTGTTTCGCCGCGATATCAATCACCGGCGTAATCGGTTGAATCGAGCCGAGCATACTTTCAAACACGGCCTCTTTCTCGTCGACAATGCGTTGCGGCGGGATGTTCACCCGTGCCCGTTCCAGCAGATGCGTGGCGACTTTCAACGTCGGCCAACCACCCATGGCATAGAACAGGTCTTCGTCGAGCTCAACGTCGTAACGCTGGAGGGTCGCTACCCAGGCTTCGTAGTGGGCGGGCATGGTATCGGCAAGGGTGCCATCACAATCAAAAATCAACGCGGCAGGCTGCATCGGGCGGGAATTCTTCGCTGAGGGTACGAACGGCGAACATAGGTATCATACCAGATTCCCACGTTTAGCCGCGACGCGGTAGGAGAGCGCGTCTTGTGGTTCACGCCGCGCTCTCCTACCGCGTCGCGGCTAAACAGCGCTATTCCTTCACGCGCACGGCGTGGAAACCGAACTTACGGTTGGTCATGGTGACGGTCCCGGCAATTTGCGATTTGTCCTTCGTCCACAGATAGCCGTCGACCTGCATTTGAGCGTTGGCAAGAAAGACTTCCACGCGCAGGTTGTTGGGCGACGAACCGAACTGACCCGTGATGTCGTAACGGTTCTGTAATTCATCGGAGACAAAGACACCGGTGACGCGGCCGTTGTCGCCGACGGTGAGCTCCCATTCGCCTTTCCAGCGGCCATCGACATCGACTTTCCAGGATCCGGCAAAATCCTGCGCAACGACGGCTTCGTTCGCCGCCGGGTCATACTTGTCCGTCTTCTCTGCGGGAGCAAGTATAGAACCGTTGAGTGCGACCATGACGGCGTCACCCACGGATTTAACGGCCTGTTCCGGGGTGAATTCGATGTCCGCTCCCTGACCAGCGGGGACTACCTGACCGATGTCGAAGTTGAACCCGAAGCCGGGGAAGAGCATCACATCTTTGCCCGCCGCGCTCGTCAAGTCGGACCGATCGCCACGGTAGGTGACGAAACGTTCGATCAACAACACGGGCGTAGGTTTATCGGCACCTTTCCGCAACCCCCAGCCGATGAGAGCCTTCGTGTAGTTGCCGTCGTCGGTCTTTACCACTATGCAGGGGCTGCCGAGTGTCGAGGCCAGTCGTTTCAGTTTGGCAGAATCGTTGAGCGACAACTCTTTGAGCGGCGGTTGTTCGAGTGCCCGCTTCAAATCCTTCGAGATGTGTCGATCAAACACATCGGCGGCGAACGCACTGGTGGTCGTCACCAGAATCAAGACGAACAAGATCATCCACTGCATCACAAATCCCCATTGAGACCACCGAAGTGTAACGCAGGCCGTTCACCGGACGCGACCCTACGCCGCAAGCGGCGATGGAGGATCGTTCTTGGTATTGTGATTGATGAAGGAGACGTTCTCGGGTGAAAATGGACGTGATTGATCTCGATGCCAATGCCACCACGCGGCCGTTGCCGGAGGTCGTGGAATGTGTCGCTCGGCATCTGCGGGAATCGTACGGCAATCCCGGCAGCCGACACGCGCTCGGTCGTCGGGCCCGGCAGGTGCTCGAAACCAGTCGCGACACCATCGCCGCGATCCTCGGTGCGGAACCGGACGAAGTTCTGTTCACGAGTGGCGGGACCGAAGCGAATAACCTCGCGATTTTTGGGTTTCCCCGCGGAAATCGAGGAACGATCGCGCTGTCGCCCGGTACGCATCCGTCACTGAATGAAGCCTGTGTGGCGATGCAGCAGCGCGGGTGGAATCTGCACCGTTTTCCGGTTGATCGGAACGGTCTGATCAATCCCGATGTGTCTGCGACGGCACCGTGGTCGGACATCAAACTGGCAGCGATTTTACTGGCTCACAACGAAACCGGTGTCATTCAGGATGTGTCGGCCATTTCCGATTTGTGTCGGAATCACGGTGTCCCGCTTCATCTGGATAGTGTCCAAGCCGTCGGAAAGATTCCCGTCGATTTCCGCACGCTCGGAGCGACATCGCTGAGTTTCGGCGCCCACAAATTTCACGGGCCACGCGGCGTGGGCGGGCTGTTGTTGCGACAAGGGACGAAACTCACTCCAGAATTGGTTGGCGGTCACCAGGAACAAGGTCGCCGCGCGGGAACCGAACCCGTGGCGCTCATCGCCGGGATGGCGATCGCTCTGGAATTGTGGCATCGCGATCACATCACCCGAACCGCGACATTGGCGACGTTACGCGATCGTCTCGAAGCGAGATTGTTGGAAGCCTGTCCATTCGCGGTGGTGAATGCGGCAGAGGTTGCCCGGTTGCCGAACACGCTGAATATTGCGTTCCCCGGTGTGGATGGCGAAGCACTGCTGATCGCGCTCGATCTGGCGGGCGTTTGTGCGTCACTCGGCAGCGCGTGTGCCAGCGGGTCGACCGAACCGTCGCCGATTCTCGTTGCGATGGGCTGCGAGCCCGCGGTGTACCGTTCGTCATTACGGCTGACCGCGAGCGTGATGAACACCCTCGACGAAATCGACCACGCCGTGGAAGTGATCGCCACAACGGTGAAACGCTTGCGGGTCAATCCTCGATCAGCACCTTCATCACCACTTTGAGCACTTCTCGCGGTTCTCCGTCGGCGAGACTCGGGGCGTGAATGTCTTCCGGGTAGAAGATCGCGAACTGGCCGGCCCGGAGCGTGAAGGTGTCCCGGCCGGGTTCGTAGAAGATCACATCCTTCGCCTCATTGTAAGGCGACTGCACCGCCGGAGCGTTCTCCAGCGGAATGTAACCAATCCGTTCCTCACCGGTCACCACGTATTGCACATCAATGTACTTGCGGTGCGATTCCCATACCGCCTGGTCCGGCAACTTGGTGCGATAGCGGGCCACGTTGGCGATCAACCGCGGACCATCAATCTCCACTTTGCCATCCGGCAACGCGGTCAAGTCGACCGATCGCAGATATCGCAAGGCTGCCGCGATCCCTGGCGACAAGGATGTGCAACGATCCGCCCGAGACAACATTTCAAGAATCATGGAACGATCCGCAGGGTGCCTGATCCCAAGAACGCAACACCCTACCAAGACTCATGTGCTCTTGGAATTCTCAGCGTTTTCCAATGCCTTTTTCTGAAAGAAGTCGTTGAGATGCGTTTCCGCCGCCCGCAAATTCTTCAACAGGGCTTCGACTTCTTCGTGAACGGCTTGGGTCTGACGGATCACCAGCGACCGAGATTTTGCCACGCCGGTGATGCCGGCAGGGTGGTCTCCGTCCCAACCTTCCGCGGCGACCCCGATCCGGATCGCCTCGACGACGGATTCCAATTCATCGGCATCATTGGCCAAATCGGCAACCGGATAAACGCGGGTGGCGAGCACTTCATTGGCTTTCGCCTCGGTCGTGATCTTCATCACCTCGTCCTGCACGATGAATGTGAGTTGTAACGGTTGAAGCATCAACCGCAACGTACTGCGGAACGTAATCCCGGATAACTCCATATTGATGGGCGAACTCGGATCAACCCCTTCGTCCTGCAACGCTGCCACATCGATGATGATGTTAATCTGATGCACATCTCTCAGAAAACTGATGGCGTCGGTCAGGGGAGTATCGGTGAACGCCACTTGCGTTCGTTCTGAAAGCGCTGCCTGAATGCGTTGTTCGTTGGATGTCGGCTGGGGAAAATAGATTGTCTGAATCACACTCGCTTTTGTCACGGGCGGGTCTGCGGCTCCGGAAGAGAGTGCCAGGTAACCCACCAGACAGACCAGCGACAACACGATGACGCGCGACATGGGAATGGTCCTGAGAAGGGAGTGGTCAATGCCCGTGATGCTAAGCCGCGCGGAAGCAATCGTCAAACAGATTTCGCTCGAAAATAACAATCTTTCGGAGAGCCAACTCATGAAGGCCGACGCGTCCTTGCACACATCAGGGTCTCCGTCTTCTTCTCTAATAGAGAATCTTTTAGATTTCTAGAAGCAGTCGTAGTAGGGAGAAATCGATTGTGGATAATTCGACTCGATGGCGTCGTAAATCCGTTTGCGCTTAGCAGTAAGACCTGGCTCTCCACAATCATCTGCTGTGGAAAATCTGTGGACCCGTTGGAGGTCGTGTGTGCATCGCGCGTGGGCAACCATGTTGGTTGTGAACGAGCACTGCTGGACAACTGCCGTCGTTGTGGATAACGCCGCGAGTTGTCGCACGCTTTCCCACAGGTTATCCACAATGTTGCCGCAGCCGTTCGGTGAGGCGCTGGACCTGTTCGCGAAGTGTCGGCGAACGGTCAACGAGTTCTTTCAACCGCTTACAACTGTGCGACACGCTGGTGTGCGTGCGGTGACCGAAGTAGTCGCCGATCGATTCCAGTGGCCAGTGGGCAACCTCGCGGGCCAGGAACATTGCACATTGCCGGGGCAACAAGAACGCTTGTTGACGGGACGCCGAGCGTAGTCCGGTCAGTGTCACTTGGAAGGCATCTGCGACCTCATGCGCAATGGCAGCCAGGGATAACGCAGGGGCTTCGGCGGCAGCCTTCAACCACCGTTCGAGGTTGGTCGTCGTTAGTGCGACGGTCTCCCGGCGATAACCGTGCTCGATCCGTTGCATCGCGGACACCAATCCGCGGACGGTCGGATCAATTTGCCCGATCATTACGGTCAGTACAGCGGCGGGAATCGGCAAATTCTTTGCGGTTGCCCATTGCTGCAGAAAGTCGAGCTGACTCGATTCGCACCACGGATTTAATCGGGCCGTGAGACCACTGTGCAAACGGCTGATTAACCGCGGCGGCAGCTGGTCCAGTTGTCCGGTCGATTGACTGGACGTGATGAAGATGCGGACATCGCGGCAGCGCAGGGCATCGAGCCAGCCGACGAGCAATTCGCCGGTTTGCGGATCGTCGAGGGAACGATCGAGATCTTCGCACACGACGAGTTGTAACCGGCCGCATTCGTGCAGAAGCTCCGGGAGTCGCTGCTCGCGGGTGGCTTCGAGCAATGCGTCCCGCCAGTCCGCCGCTGTCAACCAACCCCAGCGTAACCGGGGCTGTTGTTGTAGTGCGTGACGAATCGCGTATCGCGTCAAGTGCGACTTGCCCGAACCGCGCGGACCCATTAAGCATGTGAGCTGGCCGCACCGTTCGGCGTCTCTCCGCGCGTACGCGAACCGTTGCGCCGCGGCGAGCGGAAACTGCAGTTCCGGGACGACAAATGTTGCTTCGTCACGCAGGACATGCGGACGGGATTCGGCCAGTCGCGATGACAGCATCCGAATCGACCTTCATGAGTCGAGTTCGGCAGCTTCCGTGTGCGGGGCACCGTCCTTGGGAGTTGTCGACGAGGATGATAACGGGGTTGAGGGTTGAGGGTCTAGGGTTGAGAGTCGGAAAAGATTCTCGATCCCCCGCTGGCGGTTTCGTGTCCCGCGCTGATCGCTTCTCAGTGATATCGGTAATCACGAGGACAGACTCAGCGCGGGGCGCGAAACCGCAAGCGGGGTAAGGTTTACTGGTTGAAGCGATCAGTTATTTTTTCGCGCGGTTGGAGAGTCTGTGTTTGAGCAACCACGTGTAAACTTCGGGATTGTCGTACGTCTGCGTCCAGCTATCGTGGGCGACGCCATCGTAGACAGTGAACAGCGGTTTCCCGCCGCGTTTGCGGACGGACTTCACGATCTCCAAGGATCGTTCCAACGGGACGGCTTCATCGTCGGTGCCGTGGAAGATCCACATGGGCACCTGGGCGAGAGCTTCCGCGTAGTTCGTCCAGCCGCCACCGCAAATCGGGACCGCGGCCGCAAACTTTTTTGGATAATGAGCGCACAACCGGAATGTTCCGTAGCCTCCCATGCTCAACCCGGTGACGTACAACCGATCCGTATCGGCGTTGTACTTCGCAGCGACCTGATCGACGAGTTCCACCAGCAATCGTGGATCCCAGCGATCGATGATCGGCACCTCGTTGATCGGAGCCTGCGGCGACACCACGATGAACGGAAAATCCCCCGGCTTCTTCTCCATCAGCTTCGGCGGCCCGTGAATCTTCACCAGATTCAAATCGACACCGCATTCGCCCGCGCCGTGCAGAAAGAGTAGCAACGGTCGCTTGGTTTCGTCCGCTTTGTAATCGGTGGGGAGAGCTAACAGATACGGCAGCGATTCCCCGGGAATCTTCTTCGATTCCAGCTTCTGCCAGACTTCCTTGCCCGCGACCGGTTCCGCCACGCCGAAGGTCTTTACTTTCACGTTGCGGTAGCGGACGAACTGCTTGGTGAAGTCGCCACCGCCGTGAACCTGTAACGCGATCATCCCTTCCGGCGTGGTGCGGATCTGATTGTCCTGGAACTGCATGAACTTGACGCCGTTGATCCACGTGGTGATCTGCGGCGGATTGCCAACGATGCGGGCGCGAAGCTGGTTCCATTCGCCATGCTTCCAGAGGTCTTTCCATTGTTCGGCGTTCACCGGGCTGCCATATGCCGCCGCACGGGGGTCGGTCTTGCGATCGAGCGCCTTGAAGTCTGTCGGTTCTTTGCCGAGTTCATAATTGCGGAAGTGCAGACCGCCGGGCAGACCTTCACCATAGATTCCCGCGACATTGCCGTTGTCGTGGTAGTCAACCATGTACTGGTAGGCTTGGCCCTTGTCATTGCTGCGGAGGAACAGGCCGCTGTCGGGACCGTAATCGTTCTTCATTTCGACGATGACTTCAAAGTCGCCGAAGGCTTGGTTCGTGAGAATAATCCCGCCGTTACCGGGGATATCTTGCGATCCGACGATCGCTCCCTCTTCAATGACCCACTTCCCGCCCGACTTGTTCTGGCTGGTGCCGCTGTGTCCGGTTTGAGCACTGACGTGCCAGCCGTCGAGCGATTTGCCGTCGAATAACGTCACGAATCCGGTGTCGTCGAGATTCGCATCCTTTGGCAATTCCGCCGCCGGTGCGATCGCTGCCGTGACGAGCAGAAAACTCCAACTCAGAACTTGCGCACGCAGACCGAACAGCATGATGCCTATCCTTCTTAACTCCGGCACAGACGCCGGTCGTCCCGTGGTGTCGTCATCAACGTCGCCCACAGCGTAGCGAGAGACGAGCCGTCGTCACAGGGATCGGTCCGAGCCGACACGCGTTCTCTTAGCCCCCGGTCAATGACCGGGGGAGATGATGTTCATGGCGATGGAATTCAATCGGCAAGGGCGATTGTTTCCAACGACATCGTTTCTGTTGCAGGAACGATGTCCGCCGGCAACCGATCCGGCCAGGTGATCACCGCGTGGACCTTGGTGTCTCCGAAGGCGAATTCATCCAACGGGTCGAGCAGCGTCCAACCGACGTTTCGGTCGGTGATTCGCGGCGGCTGTCCTTCGGCAAGATTGACCAACCACAACGATGTCGACGTGCGAATGAGGGCGGCTTGCCGCGGAGCGATCGGTTGTTCCCGCAGGATCAGATCGTTTTCAACACTACAGCCGATGAGTGTCAGCCAACGTGTGAGCCGCCGTTCCTGTTGACCTTCCGGTGAATTGAGTTGCAGCGTGACCGTGCTGTCGTCATCCATTGGCACAACTCGGGCGGGAATGCCCGGCAGACCGCGAACCCGCAGCAGATGATCGCCCAACCGGAGCGATTGCCTCTCCGTCCACCAACCGTCGTGGTGAGTGTCGGCCTCGTGATGCGGAGAATTCATCCGCAGATCGACGCCATAAAGTTCGCCGTTGAGCCAGAACAAGGCGTATTCCGTGTCGCGACCGGAGCCGTTATCGAGCCGCAATCCACACCGGGGGTGATTGCCGATGAGCAGATATGGATCGGTCAACGGCAGCGAAACCGTCACACCGGTGTGGCGGCATTGCACCTCCAGCATGACACCGGACGGTACGCGAGTGTCCGTCGCAAACTTCGCCCACAGCCGTGCATCGGGTGAATTCCCCGCGACGGGGAGCAACGTTTTATCGCTCAGGGCTCGGACGGAGGCCCGCCACTGTGTGAGCCAACTGGAAGTGGCTCCCATGCGGAGAAACCAGCGTCGCCGTCGTTCATTCCGGGAGGTCGCCAACCTCGTCCACTCCATTCGAGTCGTGTCCGCCCGAGCGCCATTCCATGGTGCGATGCTGTTTGGCAGCTGTCAATTGGAATTGGAAATTCGGTACTGGGTGACTGGCGTGGGTCAAACTTTTCTGACGGTCTGCGCGAGTGGCACTGCAGTTAGTCCATAGCGTGATGCGTGAGGGCATACAGCATCACGTAGAACCACGTGGCCGCGACGGCGGTGCAACTCAGCACGATGATCATCCCCACCTGTGCAGTTCGTCTCCACGTCCACGGCGTGAACCAGTCGAAGTCCTCGCGCGGTCTGGCATAGGGGTCTTCGTCTTCCATGCTCCCGATTCTACCAACGAAAACGCCCCGCGGTGCGAACTACAGGGCGAGTTGGCATATCTTTAGTTAACCCGTGTTCCCGGATTGTTTAGATCGTCTTGTGGGGGAAAGGCGTTAAACGGCTTGCGCACCCTCGGTTCGAATGCGTCGGATGGAATTCCTGCTGGATTAAGTTTCTCTGCGACGACGGCGACTGGCAACACACCACTCGGTGTGACCGCAAGTTTGGCCGCCGTTCCGAAGTCGATGGTCGCTTCAGACGCTTTCAGATCAATCGCCTGACCGTCCGGCAGGACGATGTGAAGCAGGAGCAGCTTCTTCGCCTCGCCACTTTGGCCCGGTTCCCCGGCCTGGGATTCGGTCGCCGACAGACTGAGAGCGGCGGCGGCGAGAAGCGCACTTCGACGGGTCATTCCATCCATTGTTCTGATCCTGATGAGATGTATGGGGAGCGACCGCGCGATTATACCAACATCAACATTCCGGTGGTGAGCCGAGGTGATTCGTTGGCACTGAGTGATTGCCGCGAGTTAGTTTTGAGGACCGCCGCGCCACCATGTGATCAATGCTCGGCCGAATCCCCACAACAGCATTCCCCAGAGAATGATTGTGGCAGCGGTGATCACAAGGAATGCAGTCCATCCCAGCCCATCATCTCGCCTCGCGAACGGTGCACTGATGGCGACACTCGCCATCAGTGCCAGGACGGTTTTAACGGCTCTCGATGGTGGTGGAGCGAAGGGCGCAGTCATACGGTCCAATTCTAGCAATGAAAGCGCCGATGGTGGGCCGGGGCGTTTCCGGACATGGGGATTCCCTCGTGCTGCGGAAGTGGATCCGCCGATTCCGCTGTTGCTCTCGGTTGTCAATCCGGTGACAATAATAAATCCGTTAGAAAACAACTCGCATTGAGACCATTTCGGGTGAAGGATTCCGCCATGAATCGGACAGCGGCACGGCGGTGGCAAGCAATGGCGCTCGGATTCATCGTCGGTGGAGTATGGGGGTGCGGCAGCGCACCGTTGCCGCCGCCGAAAGATCCCCCGAAAGCACTGCCCGTTCCAGTGGCAGCTCCCGGTGGCAATGCTCCTGCCGGTCAACAAGCCAACACCAAGACCGGGGCGAAAACCAAAGGGAAACCCACACCGCCGTTGCCATACCCGAATGAAAGCCGCGACAACGTCTTCGAGGTCAGCAACACGGCCGAGCCAATGACCACCGAGGTCGCCCCGCGGTTTGCCGAGGATGAACGCTTCGTCGTCACCGCCGGCTTGATCGGGTCCGATTCCACGCAATTCACCGCTGTCGGCAAGGGGAACACCGTGGGGACCACGCCCCCGGCGTCGACGTTCAAATTGCCCGAAGGCTTCACCGCGCTACCCGAGTTCGGCACCGGCGACGAAGGCGCCCCGCTCCGGATTCGCTGCAAGAAAGATGAATCGGTGATGGCCCTCGTTCCAGCAGGAACCTCGATTGTCGGCACCGACAGCGGTCCCGCGGAAGCGCAACCGTCGTTCATGGTCTTCACCGACGCGTTCTACATGGATGTGACCGAGGTCACCGCGACGCAGTTTGAGCTGTATCGGGAAGAGCTACGTAAAGAGAAAAAGCGGGTTCCGCCGCCACCGGCGAATGCCAATGCGGCCGAGGGTTGGCCGGTCCTGGGTGTCAGCTGGGGTGATGCGCAGAACTTCGCCCGCTGGTTGGGCAAGGAGTTGCCGACGGAAGCCGAGTTTGAAAAAGCCGCCCGTGGACACGACGGTTTCCGGTATCCGTGGGGGAATGGTCGCCCGGTGTGGAACGGCCCGCGCACGCCAAAAACGCTCGTCGTGGTCGGGGTTTACGTCGGGGATCAAAGTCCCTACGGCATCTACGATCTCGCGGGGAATGCGCGGGAATGGACCGCCGATTTCTATCGGTCGAACGCCCATGTCGATGCCGCGGAACAGGCCGCTAACAAGGCACTCCGCAACTGGACTGGGCCCAAAACGGCCGCATCCGGCAGCCAGCGGGTCATCAAAGGTGGAGGCAACGACTGGGCCGTCTGGCATCGCTCTGCCGCCGACATGTCCGCATTGCTCCCAGATGTCGGCTTCCGTGGCGTCCTGCGCCTCTCCGCCATCAAAGCCGGCAGCGACGATGCCAAACCCAAAGCCGGAACCCGCAAAACCGCGGGCTGATCAAGTTGTGCGCGGGTCTTAAGTTCTGCGCGGGTCTCACGACCCCGCACTTCTGATGACCGAAGGTCTCCTCCGTGGCATGGCTGAAGGATGACATCGGGAGACCTGCGGTCGCGTGCCAGTGCGGGGTCAGGAGACCCGCGCACAACATGTCCACATTTGTGGAAACGGTCCCGGTTTGTTCGCGGTCTCGTCACCGGTTAGAATGCCGGGTACGTGCATGGGTTCCCTTGTCCATCGTCAAGAATTGGTTTGCAGATGTCGCAGCATGATATCGGTCTCGTCGGTCTGGCCGTCATGGGTCAAAACCTCGTCCTCAACATGGCCAACCACGGGTATTCCGTCGGCGTGTATAACCGCACGACGGCGACGACCGATGAATTCGTGAATGGCCTGAAGGACGAGCCCACCGACAAAGTTCACGCCGGAACTGTCGACCGCGTCAAGGGTTACCACGAACTGAAAGACTTCGTTGCCAGCCTGAAAGCCCCGCGGCGGATCATGATCATGGTGAAGGCCGGTGCTCCGGTCGACGCTGTCATCGATCAACTCAAGCCGCTGCTGTCTCCCGGCGATATCTTCATCGATGGCGGCAACAGCGATTTCCGCGACACCAACCGCCGCGACGCCGCATTGCGAAAAGACGGCTTCCGGTTCATCGGCACCGGCGTCTCGGGTGGTGAAGAAGGGGCCCTCAAAGGTCCGAGCATCATGCCCGGCGGCCATCACGATGCGTGGCCATTCGTGAAGGACATCTTCCAGGCGATCTCCGCCAAGGTCGGCCCGAAGAATGACATTCCCTGCTGCGACTGGGTGGGTGACGCCGGAGCCGGGCACTATGTGAAAATGGTGCATAACGGCATTGAATACGGCGACATGCAACTCATCTGTGAAGCATATTTCATCCTCAAACACGCTCTCGGCCTGACGAATGAAGAGTTGTATCAGGTCTTCAAGACGTGGAACGAAGGGGAACTCGAAAGCTATCTTATCGAAATCACTCGCGACATTTTCACGGTGAAAGACCCGATCACCGGCGGGCATCTCGTCGATCAGATTCTGGATACCGCCCAGCAGAAGGGGACCGGCAAATGGATGAGCCAGCACGCTCTCGATCTCGGCGTGCCGACGACGTTGATCACCGAAGCCGTCTATGCTCGCTGCTTGTCCGCACAGAAGGATGCCCGCGTCCGTGCAAGCCAAGTGCTCGCCGGGCCGAAGGATGCAAAATTCACGGGCGACAAGAAGCAGTTCATCGAAGATGTCCGGCAGGCACTGTATGCTTCTAAGCTCTGTAGTTATGCACAGGGTTATGTGCAACTCGATGCGGCGGCGCAGGAGTTTGGCTGGAAGTTGAATAATGGCAATATCGCCCTGTTGTGGCGCGGCGGTTGTATTATCCGCAGCCGCTTCCTGGGTGATATCAAAGCCGCCTTCGACAAGAACCCACAGCTCGAAAACCTGCTGCTCGACGACTTCTTCAAGGCGGCGGTGGATAAAGCTCAACCGAGTTGGCGGCGCGTGCTGTCGACCTCGGTGCAACTCGGTCTGCCGACGCCCGTGTTCAGTGCCGCCCTTAACTATTACGACGGCTATCGCCTCGGCCGATTGCCCGCAAACTTGCTGCAGGCCCAGCGGGATTATTTCGGAGCGCACACCTACGAACGCCTCGACCAACCGCGCGGCAAAATGTCCCACACCGACTGGATTCGCGAACGCAAATTGACCTAATCATTCGCCGCCACGCCTTGATCATGTATGCCAGGACCACCCTTGGAGATCCAAACTCTGAGGGTGGTTTGTTTACTGGTGCCTTTTCGTTTACATACAAAAACCTTCCGCAGCCTTGCAATCCTGTTCAGTGAATGGCAGATTGTTCATCAGTGCCAGCGCAAGCCGGGGTTTTCCATCCCATCCCGGCAGGGACGATGCGCAGCAGTCGTATGGATGCTACCCGGATTCGGGCCTGCTTTCTCGGGGAACGCACACGATGCAACGGATGACTCTCGCTCTGGCTGCGGTTTTGATCACGCTCACGTCCATGTCGGCTTGGACGCAGGACAAACCCACCTCGTCCAAACCCGCCGCGGTGGAAGAAGAAAAGGCGACCGGGCGGTTGCCCAACAACTACGGCAAGCTGGGACTGAGCGATAAACAAAAGAAGACGATCTACACCGCGCAATCGAAATATGCGACGGAAATTAATGCCCTGATCAGGCAAGTGGAAGAGTTGCGGGAAAAGCGCGATGCGGAAGTCGCAGCCGTGTTGACCGGTGAGCAAAAGGTCAAATTAGCCGAACTTCAAGGTGAGACGGCGAAAAAAGCCGCTGCGAAAAAAGCGGGTAAAACCCCCGCGGAAGAGGACGCTCCTGCCAAACTTCTGGCGCCGGTCAAGAAGTAAACATCGGTCGTCAGAGAGCGGACGGGCGGTCGAGGCTTTCGATCGCGACTGCCAATCGGTTTCGGTCGGTTTCAGACAACGGTCCCAGTTCGCTGTTGCGGATCGCGGTATTGATCTGGTCCGGCGTCGCGAGACCCAGCAAGCACGATGACACTTCGCGCTGATTGAGCACGAAGCGCAGCGCCCATTGCGACATCGATACTCCATCGCCTAGAGATTGCGCAAGTCGAAGGGCATGCGCACGGTCGCGCTGATAGAGATCCAACGGAAAGAACAGCGTTTTCAACGTGTGTGCGCTGGGCGGGGCGTCGAGCAACGCCCCGCCAGCGAACACGCGAATCGCCATGATGCCCATACCCATGCTCGCGGCATCGTGCAGGAATCCGCCATAATTCGGCGTGCAATGCGGAGCTGCAGCATCGATCAGCGCCGTCGGATTCAACACATGCAGTGGAGCCTGAATCGTTGCGAAGCGGCCGGTGTGAACGACTGTCCGCAGCGCATCCGCCTGGCCGATGCCGGTCAAGCCGAAGTGATCGACCAACCCTTCGGCCCGCAACTCCTCCATTGCGGTCAACATTCCTTGCGGTCCTAACACGTCTTCCGGCGTAATCGATGTCGGCTCATCATCGCGATGGCGAGTGATCGAATTGTGGACTTGGAGCAATGTCACTTTGGGCAACTGCAATCGTTGAAGACTCGCACGAAACGACTCGATCACCAAGGGGCGTAGATCGGTTTCGCCGTGCAACATCAGGCGGACTTTGGTCGCGACATGGATCGGTTGTGTTGTCTCGATGGACTTCAGCGCCGATCCGAGATTCGCTTCCGAGCGCCCATTCCCATACCCTGCGGCGGTATCGAACCAGTTGATGCCCGATCGGATCGCATGTGCGACGACATTTCGTTGTATCTCGGGTAAACCGTCCGTCATCAATCCCGACACGGGGCCCGCGCCGAAGGAGATTTCGGAGATCTGCAGCCCGGTCGAACCCAGCGGACGATAACGCATGGACGATCTCGCAGTGTTTTTTTGACACCCTTGCTGTCGCTAAGGACTGGTTGGCGGTTGAAAGGCGCGGATGATTGCGCTGTTGTCGAGATCGCCATCACCGGCGGCTTCCCGTTCGGCGAGCAACTGCGCATGTAAATGCGACAGCGGTAACCTCGCTCCCGATTCTTCCCCGGCGGCGAGAATCAAGCGCACGTCTTTGTAGTGCTGTGACAACCTCGCCTGTGGTGAAAAATCTCCGGTTAGCATCTTCTCGCCCTTGGTCTCCATCACGCGCGAGGCGGCGGGACTGGCTTCGAGGACTTCGAGGGCTTGCCGAGCATCAATGCCGAGATGTTTGGCAAACGATAACGCTTCAGCAAGAACCGCTCGATGCAGACCGAGCACCAGATTTACCACGAGCTTCATCTGCGCGGCGGCGCTCCATGATCCGACGTGAATCGATCGCGAGGCGAAGGCGTTGAACACGTCCTCGCAGTCGGCAACAGTCGCCGCGTCACCACCGAGCATGACGAGCACTTCCCCGGTGCGGATTTGCGCACTCGACCCGGCGATGGTGGCTGCGAGAAATCGGATGCCGTGCTTCGTCGCGACTTCTCCGAGCCGGGACATCTCATGCGGTTCACCGGTCGTGGTATCGAGGAGAATCTTGCCTGCCAGTAAATCGACGTTTTCTGCAAGAACACGCGAGGAAACGGCCGATGTCGGAAAGCTGAAAACGATGATGTCTGCGGCTTCGATTGCCTCGCGCGCGGATTTCGCCGCGGTGCCGCCAAAGGATTCCAGTCGTGCGGCGAAAATCGGGTCGAGATCGTAACCGACGACCGCCCAGCCAGCAGTGTGCCAGCGCTCGGCGAGCGCGGTACCGACAAGTCCGACGCCGATTAAACCGATGGTCCGTAACGCCATATCAATCTTTCAAGCTATTGGCATCGGTGCGGGGAGCGAAGAGAATGATGACCATCCCGAAGAGGTAAATCGCACTGGTCCACAACCCGATCTGCGCGTAGTCCCCGCCGAACCAGCGCAGGACAAAGACCGTTCCCAGTGTGACGCAGGCCGCCAGCGCTCGCCCGGAATTGAAAGAGATCCCCGTCCCCGAAGCACGAACGCGGGTGGGAAAAAGCTCCGGAAGATACAGCGGCAACCAACCGAAGTAGATGACGCCGACGAGGCCGAAGACGAACGTCGCCGGATAGAACCACGGGTGGCTCGGATGCAGCCATCCAAACACGGTCAGGCTCGCACCGAGGGACAGCAGGCTGATCACGAAATAGGTTGTCCGGCGGCCGAGCAGGGTGGCGAGCAAGCCCCCCAACAGGCTGCCGATCATGGCTCCGCTGGATCGTGAAATCAGCGTCCGCGCTTTGGATTTCGGGTCCGCTTTGGTCGGCGGTTTCCGGGTGCCATCTTCGTCAGCCGCGGCTTCGGTTTGCTTCTGAGCAGCGACCTGATCGGTCCAGGGCACCACCCATTGCGCGTTCGCCGCGGTTCCCATCACCGGGACGGCGCCCAGCAGGATGCCAATCAAGGTGCGATTGAGGAGCGGCGGTCGAAAGAGTTCCCGCAAGGGACCGATGTTCGATGTCCCCGTTGTCCCGCGGGAAGCGAGCCATTTCCGCGATTCAGGCACACCGCGCCAACACCACACGCCGAGCAAACCTGGCAGCGCACCCACGATCAGCACCCATCGCCACGAGGTCGCGGTGACATCCCAATTCAGGCCGATGATCCCCATCAGCACCTGGCCAACATTTGCAGCGGTCCCCAACAATCCGGCGAGAAAGGGTCGGGAGGCCGCGGGCCAGGCTTCCGCGACGAGGGCCACCGTATTCGGCCATGCTCCACCGATGCCGTGACACGCGAGAAACCGCCACACGAGCAATTCCAGTGGCGATGTCGCCCAGTAACTGATGCCGGTGAAGACCGAATAGCAAAGAATGCTTAGAGACAACGACCGCGTGCGGCCGAAACGGTCGCCCATCACGCCGAACCACCACCCGCCCGCTGCGGCTCCGAAGAGGAAGGCTGCCTGATACCACGCGAACCACTGCGCGACCATTTGCTCGTTAATCGCACCGGCTCCGTTCGTGGAGAGCAGGCTGACCATCGCGGGGCGGTGAATGAGCACGAAGAGCGCGATTTCCAGTCCCGCGAACATCCACCCAAAAAACGCCGCTGCCAGAACCAGATACCGTTGCGGCCCGGTCAATTCGGGAACAGGGACGGCAGGAACGTTGGTCATGGAAACGGGACTCGCGAGGGAATCATCGTCGGTGTGTACCGCATGGTAGCGAATTCCGCACGATTCGCGATGATAAGACACACCGCGAATCGCATCTGTGAAGGAAGAGACCATGAGATGTCGGACTGCCGTGTTAGCCGTGTTGATCGTGTTCTCATTCGTCGGACTGTCTTATGCGGCACCGAAACCGAACGTATTGTTCCTTTTCGCGGATGACATGCGAGCGGAATCGGTACGGGCCTTGGGCGATCCGGCGGTGATCACGCCGAATCTCGATGCCCTCGTGCAGCGCGGGTTCGTCATGCAGAACACGTATTGCTTCGGCGGCAATTCGCCGGCCGTGTGCCTGCCGAGCCGCAACATGCTGCTCAGCGGGAATGCGTATTTCCGCTGGGAAAAGAGTGGTCCGAAGGAACGTCTGGGACAATTTGCTCCCGCTGACGGTCCCAACTTTCCGGTCACCATGAAGAATGCCGGATATGTCACGTATCATCACGGCAAGCGCGGGAACACAGCCCAGTTGATTCAGGCCACATTCGACACCAACAGGTATCTGAAGAATGACGAAGCGGAGCGCACCAGCGGTGAACCGGGTCGCGAGATCGTTGATGACGCCATTCAATTCGTCAACCAGCGACTCATTGCCGCCGATGCCAAACCATTCTTCATGTACCTCGCTTTCGGTAATCCGCATGATCCGCGCGTTGCGAACGCGGTCTATCGAAAGCAGTACGATCCTGCCGGAATTGCCCTGCCGAAGAATTGGAAACCGCTGCATCCCTTCGACAACGGCGAGATGGCGATTCGCGATGAGAAACTACTGCCGTGGCCACGGACTGAAGCGGATGTGCGGGCGACCTGGCACGATTATTACGCCACCATCACGGGAATGGATCACCACATCGGCCGGTTACTCGCGGTGATGAAAGAGAATCGCCAACTCGAAAATACACTCGTCATTTTTGCGGCGGATCAGGGAATTGCGATCGGCAGTCACGGCCTGTTAGGGAAGCAAAATCTCTACGATCACAGCATGAAGGCACCTCTGGTCTTCGTTGGTCCAGGCATTCAACCTGGGAAAAGTGCCGCGCTGGTGTATTTGTTCGATATCTTTCCGACGGTGTGCGATCTCGTGGGAGCCATGGCACCTGCGGGAATTGATGGTCGCAGTTTCGTCGATGTCGTGCGTGGCAAATCGACCGCAGCGCGAGAGGAATTGATGCTGGCGTATCGGAATAAGCAACGCACCTTGCGGGATGAACGCTGGAAGTTAATCCGTTACCCCGAGGTCGATGTCACGCAGTTGTTCGATTTGCAGAACGATTCGGACGAGTTGAATAATCTCGCGGATCGCCCCGAGCAGAAGGACCGCGTGGTGAAGATGCTCGCACGGCTCGCGGTCCAGCAACGTCAATATGGCGATGCGTTGCCACTCACTGCTGCAAGTCCGAAACCGCGCGGTTGGACACCGCCGGGAGCAGAAAAATGATGATTACAGAGTAATAAATGATGATATTTGACTCATCACTCAGAGATCATCATTTATCACTCCATGTCGTCCGTCGCTGGCGCTCCGGGCTGAGACGGCGTTGTTTCCAGGGGCAGTGGCTTCGCGCCGGCGGCGGGACGGCCTTTGCCGGCGCGAATGTATCCCGCGCGTTGTTGTTCGTACTCGGCTGCGGATAGCGAATCCGTGGTGACACCTGCCTGGCCTTCTGCGAAGTATCGTTTGAGAAACGGCACACACCAGCCGCAACCGGTCCCCGCGCCGCCACAGTCGCTGAGCTGGCTCGGCACCCGCGGCTTGTGGACGCGGATATGATTGAAAATCTTTCGCTTCGTAATGTGGAAGCAGTAACAAATCGTGTCATCGAGTTCCACAAATTCCTCACGGTTCCAGACGAATGGCGGTGGTGGCCCCTGCCGCGCGGCGTTGCAGGGCGGCGCGCTCAGGACCGATGACCAATTCTAACTCGGTCCCGTGTAGAACCTGCTCCAGCACGGCGGCGATCGTCGTGTTTTCCAGCGCGAAGGTAATCGTCACGTCGAGTTGTTGCGTCAATGGACCAAGCTGCTCCTGATCCACCACGACCGGGCGGCCGAGCAGGTCTTCCGCAATGGTCAGGAGTTGTCGGCGCGTCACCGGTTTCGTTTGTTGAAACGAGGTCAGGCGCTGCTGCAACAACGGGGCGACGGGCGGGCGAACGATGACGGGACGCTGCGCTTCGGCAAGGGCGGAAAGAGCCGACACCGGCGGATTGTCGGGATCGCTGATGGCCAGAGACGGCACGGGCGGCGTTGCGGTCGGGGTGACATCGCCGGGTTCACCGGGCGTGTTGAGGTCGAGCGGCAAGTCATCGGCGATCGCGGCGAGACGACGCATCAAGAGCGGGTCGGTATCCGGCGCGAACATCCGCATGCTGCCATCGGCCATGAGCGCGGGCAACTCGTTCCGCGTGCCGCCGCCGAAACCATCCAAACCGTGCAGATAGGGCGGCGATGTCAGCGGCCGAACAGTGGCACGGCCGGGATCGGCCCACGAACCGAGTTGGGCTTCCACGCCGAGGACCATCACCACGTTCGCCTGACCATCACGAATGTCCTGAATCTTGATCGTGCGCTGTGTGCCAAACATTCCGGCGCGAGGGTGACCGGCGGGCAAGTCGGCGGCATCGCGACCGACTCCGGCGACTCCAGCAAAATGGGTGGCGGGACGACTGTCTTCGCCGACCATCGTGCTGACGGATGGATTGAGATAACCGGGGATGCGGCGACCCACAAACGGTTCATTGACAGGATCGTTCCACGGTTTGCCGAGCACCGGTCGGCGTTCCGTCGGTAACGATTCACTGTGGGCTTCCAGCCGAGCCAGCCAACTGAATTGTTGGGTAATGGGGAGTGGGCTGGTGGCATCGGCCGCTGCGGGGAAGGAGCCGTGCTCGTCAATGTGTTGCTGAATTTGTCCGGCGAGTTGAGTGAGATGGTGTTCCCACGAATGCGGTTCGGTCACCGGCGGCGGAGTCTTCTCGGTGACGGTTACAGGGGATTCCGTGACAGGCGATGTTGCCGCATCGGTTGCCGTTGTGGAGCGTCCCCACATCAGCCAGCCGACGATCAACAGCGTCACCACACCAAGTCCCGCACTGAAGAGCAGCAGTGATCGGTCAGGACGTGCGGTCGCTGGAGCCACAACGGATTTGTGGCGATGCCCGGCTTTCTTTGGCGGAGCCGCTTTCGTAACGGAAGGAACCTCTGCCAGCACGATGACACGATGGCCGGTGTCATCATGCTCGAGTCGCAAGGGGACATGGCATTCCGGGCACGGGAAGACTGGATCCACGACCTTGTCGTCGCGCATCCGCAATTCCACGCGGCAGGCGGGACAGCGCGGTCGCTCGGCAGTTCCTTCGACCGGCGCAGCGTTCGGCATCGCGAAGTCCCTGTCCCCTTTCCTGTCGTTCCGTGTGCCACGGCTCTGTGAGCCGTGCTTCGTTAGAAAACGCTTCCCGTATTTGCACGGCCGACACGGCCGTGGCACACCGAGGGCGGGTCATCATGGCTTGAAGACGTGCGGTTTTAAACCCTTGGCTTCCGCACTTTGCAACGTGGTAATCAGTCCTTGATTTTTCTTCTCATCGATCACTAGACACAGCTTTTCCTGGCCCTTCACGGTGAAGATTTGCTCAAGGGCCGCGAATCCCGTGATTTGATCGGCTTTGTATTCCTGGGCCATGTTCTTGGTGTAACCCGCAAACTTTAGCGCGTCGCCATCAATGTCCATCTTCACCTTGGTTTCGTCGCCGATATAGGTAATCGCGTCCTGCAACGGTGTGCGGCGGAAGTCGATGTCGATCTTCTTCTTCAACCGCTCGGCGACGGGGATGTTCGTTTTGGTGTCTTCGGAAGGCACAGCGGCTGGTTTATCGCTGAACTTCGTCCGCGTGGATTCATCCCAGGCGAGCAGAATGCCCAAGGCCAGATTCGGCGCGGCTCGTTCGGGGAGCGGCGTGATCAGCTCGACATGCCGGCTGCCGGTCTGCCCGACGGTCGACATCGCGAACGCTTTGGTCATGGCAGGTAGTCGACCGATCACTTTCCGCTTGCCGACCTCAGTCGGTTTCATCTGTTGTACTAATCGCAGCAATTCTTTCGGAACCTGGCCGACTTTTTCGAGCATTCGCTCCTGTAACGCCATCGGCCGGACCGTGGTCTTGTTCCGCACGACCAGATCCGAGAAGAAGCGGTCCTGCTCTAACTGGAACGACCACGCGACCGCTTCCGCATCGTCGCCGAACCAGTCCATGCACTCGCGCAACAACGGCCGGGCCATTGCGGGGGCCAGAAACTCTTCATCGAGCAATACCGCCGTCGGCTCGAAGATAATCGTGCAATGCCGATCGCGATCGGTCTTCGCCATGATTTCTTCGATCCCTGACGAAAACGCGGCGCGCCCGCCGATCGATTCCACCATGTCCTGGGCAAACTTCGTCGGACCGATAGCATACGTCTTCAGATCGAGAATCAACGCGGCCTGATCGTTGTTGATGTAGACCGGGCGGCCGTAGGTTTCGACGCGTTCGCCGCCGAACATGTCGAGGAGTTCGCTCTTCTTCGCGTCCTCTTTCAAGCGGACCACGGCGGCGAGACTGGGAGGCGTGCCGCGGGTGTTGGCGATCCATGCCAGTAACACCGAATCAATATCCTGCGGGGGCTTCTTGCAGATCGTCTTCAATTGTTGATCGAGAAACTCGCCCAGCGGGCCGAGGCAATAGCGGACTTCCTCGCCCTGGCTTTCCGCCTGCCAGAGTTCCGCGGGGCGAAGGTGGACGAGAATCTGCGCCCCCGACGGCACCATCTCCAGCGGGATCGGATCACCTTGGGTGGGGCTGGCGGTGAGAGACGCCGGGCCGGTTGATCCCGCTGCCGGACCGTCGGCGGTGTCGTCCCCCGCTGTTGCGGCTGGACCAGCGCCGGGCTGATGCGACTCCGTCGGCCGCGTGTTCCACGCATACGCCCCGACACCGGCCACCGCGCACAAGGCCACCGCGGCGACCGTCCACTTGACCCATTGGCCTTTGGACGACTTGCGGCGTCGGACTGGCAATGGCGCGGCCGTCAACTCCGGCGACAGAATCGACGGAGTTACCTGTACGGGAAACGGTGATGCCACGGGTGCGTGAGGGGGCGCAACCGGCGGATTTGGTGGCGTCACCCACCGGGCACCGGTTCCCTCGGCGGGAAAATTCGTTTCGGCCAGTTCCAGTTCGACAGCGGCGGGTTCTTCCATCAGGAACGCATGGTTGCACTTGGGACATTTTCCCTTGCGACCCAGCAGGTTCCGGTCGCGAATTTTCAGTTCGCGTCCGCACGCCGGGCAGGGAATGATGATCGGGGTCATCGGCCGTCGTCTCCGTCCTCAAAAATCGGTCTGTGCACTCTTCTATGGTAGTGTTCCGCACGACGGGGACCAAGGGGCAATTCAAAGCGGGCGATGCCGCTGTAAACAGGCACGATTCTCGCCGTCCCCATTCTGCACCA
Source organism: Planctomycetaceae bacterium (assembly GCA_021732975.1). GTDB lineage: Bacteria > Planctomycetota > Planctomycetia > Planctomycetales > Planctomycetaceae > DSVQ01. Next base: position 77,641 of record JAKFWC010000019.1, on the reverse strand, counting down.
CCATTTCGACTGGATATGATACCGTAATGCAGTTTTTGACAGATCACGGGCACGACGAAGGACATTGTATGCAGCGTTGGCAAAAGGGAATCGTGTGCGGGCTGATCGCGGTTCTGGCGGGATGCTCGCAGAACAATGCGCCGTCGGCTCCGGCATCGCCCACGACGATTTCGACAGGAGGCTATGGCGGGTACGGTGAGTACGATACCGATCCGAACATGATTCAATTCCTGGACACCGCCCCCACACAGGACGCACCGGCCGAAGATTTCGCGACCGTTCCATTGACGACTGCCGATGGCAAGACGGTGACGTTGAAAGAACTCGCGAACGGCAAGAGTCTCGTCGCGGTTTTCACCCGCGGGTATGCGGGTTCGATTTGTCCGTACTGTTCAACACAGACCTCGCGATTGATTGCCAACTATCCCGAGTTCCAAAAGCGCGACGCGGAAGTGGTGGTGATCTATCCACTGGAGAAGCCGGAGGATTCCTCGAAGCTCGGCGACTTTCTGACGCGGGTCAATCAGCTCAACATGGCTCCCACGAACCAGACGCCGCCGTTCCCGTTACTGGTCGATATTGGGTTGAAAGCGGTGGATATCCTCGGCATCCGGCGCGATCTGTCCAAACCGGCGACCTACATCATCGACGGTTCCGGATCCGTGCGGTTTGCGTATGTCGGAAAATCACTCGCCGATCGCCCTTCGGTGAAAGCACTGTTGGAACAACTCGACACGCTGAAAACCGCCCCGGCCGGTGGTTGATCGCTTGAATGACGTAGTGCCCACCATTTTACTTCTCTGTGCCCCGGCCGTGTCGGCCGCGCGATTCTTCAGAACGTTTTGCCACTTCGCACGGCCGACACGGCCGTGGCACAATTAATTCACACGCTGATTGCCCATACTACGGTTCCGTTCATGGCCGCATCGTCCGAAGCGTTTTTGTCGATCGCGGTTCGCGAGGGCTTTGTCCCACCGGATGCCGCTACGCAGTTCGCGCAGTCGGATGCCGGGATGCTCACGTCCGCCGGGGTGATGACCGCGGCCCAACGTGACATCGTCGAATCGTTGCTTCATCCGAACGAGATCGTGCCCGGTTATGAGTTACTGTCGCATCTGGGACACGGCGGCATGGGGGTGGTCTATCGCGCCCGGCAACTCGCGTTCGATCGCGTTATCGCGCTGAAGACGGTGTTACTTGGCGCTCAGGCGTCGCAAGCCGCGCTCTCACGGTTTGAGCAGGAAGCCCGTTCGCTCGGTCGGCTTGTTCACCCGCATCTGGTGACGGCGTACGACTTCGGTCGCCATCACGGTCGGCTGTACCTCGCGATGGAATTCGTCGACGGCGAGAACGCGGCCGACTGGTTAGCCCGGCACGTCGAAGTCTCCGAGGCGACCGCGTGGGGGATCATCCGTCAGACGGCGGCGGGGTTAGCCTATGCGGCCACCGCGGGGGTGATCCATCGCGATATCAAGCCCGCGAACCTGCTGCTGACAAAACCACCGGCGGGGTTTCCGCTCCCGAAGGGCTTGCCGCTGGTCAAGGTCGCCGACTTCGGGTTGGCACTGCTCGCGGAAGATGTCGACAACCGCACGCGGCTGACGAGCGACAACGCCACGGTCGGCAGTCCGCAGTACATGGCCCCCGAACAACTGTCCGGCTCGCGGGTCGATCACCGGGCCGACATCTATGCTCTCGGGGCGACGGCTTACCAGTTCCTGACCGATCGGGCTCCGTTCGAGGGCTTATCGGTGATGCAGGTGTTCGCTCAGAAGCTGAATGCCGATCCGCCGCCCGCCAGTGAGTTTCGCGACGATCTCTCGCCCGGCTCGCAAGTCCTGCTGCGCGATCTGATGCACCGCAATCCGGACCAGCGACTTACGGATTACGACACGGTACTGCAGCGGATCGACGCCGTTTTGGCGGACCTGAGCGGTCAGACACCAGTCGGGATGTCAGCGGCGACGGCCGTCATCCCTAAACCAGAGGTCACGGAGCGACTGTCCCGACCGATTCCCCCTTGGCCCGCGCGACGCTGGTGGCTCCCGGTTGTGGCCATTCTTGGAGTGTTAATGCTGGTTCAGACAGCGAGCTATCTAGAATTCTACCGGAAGACTTCCGCATTACCCGGACCGCGTGCGTGGCAGCCAACCGAATGGGCCGTGCCGTGTTACAACGGCCGCTCGTTACAGGGCTGGCGGGTCGTCAGCGGCAACTGGATTCCCGGTCAGGACGATGGTGAAGGAGGCCGCACGCTCACCGGTGCGAACGGTGCGATCGGATATCCCCTGCTGCGTCCCGAAGGAAACTCCCGCCGTCCGCTCGTGGGTTACCAGATTATTGCCGTGGCGAATGTTCACACCGCCGATGCCGCAGAGTTGCAGTTCGGTTTGGTCACTGCCAAGGATCTGAGCGCGACGCCGCGATATGTGATCCGGTTGTTGAAAGACCGCGTGCAACTCGGCCCGCGCTCGGTCGATCACGGACCGTTATCGAAGATCGTCGCCGAGCGCGCGATAGAAGCCGACGGCGATCACGAACTCCGTCTGGAACGCCACGAGCGGGACTGGTTCATTGTGATCGATGATGTATTGCTCGGATCGATTCCGCTTTCCAACGACCTGCTGCGCCCCGAATTCCTGCTTGCTGCGGAGGGCCACGGCCTCGTTCGTTTCAGCGACATCATCCTCGAAGAACTCGCCCCAACCAGCCCGTAACGCGAGCAAGAGCGACCAGAGAGGCAGTGGGCGTGACAGCGGCGGGGCGATGTGACATGGTATTCGTGGTCCCGATTGTCGCCCCGCATGCGAGTCGCCGATGTTTCCCAGACTTCGCCGTAAACTGGCCCTCGCCGAAGAAGCCCCGCCCAAACTCGCGGTGCAGGTCGACAAGCTCTGGATTCGTTACGGCAAGTTTCAAGCCGTCCGTGGCATCTCGCTCGCCATTCCGCCGGGCGAAGTCTTCGGTTTCATCGGACCAAACGGAGCGGGCAAGTCGTCGACCATCCGGGTACTGGCAACGCTGCAATCGAAGTTTGATGGTTACGTTGCCGTCAATGGTCTCGATGTGAAAGCCCGGCCGGATCTCGTCCGTGAACAGATCGGTTACGTCCCCGACTTCTTTGGCGTCTATGAAGACCTGACGGCCCGCGAGTATCTGCACTTCTTCGCGGCGGCGTATCGACTGCCGTATCACAAGCGGGCCTCGGTGGTCGATGATGTACTGCAACTCACCGACCTGACGCACAAGATCGATTCGTCGGTCGATGCGTTGTCGCGCGGGATGAAACAACGCCTGTCGTTAGCCCGCGTGCTGCTGCACGATCCCGCCGTGCTGTTGCTCGATGAACCGGCGTCGGGTCTCGATCCCCGCGCGCGAATCGAGATGCGGGAGCTGCTCAAAGCGCTCAAGGAGATGGGCAAAACGATCGTCATTTCCAGCCATATTCTGCACGAACTCGCGCAATTATGTACGCAGATCGGCATCATCGAAGCGGGTCAGATCGTCGCGCAGGGATCGGTCGCGGAGATTTATAAGCACCTCGGTTTGATGCGGATCGTCCATGTCCAACTCGCGAACGATCCGCCGGGGTTATTGGAACATCTGCAATCGCTGCCGGGGGTCACGCATGTCGAGGAGACCGCGGACCGGTGGTCGATCCGGTTTGAAGAAGGTGAACTTGAAATCGAAGACCTGCATGCCGCGTTCGTCAGCCAGGGCGGCCGCGTCCGCATGTTCCAGCCGGAGGTGATGGACATGGAGACGGCGTTTATGAAGCTGACGGAAGGAACCACTCAATGAGAGGCGGAAATGGAGAATGCAAAATGAGGAATGCAGAATCAGAAGAAAAGCATTTCTGAAGTGAGCGTTCGTTCCATTCATCATTATTTACTGTTGCCTTAATGAATGCTCTCTTTTCCCGTTTTTCGTTGCCATTGCTGACGAAGGAGCTCACCGAGCAGTCTTCGCGCGGGCGGACGTTCATTTTGCGTACCGTGTATGCGCTCGCGCTGTACGGCGTGGGATTAGGATCGTTCGTCAATCAGTCGGGTGGTTGGGATAACCTGTCGTTCAACATCCTCGGTACCGGCGGTCGGCTGTTTTCGGCCGTCGTGCAGTATCAACTCGCAGCGATTTATCTGCTGCTGCCGATGATCACCGCGGGGACGATCACGTCTGAGAAAGAGCGCGATACGCTCGGCATTCTGCTGATTACCAAGTTGGGTCCATGGACGATTGTGCTGGAGAAATTTCTCAGCCGCGTCGTACCGATGCTGCTCTACATTCTGATGGCCTTGCCGTTGCTCGCCGTGGCGTACAGTCTTGGCGGTGTCGAAAACGGCCAGGTGTTGCAGGCCGGTGTGATTCTTGTGTTGTGCGTTTTGCAAGTCGGTAGTCTCGCGGTGCTCTGTTCGGTGTGGTTCCGGACCACGCCGCAGGCGGTGATTTGCACCTATCTGCTTCTGGGGTTGATGCACTTCCTGGCCATGATATTTGAAAGAGCGGTTCAAGGATTCCCGCCGCAGTTCGCGACAGAAAATGAACGGGTTCTGGTACAGTCGGTCATCGCCTTGGTCAGCCCGAGTCGATTTCTCATGACGAGGGAACCTCTCGATCCTTCCAATCTGGCGGCGACAGCGGGGCTCGCGGTCTTGCCCGTATTCTTCTACCTCTTTGCGGCTCGATTGGCCCTCTGGCCCCGAGCGTTTCTGCAAGCGCGTTCGTGGGGACTGACGATCCTCAAGTTTCTCGATCGGTTCTTTCATGTCATCAATCAGAACGCCGTCACGCGCGGCGTGGTCTTGATTCGCGACCATGTCCCGCTGCCGACATCGCGGCCATTGGCGTGGCGGGAACTCAACAAGCGCTCGCTGGGGACGACACGGTATCTCATCCGCTTTCTGCTGATCACGGAAGCGCCGCTCATCGCTCTTCTATTGCTACCGCTGGCAATGGGAGATGTCTACACACGAGGCACCTATGCCGCGGGGGAATGGGCCATGTCCGCGGTGTGGATGCTAGCGGTCTTCATGCTCTTGGTGCAATCCTCCGCTTTGATCACCGGCGAGCGCGCCCGGCAGACGCTGGACGTGCTCCTGTCGACACCGATGATGACCCGCGACCTCGTGATGCAGAAGATGGCGGGCGTGCATTATCTCATCAAGATTCTGTACGTCCCGATGGCCACCGCGGCGGTGTTCTGGGTGTTCTGGTTGTCGGCCGGGCAACATCGTCTGCATCCGGGTGACCAGATCTGGCACGTCGTGCGGATGGTGGTCCAACCGCTGATCTACTTGCCACTCGTGGCGTGGGGTGGATTCTATTGTGGCCTGAAATGCAAATCTCAGACGCAGGCGATGCTACTGGGAACGGTGATCATCGGCATTCTTGTCGGCCTGCCACAGATTCTTCTGCCGATGTTCCATTCACCGATGCAGAATATGAATCAATTCGGCAACGGTTTTGTCTACAACCAAGGACTAATGCGTACCGTTGCCGAGCAGCCGATCATCATGTGTGTCATTCAGCTCCTGTTTCCGTGCAGTAGTTATCTGGAGACACTGATGCGGCCACGGGTGGAGCAGTCATTTCGTGTTGATCCTTCCTTTTCGCAAGTGAGAACCTTAATTGAAATCGTGCATTGGCTGTTGTATTTCATGATTCTGATGCGGCTGCGCGACTATGCGCCGCGCGCACTGGCAAGATCGACGCAACGGGCGGAAGCGCCGTTGGAAGAAATGGCGCTAGAACCGGCGTGACGGAGACCCAGCGCTCGCGCTTCGGGCTTGTTGAGAGTCAATCGGCGCGGGGTTCACGGTTCCAGAGGTGCCGCACGAAGAAATCGGCCCGGCGGCGCTGTCCGTACGGACTTTCCGCGGAACCGTGTCCTGCCCCCGTCATCACGAGCAGATCGAAATCCTTGTTCGCACGAATCAAAGCATCGGCGACTTGCATCGTCGATGCAGGGTCAACATTGCGGTCCAGTTCTCCCACGACCAATAGCAGTTTGCCCTGTAATTTGTGGGCATTCGTCACGTTGGATTGCTCGGCGTAATGCGGGCCAATGGGATAACCCATCCAGAGTTCATTCCACCAGACTTTATCCATGCGGTTATCGTGGCAGCCGCAATCGGCGACGGCGGCCTTGTAGAAATCGCCGTGCGCTTCGAGGGCGCGGACTGCACTCTGCCCGCCGGCCGAGCCGCCGAAGATGCCGACGCGGGTGAGGTCCATCTGCGGATACTTTTTCGCCGCGGCCTGCATCCACAAAATGCGGTCGGGGAAGCCCGAATCGCCGAGGTTCTTCCAGCAGACATCATGAAACGCCTTGCTGCGATGCGATGTCCCCATGCCATCCATCCGGACAACGATGAACCCGAGTTCCGCCAAGTCCTGCCCATAATGCGATGTGCGAAACTCCTTCGGGACATGCGAACTATGTGGTCCGGCATAGATGCACTCAATCACCGGATAAGTGTTGTTGGAATCAAAATGCGTCGGCCAATAGATCACGCCGTGGATGTCGGTCGTTCCATCGCGTCCCTTGGCGACGAACCGCTCTGGCGCTTTCCAGCTCTCTTTCGATAAATGCGACACATCCGCCCGCTCCAGCTCGCAGACCAGCGTGCCGTCTTTGCGGCGCAGCTCCGTCACAGGTGGCAGATCGACGCGGGAATACACATCGAGGAAAAACGCGCCGGTGGGAGACCATTCGATGTGGTGTGTGCCATCGCCTTCCGTGAGGATTGTCAGCCCGGTGCCATCGAAATTCACGCGGCAGTAGTGGATGTGATACGGGTCTTGCTCGGGATGAATGCCGCCGGCACGGAACCAGATTTGGCGTTTCTCGTCATCCACCCGATCGACGCCGCGGACGACCCAGGGGCCGGATGTGATCGCGTTCTTTACGCTGGCGGTATCGCTGTCGATGAGATAGAGATGGTTCCAGCCGCTGCTCTCGGACATCCAGACGAGTTCATTGGTCGTCTCGACGCGATGCAGAAAGACTTTGTGGGCGTAGTCCACAAAAGTGGGACTGGTCTCGTCGATGATCGTCCGCGTCGCTCCCGTGGCCGCGGTGACTTCGATCCACCGCAGTGTCTGATGGCCACGCTGGTTGTATAGAAACCAGCAGCGCGTCGAATCCGCTGCCCACGTTTCTTGCGACTGGCTCCACGGATTCGGGAAGAGATCGTCCGCAACTGGCGTCACTTTCCCCGCGGCGACATCAATCAGCACGGGTTTGGTGACCGGCAAGCGATCGCCCGGTTTATGATAGTCGTAATTGTGCAGCTTCGGCTGTTTCTGATCCCGTGGCGACGACTCAATCAAATAGACTTTGTGCTCTTCGCCGGGAACCGTTTTCCACGCCAGCACGTAGCGGCCATCCGGCGACCATGACAGACGCTCTTCGTAAAAATTCGCCACGGTTCCGTCGGTGGTCAGCGTTTGTTCGCCGTCGGTGCCCAGTTTTCGCAGCACGAGATTATGGTCCCGGCGCAGGATCGTCATGGTTCCATCGGAGGAGGTACGACCACCGCGGCGCCGTCGTGGTTCGTCGGCGCCTTCCGGGGACAACGGTGCGGGCGGTGTCTCCGGGACTGCGGTCAACTGCCCCGTCTCATCGGACCATGTCCACACACGCCGGTCGTAAGTGAACCGGACATCGGTGCTGTTATCGACCAGCGTGATGAACTCGAACGGCAGACGCACTGGGAAAATCTTCTGTCCCGTTTGTTTCGCCAATTCCGCCGCAAGCTTTTCGGCATCGAACGCCTGCCGCCGGGTGCTGGTCGTGGTGTCGAACACTACGAATTCATACTCGTTCTGAGCGACCAGCACGCGATACCAACCGCGGCGGTCTTAGGGCGACCAGTGCGGGATCACGCGACTGCGGTATACCGTCTGCCGCGCGGCGGTTTGCCACTGCCGCATGCGCTCGTAGTCGGCTTGTGTGCCTTGCGCGAAAGCGAATGGGGAGAACGTCACGGCCCAACAGAGCGCAACAAGCCCGAAGCGCGAGCGCCGGGTTCCGAGAATTGATAAGTGATTAATGATGAGTGATAAGAGATTGACACAGAGCGCCATTCGTCTGTCCTTGAGTCGCACTCAGCCCGGAAAAAGCACCCGGCGCTGGCGCTTCAGGCTTGTTGAGTGCTCATCACGCCGGGACAAGCAGCGGGTTCGTTTCCCCGCCTGCGGGACGCCGCGGCATGAGCGCGATGATGGCTTCAATCAGCATCAGCGTTGCCAGCACCACCAGTAACACAGAGATCGACAGCACGATCGCGTTCGACAGCCGCGCTTCCGGCACATTGATCGGTGCGGACCACCGTGCCACGATCATCCGGCCGAGCGCCCAGGTGCTCATCACGTACATCCACACGGTGGGAATGCCGGTGACGACCCACACCCACGTTTCTCGCCGGGTGCGCCACAGCCAGACGGTGACGCCGAGCAATGTGAGGGCGGCCAGAAGTTGATTGCTCGCACCGAACAGTCCCCAGAAGACGCGCCACAGCGGGGCAACCTTGCCGTCGACATTGGTCATCGTCTGCGTCACAAAGAAGACGGGGACGCCGGCGGTGAGGAGCGTGCCGAGCCATTTCCCCTTCGCGTCCTGCCAGCCGGTCAGTTCCTGAATGATGAACCGCCCGAGCCGCGTGCAGACATCGAGCGTGTCATACACAAACGTGGTGAACGCCATGAGCGCGAACGAGACCGCCAACTGCGGCGGGATGCCGAAGACTTTCAGAAACGCGCCGATGCCGGTCGCATAGATCAGATTCGGGTCCGCACTCTTCAGTGGATCCGTCGGAGCCAGCCGCATCACGCAGCAGAGAGAGATGACGGCAACCATGCCTTCGAGCAGCATTGCACCATAGCCGATGAGCTTGGCATCGGTTTCGACTCGTAGCTGTTTCGATGTGGTTCCCGAGGCGATCAGCGAATGGAATCCAGAACAGGCTCCGCAGGCAATCGTGATGAACAGCACTGGGAAGATCGGCTCCTTCGGCAGCGCGACAAGCTGGTCATACTTGATGGTCTCCGCTCCAGTAAGACTCGCGATGACCAGGCCCGCAGCACCACCGATGAGCGCGACATACAGAAAATAGCCGCCGAGATGGCCACGCGGTTGGAGCAGCAGCCACATCGGTACGACCGACGCGATGCAGCAATATCCCAGCAGCAGAATGTCCCATGCTTTCCGCGCGGTTTCGTCGTTCGCATCCGGCCAGATCGAGCGCAGCACCGGGGCCAGATCAAACGGCAACTGTTGCCCCGCCCAGATCGACACGCCGACCAGTGGCAGAAAGATAATCGTCGCCCAGTTCAACGATAGCTTCGCATACTTCATCGCCAGCGCCATCAGGATTGGCAGCGCGAGGTACATCAGCGAGGAGGACGCGATGCCGGCCCCGGAGACCGATTGACCGTTTTCGAGTTTCACGATCCCCACAAACGCCCGGCCGGTGACATCGGTGAACGCGATGATGATGTAGACCAGCGCGAGCCACACGAACGTGAGAAACAACACGAACGCCCGCCGCGACATGTGCTCGCGGACCACCTCGGCAATCGACCGGGCCTTGTGCCGGATGGACGCCGTCAGTGCGGTGATGTCATGCACACCGCCGATGAAGATGCAGCCGACGAGAATCCAGATGAGCGCCGGCAGCCAGCCGAACATCACCCCGGCGAGAATCGGCCCGACAATCGGCCCCGCCGCCGCAATCGCCGAGAAGTGCTGGCTGAGCAGCGCATTCGGTTCGAGCGGCGCGTAGTCGACATCGTCCCGATACTGATGCGCCGGCGTCCGGGCGTTCGGATCGAGCCGCAAAAACCGCACCAGCAGCGGCCCATACGTGACATACGCGACGGACAACACCACCGCCGAGATTACGACAACCATCAACATCAGAGCGCTCCGAGACCAGTCCCACAAGTGAAGAGCAGGGATTGTAACGCGCGATCCGGGTTGACGAGAATCGGTCTTCGCTGGGAATCCGCCGAAATTAATGAGCGCCGACGGAACCCATCACCTCGACATCGAGTCGGGAAAGCAGGCGGTCGATTTCGTCGGATTCGAGCACCCCCTCGCCATGGATGAATGCGGCGAGTCGTTCTGGAGAAATCTCCGACTCCATCCCGAGGCTGGAAATCGGCCGCCCCGCGCGATGGAGACAGCGACGGAGAAAACCGCTGAAATTCGGCTCCTTCGCCGCGGCTGTCGCTTTAGCCAGGTCAATCAGAATCGATTCCGGGTCAATCGCCGCCAACGCCTGTTCCCAGCGCTGTTGCACATCAGGAGGCATCGGCCCGCGTGAGGTAATAGGACTCATTCTTGACCTTTTGTGGGTTCGAACGCGGTGATCGGCATGATGGAAACCTCGTCGATTCGATCAAAGATGCACACAAGATAACGACCGGCCGCTGTTGTGCCCTGCACCATATCTCTGCCAGACCGGCTGAACTCGAATCGCCGAGCCTTCATCACGACTTCCTCAAATTCTTCCGCCGTGACATGGTTCACCGCGAGATGCGCGATGTTCTGATCGTACCAGAAGAAGTCGAACCACGGCATTTCCGTTTTCCATTCATCATGGCGTTTTCTTCAGGGTGACCTGCGGTTTGACGGTCGTCAATGGCAACTTGAACTCGTTTCCTTCTGTCCAGGTTTTGAGGTTAAGATGACGCGACTTTCCAGGAGCGTCTTCCATGCTGCGTTGTCTATCATTTGTTGTCCTGTCCTGTTGCGCGATCACCACGTTTGCCGGGCCACCGGTCGCGGAGACCGATCCGCTTACGCCCGCGGAACAGATCAAAAAATTTCATCTGCCGCCGGGGTTTGAGATTCAGCTCGTCGCCAGCGAGCCGGACATTCAGAAGCCGATGAATCTGGCGTTTGATGCTCGCGGGCGGTTGTGGGTGTCGCACTCCATCGAGTACCCGTGGGCGGTGCCGGAAGGGATGCCCGCGCGCGATGGCATCACCATTCTCGACGGCATCGGACCGGATGGCCGGGCGACGAAAATTACCAAATTCGCCGAAGATTTGAACATCCCCATCGGCGTGCTCCCCATGCCTAACGGCAAGGATGTCATCGCGTGGTCGATCCCGAATTTGTGGAAACTGACCGATTCCGACGGCGACGGCAAAGCCGACCAGCGCGAGATTCTGTATGGACCGTTCGATTACGTCGACACGCACGGCAACCAGAATGCGCTCCGGCTCGGTCCCGATGGCTGGGTCTACGCCTGCCACGGGTTCCGCAATGCGTCGAAGGTGAAGCTCAAAGGGCAGGGGCCGGTGGTGCTGGAGATGACCTCGGGCAACACCTACCGCTTCCGGCCGGATGGCTCCGCGATTGAGCAGATCAGTTGGGGCCAGGTGAATCCGTTCGGCATGTGCTTCGATGCCCGCGGTGACATGTTCACCGCCGACTGCCATTCCAAGCCGATCACGATGATTCTCCGCGGCAGCTATCACGACAGCTTCGGCAAGCCACACGATGGCCTCGGCTTCGCGCCGATCATGACCTCGAACGATCACGGCTCGACGGGGATTTCCGGCGTCGCGGTGTATGAAGCCGATCATTTCCCGGCGGAATATCGGGGCAATCTGTTCGTCTGCAATGTGGTGACGAACCGGATTCATCGGGACGTGATCCAGTGGCGCGGGTCGTCGCCGTGGATCGAAAAGCCGGAGGATTTTCTGGTGTGCGACGACTGGTGGCACCACCCGGTCGACATGCAGCTCGGCCCGGACGGGGCGTTGTACATTGCGGACTTCTACAACAGCATCATCGGCCACTACGAAGTCGACCTGAAGCACCCCCGCCGCGACCGTCACCGCGGCCGCATCTGGCGCGTGGTCTACACGGGGACGGATAAGAAGCAGGCGGCACCGACGCCGCCTAGTATCAAAGACTTGCCGGAGGCCGACCTAATCAAGCAACTCGGGAATCCGAATCTTGTGGTTCGGAATCTGTCGCAGCAGGAGATGTTCGAGCGATTCGGAGATCGTGCAGGCAGTAGACTTCATAATCCTGGGCTCACGAAACGTTTTATTCCTAACGAGGAACCGAAGGATTATGAAATTGCGGCGAAGCTATGGTTGGGTCGTCGGTGTGATAAAAAGGATGGATTCGATCCGACGATTTATGGCAGATCCCGATGGCCGACGGTAGATGTGCATTTGATCCGAATGGTCGCTGAGTTTCCAGAGTTAACTGAACCGACACCAATCACGGTGTTCCTGCGAGAATACCTTTTTGTAGACTCCTCATTCGTCCAGCGCAAAGATCTCAATCCCTTCGTCCTTCGTGCTGCGGTCGAAGCCCTCGGTCGTCATCCCGATGCGGCGAATGTACAACCGCTGGCGGCGATGCTGATCACCACGGATCGCGATGATGTGCAGTTGATTCATGCCACGAAGATCGCGCTGCGGAATCAACTGCGGTCCCCGGCGATTCTCGATCAACTGGCGACGGTGAAACTCGTCCCGTCCGAATTGGAGAAGGTCGCCGAGATCGCGCGGGCTGTGCCCAATGAAGCGGCAGCGTGGTTCACGTTCGATTATCTCCGTCAGCACAAAGTCGCTCCCGAGGTCGCCGAGGCATCCCTCACGCATGTGGCCCGGTTCGTCAGCCCGCAACGCATGGATGAGGTCGCCGAGTTCGTGCAGCAGCAGTACCCGCAGGACGTGTTCCGACAGGCGGCGATGTTCCAATCGATCTTCGCCGGTCTCACCCAGCGCGGCCAGAAGTTGGAAGCGAACACCAAAGTCGGCCAATGGGGAGCCGCGCTGGCGAAGGCGTTGCTCGATCCACAGCGAAAGAGTGCCCCGGCGTGGGAGAACCGCACAGTGCTCGGAGCGACCACGCCATCCGTCAGTCCGTGGGGCGTGAAACCGCGGGGTTCCACCGACGGTGACACGGCCGCGTTGTTCTTTGACAGCATTGCGAACGGCGAGACACTGACTGGCGTGCTGCGGTCCGCCCCGTTCGCGCTGCCGGAGAAGTTCACGTTCTGGATGTGCGGCCACAACGGACTGCCGGGAACGAACCCGCCGCCGGTGAATCACGCGCGGCTCGTGCTTGTCGAGACCGGTGAAGTGATCCGCAAGCAGGAACCACCACGGAATGATGTCGCGCGGGAATATATGTGGGACACGAAGCCATGGGCCGGGCAGCAAGCGGTGTTTGAAGCCGTCGATGCGGATACGGGAACCGCGTATGCTTGGCTCGCGGTGGGGCGATTCTCGCCGCCAGTGGTCGCCGCGCCAGTGGCCGGTGCAGCGTTTGCCGATTCCACCGCGATCCTCGCCGTGCAGATCGCGGAACAACTTGAGCTGACCGATCTCGCGCCCCCCGTGCTCGATCGTTTGAAAAACCGTCACGCGGAAATGCCCGTGCGCGTTGCGGCTTCATCCTCGGCCCTGAAACTGGCACGAACCGAGGCCATTCCCGTCTTGATCGGGATCGTCCAGAATCCCGAAGAACCGAACGCCTTGAGAATCGTGGCCGCGCAACGACTCGGCGCCATCAACAACCAGATGACACGCCTGGCGCTGGCCACCGCACTCGGGACCGCACCCGGCGCGTTGCAGCAACCGTTGGCGCTGGCGATGGCAGGCAGTTCGGAAGGAACCGAACTGCTCTTCACGATGATCGCCACCGGCAAGGCCTCCGCGCGGCTGTTGCAGGATCAACCGGTCCTTGAACGTTTGCGGCAGGTCAACATTCCAGACCGGGATCAACGGATCGCGGAACTCACCCAGGGACTTCCCGCGGCGGATGCGCGGCTCAAGCAACTCATCACCAAAGTCAGTAGCGGTTTCACCGTCAGCGACGACGCCCCGGTGGCCGGTCTCGCCGTCTTCAAGAAATCGTGCGTGGCGTGTCACCGCATTCAGAACGAAGGGGGCAAAGTCGGCCCGCAACTCGACGGCGTCGGCATTCGCGGTATCGAACGCATTCTGGAAGACGTGCTCGATCCGAATCGCAACGTCGATGGCGCTTTCCGCGCGACGGTGATCGTCACCAACGATGGTGTTACCGTCACCGGCCTGAAACTCCGCGAAGAAGGGGGCGCGGTGATTATCGGCGACGCTCAAGGCAAAGAAGTCCGCGTCGCCATGACCGACATCGACGAACAACGGCAAACCAACCTCTCGCCGATGCCGTCCAACTTCGCGGAACAACTCAAAGAAGACGACCTGCGCGCCCTACTGGCGTATCTGCTGCAGCAGCGCCAAGCGGCTGCGCCATGACTGTAGAGAAGCCCAGGGTTTCTTAACCCTGGGTCTCTTCTGATCTCTCAACAACGCTCAGGACCCACGGTTCAGAAACCGTGGGCTTCCGCAGTTACATCACCAACTCACTCACCACTTCGCCGTGGACATCAGTGAGACGGAAGTCACGGCCTTGGGAGCGGAACGTGAGCCGTGTGTGGTCGATGCCCAGGCAATGCAGCATCGTCGCCTGGAAATCGTGGACGTGGACTGGGCGCTCGGCGATGTTGTAGCTGTAGTCGTCGGTGACGCCAATCGATTGCCCCGGCTTGATCCCGCCGCCAGCCATCCAGGCGGTGAAGCAGCGCGGATGATGATCGCGGCCGTAGTCGTTCGCCGTGAGGGTTCCCTGGCAGTAGACCGTGCGGCCGAACTCGCCGCCCCAGACGACCAGCGTGTCATCAAGCAATCCGCGCTGTTCGAGATCACGAATGAGCGCCGCCGCGGGTTGGTCGGTATCGCGACATTGGCCGACGATCTGCGTCGGCAGTTTCGTGTGCTGATCCCACCCGCGATGAAAGAGTTGTACGCACCGGACGCCGCGCTCGACCAACCGCCGCGCGAGCAGACAGTTGGCGGCGAAGGTGCCAGGCTTGGAAGCATCGGGACCATACATCTCGAACGTGTGCTGCGATTCCGACGACAGATCGGTCAGTTCCGGCACGGAAGATTGCATCCGGAATGCCATCTCATACTGCGAAATCCGCGTGGCGATTTCCGGGTCGCCAGCGTCCGCGAGTTTCATGTGGTTCAGCTTGGCAAGGTCATCGAGAAACCGTCGCCGCGCGCTCGCATCCATGCCCGGTGGATTCGAGAGATACAGCACCGGTTCGCCGACGCTGCGAAACTTCACTCCCTGATACCGTGATGGCAGGAACCCGCTGCCCCACAAGCGGTCGTACAAGGGTTGATCGTTCGGATTGCCCGACCCCTGCGAGATCATCACGACGAACGTGGGCAGGTCGCGGTTCTCGCTCCCGAGTCCGTACGCCAACCACGCTCCGAGGCTCGGCCGTCCCGCGAGTTGGGCCCCGGTTTGAAAGAACGTCACCGCGGGATCGTGATTGATCGCTTCCGTATGCAAGGTCTTGATGAACGAGAGTTTGTCCGCGACTTTCGCCGTGTGCGGTAAGAGTTCGCTGATCCACGCTCCGCTCTCACCATGTCGAGCAAACTGGTACTTCGTCGGTGCGACTGGGAAACTCGTCTGCGTCGCGGTCATGCCGGTGAGGCGTTGGCCGCGGCGAATGGAGTCCGGCAATTCTTCGCCGCGGCGATCGGCGAGTCCCGGTTTCCAGTCGAACAGATCAAGTTGCGACGGCGCTCCGGATTGGAAGAGCGAGATCACTCGCTTCGCCCGCGCCGGGAAATGTGGCACCGTCTCGGCAGCATTCACGGAAGTCGGCAGCAATGAAGCTAGTGCCGCCGTGCCGATTCCGGTCCGTTGCAACCACGCGCGACGACTCAGTTCGGTGTTCATCGTGTTTCCTCGTTCCCACGCTCCGCGTCGTCTTTGTGTTTGTGAGAAGCGCTCGTGCGACGCGGAGCGTCGCGGCCGTGTGTTCCCACGCGGAGCGTGGGAACAAGTTTCGTCTTATTCTTTGGTGATGGCTTCGTCGAGGTTGAGCAGCAATCCCATGATGGCCGTATCCGCCGCGAGTTCGGCGTCGTGAGCGTTGGTGATACGGGGACTCTCTCCCTGCGATAACAACTGCCGTGCGGCGGCCGGATCTTGCTGGAAGCGTTCGCGGTGCGCTTGCCAACCAGTCGTAAGGACCGCTAACTCTTCAGACCCCGGCGGACGCGACAACACAAGTCGAAAAGCGTGCGCGAGACGATCCGACAGCAGCGGCGACGATTCACCGCGAATTCGCTCGGCGAGCATACGGGCCGTTTCTACATAGGTCACATCATTCATCAGAATCAGCGCCTGCAGCGGCGTATTGGTGCGGTTTTCACGAACGACGCACGTCTCACGGCCCGCCGCATCGAACGACAACATCGTCGGCGGGGGGATCGTGCGCTTCCAGAAGGTGTAAAGGCTGCGACGATAGAGATGCTCACCATGATCCTGCACGTAATCCGCGTCCGCGAGTTCCTTCCATAAGCCCGCCGGTTGATAGGGTTTCACCGACGGTCCACCCAGTTTTTCCACGAGTAGCCCTGAAGCAAACAGGGCTTGATCGCGGACCATTTCTGCGGACAATCGCAGTCGTGGTCCCCGCGCGAGCAGCCGGTTTTCAGGATCGAGTCGCAGCAGCTCCGACGTAATGTGTGACGACCGCCGATACGCGGCCGATGTGACCATCAACCGCAGCAAACGCTTAGTATCCCATGCGCCGTCGAGTGATGGCGGCTGGGAGAATTCGACGGCCAGCCAGTCGAGCAGTTCCGGGTGACTCGGCGCTTCTCCTTGCGAACCGAAGTCGTCGACGGTTTTGACAAGGCCTGTGCCGAAGACCATCTGCCAGAGCCGATTGACCGCCACGCGCGACGTTAAAGGATGCCGCGGATCGGTCAACCAGCGGGCGAGAGACAGCCGGTTGCGGAGTTCGTCGTCGGGCAGATTTGGTAACGCCGCTGGAGTTCCCGATGTGACACGCTCACCGGGCTTGTCGTATTCGCCGCGCAGCAGAACATGCGTGGCCCGCGGCGTCGGCATCTCTTCCATCACCATCACCGTCGGGAAAGTTTCTCGAAGTGTTTCCCGTTGTTGTGTGAGATCGATGAATTTCCCGCGAGCCGCTTTGACATCGGCATCGGCTGCCAGATCCAGAAACGCCACCCGGAGTTTCTGCTGCTGGGCGAGTGTTCGTTTTCCTCCGGGGATGGCAGCCAGTTGACCGACCGTTTCCGCAGTGGCCAGGATCGCGGCGTCCTCGGCAGTGAGGGCGGTATCGAAGATCGCGACTTCATCGATCAAGCCATGAAAGCGGCCCTTCGGACCGTTGCCGCCGCCGATTCGGAGTGGTTCTTTTGAGGCGAATGTCTGGTTGAGCAGATCGAGGTTGATCCGCGTGTCGACGAGTTGGCCATCGAGATAAAAGCGGACTCCCGCCGCTAGTCGCGAACCATCATAAGTAACGGCAACGTGATGCCATTCGTCGGCAGGGATCGCGAACGCGGATTCCACGCGCAGCGCGTCATCGAGCCAACGTTTGACGAGATTGAGCTGCAACCGCCCGTTATCGAGTACCAGCGCGTAACCATCGCCGTGTTCGACATCGGTCATGCGGGAGAGAATCGTGCCGCCCTGATTACCGCGCGGTTGGATCCATGCGGACAACGTGAATTTGTCAGTGAAGCCAAACGCGCCGACATTTCCCGCGTTGAAGAATTGCTGGCCATCGAATGATCGCGCATGACCGATGCGTCCCGGCACGGTTTCCGCTTCCTTCGCTGCCATTTCAAAGGCTTGGGTCCACACTTGCCCGCGTGTGAATTGCCAATTCGACGATGTGGTTGCGTCGAGTGAAGTTTCCCAGCGGCGTAGCGTTTGATCTACCGTCTTATCGAGTTGGCTCCACTCCGCCTCCGCTTGGGATAACTCCGCTTCGAGTCGTGCCAAGGCCCCTTGCTGGTCCGGTGTCGGGGCGGCGATGTACGGCGGCGAGTTCCCCAGCTTCAATGCCCGGCCGAACTCCGGCACGTTATTGAAAAACGCGAACGATTGATAAAACTCGCGCTGTGACAGCGGATCGAACTTGTGGCTGTGACACCGCGCGCAGCCCATCGTCAATCCCATCCACACCGTGTACGTGGTCTCGACGCGGTCCACGACGTACTCGGCCGCATACTCTTCCGGGACAATGCCCCCTTCGGAATTCCCGCGGTGATTGCGATGGAACCCGGTCGCGATTTTCTGCTCCAGTGTTGGGTTCGGCAGCAGATCCCCCGCGAGTTGCTCGATGGTGAATTGATCGAACGGCATGTTGCGGTTGTACGCTTCGATCACCCAGTCGCGCCACCGCCACATGAAGCGTTCGCCGTCGCTCTGGTAACCGCTCGTGTCCGCATACCGTGCGCCGTCCAACCACCGCACCGCCATCCGTTCCCCATACCGCGGGGATGCCAGCAATCGGTCTACCACGCGCTCGAATGCCGCGGGATGATCGTCAGTGAGAAATGATTCCAACTCATCCAGCGATGGCGGCAATCCGGTCAGATCGAACGTGATGCGCCGTAGCCACGTCGCGCGATCAGTGGGCGGATTCGGTGAGATGCCCCCTTGTTCCAGACGGGACAGCAGGAACGCGTCGATCGGCTGAATCACATCTTTTTGATTCGATACGGAGGGGATGATACTCTTCGTCGGTGCCATCAATGACCAATGGCCGGTCCATGTTGCTCCTTCTGCAATCCATTGCCGCAGCCGTTGTTTCTGCTCGGTGGTGAGCTGCTTTCCCGATTTCGGTGGCGGCATCTGTTCGTCGGGGTCATCCGAAATGATGCGCTGCAGGAGCGTACTCTGTGCCACATCACCGGGGATGATTGCTGCGTGACCGTTGAGATCAGCCAGCGCTCCGTCTTTGGTATCGAATCGCAGATTCGCCTGCCGTTTGTTTTCGTCCGGACCGTGACATTGGAAGCACGCATCGGAGAGGATCGGGCGAATATCGCGGTTGAAGTCGATGCGCGGTAGAGCCGGTTCCGCCGCAGGCAATACGCCTGCGGCATAAGCGACCGCCAAGATTCCTGAGAGGACACCACGCATCACGCACGTTCCCCAGCGTCGAAAACAGAAGCATCGAAGCATCAGAATAGTCTAATCTGTGCTGGCGGGCCATGTCTTCCACGGGGGAAAGCGATTCGCCGACAAGAAGGGAACCGGCTACGATGGCGATGTGCGTGGATGCCATCCAGAATCAGGTGCCGTATGTCGCAGTTTCAGTTACATCGACCGTACACCCCTGCCGGAGATCAGCCGAAGGCGATTGAGTCCCTCGTGCGCGGCGTGAAGGAGGGAAAAGCAAATCAGGTGTTGCTCGGCGTCACCGGCTCCGGCAAGACGTACACGATGGCCAACGTCATCGCCGAATTGCAGCGCCCGGCAATTGTACTTTCTCATAATAAAACGTTAGCTGCACAGTTATACGGCGAGTTCCGCGAATTCTTTCCGAACAACGCCGTCAGTTATTTCGTCAGCTATTATGACTATTATCAGCCGGAAGCGTATATTCCGCAGCGCGATATTTACATCGAAAAAGACGCATCGATCAACGAGGAGATTGATCGCCTGCGGTTGGCGGCGACGAGCGCGCTCGTCAGTCGCCGCGATGTGGTGGTGGTCGCATCGGTCAGTTGCATCTACGGCTTGGGTTCGCCGAAAGATTACCTCGAAGCGATGGTTCCGCTGCGAATCGGCGACAACCAGGACCGTGATGCCTTTCTGCGGAAGCTTTGCGACATTCAGTACAACCGCAACGATTATCAACCCGCGCGAGCCCATTTCCGTGTGCGGGGTGATGTCGTCGAAGTGTGGCCAGCCTATGAGGAATTCGCGTATCGGATCGAGTTCTGGGGCGACGAAGTCGAGAAGCTGGCGATCATCAACCCGATCACCGGTGACGAACTGAAGCGTCTTGATGAAATCTACGTCTATCCCGCCAAGCATCACGTGCTGCCGGAGGACAAGGTCAATGCGGCCTGTCAGGAGATCGAGCGTGAATTGGTCCTGCAGCTCGAAAAATTCCGCAAGGAAGGCAAGCTCATCGAGGCCCAGCGACTTAACGCGCGCACCCGGCATGATCTCGAGCTCTTGCGTGAAATCGGCTTCTGTCCCGGGATTGAAAACTACAGTCGCGCCCTCACCGGTCGTAAACCGGGAGAACCACCTTATACCTTATTGGACTTCTTTCCCGAAGATGCGTTGATGTTCGTTGATGAATCGCATGTGACGATTCCGCAAATCCGGGCGATGTATGCGGGCGATCATTCCCGCAAGACAACACTGGTGGATCACGGCTTCCGGCTGCCGATGGCGCTGGATAACCGGCCGCTCAAGTTCGAGGAATGGGACGCCCGTAATCGCCAGGCGATTTTCGTGTCCGCGACACCGGCCGATTGGGAACTGGAACGCTCCGGCGGCGAAATTGTCCAGCAGGTCATTCGGCCTACCGGCTTGGTGGATCCCACCATTTCAATTCATCCCGCGCGAGGCCAGGTGCCGCATTTGATCGAGCAAATCCGCATTCGTGCCGATCGTGGCGAGCGTGTCCTTGTCACCACATTAACCAAGCGGCTCGCTGAAGATTTGACGACGTATCTTCGTGAAGAAGCCGTTCGCTGCGCGTGGTTGCACTCGGAGTTGGATGCGTTCGAGCGCGTGGAAATCCTGCGAGAGCTGCGGGAAAACAAATACGATGTCGTCGTCGGCGTGAACCTGCTGCGCGAAGGTCTCGACCTGCCGGAAGTCTCGCTGGTGGCGATTCTCGATGCCGATAAGGAAGGCTTTCTCCGCAGCGAAACGAGCTTGATTCAAACCATCGGCCGTTCTGCGCGGAATGTCAATGCCGAGGTCGTGCTCTATGCCGACACCGTCACCGACAGCATGCAGCGGGCGATTGACGAAACCGAACGTCGCCGGAAATTGCAGCAGGCGTACAACGAGAAACACGGCATCACCCCGGAGACGATCAAGAAAGCCATCCGTCGCGGGATCGAAGAGGAAGTCGAAGCCCGGCGAATTGTGGCTCAGGTCAGCGGAGCGCAGAGCGAAACCCAGTTCGTGACGCAGGAGTATCTGCAGGCGCTTGAACAGGAGATGCTCACCGCGGCGGAATCGCTGGAGTTTGAACGGGCCGCCCAATTGCGCGACCGCATTCTGCAATTGAAGAATCAGATCGGCCAAATGGTCAAAACGGAGAGCGACGAACCGGGCTTCGTGGACGGCCCCGGTGCGAAGGCCAAACGGCAACGTAAAAGCCGTCGCGATAGCGCCCGTGGCACGATACCGAAGAAAAAAAGAGGGGGATGACATTTGCTTACGATGAGCGTGATCGCACAATGCACGATCGACGGAAGATCGCTTGCAAATGATCACTCATTTTGCGACCCGTAAAGCGTAAGCGGACTCGTCTTGGAATGATGCATGTTGCCGTTACTCGATGAACAACGCTGGCAGACAGCGCTCGATCTCGCGCGGGGATGGGTCGCCACACGCAAAGTGCCCGCGATCACGGTCATTACGGGCACGCGCGACCGGATGCACGGACCCGTCTCGTTCGGCAGTTTAAGGGTTGACGAACACTGTCCGTTGCCGGTGCGGCCGATTTATCTTGTGGCTTCGATCACCAAACCGCTGGTCGGCCTAGGAGCGTTGCGACTCATCGAACAGGGCCGATTAACACTCAGTGATCGCGTAGTCGATTTCCTTCCAACGTTCGGTCGACACGGGAAAGTCGGCATCGAAATTCGGCATTTGCTCACGCATTCGTCTGGCCTGCCCGACATGCTGCCGAACAATCGCGAACTGCGGGCTGCCCATGCGCCGCGGTCGAAGTTTGTGGAAGAAACGTGCCAGCAAAAGCCGGGCTTTTCGCCGGGCCGTGGCGTGCAGTATCAGAGTACGGGCTTCGCGGTGTTAGGCGCCGTTATCGAGAAGATCGATGGTCGGCCGCTACCACAGTTTCTCAGCGAAGAATTCTTTCGCCCTGCCGGGATGACGGAGACCGCGCTGGGTGCTCCCGATGAGTGGTTTGAACCCGGCGGCAACATCGAGCGCGTGCCTGACATTCGTCTGCCGACGGATCAGGTCGACACCGACTGGAATTGGAACAGCCGTTATTGGCGGCAGTTGGGTGCGCCCTGGGGGGGGTTGCTCACCACGGCGGAAGACATGGCGGCGTTGTCACAACTGCTGCTGCGTGAAGGGCGCACTTCCAACGGCCACAGTATGTGGTCTCCGAATACGATTGCCGCGGCGACACGCAATCAATTCGCCCAAATGAGAGAAATTCCGGAAGAAGAGCGCCGGTGTCGACCATGGGGCCTCGGCTGGCGGCTGCATTGGCCGGCTCACAGTGCGAACTTCGGTGATCTGCTCGGGCCGCAGACGTACGGTCACTGGGGGGCCACCGGGACGGTGATATGGATCGATCCCCAAGCGGGGACATTCTGCGTGATTCTCTCGACCGAACCGCAGGAGCCGACGGGCTTCTTTCTCTCACGGCTGTCAAACGCCGTTGCCGCCGCCTGGTGTTGATGCCGACCTCTCTGGAGGCTGACAACCTGCCGCGTGCTGCCACTTATATGACGGCAACCGTCACTTCACTTTCTGCATCGGCCGCTGAAACTAATGGGTGCGATGTCGCGGCGGCTTCAAAGATGGCGCGCCATTGGAGGTAGTACCAAGCGACGCAGATCACACCCAGGATGCCGCAAACGAGAAACACGCGGTGCGATTCCACGCCCGTTTGCTTGATGATCAGAAACAGCACGTTACCCAGAATGATCGAGACGAACGACAGGCAACTCCACAGACCCAGCACGCGACCGCGCTGCTCTTCCGTCGACAACGTCTGCGTCATTGTCTGGAGTGGAACCATATAAAACCCCGCGAGAAATCCGGTGACCGCGAGGCAGACCGCCACCAGCCCGAAGTTCAATGGGATTACTCCCAGCACGAAATACATCACCGTCGTGCCGATCGCGCCGATAGGAATCAATCCCGGTCGGACCGCGTGTCCGGAGACACGTCCGGCGACAAAGTCACCCACACCAATCGCAATGCCGAGGATCGCCATCAGAATCGACGCTTGTGTCGCACTGATTTGCAGCAGCGACTTGTAGTCCGGCAGGATCAGCATCGCCACGCCGCCGACGATGAAATAGAAGTACGACCAGGCCATCATCACATGGGCCAACGGAGTGCCGGAGATCTCCCGCCAAGTGTTCAGATACGGACGAAATAGCTGCATCCGAATGGGAAGCGACGGATTTTGTGCCGTCAGCCGCGGAATGCCGAACGACGCGGCGGTGCCAATGATGGCAACGATCAACAGCACCGCGCCCGGCAGCCACACATTCGACACAGCATCCGGAAACTTGGTCCGATCCGGAGCATAGGCATCGTACAGCGGCCCCCCGATCGCGCAGCCGAGAATCACCGCAACGTACGTAAACATGTTGATCGTGCCATTGGCCCGGCTCAGCAGTTTGCGATCAAGAATCTCCGGCAGGATGCCATACTTTGCCGGTCCGAAGAACGCGGCCTGCGTGGCGATGAGGATCAGACTTCCCAGCACCACCCACAGGTTGACCATCCACAAACCGAGCATCGCCAGGAGCGCGACACCGACTTCCCACACCTTCACCCACACAGTGACATCGCGCTTGCTGTAGCGGTCCGAAAACTGCCCCGCAAATCCGGAGAACAGCACGAACGGCCCGGCCAGACACAGCGACCCGATCGCCTGCGCCCCGTGCCCCAGTTGATCGGCCCAAATCCCCCCCGCGGCAACGCCGAATACCACCACCTGCTTCAAAATATTGTCATTCGCCGCCCCGCAAAACTGCGTCACGTTCAGCGAAAAAAAGCCGCTGTGATGAGGGGCACGGGATTTCACAAATTCACTCCTTTGACAACAGCAATGGCGCAACTGGACGAAAGGGTGGCTGGAGCGAAGTCTTCGACGACCCAGATTCCCGCGTCCATCCTACCCCACCGACATTACAATCCCGAGCATGCGGCGCAGGAATTACACCGAACTCCGCCATACTCACGAACTGACCTTCAGTTGTTACCGCGGATTTCCTGAATCGAGGCGACCTTCGCCGGGACTTGCGATTGATCGCCGAGCTTGTCCCGCAGTGTGGGGCAGAGCCAAGACCGTTACGCGCGCAGCGCGGCTTTCAGGTGAGATTCACACGCGGTGATGACGGCTTTCTGGGCGGTGTCGACTTCGTCGCTGGTCAGCGTTCGGTCGGCGGCGCGAAAGGTCATCGAAACGACGTAGGACTTCTTGTCCTCACTGAGTTGTTTGCCGCGGTACTGCCCACCAAACGTCACCGCTTCGAGCAATGGGCCGGCAGCTTGTCGAACCGTCGTTTCCAGGGCCGACCAATCCACCAGTTCATCCAGCACAAAGTTGAGATCGCGCACCATCCCCGGATGTTCGGGTAATTTTTCGGCCCGCGGGACGAGATCGGTAATCGCTTCCAACATCGCCAGGTCGAGTTCCGCCACGCAGACGACATCGCGTAAATCGGCGGCATCGCTCGTGCTGCGATCGAGTTCTCCCATCCAACCCCACAGCCGATCATTCAACCACACTTCCGCGCCACGCCCCGGTGTGAACTGGGAAATCGATGATGGTCGTACCGTCAGTTGGGGATGGGGGTTGATGCGCTGTGCAAGCAATTGCACGACGCCCTTCAGATCGAGATAACCCCGGCCGGTCACCAACCCGATCCGCCACGGTTCGGACTGCTGTTCGGGCATCGAAGGGTCGGCGTGCAGAAAGACCTTGGCGACTTCAAACAGTTGCGCGGAGAAGTTGCCCTGCCGTTCATTCGCGCGGCGGGAGGCCAGCAAGCTCGGTACCAGCGATTGCCGCAGTTGGTTCTCGGCCCGGCGCGAGGAATGCTCGACCATCAGCGCGGCTTGATCGCCCTGCGGCTGGAACCATTTTCGTTCGCCATCCGACGTGAACGATGACGTGATCGCTTCGAAATACCCCGCGGCGGTGAGCGTTTCGCCGATCCGTTCCACTACGCGCTCCCGTAGCGATTTCGCGCTGGTGCATAGCGGTACGGCGATATCCGCAGGGAGCTTGTCGTATCCGTACAACCGGGCGACTTCTTCAATTAAATCGATTTCGCGCGTGAGATCCCGGCGGTAACTGGGGGCGATGAACCGGGCCGATTCAGCGGTCGGCGATCCAACGAGTGTCAGTCCCAACTGTTGCAGAATGCGCACCGCGGCGTCGATGGGAATGTCGATTCCCAGCACTTTGCGGAACCGCGCGAATCGCAGTGAAATTTCGGCACCCGTCGCCGGTGGTGTGGCCCCGGCGGTGACGCAACCTTGCAGGAGTTCGCCCCCCGCCAATTCGAGGATCAATTCGCAACACCGGCGGCTGGCCCACTCCGGGCCGTTTGGATCGAGCGCCCGTTCAAAGCGATACGACGATGGACTGTGCAGGTCGAGTTTGCGAGCCGTACTTCGAATGGACAACGGTGCAAATGACGCGGCTTCGATCAACACGTTTTTCGTCGACGAAGAAATCTCGGTGTCGAAGCCGCCCATCACCCCGGCGAGTGCCACAGGGCGTTTTGCATCCGCGATGACGCATTGGTCGGTGGTGAGCGCGTATTCCTTCTGGTTGATCGCTTTCAGTTTCTCTCCCGCGATGGCTCGCCGGACGATGATTTGCTGGCCAGCGAGTTTGTCGTAATCAAACGCATGCAGCGGCTGGGCACATTCCAGCATCACGTAATTGGTGATGTCGACGATGTTGTTGATGCACGCGATGCCGACGGTTTGCAACCGCTTCTGCATCCAAGCGGGGCTGGGGCCGATTTTCACGCCGCGGATCACCCGCGCGGTGTACTGCGGACAAAGATCGGGGCACTCAATCTTCACCGAGACCGCTTTGCTCGCGGGCTCCGCGCTCTCTTTCACCGTCGCCGGCGGCAT
The DNA here is from genome assembly GCA_021732975.1 of Planctomycetaceae bacterium. Classification (GTDB taxonomy): domain Bacteria; phylum Planctomycetota; class Planctomycetia; order Planctomycetales; family Planctomycetaceae; genus DSVQ01. The sequence goes on along the minus strand of JAKFWC010000019.1, from coordinate 51,708 downwards.
TTGCAGCGGACAGTCATACAATGCGGCGACTTCCCGCGCAATGCCGAGGTGGCCGAGACAATCCGGCCGGTTGCTGGTGACTTCGAGATCAATGACGACATCGTCGCCCACGGGATGAAACTCTTCGAGATTCAGCCCGGACATCGTCAGTCGATCCGATACTTCGTCGACGCTCGCCTCGACGGGAACGTACTGCCGCAACCAATCCCAACTCACCAGCATCGCGCGCTATCCTGCAAGGAACCAAATCGTGAACGGGGTAGTTTACCGCAAACTTCCCAAATGGTAACAGCGACCCCATCCACGCTTCGGTTTTACGCCAAGTGCAGAGCCGTTACGGCCTTTCTTCGGACTTTTGCCCGATCAAACTGCGCGCGGGATGTGCGGTTCCGCTGGAGAAGTTAGCTTCGTAATCTCGTCGCTTCGGTGCACTGCTCTGTTCCAATTCAGTGGATGTCAAGGATTTGCGTCGAAGTTCGGCTTCGGCACACCATCTGCATCGTTGAGCCACGGCCCATCTCTGGAACTTGGCAGATTCGCCTTTTCTCCAGCGGGATTCTCGTGGTCTAGTCGTTCCTTCTTCCGGGCCTGTCAGGAGTGTTCCATGTCCGTCGTCGTTCGCCGTCGCGCGGCGTTTACCCTGATCGAATTGCTGGTGGTGATTGCGATCATTGCCATCCTGATTGCCCTGCTGCTGCCAGCCGTGCAGCAAGCCCGTGAGGCGGCCCGGCGGACGCAGTGCCGCAACAACATGAAGCAAATGGGGCTGGCGCTCCATAACTATCACGATAATTTCAACACGATGCCGCCAGCCTTGCTGAACTCGGGTCGCTATAACAACGCGAGTTATATCACGGCGACCAATCCGGTGCTGAATACCACTGGCTGGGTTTTCCTGCTGCCGTATATTGATCAGGCTCCCGCCTACAATCAGTACAACTTTAATGTCTGCTCCAGCATGTCGTCGCCGTACGGTTTGCCGGTCAGTGGGACGGATACCACGAACGTGGCGATCACCGGGATGAGCCTGCCGATGATTTTCTGCCCGTCGCATCCCAATGCGGGTGAAGTCTCGACTTCCGGGGCCGGGGGAACCTCGTTCTACTCGAGGAACCTCGCACGGCGATCCAGTTATCTGTTCTCCACGGGTTCCACGACCGATTATGACGCCCCCTATGACTCCTTCAAAGGAGATATCCGGCAGGGAGCGTTTGGTAACAATGGTGCCGCACGGATGCGGGATTTCACCGATGGAACCAGCAATTCCGTCCTCATCGGCGAGGCTTGGGGCGGGACCGCGTACAAAACCGATGGATCGAATTACGGTCCCTGGGGATTAAACGGCACGCATACTTGCTGCCATGGCTACACGCCTTCCGGTTCGACGACGGCATTGACCTCGGCTACGGTGGCCGCTTACGCCCCCGACTGGGGTATCAACCGACCCTTCCAGAACGATGCCCAGAAGCGAACTTATGCCTGGGTGTTCAACAGCGGGCATACCGGCGGCGCGCACTTCGTAATGGGCGATGGAACCGTGCGGTTTCTTGGCAGCAGCCTCGATTATTTTGTCTTGTGTCAACTGACATACATCCACGATTCCACGCCCGTCGGCGAATTCTAGGAAGCAGCAACTCTGCTATCCTGGATGAGATGCATGTTGTGTGACAGTCAGTGAAGGCCCGCAGAGCTTGCTGGATCGAGATTTGTTCTGCTTATAACTTGAGGAGTGCTGTCGTGAAGGGTTGGCGACTGCAGCGAATGACGTGGGTGGTGCTGTTCGGCCTGAACGGCATGTTTGTCTCCGGATGTGGCGGCTCCACCGATATTCCCAAAGGTTCCGTGAAAAAAGTTCCCGTTTCCGGCGTGGTGACGATGGGGGGCAAGCCGCTGGCCGGGGCCGAAGTCTATTTCTTCACCGAAAAATTTACCGGCTTCGCCAAGACCAACGACGAAGGGAAGTACATGCTGGCTCAGGGAGCCGCAACGGGCTTGAATAAGGTCTATGTTTCCAAACTGGAAGGGGGGGCAACGGCCAGTCTTGCCGCCGATCCGACATCAGTCCTGGACGATCCCACGCAGTCGATGATTGCAAATCAGTCGCAGTCGAGAAACAAGCGGAAAGGACCGAAGCAACTGATTCCTCCGGAGTTCAACAGCGAACAAACGTCGAAGCTGACGATCGACGTTCCGGAAAAGGGCGTGAAAGACGCCAACTTCAATCTGTAAAAATTGACCCTTGAGAAGTCGTTTAAGGAAGCCCAGGGATTCTGATCCCTGGGTCTCTTTATTGGTGAGAATCAGTAATGCGGCGGGCGTTCGTCTTCCGGCGACCGTTCTTCCGGATCGTCACCGAGAACATCCAGTCGCTGTTCCAAACGCTGCAGACGCATCGTCAATTGCCGCAATTCCCGCTGCAGTTCGAGAGCTACGCCGTGCAGTTGCTCGAAATCGTATTGCATGTGCGCCAGCGCTGATTCGACGGCAATCAGCCGATTCGCGTGATTCCCGGGGGACATTTCGGTCATTTGTCTCTCACTCTGTTCCGCCATAGCATACTGTCGCCACTCATCATAACCGATTCACGCAGGGCAGCCTCGCTTGAAGAATCCCGACGGCGACGATTCCAGCCGATGTGCCGGCCCGTCGTGGTGCGCGGACTACAACTGGGTTGCGGACAAATCGCTGGCCTGAGGCGATTGTGCCTCTCGGCAGCCCTGTTTCGCTGGTCAACCCCTTGACACTCGCCCGACAACTGCTGACGCTGGGATGAGAACCGGGTTGCAGGCGATGCGGGACGGATGGGATGTCACTGGCGTACTATAAACGCTATCGGATGGTCTTCGATCTGCAACAGGCCGCCCTCTTGCAGCCAGTGTTGCCCGCGGATTATGTCTGGACGCCGTGGGAACGCGGGCAGGAAGATCGTCACGCCTTGGTGAAGTTTCACAGTTTTCGCGATGAAATCGATTCCGAAGTCTTTGAGTGCCTCGGCGATTATCGCGGCTGTTATCAACTGATGAAGGACATCGCCCTGCAACCGGGATTTCTGCCCGAGGCGACGTGGCTCATCACCGTGCCGAATCCGCCGGGATCCGCAGGTTACGAAGACTGCGGTACCATCCAGGGGGTGACCGTCAGTGAAACGACCGGCTGTATTCAAAATGTTGGCGTGGCCCCCCGGCATCGTGGGTTGGGAATGGGCCGGGCGCTCGTGCAACGTTGTCTGATCGGTTTCCAGTCCGCGGGGATGAAGCGTGCGACGCTGGAAGTGACCGCCACGAATGTCGCCGCAGTCGAGATGTACCGCAGTGTCGGTTTCCAGGTGACCCGGACCATGTTCCGCCAGATCGATCTGGAATGCGGAGTATTGACTTGATCGCCGCGAATCATGTCGTCCGCGAAGCGCAAGCGGTAGGATGTTTTCTCGACGAGGCATTTTGAAGGAACCATTGGATGATGTTTCGCGCGCTTGCGGTCATCGTTTTTGGTCTGATCAGCACCGGTTGGTCGGCCGAGCCTGTGAAAAAAGTGCTCTTCATCGGCACTGATGGCACGCGGTGGGATGCCCTCGAAGCGGCCCAAACGCCCCATCTCGATGCCCTCATCGCCCAGGGAGCGCTGTCCGTGGGTACCGAGATCATCGCCCCGCGCGAAACGAAAGGGGACACTGTCAGTGGACCCGGTTGGTCGAATCTGTTGTGCGGCGTCTGGCCCGACAAGCACGGTTCCGTGGATAACGCTTTCAAAGGGACGCACTACGCCGAGTTCCCGCATTTCTTCGCGCGGATCAAAGAAGCTCGTCCAACCTTGCAGACGGCATCCTTCTCCGATTGGGGGCCGATCTCCACCAAAATTCTCAGTCACGCCGATGAATCCGTGGGCGAAGATGCCCACGGCCACGCGGCCTATGTCGAAGCCGATGCCCGGCTCACGAAAGCCTGCGTGGCTCACATCCGCGAGAAAAACCCGGATGCCGTGATGCTGTATCTCGGTCAGGTTGATGAAACCGGACACGCGAAAGGATTTCATCCGAAGGTGCCCGAGTACATCGCGGCGATTGAACGTGTGGATGGGCTGATTGGCGAAGTCGTCGCGGCCATCAAAGCGCGGCCGACATTTGCGGAGGAGGACTGGTTAATCCTCATCGGCACCGATCATGGCGGCGTGGGGACTGGGCATGGGGGCGGGCGTCAGATTCCCGAAATCCGTCGGACGTTTATGATCCTGAATGGCCCGTCGGTAATGCCGGGAAAGATCGAAGAGCAGACGTATCAGGTCGACATTGTCGCCTCGGCCCTTACGCATCTCGGCATCGCCTTGAAACCCGAATGGAAACTCGACGGCCGCGCGGTAGGATTGAAGACTGCAAAGCCGTAGTGATCCGGGGAGAAACTAAAATCATGCATCAACAACAATGTTGGCAACTTGGCTTGGCATGCATCCTCTATCTGACGGCCGCGTTCGTCCACGCCGGTGAATTTAACGAAGTGCTTTCGATTGGTGATGTGGCTCCCGCGTGGAAAGATCTCACCGGCACCGACGGCAAAACACACTCGCTCGCCGATCTGGCAAAGGCCGATGTGGTTGTGGTCGTTTTCACCTGCGCGAGTTGCGAGACCGCAGTGGATTACGAAGCCCGGATCGATGCTTTGACGAAGAAATACACCAGCGAGAATGTTGCCGTTGTCGCGATTTGTGTGAACCGGGTCGAGGCGGACAGGCTGCCCGCGTTGACCAAGCGTGTCCAGGAGAAAAAGGTGGCGTTTCATTACATCTATGATGAATCGCAGAAGATTGCCAAGGACTATGGAGCGATGTTCACCCCTGAGTTCTACGTCCTCGGAAAAGATCGCAAGATCGTTTACATGGGGGCGATGGACGACAGCACCGACGCCGTCGTGAAAGTTCGCTATGTCGAAGACGCGATCATCGCCGCCAAAAAAGGCGAAAAGCCGGCTGTGACCGAGACCATCGCCCGCGGTTGCCGCATCCGGTGGGCCCGCGAACGGCGGTGAGTCCTATTCGTCGCTGTGCGCGGGAGACCCGCGCACAACACGAACGGAAGTGATTCCACTCCTTCCATTTTCCGGCGTTCTCGACCTGTCGGAATTCTGAAACTTCCTTGAAACCACCGGGGTATGTCGTGCCAGCGGGCGTTCGCCTGCGCTCGGGTGGCACTTCGGGAGAATCCGCATGCTCTTCGTCCGGTCGGCAAGGGTGACGGTTTGGATGGGACTCGCGTCGCTGACGTGGTCCACGGTCGGTTTCTGCGACGATGGTTCGCTGAGCGAGCGGTTGCCTCCCGGTGCCATCGCCGTGGCGGAATGGGCGAACGCGAACGCGCTCATCGAACGCGCACAGTCGTCGCCGTTGCTGAAGGCGGCCTACGAATCCGAGCCGTATCGTCAATGGACCGAGTCCAACAACGGCCGCAAATTCCGTGGCGGTCGGGCGATGCTCGAAGGGCAACTCGGCCTGAATCTCTGGGACGCCTCCAAACGCGTACTGGGCGACCGCGGAATTGTGGCGGTGTATCCCCCCAGCGAACCCGGTGGCAAACCGGAAGGCGTGCTGCTGGTTCGCCTCGCCGACGACGAAATCGGCGGGCATCTAAAATCGCGACTCGAAGCCCTGATCCCGCTCGCCAACGATAAGATCAAATCGGAGACCGTCGACGGAGCCTGGTTGACTACGGCGCCGGATGGTAATCGCACCTGGGTCAAAGACCGCTGGGTGGTTGGTGGTACTGCGCGGATCGTGGACGATGTCCGCCGCCGATTGTCGGAAACCGTGACGGATTCCTTGGCGAAGACGCTGGGAGCCAAGCTGAGCGGTGCCCCGGCCAAGTCCGACACGATAGTGAGTCTCGCTGTTGATCCTGTCCGCATTCGCGAACTGCTGGGCCAAGCCCGGTTGATTCCCGCGAAGCTCGACAATCCGCTCGCATCGTTACTCTTCGGTGGGCTGACGGAATACGCCGCGATCGGCAAGGATGTACTCGCCTCGCTACAGATTCGCCCGGAAGGCTTCGATTTAAAGTTCGACGTAAGTGGGGATGCCGGGCAGATTGATGCCGCACACAAGACGCTGCTGTCGACACAGCCGCTGGTGCAACCGGAACTGCTGCCGACCGTGCCCCGGCGGCTCGCCACGATGACGCTGGTGCGCGATTGGGCCACATGGTATCGCCAGCGGGACGCATTGCTCGAAGCGAAGGTGTTGCCCGAGTTCGACAAGTTTGAAACGGGACTCGCTACATTTCTGCCGGGGAAAGATTTCAGCCAGGACATTCTCTCGCTGATGTCCGGCCCATTGACGCTGGTGTTCGCCGAGCAGACGTATCCGCATCTGCCGCAACCGCCGGGCTTGCAGTTGCCCGCGGGTGCGCTGGTGGTGTCGCTCACCGATGCCCAGCGCGGTGCGGATGTGTTCAACCTGTTCATTCAGACGTTGACATCACTCACCAATCTCGAAGCCGCCAAGCAGATGCGACAGCCGTGGTTGACGAGTGCGGAAACCTACAAAGGCGTGACGATCACTTATGCCCGGTACCTCGAAATCCCCAAGGGGCAGGCCTTGCCGGCGATCTTCAATGCGCAACCGGCATCGGCCCTGGTGGGATCGCAGTATATCGCCGCGTCTTCCGTCGAACTCTGCAAGGACTTGATTGACGCTCTGCAATCGACGCAGAAGACGGCCACGACAACGGCGGCGACGGTGCAGCGTAATTTTGAATTGATCCTCGCGCCGGAGAACGCCGCTCCGCTGGTGAAGTCCAATCACGCGTTGATCGAAGCCCGCGGCGTGCAGGAAGGAAAGACAGCCGAGCAATCGAAGAGCGAGCGCGAGTTTCTGGAGACGATCCTGCGGACACAGAAGCCGCTGCGATTGTCAACGGATGTCACGCCGACCGGTCTGACGCTGACGTTGCAAGGGGGTTGGCAATGATCACCTTCGATACTTCAGCCGCGGCTCACCTGCTGCGGCGGTTGCAATTCGGCGTCAACCCAGAGGAGATTGACCGCGCCGTGCGCGAAGGTTTGGACGCCACGCTCGATCGGCTGTTCACGCCGCAACCGGAAACCGCTGAATTTACCGCTTCGCAAGCGGCATTGCGGGACGCGGCGGTGGCCACGGCGAGCATTCAGGATTTGAAAGCCTGGTGGCTGCATCGCATGGCGGGGACCGCGAACCCAGTCACCGAGAAGGTCACGCTCTTCTGGCACAACCACTTCGCCACCTCGTACAATAAAGTGCTGTCGGTCCCGATGATGACCGCGCAGAACGATCTGTTCCGCACGCTCGGCTCAGGTTCGTTTCGGCAATTACTCACCACTGTGGCCCGCGATCCGGCGATGCTCGTGTGGCTCGATGGCAACGCCAACCGCAAACGGCATCCGAACGAAAATTTTGCCCGCGAAGTCATGGAACTGTTTGCTCTCGGCCTCGGCAACTACACGGAACGCGATATTCAGGAAGCGGCCCGCGCGTTTTCCGGCTGGCACCTGCGGGAAGGCCGCTTCTGGTTCAATGATTCGCAGCACGATAGCAGCGACAAAACCGTCTTCGGGAAGACCGGAAAATTCGACGGCCAGGCGATCATCAACTTGTGCCTGGATCATCCCGCCTGCCCCAGGTTTCTCGCATTCAAGTTGCTGCGGACATTTGTGGTGACCGAGCCATCACCGGCATGGATTGACCGCGTTGCGGCCTTGTTCACGAAGCACGATCTGACCTTCGCGCCGGTGCTGAAGGAAGTTTGTCGCTCTCCGGAGTTTTACGGCAGCGATGTTCGCGGCACGATCATCAAGTCGCCGGTGGAACTCGTTCTGGGCACATTGCGGCCGTTGTGTGAACGGATTCGCTGGCCCGCCGTGCGCGACTTGTCCGCGCAATTGGGACAGGACGTGTTTGCCCCGCCATCGGTGAAGGGCTGGGACGGCGGTCGCCAATGGATTCACGCCACCGCATGGATTCAGCGCTGGAATTTTCTGAGCGATGTGACCGGCAGCGAGCGTTACGGCAGCCTCCGCAGCGAGGTCCGCGAAGCGATCGCCCAGCAGCCGCACGACTGGGTGACGGCACTGTTCGCTACTCCGTTGTCGGACACCACACGGGAGGTGCTGACGAAAGCCGTTCCCTCGGACCGATTGTCTTTGTCGTTGTCGTTACCGGAATATCAGTTGATGTGACATTGAGCCCTCGGTTGTTCGCAACCGGGGGAAAATCCGCCCCCCGTTGCAGACAACGGGGGGCTCAATGAGGGATGAACCATGTCCACCAATCGCCGTGATTTCCTCAAACTCCTCGGTACCGCTGGTGTGGTCTCACTTGCCGGGCCGGCACCGTCGCTGTGGTCCAGCGCTCTCGGTGCGGAAGCGGCGAAGGGCGAGCGAGTGCTTGTGCTGATCCAGATGGCGGGTGGCAACGATGGTTTGAACACCGTTATTCCGTTCGGCGATGATGCGTATCTCAAAGCGCGACCCGCACTCGCCATTGGCAAAGGAGCGGCGCTGAAGCTAAACGACACGCTCGGCCTGCATCCCGCGATGTCCGGTTTTCGTGATCTATGGGAAGCGAGCCGCCTCGCCATCGTGCAGGGCGTGGGCTATCCCAAACCGGACCGATCGCACTTCCGGTCGATGGACATCTGGCAGGCCGCGCATTTCAGCGAACGTATTCCCACCGGCTGGGTTGGCCGCATGCTCGATCAAACCGTCGCGCAAACAGGTATGGCATGGGAAGCGGCCTGCATCGGCCAGGACAAGTTGCCATTGTCCTGCCTCGGCGAGCGCGTTGTCCCGCCGACGATCCAACGGCTCGAAGAATTCCGCCTGACCTCTGCCGGACGAGAGACCGCTCTGGTCAGCACCGCTGCGTGGAAACAGGCGGTCTCATCGTCCGAAAGCGGCAGTGAACTCGATTTTTTAAGGCGTTCAGCCACCTCGGCTGTGACGAGTGCGGAACGCCTGGCGAGCCTGTCCAAGACCTATCGTTCCGCGACACCGTATCCGTCTTCACGGCTGGCGCAGCAACTGCAACTTGTTGCGCAGATGATCACGGCGGACCTGCCGGCGCGGGTTTATTTTGTCACGCTCGACGGTTTCGACACGCACTCGCAGCAATTGCCGGGGCATGCCGTGCTGCTGGGAGAACTCTCCAGTGCGGTGTCGGCGTTCTTTGCGGATCTCGACGAAAAGGGCCGGGGCGACAGTGTGATGCTCACGACGTTCTCGGAGTTCGGCCGTCGTCTCGCCGAGAACGGCAGCCTGGGCACCGATCACGGCGCGGCATCGGTTTTGTTTACGGTGACACCCGCGGGCAAAGGCGGACTTTACGGCACCGCGCCGAGCCTCACCGATCTCGACGACGGCGACCCCAAGTTCACCACGGACTTCCGCCGCGTCTACGCCACGCTACTGGACCGCTGGCTGCAGCGCCCGTCACAACCCGTCTTGGGCGAAGCGTTCGCGCCGTTGGATTTTGCGTGACAAGACTTGTTCCCAGGCAGAGCTTGAGAACGAGAAGTTGCGTGATCCACATCGCTACGCCGACTCGCCCTCTGGTGTGGTGCACATCATTGCTGTGGGCTGATGCTTTCCGAGGTCAGCCTTTCCCGATTGCATCAGCAGACGTTGCGTCTGTAAACTACTCGGTGCGGTATGCAGTCGGGCCAGCAAGTTGTGCTTTACGAGCGCCGTTGCTGTTCCCATCGAATCGACAACTCGCGCGAGGGCCGCTCATGTCCAGCAGATTGCGTGTGACCGTTGCGTGTATGGCGTGTCTCGCGGCCTCACTGTGTAGCGGAGCGGATTGGAACCGATTTCGCGGACCGGCAGGAAATAGCATCGTCGAAAATGCGACGTTGCCAACCGAGTGGGCCGAAGATTCGCACGTCGCGTGGAAAGTGAAAATTCCCGGCCGCGGGTGGTCGCAGCCCGTGGTCGCGGGGGATCGGGTGTTCGTCACCACCGCGTTTGCGGAGAACGAAGAGCCGCCGAAGCGGTACGATGGTGGATTGCCCTTCGACGCCCGGAATGCCACACAGGACACCTATCAATGGAAAGTCTATTGCCTCGCGGTGAATGATGGGAAAATCCTGTGGGAAGACATGCCTTATACCGGCAAGCCCGCGCAGCCTAAGCACCGCGGTAACACGTACGCTTCGGAAACGCCGGTCACCGATGGCGAGCGGGTCGTGGTGTACTTTGCGGCCAAAGGGCTGATCTGTTACGACCTCGACGGCCAGCAACAGTGGGAGAAATCGCTGGGCGTGTATCCCATGCAAGCCGGTTGGGGAGCCGGCAGTTCGCCGATGATCTATGGGGATGCGGTGATCATTCAATGCGACAACGAGCGGAAGTCGTTCCTCGCGGCCTTCAACAAACGGACGGGTGACGAATTGTGGCGGGTGGATCGTGAGGAAAAATCGAATTGGTCCACGCCGTATTTGTGGAAGAACAAACTCCGCACCGAACTGGTGGTCGCCGGTGGCAAGAAGATGCGTTCGTACGATCCCGCGAGTGGCATGCTGCTGTGGGAAATGGCGGGCAGCGGCCGGACATCCATTTCACCCGTGGGGGATGACGAATTGCTCTTCGTCGATTCCGTCTACTCATTTCAGGCCAGTCCCGGACGACTCGCCGCGATCCGCGCCGGCGCCAGTGGTGACATCTCGCTGCCCGATGAAAAGACGCTGACGAGCAAAGATGTCGCGTGGAGCATCATGTTCAAGTCGTACCGCAATTCCTCGCCGCTGTTGTACAAAGATTGTCTGTACATGTTGGAGCAATCCGCGGGGATTGTGCGCTGCTTCAATGCGAAGACCGGCAAGGTGCATTATCAGCAGCGACTGCCCGAATCGCCTGGCTTTGCCGCGTCTCCGTGGGCCAATGACGGCAAGGTCTACCTGCTCGATGACGCCGGGTTAACCGTCGTTCTGGAAGCGGGTCCGCAGTACAAGTTGCTTTCATCCAACCGGCTGACGGACGATATCTTCTGGTCGTCTCCCGCAGTGGCTGGCGATCAACTTCTCATCCGCGGCATGAATCATTTGTATTGCATCCGGAAATGAATTCACTCCCGGCCGACGCCGAGGGCATCCGCCATGCGGTTGATGTAGTTGAACCACGCCGCGATCTGCGTGATTTGCAGAATCGCGGTGTCATCGAAGCCGACGGATCGTAAGCGGTCCATGTCCGCACGCTGAATCCGCGTGGCATCGCGCGTCACCTGCTCGGCATAGGCGCACATCACTTGGTCGGCGTCGCTGAGGGGAGCCGTGCGATAATCTTGCTGGATCGCCGCTACGAGCGCATCGTCACCGGTCGCCCGCCGCAGGAATTCGCGGTGCGAGATGCTGCAATAACTCGTGCAGTTTGCCTGTGAGACCACCGTCGCGATGAGCTCGTGCTGTTTCCGTGACAACGGCAGCACTGGGTCCATTAGCGCCCCGAAGGTGGCGAACGCATGATGCAGCACGGACGGAATCAAACTGTGCGCGGCAACGATCCCATCCCCATCGTTATCGGGGATGCCCGGCACCTGCTCACTGTATTCTTGGGGATACCACGCATGCTGGGCCTCGAGCGCGGCACGATAAGTTTCGTCCGCGTGCGATTTCGGAATGGTGCGAATCCAAGTCATTGTTCGAGCCTTCAATCGAATGGGACCGGGTACTCACCGACCTTGATACAGCGACGAATACGTCGTGGTCGGCCACGGCTGCTCCAACCACTTCCACAACCATTCCTCAATGGATTCCGAGAGTGGTTTGAGACCCCCAGCGGGCGATTCGCTTTCATTGGGATCATCGACGAGCAACTTGCCAGCGTCCGTCGCACAATCCACTCCGATGGAAATATTACAGCCACATTCGCAGTAACGGATGTAATTCTGCGGATAACTGGCAAGCCACTTCCGACTCTCTTCGTCATCGGCTTCACGATAGAGCCGATGCCATGACTCCGCCGACATCTCCACGTCCCAGAACGGGCCGAACGGATAATTGGGCGGGTGCTTCAACCGATTGATGCCCCAATCGGGACCGTAACCGCCGTCCGCGACTTCCGTGCTCAGCCGCCGCAGGATCGTGGGCAGACGGAAACCGAGTTGCCGTTCTACATATTCCACATCGGCCAGAGTGATCGGCGGATTGGGCTTCCGCGGCGGCAGAATCTCCCCGCGGTCGTTGCTGCGGACACAATGCTTGTCCCCTTCCACCGCCGGGGCAAACTGCAACCGCTCTTTCAATCGGGCAATCAAGGCGTCCATCGGAGATTCCTCGGCGGCGAGTGTGACTGCCGATCAGTGTGTCGCGAGACATCGGCTGGGTCAAACTCAACTTGAATTGGTTCCCAGACTCTGACTGGGAACAGTGAACCGGGGTATTCTCGTTCGTGAGACGATGATGGCCTGGACTGCTAAGTGAGTGTTAGGGGGTTTCTTTTCACTATCGGGGCTGCAGGGAATAACCGCACTCGCACACCATAAAAACACGGAAAATTGTCATAATGAAGTGAAAATGTACGGATTACGGAGTTGTAAAGGAGTCCTGCGTTGCTGCCCAACATTCGCGTTACTTCCGTCGAAAACTATCCGGCAGGAATACATCGACTCACCCGGATAATCCGTACCGTTAGGCCGGCGGGTTCGACGATGCCGGCATTCACTCCGGATTGTTTGGGAAAGGATTCCTATGCGACGCTTTGAGTTTTTTCGTTGGGCCTCTTTGGGCCTCATTTGTGCCGCGACTCCACAACTCATGTCGGCAGACGAACTGGTCCCCTCCCCCGCACCGCTTCCGTCTGCCGTCGTGGGGGAAGAGCCCCGCGATCCCCAGCAGGTTTTCACCGATGCGCAGAAGCCGGAGATTGAACAAGTCTCCGCGTCCACATGGGCGACACCGGTGGCTCCCCCACCATCGATGGCCAGTCTGGGGGGTTGCTGTGGCGAATCGGACACCGGATTGCTCGGCCTCGGCGGCGGATTGCTGGGTTTCATCAAGCCGAGTGACACCTGTTTCTCGAACTTCATCAGTCCGATTTCGAATCCGCTGTTCTTCGAAGACCCGCGGACGTTATCGGAAGTCCGATTGATCTTCGCAAATCACTGGTTGCCGCAGAACAACCCGGTCTTCCAAGGCGGACAGGCCCAGTACCTGGCGATGCAGGCGCGTGTCGCGCTCACCGAACGGTTGTCGTTCATCGCCACGAAAGACGGCTACGTCTGGATCGACCCGGATAATCCCGCGGTTGGCAATCCGGATGGCTGGGCCGATGTCGCTGCCGGATTGAAGTACAATCTCGTGCGTGATCCCGCCAATCAGCATGTGCTGTCAGTCGGAGCGACGTTTGAACTCGATGTCGGTTCGCACCGTGTGTTCCAGGGCCGGGGCGATGGTGAGTTCCATTTCTTCGCCACCAATGGCGTCGCGCTCACCGAAAAATCGCACTGGTTGACCGCCTCCGGCTTCCGGTTGCCGACCGACACCGCGGCGCGGAGTCAGATGTGGTACTGGTCGAACCATTACGATTACAACATCTGGGGCAAATGGTACGCCGTGGGGGAACTCAACTGGTTCCACTACATGCAAAGCGGCAAGGCCCTTGGCGTCAACTTTGAAGGGGGCGACCTCTTCAACCTGGGTGCCACGGATGTTGCTGGCAACGACCTCGTGACGATGGCCGTTGGTGCCCGCCGTAAACTGTGGGGCATGAGCGAGCTGGGGATCGGTTATGAACTCCCCGTGACCGCCCGCCAGGACATCATCAGTTCGCGGTTGTATTTGGACCTGATTCTGCGGTACTAAACGCTGTTGAACCCATCGACGACGAGGAGTCCGGCCCTCGTTCGTACTATCGCGGGCGGCCAACTCAGAGTCGTTGGCCGCCCGTTTGGCATTTTGCGACTCGACCGATTCCCAACCCGGAGCCCAAGCGACGGTCGTTGCTCGCGCTCCGGGCTGTGACGGACGTTTTCACGCTCGTTTTCGGGTATGATCCCGCGATCATGACGAGTGCGGTTTCGATTGTTGTGCCGGTATTCAACGAGGCTGAGAGTCTGCGCGAATTGCATCGGCAGATTGCGGCCGTTGCGGCAGAGCAGGCGCTCACGGTGGAAGTCATCTTCGTCGATGACGGGTCGCGCGACGATTCGTGGAAGTTCATTACCGATCTGGCGAGTGAAGACCCACGGGTGTCGGGGTTACGATTCCGCCGAAACTTCGGTAAGGCGGCGGCGCTGACGGCAGGGTTACGGGTCGCGCAGCATCCGCTCATTCTGATGATGGATGCCGATTTACAGGACGATCCCGCAGAGTTACCCGGCTTTCTGATGACACTCGATCAAGGATACGATGTCGTCAACGGCTGGAAAGAACGCCGGCTCGATCCTTGGCACAAAGTCTACCCCAGCAAAGTCTTCAACGGCATGGTTGGCTGGATGACCGGTCTCCACCTGCACGATCACAACTGTGGCCTGAAGCTCTTCCGTCGTGAAGTCGCCGATGAAATCCGGCTGTATGGTGAACTGCATCGCTTCATTCCGGTGCTGGCCCATGCCCGGGGCTTCCGTGTGACCGAGCGGGCGGTGCATCATCGCCCCCGGCAGTTCGGGCATTCCAAATACGGAGTGAAACGGTTTCTCCGCGGCTTTCTGGATTTGCTGACCGTCTCATTTCTCACGAGTTACGGCCAACGCCCCCAGCACATCCTCGGCGGTATCGGTATCGCGTTTTTCGGCTTGGGGATGCTCGGTCTTGGGTATCTTGCCATGCTGTGGGTCTTGATGAATGTCTTCCATGTGTGGACACCCACACCAATTGGGGCACGGCCGCTGCTGGCGTATTCGCTGGCCTCCACGCTGCTGGGCGCTCAAGCCATTTCGTTTGGTCTGCTCGCCGAGTTGATCGTGCATTACACCAGCCGTGAAAGCGATGCCTTCAGCGTGGCGGAACGGACGGGGGCGAAATGAAAGCACCCCGTGTTTTTGGCACGGGGCGCGAAACCGCAAGCGATTGATGGTGGTCGGTTAGAAATCGCCGCCGCT
Source organism: Planctomycetaceae bacterium (assembly GCA_021732975.1). Taxonomy (GTDB): domain Bacteria; phylum Planctomycetota; class Planctomycetia; order Planctomycetales; family Planctomycetaceae; genus DSVQ01. The sequence goes on along the minus strand of JAKFWC010000019.1, from coordinate 36,657 downwards.
GTCGCCGCCACCTCCGAAGTCACCCCCGCCGCCGAAATCGCCTCCACCTCCGCTGTCACCGAAGTCTCCGCCGGAGGTGCTCCACGAGTCATCGCCGCTGGTATCATTACCGGTACCACCACCACTCAGCGTGCCGCCGGTTTCGTGACCGTGGGCCTGGTTCGAGTGGCTGAAACTATCGTAGAGCCAGCTTCCGGCCATGCCGCCGAGTAAGCCGCCGAGCATCCCGCGACCGAAGCCGCCACCCCCGCCGCCGCCATAGTTGGGGCCGTAACCACCGGCGCCGCCGTATCCCATGGAACCACTCTGCCCACCGGAGAAGGCCCGGCCGATGGCGGAAATAATCATCAGCACGATCACGATCACGGCACCGATCATCAGCATGCCGCCAATGGTCCAGCCACCGGTTCCCGGCGCCGGTTCCGGTCGCGGTGCTTGTGCCGGAACGGCAGGCGAAATCGGTCGCGACGAAGTCGCCACCGGACGCAGATTTCCATAATCTGTTTCGATGCGCTCCACCGCGTTGTTCAAGCCGCGATCAAATTCCTTCTCGCGGAAGGCTACCAGGAAGGCATCAACCACACCTTTTTTACTAGCGTTGGTGAACCCGGCGGCTTGGAGTTTCCCGCTCACGCCAACTTCCACATGGCCGGGGTCTTTCGTGATCAACACGAACAGCCCTTCCGCGCGGGCTTGCTTGGCCCGTTGTTTCAGCCAGTCGGAATAGAACTGCGCCCGCTCGGCGGACGACATCGCTTCCACTGACTTGGCCTTGCCACTCGGAAGCGTGGCATACGTCTCGATGGTGACGCCATGGTGCGCCTTCGTCTGAGCCGCGTTCAACTTTTCCTTTGCCGCAGCGACGACATCGGCGCTGAAGATTCCCGCGTCGTCGCGGATTTCCGCTGCGTGAAGAGTCCACGCCGTCAAACAAACAACGGTCGCCAGCGCGATTCGTTTCACACTCAACTGCCACTTCGTCATGATCGTGCTCCGTGATGGAATGCAGTGTCGTCGCAACACTCCGTCACTACAACTACGAAGCAAGGTCAATGCCGGATCAAATAAATCGCCCGGCTGGGAGGCCCGAATTTGCGAGACGCGGGATCAACCTGTTTCCCCGCCGTGAGTTGGGGCGATCTGCGCTAACGAGTTAACACCGGCAGTTGCACCGAGCGGGTGCGGTCATCGGTGGTCGGTTCTGGCAGCAAAACTTCCAGCGGAGCCGGAGCTTTGCGACGCGGCGGACCGAGCATCGTCAGCCTCGCCACCCGCCAGAAACCTTTCCACGAGTTGAACGTCTCGGCGACCGCGGTCGGTTCATAGCCGCAGTGAACCATGCAATTCGCACACTTCGGATTGCCACTCGCGCGGCCGTATTGACTCCAGTCCGTCGTGTCGAGCAATTCCTGAAACGTCGCCGCGTGGCCTTCCTGCAGCAAATAGCACGGCTTCTGCCAGCCGAAGAGGTTGTACGCCGGGCTGCCCCACGGCGTGCATTCGAGGTCCCAATGGCCCTGCAGAAACTCCATGAACAATGGCGACAGGTTGAACCGCCACCGGCGTTTTCCCTCGGCAAGCATCCGCTGGAAGAGGTTGATCGTCTGCTTCTGTTGCAGGAACATCTCTTGTGTCGGGGCTTTTTCGTACGGATACCCCGGCGACAGCATCATCCCTTCGACGCCGAGGTCCATCAGCGTGTCGAACATCTCACGGATGGCGGCAGGGTCGGCGTTGTTGTAGCACGTGGTGTTCGTGGTAACACGGAAGCCCTTCGCAATCGCGACCTTGATCGCGGAGATGGCGATGTCGTAAATCCCTTCACGGCAGACGGCGAAATCGTGTTCTTCCTTCGGGCCGTCGAGGTGAATCGAAAACGTCAGGTACTTGGATGGCTTGAACTTGTCGATGTGTTTTTCAAGGAGAATCGCGTTGGTGCAGAGATAGACGTATTTCTTCCGTTTCACCAAACCGGCGACAATCTCTTCAATCTGCGGATGTAGCAGCGGTTCGCCGCCGGGGATGGAGACGATGGGCGCTCCGCATTCGTCGGCCGCATTGAAGCACTGCTCGGGCGTGAGGTGTTGCTTGAGGATGTCCGCGGGATATTGAATCTTCCCACAGCCGAAGCAGGCGAGGTTGCAGCGGAACAGCGGCTCGAGCATCAGCACCAGCGGATAGCGCTTGTTGTTGCGCAACCGTTGGGTGATGACGTACTTGGCAACCGTCCACATCTGCGACAGGGGTACCCCCATCCGTCCACTCCTCGTCCGTGATTTTTCGTACAAAAGCCCATCCGGTGTAGCAGGTTTTGCGAGAAATGTCAGCCCCAACGCTCTTTCGGGATGATTGCGATCATGCAAGGATCGCCGCTGAACAAATCGGCATAAGTCCAGTGAAAATCGGATGTTTCACGGGTTGGAACATTTTTGATTTATCCGTGAATGAGGCAACATCCTGTTGCTTACCACTCTTCTGAAAGCCAGAATAAAGGACACTTCCAAGATTTCGTCCGCTGCGCCCCATTGCTTACCGCCGTGACTTTGCAGGATCGTTCGCATGCTGATTCGGTCTCTCTTCCGCCTGGGTTGTCTCACGGCTGTGGCACTGGTCGTAGGGCTGGCCATGGAGGCACCCGTCTTGGCGCAAGCCAAAGGGAAGGCCAAGCCGAAGGCGAAACCCGCGCCGCCGATTCCCGTGCCAACCCGCAGGATCACGGTCGATAAAGTCGATGCGACCACGAAATCACAGGTGCTGTCGTCTGCCGCGAAGATCGACAAGCTGATCGAAGCGAATTACCTCAAGACGCGGACGAAGCCGAATGAGATGACCAGCGACGATCAGTTTGTCCGCCGGGTCTATCTCGACATCACCGGCACCATCCCCACCTACAAGCAGGCCCGCTCGTTCCTGGTCAACACCGACAAGGAAAAGCGGACGAAACTCATCGACACATTGCTGAACGACGAAGGTTACGCCCGGCATCTTTACAACTACTGGGCCGATATCCTCCGTCTGCGCGATCGCGAAGTCACGAACAACGCGCCGGGCAAACTGTACAACGAATGGGTTCGCGAGCACCTCGAAGCCAACACCCCCTACGACCGTTGGGTGAGCGAGATGCTGACCGCCGAGGGGAAGTATTTCGACAATCCCGCAACCGGATATCTACTGCGCGATTCGGGCATGCCGCTCGATTCGATGAACAATACGGTCCGGATTTTCCTCGGTACACAGATCGGCTGCGCGCAGTGTCACGACCATCCCTTCGATAAGTGGAAGCGGAAAGAATTCTACGAAGTCGCCGCGTATACCTTCGGGACTTCGACCCGCCGTGGTGCCGGTGACAAACGCTTCGGTGGCGGCAACGTCGTCAACCAGATGCGCGAGGAGTTGAAGAAGATCGATGAGAAGTTCGACGGCGGCGGCAAGTACAACCGTTTCCTGCAGGGCAATCTCATCGAAGTTTACGACAACGGGGCCAAGCTGACGTTGCCGCAGGACTATCAATACGATGACGCCAAGCCGAAAGCGGCCGTCGCTCCGAAGACCATTTTCGATCCACAGCCGGTGACTTCAAAAGGAGATTCCCCGCGGGTGATCTTCACAAAATGGCTGACCTCGCCAGAGAACCCGCGGTTCGCCAAGACCATTGCCAATCGGATGTGGAAACGGCTCTTCGGCATCGGCCAGATTGAGCCGGTTGATGATATGAAAGACGAGACGGTCGCCGAGAATCCGGAGTTGATGGCGTTCCTCACGTCGGAAATGGTGCGGCTCAAGTTCGATGTGAAAGAGTATCTGCGGGTTGTTCTCAACACGAAGGCCTACCAGCGCGAAGCCACGTATGCGGAAGTCGGCGAAAGCGACGATTACCATTTTCCGGGACCGGTGCTGCGGCGGATGACACCGGAGCAGGTGTGGGATTCGTTCATCACCCTGGCGGTGTGGGATCCCGAAAAGTATCAGACGGAACCGGCACGGGTGCAGGCGGAATTGCTGGATATCGATCTCACGAAAGCCACAGCGGCCGAGATCATGAAGCGGGACATCGAATTGCGGGACGCTCAGTCCGGCAAATTCCGCGATGCCCGCAACAAGGCTTACACTTACAAAGGCCAACTGCTGGCGTATGCGTCGGAACTGCCGTCGCCGATGCCCCCCGGCCATTTCCTGCGTCAGTTCGGCCAGTCCGATCGGGAATCAATCGAAGCCTCATCGGAAGAAGGCTCCGTGCCTCAGGTGCTGCAGATGTTCAATGGCAACATCACACACATGATTCTGCACGAAAAGTCGTTCCTGTATCATACGGTGACGGAAGGCAAGAAACCGGAAGAGCGGGTCAACATCATCTTCATGACGATCCTCTCCCGCCGGCCGACCGACGAAGAACGAACGATCGCGCTGGACGAAATTACCAAACACAACGCAGGCGGTTACGGCAACGTCATCTGGTCTTTGGTCAACACCAGAGAGTTCCTGTTCATTCAGTAACCTCCCCGACCCCGCTTGCGGTTTTGCGCCCCATTATGAGCCTTCCCAGTGCCCTGGAATTGAACATGCTCGACACCCTGAAAGATCTCGACATCACCACGCGGCGGTTGTTCCTCGAACGGACCGCGCAGTCCCTTCTGGGCGTGTCAGTGCTCCCCGCGTTGGGATCATTCGCTTTTGCTGCGGATGACAAGAAAAAGCCCATGCCGAAACTTCCTGGTGGCGGCACGGCCAGCCACGTCATCTATCTCTTCATGACCGGGGCGATGAGTCACCTCGACACCTTCGATGTCCGCGGCGGGCGTGAGAACGAAGGCGAAACGAAGCCGATTCAAACTCAAGTCAGCGGCTTGACGTTAGGCAACTGGCTCCCCGAACTGGCGAAGCACGCCGATGATCTGGCGATCGTGCGGTCACTGCACACCGAAACCGCAGACCACGACGCCGGGCGGTATCTGATGCGGACGAGCTACAAGGAAATCGCCTCGATCCGCCACCCCGGCATGGGGGCCTGGATGATGAAGCTCAACGGCGTCCGTAAAGACCGCACGCTGCCGGACAATGTCCTCATCGGCGGCGACAACCGTCACCCCGGCGCGGGCTTCATGGAACCGAGTTACACCCCCATTCCGCTCGGCAATCCCAACGATGGCCTGCAGAATACGAAACAGCCGGAATACCTCAATTCGGGTTCGTTCCAGGCCCGGCTCGATCTCGTCAACAAGTTCGACAGCGGCTTCCGCAAGAAGTATCCGCAGAAACAGGTGGAAGCCTACACCGAATTCTATCGTCAGGCCCAGGCACTGATGGGGAGTGCCGATCTGAAGGCGTTCGACCTCAACCTCGAAAAGAAAGAGGACCGCGAAAAGTACGGCATGGACGCGTTCGGTCAAGGCTGCATGCTCGCGCGGCGGCTGGTCGAGAACGATGTCAAGTTTGTGGAAGTCACTTTCGGCAACTGGGACATGCACACCGACATCTACGACAAAGTCGGCACGACCGCCGGTCGCATGGATCACGCCATCGCGACGTTGCTCGGCGACTTGAAGTCCCGCGGGCTGCTGAAGAAAACGTTGGTGGTGATCACGTCGGAGTTCGGCCGCACGCCGAAGATCAACCAGAACAGCGGCCGCGATCATCACCCCGGCGTCTTCTCAGGCGTACTGGCCGGTGGCGGCGTGAAAGGGGGCCAGGTGTGGGGTTCCTCCGACAAGAACGGTCACAGCCCGGAAGACGAAGGGGTCACCGTCGCCGATTTCAACGCCACGATCGCGCATGCTCTCGGGCTGAAACTCGGCGAGGAAATCTTCTCGAAGAGCGGCCGCCCCTTCAAAGTCGCCCACGATGGGACACCGATCACCAAACTGCTGGGTTGAGGGTTGAAGGTCGAAGGTTGAGGGTCAGAAGAAAGATCTTTTCTTCGCTTGCCGCTTTGCGGAATCCCAGCGCACCCAACCTTCGCTGTGCGGTTTCGCGCCCCGCGCCGATCCCACCGCGTGCCCTCCTCACGTCCATCGATTACACTACACCACAACTCTTCCCTCTCGATGAACCCACAAGGAACCTCCCGTGGCGGTGCAACTCAGTGAATTCGCGCGCTCGTTGTCGGTCGAAACCGCGTTCAGCGTTCTCGCGATCGCGAAACAATTGAAAGCCGCGGGCAAAGATGTCGTCGAACTCGAAATCGGCGACAGCCCTTTCGAGAGCACGGCGTCCGCGAAATCGACCGGCATCGAAGCCATCCGTGACAACCAGTCGCACTACTGCCCGTCACCCGGTCTGCCGGTTTTCCGGGAAACCGCCGCGAAGTTCGTATCGCAGGAATTCAAGATCCCCGCGCAGATGAACAACGTCTGTGTGGCCCCCGGAGCAAAAGTCTTCGAGCAATACTTCTGCGAAGCGTTCGTCAATCCGGGTGATGGCGTCCTCGTCTTCAGCCCGTACTTCCCGACGTATCTGCCGAACATTCTCCGGCGTGGTGGCCGACCGGTCTTTTCGCCACTGAAACAAGCGAATGGCTTCCGGCCCGAGTTGTCCGCCATCGAGAATTTTCTGAACACCGATCCGTCTCCACGGGCGATTTTCTTTAACTCGCCGCACAACCCCACCGGCGGCGTGATGACCCTCGATGACATGCGGAACATCGCCGACCTGCTCCGCGGCAAGAACATCGCCGTCTTCAGTGACGAGCCGTATTGCCACATGGTCTGGAAGGGCGAGCACGTGTCGCTACTGGCCCAACCCGGCATGCTGGATCAGTGCATGGCGGCGTACACCTTCAGCAAGTCTTACAGCATGAGCGGCTGGCGGCTCGGCTTCTCCGTCGCCAGTGCCGAGGTGACCGACGCCATCGGTAAGATGATCAACACCACGCTCTCGTGCACGCCGCCGCTGGTGCAACTCGCGGGGAAAGCGGCCCTCGAGCGCGATACGGCCGAGCGCAACGCCCAGATGGAAAAGTTCCGCCGCAAGGTCGAGCTGCTCACCGCCGGGCTAAACCGCCTGGATGGATTCAAAGCGCTGGATCCCGCCGCAACGTTCTATGTCTTCCCGAGTGTCGCCCCGATCTGCAACCGCCTCGGCATCACCAGCCACGGGTTAGCGCTCTATCTGCTGGAAGGAGCCGACGACCACTTCGGCGTGGCGTGTCTCGGCGGCGAGTGCTTCGGCGACGCCGGTGGCGGCTTCCTCCGCTTCAGTTGTGCCGAACCCGACGACCGCCTGCAACAAGCCCTCGACTTCCTCCCGAAAGCCATCGCCCGCACCGACCGCGTGCAGAAGTACCTCGATCAGCACGTAAAATTCCGGCTGACAACACCGTATGCGGTGGAGTGAGGTTCTAGGGTGAGCTACTCGGCTTTCTCAAGATCACCCGGTTCCTGTTGCAGGAGTTGGATGGTTTTTCTCACAGAGAACATGCCTAATTCCGCCAGCGGCTCGTCCAGCGACTTGGGGTCGTTGGGATCGCGACCTTGAATGAAGCTCACGGAGACGAACACGATGTCATCACCGAGGCGACATGTGGCCAATGTCTTCCCGGTGCGTTTGGTGGAGATCATCATATTAAAGATAGGATTCCCCAAACCAACACGATCATGATTCACGTGCGAAACCGTCCATTCCAGCGTGTTGCCGATAGAGCCATGCACGCGGAAATTCCGGTTCCCATCATTCGTCACCACAATCCCACCGTACTGGATTGATAATTGACATTGGCGTGGCATGTTTTCCAGAAGCCGGGCAATGATCGCTAGATGGAAGCGATTCACTGTCCGAGCGGAAATGGCACTTTCATCGTGTTCGTACTGTCTGGCGGCGGCTTCCGCGGCGGGATCCTGATTCTCCCTGAAGGGGGATTGATCGTTGCGCCGCCGGCTGCTATCGGGTTTCTGAACAGGAGCCTGCGTCGAGGATTCGTTGGTCTTGTCTCGTTCCTGTGATGAAGTCGTGTACGCGCATGCGCATGCGACCACGGTGAATATCGTGACGATCAACCGTTGGCGCATGGCCTGCCCCATCCAAGATATTCAAACTGGTGCTTTCATCAAGACTAAGGTGAATCGTACCGCCAGTTAGACATTGCACCAATCTGCCGGGTACCACCGGTTGCCTCAACCGGTGCTGCGTAGCGGTCGGAAGCTTCTCGAACCGCGTTCAAGTGCTCAGAATCGTGTCTCAACCCCGAAAACACCCCGCCCAAGGTTGACTCGATAGCGCGGAAGATGATCGACGATCAGTGCCGGCCTGATTATCCGGGCGGTCGACTGGCCGCGGACTTCGGTTTACTGGTCCCTGGAACGCAAATCCGTCGGCGTGCCGATTACGTGGGTGAACTATGATTTGGGGGAGGCGTATCTGGAGGCTTCCAGCCGCTACGCAGCACCGGTTGAGGCAACCGGTGGTACCCGTTTCATTGCGACAATCGCTCAAGCGGTCCCGACGGCTGGCCGTTCATCAGCCGCTCTCTGCAATGCCTCTATGCGGCTGCGCCGCCCCAGATGGCGTGGCCATCTGAGCCACCCCAAGGCGTCGCTTTGGATGTCCGGGCCTACGCGAGGTCATTTCCATTCTGTCGGTGATGATGTAGCCTTTGTGAACCCAGACGCTGCGGACAGCGTCTGGGCCACCCATCTGTGAGGAGCATCTGATGTCGCGAAGGATTTTGCTGCTGATCGCCGTGCTGACCATGCCGTCGATGCTCATCGCGGCGGAGTCAAAGCCCAACATTGTTTTTCTGCTCGTCGACGATCTCGGTTACGCGGACTGCGGGTTCAACGGCGGGAAGGTGACACAGACGCCGCAGATGGATCGGTTGGCGAAGGCGGGGACGGTGCTGGAGTCTCATTACGTGCAGCCGGTCTGTTCGCCCACGCGGGCGGCGCTGATGACCGGGCGGTATGCGACGCGGACCGGGGTTTACCAGGTGGTGCGACCCAAGGCGAAATGGGGGCTGCCGTTGCAGGAACGGACGCTCGCCAATGCGCTGCATGACGCGGGGTATGAAACGGCGATCACCGGCAAATGGCACCTCGGCGATTTCGACCCGGCGTATCTTCCCACGGCCCGCGGGTTCGATCATCAGTACGGCCATTACTTCGGCGCCATCGACTACTTCGACCATACCCGCGACGGCATGGATGACTGGTATCGCGACGACAAGCCGCTGAAGGAAGAGGGGTACTCGACGCACCTCGTGGCGAAGGAAGCGTGCCGGTTGATTGCCGAGCGGAATAAGATCAAGCCGCTGTTTCTGTATGTGCCGTTCAATGGGATTCACTCACCACATCAGGTGCCCGAGAAATATCTCGAACCGTATTCCTCATTGAGTGGCGCGAAGCAGAAGCTGGCGGGAATGCTCGCCGCGGTGGATGAAGCCGTTGGTCAGATTATCACGGCCTTGGAAACGGCGGGGATGCGTGAGAACACGCTTATTGTTTTTTCCTCCGACAACGGCGGTCCGGCACCGACGGACAACACGCCGCTCAAGGGTTATAAAGGTTCCATCGACGAAGGTGGCGTCCGTGGCTGTGCCTTCGCGAACTGGCCCGGTCACATCCCCGGCGGCGTGCGGATCAAAGAATCGGTCCACGTGATCGACTGGTATCCCACATTCATCAAACTGGCCGGTGGGTCACTCGAACAGAAACTACCGATCGATGGAAAAGACATCTGGCCGGTGCTCACGGAAGGGGCGCATTCGTCGCATGAGTCGATTCTCTGCGTGAAGTCGCCGACTTCCGCCGCCGTCCGCATGGGCGATTGGAAGCTCGTGATTAACGACGGTCCTGATGATGACAACGCTACCGCCAAGTCGAAAAAGAAGAAGGCCAAAGCCGCCGTGAAAGGGCCCGCCCTGTACAACCTCGCGACCGACATCAGCGAAGAGCAGAACCTCGCCGACAAAGAACCCAACCGCGTGATTGCCATGCGTGCCAAGTTGCAGCAGTGGTTGAAGGACGCCGTGCCGTCCGGGGCGAAACCGTAGTGTGATGGGTCGGCATCGACCACGCTTCGCGGTTTCGCGCTGAGTGTGTCAGAGTATCCACGAGGACACGGGGAAGCGATCTTTGCGAGGCGCGAAACCGCAAGCGGGTCAGGTGAGCATCTCGTTGATCACGCGGGTGCTGTCGGGGAGCAGCGGGATCGGACGACCGGTCTGGTCGGGCAGGATCGAATGCGGATCGATCCCCAGCAGATGGTACATCGTGGCAAGGGCGTCTTTCGGACCGACGGGATTCGAGGTGACTTCCGCGGCATGCTTGTCGGTCGCACCAATCACCCGGCCTCTGGCAATCCCGCCACCGGCGAACAGCGCGGAGTAGGCTTGCGACCAGTGATCGCGGCCGCCCCCTTTGGCGCTGTTGATCTTCGGCGTGCGGCCGTGCTCGCTGAGACAAACCACCAGCGTGTCTTCGAGCATGCCTCGCTGTTCCAGATCGAGAATCAACCCGGAATAACCGCGGTCAAAGCTCGGCAGCAACTGGTCGGTCATGCGGGGGTAGTGATTCCAGTGCGTATCCCAAGCATCCCCGGCGAGACCGTATTCATCCCAGAAGACACTGACCAGGCGCGTGCCGGCTTCGAGCATGCGCCGTGCGGCGAGACACCCCTGTCCGAAGAGCGACATCCCGTACAACTCGCGCGTCGCGGCCGATTCCCGGCGGACATCGAGCGCTTCCGCCACCTTTGGCGATTGAATCAGCGAATACGCCATCTGCTGCGATTCGGACAGACTCTGCACCCGTTCCGAGTCCGCAAACGCCCGGCGGGCCGAATCGAACTGTTCGACGAGACTACGACGGCGGTGCAACCGATCGAGCGTCAATTCCTGCGGCAGCGTGGTCGATGATAAGCGGAAGTGACTTTCCGCATTGCAGGCGACGTACGGATCCCAGATGTCGAGGTCCATATCCCGTAGCGTTTTCTTCACCGACCGCGACGCTTTGCCGTCGTACTCCGTCCAGATCGGGTTGTACTTCGATCCCAGAAACGCGGCATATGGACCGGCTCGATAAACTTCGCCGGTGCGTTGTGAGCTGAAGGGAAAGGGCAACGCCACGTTCTGCGGGAACGTCGGCATGCCGCCGCGCTGCTTGCGGTCCATGTATTCGACGGCACAGCCGAAATACGGGTGATGCTTCGGATCGCTCGGGGCGAGCTCCATGTTAACATCGATCACCGGCGTTCCGGTCATCGCCCACGCCACGCCATGGATGGGGTATTCGTGATGGAGCGACCGCACCACGGACACGCGGTCCATCATCTTCGCCATGTGCGGCATGTGCTCGCAGACATCGAGCCCCGGCAGCGACGACGGAATCGGCTGCATCGTGCCGCGAATTTCCAGCGGCGCGTTCGGCTTCATATCGACGGTTTCGAGCTGGCTCGGCGAACCGTAGAGAAAGATGACGATGCAGCGTTTCGCGCGGCCGAAGTTATCGGGCAACGAGCGATCCGCAAATGCGTTCGATTGATCGGCGGCGAGCATGTTCGCCAGCGACAGTCCGGTCAGACTGCTGCCGCCGACTTCCAGGAAGTCGCGGCGCGTGACGCCGTTGCACAGCCGTTTGCTCGACCCGAGGACATTCAACATCCCACCCGCTCCCCCGAAAATGCATCAAAAACAGCTTATTACATCGGCGGGCCCGCGGCAAGACCTGCAAGATGTTTCGTGGCAATGAATGCGGGCGCGATAGTCAGCCGAACAGGCTGGTTAACGGTCGTCCCGAATAAACGGCGTGCGGGCGTTGCGTGCTATCGGGGAGGGTCAAGCTTTCGGGGACACCGAGGGCATGATAGACCGTCGCGGCAAGATCGTGAGGCGTCACCGGGCTGTCGGCTGGCAGAGCGGCAAACTCATCGCTCTTTCCGTAGATTTGCCCGCCCTTAACGCCCCCGCCAGCGAAAACGCTGGTGTAGCACCGCGGGTGATGATCGCGGCCGGTGCTGCCGTTGATCTTCGGAGCGCGGCCGAATTCGCCCGCCCAGATGACGAGCGTATCCTGCAATTTGCCGGACGCGGACAAATCGTCGAGCAGCGAGGCGAACGCCCGATCCGACGGTGGAATCAGATCGTCCTTCAGGCGGTTGAAATTGTTGCCGTGAGTGTCCCAGAAGTTGTGGCCGTCGTTGTGCCAGTTCACCGCAACGAAGGGGACGCCGTGATCAATCAGTCGCCGGGCCAGTAGCACGCATTGACCGTGAATGTTGCGGCCATAGCGATCGCGCGTCGCGGCGGTTTCCTGCTGGAGATCGAACGCCCCACGCACCACGGCGGACGTGAGTAATCCGAACGCCTGGGATTGTTCGTGCGTGATCCGTCGCGCCGGTTGTGTTTCGCCCAGACGCCGTTGTTGTGTTTCGAGAGTCGACAGAAGTTGTTGCCGGGCGGACAACCGTTCGGGGGATTGTCCATCAATGAGCGTCAGCGCGGGAACGCGCCAATCGGGGAGATTCGGGTCGCCCAGGACGTAAAACGGATCGTACTGCCGACCGAGCCAGCCGCCGTGTTGACCGGGAGCGCGGCCGCCCGGTGCGGACGGATGAAACACCTGCCACGGCATGACGACACTCGACGGCAACGCCCCGACCGCCGGTCGCAAGGCACTCATCACCGAACCCATGTGCGGCGTATCGCGCTCACTCGGCGGTTCGTTGTCGCTGTAATTCACCGGCGGCAACTGTCCGGTGAGCAGCGTGTGGGCACTCGAAAGGTGGGCCGGGTCGTCATGCGTCATCGAGCGGATGAAGCAGAGTTTGTCGGACCGGGCCGCAAGTTGCTGAAAGTGTTCGCTGATCTGAATGCCGGGCACATTCGTCGGAATCGTCGCAAACGGCCCGCGGATTTCCTTCGGCGCGTGCGGTTTCGGATCGAACGTATCGATCTGGCTCGGCCCGCCCCACATGAAGAGGAGCACGACCTGCTTCGCGGTTCCGCCAGAGAGCGCCTCGCCTGCAGACAGCGACCGCCCGGCGAACGCCCCGCCTGCCAGCATTCCCGCATGCAGCAACGTCCGCCGTGAAACGCGATCGTGACCAAGCCAATCCAATGCACTATCTCCGACAAAGAATCAATATTCGTGCATGTGAGATTGTGTCGGCAACGGTGGTCTTGGGTCAAGAGACTTTTTCGCCGCGGCTGAGTCTGGCATGGAATCGATTTTCTGGACAAAACCGGGCGGTGTGGTTGAATCGTCGTGGCCGGCGCAAAATGCTGACTACAACCCAGGCATCGATCAATACTTCAGGAAGACCACATGACGATTGAACAACGATTCGACCTCACCGGCAAAGTGGCATTGGTGACCGGCGGCAGCAAGGGGCTGGGGCTGGCGATGGCCCGTGGGTTCGCCGAAGCCGGAGCGGACATCATCATCTGCAGCCGTAAGCAGGCGGAGCTGGAAGCCGCGTTGCCGCAGATTCTGGACGGGACAAAAGCGAAAGGAAAATGGTTCGTCGCCGATCTCACGAAACGGGAGGACGCGGAGCGGCTCGCCAAAGACGCGCTCAGTGCGTTCGGTCGCATCGACATCTTCGTCAACAATGCGGGCACCAACGTTCCCGAAGCCGTGGATGCCATCACCGATGACAACTGGGACAAAGTCGTCGAACTGAACCTTTCCGCGGGGATGGTGTTAACGCGCGCTGTGGTACCGGGAATGAAGTCCCGGAAGTGGGGGCGGATCATTCACATCTCGTCCATCATGGGACTGGCTTCCAAAGCGGGCCGGGGAGCGTACTCGGCGACCAAGTCGGCGCTCATCGGCCTGGCTCGCGCCGCGGCACTCGATCTTGGCCCGCATGGCATCACCGTAAACTGCATCGCGCCGGGACCGTTCCTGACGGACCTGCCGATGAGCGTCCTCAGTGATGCCGAAAAGGCGCAATTCGCCGAGCGAACCGCGCTCGGACGCTGGGGGCAACCAGAAGAACTCATCGGCCCGGCGTTGCTGCTCGCCACCGAAGCTGGCCGCTACATCACCGGCACTACCCTCCTCGTCGACGGCGGGGCTCTCTGCCGGTCGATGTAGATCGGAAAGGTGTCCTCTGTGGAAAATTCTCCCGCCATTTTCTCGCGGAAGTGAGCGAGTTGCGTGGCCGTGCCCTGTCCGCGATGATCGGTTCGTCTCCGTTGAGGATCTCTGCCTGTGTCGACCGTTCCGTATGATGCCTTGTTGATTGTGTCCTTCGGCGGCCCTGAACGTCGGGAAGATGTCATCCCGTTTCTGGAAAATGTGCTTCGGGGGAAACCGGTACCGCGGGAACGGATGCTGGAAGTCGCCGAGCACTATTCTCACTTCAACGGGGTGAGTCCGATTAACGCGCAGTGCCGGGAATTCATCGCGGCGTTGCGGACGGAACTCGATGCCGCTGGGATCGCGCTGCCGATCTATTGGGGCAATCGCAACTGGCATCCGTTGCTGCCGGACACGTTGCGGGAGATGGGACAGCAAGGGATTCGTCGCGCGCTGGCAATTTTCACTTCTGCGTACAGCAGCTATTCGGGATGCCGGCAGTATCGCGAGAACATCGCTGCCGCGCGAGACGAAGTCGGCCCGAGCGCACCGGAAGTCGACAAAGTGCGGGTCTTCTACAACCATCCGCAGTTCATCGCCGCGAATGTGGATCGGTTACGAACAGCCATCGCTCAGTTACCCGCCGATCAAGTCGCGGCGGCCACGATTCTGTTCACGGCGCACAGCATTCCGCTGTCGATGTCGACGAACTGCAATTATGTCCAACAACTCACCGAGACCTGCCGGTTAGTGATGGAAGAACTCGGTTGGCCTGCGGCACGGTGGCAGTTGGTGTATCAAAGCCGCAGCGGCCGCCCCCAGGATCCGTGGCTCGAACCGGACATTGGTGACGCTCTGAAAACGCTGCACACCAACGGAGGGAAGGCCGCGGTCGTTGCGCCGGTTGGCTTCCTATCCGATCACATCGAAGTCTTGTACGACCTCGATCACGAAGCCGCCGACCTGTGTCATGAACTCGGCATCACGATGGTGCGGGCGGGTACCGTGGGGTGTCATCCGCAGTTCCTCAGCGCTATTCGCGATCTCATTGAAGAGCGCCTCTCGGAGCGCGAGGACCGAGCCGCTGTCGGACAATTCGGCCCCAGCCACGACATTTGCCCGGCGAATTGTTGTCTGTATCCGACGAGCCGACCGACCGCAGCAGGGCGTCCTTAGAACAACAAGCCGGGAGCGTCAGCGACGGACAACTCTCTTTGTTGCGACTTTCGTGCGGAAGGCGGAAATGCGAAGGCCCGTCGCTTACGCTTCCGGCTCGTGAGGATATACGTCGTGGAAACCGAATTGTTGCCACGCCTTGGGCAGTGGCGCGCGGAGTGTCACACGGTCGTAACGGATGGGATGCGAGAGTTCCAACGTGGCTGCATGCAGGGCGATGACAGTGGGACGACGCTGATCGTCCTCGACGACACCGGGGAAGACGGAGGACGCCCCATATTGAAGATCGCCCAACACGGGACAGCCGCAATGGCCCATTTGCACGCGGATTTGATGCATGCGTCCGGTGTGTAACTCCACGCGAATGAGCGCCTTTCCGTTGACGGAACCGAGGACTTCATAGGACAACTCCGCCGACTTCGCGCCCGGTGTGCCTTCATCCACCACAGTGACGTGAGCTTGGGTAGCATCCTTCAGCAACCAATGGACGAGTCGCTGGGTCGGGGGGAACGGGACGCCATCCGTCACACAGAGGTATTCCTTGTGCATCGTCCGCTGGCGGAATTGTTCGGCGAGTCGAGCCGCGGCTTTCGAGTTCCGCGCGAAGACAATCACGCCGGACACCGGTCGGTCAAGACGATGCGGAATGCCAAGGTAGACGTTACCGGCCTTGGCGTACTTTTGTTTGAGGTAGGCTTTCACCCACGCTTCCACGGTGGGGACCGGGCCGTCGGGGACGCCCTGGGTCAGCATTCCCGCGGGCTTGTTCAGCGCGATGAGCGGACCGTCTTCACACAGAATTGTAGGTTCTGTTGCAGACATAGCGGCAGTGGGGGGGGGCAACGTGAGTTCGGTCATGGTGCTGCGGCTTGCTGGGGGTTGTTGATGCCCCGCTTCCACTGATTGTACCGGAAGTCTTCCCGATAGCGGAAGAAACCGTCGCCCGCGCCGACGGTCGGTGCCTGGATTCCTGCCTTGCTCAGCGAAAACGCCAGCTCCGACTTCTCGGCGATATCCCAGTCCTGTGGGTTCAGGTTGTGGGCGAAACCACCGTTCTTCCGCGGGTTGATCCAGGCGATGGTCGTCTTGCTGCCATCCGATTCCCCTTCGCCCCAGAACTTCTGAAAGGTCTTGAAATCGGTGACGTTCGCAACTTTTTTCCCGGCAGCACCGATCCAGTTCGTCAGGTTATAGATGTTACCCTGCCCCTTCCAACTACGACCCTCTTTGCTTGTCAGCGCGGGGAGCAGGGACAACCCGAGGGCGTCACACTTGTAAAGCGTTTCGAGACTCTCGATGGCCAACTTGCCATCGAGTCCCGCGGCGTGGAACGCTTCGGGCGCCTGGATGCTGCAGTGGATCACGTGCAGACCGACATCCGCGGGGAGTTTCGTCGTCGGATCATTCTGCACGCTGATGAGCAGGTTCGAGTAAACGAGACAGTTGTCAAAGGTGACTTCCTGTGGATCTTTGACACCGATGATTTCCGAGGCCGTCCGGCCGCCGACGAAGAAGCAGTTGCGGGCATACACCGTTGCGGGACCGCTGACGCTGAACCCGGCCATGCCGCGGCGGTTTCCCTCGGAGACGACGCAGTTGAGCAGCCGCAGCGTGCCGCCGGTGACCCACACGGCTTTCCACGGCAAGGGGGTGCTGGAGACCGGCGGATCCATTTGTATCCGTAACCCTTCCAGCGTGGCGGTCCCGGCGGTGACCTTGAACATGTGGCGACCGTCGATGTCTTTATCCGCCCGGTAGCGGACTCCGTCCGGATTCAAGCCGATCTGAAATTCCAGCACGGGATCGTAGCCCGAACCCGCGGAAATGGTGATGTCCTTATCGAGCAGTTGGTGTCCGATCTTGAACGGACCGTTGCCCTCGATGCGGATCTGATCGCCGGGTTTCGCCGCCTTGATGGCTTCTGCCAGCGTGTCGTAGCGCTCCATATTGCCACTGGATTGAATGGCAAATTGTTTGTCGGGCGCACCGTCCAGCAATCGCGAAATATCGCTACCCAGGTTGGCTTTGCGGAGGAACAGAATCGAGAACGCCGTATCGCTGACGACTTCTTTTCCGGAACTCCACGAACCGTCGGCGTTCTGCGTTTTGATCAAACCGTCCGCGCCGCGGGCAAACCAATCGGTCTCACCGAGCTTCTCCAAACCGAGGAGCACGCCGAGACGCTCCATCGACCACATCACATACCGCGGCGTACCTGGGCCGAGGTTTTTGGCGAACTCGCCGACCTTGGTGAAGCCTTTGGAGTAGGCCGGATCGGATAACAGGGTGGCTTTTTCGCCGCCCCGCTCCGCGGCGTTGCCCGACGTTTCCTTCTGCTGCTGGCGAATGCGTGTCGCGCGGGCCACCGTCAGGGAAAACAGACCAGCACAGGTCATCGAGTCCTTGGTTGGCTCGGCTTTCTCTTTGGAACTGGGCGTGTACGACCAGCCGCCATCGGCATTTTGACCGTCGATGAAACGGTTTGCGACTTCCGCCATTGCGGTTTCAATCGGCACGCCATACCGGGATGCGACCCACAATCCCAGCACGCCGAACTGCGTGCAACTGTTATCGCCCAAACCGTCCGACCGTTCGAGCTTCTTCAAATTGTTGAGGACCGAAGCATCAACCGCGGGGCAGGCATAACCCCAGCCGCCCCCTTTGTTCTGACCGGCGAGCAGACGCGCCCCGAGCAACCGAATCGTGGACCGATCCAAACGATCTCCCACTCGCGCCAGCAGTAAGACGCTGAGCGCGACTTCGTAGGTGTTCTTGACATCGCTCGATTGCCGTTTGACGAAGCGATAACCCTTGTCGATCACGGGATCGGTGACGGGCATACCATTCTCAATGAGCGACAACGTGGCGAGCGCGGTGATGCCGGTCTTGTAGCCGGAGAACTCCCAACTCCCATCGGTGAGCTGTTGCGATTTGAGGTAGTCCATCCCTTTCACGCGGGCCGTTTCGATTTCGTCCTCGGTTGCGGCGAAGCCTGCCCCAGCCGTGGCCAGAACGAACACGACCGCTAGCACACCACCACATCGGAAGAGATGATCCCGAGTCATACTGGTCTCACTGAATCGAATAGAAAGGACATCGTCAAAAAACGATCGACGGGAGGAGCGGGGTCATCCCCGCTTCCATGAGCATACACCAGATTGTGTTGATGTGAAGTGAGTGTACCGCGAGCCGACGACCGCTCAAACGGCAAACCGGCTTCAGAGAGTCAGATCGATGTTTTTAGGGAAGACTGGGGGGCGTGAGCGGCACGGCAGGAAAAACAGAGACCCAGGCATAAGAAGGTCTGGACTTCCGGGGAGATTGTGAAATCGCGAATGATCAACGTCCGTTCGCTTTCAGATCGAAATTGTACGTCGTCTGGCTGGAAATGACTTCGAGGGTCAACGGCTGTAAGAAACGCCGAGTACAATTGCGCGCACAACGAGAGAGGTCATTGATGTGGCCTGTGGGTTTGCGCTCGGGGTGACAACTCGGTACACTAGGGCCGAATGAATCGTTTTCTCTCCGCACGGAATGCGTTGTCATGGCCGAAGCCTTCCCCCGGAACGCGATCTACCACCACGACTGCGTCGACGCGCTCCAGAAGCTGGAACCGGGTAGTGTCGATCTCGCGTTCGCCGACCCGCCGTTCAACATCGGTTACGACTACGATGTCTACGACGACGGCATGGACCCCGAAACGTACCTCGGGTGGTGCAAGCAATGGATCAGTGGCGTCCACCGGGCTTTAAAAGACGACGGCACGTTCTGGCTGGCAATCGGCGATGAATACGCCGCGGAATTGAAAGTCATCGCCCAGCGCGAAGTCGGTTTCCGCTGCCGCAGTTGGGTGGTGTGGTACTACACCTTCGGCGTGAACTGCAAAAGCAAATTCACCCGCAGCCATGCCCACCTGTTCTACTTCGTGAAGAACGAAAAGCAGTTCACGTTCCGCGGTGACGATCTCGACAACCGCATCCCGTCCGCGCGACAACTGGTCTACGCCGACAAACGCGCCAACCCCACCGGGCGACTGCCGGACGATACATGGATCATCGAGCCCACCAAAGCCCAGGGATTGCCATCCCCGGGAGCCTCCACCTGGGTGCTCCGTCCGCAAGACCTCGCGGACCGCTTCACACCCGTGGAAGACACGTGGTATTTCCCTCGCGTCGCCGGGACGTTCAAAGAACGCGAAGGCTTTCACGGCTGCCAGATGCCAGAACAACTGCTGGGACGCATCATCCGTACGTGTTCCAACCCGGGTGAGTTGGTGCTCGACCCCTTCAGCGGCAGCGCGACCACCCTTGCCGTCGCGAAAAAACTCGGCCGCGACTATCTCGGTTTCGATCTCTCCGAGCAATACATCACTCGTGGGTTGGAACGCCTGGCAAGTCTCCAACCGGGCGACGAGCTCGACGGCAGTCCAGAACCGACGATGTCCGCCCCGACAACGGCGAATGGCAAGCGAGTCAAAGTGAGCAATGGCGAAGAAACGTCCCGTCAACGCGCCCGGCGAATGACCAAAGCCAAACCCGCTCAAGCCATTCCGGGCCTCGATTGACGCTTGCAGTTTCGAGCCCCGCGCAGGTGTCTTTAGTGACACCCGGTGGAATCAGCACGGGGCGAAAAACCGCAACGTGATGTGGGTTGTCGTGTTACGCCATCGTTCATCTCGGGCTTGCGTTGCTATGCGAGACGAATCAAACTAATGGGTTGACGTTTTCCCACAAATTCATTCCGCGTCGCCAGGTTGCTGACACGCGCGTAGATCATAGAGCAGGGCGAGCATTGTGGCGGTGAAGAAAAAAGCACGGCGGAAGATTCCGTTGTATTTTGATGAGGAGTGCGAGGGCCTCCGCGAAGCCAGTCGGTTCAATGCTCAGCTCATGGATTTCGTCCGGTCGCACATGCAGCCGGGCATCACCACGCTGGAAATTGACCGGATGGTCTATGAGTACACCACCGATCACGGCCACACACCGGCGTGCCTGGGATACAAGGGCTATCCCCGCACCATCTGCACCAGCGTAAACGAAGTCGTCTGCCACGGCATTCCCGACACCACGCCGCTGCGACAGGGGGACATCGTCAACATCGATCTGACGACCGTCGTCCACGGCTGGTATGGCGATTCATCCGAGACGTTCATCCTCGGTGATGCCGGTCCGGAAACGAAGCGGCTGGTGCAGGCCGCACACGATTCGATGTGGATCGGCATCAATGTCGCCCAGCCTTTCAGCCGCGTGTGCGACATCGGCAAGGCGATCGAACGCTTCGCCAAAGCCCGCGGGTTTGAAGTCGTCCGCGAGTATCAGGGCCACGGCATCGGCCGCGAATTCCACCAGGAACCGGGCATCCCGCATTACTGCCCCCGTGTGGGAGCCTCGCAGGAAATCCTCGAACCGGGGATGTGCTTTACCATCGAGCCGATGATCAACGCCGGGACATGGCGGACGTTCGTCGACAGCCGCGACAACTGGACCGTCCGCACCCTCGACCTCGCGATGTCCGCCCAGTTCGAGCACACCATCCTGATGACCGAAACCGGCCCGGAAGTCCTCACCCTCACTCAAAACGGCCCGCAACAGGGGCATAAGTTTTAGGGAGAGGATGCGCTGCAACGCATCCTCGAGAGTTATTCGACGAAGAAGCGCGTTACGACGCTTCACATCGCACATGGATCTTGTCGTTGCCGAGAAGAGAAAATGGTGTTCGTCTCTTGAGCGGCATGACGCATGTTAACGGAGGCTCGTAAGATCGTTCGCTAGAATTCGCGGAGTTCACTGTTCCATGTCTGTGTCGCCTTCGATGCGCTGGTTCGTCATCGCTGCTGCCGCCGTGATCATGATGCTCTGCGTCGCGTTCTCGATGATGGTCAACCGGGAAAGTGCTGCCGCCCGTTCACTCCGGGAAGCATCACAATTGCTCGCCGAAGAGCGATTTGACGAAGCTGGGGCCGTGGCATGGAAAGTGGCTAACGGTGGCTCTGAAAAAGACGCGGCCATGCTGCTGGTGGCCCGCGCCGCAGCGCGGTTGAAGCGATCGCAACTCAACTATCAGCGCCAGTCTTGCGACCAACGCCCGGCGGCAAATGCGACGACCGACCAGCTTTACCAATATGCAGACTGCCTGTTGGATACGGGGCGGGTTCGTGAAGCAGAGGCGGCGTTGCGGAGCGTGCTCGATCGCGCTCCGGAGCATCACGACGCCCACCACAACCTGGCGATGATTTTACGGCTGGAAAACCGGTATTTCGAGGCACAGCCGCATCTCCTGGCGTTGTATCGACAGGGTGACTTTCGTCGGGAATATCTGATGACGACAGGCCGCCCCGACAGCAACGGCCGCTTAACGGGGGGCGATGACTTTTACCTGGATGTGTGCCGACGGGGGACGCCGAAGGATCCTCTGCCCCTTCTCGGGCAAGTCACGCTCGAACAGGTCTACCCGGACTTGACACCTGTGCTGGGGCTGTTGGAGGCCATCCTCGCCCGAGACCCGGAACTGGCCGAAGCACAGGCCCGTCGCGGCTGGGTCTTGCTGATGTCCGGACACGACAGCGAGTTCCTGAATTGGAATCGCTCGCTCACCAGCACGGCAGAACTGCACCCCCTGGTGTGGGTTGTTCGCGGTTTGTTTGCGAAGCGGAACGGCGATCATCCCGGTGCCATTCACTGCTGGTTGCGGGCGTGCGAACTGGATCCTTGCCATCGCCTGGCGTTCTATGAACTGGCACAGCAATTCCGCTCTGTGGGCGCCATCAAACGTGCCGAGGCGTTTGCTCATCGCGCAAATCTGCTCCAACGATTCGAAGCCGTGCTCAGTGCACCACCGTCGACGCGCGACCATTTCATCGAGGCGGCCGAACTGGCGGATGTCCTGCAAAAGAGATGGGAAGCCTTGGGCTGGGCGCTCGAAGCGGCTGCGCTGTTTCCCGGTGATGCGCAGGCGAAAGACCTCGTGAACCGCTTCATCCCCAAAGTGTCTCCGGAGATGCCGCTCTGTGTCATTGACGAACAGGACGACTGGAACATTTCATCATCGGAATATCCATCTCCCAATTGGTTGGTGATCGCGAAGAAGAGCGAGTTGCCGGCGGTGCCAACGCGTCGTCGCTCCAGTACGCGCTTCGAGGATCGAGCGGCCTCCTTGGGTGTGAATTTCAGCTTCCATAACGGAGCGGATCCATCCTTGGGCATCGCCTATATGTTTGAGTTGAGCGGCGGCGGAATCGGTGTGCTTGATTTCGACGCCGACGGATGGCCGGATCTCTATCTCACGCAGGGGTGCCATTGGCCTGTTGACCATCGACAGACATCGGAGCTCGACCGCCTCTTTCGCAATGTGGATGGCAAGCGTTTTGAAGACGTGACATCGCTTGCCGGGCTTGTGGAAAGCGGGCTCAGTCAATCGGCAAGCGTTGGTGACATCAATGCGGACGGCTTCCAGGATGTCTTTGTGGGAAATATCGGCGCGAACCGGTTGTGGCTGAACAAAGGTGACGGCACCTTTTATGACGCGACGGAAACGGCCGGCATCGCAGGGAATGACTGGACGGCCAGTGCCGCGCTCGGTGATCTGAATCAAGACGGCTTGGCTGATCTCTACGTCGTCAACTACTTGAGTGGGCCTGATGTTTTCACTCGACGCTGTTTTCACGCCATACAAAACAGCGTTCCGGTGCAATGCAGCCCCACGCTGTTTCCCGCCGCGCAGGATCGGGTCTACCAGAATCGAGGTGATGGGAGCTTCGCCGATCTCACCGAAGAGTCTGGGGTTGTCGCACCGGATGGCAAAGGCATGGCGGTCGTTCTGGCGGATTTCAGCGGCAACGGAAGGCTCAATGTCTTTGTCGCCAATGATACCACCGCCAGTTTCTATTTCGTCAATCAAGTCGCCCAAGCGGGGCAGCCGTTGCGATTCGTCGAACAGGGAGTGCTGACCGGTGTGGCTTATGATGCTTCAGGAAATGCCACTTCAGCCATGGGCGTTGCGGCGGGAGACCCTAACCGTGACGGACTGCCCGATCTGTTTGTCACGAACTTCACGCGCGAGGTCAAGATCCTCTATCTCCAACAGACGGGCGAAGTTTTCCAGGACGCGATCCGGGAATCCGGCCTTGCGCAACCAGGATTTGCCATGATGGGCTGGGGAACGCAGTTCCTGGATGGTGATCTCGATGGTCATGAAGACTTGTTCGTCGCCAATGGCGATCTCTTTCCGACTTCACAACCATACCAGATGCCGCAGCAGTATTTTCAGAACCAGGGGAACGCCCGCTTTTCGCTCCGTGAACCGAAAAGCCTCGGACCCTATTTCATGAAAAACTGGCTGGGTCGCGCCGTGGCTCGTCTCGATCTGAATCGCGACGGCTTGGCCGATTTGGCAGTGACGCACGTCGATGCCCCGTTCGCCCTCCTCGTGAATGACAGCCAGGAACACGGCCATTTCCTCAAAGTCAGGCTGCGGGGTGTTGTCTCGGAACGCGAAGCCGTTGGTGCCACTGTTCGGATCACGGCGAACAAGGAAACGTGGTCACAACAGCTCATCGGTGGCGACGGTTTTGCCGTCAGCAACGAACGCATGCTGATCTTCGGCTTAGGCGATGCATCCCAAATCACGGAGATCACGGTCAGATGGCCCTCCGGCACAATCGATCAGTTCCGGGAACCCGTTCCTGCGGACTCCGAGGTGATGCTCGTGGAAGGTTCACACCAAATCGTCACGCTTCGCAGAGCTCCTTAGTTTCTGTCGGTTGGGATATTTTCAGATGACGAACTGCATCCACACCGCGATGACGGAAACCGGGCCGGAAGTCCTCACCCTCACGCAGAACGATCTGCAGCAGGGGCAAAAGTTTTAGGGAGCGGGGTTCGCTACCTGTCGATTGATTGTGTGCCACGGCCGTGTCGGCCGTGCAAAGTGGCAAATCGCTCTGCAAAATCACATGGCCGACACGGCCGTGGCACACAGAATCGGATACTTCATCCGGTTGTCAGGATGGCCACCATGACTCTTCCCGTCGATCATTCGGCACGAATGGGCCGAGTGAAGTTATCCTTGCGCGGCCTTTCCGTCGGGGACGCATTGGGCGAACGGTTCTTCTCGCCATGGGTCCGCGACGCCTGTCTGACACAGCGGATTGTTCCGGAAGGAACATGGCGCTGGACCGACGATACGGCGATGGCGCTCAGCATTGTCGAGGTGCTGGAACAACACGGGCAGATTGAACAGGATGCGCTTGCGAAGCTGTTCGCAGCCCGGTACATGGACGAACCGAACCGGGGCTACGGTCCCGCACAGCATGACTTGTTGCGTGCCATTCACCGCGGTGCCGATTGGCAAGTTGAAGTGACCGAGTTATTTCGCGGTTCCGGTTCGTTCGGCAATGGCGGAGCAATGCGCGTCGCTCCCATTGGGGGTTACTTCGCCGATGATTTGTCCCGTGCCGCCGCTGAAGCGGCCGCTTCCGCCGAGGTCACCCACGCCCATCCCGAGGGAATCGCGGGAGCCATTGCGATTGCTGTCGCCGCAGGATGGGCATGGCAATGGAACCAGTCGGGGCGGACATCACCGACGAGTGAATTGCTGCACGCAGCGCTTGCCCTGACCCCACGGGGGAAAGTTTATCAAGGCATCGAACTGGCGACCCGTGTTCCATTGGATGATTGGGAGTTCGATGCCGCGAATCTACTCGGCGATGGGACGAACGTCACGGCGATGGACACGGTGCCCTTCTGTTTGTGGACGGCGACGCGGCATCTCGACAACTATGTCGAGGCGATGTGGACCGCGATCAAAGTCCACGGCGATATCGATACCAACTGCGCCATTATCGGCGGCATCATCGCCCTCGCCGTCGGAGAGGATGGCATCCCGCAGGATTGGCAGCGAAACACGGAACGGCTGCCGGATTCAAGCATTTCGTAACTACGGTGCTCGCTGACCATAGTCACGAAACTCCTCGCGGTAACCGGTGATGAAATCCGCTTCCGGCCGCGTTGCAACAGGAGTTGGAAGACGCGGTCGACGCTGTCGAAGCTGTTCTCCGCCGTCGTCTCGGCAACGATTTCATCGAGGTGCGATTGGAGTAAGCGCATTTCTTCGTTGCTGATGTGCGAATAATTGGGGTGATAGGTGACGTTCCCCCACACGTTGTACGGTGTGACGAGCGCGTTTTTCCAGGCGCCCGAGTCCCACCCGGGCGGCGGGAATTCTCCCAGCCGTTTGATGGTTGTCATCTGATGACGTTGCAGCACAAGCCACTGCCGCTGCGTGGACCACAATACGCCCACCCATGCCACCAGCGCGGCCAGCATCAGCACGATCACCACCGCGGCGGATCGGAAAGCGATGTTGCGCATCGGGGAGCCATCACTTCGGCATCAACTCCGTCAGCAAGATCCCCTTATGGTCGATGGCGTCGGGGTATTCCTTTCGGATCGTGTCGAGCAGGGTAGTAGCCTCGGCGGTTTTGCCGGTTTGCTGGTAGTGGGCGGCGAGGTGGAAGCGCGCATAGCTGGCGACCTGGACGCCGTCGCCGTACCAGCAATCGCCGAAGTCCTTGATGGCCCGCGTGAGATATTGTTCCTTCTCGTCTCCCGAACTCATCTGGCCGAGATACAGCAGCGCACAGCCGGTGCGATTGGCTTGGGAGTACTTTTCGATCAGTTTTTTCAGGCTTTCCTGGGCTTCCGGGGTGTTGAACTGTCGATTCGCAACCTGGTAGAGCGATTCGATTTCCTGCCGTTCGATGGCATTGTAGGTCTTCTGGTCCTGCGCGATGCGGGCTTCAAATTTCGGACGCAAACTCGCGGCCCGACCTTTCGCCCGTTCGGCGTCCTGCGTGGGCCGCAGCAATTGCTCCAATTGCTTCACACGATCTTCGAGTTTCTGAACCTTTTCCGTGAGCTCCCGGATTTGCACGGCCTGAGTGTCATCGCCCCAAAGCATCGAGCCCGGCATCAGGCACATCATCACAGCAACAGCGATTCGTCCGGTCATGGGGTCGTCTCCTGGAAGTCTGTAGGAGGATTACAACACAACGACATCAGCGTATCGCGCTGTGCCGAACCGTCAATCAGTTATCGTCGGGGATGGGAAATGCAAAACCCCCGGTCATGGACCGGGGGCTAAGACGGCTCGAAAATCGCGATGGGTCGGGTTTGCGTCAGCGCGGGGCGTTGAATTCAACGCGGTCGGCGGCGAAACGGATGGTCGGAGCGCTGACCGGCGACGGCGGGACTTCCGCCAATTCGGTGATCGTGACGCTGCCGGTGAGTTCAATCTCGATTTGATTGCTCGTCAGGACAATTGCATCCACCCCGCGCGAGGGTTTCGGCAGCACCGCCCACGGGAGGTCGATCGGTCGCCATGTCCCGGCGCGGTCGGCGACATCGATGGCCGTCAAAGCATGAGACACGGCATCGAGTTCCACTCGAAGTTGGGGACAGAAGAGCCGCTGTGTTTCATCAGTCGGTACGGCTCGAAGAATAGTGACATCGTCCTCTGTGAATTCTTGCGTCCAGGTGAAGTCGTTCGCCAAGTCCGCAGCCTTCACTGAGGATGCCAGCCGGACGACGGCATCCAGCGCGACGGCCGACAGCCACGGTTGATGGCGACGGGCCAACCAGTTTTTTTCGGTCGCCGTCCATGTGGCGTGCGTGTTCGACGCCGCGGACCAGCGTTGCAGGACTTCAGAGAGGGCAGGCTGACGCTCAGTACGCCAGGACAGCCGCGTTACCGGCAAGGGCGCAATGTACGCCGCCGGTTGAATACAGGTGGCGATGGGAGCGGCGCACTCGGCGTCATATGTGGACAACGTCACCGCGCCGCTGGTGTGAAAGTACGTTGCGATGGTTTCGGGGTGCCGCGCGGGCGCTGGAAAACCACAGGTGGCAATGGGAGCAGGGCAAGGGGATTCCGCGGCGATCCCCGCTGTGAGATTCACTCCCAGCGTGATTGCCAAACCCGCGCATGGCAGGACCATTGGCAGACGAAATCCGGTCGGCATGCTTCCCCTCCCTGACCGAGTGCGCGAGAGTCCGTTCTCGCAATCAAGGGGGGGGTTGTAAACGAGAACGGCGGCGGCGCGAAGATCGAGTTGTGTTGACAATTGCGATCTCGTTCTCAAGCAGAGCTTGGGAGCGAGGATCGAACGAGATCGCACTGGTCATTTCTCGACGGCGCGGTCGAGGATCATGATCTTCTGCCAGATGTGGCGGGCGAGGTCGTTGGTGAGTCGCGTGAGTTCATCCGCGGCTTCGACGGCGTCGGCGTCCGGGAATTCCTGCACATAGATGGCGGCGATCTTGCCAATCACCGACAGCATCTCGGTGCAGTAATCGAGATACCGGCCAAGCTCAAACGTGGTCATCGTCCGCTGCGGTGACGATTGTGTCGGGCGACATTGCGTCAGACTTTGCGGGTCTTTGGTGAGCTGGTGCATGTCGACCACGTGGGCTAACGCCCGCAGCTCCCGCAATGCCGAGAGCAACCGCTCGCGCTTCCAACGTTTTTCCACGGAGATCAGAAAGGCAATCGCCGCACCCAGAAAGACCAGGCTGCCTAACCCAGCCTCCAGCGATTGAATGAAGTGCTCGAAGACAAACAACTCCGCGTTGTCGGCCTCTTTCCACTGCACCGAGAGAAACGCGGTGAGGATGATCCCCAACAGCATGGCAAGGAGTCCCGCCACGATGCTGCGGATCCAGTAGTTCGGCTGCCGAATCCGCTGCGTCCGCGTCACCGCTTCATCGGCAACTTGCTTCAACTCGCGCGAAACGGCGACGAGGCTCGATTGCGGAAAGCGTTCGGCAATCCGGCGGGTCAACTGTTCCGCCGTTGTCACGATGCGATCCGGGAGCAGCGACCGATACAGCGCCGAGGGTGGGGGCTGTGGTGTGACGGGAACAGTCAAGGTGTCGATAACTCCACGGGGTTAGACCGCGGACAATCATGAACGATCCTCAGTCAAAACGAAACCGATGTCGTGTCGGATCACCCGAAGAGCGGGTTGTTTGGAGGGCGCTGCGGGATTCTGCGCAGCGGCAAGCGCGATGGGGGAAATTGTGTGGTTAATCATTTTCAGGAGGTGCGGTTCCATCCTTGTCACCACAACGAACCAACGTCCGCACAGGAGCTATCCATCATGACCATGACTACTGCCTATCTGCTGTACCTCGCGATCTGTGTCGGCATCACCGTTTGGGTCGCCCGGACCTTGAGAACACACGGCCACGTTTTTCTGACCGAAGGGTACGACGAAAACAAAGAGCTTTCCGAAGCGCTCTCTCACTTGCTGGTTGTCGGGTTTTATCTCGTCAACCTCGGCGTCATCTGTTTCGCCTTGAAGAGCGAAAACCATGTCAACGATGCGCAAGGGGGCATTGAGCTGATCAGTGCGAAAGTCGGCACGATTCTCGTCGTTATCGGTGCGATGCACTTCATCATCCTTGCGGTCTTCTCGTCCGTCCGGCAGGGAAATGAACATCGCCGACAAATCCATCTCCGCCGCAGCACGATGTCGGAACTCGCCGCGGCGCGAACGCCGGTGACGGAGTTTGTAGACCCGGCATGAAGCTGATTGATGGTGAATGGCTCATGGAACGAGAAGCCTTCTTCATCAGATATCGTCAACCAACACTCCATGTTCTCGGTCCATCGACCATAAACCATTAGCCATCGGCTACCATCATGTCCCCCCTCGCATGGACATACGCCGCGTATCTGGCCGTCAGCGGGGTGATTACCGTCCTCGTGGGGCGGACGCTGTTCTGGCATGGGCGACCGTTTCTGATCGATTGTCTAGGCAACGAGCGAGCCGCGGATGCTGTGAATCAGATGCTGCTCGTGGGTTTCTATCTCACCAACATCGCGTTCGTGACCCTCACTCTTCGCAGCGGCATCCGCGTGGTGGGCTGGCTGGACAGCAGCGAATTGCTCAGTCACAAGATTGGAATCGTGCTCACGACTCTGGGCGTGATGCACTTCGGCAATCTGTTCGTGCTGGGGATCGCGCGACGATATAAATCGCGATCGACATGAGCGCGATCTAACGAGCCCGAAGCGCGAGCGCCGGGTTCTTTCAATCGAAGTACCCGGCGCTTGCGCTTCGGGCTTGTGAGCAGAAAATTCACGCGGCGCGAGATGCCGACAACAAATCTTCCAGCACCTGAATCAGTTCCGGAAACTGGAACGGTTTTTCGAGAAACCGCACGTGCGGTTGGCACACTTCGACGCGCGTGGACCCGAGCAACACCTGGTGCGTCTCGCTCCAGGTGTCTTCAGTCGAAGTCGCGATCTCATCGAGATCGAGCACGACCACATCGGGCGCGGTATCAGTCGAATGCGTTTCCGCACCGTGAGAGCGCGTCCGGGCCACCCGCATGCCGCGAGGTTCCAGCACGGCCCGCACCACCGCTTCGGTGTCCGCGGAACCGTCAATCAGTAACACGCGCGGGATCGCGTTCACAGGTCGCCTTCCATGGTGAAACCGGCCATCGTGGAAGAATCGTTCTCCGTCGACGGGGCGACCGTCCCATCCGTGGGGTTGTCGCGCGGGGGGACTGTAGTGAGATCGCGAAATCGTGTCAAAACCAGTTTTCGCGATGTCGACCTCGTCCGAGCAGGAGCGCGAACAACGACTGCTGCAAATTATTCCCCGCGTGAGGTTCGTGACAGTGGGAGTGCTCCTCGCCAGTGGTACCAAACAGGGGAGGGAAGGTTGTCCGAAAACAAAAACTCCGGCATCTCCTGCGGTTGGGTTGGCGGAAAACAGGGAAGCATTGCCGACTACTTCCTTCCCAGCATCCGATCCAGCGAATCTCCCGTTTGGTACACCAGCGCTTCCGGCCAGTGTTGATAGGGATGAAAGTACTCGAAGGTAAGGTAACCGCGGTAGCCGATCTGGTCGAAGGCTTCGAGGACGGCGGGCCAGTTGGTGGTGCCATCGAGGAGCGGGCGGAAGGCTTCCAGCGAATGGTCGGCTCCCTTCTTCGT
The DNA here is from genome assembly GCA_021732975.1 of Planctomycetaceae bacterium. Lineage (GTDB taxonomy): Bacteria > Planctomycetota > Planctomycetia > Planctomycetales > Planctomycetaceae > DSVQ01. The sequence continues at coordinate 6,469 of JAKFWC010000019.1, read as the reverse complement.
GTACTCCTTCAGATGCACGTTGCGGATCCGCTTGCCGAGGATGGGAATCCAGTGCTCTGGGAACTGGTATTCCATGATGTTGCCGGTGTCGAAGTGGACGTGGACGTATTTGCTCTGGAAGGAATCGACGAAGGCGTTCATCTCCATCGGCGTCATCAGGAAGCCGTTGAAGAAGATGTTTTCCATGTTGAGGTGGACCTTCAGCTTCTCGGCCTGCGGGATGAGTTGCCGGATGGCGGCTTTCGCGCGTTTCTCGCAGACATCGTTTGGGACCGGGTCGTAATCGGTCCGCCACGGAATGTGGACCGCTCCGGGGACGACGAGGACGTTTTCCGTGCCGAGGTCGTGCGCCGCTTGGGCGATCTTCCCGGCGAGTTCCAATCCCCTGGCCGCGCGGGCCGGGTCATTCGCGGTGAGCGGGTACGGCCAGAAGAGGAACGAACACATGCCGCTGATGGCGATGCCGATCTTGTCGGCCATTTTGCGAATCTGCGTAAACTCGGCAGTTCCAGATTTTGGGGAAAGATCACTGTCGAGATCGTAGTTGAGTTCGATGCCATCAAAGCCCGCCGCTTTGGCGAGCTTCAGGCAGTCTTCTAATGACATCTGCTGGGGATACGGAAATGCCCAGAGATTGATGGACTTCTTAAATGCGTACTTCTTACCCGTCGGTGCGGCGGCAGGTTGACCCAATGCGGCGGGCAATCCCCACGGACCGGCCATCCCCGCAGCGAAAGCGGACGTGACCAGCGAACGGCGGGAGAGATCCATGATGAACTCCGGAGGATAGGATGAAGCGAAGTTTCCCATGTTAACAATCGTGGCTATCAAGATACACGTCTTAGCCCCCGGTCAATGGCCGGGGGCTAAGACAGAATCTCCCTTATGTCCCTTCGCGGCGGTTCCTGCCGATTCGCGCGCTCCGACCGACTTGAACCCAATTTCTTTTTGCCAACCGCTTTCCCACAAATGCCTTCCCCTCTGGACGAGCTTCGGCAGATTCATTAAGAACCCGCCTCTCCCGTTTTTCAGAATTCAATTCAGCCAGCCAAGCTGCCCGGACAGCTCCCGAGAGTGGTCCGCGCCGAAAGCACGATGTCGAACGGATCAGCCACCAGCGGACGCAGCTATTGGGCCATGACCCAGGGATTGGTTTTTCCAATCCTGATCGTGCTCAGCGTGCTCGTCATCATTACGCCTCTGCCGGCGATGGTGCTGGACCTGCTTCTGGCCACGAACATCACGCTCGCGGTGGTGATTCTGCTGACGACCATCTACGTCACCAAACCGTTGGAATTCAGTGTCTTTCCGTCGCTGCTGCTGGGCACAACCCTGGCCCGGCTGGTGCTCAATATCGCGTCCACTCGATTGTGTCTCACGCGGGCCCATATCGATGGCACCGGTGCTGCGGGCGAAGTCATCGAGGCGTTTGGGAAGTTCGTCGCCGGCGGTCAACTGGTCGTCGGGCTGATCTTGTTCGCGATCATCGTGTTGATTCAGTTCATCGTGATCACCAAAGGAGCCACGCGCATCAGCGAAGTGGCTGCTCGATTCGCCTTGGACGGCATGCCCGGCAAGCAGATGGCGATCGACGCGGATTTGAACGCCGGGATCATCACGCAGGAAATCGCCAAAGCCCGGCGAGCAGAAGTCGCGCAACAAGCCGACTTCTACGGGGCGATGGACGGTGCCGGCAAGTTCGTCAGCGGGGATGCGATCGCGGGCATTGTGATCACGATCATCAACATCGTCGGTGGCTTAGTCATCGGCGTAATGATGCACAAGATGCCGCTGGCCCAAGCCGCGGAAGTTTACACGACACTCACCATCGGTGACGGTCTGGTCTCGCAGGTGCCCGGCTTCCTGATCGCGTTGTCGTCCGGTTTACTCACCACGCGATCGTCGACCGAATCGAACCTGTCACAAGAAATGATGGGCCAGATTTTCCGCAGTTCTGAAGCCATGTTCGTGGCTGGTGCCTTTGTGATGGCTCTCGCCTTCACTGGATTGCCGATGATCCCGATGCTGGCCCTCGGTGGCGGTTGTGCCACGATTGCCATGACGCTCCGCGGCAAGTCTCAACAGCGTGAAGTCCAGGCCCAACAGGAACAGCAAGCGGCCGCTGCGGCCGCCCCACCGGAACCGGAAGCCGCTCCCGAGAAACAACTCCAGGTCGAAGCGATGGAGCTGGAGTTAGGTTATGGCCTGATCCGCCTCGCCGACCCTGCATCCGGTGGGGATCTGCTCGACCGGATGAAACGCATCCGCACGAAAATCGCCCAGGAAATGGGCATCATTCTGCCCAAGGTTCGCGTGCGGGATAACGTCCGCCTCGAACCGCGGAACTATCAGATCAAGATTAAAGATGTCCCCATCGCCTGGGGCACGATTTATCCCGAAGCTTTGCTCGCGATCGACACGGGGAACGTGACGGGGACGCTGCCGGGGATCGAAACCACCGAACCCGCGTTTGGTCGCCCGGCCCGCTGGATCGAAGCGGCTTACGGCGAACGGGCCGAACTGCTGGGTTACAACGTCGTGGAACCCTCCGCGGTCATCATTACGCATCTCACCGAAGTCGTCCGCAGTCACTCCGATGAATTGCTGAACCGGCAACAGGTCCATGAACTCCTCAATAACCTGAAAGAACGGTCACCGAAGGTCGTCGAGGAACTGATCCCCGATCTGATGAAGCCGGCTCAATTGCACATGGTGCTCGCCAACCTGTTGCGGGAACGGGTGCCGATTCGCGATCTCGAATCGATCCTGGAAACCCTCGGCGAATATGCGGACAAGACTAAAGATCTGACCATCCTCACCGAATACGTTCGCCACGGGCTGAGCCGCACGATCTGTGCTCAATCACGTGATGCCAAGCGAATTCTGCATGTGATCACGTTAGAGCCGGCGCTGGAAGATGTGCTTGCCGGTGGGATTGAATTCGGCGAACGGGGCCTCATCGTCAAGCTGTCGCCGCAGGTGACCGAAGCGGTGTGTGGCGAACTGGCCAAGCAGTTGCAGAAGCTGGCCCGCGTCGGTCGGCCGATGGTGGTGTTGTGCAGTCCGCAGATTCGTGCCGGATTGCGTCAGGTCACGCATGCCACGTTGCCCAAATTGAACGTGCTGAGCTTGAACGAAGTGACCCGCGACACCGCCGTCGAAACCCACGGCATCGTCCCGCTGACCATCCTCAAAGGACCGGCGGCCGTTCGTCCCGCCACCGTTGGAGGGGCCGCCCGATGATTCCTACGCTGCGAACAATTGATCCCGCGTGGATCGAGACCGCGATGATGCAGGAGAGCCTCCCATGAGTGTTGACGTGCACACGTTCAAAGCTGAGAACATGCAGGCCGCACTCGATCTCGTCCGGCGAGAGTTGGGTGCCGACGCCGTTATTCTGCACACGAAGCAAATCGACAAGCGGCGGGGTTGGCTGTGGTCGCGAAAGCAATCCGAAGTTGAAATCACCGCCAGCACGCAGGTCAACGTGAAACCGTTGTTGGCGGCGGGAAAGAAGCTGGCCCACGAGACCGCCGCTGCGTCACCGTCGCGCCGCGCAAACGATGATGATCTCGCACCACCACCGCCATTGTTGTCGCCCCCCGCATCGCGACTCCCCGTCGAAATAACAATGCCGCGGAACACCGTCGTACCGCCGAAATGGTCGCCGAACGATATCATCGTTGACGAACCCGTGCGGCCCGCGGTGCTGAAACATCCGTCACCGTCCGCGAAATCACCGGCACCGCTGCCCCCCGCAAAAGGTCAGACGATTGCGGCCCGCAGTCGGATTGCAGCCAAGACTGAAGGCCCACCGCGTTCGACACCGAAACCGCTGCCGCCAATCACCTCCGTCAACAGCGACTTTGTCGAACCCTCGCGCCGCCCATCGACAACGTCGTCGGACTTCTCGTCCGTGCAGCAACGTCTCGAAACCTTGCAGAAAATGATTCTCGATCTCGGTCGGGATCGCCGGGCCGCATCACTGCACGATGTCCCGCCGGAATTGTTCCAGCTTTACACCACGCTGCTCGATGCTGAAGTGGATGATGATCTCGCCCGGGAACTGGTCTGCCGGGCCAAGCAGCATGCGTCGAAGAGTCAGCTTGCCGATCCCGCCGCGACGATGGCGTTGTTGTCGGCGATCATCGAACAGGAACTCCGTATCGCCCCGCCGATTGCCCCGACCAAAGACCGCCGCAAGGTGGTCGCGCTTGTTGGTCCGACCGGCGTCGGCAAGACCACGACGTTGGCGAAACTCGCCGCGAATTTCCGGCTGCGGGAAGGGGCGCGAATTGGTCTCGTCACCGTCGATACCTACCGCATCGCCGCCGTCGAACAACTGCGGACGTATGCTGAGATCATTGATCTACCAATGAAAGTCGTCACCACTCCAGCCGAAATGCGGCAGGCGATGGACGAACTGAAGGGGATGGATCTGGTGCTCATCGATACCGCCGGCCGGAGTCCCAAAGATGAGCCGCAAATTCGCGAATTGAAAGCGTTTCTCGACGAAGCGCGAGTCGACGAGATTCACCTCGTGTTGAGTCTCGCATCCAGTTTGAAAACACTGGAAACCGTCGCCGCGAACTTCCAGCCGATCGGTTTGACCTCGCTGGTATTGACCAAACTTGATGAAGCATTGGGTGCCGGTGCGTTGTTGAACGTCGCCCGTCGGTTGAAGACGCCGGTGAGTTACCTGACCACGGGCCAGGACGTGCCGGATGACATCGAGCCGGCCCAGAAGACCCGTATGGCGCGCTTGATTCTCGGTCTCGATTCGGTGGAGTCGAACATCGACCGGCCAAACTACCGCAACCGCATGGTCTCCGCGACGTGATGTCCATTTAGCCCCCGGTTGTCCGCAACCGGGGGAATTCCCGCGACACGATGATGAAGTTGTCCCCCCCGTTGAAGACAACGGGGGGCTAAATGAGGTTTTTATGACGACCCTGACGCCGCAACCCTGGATGCCGCCGGTGTATCGCGCTCCCAGCGCGAACGACCGGAATCAGCGCGACCAGGCGCGGGCGTTGCGGTCGCTCATCGAACAACGCAGCCACGAGGCGGCGAGCCCCGCGGCAATCCCTTCGCACTGCCACACCATCGCGATCACCAGCGGCAAAGGGGGCGTGGGCAAAAGCGTCCTCGCGCTCAATCTCGCCGTCGCCCTGGCCCAGCGCGAACAGCGGGTCGCGATTCTCGATGGAAGCTGGGGGCTCGGCAATCTCGAATTGTTATGTGGACTCAATGGCTACTGGAATCTCGCGCACGTGGTGACCGGAGCACGGCAGGTCGACGACATCGTGCTCCATGGCCCCGCGGGCATCCACCTCATTCCCGGTGCAAGTGGTTTGACCGATCTGGGCACTTGTCCGACACACGTGCAACAGTCGCTGTTGCAGCAATTGAATGCACTCGAAGCCGAACACGATTACCTCATCATCGACACCGGCGGCGGCGTCCATCCGTATGTCCGACCGTTTGCCGCGGCAGCGGACTCTGTGTTTGTGGTCGCGACGCCGGAACCGACCGCGATTGCCGAAGCGTATGCCACCATCAAATCGCTGCACGACCCTCGCGGTGCAGAACTCAGTCTCGTGATTAACCGTTGTCACGCAGAGCTCGCCACGAAGATCGGTGAGCGGATTGAACTGACCGCACGATCGTTCCTCCACGCTCCCTTGGGGCTGGCGGTTTCCATCGCGGACGATCCCGTGGTCGCCTATTCAGTTACACAACGCACACCGTTTTTCAGCTTGGCTCCGTCGTCGGTCGCATCGCGCGGCGTGCGGGCCTGGGCCGATGCCTTACTCGCGCGGAGCGTGTCCACCGCCGGTGGATTCTTCAAGCGATTATGGGACCGGTTGGAACGCCGCGCTGCTTGAGACAAAGTGTATGTTTTTCCGCAGAAAAGTGATTTTCGGGCCGATTGAAAAGATCACGCGAGTTAGTGGAGATGGACTCAACCGGACTCAAGTCCGGAGCCGATAAGTAATCCACGCTTCATTGCCCAGCGCTTGTCGCACGACATTCGCTGGGGTCCACAAGGATGCGGGGAGCACTGAGATGGTTCGTCAATTTGCCGGACGTTTGTCGTTACTGGCCTTCGGGTCGACGGCGGCCGAAGGGGCGTTGATGGGCTTTCCGCTCGAATCCGTCATCGCGACGGGCCTCGTGCGGATGGGTGTGTTTTACGGATTGGGGCTGATCTGTGGCGGATTAGCCCAATGGTTAGTGGAAGAAGCCGCGCAGAACGACTTTGCGCGGGGGATGGCGTCGGCAGAAGTGAACTCTGTCGATGCATAACAATCCGATGAGTGCCGGCATCGGATCATGACGCGATGAATGGACTCTCCACGGAGGGATGGATGGTGACGAAAGTCCTGGAAGATATTGGTGAACTGTGGACCGCCTTCAAACGCGATACCAGTGACCAGCGACTCCGCAATGCCCTCATCGAGCGGTA